>CBDIDQ010000126.1:0-40392 GCA_965277695.1 Alteromonadaceae bacterium
CATTGGCAGGTGGTCTCAAACAAGCCCAAGCCGCTTTACCGCTGGATATGGCCGTGGGTGATTGGGCCAGACGATGCCAAACAGACAATTATCGAGTTTACCGATCCAAACTGCAGTTATTGCAAAGGCTATGATCGGTTTGTCACTGATGAAGAAAAAGCTAAGCCTGTTAAAAGAATGGTATTTTTTGATACTCGGGGTTCAGCGGATGCGAAACAAAAAGTGGTTCATATCCTCTGCTCACCGGATCGAGCAGCCGCAATGGCAAGCATCTATTTGGGTATCAAACCAACAACATATTTACACTGCGACGAAGGGGAAAGGATACATCAGGCGCATTCAAGGGCGAGTCGTACGGCGGGGGTTCGCGGTACACCATCATTTATTCTCAATGGCCAACTGATACTGGGATTTAAATCCAGTGTCAAACAAGCCATTAAAATTTAATTAAGGCGGGAAAACGATTGTGCAAGATTTATTGAGTCAGGCGATTTTGGCGTGGACGCGACAAAAGGCTTTGATGACCCGTGGGCAGGTTACAACACTTTGCTCAATGGGTTTGCTGCTGGGCTTGTTGATGTCATTTGGTGTGAGTGCCATTACCGCACCGGCTGCGGGTTCTTTTGCTTATGATTTATATGATGTGGCAGTCAATGACATTGTTAAAGGGGCACCTGGTTTTGTTGGTGGGGGTTTTTGGTGTGGCTTACTCGGCAACAAAATTCAGCACCGATTGGAAAATAGCCACCGCCGGCATATTAGCATCAACCATGATTATTAAAGCTGATACGGTCACAACTACATTGGGTGCGCTGGTTTAAGATGAAAGCGCGGATGCCAAAATATCTCCATAAGCCATTACAAATCCTATGGTTTGATGTTCATGAAGTGACTGCTCTGGTGGGCTTCTATCTTGCGGCGATGACGTTTGGTGGGCTGATGTGGCTGATTTTAATTGTCGGTCCAGCGGTGTTCATTCCGTATAAACGCAAGCAACCTCGGGGCTACTTTCAACACTTGATATATAAAGCTGGTTTTGCTCAACTGCATGGTTACCCGTTACCCATGGCCGATAAGTTTTGGGAGTAGGCGGTGACAGATGATAATAAGCAGGACGCTGAACCCATAGTCGACAGGACCCGTTTGGGTTTATACCTGCAAGAAAGCGCCAATATTGTCGGTGAAAACAAGCTATTGAGAATGGTGTTAATTGCCATGGTGGTTTGGTCGGCGTTTAACTCCATCATGTTGCAAAGGGCATTGAATGCCAGAACAGTGATTATTATGCCGCCAGATGAATCGTTCAAGGTTGAACTGAGTAACGGCAAAGCCGGTGATCGCTATCTGTATCGGATGGCAAGGCATTTAACCTTTTTGGTGGGTAACATGAATGCGGCGACGGGTGGTGATCAGCTCCAGGAAGTGCTGATGATGATCCACCCCAGCGTTTATGGTAGTTTTCAGACACATTTTGCCACCCTCAGCAAAGAGATTGAACGCTATCCCAATATCTCCTATGTGGTGCAAATTGATGGTGATAACGCGATAGCGGTTAAGGGCGAACGTTTGCTGGTCAATGTGACCAAAAAACGATTGGTCGGTGATACCGTGACCCGTAAGGACCGTCTGGTTTATGAATTCGTGTTTAAAATTGAGGCTGGGCGTTTGTGGATATTGGACATCAAAGAAATACCGCAAAATGGCGAGCATCATGAAGATTAATGCAGGTTTGGCAGTCATGGCAGTCATCGCCTTATTGGTTTTAACCCTATTGGTTTTAACCCCGGTTCGGGCGCAAACGGTCAAGCCAGAAGTGGTGACGCCAGTGAGTCTATCCAATACTGATACCAACCGGGTGGTTTGCGTCAATGGCATGATGAACGATGTTTTCTTCTCCAACGACAAAATAATTGAAGTGCCTTTGGCAGGCAAAAACGGCTTCGTTAAATTTCCCATACTTAAAAAAGGTGAGGTAATGACCTACGTCACCAAACGCGCTGAATTCCATTTTATCTGTGATGGCCAGACTTACACTTTACTGGGTACACCAGAAGCACTGCCGGCGCAGGTGATCTATTTGGGTGATGACCAGCACAAGCAAGTTAAAGCCAATATTGCGTTGATGGGAGATATGCCGCAGGAGCGCCAAGGCATTTTTTTGGCGGTCAGTGCGTTGACTGATGATTTACCCGCGCAATTTAGGGTAAACAAGGTTGACGCACTGGCATGGCAACGGACATTAATTAAAGATGCCGATATTGCACTGGTGAGAACCATCAAGGTGGATGGCATGGGTTTAAGGCTCAAAGAATACTTGCTCAAATCCTATCGAGAACAATACCTTGATGAAAGACGGTTTGTGAAAAAGGCGCTATCAAGCTCGATATTACAGGTCACTGTAAGCCCCTTATCTGTCGGTCCCGGGCAAATGGCACGGGTATTTATCGTTGAACGGGCGGTTAACTAGTGAGTAAAATGTCAGCGCTAAAACAATCATTGCAACAAAAGTGGCAAGACTTGACGTCAACCCAACGACAGAAAATGGTCAAATTTGCTGTGGGTGGTGCCGTTTTGTCACTGGTCATACTGTCTTATTATCTCAGTGGTGAAGCTGAAAAGCGCTCAACGAGTGAGGTTGAGGTGGTCAAAAAGAAACTCAACCTTGGCGGCGATTTATTCAAGGACGATATTCAGCAAAAAGTCAAAACAGATTTGAAGGAACAAAATACCCTGATTGACGAGCAAAGCAAACGAGTGGCGATTTTAGAACAAGTCTTACCCGCTATTCAACAAGAACTCAGTCGACTTAAAGCCGATGATTCAGCGGTTTCGGCTTCAAACGGGCAGGCAGAACAGCAGGCAGAACAACAAGGTAATAGTTACCCGCCTTCACCTAATTACCCGCCGTCAACGTATCACCCGCCGCCGGGCTATCAAAACCTACCTAATGAAATCAATAGCGTACCAGCGCCACCAGAAGAGATTATCGGTGGGGTGGGGCATAGCATTGGTGAGACGCACAAGCAGGTCAATGAGACAAAAAAGCAAAAGGGGTTCTATTTAGCCCCTGGATTTATGCAAGCCCAACTACTGCACGGTATTGAAGCCTACACCTCGGCGGGGGCGATGAGTGATCCGGAGCCTTTGCTTATTCGCGTTCAGGCACCGGCAGTATTACCCAACGATATCCGAGCGCAACTGACCGGCTGTTTTGTCATCGCCAACATGCATGGTTCACTGGCCAAAGAGCGGGTTGAAGGGCAAGTGGTCAACCTAACCTGTTTATCACCTGATGGTAGCGCGGTGATTGATCAAGAGGTGTTAGGTTACGTGGTGGACAATGATGGCCAAAAAGGACTAGACGCCAAAATTGTCAGCAAGATGGGCCAGCATATTTCACGTTCATTTGTCGCGGGTTTAGCGGGCGGTTTTGGTGAAGGCGTATCAAACAGCGGTTTGCAAAACAGTATTACCGGAGCCGGGCAAGTACAAACCTTTGATGCGGGTAAAGTTGGCCAAAGTGCGCTGGGCCAAGGGCTAAAAGACGCCAGCACCGATATTAAAAAGTTATTTCTTGAACTGGCCAGACAAACCATGCCAGTGGCTGAAGTTGAAGCGGCGAGAAATTGCAGTGTGGTCTTACAAAAAGGGGTTGAGTTGATGATCAGGCAACGGGATATATTTTAATGAACAAACGTGTATTGCCGTTGTTTTGGGTGTCGTTGCTACTGTCTGGTTGTAGTGCATTGATGCCCTACGATGATGAATTTGGCTGTCGGCCAAAAGATGGCACAGGTAAGTGTGCCGATATGAATAAAGCTTACAAACAAGCCGTCACTGGGGTGACATACGCCCAAACCCAGCTGGAGCCGAACAAGCAAACACTGGCACCGGCGCAAAATGCTTATGGTCAATATGTTGATCGCTATTACGCTGAAATCTCCTCAATGGTAGATAAACCCATCACCCCGATGGTCAAACAAGCCAAAACCATTCGAACACTGATTTTGCCGTACCCCAGTAAAACAGGTGAGATCAAAACCCTGTGGATGGAACGTTATGCCTATACCATCGTCCGAGAGCCTGATTTTGTCTTAGGACAATACCTGAGCCAAAAACCCCGCTTACTTGAGCACTTTGTCAAAAATGCCGATGACGCCGCCACCCAGAAATCCAATGAATAAGGCGCTGCCGTGTTAACGCTATTAAAAGACTTGCTCAGCGGTAGTAGCGGCAATGTGATGAAATCTGAAGTGGCCGGTTTATCTGCAAGAGATAGTCTGTCTGATTTTTTGCCGTGGTTGTATTACTCGGATCAACAGAAAAACTTTCTGAATATGGATAACAGTATTGGTTACCTCTGGGAGTGTTGCCCGCTGTCCTTCGCTTCAATGCGTGAGATCAAACAAATTCAAGCCATTTTGGGTTCGGTGTTTCCTAAAGACACCGTGATGCAATTTATCTTTATGGCTGACAATGACGTTAAACATATCATTGACGCTTATACCGCTAACAAAACTCGCCAAGACGGGCTGGTGCAAAAAACCATCGGTGAATATGCCAAGTTTCTTTTAGCAGGCACCAACGGCGTTAAGCAGGTTCATAACATCCCTATCCGCAATTTCAGGCTGTTTGTCAGCTTAAAAAGTGTGGCTGACTTTGCCGAAGATACCCTGTCTATTGTCGAAGAAACATTAAAAGGTGCAAACCTAGCCCCAAGTAGAGTTAACGGGGAAAGTTTGTTGCTGTGGTTGAGAACCTTTTTTAATGGTGAAGAAAACCAACCTCATCAAGTACAGCTTGATAAAAGTGTGCCACTGAGAAAGCAGGTGATCGACGCGCAAACCGAGATTGAATTTAATGATAATGAGCGATATGTTCGCATTGGCAAAAAGTTTGCCCGTTGCATCACCCCGAAAAATACCCGAGGTGATATTGATCCGCTGATCACCAACACGTTAGCCGGTGGCATCATGGGCCAGTCGGATGACAGTAATCAGCTGTTAACGCCGTTTATCTGGTCAGTCAGCGTGATATTTGATGAGGTTAAATTTGAGCTAGGCAACAAAGCGTCACTCACCATGGGACAACGCGCTACCGGTTCATTTGCCCGTGAAATTGGCAAGCGAGTTGAAGAGTTTGTTTGGGCAATGGATAAAGCCGAAACAGAAAGGTATGTCAGGGTGATCCCGATGCTATGGGTATTTGCTGACGACAAAGAAGCGTTGCGGGCATCAACCAGCCGGGCGATGCGGATTTGGCAAGGCCAAGACTTTCAAATGCAAGAAGAGTCCATTTTGCAAAAGGCCATGCTGATCGCCGCATTGCCTTTTGGTCTTTACAACGTCAAAAACAACATAAAAACCCTAGATAGGGATTTTTTATACCCCATCAGCACGGTCAGCCGGTTTTTGCCGCTACAAGGCGACTTCTTTGGGGGTTCGCTGCCGGTGCTGCTGTATTTTGGCCGCAAGGGTCAACTTTGCGGGCTGGATGTATTCGACAAACGGGCAAACAATCATAACTTTTTAGTCTGCGCTGAGTCCGGTTCAGGCAAGTCATTCAAACTGAATAAATTTCTCGGTGATTATTATGCCTCGGGTGCTTTGGTCAGAGCGGTAGACTTGGGTTATTCCTATCAAAAACTTTGCACTGCCTACAAAGGCCGATTTATTGACGTTGGCAAAGAAAAGGTCGTGATTAACCCCTTTCACACCAATGCCAGAGACGAGGAAGATTTGAAAAAAGACTTGATGGCCGCTAGCACTGTGATTGCTGAAATGGCTTATTCGGCATCGGGTGCAGCGTTACATGAAACTGAATGGACACTGATAAAATCGGCGGTGTTTTGGGCTTATCGGCAAGGTGAAACAATCAATGGCATTGATGCGGTGCAACGTTACTTGGCCCACTTTCCAGCGTTTGATGAAACCATGGACATACCCGATTTAAACTTTGCCAAAGCCAGAGCGCAAGAACTGGCATTTAACCTGCGTGACTTTACCACCAGTGGCCCATTTGGCCGCTTCTTTAATGGCCCGGCCAATTTTGACATCAGTTCTGATGAATTTGTCGTACTTGAGCTGGAGCAGCTGAAATCACAAAAAGAACTGTTTTCGGTGATCGTCATGCAGGTGATGAATGCGGTGACCCAGGATTTATATTTGTCAGATCGGGGGCGTCGTCGTTTTATCTTGTTTGAAGAAGCCGCGTCGATGCTGAAAAAACAAGGGCATCAGGACTTAACCCGGTTAGCAAACATGATAGAAGAAGGTTATCGCCGGGCACGAAAATACAGTGGCAGCTTTGGCGTGGTGCTGCAAAGCATTATGGATACGGTGTCATTTGGTGAAGTCGGTGAAGTGATCGTCAACAACGCCGCGTTTAAATTTTACCTTGAAGGCAAGGATTACCAGAAAGCCGCCAGAGAAAAAATCATTAACTATGATGGCCTCGCGCTTGACCTATTGACCTCGGTGAGAAATGCCAAACCGCGCTATTCAGAAATGATGGTCGACAGTACGTTGTATAAGGGCGTGGCTAGGCTGTGCGTTGACCCATGGAATTACTGGCTCAATACCTCTGCCGGTGATGAAGTTTTTCGCTTCAATCAGCTGATTGAACAAGGCATGACACCGATAGAAAGTATTTCGGCATTATCCGGAGTCAAGATTTGATAAAGACAATAATCACCATCGTCTTGTCTATTGTGGCGTTTGCCACAGTTGCTGCAAACGATGAATTGGACTCGGCAATGATGGACAGAGCCAACGAGATGAATAGTCAATTGTCTGGCTTTTATCACGATGCTGATAGTCTGAAGCAAAACCTCACGCATCCGTTGATGAGTGACGAACGACTAAAAACCGCCGATGGCACCCGTTTTGACGCCAACATTGGCTGTCAATCATCAAACCAATTCATGCAATTGTTAGCCATGCCAGCCAGTAGCGGTGAAGTGTCGTTTAACATCGAGCTGGACGGTGATATGGATGGGCAGCTTGATTCGCTTTTTTCAAAAGCCGCTGTCAGCGGGGTTTGCGCTAATGGTTATATTCAATGTGATGTTGGCACGTGGGAGAACTGCCGCCACTTTGAATGGCATGTTGGCGCTGATATGTCGCTTGATGGCGCAGCGGTGCCAATGGCACAGCGCGGGGAAGTGTTAAAAAGCTGCTATTGCGTCAACAACGCTTGCGGTAACGGTTTGGTGGTCAAGAACTTCGACAATATAATCAAAGACGTGGGCAGTGGCATTGCCAACGCTTTTCAAAAAGTGAATCCCTATTACACCATTTCGGCTGTGCAGGCAGACGGACCAGTCATGCGTTTTTATGGTCAAGAACCCGCTTCTTGCCAACAAGAATTTAATGGCTCGCTAACTGGCTATAAAAGCAATGGCAACACCTTGTCGGCAGCGGCTTTTTCAGCGGCGCAAAGTGACCGGGTGTTTAGCCAGGTATCAGCATCAATGGCAGCAGGCAATGACGGGCTAACAATACAAGCTTGTCGCATCACCAGAGAATTGGCGATAGCAGAAACCCAACTGACAGACGTGATTGAATTTGTCAGTGGTCATGGGTCGGTGAGCTACTGTGGCAGTGATTGTATTGAATTGACCATTGGCCAAGACGGCGACGATTATTGGCAAGGCGATTGTACAGCCTTTGAAACCACGACCCGGTTTAATGTCAAACGACCCGGCTTAATCCGCCGCGCAGTATTGACCAAAGCGGTGTTTGACGACTGGCTTTATATTGAAAGCGGCCAGCGTAAAGTGTATGCCGGACCCGACGATTGGGATGGCATCACACCAAGCGGTGATTGCGAACGAAAAACCAATTGGAACAAGGACTTATCCATTGAATTTACCGACGCTTTTATGGCCGGGGGGTTGATTGATTTCAACACCAAAGTATTGGTTGCGGGCAAAGGCGAGGGATATACCAAAGCCCGGATCTACGTGGACTTGAGCGGGCATTGTGAGATCAGCGGGGAAACGATTAACCATGCTTGCCAGCTTTATGACAATAACCAAGATTGCCAACTCAAAGACGAATCGGTGGATGGGGTAAAAACCTGGATTGATTTTGTCTCAACCGGGTTGGTGCCAGTCAGCCAGACTGAAATGATTGGCGGTGAAGCCTGTGCGGTGTCGGTTACCCGTGACTGGTTTGTCAAACAACGAAAATACGCTTGCACCATAGGCGTCAACCAATGGGATTTCAGCAAAGGCTTAACACGGCTTGATACCGTGACATCATCAGCCAGTACCACAGGTTATACCGATCAGCCATTTAACCTCGAAACCGGTTCGTCGACCAATCATACAATGAGCTTGGCTATCCCGGATATACCAGCACCCCAAGCATGTGTTCAAGCCTGTAAAACCCGTCGACTGATTGATGATATCGCAGTGAACAACCTTGGTAATAGCGCTGCTAACCGAGCGGATAGCAGTCGTTATGAAACCTTTTATCACCAATGCGGCAGTGGTAGTTGTCCACTGGGGCCGGGTGAAGCACTGGTGAAAGCCTGCCAATGTATGAATGAGTTTGCTGAGACAGCAAGCATCATGCAGATTTTAAGATTATCTGGAAAGGACATGATATGTACCAGTGGCGACAGTCACCCCGTTGGTCAATAACCCGCTGGGCTTTAGTTGCTCTGCTATTAGCCTGCAACGCGCTTGGCCAATCGATTGGCTGGGAGCCAGCGGCCAGCGATTTTATCTGTGGTAGTGATATCAACGGCGATGGTCAATGGACAACAGCAGGTGAGGCCAGATTATGTGATCAAGGCTCAACCTACAGTGCAACCAAAGCCTTTAACAGCGGCACCGGTTATGTCAGTGATCCGCTGGGTTTATCGTGCCCTATTGGCCAGACAAGCTGTATTCAAGCCAGCGAATCCTTTTGCCCGTTTGATGGTAGCCGCTGCATTGCAGGCACGACGAGTTGTTCACAAAGCCAAAGCTGTGAGTTACGGCAAAGTGATGAAGGTGATCGATATCGCTGTGCTATCACTGGCGCACTCAGCGACAGCCAAGATGATTGCAACGCCAACTGTCAGCAAACCCAATCATGTGAGGTACAAAAAACCTTTAACTGCCCGTTGGGCGATGAACTGTCATGCATCAACCTTGATGCCAGCAACACCACCGACAACTTTGTCTGTTCAACCCATAGCTGCGGTACTTACGCCGAAAACAGTGAAGAAAATACCACTGACAGCCGTATTTTCATTGATGATGGCGACTATGACGAAGAGGGACAGTGCCTCGGCAGTGTGATGATATTTGGCGGACGGGCGATGGATTGCCGCTTGCCCGGGGTATCGAGTGCTTACCAGAACTGTTGTGAAAAAGACGATGGTGAAGTTTATCACGACAGCATGGGCAGCATTGTTGATACCTATAGTTATATGCAGGGGATCACCACCGCTTATGAAGCCGCAGCCGTTGCCTACAATGCTTATTCGGCGGGGGCAACAGCAACCGAAGCCGCCACGGCAGCATCGGACTTTATGGCCACCTCATTTGACCCGACAACCATGGCAGTCACTGTAGTGATCAGCTTAATCATGAACTACCTAGAGAAAGCCTGTCCGCCAGAAGATATAGAAACGGCGATCATGGACGCCAGCGGGTTTTGCGTTCATTTAGGCGATAAATGCACAAAAAAATGGTTCGGTAACTGCGTTCAAACGGTCGAAGTCAAATGCTGTTTTAGTTCTAAACTGGCGAGACTCATCCACGAGCAGGGCAGGCCGCAGCTGGGCATGTCGTTTGGTACTGCCGAAGCGCCTAATTGCCAAGGATTTGATGCCGAAGCTTTTCAGAGTCTGGACTTCTCAAAGATTGACCTATCCAGCTATTACGATGAACTGCGCTACAAAAACCAAACCGATATTGAAGATGGTTTTAACCATAAAATATCAAACAAGGTGGGGCAATGAACAAGTTTGCAGTGATTGCTGCACTGGCGTTTTGTGGCCATGCCAGCGCAAAAAGCTCAGTGATAGGCACCGTCTACCCGATTGCTGAGCGAGACGCTTTAGTGGTGATCAAACAAAAGGCGGCACAAGTGGATTGGCAAAAAGCAATGCAAAACCACAGCAACAGTTGGCTGGAACAACAACAAACGCCGTTGCCAGCGGCGGATAAAAATCAAATCCGCTTTCATCGCCCGAATCATCGTCTACAACGAGAAATAGTAGACGCTCAGGGCACAGTGATTTACCCCCAAGGTTTTGCATTTAACCCGTTGGCTTTTATCAAAGTGCCTTTCAGAATAGTGGTGCTGAGCTTGGCCCAACTGGCGTGGTTTAAGCCAAATATAAAGCCAACAGACAGAGTATTACTGACCGAAGGCGACGTATTTAAAGCCCGGGACATCTTGGGCAGAACGGTATTTTTACTAGATGGCAAAACCCAAGTGCGACTGAATGTATTAAAAGTGCCCAGCATCATCCGTCAAAAAGGCCACTTGTTTGAATTAGAAGAATTCAACGTTGAACGGAGTGACAGACAATGAAACCAATAATCCGAAGTCTGTTGTTATTGCTTTGGCCAAGTTGGCTGATTGCCGGGGCGTGTAACACCAGCCCGATCAACCCGGTCACCGATGTCGGCTGGCAAAACATGTTTCCTATCAGCATTGGTGGGGTGGTTGAGTTTGGCGGACTGAGTGAAGATGAGGTCAATAACGCGCCAAACAACCCGGTTTGCAGTTGCAACACCGGCACCATTCCAAGGGTGGGATTAAGCGTGTCATTCTGGGAGCCTGCCAGATTGATTGATACCGTGTCGACGCCGTATTGCATGATGCCCATTGGCATGGAAATGAATAGCGAAGGGATGCAAGGTACCCTTGGCGGCTCGTTCAAAACACAAGGTGGCCATGCCAAGCTGTTTCAGCAACTTCACTATTACACCTTTCCTGTGTTGGCGATATTAGACATGTATACCGACTTGCCTTGTATCGAGTATGACAGAGAGTTTGATGTGGCGATGATGACCGAAGTATTGCCCACCTGGAACGATGATTTGATCGCCATGATCGTTAATCCAGAAGCGGTATTATTTGCCAATCCCGCAGCGGCTTTGGCCTGTGCCGCTGATGCCGTTTCAACCATAAGCGGCAAACCCATCAACGCACTGTATTGGTGCATGGGCGGCTGGGGGTCAACCTATCCGTTAGCCGGGTCAATCACCGCCACAGATTATGTTGAAGGCAATATCGGACTAGCGGCAAGGGGCATTTACTTAATGGGCAGAACCGGGCTGTTAGAAGAGTTTTCAGCTAATGGATGCAGCCGACACCATGCGCCGATTTGGAATAAAGACCGATATCGCATTCAAATGGTTAGGCCGGTGGTTGAATCAACCGCAAAATATATCGGCAAACCCGGCTTACTCTGGACACAAGGCGGGCATCCCTTGGTGGGTAAGGACAATTTTTCGTGGCTAATATTCAGAAAGGTGAATTGCTGTGTTAGTGCCTTTTAAACGACTAAGCATATTATTTGTCGCACTTTCATTGCTGTTACCATTGCAACTACTCGGCGATGAAGCCCCAGCGATTTCGGCTGAAACTAGAGCCCGGGTCAAAGCGCAAATCGACAAATTTGTGGTGTCGCCAGAGATGAAAGCAAGAGCCACGGCCTTAAAGCACTACGTTGGCCAAGATACCTACCAACAAAAAGTTAAAGGCTACGAAAAGCGCATTGCTGCTATTGTCGGTATCAAGCCCAAGTCAAAAGGCAAAGAAGATGACGATGAGCATAAAACCCGCAAGACCGACAAATTTATCTTATTTATCAGTGCCAGTATGCCAATAACAACCCTACGCCGTTACGCCAAAGACATGGCAAAAGTGAATGGACTGATGGTGTTGCGCGGTACTATCGGCGATGATCACAAGCTCGGCCCAACACTGGCTTTTATGGCCAAAGTGCTAAAGAAAAACCCCGACTGTGAAGGTATGAGCTGCCAGCTTATCAAAGCCAACGTGACCATTGACCCACGATTATTTGCTATCAACCAAGTAAAACAAGTACCCGCATTGGTGCTTGTTGAGGATATGTTATTTAGCGATTACATCGCAAAGAAAACGGGTGATGGTTTGCCAGCAAAGTCAGCGGCGATTGTTTATGGTGATGCCAGTTTGAAGGGTATGATTAAAAATTTAACTATATTAGGTAAACAATAAAATCAAAATAAGCATATTAGTTAACTGAGGTCTGCCATTGAATATGGCTTCAACCTCTGATTTATCATTGACTATGACTACTGTAAATCCAAGATGGTTGACTGTGTTTGTTTGGCCGCAGGCCAAACAAACACCGGCGATTATCCTTTCCCCCTTGGGGGATGAAAGGGGGAAACTTACTTTGATTTTTAAAAGCTCGGGAGCAATTGGCTTGTCCGAAAATCAACGATTTATAAGACTTGTAACTATTCAGCTGATGGAAAACTTGTAGGAGCAGCAGCGAAGCGTCCCCGCCGCGATTAGAATCATGCGAAAAATGTGGAATCGGGTAAATCAAATGAAAGCGACCTGAGCCATTTATTTGCTCATCTCAAAGAAAACGGGCGGTTGTTTATGGCGATGCCAGTTTGAAGGCAATGGTTAAGTCATTATTTCTAACTGAACGGCTTAAAAGTGATAGAGGTTTGTTTGTGGTGTGTTAAATACCGGTTAACTAATAATAAAAATCATGATGATTATGCTATGAGGTTAGATATTACAAAAATTGAATAGATATTACCTGATTACTGCCTGAGTTTTAGCATTATGTGGTTAACAATTTGATAAAAGCACATATATTGTTATTGCATTGTTAAGTTTATATGTTAAGGTACGCCTCGTTGTTGTCGTGTAAACCAAGGAACAGTGCTTTGATAAGGCTGTTTTAAGAGGTTAGAAGTACCATTAAAGCAATAAAATAATAGTTTTGCTTAAGTAAGGTAAGTTATTGTTTTAAAAAGTGAAATAGCCAAGGCGATGGGGTTTAAATAATCAGATATAGGAAATTATAGCGGATTAGATGTTGCTCGGTTGTTAACTATTGGCTTTATGGTATACTTGTTAATCAAATATTATCTTTAATAGAAACGGGTTAAAGGAAATTTAATAATGAACAAAACATTTTTAGTCAGCTTATCTGGCTTATTGTTGATGGGGAGTTTTTTTGCCAATGCAGGTGAAAAACTCGATGAGATTAATGCTGAAGTTGAAAAGCAGGCCGCTCAGATTGACCAAGATTATGGCGTGTTGTTGACCAGTCAGGAGCGCAGGGATTTAAAAATATCTCTGATTGTTGATAGAGAAACCAAAGAGCAACCGAATGCTTCAGTAGTTGAAAAGACGGAAAAGGCGATTGAAGTTTATGACATCAGTGATCCGGTTGAGCAGCGTAAACTGTTGATTGAAATGAGAGTGTTTGATGATGGCGGCGGTGTTGTACCCCCAGTATAAATGGTAAAAAATAGATGAATCATATGAGTGTTGAGTCACTGTTCGCCTTTGACGAGAATTTGTTATATTTGAATTTTATCTCTGTTGCTATTGCATATTATTTCTCCTTTAAAAGAAACAAATTGAATTCTACTTTGCTTTCTCTTGGGATCATGATGGTGTTTAGCTTCTTGATGACAAGTTATACACAACCCTTATATGATGCTTCAGTAAAGTACCAAGCAGACTACTTACATGAGTTTAGGTTTTTGTGGTTTCTCGGTTTTTCGTTTTGGGATTTATCGATTGTCGGACTTTTGTTACTCTCTCATAACAAATTCAGGCTGAAACGGTCGTTCTGTGCCAATGCGGTAATTTTGGCGTACTCTGTCAAAATGGGTTTGCATATCACACTGTATATTGAAAAAGAGCTTTTTCTCAGTAATTATTTTGAACCGATATATAAAAGTGGGATCCCCGGAATAAATATGCTTTTTGCTGCGACGGTGTTTGGTTTTGTGTTAACTGTTTTGGGTTCCATTGTTTATACAAGAATAACAAAAAAGAAGGGTCTATCATGGTGTATTTAGGGTTAATCCTAGCAGCTGTATTTGTAGTTTCTTTAGTATTTATATTATACAAATTTCTCAATGACACAGAAAATAACTGGGATGTTTGCATAACACTCGACCCAGTTGAACTAGCTGCCACGGTTGAAGTGGAGGACCCCAAAAAGGGTGTTAATGAGATTGATGATTTGATGGTAACAGTCAAGCGAAAACTGATGGACGCAGAGAAACTATCTGACCAAGGCGTAACGGTTGAGGTAATGGAAGAAGTCAAAACTTATTTAGAGAAAATGGAAAAATTAATGAGATTAGGTATTCAACGTGCAGAGCGTATTCAACGTGAAGAGCATATTAAATCAGAAAGCTGCTTGGACAAAAGTAATGTGATCTCTTTTCCGAGTTATAAATAAAGTGAACCGTTTCTTTGATAACTGTTTGGCATAGAGCGGACTTTAGTATAAATGGTGAAAATAAATGAATCATATGAGCGTTGAGTCACTGTTTGTCCTTGACGAGAATTTGTTATATTTGAACTTTATTTCTGTAGCTATTGCATATTATTTCTCCTTTAAAAGAAACAAATTGAACTCTACTTTGCTTTCTCTTGGGATCATGATGGTGTTTAGCTTCTTGATGACAAGTTACGGACAACCCTTATATGATGCTTCAGTAAAGTACCAAGCAGATTATTTACATGAGTTTAGGTTTTTGTGGTTTATAGGTTTTTCGTTTTGGGATTTAGTGATTGTTGGGCTTTTGTTAGTCTCTCACAACAAATTCAGGCTGAAACGGTCATTCTGTGCCAACGCGGTAATTTTGTCATATTCTGTCAAAATGGGTTTGCATATCACGTTGTATGTTGAAAAAGAGCTTTTTCTCACCAATTATTTTGAACCGATATATAAAAATGCGATCCCAAGCATAAACATGGCTTTTGCCGCGACGGTGTTTGGTTTTGTGTTAACCGTTTTTGGTTCGATGATGTATGCAAAAGTAACTAAAAAGAAGGGGTTGTCATGGTCTATTTAGGGCTAGCATTATCATTTAAGGTGAGCTGTGAACATTGAATATATGCTGTTGATAGGTAAATATCTATATTATTTGAATTTTGTTTCTGTATTGGTTGCTTTTTATTTTGCGTATAAGAGTACTAGACTGAACTCTACTTTATTGTCTTTAGTCATGATGTTGATGTTTAATTTTTTGATGACAAGTTATGCGCCTCATTTACATAGTGCGTCAATAAAGTACCAAGCGGATTATTTACACGAATTTAGATTCTTGTGGTTTGTTGGCTTTTCATTTTTAGATCTTTTACTTATTGGACTTTTGTTAACTTCTCATAATAAATTTGGGCTAAGGCTGTCTTTTTCTGCTTATGCGGTTATTGTCGCTTATTCGATGAAATTGTTATTACATGTGTTGCGGTATTTTGAAAAAGAAGTGTTTTTAACAAGTTATTTGCAGCCAATATACACCAAAGGTATTCCCGGCATAAACATGACTTTTGCTGCTGTGGTATTTGGTTTTGTTCTGACTGTTTTGGCTTCAATAATGTATACAAAAATAACGAAAAAGAAGGGACTTTCATGGTCTATTTAGGATTAACACTGTCAGTAGTATTTGTTATTTCATTGGTATTCATATTATATGGCTTTCATATAAAGGAAAAAGTAAATCTGAATTTTTGCGTCACACCGAGTGAACCGGAACATAACAATGCTCTTGATAAGAACAGCAAAGAAAGTGATTGGGATGAGATAGAAAAGCTAGTGATATCGGTGAGGAAGCGGGTGATTAAAAGAGCCTCAGAAGCGAATGATATAGGTGCAATGTCTGAGGCTTTTGATAAAGGTTGTGATGAAATGTCATTGGTTAAAAAGTTGAAGACGTTAAGCCTTGAGTATGTGGGCAGTGAGATAATCACTGAAGGCTTGGTAACCGACGATGCAAATCAGAACGAGCCCGGTGTTACCTACCTATCTGATTACCGCTGACGCGTTGACAACCTTATTTGTTAGTCGTTTCTTTGGGCTCACTGCCTATCTGTAGTAGTTTTTTAAGGTCTTTAATTAACCTTTTGGCTAGTAGGCTGACGGCGTGGGGCGTGTTTTTACTGATAATGTCCATGTGGATAGCGGCATCAATGGTCACTTTTGCCGATTCAATGAAATTGTGCTGAACGTCTTCAGTTGACATATCTGTTGCTATTTTACCGTTGTAGAGCCAGTCTAATGATCGACCTGTATCTAAGTGACAGGTATAGATCACACTCCAAGGAATGCTAAACGATTGAATCCAGTTTGCTGGCATTTTATGATGACAATTGACCATTTTGGCGATTTCCCTTTGTTCTTTAAGACCCCAAGCCTTCATCATCCGTTGCATGATTTCTTTCGCCCACTGTTGCTGCTGCTCTTGGGTCATGTCGTTGATAAAATCTTTATCTCGTCGTGCTGAAAAACTGCCGATAGTACGAGCCATTAGTGCCTCATGATGATTTGAAAAAGTACGTTATTCTAACCGGATTAAGCCGTTTTGGCACCTATAAGATGAGTGATATCCAAACCTTCCCGAAAACATAATTGTATTCGCACCGCAAACCTGTATATATCGTTAAGTGGCTATCTAATGTCGGCACCAATCAAACAGGATATCAATTGATAATCAAAAAACGTGATGGTCCGACATCTCGGTGAATTCGTGTCTACGCCGCACCCGCTTTGCCGTAGACGAGGTTTTAACCTCGTGAATATTGAGAATAACTGTAACCCTAATTTACTCTAGACAATAGGACAATAGGGGGGTCAGGTATCTTGTTCTGTATATTGAACAAGACCCCCATCCCTAGGGGTAAGCACATCCATGTGCAAAAAAAAACGGCTGCCCGACATTAATGCCGGACAGCCGTTTTACCTCTTCTATATAGCTTTGCGCAGCAGATTTACAGCATGTTCAACTTCTTCTTAGACTCATTCTTAATCGTCCAGATGGTCTGCTCGCCACTTTGGTGGATCACTTCTTCGAGCAACCTGTAGGAAGGTGTCACGCCTTCAATCACACGGGCAAACTGGTCTGCACTGGCACTGCCAATATTGGTCTTCATCTTAACACGCAACTGTCTGGCCAAATAGTCTTCGCTAGCGGCTGCTTTCACTCTTGGTGATATTGTCTTCCAATGGTCAAACTGGTTTTTCTGGATCGTATCCAACGCCAAATCGCGGTTTAAACTGCGACCATTTGAAGACAAGTTGGCATTTTCCAGCGCCAGCGCTCTTATATCCGCGTTGCTCTCCATGTCAGCCTTGTAGTTGGCGGTATTGGTGGCTTTGTTGTTCCAGGCATAGCTGGCCCCAAGGAATGCCACATCAAAGGCAATATCCAGACCAAATGCACGCCAACTCCAGCTTGCATTTGAGTCAAGTGCCATGCCAAAACCCTGAGAAATACCAGAGTATAATGCCGATTCAATAGCCACGGCAGTAGCAGTCGATGCCGCCGTTGCTGCCGCTGTGATCGTCGCTTGCGAGATACCGGCACTGACCAGACTGGCCGATACGCTGCTGGTGACGCTCGATACCGTGGCGTTTGCAGCAATCGAAGTGGCCACTTGTGCCACGCCCATGTTAAGGCCAACCCCAATCGGTGCCATAATGGCTGAAGCCGCAATCCCTATGCCAATCGTCTTCCAGTTAACCGCTCTACCTTGTATCTTCGCCGAAATAAGCTCTGACGCCGTAGTCACCGTCGCCGCAACAACAAAGGCAATCACCATCATGGTCATAAATGCCAGGTTACCAGACGGGTCGGCCATATTGATCGGATCATTTTGATTAAAGGCATAACGGTTTAACTGCGCCGCCCGGTACCCATCTGATCCAATCGCGGCGATATCTGCGGTGATAAAGCGACCAACATCCGAGTCATAATAACGACCACCAAAGTACATCAAGCCAGTACCGCTGTCGGTTTCTTTGCCTCCAAAACCGTAACGGTAACTGTCATCATCACCGCTGTTGTTAGCATTGGTGTAGACTTCGCCAAACGGTTTATACACCGGTTTGGACACTTTGGCACCATTACCATCAGAGACAAAAATGGTGTTGCCGATGCGGTCATTGTGGAAGTATTGTGTTGCATTTGCCCCCAATTCAGGGCTACCGCCTGCGGCATATGCTGTTGATACAAAAGCACCTGGCATCACCATGAACATCATGCACACCAGTGCAATTGGCGCACCCAAGGACAGTCCACGGTGCTGCTGCATAAACTCGGTACCGGTCTGAACCTGCCAACGCGCCATGGTGTCAGCGTTTATCAAACCCGTTTTGCCCATAGTGTTGACAACAGCGTTGTACATTTTACGCAAACCGCTGGACGGATTGGCGCTGCGGATATAATGCACCATAAACATCACCAAGGAGAACAACAGCGGCAATATCACAATCATATACACCACATCTACAGCACTGGGATGATTGAGGTAACTGGCCACCGTATGCTGCGCCCAACCTATCGTCCCGGCCAGTGTATCGGTATTGTGCATGTTGGCCATCATATCGTGATACAGACTGCTACCACCTGTAAAAGCACCCGCTTTGCCAGCTGCTGCCATAAAGCCACTTGAGTTGTCCTGGACGGTAAACGAGGCCACACGCCCTTCAGCTCCGACAATATAATCGGTCGCCAATACCGTTGCGCCAGAGCCGGAACCACTGACTTGAAGTTCATAGACTTCATCAACATAAATGGTCTTGGTGCCATCCGGTGCCACCTTGATGATACGGTTGCCGCTGCCATCATATTCAAAGGTTGTTACGCCAGCGCTGCCAGCGCCTGCCGCTGCGTAACCCATCACCTGTACTTCGGCCAAACTCAGGGGGTTGGTGCCATTAAGCTGCACTCTGACCTTGTAAACGCCACTGCCACTGACATTGATGGTTTCAGTGGTACCAGCAGTACCGGCAAAGGTTTGCGAGGCGATGATATTGTTGAATGCATCCAGCAAATCGACGTTAAAATTGCTCAGCCGATCCTGACAACAGTCGGTACGGTTATACAAGACCACTTCGTTTACCGTATGAGCGCCATTCAAGTCCACTTGCCACCATGGCGCGAATTCATGAGCGGTGTGGGTGGTTGACCAATCCCAATAGTAACCACTGGTATTGCCGTCCACAGCCCGCTCAGCATGATCTTGTGAGCTTTGGGTGGCTGTTTTACCAAGGGCGACGTTGGTGTCGGCTGGGCTTATTTGACCCATCACCTGTACTTCGGCCAAAGTCAGAAAATTGGTGCCATTAAGCTGCACTCTGACCTTGTAAACGCCACTGCCACTGACATTGATGATTTCACTGGTACCAGCAGTACCGGCAACGGTTTGCGAGGCGATGACATTGTTGGATGCATCCAGCAAATCGACGTTAAAATTACTCAGTCGGTCCATGCAGCAGTCGGTACGATTGTAAACCACCACTTGGTTGACCGTATGAGACTCACCCAGGTCCACTTGCCACCAGGCGTTAGTGTCCGCATTGGTATACGTCACTGACCAATCATAAAAGTCACCATTGGTATCACCGTCAATCGCTTTTGAAGCAACAGTAACCGGCGACCTGTAGGTTGAACTTTGCGTGGCTGTTTTGCCAAGGGCGACGTTAGTGTCTTCACCGCTACCACTACCGCCAACGCTGGTGACTTCTATCAACTCTTGCTTATCGTTATACAGGTAGCTGAAGTCTTGGCCAGCACCAACCTTACTGGTAAGGCTGCCTGCTTTGTTGTAACCAAACGAGGTGCTACCTTTAGTAGATAGATAACCGACACTATCATATTGATAAGCAACCCCGGCTTTGGTTATAAAATCACCATTATCATGATAGCTGTAGTTTTCTGTACCCCAGGGGCCAGTGGCCTTGGTGACATAACCGTATGATGAATAGGTATAACTTAAATCGTCTGCACCCAGATGATCTGTTACTGTGGCAATTTCGTTATAGCTGGTATAACTGATGCTGTTGTTAAGCAAACTGGTGCCGTTGCTGTCAATATTAACATTGACCAGACGATGATTGTCATCATGATCACGGTTCTCGTTGATGCCATTATTGTATGACACGCCGGTATAACGGCCATTGGCATTATAGCCATGGTAGTCGGCATATATTGTTGTGCCTTGCTTGATTGTGTCAATCTGATCAAAGCCATCATAGCTGTAATCAATCACCCGGCCTGAGGGGTAAGTCATTTGGGTGACATTGCCCTGAGGTGAGTACGTCATGGCAAACAGGTGGGTTTGACCATCGACGGTCACCGATTTGGCGTTAATATTGCCCTGCCGATCATAGGCATACAGCTTTTTAAAGGTTTGCACCCCATCTTGTTTGACCGTTTCGCTGGTTAATCGTCCAGCACTAAAACTGTAAGCCGAGTCATCATAGCCGTATTCGACCCGTTTACCATCACTGTAGTCAACTGAGGTTTTACGTCCCAGCGCATCATAAGCGAGGACGGCGGTGCCGATTAAAGTTGTGCCATCTGTGCCCATATGGACCCAATTGGTCATAAACCCGGCATCGTCATAGTCAAAAATTTCAGTGCCGCGCTGGCTGTTGGTTACCTTGGTTTTACGGTCCAGAAGGTCATACTCAAAAGTGCTTAAACTGCCACCAGTGCCGGTATCCAGGCTCAGCAAACGGCCTTTTTTATCACGCAAGGATATATGGCTGATGCCGCCTGAATCGCCTTCAAAGTAAGCTTTTTCATCCTTGTCATTCATGTTGACACAACGATAACGCGTTCGTGAGCCCTGAATGACCCTGACTTTGATCAGATTACTGCGCACTGAATTACAATCACTATGGTTAGCTTCATAAAAATAATCAGTATTATCGCCGACAGGCATAAGCATTCGGGTCATGCGTCCGTCAACAGAATATTCATAGTTGATATACTGCCAGTTGGTATCCGAGCCTAGTGTCGGCATCAGCTCTTTAACCTTGCGACCATCGGCATCATAAAACCAAATTTTGAACTTATTAGGCACCCCAGCGGAGACCTCTTGGGCAAAAACTTTTTGCCCCAGCACGTTGAGATAAGTGCCTTCCACACGCGAGTTTGACAGGTCCCAATCGAGATAGACAGTGCGGTTTAAATGCAGTAAGTCACCACCGAGGCCATTACCGTAATAAGAGACCCAATCGTAGTTCTGTGATTCTATGGTTTTCATCACCCCGTTATTGTCGGCCTTTTCAACGCTCGACAGACGGCCAAGGCCATCATAATGGGTTTTACTCAACACATTATTGTGATCAAGCAATTGGGTCATGACACCCCATTTGGCATCATACTGATAGCTTTCAATCAGGTTTTTGCCACCAGGGTCGATGGTTTTGGTCAGCGGATAAGTGTCATATAAACTCTCATAGCTGATATTGGTCACTGTGCCGTTTGGTTCGGTTATTTTGGTGCGGTTGCCATAAGTGTCATATTCATAGTTGGTGATATGCAACTTGTTTGTGCCGAGTTGCGTGGCATATTCCCTTTGCTGGGTCACATCACCGTCGGCATTGAAACTCAATCCTGTCACACTAAGCACGTTGGCAGTGGCACAACTATGGACATAATTGTTAACAGTCCCGGCACCATCACAAAACCAGATGGCATCCGCCTCGGCTATTTGCCAATCGTTGGTGTTATAGGAATAATGATAGCCGGTAGATGTAACATTGCTGCCCTGTGTGCTGATTGTGCGCAACAGGTTAGAATAATAGTCATAATCAAAATCCAGGGATTCACTGACACCTGTCGCATTGAGGTATTGAGTCGTGTCGGTGTGTACCTTTCGGGTAACAACACTGGTTTGACTGGTATCTATCATCTCATATTGATGATTAACCACAGAGATTGGATCGCCCGACAAAGTTGTTGATCTGGTTTCGATTTTGGTTGCTAGATTTCGGTATAGACCATTACGAGTCATAGTGGTGTAGTCAGTGATGATTTTTTTCTCGCGTTGAACAAAAAACTCCTGCATTTGGTTGAAGCCCAAAAACGGGCTAGCCTGCCCGGCAATAGGCTGGCCATAACTATATAAAATCTGCTGAGGCTCAATAGTGGAACTCTTTTGCGAAGCTATGGTTATTGCACTAACCAGCTTGGCAGGAAACTTGAGGGTGCGAAAAACGGTACCAAAACTGGGAGGTGTTCCGTCTATAGTTTCGGGTATTTGAGTCATATAATCATAGCTGATATCCCACTTGGCTTTACCATTTAATACCTGTTTGAGTGAATCAACCGGTTGCTGATTGCGCATTGGGTTAAAATATACCGCAAATTCGGCAACGTGCTTATGTCTGGCAAAACCATAGGTTCTAGAGATAAAATCTATCTGGCCGTCACCGTCATAATCACCGGGAATAATGTCTGCACCACCCCTAAACCAATTATCGCCGGTGATGGGGCAATTGCCGATGCTGGTGCTGCATTGAATTGCATGCATTGATTTGAGATCTGTTTGAAAGGCCGAGTCTGACGGGGTTTTGACGTCCCAGCTGCCGTCTCCACGAGAAAGGAAAACCTGAAAAGTGTTGCTGGTATCATTAACCCAGTTGCCCATTTCCTGACGAATAAAATCGGTTCTGCCATCGCCATTATAATCGCCGGTGATCAGCCGTGCACCGATGCCAAGGTCTGGTTTGCTGTCAAAATCATCTTCACTGGCTTCGGTGTATTTAGTTTCACCGCGTAAATTGCTCTGAAAACTGGCATTGCTGTCATAATAATAGTCAAAAGTACCGTCGCCCCTTGAAAACCACAGTTGCAGGTTTTGTGTCGTATCGTTGGCCCAGTCGCCATATTGCTGTGACATGATGTCTGCTTTGCCATCACCATTGTAGTCTCCGATGATAAGGTTAGTGCCTTGCCGGTTGCTGTCATGGCTGCCTTTGAGGTTTTGCATGTTATTCGCCGTGGGCTCTTTCATGGCAAAATGGCCATCGCCGTCAGAGAAATAGACTCGAATGGTATGATCGTTGTCGTTTTCAGCCCAACTACCTACTTCTTGCCTGATAAAATCATCTTTACCGTCACCATCAAAATCAGCAATGATGATCTGGGCACCTGTACCGCCAGATGAAATGCGGATATCAGCCTGCTCGTTATTGTCATTGGGTTCTATGCGGGTAAAGGTGCCATTATAATCCGTATTGTCATTGGCGAGAAAAACCTGAAAAGAACCGTTGCTATCATCTGCCCAACTCCCGGTTTCAGTGCGAATAAAATCGGTTTTACCGTCGCCATTGAAATCTCCGGTATGAATAGAGGCCCCTTTGCCTTTGTGGCTGCCAGCCAAGTCCTTTTGATAGTCATCACCCGATGGCTGGCGATTATAGAAAATCGGAAAACCATCACTGTCATTACCGTCATTGAAAAACAGGCGAAAGGTGTTGAGATAATCCTCAGCAATGCCACCGTATTCGACCCGCATGTAATCGAGTTTACCGTCGCCATTAAAGTCACCTGGGATGATATTGGAGCCGGAATAACCCGAGCCACTGTTGTCAGGATGATATCCCTTGTGGCTACTTTGCTGCCCAAAGTTATTGGGGAACTGATGATCAAAATAGCCATCACCTTGTGAAATATAAAAGCCAAAGTTATAAGAGCTGTCATTTGTCCAGGCCTCTCCTATTGCCCAACCGCCGCTCCCATCTGTTTCGGCTCGGCTACCACTGGTTTCCTGACGAATAAAATCAGCTAGGCCATCGCCATTAAAATCACCCGGAATAATGTTTGCCCCACCATTGAGCATCCACAGTTCATCGGTAGCGTGTGTCGAACCATAACCGTTATGAGCGCCTCTTAGCCACGTTTGGTTCTGTGTTCCCGAGGGCACTGCTTTTTGAAAGTCAGCCTCCCAGTCATAGTCGTTATAGCTGAACTGCATCGCAGGTGTTATACAGTCGCCACCGCTCACGTTAGTACACTCTTCAACCTGGGTTAAACGATAGCGTCCGGTGGTTTCACTGGTGTCGTAAGTGAGGTTATATGCCTTGAAAACCGCATTGTTTACCGACATTTTAATGTTGTCCAAGCGGTACTTATAGCCGAATTTGGTGCTCCTCCCACCAACGTCAAAGGTCGATGAATAACCTTCCTGAGCATTATAATTATCGCTGGAGGAATAACTGAATTCCACTTTACGATTGTTATATACAATGCTGGAAATACGGGAAGTTTCATTGCTTTTGGTATAATTGTAATACAGACTATTGCCATTGCGGTCGGTGACCTCGCTGATCAAAAAGCGCCCAACAATGTTACTGCTGCTGCCATAGGGGCTGAGATTTTTTTGGCTATCATGATAACCATAACGCAAAATTCTACGGTCTTTGGTGTAAACCAGGAAATAATTGATGACACCCACACTGTAAACCGGCTCTATTCTACTCCAGTCTTCATCCAAACTATAAAAGTACTGATCCGATGAGGTGCTCCAGTATTGGTTGTCAGTGCTGCCGTTACTCGATACCAGCGGTACTCCGTCGAGACATAACCTATCTGTTTTATTGAAACTGACCCCACCTCTTTGGCCGTGTTGAGCCACCGTCTTGCCGCAATGATGAATTTCTGACAGTCCGCTCAGCGCCCAACCATTGCCCATGACACCAGGATTGCTATTTTGGCTGTTATAAACCAAACCCAGATTCGGTTGCAGACCCTTAGTGCCCGGTGGCACATGCAACGCCACATTGTAATTGTACCCGCCAAGTTGGTTGACCGACCCACTGCCTTTGGTGACCGCTGCGAGGTCTCCACCGGCTGCCATTGCACTGCCTTGCAGGGCGATGGATGAAATGAGCAGGGCTAACCCTGCCAGCTGTTTGTTATTATCACTTTTATTATCACTTTTATTATCACAGGGGTGACGCTTAGAGAATAAGCGTGCCCCCTTGGGTTTATGAGATGAATCAATCATATGCTATACCTACTTTTTCATTTTATCATTTTGTTTTGACGTTGAATTAACGTCACAGGGATGATGGTTAGATTGTTGTATTTATTTGAGTATTAGATTTTATCGACCAACAAAAGATAAATATTTATGCAACATTTGTAAATAGAGGTAACAAAAAAAGACCTTAAAAATCAGTGATATAAGGTTTGGTAAGGTTTAGTAAGGTTTTATAAGTTATTTATTTTGGACTATATTTAGGGGCGTTTGGGTTTGTCGTTCTTCCCGTCAACGACCAAACCGGATACGACGTTGATATAGGGTGGTCACGCTTTTTACTGACAGGGATGTAAGTAAGATGTTGTGCAGGAGCACTACAGCGTTTGTGCCCACCATGACCCTTCCGCCAACGACAAACCCGGATATGGCGTTGATATAGGGTGGTCACGGGTTTTTACTTACAGGGATGTAAGTAAGGCGCTGTGCAGGAGCACTACAGCGTTTGTGCCCACCATGACCCTTCCGCCAACGACAAACCCGGATATTGTCATTCTTCCCGTCAACGATCAAACCGGGTAAGGCGTTGATATAGGGTGGTCACGGGTTTTTGTGCCCACCACAACCCTTCCATTAACGACAAGCCCGGCTATTGTCATTCCGTAGCAGGGGCATGTCGTAATCGACGAGGCCATGGTGGTCACAAAAACCGTGACCAACCCTATGTGTACTCCGTTGTTACCGCCAACGACAAACCGGATATTGTCATTCCGTAGCAGGGGCATGTCGTAATCGACGAGGCCATGGTGGGCACAAAAACCGTGACCACCCTATGTGTACTCCGTTGTTACCGCCAACGACAAACCGGCTATTGTCATTCCGTAGCAGGGGCATGTCGTAATCGACGAGGCCATGGTGGGCACAAAAACCGTGACCACCCTATGTGTACTCCGTTGTTACCGCCAACGACAAACCGGCTATTGTCATTCCGTAGCAGGGGCATGTCGTAATCGACGAGGCCATGGTGGTCACAAAAACCGTGACCACCCTATGTGTACTCCGTTGTTACCGCCAACGACAAACCGGATATTGTCATTCCGTAGCAGGGGCATGTCGTAATCGACGAGGCCATGGTGGGCACAAAAACCGTGACCACCCTATGTGTACTCCGTTGTTACCGCCAACGACAAGCCCGGATATTGTCATTCCCCCATGTCAACGGCATCATCCATTTCCACACCGGGAATCGCGATATCCTGTGCCCAATCTTTTTGGTAGATCCCTTCTTTAACGTATCGATGAAAGGTTGACCATGGCCAGTCACTGGGCTTCTGGCAAAGTCCATGTTTAACCGGATTATAATGAATATAATTGAAGTGATGATTAAAATCAGCTTGGTCGAGGATTTGATGTGCCCAGAAACGACGTTGCCAAATGGTTGATTCCCGGTGTTTTTTCTTTGATTCGGTGAGCAGGTCGGGTTGCTTATACTGTTCAGCACAGGCCACACTTACCCGGCGCTTGATGATTCGCCAGCGCTTTGAATAATCCGACACCTCCTGTGGTAACGTCCACAAACAATGGAGGTGGTCAGGCATCAGGACTATGGCATCAATGGTAAAGGGGTAATCTTGTTGGGTATATTTAATCGCTGCCCGCAGGGCATCACGAATGGGTTCATCGCATAAGATGGGGCGACGGTGGTAAGCCACCACCGTGAAAAACCAGGTGCCGCCAGTGGGATAGAAGCGTCGATAATTTGACATAATTTCCTTGTCATTGTTTTATTGCGTCCATAATATATAGCTCATGTATCGACTATTGTCATTCTTCCCGCCAACGACCAAACCGGATACGACGTTGACATAGGGTGGTCACGGGTTTTTACTTACAGGGATGTAAGTAAGGCGCTGTGCAGGAGCACTGAGGCTATTGCCCGATGTCAACACATCACCCATCAGATTGCTGAGCGGGACAGATGCTTTAAACTGGTCAACTGTATTTGGGTGTAGATTCAGGTTTTCGCTTGCCAGCCCCACAGGACTGGCCAGCATCGTCGTTGACGTGATCAACGCCAGCGCATAATAAATTTTGGTCTTTTTGAATCTCATTGTTATTTACCTTTATTGTTGCATTTATCTGAGAATTGGATTTTATCGACCAACAAAAAATACTTTAAAAATCAATGATATAAAGTTTGGTAAGGTTTTATAAGTTATTTTTGGCAACACCTCAGAGAATGGTGGGCACAAAAAGACGTGACCACCCTATGTGGTATATATAGTGACCTGTTTTCACTCCCGCGCGAACTTTTGTCGGGCTCTTAACGCATCATCTTCAATACGCTGCATATAGGCTTTTACTACGTCAGTGTCTGCCCATGGCAATAAAATGGCCCTGATCAATCCGCTGTCATGCAACCACCAAGCCTCATTTGCGGCAAAACCCGAGTTGAGTATTTGTTCGGCCTGTTCTGTCTGACCTGCGTACATCGCGCTCATCAAGTGCACCTGGGCCAATGACCAGAATTGATAGGATTGTGGATCCTCTGCCCGATAGCGTGTCAGTATAACCAACAGCTTTTGTGCCGTGTCCTGGGCTTGTTTGATTTCACCGCCATGATACTGCAAAACCATCAGCCCAATGGCTTCCCAGTAGGTACTCATGTTTATTTTAAATGGCGGGACTTTGGCCAAAAAGTCAGCCAATATTTGCTTGTTATCTGTTTTGCTTAGCTCCAATGTCAAAGCGGCCACGTAATAAGGATCGGGCGCACTTCTAAAAACCCGGTGAACAAAATCAATAAAATCACTGGGCTTTTTTTCTATCGGTTGATCATGCAAAGTGGCGTATACGGTGCTCAGCCAGCTCCAGTAACCCCCTTTGGAGTGGTCGATTGCTGCGCCACTTTGTGCTGCTGCTTCGTTTGCCCCCATGGCCAGTTCAAAGCGATACATCTGGCTGCTAAACCGCTGGTTGGGATACCGCAGTGCCAATTGCGACAGTCCGGCGAACTTCATATCACGATGCAATTCAAATCGATGGACGGCACGATTTATCAGACGACGTTGTGCTTGATCAAATGCGGCCCAATCCATCGGACTAAAACAGCTGTCAATCACCGTTTTATAGGCTTCGACTTTCGCCGAGCTGTATATGTTTGCAGGCAAAGTATGAAAAAATTGCTGTATGGTTTCACACGGCTGGCGGTTTAACGACAGTTGATCTAAACGCAGCTTATAAGCGGTCACCCGGCCTGGGTGATAGTGCAACATCTGTCCGGTGATCCAAACGTTTTTATCGCGCAGGTCGGCAAAATCGTCATAATAACTATAAAGCGTCATTAAAGCATCGATGTTAGCCGGGTCCAATGTTAATGCCTCTTGGGCCAGTTCAACCTCAGTTTGACGACTGTAACTTTCATCGACAGCACCAATACTGGCCAGCACCGAGCTGGCATAAGCCAATAGGCCCATGATTTCTGAATTGTGGGGATACTGCTGATTAAGCGCCTGCAAGGTGTCAACCGCACTTTTGAGCGCTGGTTCTATTTGTTGATGTACTTTTGCCCGCGCATTGATCAGTTTTTCAAGACTAACATAACTGAGCTTGCTCAAAGCGTTATAGTATTGCTGTTGATTGGGCCTGGGGTCAAAAGACAGTTTAACGGCAGTTGCAACATTCTGGCTAATTTTCTGTTGCAATAAAAACACATCGTTGAGTTTTTGCTCAAACACGGTTGAGAACAGATAGGTCTGAGTTTTGACCTCCAATAACTGCGCGACAACACGCAAATTTTGCCCGTTTTTGCGGATGGTGCCCTTGAGCACATAATCCACCCCCAACTTTTTGGCCACCGAGGTCACATCGATTTTTTCATCGGCTTTTTCATCGCTAGGTCGAAATGCCGCGCCCTTGTCTGCCACCATCAGTCCTTTGATACGAGTCAGGTTATTGAGTATTAACTCACTGAGGCCATCGGCAAATTGTTGTTGCTGCTGATCACCTGCGACTTGCTCAAACGGTATCATGACAATATAGCTGCTTTTGGCTGCAACAATATCGCTGTCATTCTTGACTGGTGCGTTGAACCACCAAAACGTCAATCCACCAATCAGACAGGCACTCAGGCAGACAAAAGCAACAGCCCACCTGTTAAACTGAACAAAATAACCGGTGTTAACCCGCTGTGTATCAAGGGCTGTTTGTTGTGGCATTGCTGGCTGGGGTATTGTTGGCTGAGGTATTGTTGGCTGAGGCGTTGAATCATTCAAAGGCTGGTATTTAAAGCGGAGGTCTTTAGGGATTGAGAATCGATAACCTTGTCTGGGTACGGTTACAATAAAGGTATTTCGATGATTTGCCAGCGACTTTCTGAGTATCGAGATACTGCGGTTAATCGCTTCATCCGAGATGTGTTCTGTGCACCATACCTGTTCAGCCAGCGTTTTTCGGCTAATAATTTGACCCGGGTGGTGAATAAAAAACTCAACCAGGCGACACAGCAATGGATCAATGTTAAAGGTTTTATCATCCCGTTCTATGACGCCTTTATAGCAATCGACCATGACATCAACTGCTGATGTTGCTGCGCTGTTATCGCTCATTTGGACCCAACTGGTAAGACTTGATTAGCCGAGCGTAAAGTACAAACTGCTCAAATGCAAGTATTGTAGTGGCAGCTTCAGCAAGGTTGGGTATTTCTATTTAACCGCCGAAATATCGGACTGTCAGCGTTGGCCATAATGAAACATTGCACCGGATAAACCGGAAGTTAATAGGGGTCAAGACACTTGACCCCTAATTCTTCTATCAATAAGTATGATCGTCGTTTAATTTACAGTTCCATATTGTAGGTTACGTACTGATAACCCCCAGAAGAACTGCCATCGTAGATTGTTGGGCCTTGCTGACAAACGTCGTCCAAACAGATCTTGAACATGGTATATCCCGGATTTAGGCTGGCATGTCTGTTATGTGAGCTGGTCTTTTCTGCCCAATAAGTATTATTTGATGCGTTATAAACAATTGCCGTTGTCGTTTCAAAGTGTTCAAACGCCATCCCTTTATTGTAAAAGACATAGGTTGCATTGATTGGGCTACCCAACGCGATATAGTCACTCTCGGCGATTTCAAAGTAGCCTTTACCACAACGAGCGTTGCCTTTACACTTTACCATGGCAAAACCCACTTTAACTGGGGAAGACATAACAAAAGTTGCTGTGTCTGCCGATACTGTACTTGGCAAAGCCAGCACCAAAGCCAGCACCAAAGGTAGTGCGGCACAAACTGCCAGTTTTAAAATTTTCATAGGTTTACTCTATAGATGATTAATTTTCGATTTCAAATTCAATAATTTTGGCAAAACAGTATCCTTTAGCACTAAAAACCACCTTCGCAGGGTTATACTGCACTTAGTCGTAGTACGGTGTTAATCGGCTTTATTGTGGTTTATCAGGTGGTTAACTAAAATTTCAAACTTGCTAAAAAACCACTTTAACACCGATTAAAGTCGATTGTTGTCTAATTGGACTGTCCAAAATTACGACATACATGACCTCTGCCTTGAATTTGTCCAAGTGAAAATGAGCAAAAATCAGCATGTGATGTATGGCATTTCAACTCATTGAAATATAGGGATTTTAAATTTGATTCAATTTAAGAATTTTCCTTTAATCTTTACTTTCTTGGAGTTGCAGATTGATGATTAACTTGATTTTATTTTTTGCAGGACTCATATATGAGTCCGCTTTTATTGTTTGCGGACTCTGAGTCCGGTTTCATTTCTCCTGATTTTTAGCGGTCATCAATTATATTGATCGTTTGATATTTGAGTTGTTATTGGGTCTTTCTGGTGCCATTTTCGTCAAGTTCTCTGAGCCTGCCAAACAACTTCTTGTATCTGGTAATTTAAATGGGTGGCTATGAATGCTGGAAGGGGCTGAGGTTTCAAATGCCATCTTGTTCTTCGCAGCTATTGAGGAACCGTCAGGGGACTTCACGGGGTCCTTTGAAGGTGTTTCAATTGAGTTTCAAGCGTCAACCAAAGCAAAGGGTCCTTCAAAGGGCTTATGCGGGACCCTGGTAAGCTCTAATAGTCGTTTTACTATGTTAACCAGTATCAGTGTTCAACGATTTGACAATAAGGCCCTCTGCTTTATTATTGTTTAAATGAAAACGAGCAAAAAACAGATACGATTAGACCGGATTATCGGCGTGTTGGACAGTGCCCAAGAGGCTTACCATTGCCTGGCTGGCACAATGCCATTGATTCGTGATCCAGATAAGTTTACTGTCGAAATGTGCCGCATGATGCTTGAAATAAAGCATCCACTGAAATGTTAAATGAGCTTGCCTGGGTAGATGCTTATGGTTCCCTATTGTTATATGGATTGAGTCCTAAAGAGATGGGACAACAGTATAATCAAGTTGTCAAAGCGGTGAAGAAAAATATTAAAGATAAGTACTTTCCTGAGTTATCGAATGTTTCTCAATTGGCCAACGTGATTGATTTGAGACGGACTTCATTTTATCCACTAGGTAAAGCTGATAATGAGAGTGAGGGGGTGCCGTTTGATGATTTATTAAAGGGGCTGCCGAAAGAATGAGGTTGTGCTATTTTGGATTGAGTAACGTAAACGTCCAAATATAAAAATAGGGAGAATGACTGGGTGTCGAAAAAAACAAAGAAAGCAAAGAAAACAAAAAAGCAGAAAACAACTAATGCATCAGAAGCGTCAGAGCAATCGCTACCCACCACTTCTGGCCATTTTGCTTCTCTATTAAATACGTTTATTTCACCTCTGGTCGTGGTGGTTATTTGGGCATCTATTTTCGGTTTGTTTTTTGGTTTCGATTTATTTAGTCAATTTGGCTTACGTGCAAAAAGTCATGATATTGCTCAAACAGGGCAAAAATCAGATTCCAGTGTTGTTATAGAGTTTGATTCAGAATCAATGCACATATTGGGTGATAAATCTGATAAAAGAGCAAACTTGTTTGCCTTTGTCGATGAGCTTTTGGCTTCAGCTAAACCAAAGCTTATTATTCTTGATTATCAATTTTCCTTAAATGACAAATCTGATATTTCATTTAACCCAAAATACCTGAATAAAGTTATTTGGGGATCTTCACCAAAGGTTGGTGCTGGATTCCTGCATGAATCAGGTTTTAATCATAACTTATTTGATTTTACCAATGATGATGAGAAGGAAGATGTTAAGTTTAGTAAAAACTGGGGGCATATGCGTTTATTTACGATGGCAGAATCAAATAGTGCAGTACAATCCGTTCCTTTGATAATATCACCATCGCCAAACAATGCCGACGAAATATCCCCCGCACTTGCATTACTCGCTTATGCCAAAGGAGAGTACCAAATAAATGGAGAGGATTTGAGAAACTGGATTGCACAAGCGAGCCATGACAAGAGTGGGTGTCAACACCCCGTGTTTTTAACGCTAAAAAAGTGTGAGCAGCTATTTGAACCTTTTCTGTTTAATGTACCGCCATTGCCTAGTTTTTTTGACACATACTCGGCAAGTCTTTTCGGCGAAAACTTCGCTGGAATTAAGAATCCTCAAAATAAATTGAAAGATAAATATGTTTTTATCACCTCTACTTGGGATGAAAATAATGACTATTATCACTCATCAATAGCAGCTCCATATGCGGCATTTGCACAAACTTTTAATCTTCAACACCTGTTTGGGTTTTCACGAAATGATGGCAAGGTACCAGGAGCTTATTTTCATGCAACCATATTAGAGAACTTGTTGGGCAAGCATTTTGAAGCGCCGACGAGAGTTTCAATTTTGCATTGGAAAAATTTTATTTTTGGTTTTGGATTAGCAATCGTCACAGCAATGATTTCAAAATTATTCTATAAGATTTATACTTCAGCACAGCTTTCTCGAAAAATACCATTCAATGAAAATACCTTCTTTATTTTTCAATTTATCTTAATCGTTGGATTATTTTTCGTCACGAAATGTTTGGTTGAGTGGAGTATGGTGTTTTTTAATCTGCTCTTGGCACCATTACTATTTTTTATTATGTGCGTATTTATTGGTAGCGGTGTGTCATTCAGCTGTATTAATAACGCAAGATTAAAACGGAATAAGTAAAATGTATCGATATATATCCCTCATGTTGTTTTGCGTAACAAACTTATGTCAAGCCTCTACCTGTGATGTTCCCAGAGACTATGATGCCAAAGTAATCAAGATAAAAGGTAAAGCGTGTAAGAAAGTAAAAAGTCGTTGTGAACCATTAACCGATGATATGGAATTGAAGTATGAAGATGTCATTAAGGTGAGTGCTGGTGGAAAAGTCATGCTTAGCTTTTTTCACCCAGTTGAAGAGATGTATAGGCGAAAACGCCTTCCAGCATCACATTCTGGCATTCTGTGGCATTGCGAAAAAAACGAAATAAACCAGCCATTAAGGAGGTTAACAACAAGAGGCACGGAGAGAGGTTCCGGTGATTGTTTGAAATTGACTGATATTACTTTACCGGCTAATTTGAATCGTGACTTTTGGATGAGTACTGGTTTTTGTCCGCCGAATACTTATGAGCAATTTAGTCTTAGGTTGTATGGTAAAGGTACGAAAAGTGCTATTTTAAATACCGACGACGTAGAGTTAAATCCCGCCAACCTTGAACCTGGTGAATACAGATTAGAGTTTTTAAGTGAAACAAAAGTTGTTCATCAAGCTAATTTAACGTTGATCCCGAGAGATGAATACCTTGCCAAAATTAAGAACGTATCATGGAATTCACGTAACGACGACCCTGGTATTTATGTAGAAGCAATGGCGCACATGCTGGAAGGCTTTAATTTGATAGCGATGAATTATGTTGATGGCACTGCACACTCCGATAACCCACTTGACCCCAAATTGGTTATGCTGATTCAACAGTATGCGCTCGCAACAATGAAAGAAATTTCTCAAAAGTAGATATCAAAGGAAGACCATTTACGTGGATGCTTATTTTTATGCAAAAACTTTAATTTTGTCAGCCACACTGCTTTTGATTCAGAAGTCTGTGAGTTGCCAAGCTGTTCTGAGAGCGCTGAAATAAACGTTAACGTCTCTGCATCTTTGACTTTCCAATGGCTGGCCAGAACGCTACGAGAGCCTGCCAGCAGGAATGAATTCATTAGTGAGCCCAGATGATTTCTTTTGCCAATCGACATTGAGGTGTCGCAGGCAGCCAAAATAATCCAGGAATGAGTAAAGTTCAGACGCGCAATTTCCTTTGAACTTAAAAGGCCGTTATCAAATGACTTGTGACTATTTGGTGTCAACGCCAATGCAGGATAATCCAACTTGATTTTATTGCTTGGAAATAGAGCATGAGTAGAGAATATCACTATATCCCAAGGTTGTTTTAAATGTGAAACAACGTTGGGTTTACTTGCCAGGTCACTGCTTAAAATTCGTTTTATGCCGGTGGCAGTCGAAACCATTTTTTGAGCTTCCGATAGTGTGCTGTATAGGGGGATTAAGCTGGCAATCAGATTTCCCCGGTTATCTCTATTCCTTTTCTTTGTTGTGATTCGTAAGGTATTTTCTTCTGATGTTTTATTACCACTTTCACCTCCAGATTGGATGTTTGGGCGCTTACCTCTTTGCTTTAATTTTGCGTAATCCGGATTGGCAATTGCCAGTCTCGATTTAAATGAGCGTTGAGTACGTAAAGGGGTAACAACTGAGGCCAGGTTCAAGTGGCGCTCTATCATATACTTTTCAATTAACCAACTATTGTTGGTTGGATCGAAAAGCAAGCTCATGGGTAAGGCTGCAAAGTAATCATCAGCTTGTATTAACAATTCTGGCTTATTTGATTTTAATTTAGTTATTATCGGTATTTTTTGACTAAAAGCCTGACTATATTTTTTTACTTCCTTTACTGCTTTACCTTCTATTGTCTGTGTTCTGATATCTCTAATTAAGCGAATGGATTCTTCCTTGGATGACATCGAAAAGGTGACAATAACATCTGAGTTGGTTATCAATAAATTGATAATGCGTTTTTCTGTTTGGGCTAAAACCAATAGCTGTTGTTTGGCACTGAGTGTTTGTTGAATGCTTTTAATGCCATAAATGTTACTGGCACCATATTTCGTCAATTGTGGGAAATTTAGTGTAATGTCTTGCTCAATGGTTATTAGTTGTTGGGCAATATCCGCAAAATGGGCTTTGTCTTTTTCTGGTAGATTGGGTTGGCTTAATTTGTAATAGGTATTCTTTAGTTGTTCTCTTTTTACGTATTTAAGGCGGGCCTGGTTATTGCGAATTAAAGTGGTGTCAAATCGTGCTGAAGATAATGTGGGGTTAACTGCCTGCCTTAATTGCAATAACCTCAACAGGTTATCGTTAGCGCCAACACTTGTCCAATCTACATTATCCAGTAATGCTTCCATAAAATACTTCAACTCGTAAAAAACCTCCGGGGCAAAATCGGAAGGCATAGTGTTTAAAAAGAGCTGAAGGTTGGTGACGTATCTATCAATGAGTTTTGTTTTATTTGAGCGTTGTGCACATCTGGCAATAATCGATTCGGCTATGACAAGATTAATATTGGTTTCAATACTGTTTAATTGATAACGTTTGGTCACAAAATCAGAAAAAATAGAATCACAGCTATTTTGCTTTTTTTGCATCAATCGATTTAAAGCATAGTCAATATAGAGTTCATCAACTTCCGGTGCATTAATGATACTGCCCAAATATGAATCCAGGAAGTTTAATGCATAGTGATTGCCATTATCCTCAGGAAATTTATTTTGATAATTTAACCATCGAGTCAGCCGGGTTAAGGCATTGCGATTTGTACCAACTCTTTTATTTTCGCCTGTGTACATATCCTTTTGATTGGCAGTGTATATTTTTAGGCGCTGTAAATCCTTGTGCCAGTGATATCCAATAGAACCAAGATCGACAACCCCCTCTAATGCAATGGCCAACAACATTTTTAGTGCTTTAAGGTTTGGGCTATATTGGGCATCCATTGCTGGGCTATTTTGAAGTTGCGATTGTATGTTACTGATTACGGCCAGTGCCAGGTTGAACTTCCCTTGTTTGTAATAGATTTCAGCGAGACTGTATTGAGATTTATAGTACAGCGCACCTACCCATTTTGACCGTTTGCTGTAATAAAAGGAGGCTTCCTTTTGAAGTTGCTCAGCTTGTTGCAACTCAAAGCCAAACTTCCCCCAAAAGTTGGCAAGTTCAGATTTTGCTTTGTTGAGCGCCTTTTTGTTTGAAGGGCAGCGTTTTGCCTCTTTTAGGGCTGATTTGTATGACACCTCTGAATTTGGGGATAATGTTAAGCTTGCAACGAACTTGAACGGCGAATCGATGCCACGTGTCATAGAGACACACCTATCAGAGGCAGACGCATTAAAACAGCTAACCAAGTTTAACAATATCACCAGCAATGCAGTTGTTTGAGCGTTAGAAAACATAGTCTAATGGGTAAGATTGAAATGATTTGCTAAAAACAGCGAGCATTGCAAGGCGAAATGCTTCCTTATTATTGAAATCAACCTGCTGGTGTTGTTTATAGTACTCGTTAACTTTGGTCGTTAAGTTATTATTTTCTTTATTCCAGAGTCGCAAAAAAAATGCATACATATTGGCAATTTTGTTTTCAAGCGCTTCGTTTTTGTGGTCGCTTTTGGACAATATAAGCAGCGCTTTTTGCAGGCTTTCTAACGCTTTTTTCTGTTGGTTTTTGCTGTAGGATTTGAGTGGTTTTTGTTGTCGTGGATTTGAGGTTAACGGGAATAGCGCTATATAGAACAAACTATCGGCAACGATGTTTGCCGAATGCTGACTCTTTTGATATCGTGATATGAATCGAGCCAGATGTTGATGACCAGCAGAAAAATCACCATCTTCTAAAGCTGTAAAAATACTGAGACCATCAAAGAGTAATTGCTCCTCTGGGTTTATTGGCTCAATTTTAATCAGTTGGGTTGAAATACTGGCTTTGCTATCGGAGTGCTGTCGTTTCATTCTGGCTTCCATAGAAAAGGCATGTTGAATACTTTTAAATTTGAAAGCGTTATCCTCCTCCATATTGACTAAATAGCTATCTGAATACCAGAATATTGCACGATATAAAGGCATTGTTGCAGAATCGACATCCCGTTGTTGATAGCTTTTCGCTGCATCCCTTAACGATGCGGCAGCTTTATCTAAATTTTTAATAAAAGGTGCGCCCATACTCATCGCTGAATGTTCATTCTTTATGAAGGATGCTTTGCCGATTGAGCTGAGGGGGACATTGTTGGCTTCAAAACCATGGTTTTCACTCGGTGAGTTGGGCATTTGTACTGATCCTGACATTAAATGGGCTTTGTGTTGTTTTTTCTGCTCGGGACTCATACTTGCATACTTAAGCCTCATATTAAGCTCGTAGTATCTGTTGCTTTGACTGGTGAAATCGCTTTTCATGGTGCATTTAGACTGTTGTTCGTCGGTAAGCTTTTTTTTACTTTGGCGAAACTGGTAGATTAATTGCGCGCATTCAGCACGATGAGGGTTTGCTTGTGGTGAGTAAATTTGTCGATAAAGTTTTACAATTTCTTTTTTTGTCTCTTCAACAGACACGTTGTTATACTTTTCATCAAAGGCTTGTTCAAATTGTTGCTTTGCTGCTTCATTTAATCGTTCAGTTGCCTCTGGTAAGCGACTATCGACAACTTCATACTGCTCATCCAAATGAAGTTTATATAGCAACAATAATTCACAGGGTAACTTATCTTTCTCCTTTTGTTGAGCTGCGCAAAAGGCTACCGATAGTTGGTTTAAACCAGGACTGAAATCATCAAACTTGAGTGTGGAATAAATTTTTTGCAGCTGCTCCCCAGTAGCATAGGCGGTATTCGCTATCAGTGAACTGCAAGCGATGATGAGTATTGTTGCGAGCTTGTTCATTATTATTTATTCCCTTTATTTAATTATATTCAATGTAGTCTGGATATTTTCTTTTGCAATAAAGATATGGGTTAGGCGCTTAATTTTCGGTGTCGTTGTGTTGATTTGCTTCCGACTTTAATTGTTCAAGTTCTTCATTCAAGACAGAACAAATATTCTCGCCGTTATCTATAAAGCTTTTTATAATGGTAATTCGACCTTCTAGGCTTTTCATTTTTTTCTTGCGGAGCTTATCATCAGCTGAGCTTTGTTCGCCAATTAGCAAATTAATCACAGGTATTGGACCTGAGTCATCAAGTTCACCAGCCGCTTCTAACCATTTCTTTGCTGTATCATCAGTGGCGATCAATGAAGCTTGTGATAATGAGAGTTGGATTAATTCTCTGGCAATTCTGTCTGCACCTGATGCAATTCCCATCCATTGTTTTATGCTTTGTGGAATATCATCTGCTAACTCATCGTCATTAAAAAATCCCGCGTAATGAAATGATGGTTTTTCAGGATTTAATTGCTTGATCGTTTCAAAAATCTCATCATATTGTTCAAATGGACGACTGCCATCTGGCAAGCCTTGGTGATGCGACCATATCTTTAAAATGGCTTCGCAGCATTGTGCATTGGCTTTATCTTTTGCCTTGCCTGTGGAAGTTTCAGCTAAATCTATTTGCTGGGCAAGGTAGTGTACCATCCATGATGTTAATGTATCTCGCTCACTATCTTTACCTAATTCGTCAAGTATCAGCTTCCCCAATTTGATAAGTTTCTCGGTAGTCTCTGAGCTTTCCGTCTGCACTGAGGATAAATACTTTGCTGTTAGCGGGGCAGTATCCGACATCGTTTTCGTCTCTCTGATATGAATTACTTGAATAATTACGTTTTAGCTGGACCTCAAAAATGATTTCACAGGCTAAAACTGAGCATAGTTGTTTTAAAATCGTTACGGATGCGCTTATCCGTCTTCCCATAGGTGCGAGGTCGTCTCTGCTTTGAATGTTTTTCGAACTCCAGATCTCGCTTTTTATGGCAGGTAATTCTTGGCCATTTGCATACCAAAATCGCTTTTCGCTATCGGGTGTCAAACTCAGTGACTTGGCAATGCTTTCGGCTATTCCCAGGGGGGGAAATTGAACATCTGCGGCTGCGCTATCAAACTGATCCAAGTGGCTGGAGATTTGGTTGGTAACAATCCAGCCAGTCAGATTAAAAGGCGGGGTATTGAATTCAAAGTCACCTTCGTCATCATCCTCGTCTTTACCAAAGTTGGGCAGTTTGTAATCATGTGGATCATTCATGGTCTGCAAGGCAAGCAAAAGAGCGTTGGCAGCATCAGGCGAAACAAGAGCGCTATTAATAAGAAAAGTTTCTTCCTGATTTGAGCTGAGTTCGTTCCAACTGCCCCACAGGTTAATCCATGGGGTGTCATCTTTACCATCGAGTAATAAGGTCTCTAGAAAATCGGTCGCTGAAATTTGCCAGCGCCACTGATCGCTTGGCAAAAAACGGTTTGTATCTGACTTTTCATCGACCCAAGGCCGTCGTAATAGCGGTGCGGGATCACGCCTGTCAGCCAACCAACGCCCATCCTCCCGTGTTAATGTATAATCTTTTACCCAATCCATCCAGCTATTGTCTTGGTCGATATAACGACGAACACAAGGTGTTGTTTTAACCAATGTTGCGGCCACCGAAAGCATTGCATGATATGAAAGGTAGAATTGGTAACCATCCGTTTTTGGGGCGGTATACCGATAGTACGTTTCAGATCCTGATGACCCTTGACGCCAAATTGCTGTACGGGGATCTTTAATGTGCCCCCCGGCACTATTGATTTTCCAGTCTTTTAAAATTACATTGCTGGCTAGGTTTTCTATTTCGTCAACATGAATATCAAAGACCCTCCCCAATGGTTTTAACCAGTTCTTCTGAAAGTCATAGTTAAAAGAGAAGGCAGATTGGTCATTGCTGCCCTTGGCACTGTTCCAAGACGTTTGAGCTTGGTAATCTGATGAATTCAGGTCGATAACAGGTAGTTTACTAATACCTAAAGAGCGTAGGCATTCAATGGTGTTGTCGCTATAGCTGCCTGGATAACCTGCTTCAATTGATAGTGCGGTTTCAGCGGCATACTTTTGAATCAGCAAATGCTCGCTTTGGTGAAGTGCCATTTGTTCAAATAATGCCGAGTGCTTTTTGAGTATCCCCGAATGATCAATAGCGATGCGAGCTAGAGCAATCAACAGATATTGACGGGCGTGTAAGTTATAAAATGAATACTTATTACTACCAAATGAATCAACAGTCTCTTTGTTCATCCATCCAATCAGGCTATCCAGCTCTGGTTGACAACCTGTAGCAGCCAATGCTCTTACACAATGCGCTGCTTGCCAGCGGATAGTTGCACGAGGAGAACCAAGCGCACTCCAGATAAATCCGCTGAGTGTATCAACAAGATTATCTGGTG
>CBDIDQ010000127.1:0-38723 GCA_965277695.1 Alteromonadaceae bacterium
ATGATTAAGTTTCGTAGTATGCGCGATGTTGAGCTGGATGAATCTCACGATTTTGAAACGGTTAACGAGTATGCCATCAAATTAAAGAATGACCCCCGTATCACCCGCTTTGGTGCTTTTATCCGCAAAACTAGCCTTGATGAATTGCCGCAGTTATTTAACGTACTGTCAGGCAAAATGTCCCTCGTCGGCCCCAGACCTTGGGTGCCCGAAGAGTACAAAAATTTCCCTGAAGAATGGTTCTCCCGCCTTGATACCAAACCCGGCATCACTGGTTTAGCGCAAATCAACGGTCGCAGCGATTTAGATATGCCTGAGGTTATTCGCCCTCGATAACGAATGGGCGAGACGCTACGGTGTGATGTTTTATTGCGAGATCTTGGTTCGCACGGTGTTTAGTATTTTGGGGATGAAGAATACTTATTGAGTATTTGTTGGTGGATTTAATCCGTGTTTAAACACCGATTTTTCTGGTTAATAACAGTGTTACCAAAAGGACAAAAATGAGATTAATCCTAGTTTTCATCATATTAGTACTTTCAATTCAAGTCAGTGCAAATGAATTTACATATAAAGAAATAGCAAAAAACAATCAAACTGTCGCCTTGTCAAAAAAAACAGTTGATACATTTAAAATGCACGGTAAATGTTTGGTCGGTCTCAAAGAGTTAAATTTTAAAAAGAAAGACAAATTTGATCCGGTCGCTGAGTGGACAAGTTATCGTTCACTTTCATTACTCGAACAGTTTCCACCTTGCGAAGTATTGATCATGATGGAAGTCGCAAGAAAAGAATTACTAAAAAAACAAAAATAAAGCCTAACAAACCCATAGAATAGGACAAAAAATCCTCTTGTAGGGTCGTTAGATTTGACTTATTACGGAGTATTTAATGAGTATTAAAAATACTGCTGACAGCTACGGATCAATAGCAAAATGGTTGCAACCTAGCCGTTGCCGTTTTGCCGTAGACGAGGTTTCAACCTCGTGAATGTTGAGGATAACTGCCACCTTAATTTGCTCTATATGATCAAAGCCTTTGTTCAATGAAATATACTCATCAATGCTTATAAGTTATGTATCTGGTAAAAAAGTGAGAGTTTGGCTAGATGACACGCAATGTAGCCCTCACAACCACCCTTTAATTATTCATGCTCGCTCAGAATAAAATACCACAAGTCATTCAAACAAAACTTTATTAAATTTTGTTGAAATAATTATTTCAGTCACCGACAATTTGCCCGCTCCCCGTTCTGAATGGGGGTAATCGCTGTTACGGCATTAGCCATGGCATGTCAGTGGTTAGCCTAAATGTTGATGATTTTTCCCCGACAAAAGTATTCATTTTTAACTCCATAGGGTTGACTCTACTAACTGGGATCATCCTAAGCCTCACTCTTGCTCTCTTTAGTGATTTAATTTATAGTATAAATAAGATAAATAAATGGCGAGTGTGGGACAATGAGCGTAGCCAACTATAGTGACTTGAAAGATAAAGTGGTTTTTATTACTGGTGGTTGTTCGGGAATTGGTGCGGCTATGGTCCGTGGTTTTCTCCAGCAACAGGCTAAAGTGGCCTTTGTTTCTAATGATGAGGCGACGGGGCAGGCGTTGGTCGCTCAATTAGCTGCTCAGTTGAAAAGCGAAGCGTTATTTCAATACTGTGATGTCTGTGACATTGATCAGCTGCAAGCTTGCATGGAAACGGTGAGTCAAAAGCTGGGTGATGTGGATGTGTTGATTAACAATGCCGCCCGGGATGACAGGCACAGCCTTGATAGTTTGTCGCCTGCTCAATGGGACCAATCGCTGAATACTAACTTACGCCCGTATTTCTTTGCCGCGCAAAGTGTTGCACCTGCCATGGCGACCCAACAGCTGGGCAGTATCATTAATCTTAGCTCTAACGCTGCGTTACTTGGATTGTCTGGTTATCCGGCTTATGTCGCGGCTAAATCGGCGATTATTGGGTTGAGCAAGGCATTAGCCCGCGAATTAGGGCCATCGGGCATTCGGGTGAACTCGCTGGTACCTGGCTGGGTGATGACGCAAAAACAGCAAGCATTATGGGTGACGCCAAAAGCGTTGGAGCAGTGTTTGGCTGAGCAATGTATACCACAAACGATTGCCGAGCAGGACATTGTTGATGGTGCATTATTTTTAGCGTCCGGTGCGTCACGAATGATCACCGGACAAAGTTTAATTATAGATGGTGGGCGAGTGTGATGAAGTGGATTGTTATTGATTGGGGTTCGACCAGCTTTAGGGCATATTTGCTCAATCAAGACGCTCAAATGCTGGATAAGAAAACCAGCAAAGATGGCGTCTTTACTTTTGAAGGCAAGGGTTTTGAAGCCTTTTTACAGCACACATGTGCTGATTGGCTGGCGTCCGGCAATGTCAGTGTGTTGATGGCAGGTATGATTGGTAGCCGTAATGGTTGGGTAGAAGCGCCTTATTTGACGACTCCGACCAAGTTCAATGAATTGGCTGATGGCCTGATCACCGTGGATAACGCTTTAGGGCTGGATATCTGGTTAGTGCCAGGTATCAGCCATAATCAGCGTGACGTGATGCGCGGTGAAGAGCTGCAAATCTTTGGTGCCTTAGCACAACTGAATTTGACTGACGGTATGATTTGCTTACCTGGTACCCATAGCAAATGGGCGAGGGTGGATGATTTGGTTATCAGCCATTTTGATACTTTTATGACTGGTGAAATGTTTGCGTTATTGGGTGAGCACAGTTCGTTAGCCAGCTTGTTAAGTACAACGAATTTTGATCACCATAGTTTCATCGCTGGACTGGATTCAGCTCGGGAGCCTGCGGGTTTACTCAATCAGTTATTTGCCATCAGAGGGCGGGTGCTGACAGGTAGCTTGGCAGAAAAAAATGCCTATAGTCTGTTATCTGGCCTACTTATAGGTAGTGAGTTTATCGGCAGTGAGTTTATAGGCAGTCAACATCTTGGACAAAGCGGCCAAGCTGGCGAAGTTATTTTTGTTGGCGACCCAGAGTTGTCACGTTTATATGTTATTGCCGCCGAGCACTTTGGTATTCACTCACAGCAAATGAGTGCCGAGACTGCGGTGATCAGTGGTTTCAGTCAAATCATTCACTATCTATCCGTTAACAGGAAAATTCGATGTTAAATTCGTATCTCGCTCAGACTCCTTTGATTGCAATACTTCGCGGTGTGACGCCAGATACTTGTCTGGACGTCGCCGGGGTGATCGTCGAAGCGGGTTTTACCACTATTGAAGTGCCGCTGAATTCACCGGATCCGCTTGCTTCCATTGCTTTACTTGCTGAGCGTTACGGCGGCCGTGCCTTAATTGGTGCGGGTACGGTCATCACGGTGCAGCAAGTTGCCGACGTACAAGCCGCAGGTGGGGCCTTAATTTTTTCGCCCAACTGTGATGTTGCAGTGATTAAAGCCACTAAAGCCGCTGGCATGGTGTCTATTCCCGGCTGTGCCACCGCTTCCGAAGCCTTTGCTGGATTAGCTGCGGGGGCGGATTTATTGAAATTGTTTCCCGGCGAAATGCTGACACCCGCCGTGGTTAAAGCCTTGATGGCAGTGTTGCCTGTGCAAACGCCGACGCTCGTTGTCGGTGGCGTGAATAATGACAATATCGCGGCGTATTTGCAGGCCGGATGTACCGGCTTCGGTTTTGGTGGAGCCTTATTTAAACCCGATAAAACGCTTAATGGCGTCAAACTTGATGCATTGCAATTGTTATCCACGTTTAACCAGCTTAAAGGGAAAATCTAATGAAAGATAAAAAGACGTTACGTAGCCGTCAGTGGTTTAACAATCAGGCCGATCCGGGTATGACCGCCTTATATATCGAACGTTATCTTAACTACGGATTAACCCTTGATGAGCTGCAATCTGACCGTCCGATCATTGGCATTGCTCAGACCGGTTCTGATTTGGTGCCGTGTAATCGTTGTCATCTTGATTTGGCACAGCGGATCAAAGACGGTATTCGCGAGGCGGGCGGTATTCCACTGGAATTTCCGGTGCATCCCATTCAAGAAACTGGCCGCAGACCTACCGCTGCTCTGGACCGTAATTTACAATGTCTGTCATTAATTGAAGTGCTGCACGGCTATCCGCTTGATGGCGTGGTATTAACAACTGGTTGTGATAAAACCACGCCGGCGTTGATTATGGGCGCAGCGAGTGTCAATTTGCCGTCGATTGCTTTTTCTGGCGGCCCAATGCTTAACGGCGATTATAAAGGTCAATGTGTCGGTTCTGGCACCGTAATTTGGCAAGCTCGCAAAGATTTGGTGCAAGGTAAAATCAACTATCAGGATTTCATGAATCAAGCGGCCAGCTCTGCACCATCGGCAGGACATTGCAATACTATGGGCACCGCGCTGACCATGAATTGTTTGGCCGAAGCACTTGGTATGATGTTACCGGGCTGTGCGTCAATCCCTGCGCCTTATCGCGAGCGGGCACAAATGGCTTATTACACTGGCAAACGCATCGTCGATATGGTGTGGGAAGATTTAACGCCAAGCAAAGTGTTGACGCCCGAAGCATTCGATAACGCTATCATGATGTGCTCAGCGATTGGTGGTTCAACTAATGCGCCAGTGCATATCAATGCCATCGCCGCTCATGTGGGTGTTGAACTGGATATCACCGACTGGCAACGTGTCGGTCAGCATATTCCGCAACTGGTTAATTGCCAGCCAGTGGGTGAGTTTTTAAGTGAAGAATTCCACAAAGCGGGCGGTGTGCCAGCGGTAGTCAATCAGCTGCTAGAGGGCGGCTGGTTTAACGCCGATGCATTAACCGTCAGCGGCAAAAGCATCGCCGAGAATTGCCAGAACAGCGAAATCATCGACCCACGAGTGATTAAAACCTTTGCTGAGCCCTTGCTGGATAACGCCGGTTTAATGGTGCTGTCGGGTAACTTATTCGATTCAGCAGTGATGAAAGTCTCAGCTATTACCAGCGATTTTCGTCAACGCTATTTGTCAGATGATAAAACGCCAAACCGTTTTGTTGGTCGAGCGATTGTGTTTGACGGACCAGAACACTATCACGCCGAATTGGATAATCCGACACTGGATATTGATGAAAACTGTATTTTGGTGATGCGCGGGGCAGGGCCTAAAGGTTATCCCGGCTCGGCAGAAGTGGTGAATATGCAGCCGCCAACACACCTGCTACAACGAGGTATTGATTCATTACCAACCATTGGTGACGGCAGACAAAGCGGCACCTCCGGTTCGCCATCAATCCTCAATGCTTCGCCAGAAGCCGCCGCTGGTGGCGGCTTGGCACTACTGCAAAACGGCGATAGCATTTGCATCGACTTAAACAACGGCAAAGTGAATGTGTTGCTCAGCGATGAAGAACTGGCACAGCGTCGTCAACAGGTGACAGATAATTCGCCTGCCAGCCAAACCTGGTGGCAGCAAATTTATCGCGCTAAGGTGTCAGATTTAGCCTCAGGCGCAGTGTTTGAAGAGATGACGCAGTATCGGGATATCGTTAAGGATTTGCCGAGGCATTCGCATTAGGTGCCTAGAAACTTCATTTTACTGTCCTTCAAGTTATGGTGGTGAAATGTATTTATCCTGACTGGTAATAAATTGATCATATGCGGTTGAATGAAAGATATCGAGACAGCTATAAAAAACCATTGCTTGATTGGTCTGTTTGCTCACGTTGTAAGTTGAAGCGTAGGCTGAGGTAACAAAGGCTTTTGTGGCTTGGTAAGGATCGTGCAGCGTTTCGAGAGTCTCTTCATTCTGCCGTATCATGTGTTTCCCTCTACCCATGAAATGGTAAGCTCTACTAGTTGCGCCAAGATCGACGCTCATTGCTGATGGAGCTGAAAACTGTGTGGCGATACAGTTGACTAGCCCATAATTTTTCAATAGCAGCCTTGCTTGTTCAATGTATCTACACTCAGCAATCGCTGGTGTATGATAAAGTAATAATAACAGGGGGATCATTGCTGTTGGTTTCATTATTTTAACTCCCAGTACAAGATTTTTGTGGGTTTGACATTAGGTGTATCACTATACGCGTCACTATTGACATCTTGGTAGTTCGTTCCGTCGCCTGTAATGCTGCCATTCCAAAGTGTTACGTGTCCAGTGGCGTCGCCCCAACCAGAAACATTGATTACTATGAGTCCTTTTTTACCCATAAGCTGTGATATGCTTATGGGATCAAGAGATAAATCCGCTTGACCCCAATTATGGATTATAAAGGGAATTAGATCGTTGACTCTCATGATGTAGGGTAAAGTGTCCTTTCCTTTGACTCGATAAATATTGCGGTTTTTTATTATTGTTCCCTTTGGAATTTTGAAGTTACCATAATTAAAAGCTCGACTCATTCGTAATGCACAGGCATTGGTATAATCAGCAGGGTTTTGTTCGCGTAGCTCGGCGACATTGCCGCCAATAAGTTGGTAAACCGGATCGGCTTTTTTGTTGCCGACCTCTGAATATGCTTGCCATAAATCATCAAACCTTGGCCTTTTAATTGTGACTTTAGCTGAAACCTGACCCGCAGAAGCGGTTAATTCTGCCATTATATTTCTCCTTCTATGTTGACAGTCCTGTCTTTAAATACGAAAGGGATCACAGCAGCACCATTGGCATCGACAATGCCAATCAGTCTATCTGTCATGGCCCCGTCAATGTTGATTGTAACGCTTTCGCCGCAGCTGTAACCTTGAGTTTGCACATGCAGGTTCAAATCGACATAGAATCTTGATACCGAAGTAATTGGTTGCTGTTCAATGCCGTAGGACCAGTAAATTTTCTCGATGATTCGACTGATCGTTACAGAGTTATCACTAGTCGTTTTCAAACCACCGGAGTTAGAGCATTCCTGAATACAGCTTCCGACTATGTTGTTTGGCATGGATTCGACGGCGATTTTTGCGGTTTCGAGTGATTGTATATCGTCGGGTACGATAGTATAAGTATTCATGTTATTAAACCTCCGGGTATTGCGCTTTGAGCCCGACAATCACCGATTCATATGCCTGATAAACATCCATGTCGGATACTTGATCTTGGGTTAACTGATAGTTCCAAGGTAATTTGAGATGATCCTCAAAGAAGTAATCGAAAATGAACAGAATGATAATGTATTTGCAGACGCTTTGTTGTCGAATAATACCTTTGCTTTTAGCTTTTTCTAAACTTTGGTGAATAAAACGCTTAACCTGCTTGGTAGTCAGTTGCCGATAACGACTGTTAAAATGAACGTTTAATAGCTGCTCGATTGTACGCTCAAAATCATTGACCAATGTCTGTTGCATTGTTTTCAATTGAGCTTTGCGTATTGTCATCATGAAATTCTCCTTTATTAGTATAATCATAATAAATAATATTTTAGGTATTTTAAAGGCGCTTTAGGTAAAGTGATCAAGTCTATTGTTTAAGAAGGTTTTGTGGTCGATCTCGAAAGGTTAATTTTCATGATTATTGCTTATCGCTCCGGATTTATTGGTAGAAAACGTTCATAAAATAATTTCATTAGGGGAAAGTCATTCAACTGGCGGGTATAAATGCCCAGTTTACGACGATACTCACCCCTTCGCTAACTCCGAATCAATCAGCGCCAATGCCTCGCCAAGCAACTCTTGCATCGCCAAACGGGCTTTAACTGGGTCTTTGGCTTCTATCGCTTTCACCACATCGCGGTGTTTTTCGACATCGGCACCATGGACACCTTTGATTCGGTTGGTATAACGGATGCTGACGCGTAGGGCGGTGCTGGTGAATTCGTGCAGTTGAGTGAAAAAACGATTGTGGCTGGCATGGAGAATAGTGGTGTGAAATTCAATGTCAGATTCGAGAGCATCGTCGAGTCCCTTATCGGCATTGGTCATGCGAATAAGCGCTTTTTGCATCTCCACAATTGATTCTATAGTGGGGTTTAGTGCCGCCAATGCAGCGGCTTCGGGTTCAATGGCATAACGCATCTGGGTAAATTCTTTGAGTAGTGCCAGTGAGGGTTTACTGTTGAGGATCCATTCGAGCACATCGGTGTCAAACATGTTCCAGTTGGTTTCGGGTTGTACGCGGATCCCCTGTTTTGGCCGTGATGAAATTAAACCTTTGGCAGAGAGCATTTTTACCGCTTCGCGAGTGGCGGTACGGCTGACATCGAATTGACTGCATAGCTCGGCCTCAGACGGTAAACTGCCCAGCACATTATATTCACCCTTAACGATGGCGGTGCCGAGGTTATGGGTTAGTTGTTGGGTTAGATTGAACTTGGCGAGGCTTTTCATGGATTTTTTTGCTCCAAATACAGGGCGATTATAGGGCGATTATGATATTAACATGTTGGGTTAAATTGAACTTGGTGAGGCTTTTCATTGGTTTATTTTCTGCTTTGGGTATGAGCCATTTATGATATTTATATGTTAATTTAATTCGGCTTTTTTATCCAGACTAAATCCACTTCGCTTTACAATTAATCATATTTATAGTATAAAATGTTTTTTGTCGACAAAAACAAATTAATTGAACAGGTAAATGATGAATTTAAATGGGTTAGATATTGCAGTTTTCGTGCTGTATGTAGCGGCTTTGCTGGCGGTGGCTTTTTGGGTCTCGCGAGAAAGTAAAGGCCATGAAAAAAACACCAGTGATTACTTTTTGGCCGGTAATAGCTTGCCTTGGTGGGCGGTTGGGGCGTCTTTGATTGCGGCTAATATTTCGGCTGAGCAGATCATCGGCATGTCAGGCTCAGGTTATGCGATTGGTTTGGCGATTGCCTCTTATGAGTGGATGGCGGCTATTACGCTGTTGATTGTTGGTAAATACTTTTTGCCAGTGTTTCTCAAACGTGGCATTTATACCATGCCACAGTTTCTTGAACAACGTTTTGATCACCGGGTGCGGACGATTTTGGCGGTGTTTTGGATTGGGGTGTATGTGTTTGTCAACCTGACCGCTATTTTGTGGCTTGGCGCATTGGCTATTAATACTATCACTGGTATCGACATGGTTTATGGGATGATTTTTCTTGGTCTCTTTTCTGTTGCTTATTCATTATATGGCGGTCTTAAAGCGGTGGCCTTCACTGATATCATTCAGGTGGTGTTGCTGATTTTTGGTGGTTTGTTCTTATCGTATGTTTCTTTGGATTTGATCAGCAATGGTAACGGCATTATCGCAGGATTCAGTATTTTGACCGAGCACGTGCCAGGGAAGTTTGACATGATCTTGTCTAGTGACAATCCGCATTATATGAGTTTGCCGGGGATTTCGGTGCTGGTGGGCGGTATGTGGGTGATGAATCTGTCTTATTGGGGATTCAATCAGTACATTATTCAGCGCACGTTGGCGTCGAAAAACCTCAGGGAAGGACAAAAAGGTATCGCTTTTGCGGCTTTTCTTAAACTGCTGATGCCAGTGATTGTGGTGTTGCCGGGTATTGCTGCGGTGCTTATTACGCCAGACTTAGAGCGTCCTGATCAAGCTTATCCAGCGTTGATGAATCTGATGCCATCGGGGCTGAAAGGGTTGGTATTTGCCGCTTTAGTGGCGGCGATTGTTTCGTCATTAGCGTCAATGACTAACAGTATCGCGACCATATTTACCATGGATTTATACGCCCATCATCGCAAAGATGAAAGTCAGCAACATTATGTAAAAGTCGGTCGTATCGTTAGTTTGGTGGCGTTGTTGATTGCCATGGTGGCGGCGAAACCGTTATTGGGCAGCTTCGATCAGGCGTTCCAATATATTCAGGAGTTCACCGGTTTCTTCACACCGGGCATTGTGGTGTTGTTTTTACTCGGTATGTTTTGGCCAAAAACCACCGCCAATGGCGGCATTTGCGCGGCGTTGGGGTCGGCGGTTTTATCGTTTGTGCTGAAAATTTGGTGGCCAGAATTGCCGTTTATGGATCGGGTTGGCGTGGTGTTTATGTTGTGTTTGGCACTGGCTGTGGTGGTGTCTTTGTTTGAAAATCAAAACAATGAACGACACCAAAACGCTGTAGAATTGGGTGATGTGGGTTTTGCCACTTCAAAGAGTTATAACGTTGCAACAGTGGCGGTGAGCTTGATTTTGGTCGGTTTCTACAGCACCTGGTGGTGATAATAAACAATTAACAGTTTGTAGGTGGTGCATTTATGCAGGCATCCTGTTTAAATCGATAACATTAGGGGCCTTTAATGATTACAAAAGAGATGTCATGTGAGCAAATAGCGTCAATTCCGGTGCACAATGTCTTGGGAGAGGGCGTGATTTGGCATCCACAGCAACAAGCTGTGTGGTGGACAGATATTGAAGGTCAGCAGTTGTTTCGGTTTAAGCCTGAGCAATCGCCAGAAAATGGGCGATTAACACAGTGGAGTGTGCCTGAGCGTATTGGTAGTTTTGCTTTTGTTGATGGCAAGGGCAGTGATAATGAGTTGATTGTGGCTTTTGCTTCTGGATTGGCTTATTACAATGTCGATAATGGTCATATTCGTTGGTTAGACAAACCAGAAAGTGATCGACCGGGCAATCGTTTTAATGATGGCAGGGTTGATCGTTACGGTCATTTTTGGGCTGGATGTATGGTTGAGAAAGGGGTTGAGAAAGGGGTTGAGAACAGCGCGGGGCTTTATCGGCTTGACTGCAATCTTCAAATCACTCAGCCACTTGATGGGCTGCAAATCTCAAATGGTCTGTGCTGGAGCCCCGATGGGTCGATTATGTATCATGCGGATTCTGCGGCTCGGCAGATCCATCGTTATGCTTATGACGAAAAAACCGGCCAAATCAGCGATAAACAGTTATTTGCCGAGACAGCTGAAGGGATTTATCCGGATGGTGCGACTGTTGATGCCGAGGGTTGTGTGTGGAGTGCGCAATGGGGTGGTCGGAGGATCGTGCGTTATCACCCTAATGGTGAAATTTTATCTGTGTTACCCGTGTCTGTTAGTCAGCCCAGTTGTGTCAGTTTTGGCGGACCCAATATGGATTGGCTATTTATTACCAGTGCTAGCAAAGAGTTACCAAAAAATGTACTTGAAATCCAGCCAGATGCTGGTAACCTGTTGATTTACAGCACCAACATTCAGGGACTGAAAGAATGTTTTTTCAGTCCAATGATCAACCTCCCATAAGCCTACGGCTTAAAGACAGAAGAAAAAGAGAAGCACAGATGAACATAGAAGATCTAAACCCTCAATACATTACTGATGATAAAGGAGACAGAACATCGGTATTGATCTCCATTGATGATTTTGAGGCGTTGGTTCGTAATGCCAAAGATCCGGCCGCTACATCAATCATGGCCGATGAACGCAGCGAAGAGCCTTCGGCATCGCATCAGGCGTTGATGCAGGCACTGCTGTTTTGATTTGATTCGTTTTTGATTGCCAAATGTTGACGAGGTTTAACCTCGTCAATTTTTAAGAATCATTGTTATTTTTTGACCTCCTTGTTATTTTCCTGATCCTTTTCAACTCCTCCACTATTTACGCTATACTTTCGCGCCTCAATAGTAGACGTAATACAAAGGATCTCAGATGTTATCAGTCAATAAACTGGGCAAAAGCTATGGCGACCATACCGCGTTGCAGGATGTTAGCTTTGACATTGCGCCGGGCGAACGGGTAGCGCTGTTAGGCGCGAATGGTTCGGGTAAAACCACCACTATCAATTCGATTTGTCGTTTGCTGGAATGGGAGCGAGGCGAAATTCATTTTGAAGGCGCTGATATCAGAAAAAATCCATCCTATCTGCGTCATATCGGAGCGGTGCTCGGTGGATGTCGAAACGTTAACTGGCGATTGACCGCTAGGCAAAATGCTGAATATTTTGCCCGCTTGCGAGGGGTCGGTAAAAAGCGCTCACAAGCGACAGTTGAAAGACTTGAGAAACAGCTCGGCTTGGATGAATACATCAAACGGGATGTCGGTAAATTATCTACTGGTAATAAGCAAAAAGCGTCGTTGCTTTGTGCTCTAGCTTATGAACCGAAACTGTTGTTACTTGATGAGCCGACCTTGGGTTTGGATATGCAAACGGTGAGCGAGCTGCAAGCGATTATCGTTGATCAATCAGAAAACCTCAATCAGGGCTTTTTAATCACCTCTCATGATATGGCGTTTATTGATAAAATCTGCACCCGGGTGATTGTTATCGATGAAGGTAAAATTATTTTCAAAGGCACTATTGCTGCCCTCAAAGCGCGTTTATTTCATTATGAAATGCGGCTGACGCTCGACCCCACAGCACGAACTCAATTGAATAATCAGCTTGATAGTTTATGGCCGGACAAAACCCAGATTTTGCAACAAGAGCATGATGTTGTTATTCGCTATGATTCACCGACGCAGGCTTTTGCTACGGTTAACTGGTTGGCACAACAGGCTATTTCTCCACTGGATTTGCGAATTAATCCGCTGTCGGTAGAGACCGCTTATCATTCGCTTGTGACTAATACAAATCAGCAGGAGACGCAGGTATGAATTTTTCAGCATTGATACTTAACGAAACCAAATTGCAATTTTATGAAATGAAGCAATATTGGTTTGAAACCGTGTCCAGTTTGGTAGTGATGTGTGGCATGTTTATTGGTTTATTTTACGGGGTTAAATCGTTTACCCATGATGCAGGTTCAGAGACCTCGCTAGATGGCATGGTGTTTGGTTTTTTGATGTGGTTATTTGCCACCACGGCTTATAACGCGGTGACCAAAAGCCTGATTGAGGATAATCAAAAAGGTTTTATTGAACAGTTGTTTCTCTGTCCAATGGGGTTTACTCGGCTGATGCTGGCTCGCTCACTAGTTGAAATGTTCTCGGGTGTTATTTATGTCACCGTGATGATTTGGCTGACGATGGCATTGACGGATAACTGGTTGACGCTGAATTTTCTTTACCTGTATTCGTTGCTGTTTGTGGCGGGTTTGTCATTGGTTGGCTTAGGTTTTGTGATTAGCGGTCTGGCGCTGATTTATAAACGAGTCGGTACCATTGGCGCGTTATTTAATATTGGCTTTATGGGATTGGTGGCAGTGGATGCGCTGCCGTTTAATGCTTATAGTTTATTGCCTTTCACCGCTGGTGCGTCATTGGCTAGAGAGGTGATTTTGCAAGGTGAGCCGCTTAACTTGGTGCATTTGGGCGTAGTGATTGTTAACTCACTAGTATATCTGTTGGCCGGTTTGGCGATTTTCAACAAGCTGGAGAAGCGAGCGAAAAAGCTTAATTTGATTAGTCAGTATTAGGTAATTAACAATTAACAATTAAGCGCAAGAGTCTACTACCAAACTTGGAACGAAGCGACGTAGGGTGGACCGAGAACGAAATGAGGTACGAATTGAGAGCAGGTTACGCAAAAGCGCAGCGTTGCCCACCGCACAAACCACCCGCCGACAAAAGCCTGTAACGAAGAGGGCCAAATTCACCCAAAACAAAGAATAAACCCCGTTCAACCACATTCCCCTTGAAACCACTACCCAGCATATTATACTATAAATACTATATTAATTTAGCAAACTAAACTGGATACACTACAGTGAAAAAAATAACCCAAGGGCTGGCGGCCAATTTACTGCTAATCAGCTTGCTTTCAATGGCTAATATCGCTGTTAGTACAAATGCTAATGGCAGTGATAAGGCCCGAGAGCCGTGGCAAGATCATCAGGTGTTTGGCATTAACAAATTGCCGCCTCATGCCAGTGCTTTTTCTTATCAGTCTAGGTTAGCTGCCATGGCGGATGTCAAAGACAATAGCAGCAATTTTTTGTTGCTCAATGGTCAATGGCCGTTTAATTGGCAAAAGTCTCCTGCCGATAAACCGCAAGGGTTTGAACAGCCAGATTTTGACGATTCGAATTGGGGAAGAATCCCGGTGCCGAGCAATTGGGAGGTCGAAGGTTATGGTTATCCGATTTATCTGGATGAACGTTATCCTTTTAGCACCACTTGGCCAGATGTGCCGACAGATTACAATCCGATAGGTTCTTATCGTAAAGGGTTTTCTTTGCCTGAGGCGTGGCAACAGCGGCAGGTTTTTTTACATATTGGCGCGGCGAAATCATCGCTGGATGTGTGGCTTAATGGTCAAAAAGTTGGTTATAGCGAAGGGGCTAAAACCCCGGCTGAGTTTGATATTACAGACTTGGTTAACGTCAGCTCAAAAAGCTTAGACCCTAAAAGCTCAGCCGAGAAAAACAATAACCTACTAGCGTTGCAAATTCGTCGTTGGAGTGATGCCAGTTATCTTGAAAGTCAGGATATGTTGCGTATTTCTGGCATTGAGCGCGACGTTTATCTTTATTCCACACCAAAACAACATGTGTATGACTTTCATGCTAAAGCGACGCTGAATAAGACTTTTAACAAAGGTCAGCTAGATTTGGATTTGACCCTTAATAATTATGTCGATGCCAAGGCTCAGGGGTTACAAGTACGCTTTAAGTTACTCGACCCGGCGCAGGATATGAAAAAGGTGATGTCATCGCAGCAGTCGGTAGCGGTGGCGGCTAATGGTCAGAGCAAAATCACTTTGTCTGGGGTCTTGTCGACCCCTCGTTTATGGTCGGCTGAAAAACCTCACCTTTATACCTTGTTGATCACCCTAATTAACAACAAGGGAAAAACCTTGGAGACCTTGCGGGATGACATTGGTTTTCGTCACATTGAAATTACCAACAGTCAGCTAACGGTTAACGGCAAAGCCATCACTATTCGTGGGGTTGACCGTCATGAAACTTCGCCTTTGCATGGGCATGTCGTCAGCAAAGCGTCGATGGAACAAGATATTCGGCTGATGAAGCAATTTAATATCAATGCGGTGCGCTCCAGTCATTATCCGAATGATCCTTATTGGTATGATTTAACTGATAAATATGGTTTGTATGTGATTGATGAGGCCAATATTGAATCCCATCCGTTGGCGATTGATGAAAAAACTCAGCTCGGTAATGAAATGAGTTGGTTACCTGCGCATATTGACCGTACCCGGCGGATGTTTGAACGAGATAAAAACCACCCTTCGATTATCATCTGGTCGTTGGGTAATGAAGCCGGTGAAGGCAAGGTTTTTGAGGCCACTTATCAATGGCTTAAAGAGCATGATAGTTCACGTCCGGTGCAGTATGAACCAGCGGGTGAGGCCCATTACAGTGATATATTTGCGCCTATGTATCCGTCGATTGAACGCTTGGTGAAGTATGCCGAATCGAATCCGAGTAAACCGGGGATCATGATTGAATATGCTCATGCAATGGGTAATTCGGTGGGTAATTTGCAGGATTATTGGCAGACAATTGAAAAATATCCTGTGTTACAGGGCGGTTTTATTTGGGATTGGGTCGACCAGTCACTGCAATATACCAACGACGATGGGGTGAAGTATTGGGCCTACGGTAAAGACTTTCATCCGGACTTGCCCACTGACGGCAACTTTTTGAATAACGGTTTGGTTAACCCTGATCGTGAGCCTCATCCGCATTTGTATGAAGTGAAAAAGGTTTATCAGGCGATTCGTTTTTCGGCGGTAGATATGGCTAAAGCACAGTTTAAGGTGGAAAACCGTTTTGATTTCACCAATTTAGCCGAGTTTGATTTGCAGTGGCGCATTGAAGCGGACGGTGAGTTGGTTGCTAAAGGTTATCAAGCAATGCCAACTGTCATGCCGGGGCAACATAAAACCGTTAAGTTGGCGTTGCTCCCCCAGTTACAAGCGCTATCAAAGTTGAGCACTAAAGAGTATTTTATTACCCTCAGTGCGGTGGTGCGCCAGCCTCAAGCGCTATTACCTGCTGGCCATGAAGTGGCGTTTGAACAATTTCAACTGCCAGTGCCACGGTCGATATTAACGCTGAAAAGCAAACAACATCCGCCGCTTAAAACCGATAAAACTGATGCTCAACTGAGCGTTCAAAATGATCTTGTCTCTTTTGGCTTTGATCGCCAAAGCGGTTGGTTGAGCCATTATCAATATCAGCAGCAGGGTGTGTTGAAAGCGTTGTTGCAATCGCCGTTAACAGCCAACTTTTGGCGAGCACCGACGGATAATGATTTAGGCAACGGGATGCAAAAGTGGGCAGCGGTATGGCAACAAGCGGCGGCTAACCTACAGTTGACTTCACTGACTGATAAGCGTCATTTGCAGGGGGTTGAGGTGATTGCCAAATATAGTAGCCCGGATTTTGCTGGCAGTTATCAGGTCAATTACCTGTTACATCGTGATGGTCGGATCGCAATTGATAGTCAATTACAGTTGGATGACGGGCAAAAGTTGCCAAACTTGCCGCGTTTGGGGATGCAAATGGTGATGCCGGGTGATTACAAAAAACTCAGTTGGTTTGGTCGTGGACCTCACGAAAGTTATGCCGATCGACAAACCTCGGCGCAAATTGGTTTGTACAAATCGCTGGTGGCTGAACAAATTGAACATTATTCGCGTCCGCAAGAAAATGCCAATAAGACTGATGTGCGCTGGCTGGCCTTGAAAAACGCCAGCGGGGCTGGTTTACTGGCGGTGGGCAAGCAGCCGCTGAGTGCCAGTGCTTGGCCGTATTTACAACGGGATATTGATTTTATTAGCGGTCAAGATGGCGCTGAGTCTGCCTCAGGACTAGTGCCGGTGACGCGTAAACATGGTGCCGAGGTGCCGATGCGTAACTTGGTCACGGTGAATATTGACCATAAGCAAATGGGCGTTGGCGGTGATACTTCGTGGGGGCGGTTGGTTCATCCGCAATATACTATCCCGGCGAAGAGTTATCGCTATGAGTTTACCCTGATCCCGTTTACTGCCAAGCAAGATGTGTCGATGCTGGCGCGGACCGTTGAATCAACCTTGCCGTAGACGAGGTTTTAACCTCGTTAATATCTAAAACAGAGAATATCATGAGTAATACAACGCCCTTGAGCGACAATGAAATCAGCCAACTATTGGCAACACATTATGAAGACTCTATCCCAGCTAATGGCTCGCTAAAAGCCCTGCCAGGTTATTGCGATCAAAACCTGTTGCTTACCACCGCCAGTCAACAGTGCGATCGACAGTGCGATCGACAATATATAGTCAAAATCACCCACAGTGGTGAGCCTTTGATTGAGCTGCAAATGCAAAATGCGGCGATGGCGCATTTAGCTGCAAAACAACAGGCAGTGCCTCAGGCATTGAACAATAGCCAAGGTGAGTCAATCACTGAGTTGGCGGGTGGATCGTATTTGCGGGTATTAACCTTTTTGCCGGGCACTTTTTATGCTGATGCCGCTGCTGACAATCACAATCCGGATTCATGGCGTTCGTTAGGGGATTTTCTCGGTCGATTCAATCTGGCCTCTGCCGATTTTGATCATCCTGGGGCTTATCGTTATTTGGAGTGGGATTTGGCGCAAGGTTATCGGGTATGCCAAAGTAAAAAGCATTTGCTTAATGGGTCGCAAATTCAGCTTGTTGACCACTTTTTGACTCTTTATCAAACCCAAACATTACCTGTGTTAGGCCAATTGCCGCAAGGGGTGATCCACAGCGACGCCAATGATTACAACGTGTTAGTCGACAGTGCCGAGCGACCAACAACAGTCACTGGATTAATCGACTTTGGTGACATGGTGCATAGTCATATCGTCAATGAGTTGGCGATTGCTTGCGCGTATGCGTTGATGGACCAGCCTGATCCGCTCAGCGTGATGAAACATGTGGTGGCCGGTTATCATCAAGCTCGGGCATTAAGTGAGACAGAAATCGACGTGTTGTTTAGCCTAGTTGCGTTGCGGTTATGCGCCAGTGTGTGTAATTCGGCATTGGCGATACAACAACAGCCGGATAACGACTACCTGCTGGTGTCGGTCAAACCGGCTTGGGTATTGCTCGAAAAACTGTCTAAAATCAATGTGTTTGCTGCGCAGTGCCAATTACGCGAAGCCTGTGAACTGGCTGTCGATAGCGGTAAAAGTGCGCAAGCTATTATTGATTTTCGTCAGCGTCATTTGAGTAAAAACCTCAGTTTGGCTTATCAACAGCCGCTCAAAATCGTCCGGGGGCAAGGCGCTTATTTGTATGATGAAAGAGGCGTGGCTTATCTCGATATGGTGAATAACGTTTGCCATGTGGGTCACTGTCACCCCAAAGTGGTGGCGGCGGGGCAGGCGCAATTGGCCAAACTCAATACTAATACGCGTTATTTGCATGACAACTTGGTGAATTATGCCGACAAACTATTAGCCACTTTGCCCGATGAACTCAGCGTTTGCATGTTTGTTAATTCGGGCAGCGAAGCCAATGAGCTAGCGTTTCGACTGGCACGAAATTACACCGGTTCGAAAGAATTATTAACCGTCGAAGGGGCGTATCACGGCAACACCAATGCCTGTATTGAAGCCAGCCCTTACAAATTCAATGGTCCGGGCGGTGAGGGCGCACGAGAGCATGTGCATATGGTTAAATTACCCGATCCCTATCGAGGTGAGTCTCAATCTGCCGATTTTTATGCGGCTAGCGTTGGTGATGCTATCACTCAAATCACTGATGACGGTAACAAACCTGGGGCCTTTATTTGTGAGTCGTTGCAAGGCGTCGCGGGTCATATCATTATGCCTGAGGGGTATTTACAGGCGGTTTATTCACAAGTTCGTGCGGCAGGCGGTGTGTGTATTGCAGATGAAGTTCAAGTAGGTTTTGGTCGGGTCGGCAGCCATATGTGGGCATTTGAAACCCAAGGCGTGGTGCCAGACATTTTGACCCTCGGCAAACCGATAGGTAATGGCCACCCTATGGCCGCAGTGATCACCACGCAAGCCATTGCCGACGCTTTTGTCACCGGCATGGAATATTTCAATACCTTCGGTGGTAATCCGGTGTCATGCGCCATCGGCATGGCGGTTTTAGAGGCGATAAAAGACGATAAACTGCGTGAAAACGCGCTCAGCACCGGTAATTACTTACAGCAGCAATTGCGAACATTACAGCAAGAATTCCGGTTGATTGGCGATGTTCGTGGCTTAGGTTTGTTCATCGGCGTTGAGCTGGTTGAAGACCGCCAGACCAAGCAACCCGCCACCAAAAAGGCCGCTTTGCTGGTGGAGTTTGTTAAACGCCAGCACATTTTGCTCAGCACCGAAGGCAAGTTTAATAACATCCTTAAGATCAAACCACCGCTGGTCTTTAACTGTGATGACGCTGATAAATTTATTGCGGCGTTGCGGTTGGGGTTATCGTCAAAGCTTTAATAAAAATAAGCAGCGATTTTTTCCGTAGATAGGGGATTTATCCCCGAATCACATAGAGTTACCATAGGTAATTCACTCAAAGGTATCGAGCGATCCGGGCTTGTTTTGGTTTAAACAAGATGCGTGCATAAATGCACCGCCTACGAATAGGCTTCATCAGGAACACTTAATCCGCGTTGTTTTAATTGTTCGATATGATCGGAGGTAGGTAGCGGTGGCTTGGTATATTTCACAGTAGCTCAAAAAAATAGTAGCTTAAAAATAATAACCCAAAAAGAAGTAACCCCTCCATTTGAGCATTTACCAATCGAAATCGGCCATAGGCTTGAGGGGTGTTGTTAACAGCAAGTCTAGTGGTTATTGACACTGAGATCAACTGTCATTGCTCCCAATAGGGCGTATCGCCAAAATGTTGAGAAAAATAATCGATAAAGGCTCGGACTTTGGGCGCTAATAACCTAGAGCTGGGGTAAACCGCCCAAATAGCGGTGTCACAAACTAAAGGATAATCTTTGAGGATCTCAATTAATTCTCCTCGATTAAGCTGCTGATAAGCACTCCACCTAGAGTTTATGGTGATGCCTAGCCCATTAACACAGGCATCACGCACGGCTTCGCCATTGTCTGTGCGAAAGTTTCCCTTGGCTTTGACGTTTATCTGGCCAGCTGAGGAAGCAAACAGCCAATTTTCAAGGCCAGTTAGGCAAAGGCATTGGTGAGAAGATAAATCCTCTGGTGACCTTGGTTGACCATTTTTTGCCAAATATTGCGGGGAGGCGCAAACAATTCGACTATCTGAGGCTAATTTTCGGGCGATCAGGGTGGAGTCTTTAAGTTCAGAGTTACGAATGGCGATATCAAAGCCGCCTTCAACTAAATCAACAATGGTGTCAGAGAGTTTTAAGTCGATGTTCAAACCCGGGTAACGAGCCAAAAAACCAGTTAGTGCGGGTAACAAATGCATTCTACCAAAAGAGGCCGGTGCGGCAACTCGTAGCGTACCTTGTGGCGAGCTGCTACCTGCGCCAACCGAGGCACGAGCGGCTTCAACACTGTCAAGCACGTTTTCTGCATGAGGTAAAAAAGCCTTGCCCTCTTCTGTTAATGATACCTGTCGAGTAGTGCGATGGATCAGTCGAACACCTAACCCATTTTCCAGTTTATTGATATGAGCACTCGCCACTGCGGGGGATAAACCTAGCTCTTGTCCGGCCTGGCTGATGTTATGGGTGGCGGCAATGCGCAAAAACAGTTTGAGGTGGTCAATATTCATTATTATCAACAAAAACTAAAAAGTGATTGTTTATATTGCACTATTATCAATTTAATTTCGAGGTAATATACTTGCTGTCATCAACTAATACAGAACTAGCACAGAGGAATGATGATGAAAGCAATGATAATTAAAAATTTTGGTGGTGAGGATGTTTTTGAAGCTGCCGAACTTAGCAAACCAGCAGTTAAAGCTGGACACGTATTAGTCAAAGTCGCGGCGACTAGCGTTAATACCGTTGATACTATGATCAGAGCAATGGGGGCTGACCTGCCGCTTGCACCAGCGCTGCCGGCTGTTTTAGGTATGGATTTTGCGGGTACCGTTGAAGCGGTGGGTGAAGGTGTCAGTGAATATGCTGTCGGTGATGAAGTTTATGGCTGTGCGGGTGGCTTAGCTGATTTACAGGGCGCATTGGCAGAATATATGCTCGCCGACGCACAACTGATTGGTCATAAACCTAAAAACTTATCAATGGGTGAAGCGGCGGCATTACCTTTGGTGGCGATCACGGCTTATGAAGGGCTGATGCGAGCCAATATTAGTCAAGGTCAAAAAGTATTAGTACATGGTGGCTCAGGCGGTGTGGGCCATATTGCTTTACAACTGGCACGTCACTTTGGGGCTGACGTATATGCCACAGGTGGTGGCGACAAACAGTTGGCATTAATCGAGCAGCTCGGCGCGACAGCGATCAATTATAAAACAGAAACAGTAGCGGACTATGTGGCAAAACATACGGATGGCGAAGGGTTTGACATCGTTTTTGATTCTGTCGGTGGAGCCAACATGGCGAACTCTTTTGCCGCCGCCGCTTTAAATGGTCAGGTTGCTTCTACGGTTTCGATGGTGGAGTTAGATTTGTCTACCGCTCATTTTAAAGGGCTGTCATTGCATGTGGTATTCATGCTTATCCCAATGTTGCACAATAAAAAGCGTCAAGAACATGCACTTATTTTGCGCCAATTAAGCGAAATCGTTGAAGCAGGTGGTTTGTATCCGGTATTGGATGAAAAGCGTTTTTCATTGCAACAAGTCGGTCAAGCTCATGCTCGTTTGTCTAGTGGGGCGGGGATGGGAAAAGTAGTAGTTGAAGTTTAATCATCGAAAAATGGTTGCCATTGCACTTTGCTCTATATGATTGCGGCTGGTATAACTCGTGGATATTACGTCGGTAGGAACGAGCTCCAGCTCGTGATAAGGGAGCTTTGCGACCGTTACCCAGCAGCCGTCATCAAACCCTGGCATGGTTTGGGCGATGTATTCCATTACGATGGCCCGACATTTCAGCTGACGTTCGTTCCTACCAAGCAATGGCGGCCTCGGACCACCATCAACCCTTGAATCGAATATCCCATGGCCGTCACCAACCCCGGAGGTTACGCGTGGGCAAAAAAAACATGCCCACCCTACGTCGCATAATTATCAATTGCCAGCGAAGCCCTTCGTGCGGGGATTTTTATTTCGTACTCAAATGGTCATGATGAGAAACCACTTCACCTAATTGCTCTAGCTGAGTCAGCCAGCCTGACACTTGTTTTGCATCGCTCGGTGCAGCACTAACACCTGATGCAATTTCACCAGCGATCACCGCTTCAACCGCTAGGCTGACAGGCAGTGATACCAGTCGGGCCATGGCTTGGCCGACGGCGTTGCCTTGTGAATCGAGTTGATAGCTTTGATGCCACACTGATTTGCCGTTTTCGCGCACTTCTAGTTCGACACATAAGACTACGCGGTCTGGCTCGTTGGGTTCATAAGCGTGTTTTTGCTCCAGCTCTTGGCTGATTTCTTGGAGGCGTAAGTCGCCGCTTTCGCCAGATAGCTGGGCTACTTCATCGAATATGCCTTGCCATGCGGTTGACCAGCCAGCTAGACGTAAGGTGCCGCGAACAAATTCTTGCACATCCCAATCTTGGCCAAAACCATAATGCTCGACGAAGGGTAAGGAGTCGCGGTTAGGGTAGGCTTGAAACATTTCCTGGCCAGTGTCAAATTGGGCGTGGTACTCAGACAGGGCTTCCCATGGGGCGGATGAGGTTTTTGGTTGACCTTCGGCTAACCATTGGGCCGGAGACCTGAGGGCTTTTAATACCCCTAAAGGTGACCAACTGAATTTGTATTTAAAATCGTTGGGGGTTTTGGGAAAGCCACCGCAATATGAGCGAAAATAATGTTGTTTGCCCGGGGCGAATTGGTCGCTGTTTTTGTAGCTGTCGACTAGTGAGTGAGCCAGTAGGTGATCAAGCCCAGGGTCGAGGCCAACTTCGTTAACAAAACTAAGGTTTTTCGCTTTGGCTTGTTCGTTCAGTGCGCTCATTTCTGGTGAGATGTAGCTGCTCGAAACAAAGTTTGCGTTGTTTGATAAGCACAAATTGGCGACTTTTATATGCATTGTCGCCGGTAACATGGAGATCACCACATCGCCTGCGTTGACAGCATTTGTCAGGTTATGCCAGTCGAGGACACGTATGTCGAGTTTGCCTTTAACCTCGGCTAAGCTGGCTTGGGCTTTGTCGAGACTGCGGTTCCAGACAATAACCGGGTTGGCACCATTAGCCAGCCGTTTGATGCCGGGAATGGCCGATAATCCGGCACCAAGCCAGTGAATTGTGGTTGTCATAGCGATGTGATCCTTGGTTAAGTTTGTGCTGCTTGTTATGCCGTTAATGGTGTTGCTAATGGTGAAGCGATACGCTGGAATAATGCCAATGCATCGGTCCATACTCTTTGATTGCCCTCATCAAGTGTCTTGAGATGGGTGAGCAGTTGCATGGAGTAATCTTCGCTGCTTTCTTTGGGCAGCAGCGAGGGTAAATGGTCAATGGCTATCAGGTCAAGCGGATTTTCACCACCAATCAACGATAAACAAGGTGACTTGAATGTGGTGCAACGGTCATAAATCGGCAGCGGATTAAAACTGCTGTAGGGGTCGCAACTGACATCGGCAATCATTGATAATTGACGGCCTTCTTGAGCCAATAATTCAGGCGTAATAAAAGGTGGTAAGGGCTGCTGAACAAAGACGCAGTTGACTAAAATGTCCATCTGATTGATCTCAACAAAAGGCCCGCCTTTTTCGGTTTCAGCTAAATCCCATTTGACCACTTCAATGCCCATTTCATCAGCAAAATCTGCCGCACCAGTGCCACTGCGGCCCATAGCACCAATCACTAACATCCGAGGACGACGGTCGAGCTGGGCTAATGAGGCTTTGATATCGGCGAATAATGCCTGTTTGTCAGCATAAGCACTGACACCTTTTAAAGGTGGCTCTTGACCTAGTTTTTCTTGACCCTGCTGTAGTGACCAAGCTTGCAACGCTAACGCGGCACCGGCAAAACCAGCCCAATAACCAAAGGCGGCAACTCGGCGTTGATTATCATCTAGTAGATATTCTAAATCATACAAGCTGCCGCCACCGGCGTTAAAGCGACTAAGCAATGCTTGCCAACCTTGCTGTTCTTTATAAGCATGGGCAAAATAAATATGTCGATGGATCAGCGGATAATCGTCTTCAGGCAATTCTTTAAGGCCCAATATAATGGCGTCTTTGTCGGCATCCGGCCAGCTATTGCCAGCAACAATGTGACAGTCGGCTTGACGATACTGCTCAACGGGGAAAATATTGTCATCAGAGTGCTCAACGGTCACCTTAAAACCAGCGGCAATTAATGCGCTGGCACCTTGGGGCGTTAGCGGTGTACGCCGTTCATCAGGCTTGGTCTCAGCCCGTAACCAAATATGCGGTTTGTTCATGCTTGCTTTTTCACCCTCATTTTTCTCGCGTTTGCTTTTACGTTTACTTTCACGCCTATATCGCTATTAAACCGTTTAACGGCTGTCGATGGTAGCGTTTAAAATCAATTTTTGCAATAATTGTATGATAAATAGTATCAATTGATTGTTTTTTAAGATTTTGCAAAGCCTGAATTTGGTCTTTTTATAGCAGTATGTTAACTTTGCTCAATCATGGTCTACCAGCTGAAATCAGGATCTGAACAATGAAAATAGAAACTGTCACCTATATGAAAAAAAATGCATCGAATTTGGATGTTTCAGAGCCTCTGGTGATCACACAAAATGGTGTACCAGCTGATGTTGTTGAATCTTATGCCGACAGAAAACGCAGAGATGAGGCTGTTGCACTACTTAAATTATTATCCTTGTCAGAATCTAGCGTAAAAAATGGCCCAATGCTAACAGAAGAAGATATTATGCTTGGCTTGGATAAGCGATTGGCATAAATCACATGACTGCTGAATACATTATTGCTGGGCAAAAGCAAGAACTCTGTTCGTTACTTCAAGATTATGTGTTGATCCATTAGAGCAACACTTCGATAGGTAAACTCACTTCGCTTAACCATCTTACAAGAACCTGTTGCTGCAAAGGTTATCGTCAGCCTTCATTAAGGGCAGGTTTAGCACCGCCATCGGGGGTTGGCACCGTCACCAGCGCTTTAATTTTAAATCCAAGCAACGCACAGCTGATGCCAATGATCGGATTGAGCCAGTTGAAAAAGCAGTATAAAGCATAATCGAGTGGATTCACCAATAACACTGATTGCATGTAAGCACCGCAGGTGTTCCAGGGGATTAAGGGTGAGGTGACGGTGCCGCCGTCTTCTAAGGCTCGGGAGAGGTTTTGTGGCGCGAGTCCTTGGCGTTGATATTCGTCTTTGAACATCCGTCCGGGCATTACGATGGCGATATATTGGTCTGCTGCGATGCAGTTGGTGCCAAACGCGGTGACTATGGTGGTCGAAATCAACGCGCCTGCTTTATTGCGAGCGTTAGCTGTGGCGGCGGTCAGGCTGGTGACAACTTTGCTGAGTAACCCCGCTTTTTCCATCACCGAACCAAAGGTCATGGCGCATAGGATTAGCCAGATGGTATTGAGCATCGACCCCATGCCGCCGCCACTGAGCAGTTTATCTATAAAAGGGGTGCCGCTGTGCAAGCTGACGCCTTCATACATGGTTCGCCAGACCACAGTGATATTGGCGTGTATAACGCTGATGTCGTCTGCGACATTTTTACCGCTGTAATAACTCATGATGAATTCTTGTTGAAACACTATCGCCCATAGTGCGCCAGTGAGTGCGCCGATGCCAATGGCGGGAAAGGCTGGGACTTTTTTCACTGCCAGTGTGAGTGTCACCAGCAATGGCACCAATAAAATTGGCGAGATAAAAAATTGTTGCTGGAGGCTGGTTAGTATCTCGCTGGTTTGTGCTTGCTCTAGCGAAATACGGCTATTAGATCCCATCAGTAAAAACAACGTGAGGGTAATAATAAAGCTGGGTACTGTGCTCCATAACATATGACGAATATGGGTGAATATGTCGGTGCCAGCGATGGCGGGCGCTAGATTGGTGGTGTCTGACAGCGGTGAGAGTTTATCGCCAAAATAAGCACCGCTGATAATGGCTCCGGCGGTGATGGCAGGCGAGGCATTTAAACCGTTGGCAATGCCCATTAGCGCCACGCCGATGGTGGCGGCGACTGTCCAGCTACTGCCGATGCACAGGGCGACAATAGCGCAAATAATACAGCAGCTGAAATAGAATAAATCTGGTGAGAGGATTTGCAGGCCGTAATAAATCATCGTCGGTACTGTGCCTGCCAGTAGCCAGGTGCCAATCAATGAGCCTACCGCGAGCAGGATTAAAATCGCGCCAGTGGTCAGGCCGATACCTTTGACAATGGCTTGTTCGATGGCTTCACGCTGGTGGCCGTTTTTGCGAGCGATAAGGGCGGCAATGCCAGCGCACAGCATTAGGGCAATTTGGTTGGGTCCTGAGGAAGAGTCATCGCCGAAGTAAAACACCGCTAATGCCAGTAACGTCATCAGGCTGATCAGGGGAATGAGGGCATCGGCTGTTGTCGGGCTGATGGCTCTTGATGGGCTGCTGGTGCTTGATGGGCTGTTGGTTTTTGATTGGCTAAAGGCTTTAGTCATTATTATTGCTCGACATATAACAAATACAGGTGGGCGGCACTCCAGCTGAAATTGGTCGCACCTTGCATTTTGCCGCTTTGTGGATGGTAGTTTTCTCTGATCGCCCCGTCACCGCTGAGACTTTGCGCGTTGTCATAGAGCTTGCGGGTCAGCTGGTCGGCTTGAGTGTCAAAACCATAGTTTTTTAGGCCGACAATGCCAAAATAAAATTGGTCAAGCCATACTCTGCCGCGCCAGTAAGTATCCGGATGGTAAGCCGGGTTAGACAAAGCGGCGGTGCCTAATGGTACCCTGGTATTAAACTCATCTTTAGCCAACATCACGGCGGCGACTTTGGCCGCTTTGGCGGGGTCGGCGATATTCGCCCATAATGGACTCCAACCCTCAGGTCCGCGACCGCGTGCTGTCAGTAATGAACCGCTGCACTTTTGTGGAGATTGCGAGTTCAGCTGTTGTGGGTCTTTTTTCGCAGTGATTTGGCGATCATAATAAAAGCCCGTTTGGGGGTCAAAAAAGCATTGATTGACGCGTTTGGCCAGTGTCTCGGCCTGCTGTTTGAGTTGTTTGGCTTGTGTCGACTTGCCGAGCAATAGTGCCATCTTGGCAAGAATCTGCTTTTCTTTGGCGAGATAACTGTTGAGCTCAACAGACTCTTGGTTGATCGAAAACCCTAGCAATTGTCCATGTGAATCTGTGTTCGCAAAAAATCTCACCTGCCAATCTTGTCGGGCGCGAGCGATACTGTCACTAATATTGCTTTGAGAATTGTGGTTCGCATATTTTTTTAGTTGTTCTTTGGATATAAAACCGAACCGTGCGGCGTTATCCATGCCAGATTCCCAGCCTGCGGCGTGTTGTGCTTCAATATCCAGTTTTTGATAATCGCCTTGTGTCAGTACTTGTTCGTACAACGCCATGCCGTAGCAGGTGTACCACTTTTGTTTCATGGTTTTGCAAGTGGATAAATCAAGGCCGGTTTTGTCGGTATTAGGCTTGCTAGTGTATTGCACTTTAAAGCGAATTTGGCCCTGGGCATTATTGTGTAAACGGTGCTTGGTCGCGCCATATTCCACCAAGCCATTGCGGTTGTGATCGCGATTGCGATACCACCATTGATGATAATCCAGCAGTTTGGGAAACATCTGTTCAACAAAAGCTTGGTCTTTGGTTTGCTGATAAACCTGCCAAACGGCCCATGCGGCTAATGGCGGTTTGGTGTTGCGTTCATTCCAGTTGCCGCCATCGCCTTGCCGGGCACTGTCTTTGTTATAAAAAATCGCGTCGACAATCATGCCTTGATCTTGTGGTCTGAGTGGGTCATCAGCGCTGATTTGATAATCGAACATCGCAAGGATATTGGCTTTGGCAATCGCCGGATTAAAATTCGCCATGGCAGCGGCGTGTTTCCAGCTATCCCACGCCCAAGCGCCGTCAAACCAGCGAGCGGTGACTGAGGGAGAAACCATATCATGTTTGATTGCGCCAGCTGCACTGCGCCAGTTGGCGTTTAGGGTTTCAATGGCTTTAACCGCGATACGAGCTTGTTTAGTGGTCGTTTTGGTGTTTGATAGACCACTATTAAGATATCCCTGCCAACGTTGTTTCGATTGTTCGAGATAAGGTTGTGGCTGTTGCAAGATTTCGCTGATGTCTGTGGTTTCAGCTTTGTTGTGCCAATAGCTGTGGGTGGTGTAGAGCTGTTGGCTTTGCTTTGGTTTGAGGGTAATTGACGCCTCGCTTTGATAGCTGCCATCGGTTTGATTGATTTGGCTTTGACTGGAGATTGAGCGTTGAATACGAAAATGTGACTGTCCGGATGTCATGATATGCCAGGTTTCTCTGAGCTTGCCAAAATGGATATCAATGCCGTGGTTATCGCTGGAGAGTTTACGTTGCCACTCGGGAAAGGCTTGAACGACTGTTTTGTCTTTGCTCCATTGTTGTAATAGTTGGCCTTTCCAGCTGAGTGTCAGTTCAAGTGGTTGATTAGTGTGGTTAATTAGGCGGGTAGTAACCAGTGCGGTGCGATTGCCGACAAAGTTTAAGTCAAGCTGCAAGCTCAGGCGTTCAAAATGGTAGCTTTGTTGTAACTGCCCCGGTAGCGAGCGAATATCAGTTTTGGCGGTTGCCAGTTCAAAAACTTGTCCCTTGCTATTAGTAATACTCAGTTGCTCTAGCTTGCTCGCAAGGTACAGACTATATTCTTCGGCGATGATCAGCGGGCCAGTAAACGCACCATAATCGTCGGCTTGTGCGGGCAGTAAAAACCCATGCCAGCTACCCTGATCGAACAGCGGATTAAAGCGCTGATTACCGTACTCATCGTAGTCTTTCATCATGCCCGGTGTGCCAGTTCTGTCGATTACATTGGCAAGTAGATCGGCAGTTGTCGTGGTGCTGTGGGCTGTGACTTGTGTGCTCAAGAAGAAAATTGTCAGTGTTAACAGGTGTTTAAGTGTTTCGGCGCTGCGGGCTAACATTTGGCTTTATCTATTTATAGTATAATTCATACAATTTAACTGGAAACTAAGATTTTTGCAATGCTTGTTTGTTGTGTGTCGTTTTACCGTCTAGCTGTTAATACGGCCAGTTTTGTTGGCTGTTTTACATTTTGACGGCCAAAAATAGAGGAATACGGCCAAAAACAACAGAATACGGCCATTTTTGAAAAGATACGGCCAAAAAGGAAGCTATGATGGGTTTCGCTGGAGTTCACCCATCCTACAAAATTAGCTCTCTGGCAGATTTCCATTTTGGGTCAGTGAATTTGGTATTTTTGACTGTGCGGGCAGGTGGTTTGTTCATTGGTTTCAATGTCTTTGATCGGCCTGACTATGATTATTGATTTAATAACTATTAATAGTCATAAAGAGCATTTTCTTTAGTTGCTGGTTATCTCATTGTTAAGCCGTTTTGTCACTTCATATTCAATTGTATCAGCGCTAAAGTCTTGCCCATTTGGCCAACAAATACCGGCAAAATTTATCCTCACTTGTTTTAAATAGGAAAAACTCTTTAACTGGGTAAAAATTCCTTTGTTAATATATGGAGATACATCAAATATACCTTCCACACCATTAGATAATTTTGCTTGAAACTTATACGCTTCAATATACCTTATTTCATTTACTGCTAGCATATTATCACTGTATTGATTTAGCCCGGTAGGAACGAGCTCCAGCTCGCGATAAGGGAGCTTTGCGACCGTGACCCACCAGTGACCACTCGCTCTTTCTGGGTTTGAGTATTCCATCACTAACTGGAGTGGGTGGCGCGGAGATGGTAGGCAAAAAAGACTGCCTACCCTACAAGGGCCTGTAATATCAAGGGTTGTACAGGCGCTGTAGGATGAGCAATTTTGCTATTCAATATCTAACGGTTCAGGTGAGAGGATAACGCCGGTATTGTCGGCGTAGAGGTGGTCTTCGGGTAAGAAGGTGACGCCGCCAAAGTTGACTGGGACGTCGACTTCGCCGTGACCTAGGTCGTCTGAGCCGACCGGGATAGAGGCGATGGCTTGAATGCCGATGTCTGAGTCGTCTATGGTGTCAACGTCACGGATAGCACCAAAAACGACGATGCCTTCCCAGTTGTTTTCTACCGCTAAATCGACAAGTTTACCGTCGATTAACGCTCGGCGCGTCGAGCCGCCGCCATCAATCAGCAATACTTTTCCTAAACCGTCACTGGCCAGTACGTCGCGAATGAGCTGATTGTCTTCAAAACATTTCACTGTTGAAATCATGCCGCCAAAGGAGCTGCGGCCACCGTAGCTAATAAATATGGGTTCGACGACATCCACCAAGTTGGCGTAAATGTCACATAATTCAGAAGTGTTGTATTGCATTGATAGCGCCTTTTATTTGGGTCATTACGAGTATAACCCGCTGCGTCACGTTCTCAAGTAAAAAGCGCTTACTCGGGTTGGTTTATTAAGGTAAATCTGTCCCTACGTTATTTTTATAGGAATTATTGCGTCACGATGGCCTTTAGCCGTTTTTAAACGGGCCAGATAGTCTTGCCATTTATCGGCTTGAGTGGTCATCAGTTCATGTAAATACGGCCAACTATAAATGCCAGTATTGTGACCATCATCAAAGTGGATTTTAATGGCATAGTTGCCAGTTTTTTCGATGTTGGCAATACCTACGGTTTTTTTGTTGGTGACCAATACCGCTTGATCAGGCGAATGCCCTGTAACCTCGGCTGATGGGGAGTAAACCCGCAAATATTCAGCACTGAGTTTGGCTTCATTGCCATCGGCAAAAGTGATATCGAGTATGCGCCGTTGCTGGTGGTATTTAATCGCGGTGATTGAAATGGTCATGACACAGCCCACAGAATTAATAATTAGCCATTAAAAGCAAAAAGGCTGCATTTGGCAGCCTTTTTAACGCAAAGTTTGCTTAAAGAATGAAGCGACTTAAATCTTCATCATCCACCAAACTTTCAAGGTGGTTGTTAACGTAATCAGTATCTATTACGGCACTTTGACCCGGTTGGTCAGAGGCACTATAAGAGATCTCTTCCATCAACTTTTCCATTACCGTATGCAAACGACGAGCACCGATATTTTCGGTTTTTTCATTTACTCGCCAAGCAGCATTGGCAATACGTTTGATGCCATCAGGGGTAAATTCGATATGAACCCCCTCTGTTGCCATCAGGGCGACGTATTGCTCAGTCAATGAAGCATAAGGTTCGACCAAGATGCGTTCGAAATCGTCAGCGGTAAGGGCTTCAAGTTCAACACGAATGGGCAAACGACCTTGCAACTCAGGGATCAAGTCCGATGGTTTGGCCATTTGGAAGGCACCAGAGGCGACAAACAACATGTGATCAGTTTTAACCATGCCGTGTTTGGTGCTGATAGTGCTACCTTCAACCAAGGGTAATAAGTCACGTTGTACACCTTCACGAGAAACGTCTGGACCACTAGAATCGCCACGTTTACAGATTTTATCGATTTCATCAATAAACACGATGCCGTTTTGTTCGACTAAGTAAATGGCTTTTTCTTTAAGCTCTTCAGGATTCACCAGCTTGCTGGCTTCTTCTTCAATCAATAGCTTAAAGGCTTCTTTGATGGGCACTTTACGTTCTTTCTTTTTGTCGCCAGAGAGGTTTTGAAACATGCCCTGCAACTGAGAGGTCATTTCTTCCATGCCAGGCGGGGCCATGATTTCAACGCCAATTTGCGGTTGGGCTAATTCGATGTCAATTTCTTTGTCATCGAGGCTGCCTTCACGCAGTTTTTTACGGAAAACCTGACGGGTACTGTCGCTTTCACTTTGCTCGTCTTCACCCCAAACATTTTTTGGCTTAGGCAACAGGCAATCAAGAATACGTTCTTCGGCGGCTTCTTCTGCGCGATGCTGATGCTTGGCTGTTTCTTGCTCACGGGTCATTTTGACTGAGATATCAACTAGGTCACGAATGATGGTTTCAACTTCTTTACCAACATAACCGACTTCGGTGAATTTGGTCGCTTCAACCTTGATGAACGGTGCGTTAGCCAGTTTGGCCAGACGACGGGCGATTTCAGTTTTACCAACACCTGTGGGGCCAATCATCAGAATGTTTTTTGGTGTGACTTCGGTGCGTAACGCTTCATCAAGCTGCATTCTGCGCCAGCGGTTACGCAAGGCAATAGCTACGGCTTTTTTGGCGTTATCCTGGCCAATAATATGGCTGTTTAGTTCAGAGACTATTTCTCTTGGAGTCATCTCGGACATGAATGGATCCTATAATTCTTCAATCGTTTGATTTTGGTTAGTGAATACACAGATATCGCCAGCAATAGTGAGACTTTTCTCGACAATGGTTTTGGCGTCTAAATCGGTGTTTTCTAATAATGCAGTCGCTGCGGATTGGGCAAATGGACCGCCACTACCGATAGCAATCAGATCATTCTCGGGCTGGATCACGTCGCCGTTACCGGTGATGATTAATGACGCGGTGTGATCAGCTACGGCCAGCAAGGCTTCAAGTTTGCGTAACATCCGGTCGGTACGCCAATCTTTCGCCAATTCTACTGCGGCACGAGTCAAGTGACCCTGATGTTGCTCAAGCTTGCTTTCAAAACGTTCAAATAAGGTGAAGGCATCCGCCGTACCACCTGCAAATCCGGCAATGACTTTACCATGATATAAGCGTCGAACTTTGTGGGCATTACCCTTCATTACAGTGTTACCGAGCGATACCTGACCGTCACCGCCGATCACCACTTTGTCGCCCCTACGGACAGATACAATCGTAGTCAATGTTTTTCCTTAAAATCTGGCAGATGCCAAAGTTTGAATTTAAAGGTTAAGGTGAGGTTGAAGGCATGGTTTTTCAAGACCATAACCAAATTTTACAACCATTAATTTTATGTTTACTCAGTTTATGTCGCGCTCGCTGGGCATCCCGGTTGGTTTCGTAAGGTCCCAGCTGCACTCGGTGAAAACTGCCGTTGGTCCCCTTGGATACTTTTATCCGTGATTCAAAATTTAATAACGCCAATTGGGCTTTGAACGCCTCGGCTCGTCGAGCGTCTTTAAATGTCGCGCACTGCATTAAAAAAGGCCCTTTCTTTTCGACCTTAGTGACGGCGACATCTACAGTTTTGTTTTTCAATTCGTCGATGTATTGCCAGTCTTCTTTTTCTGGCGGTGGCGGGATCTCGGTTTGGCTTTTTGCCGGTTTAGGCGGTTTTTTAACCGCAGGTTTTACGCTAACGGGTGGATTGTTTTGCACCAAAGACGGATCGTCAGCAGCACCGTTAATACTCCAAAGAAAATAACCGAAACCGACCAAAATCAAGCCAACAACGACTGCGGGAATAACTGGAAAAGCGTTGGTTAATGCGACGGGGTGGGCGGCATTTTTTTTGCCTGCCGGGGCCTTTTTGCCCGCAGCGGCTCGTTTGCCTGCTGGCGCTTTTTTTGCTGCTTTTTTGGCTTTGGGGTTGCCCTGCTGAATATAATCCTTCTGCGCCATAATACTGCTGTTCACCATCACTATAAAAAATTAAGAGCTGGCTAGTCTACGCGTTTTGACCGTCAATTCATATTAGCGGGTTAGAAATTAATAAGTAATCAAATAACGTTAGGTCTTTTTTTAGCATTACCGTTATGCAGGCTAGTGGGCTGTTCAGGTATCTGGAGCGCTTCGTTCTTTACAATCAAAAGCACTCACCACGGAGACACGGAGGCGCGGAGAAAGTCAAAAGCAATGATTGTTTTAAGGTCCTGTTTTTCTTTTGACTTAGTTTTTCTCCGTATCCCCGTGTCTCCGTGGTCAACATGTTTTTATTTTTTAAGAACGAAGGGCTCCAGTGACTTGAAAAGCCCGTTAAGCCTTTAAGACATTTACAATTTTCTTCTGAGGGGCAACTATCTACAAGCTGAAAAGTTATATTAATTCTGCGAAGCCTTAGTTCATATCCATCGGATCAATATCCAGACTCCAACGCACTTTATTGGCTGACTTTAATTGCTCAATCGCGGGTAATAACCGTTTTAATAGGCTCTGTAATAACCCCCGTTGCGCACTTTGGATCAACAACTGGAAGCGGAATTGATTGGCTTTCTTTTCCATTGGCGCAGGCAGCGGACCGAGTATTTCTATTTGGGGTGAATAAGGGTTCAATAGCTCTCGTACTTCGCCAAGAAACTCTTTGGGCAAGGCCGGGTAGTTGGCTTGGCAGCGAAATAATAACTGACTGACATAAGGCGGTAATATCGCGTCCCGCCGCTCAGTCAGCAGGTAACGAGAGAAATGGGCATAACCGTTGTGGATCAGATCCTGTAATAATGGATGGCCGGGAAAGTGGGTTTGTAACGCAATTTCTCCGGTTTGGCTGCCACGCCCGGCTCGACCAGAGACTTGAATAAGTAGTTGCGCTAGTCTCTCAGAAGCACGAAAGTCAGCAGCAAATAAGGCCCCGTCAACATCCATAATCGCCACCAAGGTGACGTTGGGAAAGTGATGGCCTTTGGCAATCATCTGGGTGCCAATGATGATGCGTCGACCCGGCTCATTGATTTCATTTACTCTGGCTTCAAAACTGCCCTTGCGCGAAGTGCTGTCACGATCAAGCCGAGAAATAGCCACATCAGGAAATAACTCAGCAAGTTTTTCTTCAAGTTGCTCAGTACCTTGACCGACACTTTGTACATTGGTGCTGCCGCAATCAGGACACTGGGGCGGAATGCGCGATTGTGAACCACAGTGATGACAAATCAATAAATGAGTGGCTTTGTGCAGGGTGTAAAAGGCGCTGCATCGTTTGCACTCACAAATCCAGCTGCATTCATGACACAAAATAGCAGGCGCATAACCTCGTCGATTGAGAAATAACATCACCTGATGTTGTTTTTTCAGGTGTTGTTCAATACGCGCAATTAACGGCGCAGATAAGCCACTTTGTAAATACAACCCTTTGATATCAATCAGGTTATATTGATGCTGATGACCAGATATTCGAGTTGGCAAGGTGAAGCTGTTATAACGTTCTTCGAGGCTGTTTTTCAGTGATTCGAGAGAAGGGGTTGCGGTGCCTAGGACGATGGGAATGCTTAGCATTTTGGCGCGGAAAATCGCCAAATCTCGGGCATTGTAACGAAAGCTGTCCTGCTGTTTGAAGGACATATCGTGCTCTTCATCAATGACGATAAGACCCAAGTCATGAAACGGCAAGAAAATCGCTGAGCGAGTGCCAATGGTGACTGCTGACTGGCCTTTGCTGGCGTCGAGCCAAGTGTTAAAACGTTCAGTGTTATTGAGGCCCGAATGCCACACTGAGATAGTGGTGTCAAAACGCCGTCGAAAGCGGCTGAGGGTTTGTGGTGTCAGGCCAATCTCGGGCACCAGCACCAGCACTTGTTTATTTTGTTGTAATACCTGCTCGATGATTTGCAGGTAGACCTCGGTTTTACCGCTGCCGGTTACGCCTTCAATTAGCGCTGGATAAAAGCTGTCGAGTTTTTCTAGCGTGGCGGTAACGGCAACGGACTGTTCGACATTCAATACCAACGGGGTTTCGTTGGCGTCATCGTCGCGAGATTTATCGGCTTGGTAATCAAAAGGGGCTAGCTCTGTTTTGCCCGTGGTGACCAGCCCTTTATCTGTCAGGGTTTTAACCGTCGGCATAGTGACGTTGTGACTTTTTAGCTGGTTTTTGCTCAGTTGTTTATAACGTTGGAATAACGCCAGTGCTGCTTGTTGTTTTACCGCGCTTTTGCTCAGTTGCAAGGTATGAAAGTCACGGCCTTTGTCGGTCAGCAGGTAATGGTCTGGCAATAAATCGTTGATGGATTTGTTTTCACGTAGTGTCGCGGGCAGGGCGGTGGCATAGACGTCACCTATTGGATGTTGGTAATAATTGCCAGCCCAGTTGAGCAGTTGATATAAGTGGCTGTCAAACACCGGCTCAGGGTCGAGCAGGGCGATAATCGGTTTGATTTTGTCGATATCGAAGCTACAGCCTCGCTCAGCCTCAGGCAGTAAACTGGCATCATAGACGATGCCGACTTGCGGTTTTTTGTGACCAAAAGGGACAAGTACCCGTTGTCCTGGGATGATATCGTCAATCGAGATATCTTCGGGCAAGGCGTAATCGAACAAGCGGCGCAAGGGAACCGGCACCGCGACTTTTATAATATCCATTAGACGTTAATCTTCGGTCTTACCCGCCTCTCTACTAGCCTCTCTACTAGCCTTTGCTTTGTTGGCGTCAATCCGAGTTTGTAAACGGCGCTCTTCTTTTTTGCGTTGTTTCTTGGCTTTGCCTTTGGCTTGGCGGTTGGTCAGTTTGACTTCGGGTTTGCGTTTTTTCGCTGGTACTTTGGCTTCTTTGAACTGTGGGCGTAAATCGGCAATTACCCGACGACTCAGGCTCTGGTCGGTGTAGCTTTCAATTTTTTTCAGTATGCCGGTGTCGTGCGCTTCAACCAAAGAGATGGCGACGCCTTTTTTGCCTGCTCTGCCGGTGCGTCCGATACGATGTACATAGGTGTCGGCGGTGCGGGGCATGTCGTAGTTGATGACGTGGGTGATGTTGTCGATGTCTAATCCGCGAGCTGCAACATCAGTGGCGACCAGCACTTTGACATGGCCGTTTTTCAAACGTAATACCGCTTTGTTGCGTTTGTCTTGGGGCATTTCGCCTTCAAGCCAGCAACTGCGAATATTCAGGGTTTGCAGTTTGCCAGAGAGTAATTGGACTTTTTCGCGGGTTTTAACAAATACGATGGCTTTTTCGCAATCTTCTTGCTGCATTAGGTGAGCGAGCATGGCAAATTTGTGGTCGTCATTATCAGCAATGTGGATCCATTGGTTGATTTTACCGCGCTCTTTTAATGACGATTGCGCTTCAATGCGGGCTGGGTCAGTGAGCAGTTCAGCGGCAAAGGTTTCTAGCGAGTGACCTTCAAGGGTGGCTGAAAATAACAGGCTTTGCTTACGGTTGCGGGCTTCGCTGGTGATTTGACGCATTTCTTTGATAAAACCCATGTCGAGCATTCTGTCGGCTTCGTCAATGACTAGGATTTCGACGTCTTCGGCGTGAAATTCTTCATAGTCCATGTAGTCCATTAAACGCCCGGGTGTGGCGATCAGAATGTCGTTATTTTTTTCGAGAATTTCTTTGTGGCTGCCATAGTTAACGCCGCCGGTGATCACGCCAATTTTAAAGTGGGTGAATTTGGCGTAGACCAGTGCTTCTTCATAGATTTGATAGGCCAATTCACGGGTCGGTGTCATGATTAATATTCTGGCAAAACCCGGGTTACGACGGGGGAAATCTATCAGGTGTTGTAACGCAGGCAGTAAGAAAGCGGCGGTTTTGCCGGTGCCCGTTGGGGCTGATGCCATGACATCTTTGCCTTCGAGGATCGGCCCTATGGCCAGACTTTGAATACTGGTCGGGGTTTTATAACCGACTCCGGCGATGGCATTGAGTAAGGCGTTGTCCAGATCGAGAGTGTCAAACATTAATTTGGCTATACTTTAGAAAAATTTGGGCTATTATAACCGTTCGAATTCATTTACTGAATCATTAACGTGAGTTTTACTTTTAAACAGTTCCACGTCGAACATGACCTTTGCGCGATGAAAGTCGGCACCGATAGTATATTACTCGGTGCTTGGGTGGCCTTACCCGGGTTAAAAGCTGCGCCGAAACGGGTGCTTGATATCGGTTGTGGTTGCGGTTTGCTCGGTTTGATGTTGGCGCAACGCACTGCTGGCAAGGCTGAAATTATCGGCGTTGAAATTGACGAGCTGGCGGCGCAGCAAGCGGCGCAAAATGTGGCGCAATCTCCTTGGCCACAATCGATGACTATCCATAGTGGCGATATCAGTGATTTTACTGGTGAACCATCATTTGATGTGATTATTTCTAATCCTCCTTATTTTATCAATAGCTTGCAAGGGCCGCAGGCGAGTCGTAATACTGCTCGGCATACCGATACCCTAACGCAGCAGCAACTGTTGCTTAATGCGGCACGTTTGTTGACAGACGATGGGGTGTTTTATTTGATTTTGCCAGTGGATGCGGCCAAGCAGTTACTTCAAATCAGTGAGGCGGCAGGGTTGTTTTTACATCAGTTGGCTTATGTGCATACTAAACAGGGCAAACCCGTGCATCGTTATCTGATGGCCTTTGCTCGCTCAGCGGCAGCGGTCGTTGAATCGACAGTTGTCGATATATATGATGTAAATAACCAATATTCTAATCAATTCATTGCGTTAACCCGGGATTTCTACTTAAATAGGTGAGGTAACGAACAGTGAGTTATCCAGTGAATTTTTATCAATAGATATAAATAATAAAGAGGCCATTCATGGCGGGGCAAACAAATAGTATTCAGGTTTTTATTGTTGCGGCTAATATATCGGCAATTTTGAGCGTGGCGCAGCAAGAAGCAAAAAAATTGTCGTTAACAGCAAAAAATGCCCGGGCGATTGCTATCCGGGCTGGTGAGAAAGCTATGGGCTTTAAGGTGATCACTGATTTCATTGATGAATTTGCCAATTTAACCATTGAATGTGCTAATGAAATCAATGAGTTGTCGTTACATTTTGCCCGTGTTGCAATGAACAGCTCAAACTATAAAGAGTTTTTAAATCAACTGGATACGGTGAAAAATTCGGATGCTAAAATATCCGGACCAGTGTTTGATAAGCTGTACAATGATACTGAAGATCTGGTCAGAGGGTTTGACTCAGACTGTCAAAAGTTAGTGCGTAATCTCGAATCACTGCTCGAAACCATCAAAACTCAAATGCGGGCGTCAGGTTTTA
>CBDIDQ010000128.1:0-74475 GCA_965277695.1 Alteromonadaceae bacterium
GTCAGCTAAAACTGGGATTGTGATTGCTTCTGCCGACAGTGAGGCGCATTTCAAGCTTAAAATCAAATGGCAAAACGAGTGATCCCCTTTGTCCGTATCTAGCCTGCAAATATTGCTCGATGGCCAGCCTAGTGGTGGCGGTATTTTAATTGCTCATCGGTATGTGGTGACGCTGCAACATGTGGTTGCTGATGAGCAGCAAGGTCAAAGACAACATATTAGTTTTTGTTTGCCTCAGTCCACCCAGCAAATTTTCCATGGCGAATTTTGCCAGTCTTATTTATTGGTTTGTCCGGGGGTCATTGGGCAGGATAGCCTAGTGCTATACAGCGTACTTGAAGCGCCTGAGCAGTTGCCACAATTGAACGACGGGCACCAATTACGCAAACCCTTGAGCGATGATATCCAACTGAAAATAAAAGGTTTTCCTAAAAACAGTGATGCCGGAGAATGGCTGTCTTTAAGTATTGATGGTGGTATTAATCCGGTGTGTACGCAGGTTAGTTGGGCCGCTGATGCTAATGGGATCCACCCGGGTTTCAGCGGTTGTCCGGTTATCACCACTAATGAGAGTTTTGTGATTGGGTTTGCTTGGCTGGGATAGGCACCAGCTCAGGTTGGCTTATTTTGTTAATGCAGAGCAGATTTTGTTGGCATTTCCCGAGCTTAAACCTTTGATTGAACCCATCCACGTACAGCGGCGTATGATCAACCAAAGTAAAAACTACGCTCGGCTATCTTGTGAAATTCAATTGGTGACAGCACTTGGTCCGCAAACTATCTCTATTAACGACGGCCTCTATATTGAGCGTGAAATTGAAACTCAATTGTATCAACACATTCTTAATCAATATCAGCAGAATAACGCCTGTTTAACGGTGCTCAAAGGGGATGCTGGCTTGGGTAAAACTAGTTTGCTTGCCCGTCTTTATAGTCAGCTGGTACAACAATTGGGTGAGCAATATGTGTGGTTGATCAGGGCTTCTTTGTTAAAAGGTGAACCTAACGTGCCGGGAGAGTTTCACTATCAGATGTTATCGGCGCTGAAACGCTCATTGTGCAAAGTGGTGATTTTGATTGATACGGTGGATTTATTACTGCAATCAGACACTCAGGCGTTGGCGACGGTTGAAAAACTGATCGCTTTAATGGAGGCGGGAGCAACAGTGGTTTGTTCCAGCAGAGTGCAGGAATTTGAAAATCAATTGGCGGTGGTGTATCAGGATTTAGCTTCTCAACAACCCAAAGCTTATAAACTCAATGCTTATTCAAACAGCGAATTGCCTAAAGCCATCGCATCTCATATCAGTTGTTTTTTACCGCGCTTTTGATCATGCAGTGACCGAAGAACAGTCAGTGGATGCGCATATTGAAAAAAATCCGTTCAGTTATGCACCAAGGAACACCACTGAGTGAGATCTGCCGCAATCCCCTGACGCTCAGAATGTTATTTTCAGTGTATGCGCCACAGGAAGTGAACCACCATGAGGTCAATACTTTTAAACTTTACGAGGATTTTTGGTCGTTTAGGGTGGTAGGCGACAAACGAGTGTTTTCCGGAAAAACAGAAGAGAATGGTCGTGATGCCAGTGATTTTGTCAGACGTATTGCACTGACCATGCTGTCGATGGGCACGACTGAAATTGATGAAAATACCCTGAGCCGATGGGACAATGAACAGCTTGAAATGCTGGTTAATCGAGGAGTATTGGTTTATTCCTCGCCGACGGTTGTGTCGTTTTTTCATCAGACGTTTTTTGAACACGCTGCCGCCAGAGGTTTGGTTAATTTATCGGGCGGAGTTGGCGCTATTACCAAAAAAATTATAGATCAACCAAAATAACCTTTATCTTTTGCCGGTGTTTGAGCAGGCGGTATTGCTGGGCGTGAATTTGCCGGGTCAGGAGTATCTTGATGCCTCACAAGCGATACAAAGTACAGTGCAAAGCAAAGCTTTAACCCTGATAAGTGCTTGTAGTTATATTTATGTCCACTCTACAGCGGCGCAAAACACGTCAGCTAAAAACCATTATCGATAATATTATTCTGCCTGGCAGTGAGTCTGTGCAATGCTCGTTTTTAACCTTGTTAGCTAATGTGCCGGGGCATCGGCTGTCAGAAGCCTATGGGGTATTGTCACAATTGTGGCAAATGCATAACTGGCGGATCCAAGAGAATATTTGTGAACTGATACTTAAACTTAGTGTGCGTGAGGTCAGGCTGTTTGCCGATTTCTTTTATGACAATGATATTATCGGGGTGCTTGATGGTGTGAAGCTGGAAAAATCGTTATCTGCTAAACGTTTATCTATTTTGGCAGACTGTTATTGTGCGTTGATCGAGCATGACTCATTGATGGCGTTTAAGGGTTTGCTGCATTGCTTTGAACGAATTCGTCTGCTGGTTACCGGGGCTCATTTACTTGGTAAGATTTTGCAGATCATCGAACAAAACTTGTTGCGTTTTGGCCTAGAAGTTGTTGAAAATGCGATTGTTCCGTTGATGCTTGATTACGAATACCCGGACAACTTTCGTATCAAGGGGTTTGAATACCAAACCGGGGCGGGGCACCTGATGTATTGTCTGTGGCAAGCAAAGGGTTGCAGTATGGTCGACTTTTATCAGCGATTCAGTCACATTGAGCATAAAGTGGCCCAGTTGATTGTTTTTAATGCGTTAGATCATTTCATTCTCAATGAACCCGATAGTCAGCTTAATGAATTATTTTCGCTTATAAGTGCAGAAGCTGCGGTCAATAAACGGTTTTTACTCTATTCTATCCCGCTGTCCAAAGTGGCTGGTTGTGTTTATCAAGATACAGAGCTGAGTGAGAAGCATGGTGTAAAATTACTTGATTTTGTTACCGGACAATTTTGTACTCAGGAGTTGACGACGCAAAAGCAGGTGGTGGCGTTTATCAGCTTTTTGTCGTTTGAGCAGCAGGCATTGTTTCACGGCTGTTTTAATGCTTTGAGTATTGAGCAGTGGCAAACTCCATGAAAGTCTGTTCAAAATGGCGGTTGTCGCCAGTGTTAATGGCTGCGAACAGGTGCAGCAGGTGATAAATCAGCTGAGGTTTCAGCAACCTTGGAATAAATCGTTATCGTCACAATTTCGTCAACATGGTGCCAGTGATGCCCGGGTATTGGCAATGCTGCTGCGTACCATGGGATCAGATATCGGCCTGTTGACCAGTTGTTATCGAGTATTGACTGAAAGTCAGCTGAATTTCGACTACCGTGGAGTATTGAGCCAGCATCAGGATTTTTTAAGTGAGTCAGTACTAGTAAAGACGGATATGTCGGTTGAGTTACTCGAATGCAAGCTTAATTTGTTATCGTTTTTTATGCCGATTAACACGCTGAACCTCCCATTGGCGGACCCCGTTTTTTTAATGGCGCGATACAATAAAGTTAAGTCGGTACCGTTGAAGGCCGCTATTGCCCGTTATTGGCTGTCTCATGGCAAACATCGTGCTCCTTTGTTAGATCACCGGGACCTGCAACAGCTGTTGGTGCAGCCACAAAACAGTAAAATCGGCCTGATTTTGATTGAATTGGCTGGTTATAGCCACGGCACGTCGGCTGATTTTTGCACCACCATGGAGCTGATATTAAACGATTGTATTACGGTACAGCCGAATGTCACCATAGAGGTGGTTTCGGCTATGAGAGCGTTGTTCGAAGTGACGCTCGAACAGTTTGGCAGTGATATTGCCGTTAAGTACTTCATCCAGTTTGTGCTTTTGTATGAGCGTAAGTTTGGCATCAAACAGAAAAAAAATGCCACCCACAAACTGCTGACCATCAGTTCAAAAATTTGTGTGGCGCTTGACAGTGAGCAATTGCAGGCTTTTATTGAAGTGGCGCGACAAGTTGATCGTTTCACTGGACGGGTGTTGGTCGATGCCGCCTGTAAGACCCGCTTAAGGGATAGTAAAGATATCATTCTACCTTTTATTCACGATGCCGTGCTGGCAGATGAACTCAAAGAGATGATCCGCAAATATGCTCACCACCATCACCGCAGCGAGTGGTCTGCCGACTGGGTTGAACTGCATCAGTTGATTGCGCAAATGCCCAAAATGAATTCAATAATTTGTTTTTTCATTGGTTAAAACCCTTCTTTGCTTAGGCTTGCCTCCTCATCTTCACGTTGTGCTTCGCGTTCATAAGATTGAGCAATATCTTCCAGTAACTTGGCGACATTAAGTTGTGAAAATTGTATTTTTGCTGCGTGATTACGGTACCAAGTGGCAAGTTCTCGCTCTTGGGTGCCACCTTCAAGCATTGAGCGCGTGGTTACACCTCGTTTATTTCGTGTACCAGTATAAAATCCCCGTCGTAATGCAGCCATTTCATCAAGGTCCAAGAGGTCACGTACAACTGAGCAAGGCCAAATACCATCCTCATCGGTTGGGCTATGGGCAAAAATTTGTCCGAGTGTTTGATCACACATAGTTACTCTGTCTTGTTGTCGACATAACTCCCGAGCATCCCTAATAAAGTCATTAAATGCTTGGTGTTCAATAGTGCCGTCTGCCTGAGTGCCTGGCAGTCTTGAATAGTCATGAAAAAGCTCCCAAGCAGTATTTGCCGCTGTCTTTAAGTTATCGTCAAGATTGTCTGTTCGATCTGCATTTTCAGCTTTATAAATAAGGCAGAGTAATTCAGTGAAAATCGCAGGCTCTGTAGTAACTGCTTCATATAAGGTTTTAGCCTTGTTTTCTTGTCGAAAACCCAGAGCGGGTAACAGGGCAAACTCTAGTTGAATTAAAGGCATTTTTTCAATCGCGTCAGGTTGTTGTAAATGTGCCAGTATTTCGCATAGATAGTAGGACTCTATTAACTTAGTATTTTTCTCTTTACTATACAAAGCCTGTTGTATGATAGTAAAAAGCATCACGGCATCAACTTGTTCTGGTTTATATTGACAATATTGTAAAGCCGCCAGCGGACGATCCGCCGTCATTAAGTTTGTTAATACTAATACCAGTTCTTCTTTATTGTTGCCACGGTAATGGTTGGGCTTTACCAATGCCCAGTAAGTTTGATTGATTTCTGGCCCGCTATCAGCGGCAATTTGATAAACGTTTTTAGCTTGCGCCAATATTAGCAAGCGGGCGAATTTAATCGTGCTCCATTGGCATTGTCTGCCAAGTGTCATAACGCTGGTTATTAAAGTTTTGACGTTAGGGTTGGTCCAAAAGAGACCAGAGATACACTGGGATATTGGGCTTTGCACAAGAAATTCGTCGCCGTTATTTGCAATCCATTGATCCCAAGAAAGTTCAGACCATTGCACTTCACTTAAGGTATTACCTACACTGGCTGGTTCGGTGCAATTCATTATTAAGGTTTTAATACCTTGCATTTGCTGCGATCGATAAATTTCATTTAGCGCTGAGACTCTGAGCCGACTTAATTCAGCACTGTTGTCATGATTTTCTGTATCTTTGCAAGGTAAATCTACCCAGTAATCATTAAACAACCAAATATGCCGTTGAATTAAATTTACAGGTGCTAACTGTTCATAGCATTGATTTATTTCAGCCATTAATGTGTCAATTTTACTGGTTGGTGAGTCAGTGTAGTTAAAATAAGCGTGGATTTTTTTCCTTAGAATGGCCTGAAACTTAATTTTATCTTGGTCTTTAGCCTCTGACTGAGTAAAAGGTTGCAATAGTGTGAGTAATTTCGAAACCTCTTCTTGATCTTCAATTGACATGCTGCTGAGCAAAGCGGCTAGACGAGACGCATTACCTTCACTCAGTCGGTAAATACGCTCTTTTGCGGCATGAAACATAGCATAAGCATCACCATTTGTTGCATAGTTTGAACCTGCATCATCATCGCGCCATTTAGGTCTATGATTAGAGGAAGCCATTTCTTGTCCCTTGCCTGTCAGCCTCGAAAGAACGTTATAGGCAGTATCCTCATCTTTTTTTATTAGCAGATCAAGCACCTGAATTCTTTCATTCAAGTGGGCTGTTGTTTGAGGCCACCAAGAGCGGAATAGTCCATATAAACTTTCAATAGGTGTATTAGCCCATGTGTTTTTGGTTTGAACCCGAGATAATTTTGCAAGGATTAAGACAACACGAGGGAAGTGGCGAGGCGACCAAGCCAGTAACTCCAAAGCCCATAATAAGTCCGCGTGCCAACAACGACCACCGACCATTGTATTACTGGTTTCAGTCAATAATACCGCCACTGATGTATTTGGTGAGCGGAGGCTGGTTTCTACGGCATTAAGAAATGCATCAGGTGCGGCCTCGGCAAGTGTCGATAAATAGGAAGCTAGAGAAAGCCAGCGTGTGTTATCGGCACCATTAAGTGTTTGTTCAACAAATCGACTTACTTGGCCGACAACATCTAAAGCTTGCATACTCTGTTGCTCGGCACCACGCACAGCTAGTTTAATCAGTGCATCACAAATAGATTGAAATAGTCGACCTGAAAATGGATGCACTTTACCATAGATTTGTGCGGCATAACGTTGTTCATCGGGTAATTCTAACTGAGGGTCGGAAGCGGTTAGCATTTCGGCAGCGATTAAAAAGAAACGATCCAGTTGTGTTCGGCTAATAAAATGTCCATATAAAGCTAATAATTCAAGCGGTGATTTGGCTTTCCAAACTTTGCCAATACTGAGTATTGGGGGATCATCAATTGTTGCTAGATAACGCAAATCTTCTTCAATTTCTTCATAAGGTTTATTGGCCAGTTGGGCCAGAATTCGGCAGTCAGTTTCATTGTCGGCTAACCAGCTACCCAATAAACACAGTATCAACAAACTCTCTGATTGGGGTAGCGTTAACCAGTGGGGGTTGCATATTGCTGGGTTATTAGCTCGTTGACGGCGAAAAACCGTCCAAGACCGACCTGTGTTTAGTGCAAAACGTTTGGCATCTGTGGGTTCAACACCAATTTCAACCAGTGTTTTTTCGAATTCATAAATACCTGGACGTTCCAGCACAATTTCGTGAGCATATTGTTCCGCTTGGTTGCTGCCCCAATCTCCAATTACGTGGGGTACAATGACTAACGTTCCTAGTTTTTGCGTTGGTGTGTTAGCCACTTCTGTACGAGCGGCAACAGCGATTTTTAGTTGATTATTCGCTTCGACAAATCGCCATCCTTGCGTGTCAGTTACCACCAGCGTTTGATTTGCAAGTTCAGGGGATCCCATTAGCGTTGCGATGGTAAAGGCAGTTGCTTCTTCTACACTATCCGCTCGCACGATTAAAGGTGAAGTCGGTTGTTGCGATGTTACGGCTTTTAGTGCGTGATCCAATAGCTTGTCTCGTGTCGCGATCCTGTCAATGAAAAAAGCCTCAGGTGTGATTGTTGGTTGGCATTGTTGTGACCATGACTGCCAGTGCCTGCTGATACTTTCAACACCATTTCCATGAAGTCCAAGTTCTTCCGCAAATTGTAATGCTATTGCTGGGGATTGCTCCAGCCATTGTTCTAGATCATCGGCATCATATACTCGTATGTCAGCCCATTCTTGCTGCTTGCGCTTGGTTTCAAGCCAGGTCTGTTTTTGTGTCCAACGTCGCGGGGTAACAAATACGAAAGAGGTGTTTAATCGTTGTGTCTTTTCTGTTTGGGTGAGCCGCTTACCGTAGTCGTCATTTGCTTTGCTTGTTATGCTTTGATCACAACCAATTTCCCAATATGAAGTGCCTGCGGGTACCCAAGTATTACTTTGTAGAGAGGTTAAGACACCATCCCAGCCGGGCACAAATGTAGAGTCTCCGGCAGGGAAAGCTAATTGTCGGGTTTGCTCAATATCAAAACAAAGCCTCCTGATTAAACGAGGCAAGTCTGTCTGTGCTATTTTGCTATTGGTGTTGACCCATTCGATGATTTGGGAGGCGGTGATCCGCATGGAATAATTCCTAGAGCGTTTGAGGTGTTAAGATAAAAGATAATTGGTTTGACCGTGCTGTTTTTCAAGGGTTGGCGGGTTAATTTTGATATTTATATCGTTTAGTTAGTGTCTGTCCAGAAACGTAGTTTCTATCTGGCAAATGCCAGGACGGGCGCTATGCCGCACTAGCGGTAAGGTTATTAATCAATAACTTACGGTGTTCATCCGAAAGTAAATATTCTTGCGATAGTAAGAAATTTACGTTTTAGGATGAACACTAGTTAGGGGGGGTTATCAGATTTCATTTTTAAAGTTTCAGTGGAACTTTATACTACACGGGCATTAATTAATTACTATATGAGGAAAGAAGAATGGCGACATTATTTTCAATTGAAACCGTGTTACTGGAAATCCAAAAAAGCTTGGGTTTGAGTTTATTCACAACAAAAGAAAAAAGCAAATTTAAACGTCTGGAGATGCAGATGGAGAATTTTACTGATGCCTGGATGACAAGTTTAGACGAGATTTTTAACGCATTGGATATGGATGATGCTGCGAAGCGTGATGCGTTTGAAGAGGTTCAAGAAATGCTCAATTTTCATAAGCAACTAGAGGGTAAATTATGGACATTTGCTGCAACTGAACAGCAAATAGTATGGCATTCGCTGGCACATACTCTTATTCCTTTTATGGCCAGAAAAGTGGCTTTTTGGACTGATCACGACAAGCTGGATAAAGGAATGCCCGGTGGTAAATTTTGGTATTTGCCGGAACCTGTGACAGAGAAGGGGGAATTATCCTTACTGCTACCCGTTGGTCAGGTTATTAATTGGCTACAAGATTTGTTGAGGCAGCCTATGAATACGGTGGTTAAGGGGTTAGGTGATGAAAAAATCAAATTTAAAGGGGGCGAGGATTCACTTGAACGCAGTCTTTATCACTGGAAAAAAGGCAGTAGTTTGCCAGCAGTCAGCAAGATTAATGAATACTTCCCTGATACGGCTGAGCTGGAATTTTTTGGTTGTTTTGAATTGCCACCAGGTACGACACCCGAGCAAGCATTTTCGCAAGCACGAATGTTTGTTGATGCTAGGGGACTGACTGGCAGTGCACTACAACAAGAAATACCAATGAATGATCTTAGTCAATTACAGGCATTGTTGGACGATAATGTGGACAGTGAGGTTGATGTCGACGTCCAACATCAGTTTGTGCGATTGTTATTGGAAAGGTATCAAAAACCAAATATGAAAACCATTAGGCAGCGTTTATTAGTTGCCAGAATGGCTCAGGATGGTTATTTGCGGTTGTTGAAATTCCTTTGTCCTGGTGTCAATAAATTTTGTTGTGATTATGACAAAAACAAGGTGAGGCAGCTGGTCGCTCTTTATCAGCGTGTGTACAACCTGACGATGAAATCGATCAAACATTCAACAGACCATAATGAACAGAATAAATTTTTTGAAGCTTCATTACATCCTTTGGAGAAAGTCGGGTTACTCACGTCCATTACACTCTCGATGAAGGAGGTTGCGGTTGATTGGGTTGCTGAGCGATTGACTCGCATATTTAAAGACGGTGGGACTGCTTTGCCTAATATTGCGGCTTTTGATCGCAAAGCCGCTGAAGAGATATTAGTGAGAGAAGGCAAGTTTGTTACTCTTCAACAGCAAGAAGATAAGAGGCGGGAGCAGCTAAAGGAGCAATTGTCAGATGGTATTGCTTTGCGTAAAAAGTTGTCAGCAGAATCAGGTTTTGAAGTTCTTTTTAGGCTTGCTGAGCGGAGCAAAGCAGGGTCGAAAGTAAGTCAGCTGATTGTGGCGCGGCTTAACGAGTTGACGAGTTCACCGAGGCAAGCGATGCATGTGATTTTATTGCAGCTTAACTGGTGTCTCAACAATGTTCAGGGTAAAAGACCAAAAGAGACTCGTCATAAAGTGGAGATATTGCTGGCAGCAGCAAAAGCCAATACTGATGTTGAGAATTGGCAGGCAATTATCTCGACTTACGAAGCAAAACATCACTTATCCCTTAATGAGTTCAAAGTAGCCGGTGATTTATTTAGAAACGCACTGGAGCAGTGTCATGATCGCAATTACGGACCTTTACGAGGAGAAGTGGCTCGTGATCTTTTTGCCATTGAAGTGTCTAATCAACGACTGATCCCAGAAAGCCATGAACGTTACTTTCGTAATATGTGGTATTTTGGCATACTGGAGGGGGATGGAGTACCTGAAATTGAAGAGGTCGCCAGACAGGCTTCTAATTATTTTTGGGATACGCTTTATACACCTTATCCGGGTGTACCAGAGCAAAGATCTTTGGTTCAGGAGGCGACTGAAAAGGTGACATCTTCTTTTATGAGGGTGTGCGGCAAACCCGACGAAAATGATTTAGAAGTTTGGTTTAAGCAACACGGAAACCTTAAAGATAAAAGGCTCAGAACTGTTCAAGGGGACACTATTTTAATGTTGCTTATTAAAATGTTGGCCAGTTATCGAGCTGCTAACGAAAAAATAAAAAGTATCGGCTCGGTTTCGGCGTTAAAGCAGTGCGAGAATATGTCTGTTCTGTTAGATAATTGGGCAAGTTATTTAGCTTTGATGGTTGAAAAATGGCCAAAGTTAGTGGATATGACTGATTTTAAAGGGCAGACGCCGTTAATGCTGGCTGCCCAAAATGGCGATAGTACGATCATGGAACAATTACTAAAAGCGGGTGCAGATCCGACTATCCAGGATTATAAAGGCAGAGCCGCTTTGCACAGCACTGCTATAGCGAAATTCACCCAAGGGACGAATTTATTGTTGGCGCTTGATAAAGGATTAGATAAACAAACCGTTTTCGATAATACAGCGCTTCACCTAGCTGTTGAGGTGGGATCGCCCGATATTGTAAGGGCTATTAGCGTTGCTGTTCCTGAGTTAAAACAGGTCAAAAATGCTCAGGGAATGACCCCTTTAGATTTCATTCGATTCATCATTGAACAGGATGATTACGTGGGATTAGATGGTAAATTGAAAGAAATCGGGTGTAGCGCTGGGGCTGGCAGTAAAAGCGATTATCAGCAGGTGTTGGCACATTTGAAGTGAATTTATTGCGGTAATTAAAATTTTACCTACCGTTTTCTTCGTGTTTTATACTATTCGACTTCAGCATTACACCAAGGGTTTTATACAGTGAGTATGCCTCCTTTGATAAGCCCTGAAGCCGAAATCCTATTTTGAGCTATGTTTATTTAGTCGCCTAATCATTGCTCTATCCTAATTTTTGCAACTTTAACTTTGTGGAAATAAACCAGATCTCGAATTAAGTTTTTTGCAATAAAATCACTTTGCGCACGCCGACCTTCAATTGAATGTGATAATGACGAAAATAAACTAACCAATAATATAAACATGAGTTTAAGTGAAACCAAGGTTAAAAGTAGTGCTAGAGCGACTAACAGGTCGGCAAAAAAAAGTAGATAAAGGGAAATTCCATTGTAAAATTTAATTAAATATTCCAAACCATTTCCCTCTTTAAGGAGAATTATGGCAACAATTGAACACAAGGATAAAAATAAAGCCAATATCCTTGGTCTGGCACTTTCATCTGCGATTAGATCAAAAAAGTTCTCTTTACTAAAAGAAAACTCTGGTTTGTTCCTATGGTATAGTTCTGAGGCTTTGGAAAAGCTTTCTGCTATTTCAAAATATTGAGTCGAATTGGATTCAAATGTTTGTAGTAACCATTCTTTTTTAAGCGCGTTGATTGTAGAGGCTTTGGTATTTAATCGTGTCGATAGTTTTAACGTGATTCGTTTTTTTCGGGATTCAGTTGTCCAGAACCAGCACACAATAAATATAATTTCCGCAATAATCATCAGCGCAAATTCAAGGCTTCGAGATAATTTTGCTAACCAAGAGATATCCAAGCCTAAAAAGATAAGTATTGCAAAACAAAAAATAGCACCTGTAAGCAAACTCAGTGTCATTTGCTTCCAAAGCGGTTTTAAATGGCCCTTAAAGCTATAAAAGTCTCTGTAGTATTGATTGGCAATGGTATAGAACTGTTCCATGTGTACTCGTTAATTAATGAAGAAAAATAAGGGGAGTTGCGATACTTTATCCCTGACTTTTAGCTGATAAAAGTTGCCGTCCCATACGCTGCAACCGTTTGATAAACGCTCCTCAAGCCGCCACACTTTCCAGTCCGCGCAATCGCCGGGACTCATAATATTCCTCAGCTAAAATGGTCATCTTAAATTCTGTTTCAACATCAGTTAAGCGCTCTACCGCCTCTTTAATTGACGTCAGATCGGTTCTGAAAAACTCTTTGCGGTGATTGACGGCGTTGACTCTGGTGGTGGTAAATTCACGGTGCAGTTGGTTTTCAAGTGTTGGGGCATCTTCGGTGTATATCATGGCGTGAACGTCAAATGAAAATGGTACGCTGGCATCGCCGAGTTCTTTGACTCGATCCATGGGTTCGAGTCGGCGGGTTAGGCCAATTTTATAGACGTCTTCACCAAATGAACCGATATTACTGATAATATAAACATGCCCTTTTCGGGTTTGTTGGGCCATACTCTTGGCTCTTTCTTCTTTTGCCTCGGCTTCTGCCAACTGTCTTTCGAGGTCGGCAATACGCTGTACGGCGATTAATCGGTCTTCGCTTGAGGCATTGTTTATTGCAGCGTTGTTGAGTTCTTCTCGTGCTTTGCTCAACATATCACGGTACATACGCTCTTCTTTTTCGGCTTGGGCGACGGCTCTTTCATATTCTTTGGTTGCTTTTTGTTCTTCCCTTATTTGCTCTCTGATCAGCTTTTGCTCTTCCTGCTCCTGCTGTTTTTTCAGTTTGAATTGATATTGCAGCTGGCATTCCTGATATTTATATTCGACATAATCTAGGTTGAAACCGCAATGCAGTGTGGCGGCGGATTTTTCGAGGCTGTTGGCGAGCTTTTCAATTCTTTCCAGTGTTCTGGGGAAATTACTCGGGGCCACTTTGGCAATCAATAAATCACATTCGATATTGAACGCTGCGAGCATCAGCTTAACCTGACCTTCAAGGATTTTTTTGTTGTAAGCCTTATCTGCTGAAATGGTTGATGTCTCAGGAAAGGTGATAGCTTGCTTGTCTTTAACCAGACTTTTTTGTTGCTCGCGCACCTGTTTTATTTCTTCGACAAACCTAGCTGAGGTTTCATATAAGTATTCTGGCATTTCGAATAGCCCATGATCGACAAACTCTTCCAGCCGGGTGTATAAATCTAATTTTTCTTGAACCTCGTGCAAAGTGGCTCTTTTAGTGTGGATTATGTCTGAGATCTCATCGCTTTTGGCTTTGAGCAATTTAATGTGTTTAATGCTGTGTTGAAGCTCGGCAGCCATTTTGTCGGCATTGGTTTTTAACGCCTGTAAGTCTTTAGTATCAGCATCGACTTGCTTCCATTCTCCTTTGGCAAGGTCGACAGATTCATTGGTGCGGGTGAGTTTTTGGCGTAATTTGTCCAGCGCTTTTTTGCTGTCATTGAGCTGTTCATCGGCTTTAGCGATAGCTTGCTCGATGGTTTCATAGCTTGCGATTTTCTGATTGGCTTTTTTGTTGGTGATAAACCAAGTCAGCAAAATTGCGATAGCGACAATGATAATGAGGGCGATAATATCCATGGGATTATTTTAATTCCTGTGCAATAAAGTGTTGGCGAAGCGCCTGACGTGAGGCACAGCGTTGGTCAAATGCTTGCTTAGCTTCTTCGAGTGATTGTTTGAATTTGGCTTTTTGGGCGGCTGTTTGCGCTTTTTCTTGCTGACGAAGCCTTTGTTCACGTTCACGGGCCTGCTGGTCCTGACGTTTCTGCTGGTCTCGTTGGTGCTTTTCCTGCTCGCGAAGCTGCTTGGCATATTCACGATCTTCTTGCTTGCGCTGCCTCTCAGCGGCTTTCACCGACTGTGTGTGCGCCCGGTCAATTGCTTTGGCGACCTTCATCACTGTGCGAAATCCACTGCCTTTTCGTGCCATTGATATCCTGCTTATTTTTTATCAGTTGAGTGTTAAATTATCTTTTAAGGGGATGGGAACCCACCGTTAGTGATTCATATCTTCTTTATACCAACACTGAGGAAACGTACTACAAGCCCAAAAGTCATTGCCAGCGTGCTGGCCTTTCTTGGCCGTTTTCACTTGCAGTGGTGATGAGCATTGCGGGCAAGATTTTTGATAGCTTGAAGTTTGCGGTTGTGATTTTTCTATGGCAATGGCTGGTGGTTTAAACATTGTTAATTCAGGTGTCGTTGATTCAGGTGTTGTTGATTCAGGTGTTGCTGGTGTTACTGGTAAATAGGGCAGCAAGGATTGGCGGATTTCGTGGATATTGTATGATGCCTGGGCAGGTATTTGAATTAGTGACAGTTTGGCTGATTGACAGGCACTTTGCAAAAACGCATCTCTGATTTGCCGTTTTTGGGATTGGTGTGAAGCGTCATCCAGTTCAATTACACATAACACCGATAAATCTTGGGGATCACACAGTACAAAGTCAAAATGCTTGGCGGATATTTTATTAAAGGCACTTTGCCGATGACTCGCCGAGTAACCTTTTGCCGGGGCGAGCACATCGGCTACCCGAACTTTACCAAAAACCTGCGCTTGTGACCCCACAGACTGATTGAGCACGCCTAAAAAAGAAACGTTCCGCTGGCGTGAAAAGCTTGCCTAGCTTGCGGTAGCGATAGTCACTTTGGCCTTGTTTGCTTGGCAAGCGTTTTAATCGTTTGATCAGTGTCAAGAGTATAAAGAGCACAAATAGTGCGATGATTGGTGTCCAGTTCATTGTTGGTTGTTATCCTGATTGTTATTTTAGGGCGCTACTGTATACCGATAAAATATGGACGTCAAGTTTTGTTGGACACTGGGCAGCAGGTGGAGGTTTAGGGCTCGTCGCCATATTTGGATTTCTAAGGTCTCATTGTGTAAAACCGCAATAGTAGTGCTACATTATCCACAACAAAATTGTTGTGAATTATTCTAGGTTTTATCCTGCTGGAGCAACGTGATGATTAAAAATAGCAAGCAACTGACGTTAACCAAAAAGAACATTGCAGCATTTGCGAGTACGATTGAATTACTCCAATCAGAAGGTTCTACGCTGTCGCCATTGTTGGCTAAGGCGCAATTGGATGCTTTGGTGTGTCAACAGGCTGTGCTAATTGAGCAAGTCGCCACTTATGAGCAATTATTGACTGGAGACTTTGCGGTATTTGATGTTGAAAAATATCACCGATTTGCCCAAAGCCTTGATTATGTCGAGAATATCACTGGGTTTAAGCCAAAAAAAAATTGGCTGAACGATTAGGTATGAAAGAACAAACAAATTCAGCGTTATGAAAATACTGAATATGCCTCGGCTAGTTTTTGCAAGGCTGGCGTCAATTATCGACGCGTTGGGGTTGAAAATTTCGCAAGATATTGTTTCTCCCCAAGGAGGTTGGAAATAACCATTTATCCACCGAAAAGCTAAAAGTCAGCGTGGGTTAAACTGAGTAACCAGCCAAAACAAAAAGACTATTAAGGTGGTTGCTGCTCAACGGGGTTCTTTTAGATCTGCTACAGTACTACCATTAATCCCCTAATCCATAAAACGGCGCAGTAACCTCATGTTCCTCTCTTATCTCATCATTGCTGACCTGCTAATACGCTTTATCGCCATCGGTCAGCTGTCGCTTATTGCTGTGATTGTTTGCCTTAAACCGCTGAGCTTTAAATCGGTGCTGATTTTGGCATTGGTGTTATGCCTTAGTGGTTATCTGCTGCTGACGACTTCGGTGCCTGATCGGCATTATGGCTGGCTTCGGGGACCATTGTTATTGCTGACTGAGATGATGCCCTATTTTTTTGTGGTGTTTGACGATGGCGGTGTTTAACGATCATTTTTCATCCCAAAAAACTGGCCTCTATACCGGTCTAAGGCGCTCAAATTACTGTTGCTAGCTGTACTGCTTTGGCTTAGCTATTTTTTTTGCTTATCAACAAGGGCAGGGGGTTTTTTCATGATATTAACCATGGTATTCAGGCGTTGGTGGTGTTTTCATTTGGTGTTTGAAGCGGTTAAGGGTCTCAGAGATGATTTGGTAGAAAAGTCGCCGCAAAATTCGCATTCTGTGTGTGGCTTATTTCGGCCTTTATATGCTGGTACTGGTGATGATTGAATTGATTGATAACACTATTGCTGACACTGCCACATTTAGTCTGATCAATGGTGCATTTGTGTTGCTCTCTATTACTGTTTTAAGTGCGGTTTTGCTCAAACCTGAACCCGTCAATGAGGTGAGTCAAGTGATTGTCCTCAGATGACATAAATACCGATAAACTCAGCGTTCAAAACCCCGTCCCATTAGTCTATCAGCAGTCCTTTGAAGCGCTACGTCGGTTAATGGACGAGGGTTATTTTAAACAGTCAAATTTAACCATTGCTCAGTTGGCGGGCAAATTGTCTATGCCGGAACATCAGTTGCGAGAATTGATTAACCAGCATCTGGGGTTTCGCAATTTTTCAGCGTTTCTGAACAGTTATCGCATCCCGGCTGCTTGTGCGCTGTTCGAGGATATCAGCCAAATTCGCACTCCTATTCTGACAATTGCACTGGAGTTGGGTTATGGTTCAGTTGGCCCGTTTAATCGTAGCTTTAAAGAAATTATCGGTCATACGCCCAGTGAATATCGCAAAAAATTCAAAAATGACGAGGGTTTTTCATAATCGGCGAGTTTTAACTCACTGAATTGCTTAGTATTTGCGGGTTGGTTATTTTAAGCCAAGTTAAAGATAATTAAGGAGTAAGTGTGATGTTAAAAACGATTAATGGCGGGTTCTGTTATTGTGGTTGTTGCTGCTTTACTGTGGTTCAGTTGGCCGGTGTATCAGTTTTTTGCGCACAAGTATAAGGTGCCAATGTTGCCCACTGGTAAGCTAACCATTGCGCTTGAATCACCCACCAACCAGCAACTTTATGTGCCTGCTTTTACAGCCGCCGCAGAAAAAAGTCTAGCGCTCTTGAATGCTCATAAACAAAAAATTCATGCCCCAGCTATTTCAGTGGCGGTGGCGATTAAAGGCGATTTGGTTTGGGCCGGAGCGGTCGGTTGGGCGAATATTGCACAACAAACGCCAGTATCAACTAACACCCAATTTCGTATTGGCAGCACATCAAAAGCGGTGACTGCAACCGCGTTGGCAAGATTGGTTGATCAAGGGGTTATCGACTTGGATAGTGCGATTGAAAACTATATAAAGCCGTTGCCAAATGTGCAGTATAAAACCATCACACCGCGTCAGTTGGCCTCGCATATGGCGGGATTAGTGCACTACAAACGAGTGGCGGATACCCTAGGTAAATATCGTTTATTGGCGCTTGATAAGCATTATCCAACGGTGCATCAGTCCCTTGAAATTTTTGATCAAACACCGTTACTTTTTTCGCCGGGCGAACAGTTTTCTTATTCATCGTTGGGCACGGTGTTGTTGAGTGCCGCGATGTCGGGGGCTGCTGATTTGCCTTATTTAGCGGTGATGCAACAACAGGTTTTTGACCCGTTAAAGTTGATTTTTACCGGTGCAGAAAGCCACTTTAACTCGACCTCAAAAGCGACGTTTTATTGGCATTTTCTAACGGTCGACGGGCAAATGAGCAATCAGGTTAAACGCTGGCGGGAGGTTGATTTGAGTCATCGATTAGCAGGTGGCGGGTTTATTTCAACTTCTGCTGAGTTGGCGAAAATTGGCAGTGCTTGGCTGGATGAGCAGTTTATCAGCGAGCAAACCCGGCAGCATTTTTGGCAACCGCAGCAACTAAATAATGGGGAGATTAATCGGCAAAATTACGCGCTGGGTTGGCGGTTTAATCAAAAAACCGATAGCTCGCCAGCCTATGCGCACCATGGTGGCGTTTCGAGAGGTGCACAAAGCTGGTTGATGGTTTATCCGCAAGAGCAGTTAGTGCTGGCGCTGAATATTAATGCCACAACAGCGGTGTTTGCTGATTTTGCTAAGGTGTCTCGGGAAATTGCTCAGATGTTCATGCTTTAGGTTTTTTGCTGGTATTTTAGCTTGATGTAGTTGATAAATTGGCTGTTTTTACTGTTTTGAGCGTTCTTTGGCAGTTTTTTTATAATTTTTGACTGTTATTTACTAACGGTGATACAAAAGTTTTGTTAACATGTTGTTACTAACGCGGAGGGTGTTAGTCAGTATTTAACCGTTTTAAGGAGTGAGTCAATAATGGTCATGGAATCAGCGATGGAAATGGAAATGGAGACAGGTATGGAAATGGAGACGTGTATGGAAATGGAACTGTCGGCGACGCCCGATATCTATAGTTTACAAGAAGCCTCACAGCTGTTCGATCAGCTACTTTATAGTGATGCCATTACCCGTGAAATAAAGCGGGAATTGGCCCAGCGCAAAAATGAATTGAACAATCAAGATAATCCCCCTGCAAGCAATGATCCGTTGATCATTGATTCGGCTTAATTGTTGTCGTTGTTAAATATTGTTGTACACTCAGTTAACTGGTTACTATCCAGAAACAATAGAAATAATACGCTAATAAAAATGAGGTACAATTAATGTCAGAGATAACAGGCAAAAAAACGGTGGGTTCCGTCGAATATCATGTGGCTGATGACGGCTATTTTGAAAAACGCGGGCTGAAAAGATACGCCGGCGTTTGGTCTTTATGGGCGCTCGGGGTAGGGGCGGTGATCTCCGGTGATTTCTTTGGCTGGAACTTTGGTCTCGCTCAGGCCGGTTTTGGCGGTTTGTTGATTGCCACAGCGATTATTGCGGTGATGTATGTGGGTATGTGTTATAGCATTGCCGAAATGTCGCCAGCTTTGCCGCATACCGGTGGAGCTTATTCTTTTGCTCGTACAGCCATGGGTCCATGGGGCGGGTTTATTACCGGATTAGCAGAGAATATGGAATATGTGCTGACTACGGCGGTTATTGTCGTTGGTATTGGCGGGTATCTTGGGGCAGTCGTTAATGATCTGACCGGAATGTCTATTGCGGCACCGATATGGTGGGCAGTGGCTTATGGCATTTTTGTTGGGCTGAATATTCTTGGCGCTGAGGTCACTTTTAAATTTTCGGTCTTCATCACCTTTGTTGCTTTGGGCATTTTGATGGTTTTTTGGATTGGTGCCATTCCGCTGTTTAGCTGGGAACATGCACTGGATATTAAACCCACCGAAGGCAATAGCGTTTGGTTACCCTTTGGTTGGATCGGCGTCGCTAATGCGCTGCCTTTTGCAATTTGGTTTTATCTGGCGATTGAGCAATTACCACTGGCTGCCGAAGAAGCACACGACCCTAAACGAGATATGCCAAAAGGTTTGTTGTACGGCATTTTAACGCTGATCATCGCCTCTGTTTTAACCCTTTTCCTCAACGCTGGTATTGCACCGGGCGCAGCTGCCGTTGGTGAGTCAGCAGAACCTTTATTCCTTGCCTTTAAAACCATTTTTGGTGAAGGTGTTGGTGCCTCTGTATTAGCACTGGTCGCCGTTGCCGGATTAATTGCTAGCTTCCACACCATCATTTATGCCTATGGTCGTAATATCTATTCTTTGAGTCGTGCCGGTTACTTTCCACAGTGGTTGTCAGTGACTCACGATAAGCATAAAACCCCGCATGTTGCTTTGGTTGTTGGTGCTGTTGTCGGTTTTATCGTGGCGTTATTAATTGAGTTTGGCACTTCGCTTTTGGGCGAGGATTCAGCGGTGGGCGCGGTGTTATTGAACATGGCGGTGTTTGGCGCGGTGATAGCCTATATCATGCAAATGATTGCTTTTGTGATGTTAAGAAATAATCTGCCGGATATCGAACGACCTTATGTTAGCCCGCTGGGTAAAGCCGGGGCGATTGTCGCTGGAATTATTGCCGCAATCACGCTGGTGACGCTATTTGCCAATGCGGAATATCGAGTGGGTGTTATCGGTTGTGCTGTGTGGTTTACTGCTGGGTTGGTTTATTTTGCTGTGCGCGGCAGGCATATGCTGGTGTATTCGCCGGAAGAAGATTTTGCGGTGAATTTGGGTCAGCCAAAAGCGGGTGCTAGAGCTGATGTTGAGGCGGTGAGTGCGGGGAGTTAGGTCGCTTGCCTACCTTGTGACTGAGAAAATTTGTTACTTTAAATATCGTTAAAGGTCTTTCTAAAACTATTTTGCGCTGTATGATGTGTTCACTGCTTTGATAGTGAATACATCATCATTAAAGTGAGTACTGAAGCAATTATAAACGGAAATATTGGAGAGCAAAAAATGAAAAGCACTAAAATGAAAACAGCCATATTGGCCATCAGCTTGGGTTTAGGTATCGGTTTAAGTGGCATTGTTGCCGCTACTCCTATAGAGGAAGCTTGTAAATCTTTTATAGCATCATGTGCCAACGGTGATCAATTTGCCTGTGATAGAGTGAAAAGATTCTGCTAGGGCACGTCTATTTCAAGGTGGGTTATTACTTCAAGCCTATTTATCCTTATATACATTCTATTGGGGTTTAGCGGATAAATGACCTACCGACAAATTGTCACAGCAATATCACAAGCAATACCACAAGTAATACCACAAGTAATACCACAAGTATGGCTTTTGTTGTTTATTGCCATGCCTCGGGCGTTTGCAAAAACGCCCGATTTATCTCACCTACTGAAACAATTAGATCAGATTCAACAATCCCACAATATTCCGGCTTATGCAGTGGTTATTGCTTCTGATAAGCAAGTGCTGCTAGATGAAGTCAGGGGCGTCAGCCATGCCGGCAGTAAACAACCAGTCTCTCCTCAAGCTTATTTCAGAATTGGTTCTATCACCAAAACCTTTGTCTCGTTGGGCGCTTTAGTGGCGCAACAGCAGGGTAAACTCAAGTTAACAGACAAAGCCACTAAAACCCTCGGTACTGGCTTGTTTCACAATGCTTATCGACAAACCAATCCGGTAACAGTCGCCCAGTTACTCGAACACACCGCCGGATTCAAAGATATGGCTCGGGCTGAGTTTGCTTCTAACGATGAAGTGACGCTGACTCAGGGTTTACAACGATTTGCTAAAGGACGAAAAACCTCATGGTCACCGGGTCAGCGGCATTTTTATAGCAATACCAGTTACGGTCTGGCGGGCAGGGTGATTGAAATCGCCACTAAAACAGCTATCAACGACTGGCTCACCACTAGCGTCTTTAAACCGCTGGGTATGACCACGGCAACTATGCTGCAAAGTAAAGCGGTTGTGGCGGAACTGGTGCCGGGTTATCAGCGCGATGGTGTTGAGCGCATTCCTTATTGGCATATGATTTATCCGTCTTTGGGGGCGATGAATTTACAGCCTAGGGATATGGCTAAGTTGATTCAGTTATATCTCAAACGAGGGCAGGGGCATTTGTCTGCTTCGCTGATACAACGCCAAGAAACCCCAACTACCACACCAGAGGCGAGGCAAGGGCATACTTTTGGTTATGGTCTGGGGTTATATCAGTGGCGTCATCAAGGAAAACTGTTTTATGGTCATGGTGGTGATGCCGATGGTTATCTGTCGAAGTTTGCTTATCAAAAAGAGGCCGGGTTGGGTTACTTTGTGGTTATCAATACCTTTAATAACCGCGCCAAAAACGCCATGCAACAGGCGATTGAGGCGGTGATTGTGCTTCCTTAAGGGGGTGTAATATGACATAATTGTAGGTAATAGCTTGTAATACTCTTCCCTGTTAAACCGCAATATACTCATTATTGTTCAACGCTGACAATTAATAAATTTGTTCATTTCAGCGAAATATTTAACGATTAAATTCATGACAATGATGAGGAATTACAGATGAAACCTAAAAGTGGGCTCTATGTAACAGCGGGATCAACAGGTAATTTATATACCATGGATAGTGTGACGGCGAGTGTATCTATGCTATTTGCTGCCGGGCATGATGTTGTAGACATCGCATTCTGTGGAGAAACATTATATGGCATAACGTCAAGTCAATTGCTGAGGATGAACCTTGCGGCGAAAACCTGTGAAGTGGTGGGCGACAGCAAACTTGCCGTCGGAGCGGATAATACCATATATTGTATTGGGGGCAGCGGTACTGGTCTATATACGGTTAACTCGACCAGCGGAGTCAGTACATTAATTGGCACTTTTGCTGGTGCTCGTGCTGGTACCCATGCTATTGATCTCCCAAGTCATGGTATGACCGTTGATCTCAATACCGGTCTGATGACAATTCTTATAAACGCCCTGATTGAATTTAATTCGCTTTGTGGTATCGAGTTTTATAATGGTCGTCTCTACGGTGTAACTCGCATTCAGCACCATTTATCAGAAACACGCGATTTAAATAAAACCGATATTTGGATAAAAATCAGTGTAAGACATTTGCCATTGATCAATGGCGGATAGATCACTCCAGTTAGTGGCAATAGATCAAGGCCATACCCAGATACCTATGGCATACTGTCGGCCAAATTTTTGGTTGAGAGCACATCGTGAAAATCCGCCCAGTAGCACCAGCGCCGCCAGTCGTCAAATCGCTGACCCACCTTGGGTTAGTGGCTGCTGCGGTGGATGGGTTAAAACTGGTTGAGCGGATTGATGAACGCCTGCCACTGGACGAAGACAGTGGCGTTAAGGTCACCCATGGCCAGCGCATTAAGGCCATGATCATCAATGGCCTCGGTTACACCACCAGTCCACTTTACCTGACACCCGATTTTTTTGAAGGCAAAGACGTTGAGCGCTTATTGGGTGATGGCGTCTTGCCTGAGTATCTCAATGACTATGCGCTAGGGCGTACACTGGATGCGCTGTTTGCGTACGGCACAACCCGGTTATTTGCCGAAATGGCCTTTGAAGTCGGCAAAGAACGGGGCCTGTTGGGTAAGTCCCTGCACCTTGATACCACCACGCTGCTGCTACAGGGCGAGTTTACTGAAGCTGTTGCATTAGCTGAACAACAAGGCATGGAGAATATGCCAGTGCCTGCATTAGGCCATTCTAAAGCCCATCGCCATGACTTGAAACAAGTCGTGATGTCGTTAACTGTCACCGGTCCGTCATCTATGCCGCTATGGTTTGAAGGGTTATCGGGTAATAGCAGTGATAAAGCCAACTTCCACGACAGCATTGCGCAGTTTGAATCGTTTAAAAATGCCGTTCAATCAACTGACGATTTTTTATGGGTGGCTGATTCAGCACTTTATGCTAAAGAGAAACTGCAAGATACCGACATAGGCTGGTTAACCCGAGTCCCCCAGACTGTCCAGAAAGCCCAGATACTGGTCAAACAGCCGGATGAAGCGGTCACGTGGCAACCCTTGGGTAATGGTTATAAAGCGGCCATTTATAAAAACCAAGAACCTGGCCAAGTCTGGTCACTGTTCTACTCAGAACAAGCCTATAAAAAAGAATGCATCAGTTTTAACAGACGAGTTGATAAGGCGCAGGAAAAAGCGGAAAAGGACTTAAAGACATTAAGTAAAGAAGTCTTTACGTGTCAAAAAGATGCGTTAAAAGCAGGCCAGAAATGGGCAAAGTCGCTTAAACATCATCAGGTTACATTTACCGTAATAGCGTCTGAACGTTACAACAAGCGCGGTAAGCCAGCGAAAGATGTCGTGCCAGATTATATTGAATACAGACTCAATGGCCAGCTCAGTGATGATGAAAATAAGCAGACAACCGCGCGTCATCAGTTGGGGCGTTTCATTTTGGCAACCAATGATATTGATAATACGGGACTCACCGCTGAGGCAATGTTATCAACGTATAAAGAGCAGCAAAACGTTGAACGGGGCTTTCGCTTTATCAAATCGGATGAATTCCACCTAGATAACATCTATTTGAAAACGCCAAGTCGGATTGATGCGCTAATGATGGTGATGACGCTTAGCCTGATGGTTTACAACACCAATGAATATCAACTGCGAGAAGAAATGCTCAGGCAAGATGTGACGTTACCGAATCAAAAAAAGAAAGAAGTGCCAAGGGTCACACTGCGTTGGGTATTTCAGATGATGCAAGGCATACACACCGTCGACGTGACGGGTATAGGCAACTGTGTGACAGGTAAGACCGAAGTCAGAGAAAAAATCATTCGTTTGTTTGGTCCCACAGCCTGTTCAATTTATGACGTAGAAACATAACAGGGAACAGATTTCCCCCGTTCATTTTGACTATGCTAGCGCAAGCCGCTCGGTAGAATTCTCCGTGGGTGCGTGTAAATTGGCAGGGACACTCGTTGTCTGCGACAACACTGAACTGTAAACCTTTATTCGGTTTTATGTTTTGTGGCTGATTCGTCCTGCTGAATGCGAGGTGTAACGGGCAAAGGCGAATTGATAACCTTTAATGCTGCTGATGGGCATGGCGTTGTGATTGGTAATTATAATCGCCAAGACTTGAGTATTCGTGGAACGGCAGTGTATAGATAAAAGAAGTGGGGTTATTTGATTAATTATTTTCTAATTCTCCAATTAACCCCCCATTAATTTACAACGATTGCAAAAACCTTAACAACGCCGTTTTATCGTTGCCAGATAAGCCAGTATATCCAGCCCGAGCATTTTCACCTTCGCCACCGTGCCAGCGAATGGCTTCGTCGATGGTACGGGCACGGCCATCGTGTAGATAGCTGGGGTTGGCGGTGCAAACTTCATCGCCTTGTGCGCCAGTTGGGTTGGTTACACCACCGGTTACACAGGCTGATAAACCCAGTCCCCACAGTGGTGTAGTTCGCCATTCTGCTCCCGTTGCTTGACCTTCACCGAGTGAATCCGCCAGTCCTGCGCCCATATCATGAACCAAAAGGTCGGTGTAGGGGTGGATTGTTTGACTTCTCAGCTCGGCAAACGGGTGATTGGCGCTGGTTTCGAAGGTTTGGGTATGACAGCCGTCACAACCAATGGCTGTAAATACGGCTTTGCCTTGTTGCACCTGTTCATCATCCAGACCACGCTGGGCACGAACACCAAGCAGGGCGATGTATTTCACTAGGTTGTCTAGGTGTTCGTCAGCTAATTCACTGCCGCTATTGCCACAGGTCGTTTGTGTCGAACCGCAATCCGGTTGCGGTAATACCGTTGTCATCACGCCCATGTCAGTGTTTAATGCGCCGGCAACCTGATGTTTGACGCTGGTGGTTGTAGCTTTATAACCAAAACGACCGACTCGGGTTTCGCCGCTCACCGGGTCCAGTGTGCGTTGGGCTTTACCGCTGATCCCATCGCTGTTTTTGCTGTCATCGGCATCTTCAAGGGCCAAAATATCAGACTCTTTGATGGCTTCGAGCAAACCCAAACCAACCAATTGTGGCGCGATACGGGCTGAGAATGTCGCCGGTGTGCCTTTGCTGAAAGCATAGTTGGGTGAGCGTAATCCGCCCATTTCAGTCCATGAGGCAATCGATACACTGCCTTCGCCATCCGCTGCGTCGTTGATGCCAACGTTGCCCGGCTGCAATACTCGGCCAATTTGTGGGTCTGGATTGCCATTGGCATCACCTACTTTAAACACCCATTTGTGCAACGGCTCACCAATCGCTACTGGTGCAGCACGGCCATTACGCTCATGACAACCCGAACAGCTGGTGTTGACATAATGTGTGCCTGCCTTGCCAGCCATTTCAGCAAAGACGCCATTTTCAACTCGCTCATCATGTTGACCACTTTCAAAGTCGGTATGATGAATGCGTCTGCCCAGTACAAAAGGTTGACCGTTGAGGCTCGACAGGTTAGTGGCCATTTGCATGAAATGGTTGTCTGGTTCGCCAGTGTAGTTGTAGGGCAAGGTGGTACGTCCGCCGAGCCAAGCACTTTCGTCCAGCTTATGGGCGTTTTCACGCTCGGATGATTTGTCGGCAAAATCGCCCACGGTATACCAAGGCACCATGCCACCAACACCGACCATGTATAAATAGGTGGTACCATAATAGTTGCTGCGGCCCTCAGGTACACCATCGAGGAATTGACTCACTTCAACTTCCATTTCTTGGCCGATAGCCAGCGGGTTAACACTGCCGTTAAGGGCGCGATTCTCGGCGATTGTCAGGGTGTATTTGTATTGATCACCACTGGTGCTGATTTGATTGAGGTTATCGTCATAGGTGCCGTGACCCACTTCAACGACACTCGGTTCATAGTTGCCATGATATTCGGCAACGGTGTTCAGGCCAGAATACCAAGCTCTGAATTCTCGGGTTTGCAGCTTCCATTCGGTGACAAAATTGACTTCGATAGTAGAGCCACCTTTGGCAACGTAATCTACAAATTCGAATCGTGCGGTACGGTGGGTCCAGTAATGGCTGAGGTAATGGTCATAAATTTGAAAATGGTCTTCTTTGGCATGGCGATCACGACCGCGATCAGCAAACCGGGTGACAATGGCATCACCACGGTCAACGATTAAGCCTTGTTCCAATACGGTACCAACACCATATAAGTTAACTACGTCGCCGAGCACTGTGGAACAACCGGTCCAGCTGACTTGCCCATTAGCTGGGGTTGACGAACATTGGTCAACATCATCCGCAACACCATCGCCATCGGTATCCACAACGACAACAACTGCACAACCGATACTGTCGGTCGTTGTGCCTGCTGGAGAGTTCGGGCAAACATCCAGATTGTCGAACAAACCATCGTTATCACTGTCAACAAGGGCACAACCGCTGGCATCAACCGGCGTTTCTGTCGGGGTGTTAGGGCACAAGTCTGAATGGTCAAATACGCCATCATTGTCGCTGTCTAGTTCGGGGATGTTTTTGACGATGTTAAACCAGTTGATGTTAAACAAGCCGTTGCTGAAATCGATGCGCAACGTATGAGCGCCTTCAGTAGTGGTGAAGGTGTCAACGGCTTGGGTCATAAAGTTTACCCAACCGCCGGTATTGCCGACGATACTGCTACCAATTATTTGGCCATCGAGTTTGAGGGTGTAATTACCGCCACCGACTGCCGACGCTACTCGGGTGCTGATGTCATAAGTCCCTGCTGCTAGTGTGACGTCATATTCAAGCCATTCGCCGCCCTCGGTCCAGCCGACATGAAAGCCGTTGCCGTTATCATTATTACCTTCCATATCAACATCATCGTTGCGATAAACGCCGCCGATGTTACCTGGCGTAGTATCAAAATAATTACTGTAATCTTCGGCTTGAACAAACACATTGTCAGTGATCAACAGCGGACAGCCATCGGCATTTACTTCAACGTCAGCCGGGGTATTGGCACATAAATCCAGTGCATCATCAACGCCATCGTTATCAAAATCATTGATGTTGATTAAGGTGTAGTTGTACCCGTTGGTGCTAACGACTGAACCTTTATCACCTGCCCAGCTGAACCAGTATTCAATGGTATCGCCGATAGACAGGTTATTTACCTGTTCAGTGTTTTTGCCTGGTGCATGGGACATGCGTTCAGTGTTCATGCTACCGCCGTTTACGCTGTAGTTTACATCAGCCCAGCTTGGTGAATTGACATAAAAATCAACACTGTTATTGGTGTTTTGTTCGAGTCCGGTGCGGTCAATAATGACCGCACAACCGCTGGCATCCACGTCGGTATTTGCTGGCGTATTTGGACAAAGATCAGCGGTATCAACAACACCATCATTGTCGCTGTCCTGCTCAACCTCAGGGGTTTTAATCAGGTTGATCCAGTTGATATTAAACAGGCCGTTAGTGAATTCGAGACGCAAAGTATGAACGCCTTTGTCGATGCTCGACACCGACACATCCTGAGTGACAAAACTCTGCCAGCCACCAGTATGACCAACGGTGTCTGTGCCAATGACCTGGCCGTCAAGTTTGAGGGTGTAATGACCACCACCGACATCAGAAGCCACGCGGGTGCTGATGTCATAAGTACCAGCGGTTAGGGTGACGTTATATTCAAGCCATTCGCCGCCCTCGGTCCAGCCGACATGATAGCCGCTGCCGTCATCATTATTGGCTTCGAGGTCAACATCATCCTGACGGTAAACGCCGCCATTGTTGCCCGGTGAGGTATCAAAATAATTGATGTAATCTTCGGTTTGAATAAACACATTATCAGTGACCAGAATCGCACAACCATCGGTATCGACGGGCGTATTTGGTGGGGTATTAGCGCATAAATCTAGCGAGTCATAAATACCATCGCCGTCAGCATCGGGAGCTGTCAGGGTATAGGTTTGTCCGGCTGTGTTGATGACTCTGCCTTTATTACCCTGATAGGTAAACCAGTAACGGATCACCGCCGCCAGCGGCAAATCGCTCAACGATTGAATGTTTTCAAAGGCGTGATGTGACATCTTGTCGGTATATAGTTGACCGCCATTAATACTGTAATGGACTTTGGCCCAGGCATTGGAGTTGACGTAAAAATCGACACTCGATGTGGAGGTTTGCACAATGCTGGTATTATTACTGCGCACTACAGTGGCGTCAGACTTTGTATTTTCAGCCAAGTTTTTTGTGGTCAGACTCTGCGTGGCTAAGCTTTCTCCTGCCAGACTACCACCCGCTAAGCATAGTGCTAGACTGGCGACACACAGGTTTAGACCCTTGTGCCTTTTTTTATGTTTATCGTCGTTCATTGTTGTTCCTTTTATATTTTTTGCCGTTATGGTTATGTAAGCGCTTACACAATGCCAGAAGTACAAAAATAAACCAGACGAAATGCTGATAAAAAGCTGATATTTTTCTGATAATTTGTTGGTAGTCTTGTTTTACTTGGGTTTAATGGGGGTTTAATGGGGCTTCAGCCGTACTTTTTGAAGGTTGGTGCTGGCTTGTGGTGTTAGCCTGAACCCAGTCATATTAATCGTACACTCCGGGTAATTATTCAGCTGAATCGGTGATTTTGTGGATAAATTTACTTTGCTGTTTGTTTTTTGCATTGAACATTGTAGGAACGAGCTCCAGCTCGTGATAAATGGCAGTGCATTTCAAAAAATGTTCATCTGGGCGGCATTCCGCTTCAGCACAAATCGTGAGCTGGAGCTCACTCCTACGACGAGTTATCTACAAGCTGAATAGTTACGATTATATAAACGTTATCATAAAACAAACCAAATTACCCATACCATTTATTCTTCAAATGCATAATGGGTCATCAGATCTATTCATTGGTTTAATCGAATATTTGTCTTTAGCATGGTTTTAATTGGCTCTGACCATTTAAGGATATTTAGGGTAGCAGTTCGTAGGCGGCGCATTTATGTTGAAGTGTCGTACCACCGCTTATGCATTGAAGTCAGCAAACATGCGGGGATAAATCCTCCGCCTACGATAACTAAAAAGATAACAGGACAATATAATGAATAATAACAACTCCCGGCTTTTCAGCCATTCCTTACTGGCGTTGGCTGTTGTCGGCGCATTTGGCACTCTTGGTAGTAGTGGGCTGCGAGCTGAGGAGAATACGGCTGCGGAAAACACAGCGGCGACAGAGGTACTTGATGACGACGGTGAACGCATTGAGCGTATTATTGTAAGCGCTTCCAAGCGGCTTCAAGGGCTGCATCAGTCACCTGTTGCGGTCACTGTGGTTAGTGCCGAGGCTATTGAACGCACTAAAGTTCAAGATTTGAATGATTTACAGATACTTGTGCCGTCATTGCGAGTCACGCCATTGCAACGCTCAACCAATACTAACTTTGCTATTCGTGGATTTGGTAACGGTAAAAATAATACCGGTATTGAACCTTCGGTTGGGGTGTTTATCGATGGCGTTTATCGTTCTCGTGCGGCGGCTCAAATTGGTGATTTGCCAAGATTACAACAAATTGAGGTGCTAAACGGTCCGCAAAGTACGCTGTTTGGCAAAAATGCCTCTGCCGGGGTGATTAACGTACTCACTAAAGCGCCATCCTATGATTTTGAAGGTAAATTTGAAACCGGTTTCGGGAATTTTAATCAACAGTTGGTGAAAGGTTATATCACTAATGGTATTACTGATGAACTAGCGTTTAGTTTATCCGGGGGTTATAGCAGCCGTGATGGCTATACCGACAGTGTTGTTGGACTCGGAGAGCTTAATGATCGTGATCGCTGGAATGTTCGTGGTCAGGCGTTATATGAACCTACCGAAGATGTGACTGTGCGAGTGATTGCTGATTATAGTGATATTAATGAAGCCTGTTGTAGTGTTTCTAGTGTTATTCATGGTCCGACTACCGCTGCGGTTAAGGCTTTGGGTGGTGTGGTGCTTGATGAGGGTAATCCATTTGCTTATCAATCAGCGCTTAATAGAGATCCAAATAATCAGGTGGAAGATAGTGGTATTTCTGTGCAGCTGGACGTCGATTTTGATGGTTATACGTTTACCTCAATTACCGCCTTTAGAAATAATGATTCTGCCTTTATTCATGATGTCGATTACACCTCTTTGGATATTTTATATGAGAGTGCTGATGTCAAAATCGATACTTTTACTCAAGAATTACGTTTAACCTCTACCGGTACGAATACGCTGGATTGGATGGTGGGTGCCTTTTTCTTTCAGGAAGATGTCGACACCGAAGATAGGTTAACTTTTGGCAATGGGATGCGGAGTTTCTTCGATGTCTTGCTTGCAGCAGGCGGTGCTGCCGGACTGTTAGAAGGGGTTGAGGGCGTTTATGGCATCACGCCGGGGTCATTTTTTGGCGCAGGTAGTTTTGCTAATACTGAGTTTGATCAGGACAACGATGCTTACTCATTGTTTGCTAATGTCGATTATCATCTTTCAGACGATTTAACCGCAACCTTTGGTTTGAGTTATACCAACGATGAAAAAGATTTGCAGATAAAACAGACCAATACTGATGTGCTTTCTGCGGTTGATATCGATAATGATCCAACGCTTTTTGGTGTTCCATTGAGCCTTATTCCCACACTTGCGCCGGCTATTCCTACGGTGAAAAGCTTGCAGTTTTTACCGCAAGTGCTTGAAGTGCCTAATGCGGTGGAAAACGGTAATACTTCCGATAGTAAAACCACTTGGTCTGTGCGTATGGCGTATGAATTAGATCGCAATTTTAATTTCTTTGCCGCAGCTGCCACCGGTTTTAAAGCGTCATCATGGAATTTGTCCCGCGATACCCGACCATTTCAGGCTGATCAGTCGGCATTAGAGACAGCGGGTTTGTCACAAGTTAATCAAAATTATGGCGGACGTTTTGCCGCGCCAGAAAAGGCCACTGTTTACGAACTGGGCATGAAAGCTCGGTTCAAAAAAGGCGGTATCAATGTCACTGTATTTGACCAAACCATCAAAGGTTTCCAGTCGTCAATATTCATTGGTACCGGTTTTGTGTTGGCTAATGCCGGTCAACAAAGTACTAAGGGTATCGAGTTTGATTCGGTCTACAAACCGACAGATGAGTGGGCATTTACGCTGGCGGGCACCTTCTTAGATCCGGTCTATGATTCGTTTGTCGGCGCGTCGGGTATTAGCGGTCCTGTTGATTTATCTGGTCAGCAACCGGCGAGTATTCACAAGCGTAGTATTACGACTGGGGTCAGTTATAATTTTGAACTCGACGGTGGTATGTACGGTTATGTTCGTACAGATTACCTCTATGAAAGTGATATTCACGTTGCCGAGAATGTGCCTGAATCGTTAAGCCGTCAAGTCAATACGGTTAATGCCAGTGCTGGCCTTAACTTAGAAAATGGGCTGAGCCTGCAACTTTGGGTGCGTAATCTGACGAATGATGAGCATTACCTTTCAGCTTTTCCGGTGCCGCTTCAAGCTGGCAGCTTTAATGCTTATCCTAATCAACCACGCACTTATGGTGCTAGCCTGTCGTATGAGTTTTAGGGTTTTGATTTAATAGGGTAACAATGGATCATCAAAAAACGCGAATGAATTCTGTCTCTTAGTCACATCTTTATTTGCATTTTTGGCTTGTGTCTGATTCAGCTTAAACTTGTGTCTTATTTAGTATCATTGAAATTAACTGTGATATTTCACTTGCTTTTTTTCACCATTGTGATCAAATACGCTTTTTTCACAGGGTGGTCAGTAGATGTTTGAATCCGATGCCGAAAGCTGGGCTGAAAAAACTTTCGGAAAAGCGCAGTTGAATGACAAAAGAAGAACAAAACGCTTGGTTAAGGTCGCCGCTGATATGGCCGACGGGGCGGGCAAGTCAGTAGTTAAAGCGAGTAAGGATTCTGCCAGTATTGAAGGGGCCTACCGTTTTATTGAAAATAATTATGTTGATGCGTCAGCCATCGCTCAGGCCGGTTTTGAAACAACGGCGGCAGAATCTGCTGAGCGCCGTCTTGTTCTTGCGCTCGAAGATACCACAGGGTTAAGTTATACACATAATGTGTGTGACGATCTTGGGAATAATCCGGCAGGCAAAAACCGCGATGTCAAAGGCCGCTCACTTTTCCAGCATTCTATTCTTGCGCTAGATGCAGACACGGAAACCGTGATTGGCTTGGCACATCAACAGAATTATATTCGTAGTGAATTACCAAAAGCGTTGAAAGGTTCCGGTTCAGCCCGGGCGCGGCGACCTAAAGAGGAGAAAGATAGTTATCGTTGGGAAGAATCTGCTGCCAAAATGGACGAAACCTTCATCCGAACTGATAATGTGATTCATGTGTGCGACAGAGAAGCTGACTCATATGAGTATATGGATCAACATTTAAATAACGATAGGCGATTTATTATCCGGTGTCAGCACAATCGAGCGCTTCAATTGCCCAATCATGATAAGACCGTCAAATTAAAGGATATGATAAACTTTCCGGTTGCGGCTGAACAATCCCTTAAAATTGAACAAAAAGGGAAAAGTAAAAACACCAAAAATAGACCCGCTCGGACGGCGAAAATGGGCATCAGTTACCATTCAGTTTCCTTCAAAAGAACACATGACGCCGATAAAAACACCCGAGATGAAATGTCGCTGAACTTAGTGATTTGCCGTGAGCTTGACTTACGCGGTGAAGCGTCTGATTTATGCTGGTTTTTATACACCAATGAACCAATCAACACGATAGAAGATGCGCAAAAAATTGTTCGCTACTATGAGTTACGTTGGCGGATAGAAGATTTCCACAAAGTTTGGAAATCAGAGGGTACTCAGGTTGAAAAACTGAGGCTGCAAACCCGTGCCAATACTGAACGCATGGGTACCATTTTAGCGTTTGTGGCAGTGCGGTTGATGCAATTAAAGGAGATGGCCGAAAATAAAGAAAAAGCCAAACAGCAATCCTGTGAGCTCATGTTCAGTGTGGTGGAATGGCAAATGCTGTGGTTGAAAATAGAGGAAAAGAAACTCCCGACAGAACCGCCTTCCATTTTTTGGGGTTATTATGCATTGGCGAAACTGGGCGGCTGGCACGATAGTAAAAGGACAGGACGAGTGAGTACGAAAACTATTTGGGAGGGTTGGGCGGCGTTAATGCTGATGCTTGATGGACACCGAACCATGACAGAAAACATTGCCCTATCAGGATGAACAACGGTCAAATATTAGAGGATGTTCCTCAAAATACACACAAAAAGTGGACAGTCTAGCAGCGACGGACTTGAACTGATGATTCTGCCTGTAATTAATTTAGCGCTGATCATATAACATCATCTGGCAATCATCGGCATTGAAACGGTTAAGTATGAAAAAGGAACTGTCGCCAAAATTAAAATTGGAAATCCTCACCGACTTACTCGTATTGGTGTGCATCACTAAGGCTCTGCGCCACTGTACAAGAGCCTGCTCTCTAAAAGGTAATCACAATCATTTGATATTACCGCCTTTTTAGGGGGCGCGACGGCTCTATGTTTCGATAAAATGTAACAGCACGTAGCAACGCCCACCTTTTGTAGATAAAAAAGATAATGCCCAAATTTATTCGCAAAATCAGCAATTACGCTAAATAGTGACAATCAAATTTAGATAGTACCATTAAAGATGTGATCAAGAGACAGAATGAATTCGCGTCTACGGTAGGCGAGGTTTCAACCTCGTAATTAAATAACCACAATCGCCCGGGTCAGCATGGCTTTGATTTGTTCGACAATCTTAGCTGATTTTGCGGGCTCGAAGGCTTTAAACCTCGGGGTATGAATATGCCCCACTGGCAACGACGGGTGATAAAGATTGCGTAAGCGGATGCTGCGATACGAGATCTCATTCGACAAATAACCGCCGCCACCACCTTCTACCGCAATTTGTCCGGTCAGCTCTGCTAAGCTTTTTGCTGCAAACTTTTGCTTGGTTTCTTTTGCGGTAATGGTGGTGACGATGCGATTATCATGAATTTTGAACGGTCCGGGCGCTTGTTGCATGGCCGCAGCTGGTAGGCTGAATTCGACGAATTCAGGGCCGTTTAGGGGTTTTGCGCCGAGCTTTGGAATAAGTGGAGATTGGGCGCTGGCACCAGTGTAAACATTGAGGTTGCCGGGGGCTTTAGCGCTGCGCCTGAGGCCGGGGAATCGCTCCAAATCAAAGTCGTCACGACCCATGCTAATGGTGATCACCATATCGACATTGTGAGCCCTAATGTAAGGCGTCAGCAGGGTTTCAATCATGCCTTGATCAAAGTCAGCAAAACGTACGGGTACTATTAAGGTTTCAATTTCGGCGTTGGTTTTGTTGTCATCGGCGCTGATCAACAAGTCATCAAAGGCCAAAGCGGCAACACCGGAGGGATTGCTTTGATTGATATTGCGGTCAAGAAAAAATGGGTCGAAGCCGGTGATGAGGATTTTCTTGGTCGATTGACGGTTGAAGTTGATGTCTTTTTGACCACGAGAGATCAGTTCAAATTGCCACAATAGTTGTGTTTGTTGGGCTGTGGGTAAGACCACAAAAGCGATTGACTGTTTTAATGCTCGGGTCATTTTCAGTCTGGCCCAATACAGTGGGCGATCATCAAAATCATGGGCTTTTTTAAATGACGATACACCAGCCTGCCAAGTTGCTTGACCATGGTGGGCGACGAGTTTGCTTAAGCTGTCGAGACCTTTGGCTTTTGCCAGAGCCGCAGTGAAAGCGCGAACTTTGTCATCAAGTCGGTTAACCACTGACGGCATCGCTTTGGCGGCGATTGGGATGCGGTTTTCTTCGACGTTTAACTGGCTGCCCATTGTTTGCTGGTAAGGGGTCGCTTGAACGTTGACTTGAGCCAATCCTAGGATGAGGGCCGCTATCGCGGTAATTCGGTTGTTTTTATTCAATTTGATACCTAGTTTTTTTTCAGAAGGGTTTTGGCCATGATGTTTATGGCGTTTTCGTTACGTTGGTGCTTTTATGTCGATAAATATGATATTTTCTATCGACGTCGACAATAAAATCATTGGTTAATTCGATACATTCGCTTAAGTCAGCTGCTGATATTTCAATTGGATTGTTATCTAGGTTAAATCCATTTCGATGCACAATATCGTGTCTGACATCCACTTTATCTAATAGTTTGTCACTAATGTTCAGCTGAATGCCCATGACGTTTTTATAAAAAGCATCAACGTCGTTAAGTCTGTGCCAAACAAAGTTTTTCATTGCATGGATCATATAATCTTCGACTTTGTTATGTAATAAAAAGGGGATTTTTAAAGATTGCCCTCGAAAATTATTATGTGAGGCGAGTTTGATTAAAGCATTTCTGTTTGAGGATATTTCGTGGATAAACAAATCATGCAGGTACTTTTCCAGCAGGCTGATCACATGTGAAAAATACAATTTATTATGAAAAAAGTCTTTATTTTGGGATTTAATGTTGTTGATGCCAATTTGATAGTTTTGGTAGAACTTGCTAGCCAAATAGGATTCAGAAGGCATTTGCTCGATACTCCACACTAATTCGCTCAGACAATGAATCGTCATTCTTAGATAGAGCTATATCTAGCTGCCAGTCAACTCCTACATTGGAAGACCAAACATTCATGGTAAATTCGTTACTAGTGTCATCTTCAAAAGTATCATCATTTTCGCTAATACTGTCTTTGTATCTGTCGGCATATAAATTGGGCGAGGGTACAGTTACTACATGAAAGGTTTGCTTATCTTTTTTAATAATTAAATATCCACCTGACACTGGTGGCGTACAATCGTTGCCTTCTATTGTTAAGCGCATACATTCCTCTAAAATTTTATCCACTGCTTTGGCATCAATATTAAACAATAGGCATCAATCAAACAAGGTAACAATCAAACCAAAAAAGCCCGAGCAGATTCGCCCGGGCTTTAAGTTTAGCTTATTGTTGCTGAGTGATGATTAACAGCCTGCTGGTACAAACCAAACATAGTACTGGTCAGATTGACCGGCAGTTGGGTTTTCGTTTTGTGTCCACCATCTGGCTTCCCAAACGTTACTACCTGCGCTTACACGGTCGCCAGCGGTGTAAATAGCTGATGCGCTCCAGGCGGCTGCATTACAAGTGCTAGTCCCTGAGTCAGCGCTGAAGTTAACGGTTTTAGATGAACGTTGACCTTCGTTGTCAGTCGCGGTAACAACTAATGAGTGACTGCCAGTGGTGGCTGTCCAGTTATAGCTGTAAGGTGCTGTTCTGTCAGTTGCTAGAATTTGACCATTCAAGACAAACTCAACATTATCGACTGAACCGTCGGCATCAGTGGCAGTTGCGGCAAATGCCACTGTGCTGCCTGTTGTGTATTTAGCACCGCTGGTTGGGTTGCTAACAGTAACAACGGGAGCAGTTGGCTCTGTGACAACATCGCCGCTGTAGCTACCCGTTAAACTCACACCTGAGAAGCTGCTATAAGCTTTCAGACGAACGTGGTATTTACCACCTGTTTGTGTGCCAGTACAGGCTTCGACGTTACCATTTTCGTATGGACGACAATCGTAACTGCTGTCCGTTGGATCTGCACCAAATTTAACATACATATCCGCATCACCGGTACCACCTGAGGTGTTAAAGCTGATGTTGGTTGAACCGGCTGGTACGTCAAGGGTGTAAATTACGTCTTGACCTGTGCTGGCGCTGATACCTGTAGCGGCTACACCATTGGTTAGCTCTTTGGTTGGTTTTGGTCCGGTATCACAATCGCCAACACCTACTGCACACCATGCGGTTTCTACAGCGGCTTTTTCAGTGGCACCATAAAGGTCTTGGGCAGCTTGTGCGGTTGCTGTACGAGCGCCAGCAAAGTTGGTGCTTTGGCTCATGTAAGTGTTCAGGGCACGATAGAAAATCTGCTCTGATTTGGCCAGACCCAGTTGGCTGACAACCGCTGGAGATTTGCCACGAGGGTGAGTGCCACCTTCTACCAATAAAACGAAGGCTAAGTTAGCAATACCTGAGTTACCGTGTACCCCACCGTTGTCGCCGCCGCTGTATGATAAACGCTCAGGCCACCAATCTTTTGAGTAGTTGTCTTTAGTCGGGTTATCCATGTAACGAATAGCATCGCCCGGAGTGTTTGGTGTGTAGGCTTCTCTGCCTAATAACCAATCTGGTTGTTGGGTGTTGTTGTGAGCGGCTTTTGAAGCGGCACCTAAAATGTCAGACCAAGCTTCGTTTAGTGCACCAGAAGCACCTTGATAAATTAGGCCAGCAGTGTGTTGAGTAACACCGTGAGTTAATTCATGACCGATAACGTCATAGCTTAGTGTCAAGTCGCCCAAAGTTTGGCCGTCGCCGTCGCCGTACATCATTTGGCTACCGGTCCAATAAGCGTTGTTGAGGTTTCTGTCTAAATGAACCGAAGAAACCATGGTCATGTCATTGTTATCTATGCCGTTACGACCGAATTTGGCTTTGTAGTAATCATAAACACCAGACGCGCCGTCATGGGCTCTTGTGCCTGAGGCATCACCACAGCTTTGGTTGTCTGTACATAATAAACGACCCGGTGCTGAGCTTTGGCTCTTGTTGTCGAGTGAGTAGGTTTTCCAGCTTTTTACTGAATGAACTTGTGCGTGACGCGTCAGCAATGTTGAGTTGTGATAGTCGTAGAATATGATGTCACGACCGAAATTATCGCCACCGTGGTCCCAGCTAACTTCCATTTTCCAGGCTAGTTTAGTTTCGCCATTTTGTGGCAAGTAAACATAAGCCAGTTCAGGTGTGCCTGCGACTTTACCAATCTGAGCGCCTAATGCGGCGGCTTGTTTGGCGGCCTTTTTGCTGCTACGGCTATCTAATCCTAATGATTTAACAGCGGCATCAGTATTCGTGGCCAAAGTACCGGATACTGCATAAATGTTAGCGCTGTCATTTTGCAGCACCCCATTGTTTTCTATGGTGTTAGCATGAACAATCAAGCTAGTGCCATAAACTTTCAAACCGTTGATGGTTTGGCTCAGGTGAGTATGACGCTTACCTAGTTTATCTGTCCACTGACGCTTTACGGCGAAGTCTTCGTTGCCAACTGACTGGTAAACCGCTTGAGTGGATAAGATATTTTTCAGGGCGCTGATGGTGTTAGCTGGTGTTGTAACACCAAGGCTGCCGGTAACAAAGGTGGCTTGACCGTTAGTGGCCAAATTTGCTGTTGCTAGATCAATAGTTAGACCTGCAAGAGCATCATTATTTGCAACGGCACCAACAGAAGCTGTTGATAAGGCAATGGCGAGTGTCGCCGCGATGGGGCTTAATATTTTCATCATAATCCTGATTTATTTTATTAGTAAAAGTGATAGAAAGTCATAGTAAAGATAGTAAGAGTTAGATTTTAGGTATTGCTACTTTACTGCGTGTATTTGCATATCAGTGAAACCTCGCTGATGTCATAAACCTTATCAATAGAACTTATGATTTACAATGGTTTAACATTTGTCGCGAATGTTAAGGTTTTATGACCAAACTGGAGATCCCGTACAGTAATTTTTACAGCGATAATAGCCAATGAAGATGGCGTTTGCACAGTTACCAAATAAAGTTAATCGGTAATTTGGTTAGGTAATTGTTAATTCATCAGGTTTTTTATCTTGGGATTTTGTTCATATCGTTTGCGCATTATTGGGTTTTATCTATCTCAAAATAACATGCTCATAAACCTTGTTAAAACAGTAACTGTGTGGATTTAAGTCGAGGCTTTACGGGGTATCTGAGATTTTTTATCAATTCAGATAGGGGGTTTTTTATTGCTGTTTTTTTGCTCGTCAAGACTATGGTTGTTGTTTGATTTTAGAGCTGATGAAGATCACAGGGTAAATTTAACGTCTTAATTTAAGGTTGTTAATTTAATTATTTTTATGTTGTATTTTTGTATCGATGTCATGTTGGGTGGTAATTGAAACAGTCAGGTGAGAAGGGCGTAAAACCCTGGCGGATCGTAAAGGTTAGTTTACATTATGAATGAATAAAAACTTAATTAAAGTGAATAAAACCCATGAAGTGGTTGGTTTATTTGGGTAGGGAGCCGCCGCAGGCAACATTGGCTCCCTAAATTTCAGAATAGTTAAAGCAAATCCCCATTGGCATCATGAGCAATCAGCGGTTGGTCGTCAGGAAAGCTATCCTGATCATCGCCATTATCTTCGAGGATCCACGGTGACAAACATTCGCGGCTTTGCACACAAGGGTCGGTGAGTGCTCTTAAGAAAGCGGCGACTTGTGATACTTGTTGCCTTGATAAGTTGCCGTTGCCTCGAAGCGGTGAGTTGGCTGGTACGTCGCCGTTTCTGGCCTGTTGTAAATGGGCAACACCTGCCATGGAGTTGGCATAAGCATCTGGATAGAGGCTTTCACAACTCTGATCGCTCTTTGCCATTAGGCCGACGATTTGGGGTAGTCGACAGAAGGGGGCCTCGTTATTGCCGCTGAATGGTTCGCCATTTCGGGCAGCAAACAGGTTGTCGATAGCCCGGCGAGGGTTGTTGTAATGGCTGACAACTTGTTCGAGGGTTTGATAAGCGCCGGTGTGTCCATAAGGGGCGGTCATGGCGATATTCAACAGGCTCGGTGGACGGAAGTGATAGCGATCACCTGTATTATGGGTGACGTTTTCACGACCAAAATCTTGACTGGTATCGGTTGGGCTGTCGTTGCCTTTACCGGGGCCAATTTGAGGAAAGGCAACCAGATGATGTCTGGGGCTGGAGAAAGTGGAGCCGCGATGACAACCGGCACATCCGGCACCGCCTTGGTTTCTTGGGGTGAAGAATAACACTGCGCCAGCTTTTTGTGCAGCTGTGATGGCGTCATCATCACCCTCAAGGTAGGCTTTCCATGGGTTGTTGATAAAGATCATCGAGCGTTCATATTCGCCAATCGCTTCGGCTATTTTATTAAAGGTCACTTGCGGTGAACCAAATGCTTGGTTAAATGCGGTGGGCCAGCTGGTGGAAAATGCGCTGTCGGAGTTGTCAAAGCGAGAGGTAAGTTGTGCGCGTAATTCTTGGTTGCTGAGTTCAGACATAAATTGGTCGCGCATTTCTTCGTTATTAGTCACCGGAAAGCGAGCCTGAGCGGCGGCTAGTGTGGTACCTGCGGGGAAGTTTTGGTCAGGCTGGCGCTGACCTCGGTTATTCAATCGCGAGTCGGGGGTGAGAATTTGGCCGTTGCGGGTGACTTCGACTCGGCTATCCCAAAACATCGCCCGGTTGTTGAGGCCAAGGTTGAATAGTGTCGGTGCGTTGCGAGGTACGGCAGGGTGATCAGCATAACCGTTGAAACGGCCCAAACCAAGTAGGTCATGTTGGCTTTGCCCCAGTGCGTTGACGGCATTGACACCGACGGGCAGCGATAGGTTATCACCGGCACCTAACATCGGATGATGACAACTGACGCAAGCAGCACTTTGTACACCACCGAGATTTTTGCTGAAAAACAGTTGTTTACCAAGTTGGGCAATCGGGTCGTTGATGCTGGGTAAACCTAAGCCTTCGATATTAATCGGGGTTAAGTTGAGTTGGGTGACTAGGGTTTGCAGTGGATCGCCGCTATTATCTGGATTGTCTGGATTGTCTGGATTGTCTGGATTGTTGCCGTTGCCACCATTGCCACCGCCAGGTCTGTCTGGGTTAGGTCGGTCTGGATTAGGTCGGTCGCCGGGACCGGTTCTTACCTCAGCACTCTCTTCGGCCCTTACCTCTGTTTGAGCTGTGATCATGAATACGCAGAAAAATAATAGCAGATTAACGATAAAGTACTGCTTTGAACTGTGTTTCTTACCCTTTATGTTTTTAATCATATCAAACTCCTAATACATGCAGTTGTTTTGAATATTGCTGGCGTTAAGGGTTAAAACGCAGTTGATTCACTTTGGTTGACAGTGGTGATAAAAAGAATATCCACTGGACAAGGTAGGGTTGCTCTGATAAAAAGATGCTCCGCTACAACACTAATAAAGGTCAGTTATGCCCAGTTCAGAAAATACCCTGTGGAACATGTTTCAATCCGTCGGTTTGGTTAGCCAAATCATTGTTGCCATTATCTTCGGTGGGGTGTTGGCGGTGGTTGCGCCTGACGTGGCTAAATCACTGTCGATGCTAGGGGAATTATTTGTTAACGCATTAAAAGCGGTAGCGCCTATTTTGGTATTTGTGCTGGTGGCGTCATCTATTGCTAATCAAAAAACCGACAGTGATGCTAATTTAAAACCTATTGTCGGCCTTTACCTGGTGGGCACCTTAAGCGCCGCTTTGGTGGCGGTAGTGTTGAGTTTTATGTTTCCGACCCAGTTAACGCTAGATTTGGCTGGGGCGACTAATAACCCACCACAAGGATTGGGCGAGGTTTTATCTACTTTGGCGTTTAAGGTGGTCGATAATCCGATCAACGCCATTGCCACGGGTAACTTCATTGGTATTTTGGTGTGGGGTTTGGGATTAGGTTTTGCCCTTAAGCGGGGTAGTGAGACCACCAAAGTGATGGTTCATGATATTGCTGAGGCGATTTCGAGTATTGTTAGAATAGTGATACGTTTTGCGCCGTTGGGGATTTTAGGTTTAGTGGCGAATACCATTGCCACCACAGGCTTTGAAGCGTTGGATCAGTTCAGCCATTTGGTGATTGTTTTGGTCAGCGCAATGTTGATTATTGCCCTGATAGTCAATCCGTTGATTGTTTTTTTGGTGACTCGCAGCAATCCTTATCCTTTGGTTTTCACTTGTTTACGCGAGTCAGGCATTACCGCGTTTTTTCACCCGTAGCTCTGCTGCGAATATCCCGGTGAATATGGCGTTGTGCAAAAAGCTGGATTTACATGAGGATACTTATTCGGTGTCAATTCCCTTTGGGGGCGACGATTAATATGGCCGGTGCCGCGATTACTATTACCGTGTTGACACTGGCGGCGGCGAATACCTTGAACATTGAAGTGGATTTTGGCACCGCGATTTTATTAAGCGTTATCGCTTCGGTCTCTGCTTGTGGTGCGTCAGGTGTCGCGGGTGGGTCTTTATTGCTTATTCCTTTGGCGTGCAGTTTGTTTGGTATTGATAATGCCATTGCCATGCAGGTGGTGGCGATTGGTTTTATTATTGGGGTGATCCAAGATTCAGCTGAGACGGCGTTGAATAGTTCGACTGATGTGGTGTTTTCTGCGGCGGCTTCTCATCATGTGATGAAAGGGAATAATTCGTAGGTAGTAGTTGTCGAATAGGTTATCGCTAGGTAGGCAATTTTGTTTGCCTACCTTAACTTCGTTTGTTGATTATTTCGGCTCTGATCATATAGAGCAAATTAGGGTTACAGTTCTTCTCAACATTCACGAGGTTGAAAACCTCGTCTACGGCAGAGCGGGTGCGTCGTAGACGCGAATTCATTCGCGTTTTTTTGATTATCAATTGTTACCCTGTTTGAGCAGAGCCATTATTTTCTTATCAGCCAATAGTTTTTTTAGTCTTGCGATTTCGTCTTCGGCTTTTTCTGCTTCGGCTCTGGCTTTAGCTTTAAGCTGCTTAGTTTCGGCTCTGGCTTGCGCTTTAACTTGCTCAATTTCGGCTTGTGCTTCTTTTAACATTGAGTCTTTGGTGGCTTGCTCCATGATGAAGTCTTCACGATCATGATACAGGTGGTAGTCTCTTTCTTGTTCTGAAAAGCGTTCTAATATTGTCATGACGTCCTCCATTTCTGGGGTTTTCATATTATCAGGCAAGTATTTGAAGTTTTTGCCTTCTTTAAATAGTTTCAACCAAATATGTTTGGTTGGCAATAATTGCTGTGGCGACTGGTTGGCTGGCTCTTGCCATTTCTTTAATTCTATCACATGAATGGCTAAGTGATCAGTCAATAAATGATTATCCCGAATATCCCTTAACTCATAGTGATGATGGTATTGAGATGATTCATTATCAAGGTTTTCGGTTAGTAACCAAATAGAAATGACTGGTGTCAGTTTATCAAATTTTTTTGCCCTTTTTAAGCTGGTTTTGATAAACCCTGCACCAAGTATACAATATTCGGTTCTGTAAATATTCAGGGGTTTTTAACTGAACCTCTATTTGGTAGGTTTCTGCCCTCGTCGTCTCTGGCTTTAACATCAACGATGGAAAGTTTGTCGGTGGTAAAGTCTCGCTCATTGTATGGATTAAGAATTTCTACTGTTGTGATGGGACATAGTGGTGCCAATATCCCATTGAGAAATTGAATAAGTAAATGGATGTTTTCTTCTGACCCTAAAATGGCTTTGAACACACAGTCAATCGCCGGATTGATAAAATGTTTCATGCTTTTTCTCTTATCTATATGTCGTCGTGAACGAATATAACATGTCACTTAACGTAAAGATAATGCCAAATTGGAACCAAGTTATTAGATATACCAAATTAGACACGGAAAGTATGATCACCCTTCCTTTTTTCTTTGCTCTTGCGTTCTTTGCTCTTCGGCTCTTTGTTCTTCTGGTAGCCACAAATCGCCGATAATACTGTTTTCATCATCGTCGTCTTTGATGTCATCTTCGCCTTCCCAGTCGTAAGTTTTCTCGACGGGTTTGGCGTCCCAGTGGCGAAAGGCGATGGCGCATAATGTCCCGGCGATACCGCCAAACAGGTGGTATTCGAAGGAGATGCCCGGCTCGCGGGGGAAGATGGTCATGACCATGCTGCCATACATATAAAAGGCCACCATCAACAGGGCGACAGAACGTTTGTCGCGACGCAAAATGCCGCTAACCAGCAGATAGAAAAACATCCCGTGGGTCAGGCCGCTAGCACCAAAATGGTAGCTTTCACGGCCAATCAACCACACGCCTAAGCCAGATAAAACCCAGATAATGGCGAGTGTCCACCATCGGGCTTTAGGGTAGCCGTAGAGCAGAATGCCACCGAGTAGAATAAGCGGCATGGTATTACCTGCCACATGTTGCCATGAGCCGTGAATGAGTGGGGCGCTGAGGATGCCAACCAAGCCGCTGGTGGCTTGCGGGTAGACACCCCAGTCAAACAGTTGCCAGTGGAAGATCATCTCGCACAGCTTGATAGCCCAAAGTACAGCGGCAAATGCGGCGGCGGTCAGTAAACTGTTCAGCAGTGAGGGGGATTTCGTTATCATCTGTAAGAGATGGGGATTAAGCGAAGGGATGTCAAGAGCACTGAGGAAGTGATGACGTAACCTGATGCGGGTGAAGTGCAGGTAAAGCGCAGGTTACGTCAGTTTGGTATCAATTGGGTTGTGCAGTTATTTCAGCGTTTGAGAAAACATCACCAGCAAGATGATCGGGCAAACAATTTTGACGTACACTGGCCAGATTTTCCAGAACAGTGAAGACTCCATGTCTGGGCAGCCTTGTTTTAATTCGCCGAGAATTTCATGACGCGACCACACCCAACCAGCAAATAGACACAACATTAAACCGATTAATGGCTGACTGTATTGGGTGGTGACGGTGATCACCAAACCAAATAGTGCACCCATGTTGAAAATAATGATGGTGCTGAGGGTCATAATGAACAAACCAATCAACCATGACGCTTTATTACGCTCAAGTTTGGTGTTCTCGACAGTGAAGGCGACAGGCACTTCGAGCATTGAAATTGATGAGGTCACAGCAGCGATACTCATCAATACAAAGAATACCAAAGAGACAAAGTTACCAATGCCACCCATGGATTTGAACAGCTCGGGGATCACCGTGAAGATCAGTTTGTCACCATCAATCAGTTGTCCGGCTTCGTTATAAATGGTAACACCATTGTGCAAGGCAACGTACATGGCCGGAATGATCAGCAAACCTGCCAATATCGCAATACCGATATCAACTAGTGCAACTGAGGCACCCAATACCGCGATGTTCTCTTTTTTACTGACGTATGAGCCATAAATTAACATAGTACCTACGCCTAATGATAACGAGAAAAACGCTTGTCCCATGGCGCTAATCAATAGGTCGGGGGCGAGAATTTTTGAGAAGTCTGGCACCCAAAACGCTCTCCAGCCATCCATTGCACCTGCCTGCGTAGCAACATAAGCAATGAGTGCGATGATCAGGATGATCAACATCGGCATTAAGCGAGTTGACCATTTTTCGATGCCGTTACTGACACCTCGGCTGACAATGCTGATGGTAAAGGTGGAGAATACTAAGCAGAAAATTAGGTTGCGTGATAATGACGAGTCGGTGAGCCAGGCTGATGTATCGTGCCAACCGAGCATTTCGGTGATCGACTGTAAGCAATAAGCTAGCATCCAACCGGCAACGATAGCGTAAAAACTGAGGATTAAACTGACCACTGCCAAACCCCAATAGCCGGTGGCTTTACCGAGGTTTTTGCTGAGGTTACTGACGGAGATTTTTTGTAGTGCGTCAACCATATTCGATTGGGCATAACGACCAATGACTAATTCGGCCATTAATATTGGGTAAGCCAGTACAAAGGTTAATATCAGATAAACCATAACAAAGGCGGCACCTCCATTGGTGGCAACCTGAGTGGGGAACCCCCAGATGTTGCCTAAACCCACCGCCGAACCCGCAGCTGCGATGACAAAACCCAATCTTGATGAAAACTCTCCGCGTGCACTCATGTAATACTCTTCCAACTTGGTTGATTTTTTGTTGCCTGATTATATGGGATTGGGGCTAAATTGACAGCCCAAAATAAGAAAAGCCCGCTGATAATAAGCGGGCTGTTGGCATAAAGATGTGGAGCAGGTCAGTTAGTCTAGCTGGTCACTGTTTCCTCTTCTTCATAATCATAATCTTCGTCGATATCGGTGTGGGCTTCCTCAGGCTCAGCTAAAACTGGTTTGTTGTGTTGGTTGGCTTTTAACACGCCTTTGCGGTGGGAAAGGGCTGCGTCGAGTTTTTTACCAGCGGCGGCGATGGCTGAATAAAGATTTTGGTCGGTGCCGGTGACGGATATTTGTGCTCCTTCATAAGAGGTGTTGATTTCGGCGGAATTGATATTGCGTTCATGTCCCAATATGACCGTCATGGAGATTAAACTGGGATAATGACTAGCGATTTTGTTTAATTTGCTTTTGATGTGGTCTTTAATCGCTTCAGTGATTTCAACGTGGTGACCGGACAGATTTATTTGCATAGTTTTTTTCCTTTTTCTGACTTAATTTAAGTATTGGGGGTAAACTATGAAAATTACAATATTAATCTCAATTTAATTTACATTTATTTCGTACAAAAAATAACCTTTGTTAATAAATTGTTTATGAATCAATTGGTTATCATTTGCATTTAACCGACGACAGGGCAAAGTATTTTGGCGGGTTAGACCGCGAAAAGTATAGATAAAAAGGATATGTATGAACATCAAACCAAACCCAGTGATAGATTTTAGCGGTTCGTTCATTGGTTCAGGTACCGCAACCGTCACACTGTACCTGGCTAATCCACCGCAAGTCAGGACTGAATTCGTCAGCGTTAGTGAGATTATTGCGGATAATGGTAATCACTGGCGCAAGATTTTGACCATTTTGGCTAAGTTGAATTGTGGTGATGAACCGTGGAAAAGCTATCGTGATAATAAGCTGTTGAAGCTGGGTGAAATGATTTGTTTTGAGCCGTCATTGCAACAAAGTGAGGGAGGTAAGGGGGATAAAGAGCGTTGGCATTTAGTTGCCGGAAAAGCGAGTTGGCAGCGATTGGGGTTTGATTGCCAGCAATTTACGCCACTAGATGACGAAGGTAGGGCGTTTTATCGCGGACGGGTCATTTTGACCCCATACCCGGATTATCGCCAGTTTCCCAATCAATTGATTGAACAAGTGGTTGATTTAATGAGGCTTTGCGCTTAACTGTTCATTCCGCGAAGCGTTAAACTGCCACTCTGGCGACTTCGGGATTGCCTTTTAACCAGCGTTTGAGGCCCTTGAAGCTAAACAGTGATGGCTTTTTATCGCTGGGATCGTGACAGCTGAACATATAACAATCGACATAAGGATATTCGATATGATCAGCCAATTCGAGTTTGGTTGACAGTACCTGAATGATTTTTCGGGTGGCGACTGGATCGGTGGGATAGTCGCTGAGGCTCTTTTGGATGATCTCCGACAAGGTGATCGCCTGATTGGGATTGTCGAGCATGTACTGTAAAATTTGCGCTTCCCGGCTAGTCAACTTGACTGAACGGTAGCGGTTAAATACTAAACTTTTTTCCTGTGGGATAAATTGCACTTCATCAATGCGGTAATGTGATTTTTCCATGTTAGCTCCTTAAGCTTGCTCTGTACCGGCCGTCACCCAGATTCCATCTGTAATATCTAATGCTTCACTTGCTGCCAATTGATTTGCTTGTTTTATTACGAGTTTTATTGCTTGTTTTGTTGCTGGTTATTATGGGTGAACCTTTTTATATTGATAGGGGCTGATTTTGTTGTGCTCCTTTGTCGAGTTGAAAAATGAATAAAATACCCTTTAAAACCAATCAACTAACTTTGAGATGTTTAATTAACAAGCAAATCATATCCATAAAAGCTTAGTTATAGTTGAGATATATCTCACAAGCCTCACTGGTGTTTCTATATCTAAGCTGAGCCTAACTTGGACCTAGTTTAAGCCTCGGCTGGGCGACAACAGCAGTTACAATTTTGTCTTAATTAATCATCTACTTGGTTTAGTATTTATGCTATTAATGTGCGCCTTGATCACTTAAGGAATAATGCCATGCCTGCAAAACAGCCGATGAAACCGTCTGCAAAATTAAGCTTAATCGCTATTGCCATCACCACTTTGTTAGTCAGTGGATGCAGCCAAACTACTACTTCTGCTAGTAATAGCCAAGCTCAAACCCAGAGCCAAGCCCAGAGCCAAATGGAGTTGGCATCGGCTGAGGCTAATGCGTTGTTTGAAGATATCTTTATGCGAGGGGTGATGCGAAGCCCGGTTTACCAAACGTATCTGGGGATTAAGCAAGATCAAGATAAATGGGATGACTTGTCAGATGCGAGGGCGGTTAGGGGCCATAACATCGATCAACAAGATTTATTGTTGGTTAATGCAATTGACCCGAGCAAACTTGACGAACAAACCAAAGTCAGTCTCAAGCTAATGAAGTTACAGCTCACCAATAGCATTGCTGATTTTAAATGGCGTTTTCATAATTATCCGGTAAATCAAATGTTTGGTATGCATTCAATGGCCGCAGCATTGCTGATGAATCAACATAGCGTGAGTGAAGTAAAAGATGCCGAGGCGTATATCAGTCGTATGAATGGTTTGACAGTGTTGTTTGATCAGTTGATTGAGAATTTGCAAGTACGTGCTGACAAGGGCATTATCGCGCCCAAATTTGTTTATCCTTATGTGATCAACGACAGTCAAAATATTATCAAGGGTGCACCTTTCGATGATGGTAAAGATAGTACTTTATTGGCCGATTTCAGTAAAAAAGTCAATGCCCTTGAAATTACTGACGAACAAAAAACCGGGTTAATTGACGATGGCAAAAAAGCTCTAATTAATCATGTTAAACCCGCCTATGAAAAGCTGATCGGTTATCTCGGCAATTTAGAAAAAAGAGCCACTACAGACGATGGTGCCTGGAAGTTTCCTGATGGCAAAGCCTTCTATAACAATGCCTTACAGCGAACGACAACGACAGGTTTAACGGCTGACGAGATTTTTGATACCGGCATTAGCGAAGTCAAACGTATTCAGGACGAAATGCAGCAAATTATGCATAAAGTGAACTTTAAAGGGGATTTGCAAGCCTTTTTTGATTTCATGCGCACCGACAAACAATTCTATTACGACCAAACTGAGCAAGGTCAGCAGCAATACCTTAAAGGAGCAGAATCGCTGATCAACGAAATGAAAGGGCAGTTGGATCAACTCTTTTTGGTCAAACCCAAAGCGGATTTAACCGTAAAAGCGGTTGAACCCTTCAGAGAAGAGTCTGCGGGTAAGGCGTTTTACCAACGTCCTTCAATGGATGGGAGTCGTCCGGGGGTTTATTACGCCAACTTGTTTAATATGGCAGAAATGCCTAGCTATCAAATGGCGGCGATTGCTTATCACGAGGGGATCCCCGGTCACCATATGCAGTTGGCTATCGCGCAGGAATTACAAGGTATGCCAAAATTCAGAAAGTTTGCTGGTATGACCGCTTATACCGAAGGCTGGGGTTTGTATGCTGAGTTATTGCCTAAAGAAATTGGTTTTTACAGCGACCCTTATTCAGACTTTGGTCGACTGGCGATGGAGTTATGGCGAGCCTGTCGTCTGGTGACGGATGTTGGTATTCACCATAAACGTTGGACCAGACAGCAGGCGGTTGATTACTTCAAGCACAATACACCAAATCCTGAAAGTGATGCGATTAAAGAAATCGAGCGTTATATCGTGATGCCTTCACAAGCCACCGCCTATAAAATCGGCATGATCAAAATTCTTGCCTTGCGCGAAAAAGCCAAAACCGCGCTGGGGAATAAATTTGATATTCGCCAGTTCCATAATGCAGTATTGAAAAATGGACCTTTACCGTTGAATGTACTGGCAGATTTTGTCGATCAGTATATTGCGGATAATCGCTAGAGTTTATACCGTTCCATTTTATTTAATAACCCTTGGCGCGATAACCCGAGTTGTTGCGCCGATTTAGTTTTATTGCCTTGGCATTGATGTAACGCCTGTTGGATCAGTTGGGTTTCAAGCATTTGAACCTGCTGATCTAAAGTGCCGCTGAGCTTTTTAGTGATGGGCTGGTCAACCGGAAACATTAAACCAATATCATCGAGACTAATCTCATCGTGTTGGCTAATGGCTGCAATGGATTGCAGGGCGTTGCGTAACTCTCTGACATTGCCGGGCCAAGGGCGAGCTAAAAACCATTGCATCGCTGCGCTAGAGAGCCGTTTGGGGCTGGGGAGTGATTGATTCAATGTTGTCAGGAAGAATTCGAGTAATACCGCGATATCGTCTCTGCGCTGGTCTAACGCGCCGGACTCTAGCGGCAAACCTTTGATACGATAGTAAAAATCCTCACGAAACAAACCTTCTGCCATTAACTTTGATAAATTTCGATTGGTCGCACTGACCAGCCGACAATTGACAAATTCTAGCTCACGACCGCCAACCGGATAATAACTGCTCTCTTGCAATACCCGCAATAATTTTACCTGCATGGCTAAGGGCATTTCACCGATTTCATCCAAAAATAAAGTGCCACCATCAGCCAACGCTAACAAGCCTTTTTTGTCTCGATCAGCGCCAGTAAACGCGCCTTTTTTATAACCAAACAACTCGCTTTCAATAAGGTTGGCCGGAATAGCACCACAATGCACCGAAATAAACGCTTCATCAGCGCGTTGACTTAATTGATGTACGGCCTTAGCAATTAACTCTTTACCTGTGCCGCTGGGGCCGTTGATCAACACCGGCACCTCGGTTGGGGCAATGCGCTGGATTAACTCTCTTAACTGACGAATGTTCTGACTGATACCAATTAAACCGCAATCATTTTGTTGCGAAGCCAACAGCGATTTCAATTGATTTAGCTCTTGCTGAATTTGGTGTTTTTCGAGCGCTCGCTTGACTACCACTAACAGTAAATCTGGATCTAACGGTTTATTGAAAAAGTCCCATGCGCCTGAGTCTATCGCTTGTAACGTCAACGCCCGCTCAGCATGGCCGGTCATTACGATGACCGGGACTTTGACGAATAACGGCAGCAAATTGAGTCCTTCATCCGGTAAAAAACTCGGTGGCAAAGCGAGGTCGAGTAACACTAAATCAATCTCTTGCGCCTGAAAAATCAGCGCCGCTTCGGCAGGTGCGCCGCAAGTTACCACGTCATAATCATGCTGAACCAACCAGTCACTGCACAGCTCACAAAAGGCTGATTCGTCATCAACAATGAGTATTCTCGGTTTGTGTGTCATTAGTTTTTTTTGCCTTAAAAAAATTGTAATTATCGATTTAAAGTTTTTTCTTTTAGCATTACCGTTATACAGGCTGTTGGGCTGTTCAGGTATCTGGAGCGCTTCGTTCTTAAAAAATAAAAACATTTTGACCACGGAGACACGGAGATACGGAGAAAAACACAGTCAAAACCAAAGATTGTAATTGTTTTGCTTTTGACCTTCTCCGTGCTTCCGTGTCTCCGTGGTGAATGCTTTTGATTGTAAAGAACAAAGCGCTCCAAAAACCCTGAAAGTCCAACGACTATGCAGCAGCGTTAACGAGCTGCTTGAACACGTCCCGGAAAAACGCAGATAAAACTCACCGCCCAGCCGAGTTGGTCGCTAAAGGTCACTTTGCCGCCGTGCGCCTTGATGATGCGCTGCACGATGGCTAATCCTAAGCCGCTGCCACCGGCGCGCTTGGAAATAAAAGGTTTAAACAATTCAGCTTGCAACGCCGGGCTTATTGCCGGGCCATTGTTATGAAATCTGATCAAGACTGTACCGTTCAGGACTGTACCGTTCAGGACTGTACCGTCTGAGGCTTCACATTCAATCAATACGCGGCCGTCGACCTTGCTGCCTGCAAAGGCCCCGGCATTGTCGAGACAATTCACTAAAACTTGCTGTAATTTGTAGACGTCGGCATAGATGAGTAGTTGAGCATCGCATTGAACATCAATGTTGACTTTGTGACGAGCTGAAATCTCCTTGCTTAAGGCGGTTAACATCGGCAGCAAGGGGACTGATTGGGCGTTCAACTCAATCACTCGGGAGTAAGAGAGCATATCTTGGATCAAGGTATCCGCACGTTTTAGCTGGCCTTGAATATGATTTTTGACTTTATCTTCACATTGCGCCGACGCCATTGAAATAATGTTCAACGGATTGCGCAATTCGTGAGCCATGGCAGCGGCGAGACCACCGAGTTCAACCAGTCGTAGCTCTTCTTGCCGTTGTTGCTCTTGATGCGCCAGCCGTAGGGATTTATCGAGATTGTCACATGTGGTGATCAGCAAAGAGGCAAAAATATCCGCCACATGACGAAACCCTGGGCTGGTTTCTTGCCAGTTTTTCAGCTGAAAAACCCACTGCTCTTGTTGTTCTTGCTGTTGATAGCAGCTGATCTGCGGTAGTCCTTTATTATGCTCACCGCTATGCTCGCTGATGACGATGGCGACGGGTTGTTGCAGATGAGTAGATAACAGGTTGGTTGCTATGGTGTTGAGTTCATTAAACGACAGGCAGTGATTTAGTTGGGTCAACCAGCGTTCGGTGACTGCTTCGGTCATTTTAACATCTGGATAGACCAATCGACTGGCCAGATTATGCAGCGGATTGTATAACAGCCAAAGGGTGATGCCGGAAATCAGCGAGTACAACCATAACACTGAAAAAGGAATAGCCGAAAAGTGAGTTAAACCCACTTGACTGGCCATACTGGTTAGCAAAGTCGTCAGCCCCAGCAACAATAATAGCGCTAGTGCCCAAATAATCGCTTTAATCGCCCAGCTATTGACTGCCAGCAGCTGATAACGCACCACGGCAAAAGTGAGCAATAACAAGTAGCTGGGTAATAACCACAGCGGATAAGGGTAATAATGCAGCCCCAACGAAGGCAGGATATAACTGGTGGCGAGGGCAAAACCCCAGGCCCCGGCGGCAAACATCATCAAAATGGATTGGCGAGTATTCGATTGGCTACTGCCCTGAATATGGCTGTAACCCCACAGCAAAATGCCATGGCCGACCAAGCCGATTAACACGGTATAGAGTAAATTGGCCCAGCCCACCGGCGTGAGCATCAATACCCAGGGAAAGTCCAGCCAACTTTGCACCGTATTACCGCTAAAACCGATGCTGATGATCACCACCAATGATGAAATGGCATACCACAAGGGTAGAGTGTTTTTTAATCGCGTTAGTTGCAGGTTGGATTGGGCTTTGGCACAGACAAATTCTAACGAAAAATGTAAAAATAACGTCGGCATCAAGGGGTTTAGTGATAGTAAAACCTGTCCGCTCCGAGGGTAGTCAAAGCTCAGTAGTAAGTGACCACAACACCATAGTGCCATCATAAAGTTGAACCCGGCCAGCGCCTTGATGCCCTTTTGGCTGGATGCATTTTTTGCCAACCAAAACGCCACCAGACAACCGCTGACCACGGTTAGTGCCATCATGTTTTGAAAAATCAATAAACGGTTCATATTTGCCTTTAACCCTATTTATGAGGTTAAAACCTCGTCTACTTAGTTGACAACTCAGTCTTAAACACTGTCAACTAAGTTGACAGCTACAACGGCAGTTTATCAATAAATTGATTTAGATCAAGTTGTTATCTAGATCTCCGCGCTGGTATGGCATTTGCTCCTTCATTAGCAATACAAACTATTGGCGCTTATTATGTTATTAACCTTGGTATCAGAATTGATTGTTGTCGTTGCAATGGTGTTATTGCCCTTGCTGCCCGGATTCATTAAACACCTTAGCCGACGTTAAAGTCGACACTAAAACTAAAGCTAGAAGGAATTACCATGGACACAGAGATCCTCGCGCGAATTCAGTTCGCTTTCACTCTAAGTTATCACATTATCTTTCCTACCCTGACCATTGGTTTGGCCTGCTATATCGCGGTGATGGAAGGGTTGTGGTTACGCAGCAAAAACCCAGTTTACTTGCAGCAAAGCCAATTTTGGTTAAAACCTTTTGCCGTCACGTTTGGCATGGGCGTGGTCACTGGGGTGGTGTTGTCTTATGAATTTGGTGCCAGTTTCAGCCGTTTTTCTGAGATCGCCGGGCCGGTGATTGGCCCTTTAATGGCTTATGAAGTGTTGACGGCGTTTTTCCTCGAAGCCGGGTTTTTGGGGATCATGTTATTTGGCCGTGACAAGGTGAGTGAGAAGGTCTATTTTGCCGCCACTGCAACTGTCGCTATAGGTACACTGTTATCGTCGTTTTGGATTTTGGCGGCTAATTCTTGGATGCAAACCCCGGCAGGCACTGAGTTTGTCGATGGCCATTTTGTTGTGGTCAGCTGGTGGGATACCATCTTCAATCCGTCTTTTCCCTATCGTATCAGCCACATGCTGATGGCTAGCTTTGTCACCACTGGTTTTGTTATTGCTGGGGTGAGTGCGGCAATACTTCTTAGAGGTAATGGTGAAGACAAGGGTTCAGCACTGGCTCGTTTTGGTCTTAAATGGGCGATCATTGCCTTGGTGGTGTTAACACCACTACAGGCGTTTATTGGTGATTTACATGGTTTGAATGTTTTGCAACATCAACCAGTGAAAGTCGCGGCGATGGAAGGGATTTGGGAGAATGAAAAAGGTGCGGGTTTCAGACTATTGGCGTGGCCAAACAAAGCATTACAGCAAAACGATTGGGAGATTAAAATTCCCAATTTGGCTAGCCTGATCCTCACCCATGATATTGACGGTGAAATTAAGGGATTGAAGAATGTGCCAGCGGATGAGATCCCCAATGTCGCCATGGTGTTCTATTCATTTCGTGTCATGCTCGGTTTAGGCGTGTTGATGATAATTACGGCCTTTGTCGGCGTTTATCAGCTATTAAAAGGCAAGATATGGCATAACTTGTGGTTATTAAAGTGGTTGAAGCTGATGATCCCCAGTGGATTTATTGCCACCCTGGCGGGTTGGTATGTTGCCGAGGTAGGCCGCCAACCATGGGTGGTTTATAACTTGTTAAGAACTAGCGATGTCTATACTCAGCTCAATCCTGAAAAGGTGATTTTGTCGCTCAGTCTGTTTGTGTTGGTTTATAGCGTGTTGTTTGTGGTTTATCTATATTTCATTCGTAAAATTATCCTTCATGGCGCAGGGTTAGCTGCACCGCTGAACGTTTTATCAACAGGAGAGCGTGATCATGGTTAGTGCTGAATTTTGGTTTGCCGTATTGAGTTTTGCTATTTTGATGTATGTCATTCTCGATGGTTTCGATTTGGGACTGGGCATTTTATATCCCTGGTTTAATGATGAGCAAGAGCGTGGCCTGATGATGAGCAGTATTGCGCATATTTGGGATGGTAATGAGACTTGGCTGGTGTTTGGCGGAGTGATTTTATTTGCCGCTTTTCCGGCCGCTTATGCCTTGTTATTGTCACAACTTTATTTACCAGTGATTATGATGCTACTGGCTTTGGTACTGCGCGGGGCGGCGTTTGAATTCCGCTTTAAAGCCAGCACTAGCACGGTGTGGTGGGATAGGGTGTTTTCGTCTGGCTCGGGTATTGCTGCATTTTGTCAGGGATATATTCTCGGCAACGTGGTGCAGGGAATTGATCAAACATCGACGGGGATCAATTTATTTGGCGTACTGACCGGTTTTGCTGTGATGGCCGGTTATGCATTGTTGGCTTGTGGTTGGATGGTGATTAAAAAAACCGCCGATATGCAATACCGGGCGGCCAAATTGGGGCAGTCGCTGACGATTATTGTGGTGACTTGTTTTGCCGCTGTTAGCTTGTGGACGGTGGTGACCAACCCGGTGGTGTGGCATCGTTGGTTTGACTGGCCAAATCTGATTTTGTTATTGCCGTTGCCTTCATTGGCGGCTTTGGTGAGTTATTTATTGTATAAAAAGTATCGCCATTTTGCCCTGTGTATCGAGCAATCCAAATCTCCCGGGTCGTTAAAAACCCCGTTTATATTGACTGTTATGTTATTCATGCTCGGTTTTGCTGGTTTATGGGTGAGTATGCATCCATACATCGTGCCCGGACAATTAACCTTATGGGATGCGCTGGCACCGGCATCAAGCTTAGCGTTTATCAGCGTTGGGGTGTTGATATTAATCCCTACTATTTTGATTTATACCATTTATGGCTATCGAGTATTTGGTGGTAAAAGTGAAAGCATTAAGCAGGTGTACAAATGAAGCGCTTGTTAATAAATAAATTCAGCTTGAAACCTTGGCAATGGGCCGTGTTGATTTATGTGGCGAGTACTGGTTTTTTGTTGCTGGTCACTATGGTGTTAAAAGGGTTGATTGGTTAAAACTGATGGATTTTTTCACTGGCAGATGTCTTTGATTGGTTATACAATGCGCAGTTCGTATACAAGGTTAGTTATATTAAAGGAAAGTTATGAACACAATTAAATCATTGATTTTACTCTCGGCGTTAAGCTTAACACCTGTTACTGCATCGGCTGCTGTGGATTTGGGCGGCAAGATCACCAAGTTCCACAATAATGCTAGTGCCAATTCAGTCTCCGTGATGTTGGATGCGACGGTCATTAACCCTGAAAATTGTAGTTACAGCGGTTGGTATCGTATCACTTCACAAAATCCGGGTTATAAAACGGCGGTTTCGACCTTACTTACCGCTTATACCAGCGGTAAAGCGGTGATCCTCCACCTTAACGGTTGCGCTGAGTACCCGGCAATCACCAAGGTAACGTTTTAACTCATCAGGCAAAGAAGCAGCTCACGCACCACCTTTGCCGCAAATACATCACTATTGCCGGTACCGTCGATGGACGGTGCCAGCTCCACCACATCACAACCCACTAAGTTTTTAGTTTTGAGCAGCTTGCATAAAGCGACAAAAGAATGAAAATCCTCGCCGCCCGCTTCCGGTGTGCCAGTACCGGGCAGATAAGCGGGGTCAAAATAATCTAAATCCAAAGTCAGATAAATCGGTCGTTGAGCGGCAATATCGGCAACCGTCTGTAAAAACTCACTGCGCGACGATTGCAACGTCTGATGTTCCCGCATCCATTGATATTCTGCTTGAGTACCTGAACGAATACCATATTGGATCAGCTGATGTTGCGGACCAAAATGGTCCAATGCCCGGCGGATCACCGAGGCATGAGAATAGTGATAACCCAAATAGCCATCACGTAAATCCGCATGAGCGTCGAGGTGAATCAAGACTAAATCAGCAAACTGCTGCAAGTAACTTTTTATCGGCGCATAAGCAATTGAGTGCTCGCCACCAAGGGTTAACAACTTCACTTGTTGTTGTTTTAAATCAACAGCGGATAATAACTGGATCAAATCATCACTGGCACTGGTCCACTGTTGTTCAATATCTGATAAGGGTGGAATATTCAGATTACCCAAATCATAAAAGTGGTAATCCCGCAGTTCAGCATCAAGGTAAGGCGAGTAGTATTCAAGCGCATCCGAGGCGACTCTGATAGCATCAGGTCCTAATCGGGCTCCTTTACGAAAACACGCGGTGCCATCAAATTCAAAACCAATCAGGTGAGTTGACCCCTGATGCAGCGTCTTGCTGTCATGGGCTGACAGATAGTTGCAGCTGGGGCGGTTTAGGGTGATGTCAACTGTGCTTGTTTTGTTCATATTTATTTGTTGTTTGTGACGTAGACGAGAATTCATTCTCGTTTTTTAGCCAAGCATATGCAACCTTGTTTGATTGTTGGTCTTTTTGCTGCGCTGCTTAAACTCATCCTGAGGTGTCCTATCATCACATTAACCCCAATTTACAGGTGTAATTAATCGCCGTTGTCAGGTATTCTCAAACCAACAAAAAATCATTCAGGATCACCCGCTCTATGGGACCATTAATGCTGGATTTGACTGGTTGTGAGTTAAGTCAAGAAGAAAAAGAGATACTTAAACACCCTACCGTTGGCGGGGTTATTCTGTTTACCCGTAATTATGATTCCCCGAAACAAATTCAAGAGTTGGTTGAGCAAATTCGGCTTAATGCTGCCGACGATATCCTGATTGGTGTTGATCATGAAGGGGGTAGGGTGCAACGCTTTCGTGAAGGCTTTTCGGCGATCCCGGCGATGGGCAGTTTATATGCTAAAGCCAACAACGACCTGAATAAAACCCAACAATTGGCTAAAGAAATGGGCTGGCTGTTGGCCACTGAGGTTCGGGCGGTGGGGATTGATATCAGCTTTACCCCAGTGCTGGATATCGCCGGGGTGAGTCAGGTGATTGGCGACCGAGGTTTTCATCAAGATCCCGAGTTAATTGTGGCGATTGCGGCTGAGTTTATCAACGGCATGAATGAAGCGGGTATGTTGGCAACAGGTAAACACTTTCCCGGCCACGGTAATGTAGCGGCTGATTCCCACATTGCTATTCCCGTTGACGAGCGCAGTAAAGACGAGATTTTTCAACTCGATATGGCGATTTTTAAACAACTTATCGACGCCAATAAACTCGGCGGCATGATGCCCGCCCATGTCACGTATCCGGCCATCGACTCACAACCTTGTGGTTTTTCTCCTATTTGGTTACAACAAATTTTGAAAAAACAATTAGGCTTTGATGGTGTGGTCTTCTCCGATGCACTGGATATGGCCGGTGCTACCGTGGTTGGTTCCTTCGCTGACCGGGCGAAACAAGCCCTGAGCGCTGGCTGTGACGTCGCTTTGGTGTGTAACGATAGAGCAGGGGCAGTGCAAGTACTTGACCAACTACCGATTAAAAACGACCCGCAACTGAAAGCTAAACTGATGACCCTTAGTGCCGATGCGGCCAGCGCTGAAACGCTGAGTTGGCACAAAATGCAAAAAAATCAACGCTGGACTGATGCGCAAAGATTAATTAACAATTAAATAAGTGAGATTAATGAAAATAATCATCATCGCCATCATGGCATCCATCGCTAGCTATTTTATCGCAGCTGGCCTTGGCGGTACACACGAGGTTAGCATTACGTTAGCCATTACTTTACTCACCGCGATTTTGTGGATCACCGAGGCTATCCCTATTCCGGTAGCTTCACTTATCCCCTTTGTTGGCTTTCCTTTCGCTGGTATTTTGACCCATAAACAAGCGTCTTCGGCGCTGGGTAGTCATGTCATTATTTTGCTGATGGGCGGCTTTATGTTGGCTAAAGCGATTGAAAAAAGTGGGGTACATGAGCGTTTTGCATTAGGCATGATCAAAATGACTGGTGGCAATAGCGGTTTCAAAATCATTTTTGCTTTTATGACCACCGCCGCTATTTTGTCGATGTGGATCTCAAATACGGCAACGGTGTTGGCGTTATTGCCTGTCGCACTAGCGGTAACTCAACACAGTGATAACGACCGATTTAAATTGGTATTGTTGTTAGGTTTGGCTTATGCGTCGTCGCTGGGCGGGGTCGGTTCGTTGATCGGCACTCCGCCAAATGTGATTTTTGCCAGCGTTTATGAAGAATTTGCCAAGGCAGAATATGGCTTTTTACATTGGATGAAAACAGGTGTGCCTATTATATTATTCTCTATTCCGTTGATGGCGCTATGGTTATCTCGGGGAATAAAGCTTAAACATAATATTGAGTTGCCTGATACCGGCCTGTGGCGCTCGGAAGAAGTCAGAACCTTAGCGGTGTTTGTTGGCGTCGCTTTGCTGTGGATATTCCGTAAAGAACCCTTTGGTGGTTGGTCAGAACTGTTTGGTTTTAATCTGGTAGGGGATTCGACAGTTGCCTTGCTCGGGGTGGTGGTGATGTTTTTAGTGCCCAGAGCCAAAGGCGCAACCGAGAAGTTACTCGACTGGAAAACCGCATCAGATATTCCTTGGGGTATGTTATTACTGTTCAGTGGCGGTATCTGTATTGCCAAAGCGTTTGTCGCCAGTGGCTTGAGTCAGGTGATTGGTGAAGGCTTGTCAGGCATTACAGCGTTGCCAATTTTCGTGGTGATGTTGATTATTTCATTGAGTGTTTCATTCTTGACAGAAATCACTTCAAATACGGCGACGGCGACGTTATTGATGCCAATTTTGGCCAGTGCCGCAGTGGTCAACAATATTCCGATTGAATTGATTATGATCCCCGCTGTGATCAGTTGTAGCTGTGCGTTTTGTTTGCCCGTGGCAACGGCACCGAACTCAATTATCTTTGCGTCAGGCAATGTCACGATTAAACAGATGGCCAGAGAAGGGATAATCTTAAACATCATTGTTGCTGGGGCAGTTTCAACGGTTAGCTACTTAACTTTAACCTAAACCCCCCAAATAAGAGGCATTTTAAATTTATGGCGCAGTTGCCAGAAGCGTTGCTTAGCGTAACTTATAACATGGTCCCGATGTACTTGCAGGGGGGCTTTAATGAGTCATTCGATGAACGCTTGGCTCAGTTCACTGTCGGTGAGCAGTACCAGATTAAAAACGAGCTGGTGCGGATCAGCGAACCTTACGCTAAAGTTATTGATTTGCGGGATAAAGTAACACAAAAATGCCGCAAATTTATTCACAAAGGCCGTATTCATTATCTTGATGAAACCGCCATCGAAGTGTTTAATGCCGGATTGGAATTGTTCGGTCAATATACCTTGGGCATTTGGGAAGATGTTAATAATACCAGTAATAATTATCGGGTATTACAGGCCAAAGCCGAGCAGCAACGGCAGAACCAGCTCAAGTTAGAACAAAACCGCAAAGCAGAAAAGCTACAACAAATTCTCGCCACCAAATTAAGCTACAGCAAAGATCATTATCCCCTGCATGTTATTCAGTTTGGTGACTATTTTAATCGCGAAGAAGAACGCATGAATTATAGTGTTCAGGCCACTTTGCGCTTTGCTGATGGCCGCGAAATGGCCGCTGTCACCAAAGACTTTTCTGTCAAAGGTTTGTATTTGCGGGTTGGGTTGTCAGAAACCGTTGAACTGGAAGATATTGCCACTGTGCTGATGCAAGATCAGGATAGCAAATATGTTAATGTTGCTGGTATTGGCATCGAATACCAAGTTAAACGCATTGAATACATTGATAAAGTTATTTGGCTTGGACTGACTCGGACTTTTAGTGAAGCTAGCGGCGAAACTAGCGATAAATTTGCAGCGTATGCTAAAGAACTGATTTTAAGCAATAAATATGTTTATAAGGTTAACCTTGATAATGCCATTGATGCGGCGCTAAAACAGGGTTACGAACAAGTCTTTTTCAGCCGTACGGTGAGTATTCCGTTATTTGTTGAAACCCTAGGCAATCAATACAGGGTGCGCTACGTCATGACCACTGGGCTGAATAACCCCAATTATCATTTTTGGAGTGATGAGGATAATGATAATTATTTGGCCAGTTTGTTTTCATCCCCGCGACTCCGAGAACTGATTAACGCTACCGATGATGAGACGACTTTGTATTGCTTTAGCCACCAGATTGGACAGCAAATGTTGTTTTTTGCCGCTTTTGCTGCACAATTGCGTGATAGCCCGGATTTACAGCAGTTGTTTGTTGGCTACGGAGCCAGCAAAGACAGTTGGAAAGTATTCAGAATAAAACGGGTGACGATTGATAAAGCCAATACTGGCAGTTTGTTTGTGGTGCCGGATAGGTCAGTTGCTAGCCAAGAAAAAGATCAGCAAGAAGCCCAAGCTGTTGAGACGGTCGTTGAGCAGGAAAAACCCGCTGATGTTGGTAATTTGACTCACGCTTTGGTGATGACTGAAATAAGCGATCCACTCAGTCGTGAGTTGTTTAAAAAGCGCGGTTACGATACCGCATTGATGGCTGAAATTACGCAATTTCAAGTTCATCTTAATGACAGCGGTTTACCACTGAAACGGGTTAACTTTGGCCTCGATGAACTGCGTCATGAACCCCGGTTTTCTTATAAAACCAAGGTGTTTGTTAAGTTTGCTAATGGCATCAGACTGGAATCGACATCGGTCGATTTCTCTGCTAGAGGGTTGCGGATATTATTGCCCAAAGCGATGGAAACCCAACCCCTTGAGGTGGTTCAGCTGGCTTTTCCGTTACTTCAGCAGATCACCAAAAAGCTCGATTTAAATCATCTCGATTATCGCATTGTCGGCACCCGAAACGATCAGAAAACCCTGTATTTACGAGCCGTGACTATCGAGGGCATAGTGCATCACGGGGTGAAGTTTTTTTACGATTTAATCAAACGAAATCGTAATAAGCTAACTCTGGTGGCTGACAGTAAAGAAGATACGATATTGGTGAAAACCCTGAAAAATCTCTATCAGCAGGCGCTTGGGGTGATCCCCTTTTATCTGACCCGGGTTGATGGTCAGCTGCGCATCACTCAGTGGGTTAAATCGGCCAATCCCCATCCTATTTTCGATTGGCTTAAGGCTGATAACATTATGGCAAAAGTGAATGTGAGTTCGCTTATAGTCAATAACACTTTTGACCACTTTATTGTCGGGGCCAATAACCGCTTTAAAACGGTGAATCAAAGTGAGTCGATAGATTTGTTTATTGCTTATGTTGGTGGTGCAGGTGAAGGCGAAGGTGAAGGTGAAGGTGAAGGTGAAGGCGAAAGTGCAGAGCCACAGCTGGTGGTTAAGAGCAATGCTGAGTTAAATACCATTGAGCGGCAAAAGACGTTTGTGGATGAAGCATTAGCGGCAGGTGAGTTTATTTGCTTGCGGGTTTATTTGTCGATGGTGGCGAAAGTCGACACTCATAAGATTGCCGAGGAGCTGGCGTATATTCATCATTATGCCCGGCACAAATCAAAAACCATCGCCCAACTGTTGACCCGGATTAATAACGTCGGTGAGATGGTGGATATCACTGAGTATGTGATGGGGTATGTTCAATTAACAGTTAACACTAAACAGGCGAAAGAGTAATAACAATGTCAAACACACAACAAACGCTAGAAGACTTGCTGGCGATTATGGCTAAACTTCGAGACCCACAAACGGGCTGTCCGTGGGATTTAAAGCAGGATTTTGCCTCGATAGTGCCGCACACCCTCGAAGAAGCTTATGAAGTGGCAGAGACCATTGAAACGGGCAATTTTGCCGAATTAAAAGATGAACTGGGCGATTTGTTGTTTCAGGTGGTATTTTACAGCCAGTTAGCCAAGGAAGAGGAGCAGTTTGTTTTTGCTGATGTGATCAATGCCATTTGTGAAAAACTGACTCGACGTCATCCGCATATCTTCTCAGATAAAGTGTTTACCAGTGATGCGCAAATTCATGCCAATTGGGAGCAAGAAAAAGCCAAGGAGCGACAACAAAAATCTGCTGATGAGGTGCGTTTGTTGGCTAACGTGCCACATAATTTACCGGCATTGACCCGGGCTAACAAACTGCAAAAACGCTGTGCAACGGTGGGTTTCGAATGGCATGATGTTAGCGGCGCACTGGCGAAAGTCAAAGAAGAAATTGAGGAAGTCGAAGCCGAATTAGATCGCGACGAAGTTGATTCTGAGGCGGTAGGTGAAGAACTTGGCGATTTGTTTTTTGCCTTGGTCAATGTCACTCGATATTTAAAACATGATCCAGAAAAAATATTGCGAATGGCGAATCGCAAATTTGAACGACGTTTTGATCAGGTTGAAACAATGACCAAACAAGCAGGCAAGACCCTTGAAGGCAGTAGTCTTGAGCAAATGGATGCCTTGTGGGAGGTGGTGAAGGCGAAGGAACGGGCGGAGACGTTGTAAAAAGCCAATATTTATCGTTAATAATGAGGAAATGGAATGAGTAATATTTATGAAACACCAAAAACAGACCTTCGCACCGGGGGGATGAGGTTAATGCTTTCGGGGTCAATTAATGACCCTCTTTCTTCCCCTAGTTCATTCACTTCTCATTTTAACTGATGCCAAAAGTGGTTTGTTTTAAGTACATGACTCTAATACTGTGTTTTGTTAAATATTAATTGGTTGGCATTTGTCATATTAATTTAAATAAAGCACTTGTTTTTTATCATCCGTGCCGCTATTGTGTTATCTAGAGAGTCATTGCAACAAGGCATAATTCAAATGAATGCAAAGCGTAAAAAAGCGTCTTATAAAAAATTAATGCAAGTGCATTTTGCGCTAAAAGCACTGTGCGTTATTTTTCTGATTATTATCGTTTTTGGTTTAATTTTATTTTCAGCTGAACGGTCTTTAAGTGGTGGGGAGCTTAGTTGGACCCAAGAGGATTTGAAAGTTATAGCGGCAATGGCGCTCAATGAACAGCAGCAGGTTGCACTGGGGTCGCTCTTTGAAAATAGAAAAGCTGTACTGTCGGTGAAAAAAGAAACGCTGGTTCAGGTCGTCGTGATCACTTTTCTTTCGTTAATTGGCGGTATTGTCGGGGCTATAGCGAATCATTCTGTGGCTATTAATGATAAAGATAAAAACAGAGAACCATTTATTGTTTATAAAACATTTGCATTAGCTATTGCCGCTTCTTTTATTGTGCCGTTATTTCTTAACATTATAGGTAGCAATATCGTTGAACAGAGCAGGGATAATTTTAATTTGTATTTTATTTATTTTGGCTTTTGTATTTTGGCGGCGTTTTATAGCAAGGGTTTTTTGGAGTCGGTGGCGGATAAAGCCTTGAAAACAGCGAAACAGGCAGAATCAGATGTAGAATCAAACAAATTAGCTGTAAAGAGTCAGTTATCATCGATGAAAAAGCTGTTATCTGATAAAAATCGGGCGAATGAGAAAGTGATCAACGCGTTAAGGAAAATGGATAATTATGAGGCTGAGTATGACGACAAGGACAGCTCGTTTGATAGCGATACACGAGAAGCGAGATTGTTGCAAATTATCGATGAGCTGACAGAAGCCTTGGCACTCGATGAGTCTGCTAGGGTTTATGGCATTATGGCTAATGCGCACTACATGATGTATAAATTGAAGCAAAATACAGTGCCTTGGATTGAAAAAGCCTATGGTTTTATTGAGAAAGCAGAAAAATGTCCTGACTCTGGGCCAGGAATAGCAATATTAATTAACTATAATAAGGCTTGTTACGCCTGTCTTTTAGGGCAAACACAAGACACGGTAATGGAATACCTGAAAAAGTCAATTAGCGCAGAAGTTATTATGGAAGCAAAACAGCATCGTTACGACAAGGCTGTGAAAGATAAGGACTTGTTTAAGGTCAGGGAGCGCATTGTGGCGGATAAAAATGGTCTTCTAAATAAAGCAAAGGTGCTTTAAACTTTAGCTTAAAGGTGCTTCCAACTTCAATTAAATTAAGCTATCCTTGTTATCGAAAGTCACTTTTCATAGGAGTATAAATTACCATGACAGGCTATTCAGAAGAACGTTTTTAAGCATTTGTCTGACAGTTCTCTAGTTTAAATAGGTACTGTCAGACCATCTCTCTGTATTTCTCCCCCGCTATTTACCCTTATCCCCAAGCAACTGCAAAATCTTATCATACATAAAATCCCGAATGATCGGCTGGGCGCTTTTGGTTGGGTGCAAACCATCAGCTTGAATCAATTCAGGTTTGACGGAGATGATATCCATGAAAAAAGGTAACAGCGGGACGTTGGTTTGTTCGCTGAGTTTGGGATACATGCCTTCGAACATTTTGCTGTAACGAGGGCCGAAGTTTGGCGGGATGCGAATTTGCATCAGTGCGGTTAATTGGGTTTTAGCTTGTGATTTTTCAATGATTTGTAACAAATTCTTTTGGGTTTTTTTCACCGGGAAGCCGCGCATACCGTCATTGCCACCCAATTCGATGATCACCACGTCGGGTTTTGTACTGGCTAAAATTTTGTCAAACCTAGCTAATCCGCCTGCTGTGGTCTCGCCGCTGATGCTGGCGTTGATGAGTTTGATGTCTTTTTTGTCGGCATCAAAACGGCTTTGCAATAAGGTCACCCAGCCTTCTTTTTGTTTCATTCCATAGCTTGCACTGATACTGTCGCCGAGTATTAATAGTCGCGTGGCAGTAAAACCCGTTGGGATATGTGAAAATAGCCCTAATATAATGATCAGCCAATGAATTGAGAAGAATTTTACAATGACTTTACCCATAAATGACGCTGTTTCCAATCTATCTATCATACAAGTATCAAACCTTAGTAAACATGTGTTAATCAACGATAATGAACTGCATATCCTTAGCGACATTAACTTCGCTGTCAAGCCCGGTGAGTCAATCGCCATCGTTGGTGCGTCCGGTTCGGGCAAATCGACCCTGCTAAGTCTGCTAGCCGGTCTGGATTTACCGTCAAGCGGCGAAATTTACTTAGACGGTGCCCCCATCCATCAATTCAATGAAGAACAACGCGCCCAGTTACGCGGTCAGAGCGTCGGTTTTATCTTCCAGGCATTTATGCTGGTGCAAAGCCTGACAGCACTAGAGAACGTGATGTTACCTGCTGAATTGGCTGGTATGGATAACGCCAAACAGCTGGCAGAAGCGTTGCTTGAGCGAGTCGGTTTGGGTGATCGGATGGATCACTTTCCTAATCAGCTGTCTGGCGGTGAGCAACAACGCGTCGCGATTGCCCGAGCCTTTATCACTAAACCGAAAATTTTGTTTGCCGATGAGCCTTCCGCCAACCTCGACAGTAAAAATGGCCATTTGATTGAAGATTTATTGTTTGAACTTAATCAGCAGTTTGGCGCAACGCTAGTGCTGGTTACCCATGACACCCAATTAGCGACTCGCTGCCAGCGTATTCTGACCATGCATGATGGTCAGTTGAGCGAAGCTGGGGATAAGACAGAGCAGAGCAGCGAAGGGAAGCAAGCTTATGTGGTTTAAATTAGCCTTAAGATTATTCAAACGAGAACTGGGTCGGGGCGAATTAACCATTATCGCCATTGCCATTACCTTGGCGGTGTTGTCGGTGTTTTCGCTATCGGCTATTTCTGGTCGTATTCAGTCCGCAGTATTGCAAAAAAGCACCAGCTTTATCGCGGCTGATCGGATCATGCAAAGCTCTCGACAGGTTGAAGATGCTTTCTTTGCCGATGCCCCCTTTCTCTTAACTAGTGAGTCTGGCAATGAGCCGGGGCTTGAACAAGACAAACATATTCTGTTTTCGTCGATGGTGTTTTTTGATGATCAATTGAAAATGGGTAATATCAAAGCGGTAACCGAATCTTATCCGATGCGAGGTGAGTTGGTATTCAGTAAAACCCCTTATGGCGCGGAGGAAAAAACCACTGAAGTGCCTAAACCCGGTGAGGTGTGGCTGGCACGTAAGATGTTCGATTTACTCAATATCAAAGTGGGTGACGAGCTAGAAGTGGGTGTGGCTAAGTTGAAGGTCACCGGAGTATTAATTGAAGAGCCCGATGGTTCGTTTAACGTGTTCAGTACCGCACCACGGGTGTTGATGAATTATCAAGATATTGATAAAACCGAAGTGATCCAGCCGGGCAGTCGGATCACCTATCGTTATTTGTTTGCCGGCGATAAAACCCATATCCAGGCGATGACCGACTGGCTGAAACCCAAGTTGGCAGATAATCAGATTTGGTATGGGGTGAAAGACAGACAGTCGCCCATCACCAAGTCGCTGGACCGGGCTGAACAGTTTTTGCTGTTGTCTGGGCTGCTCGGGGTTATTTTGGCTGCTGTGGCGATTGCTGTTGCGGCACAACGTTATTGTCAGCGTCATTACGACCCGGTGGCTATCTTTAAAACGCTGGGTGCTAGTTCGACTCAGGTGCGAAAGATTTATGTCACCCATTTGATATTTCTCACCTTGCTGAGCGTGGTGGCGGGTTTGCTGATGGGTTATCTGATTCAACATGTGATTTTTCAGATGATCAGTGAATTTTTGCCTAAACCCACCCCTGAGTTGGGCATCAAACCCTTTGTTATTGCGGTGACTACTGGGGTTTCATGTGCCTTGATGTTCTCGCTTTATCCGCTACTGCAATTATTTGATATTCCGCCACTGCGGGTATTACGTCGCAATGCCGGCGATGAGGCGGGCAATAACTGGGCGTATTTGGGTTTGTCGGGTTTGACCGTTTTCTTTTTGATGTTGGTGTATAGCCAGTCGTTTAAAATCAGTATTTTGATGTTCGGTGTCGGTGCGGTTTTGATTGTGGTATTGCTGGGGCTTAGTCGGTTATTTGTCAACGCTGGACGTGCTGTGGGCGTTAAACCATCTAATCCTTTTCATCTGGCGATGGCGTCGATAAAACGACGAGTGAGAGCCAACAGTGTGCAGTTGATCACGTTTACTTTTGCCATTCATTTGCTGTTGTCGTTATTCATTTTGAAAAATGAAATTATCGGTGAGTGGCAGGCGCAGTTGCCTGAAAACGCCCCTAATCATTTTTTAGCTAATGTAACTGGCGACGAAATGGGCGCGGTGGAAGGCTTTTTGACTAGCATGGAAATTGAATCTCAGGGTTTGTATCCGGTGGTCAGAGGCACCCTAGTGAACATTGATGATGAGAAGCTAACCTTGTTTGTCAGCAAGGAAGAAGAGGATAAAAGCGATGGCGGTGGACGTCAGGGCATTGGCCGGGAATTGAATCTGACCTGGCATAATCAAATGCCCAATGGAAATGAAATCATTGAGGGTGAGTGGTTTGTCGAAGACGCAACTGGGCAGGTATCGGTTGAAAGCCGGGTGGCTGAGCGGATGGAGATTGAATTGGGCAGTGTCTTGACCTTTTTGATTGGCTCTGATGAGCACAAAGTGACGGTATCGAGTATTCGCACGGTGGACTGGAATACCATGCAGCCGAATTTTTATATGATTTTCTCTGATGATGTGTTGCGAGATTTTCCGGCCACTTACATTGCTTCGTTTCATGTTGATGCCAGCAAAAAACAGGCGTTTAATCAGTTTTTAAAAGATTTTCCCACCATTATGGTGATTGAAGTGGATGCCATCATCAAGCAGATACAATCGGTGATCGGCCAGGTTTCGTTGGCGATTGAGTTTGTGTTGTTGATTGTGATCATCGCCGGGGTTTTGGTATTGACCGCACAAGTTCAGTCTTCGATTGAGGAGCGGCAGCAAGAGATTGTGATTTTAAGGACTCTGGGGGCTAAAGGCAGTTTGATCAGGGGCAGTGTGATGATTGAATTTTGGATGCTTGGGGTGATAGCCGGGGTGATGGCAACCATTGCGACAGAGGTGCTGCTGGCTTTATTGCAAAGTCAGATATTCAAAATGGATGTTAGCATTCACTGGCAGTTGTGGTGGTTAGGACCGGTGATTGGCGGGGTGTTTGTCTCGTTGGTTGGTCTGGCGTCAACAGCAAGACTGCTGACGCGCAATACCTCTGAATTGTTGCGATCGGTGAATATGTAAATTCTCGTCTACGTCTTCTCACAAGACAATTTCAACGAAACCGAATCGGCAAACCTCAAGGCATGAGGTTTGTCGACTTCAACCTCGGCTGAATCGACCCAATCATGTTCGGCGGCGATGCTGAGAATATCGTTGGTGAGTTTTTCGAGTAACGAAAAGCGATTATTTTCGACTAGCGCGATAATTCGTTTGGTGATGGTACGGTAATTTAGCGCATCGGTCATATCATCAGAGGTAGTGGCCTTTTCGGCGCAGTAATTGATGTTAACGTTGACGATAATATCTTGTTTATTTTCGATTTCATCGGTATTAATGCCGATGTAAGTGCGTAAACGTAAATTTTTAATAGCAATAGTGGCTTGATTTAATTTCATTATTTTGCGAAGGTGCGTGTTTTCTGGGATTATCGACATATTAAGCCGTTTTAACGCCCGCTTGGCAAGTAAAACAAAAAGCAAAAAGTAAAAAAATAATAATGAGATCAATATGACAGACTCTATACCTAATGAAGTGCCTAAAGTAACACCTATAACTACGCCTATAAGCACACCATCGGCAAAGAAAGCCAATGCCACCACCAGTACGTTATTAGTACTGGCATCACTGGTGATTGTGCTGGCAGGCATTAAAGCCGCGACCACCGTAATTGTGCCTTTCTTGCTATCCATTTTTATTGCTATGACCTGTAATCCGCTGATTAACCGCTTGATCCGCTGGAAAATTCCCCGAACACTGGCCGTTTTTGTGATCATGATTGTGATTGTGGTGATTGGTTTTGCCGTCGCGGGATTGGTCGGTCAGTCTTTGAATGATTTTTCGCGTTCCATTCCGATGTATAGCGAAAAGTTTTCCCAGCAACTCATTTGGCTGACAGAACAGTTGACGCGGTTTAATATCACCTTGAATCAAGAATTGGTGACCAAACATTTTAACCCCGGTGCGGCGATGTCGCTGCTGACCGGTATGTTAACGGGTTTGGGCAATGTAATGGCTAATCTGTTCTTGATTATTCTGACGGTGATTTTTATGCTGTTTGAAGCCCCCTCTATCCCTAATAAAAGTTCATCTGGCGTTGCATGATCCGCATATGAAGCTCAAGCATATCGACCGTTTTTTAAGTTCTGTCAATAGTTATTTGGTGATCAAAACGGGTGTTAGTTTGATGACAGGTTCGATGGTCAGCCTGATGTTATGGACGCTGGATGTCGATTATTTTGTGCTGTGGGGCGTATTGGCATTTATGTTTAATTACATTCCAAACATAGGCTCTATTATTGCGGCAGTGCCTGCGGTATTGGTGGCGATGGTGATCCAAGGGCCGGCGACGGCGGGCATTGCGGCGATTGGCTTTGTGCTGATCAACATTGTTATGGGTAATGTGGTTGAACCTCGTTTTATGGGCAAAGGGTTAGGATTATCGACTTTGGTGGTGTTTTTATCCTTAATATTTTGGGGTTGGCTGCTGGGGTCGGTGGGCATGTTGTTATCGGTGCCATTGACCATGATTGTTAAGATTGCGATGGAAGCGAGTGATGAGGGCAACTGGTTTGCGGTGTTGTTGGGTAATGAGCTGGGTAATGAGTTGGGTAATGAGCAGCAAGGGCTTAAAGAACAATAAAGCTCAAACAAAACGCAAACAAAATAATTAAAATAAACGTGATCCAGTTCACAGTTCTGGATAAAATTTTTCTTATACTTATAAATGATCAAGTATAAATGACCGTAAGGTGATGAGATGTTAAGGCGTAAACAACAAGGGTTTACTTTTATCGAAGCATTGATTGCTTTTGCCGTGCTGGCGACCAGTATCGTTGGCGTCGTTGGAATGCAGGCCCTCTCCAAAAAAGGTAGTTTTGACGCGGTGCAACGCGCACTGGCGACCTCTCTTGCCAATGATATCGTGCAGCGTATGCGGGTCAATACAACCTCTGTTATCGATAATACTTATGCCGGTACCTACACTTCTTTTACTGCTGATAGTTCCCTCAACCGCTGCCGTGACGCCGGTAATCCTTGTTCTTCTGCCCAAATTGCGGCTAATGATTTATACGAATGGAAGTTAGCGTTGTTTGGCGCGGATGTGACCCAAAGCAGTGGCAGTGTTGGCGGTTTGGTCAGTCCAACAGCTTGTATTACTCATGCCGCTGGGGTGGTTGCTGTGGTGATTGCTTGGAGTGGCCGCACAGAAACATCAGATGCAGCATCGACAAAAGCTCAAGGTTCGTTGGCGGCATCTTGTGGTACCGCCAGTAATAAACGACGTCAGGTTTATCTCGATACTTTTATTTTTTTAGCGCCACAGACAAAGGCAAGTTGATGAAAACGAAGCATTTACAGCGGCAATCACAGAGGTATTTATACAAGCAATGGCAGCAGCAGGGTATGAGTCTGGTTGAAGCGTTGATTGCGTTGTCGCTGGGGGTGTTTTTACTTGGTGGTGTGATGTCAACGTTTAGCGCGATGCGGGGCACCACCTCAGAAACCCTAGGTATTGGCGAGGTTCAAGAAAACGGTCGGTTGGCGATCAGTATTTTACGTCGGGATATCGAACATTCGGGATTTTGGGGGCAGTATCAGAGTCAGTTGAGTAGTGATTTATTGGCTATTCCTGCCTTACCAGGCACTGATTGTGATGGCGGCAGTAACAGTACTAATGATGGTAGTTTTCCTCAAGTGAGTGCTTGGGCTTTTTGGAGTCTGTGGGCTACCACTGCGACCTCTGAGAGTGTCTTGGGCTGCATTTCAGATGCCAATACAGATACCGACGTATTGCAGGTGAAAAGAGCGATTAGCAATGCGACTGCTACCGGGTCGTTTCGTAGTAATCGTTTTTATTTTGATAGCCTCACCGACAGCCGCTGCGATTGTGATGGGTAACGCGGATTCATCTACTTATCCGGTGATTGACAATTCGCAAAATTGGATGTATCAACATTTGGTTTATTATGTCGCAGATAAAGATTTCTATGGCGAAACCGTGCCCACCCTAATGCGAAAACGTTTGATTATCGGCACTTCAGGGTTGGCACAGATGAACGCAGAAGCGGTGATTGATGGGATTGAAAATGTGCGATTTTTGTTTGGCGTAGATATTGACCTCGATGGTCAGGTCGATAGCTACGTTGGCTCAGAAAGTGTCGCCAGAGACTATTGGAATCAGGGTTCCGCAGACACTAGTTATATTTTAAGCGTACGAATTTATGTGTTGGCTCGGGCCTTGGAACCGGACAATAAATATACTAATAATAATAGTTACACCCTCGGTGACAGAACGGTCAATGGCGGCGGCGATCATTATCGCCGGATGCTGTTTTCTACAACGGTGAGTGTGGTTAACGCAATTAACGGAGAGTGGCAATAATGAATCAGCTCAAGGGTTATAAATATAGGGTTTATCAATATAAATCGCCGCAACGCCAGCGGGGTTTTGTGTTAATGGTGTCTTTGGTGATGGTGATTGCGATCACTGGCATTGCGGCTTCTTTGCTAAGTTCATCTTCGATGGATATGAAAATGGCTACTGCCGCCGAGAGTCGTGAAATGGCGACCCATATGTCCCGGGGTGGTAATGACCAGCTGTATTACAATGCGGTGAATCGCACGGTTAATGGCCAGAACTATTTTGCAGCTTTTGCCACCAGTGATGATTCTGTCAATTATACCTCCACCAATGGCGCTGACAGTACAGTCTCATGGGTTACCGATACGCCGCGCACAGAGACTGATTGCCCCAGAAGCAAAGATCCGACAGAAGGGTTGCAGTGTATTTATTTGCAGGCAACAACGGTTAAAACGTTTGGCCCTAACGATGCCAATCAAGTTAACGTGGTGTCCGGTGTGGCCCAACAGGTAGGTGTAAAATGAAGATTGTTAAGGTTTTGATGATTGCCGCTATTGTTTTTGCTTTAGTAGGCCGCTTGTCTTTTGCCGAAGATATTGAACTTTACGTCGGCTCGATTGATCAGAGAACCGGACAAAAACCTCAGGTGCTGATTATTTTTGATAATTCTGGAAGTATGAACGGGACGATGACTATCCAGTCTTCTTATGATCCCAATGGCACCTATAGTGCAATTGGCGGCAGCGCGTTAAATGACGAATACGTTTATTATTCAAAAAGCACCAGTTCAATTCCAGAGCCAACAACTGATGAGTCGAGAAAGTTTCTTAAAGTCATGAATGGTTGTAATACTGCGGTAAAACAAGTTAAGTACCTTAGGAACCTATATCGGTCATTTACGTCGGTATACGTCCTCGTCGCCTTTGGCTCCTTTTCCTCCACTACAGAACTGGCCTGGCTTGCTTTACGTCCCCAAGTGTAGATCAGGCCTTTGCTCACGCAGAGATCTGCAGCCACCTCTGCCACTGGCTTTCCTATGGCACAAAGCTCAAGAGCCTGTGTTTTGAATTCGTCGATATAGCGCTTTCGCTGCTTCATGGTTTGAGTCGTCATTTAGTTGAGACGTGGTCCAAGAAATTACCGCACCTCATCGTAGAAAAGCGAAAACTCGTCTGACTACCCATGCCAAATTAATCACCAGCGGGCACTTATTCACATTTTCCTTGAACACGCTGATCGACGAAGTTTGAAGAAATTTCTTCCCATCCCCCCCTTTCCCCCCTAAGTCCGGCCCGTGTCCAAGACTCTGATCATCGCTGAGAAGCCCTCTGTTGCTACAGATCTCTCCAAAGCCCTCTCTAAAAAACTCGGTAAGTTTACCAAGAAGGGAAAGTCCCGTGATGCCCAGTATTTCGAGAACGATCAGGCCATGATCACCTCCGCGGTCGGACACCTCATCGAGCTCAAAATGCCCACCGGACCCAACGGAAAGAACCTTCCGTGGAAATTCGACGTCCTCCCGGCCATCCCCAGCAATTTCGCCCTCCAGCCCATCGAACAGTCCGAAGGCCGCCTCCGCCACGTCCTCAAGCTCGCCAAGCTCAAGGACGTCACCGAAATCGTGAATGCCTGTGATGCCGGCCGCGAGGGAGAACTCATCTTCCAATACATCATGGACTACGGGAAGATCGAGAAGCCCGTCAAACGCCTCTGGATGCAATCCATGACCACCGGCGCAATCCAACAAGCCTGGAACGAACTCCGCGACGGACAGGAAATGTCCGACCTTTCCGACGCCGCCAAGTGTCGCTCCGAATCCGACTGGCTCGTTGGCCTCAACTCCACCCGCGCTCTCACTTGTTTCCGCTCCCGCCACGGTGGCTTTAATATTACCGCCGCCGGACGAGTCCAAACTCCCACTCTCGCCATCCTTGCGAAGCGCGAAAAGGAAATCGCCGCCTTCACCGCCACGCCATACGCCGAAGTCCACGGACTCTTTGGCGTCAACGCCGGAGAATACGCCGGCAAGTGGGTCGACCTCGACTTTAAGAAGGACGAAAGCAATCCACACGGTCGCGCCGAGCG
>CBDIDQ010000129.1:0-155624 GCA_965277695.1 Alteromonadaceae bacterium
AAAACCAGCGGTAATTATCGTATTGTTGGGTTGAAGTAGCGTCGTAGAAGGGTATTAATGTTTTTCACCGACATGAATGTCGGGGAAGGCTCAGGAGTGAGCTCCAGCTCACGATTAAATGGCGTAGCCGTTTCAAAAATGTTCCATCTGGGCGGCATCCCGCTTCGGCACAAATCACGAGCTGGAGCTCGTTCCTACCATGAGTTATCCACAAGCTGAATAGTTACAACCAAATTAGTACAAACACTACAACTGACATTAATAACAGCGATCGTTTTATTGGTTTAAGCGGATTCGACAACCATATCCATACCATAACAATCAATTGCAACACAACCGACAATATACCAAAGCCAGCAATAGTCATATCCCCGTGAGCATATGCCAATTCAGTATTCACTATTCAGTATGAATATTAATAATATGAGCAATTTGGATTTTATTATTGGCATTCACAAACCTCTTTAGGAAAGAAATCACATTTACTCTTTGAAGATACATACTTCTTTATTGTGATCCCATTTGCCCCCTTGGTCTAAACATGAATCAACCTTCATGAATGCTGTAAACCAAAAAACCATCAGTACAATGAATATTACGGTGACGGCTGTTATTATTTTTCGTTTGCTCATTTTCTAATACCTCGGAGGTAGCCCGTTAGGTCTAAATGGGCTGCATATTTGACTGCATGACTGAGAACCTGACGCATTGCTTCGACCAAAGATATTTGCAACCTGATCTGCGGCGGATGCAGAAGCAGGGTCTCCTTTTATATTTTGATCAAACCACTCTCGTGAATCACTGATGGAACATGCAGCATCTTCTCCACCTTTACCTCTTTTTGTTGCTTCGCAGTTAGCTTTACAGTGGAAATATTTGTCCGCACCAATAGTATTTGCATCACGCATATCACTGTAATTTCTGTAGAAGTCATATGTGCCATATATCAATTCAGTACGCTGTATTGCTTGTTGTCTCTGATATTCCCTAAACGCATCAGCTACGTGAAATGGCAGTCCCGGTATAAGGTGAGTTGTCGTTAGCTAAGCCCATGAAGTCAGTGTTAATTACAGGATTACCCCCAACATACCCATAAGTATTAATCCCCAGCCAAACCAATCGGGTCGCTAGTCACATAGCGCCCAATCGTCGGGTCGTAATAACGAAACCAGTTATAATGCAATCCGCTTTCAGCATCATAATACTGTCCTGGAAAACGAATATTCAGCGTCACTGCCACACCGTTATTATCGACATCGGCATTAATGATCGCTAAACCAAACGGTGTATAGCTGGCTTGCCATACTGGCTTTGCGGCGCTGTTGGTTAGCAGTTTTGGTGTGCCGAGGTGGTCGTTATGCGCATAGTAAATTTGGCCAGCACTGTCATTTGTCACAGCATTCCCCACCCCACTATAATCAATCATCGCGATGAGCTGAGCATTAAAATAAAGATACTCTTTTTGCCAAATACCTTTTTCATTCGATAGCTTTTGCGATGGTGAAGGCAAAAAAACAAGCGAGAAATGCCAACATGCGACACATTTAAAAACTCCTTTAATTAGGTCATTAAGATAAGCACTTATCAGAAACGCGGCCAACTATACCTTAAGATTGAATCGGGTCAAGTGAGCAATTCAAAACCATGAAATATCAATGGCAAACAACAGACAGCAGTCCACTGTTTTTTGATTTACACGGCGAACCCGAGGGAGATACCACCGGCTATTATGAAAGTTATACCATCGCCACATCGCACGAAATGAAAGAGCACCTACTTGTTTTTGATAAATGGCAGCCCCGCTAGCAGACTAAATGGGAGTGCTACCAATACGCCTAGTGCAGCACCCCAGCCTAGTACTCTAAAATGCGATACATCGCCCATTGATGAATCAAGCAGCGCAGTAAACCCATATCCAAACAAATAATAAACAAACATTCCGAGTAAAGCTCCGCCTGCAACCACATTCACAAGATTTAAAGCCTTCACTCTCCTTAAGAACCCAACAAAAGGGAATCCAAATAGTAGGCATGATAAATAGCTTACTGGCAACGAAAACAATAACACCAATAAAATATCGGCACCAATCAAACAGGGTAACAATTGATAATCAAAAAACGTGATGGTCCGACACTTCGGTGAATTCGCGTCTACGGCGCACCCGCTCTGCCGTAGACGAGGTTTCAACCTCGTGAATGTTGAGAATAACTGTAACCCTAATTTGCTCTATATGATCAGAGCCAAAATATCGTACCACCCTGTATAGTATGAATCTGAAAAATACGGCATTGCTAACATGTACAATGCCGGAAATATTGGAGCTACAATATACGCCAGTTTAGTTCTGTTTATTGTCATAAAAAATATCTCTTTATTCAGGATGGGTGAGCCCCAGCGAAACCCATCAATTTGGACGAAAATACCTGAAATATCATCGTTTATTGCCCAATTGTGATGGGTTTCGCCTCTGGCTCTCGGCAATTGCTCCCTGCATTGCCCTACCAATCTACCTCCATATAGTTGACCACATCCTACCTTAAATCAGCTTGTTTTTGAGATTGCCTTGTGGAAAAGCGTTCTGTTTATCTATCGTTATCCACAAGCTGAATAGTTACTTCTTTTGGCACCAATCAAACAGGGTAACAATTGATAATCAAAAAAACGCGAATGAATTCGCGTCTACGGCTTACCAGCTCTGCCGTAGACGAGGTTTCAACCTCGTGAATGTTGAGGATAACTGTAACCCTAATTTGCTTTATATGGTCGGAGCCCTTCTTTTATTCAATTCATTACTCGTTTTTGATATATGAAATATGCAATCCTTTCCACGCTATTCTCTGAGTGACCTCTTCATCTGTAGAAGAATAATTAAAATCGTTTGATACCCATTTCAATTCAACTACCGCCTTATCATGAGCAGTAAACAACCAGTCTTTATAATCGTTCAAAGAGTTATTAAACAAATCACCTGATCCCCCAAGGCTGATTGTACACGTTCAATCGCTATTGATGATTTCTAATTTACGGCTGTCAAATAGCACATAACCAACTTTACCGTCGACGACCACTTCCAACGCTAAAAAATCTTTACCATAGTATTTGTTCTTTACAGTCAAAATCACACCTTTTGGCAGTAAATCCAATATAACTATATCCTTAACATCAACACTGGTGGGCAACTCAGCCATTAACTCAACATTGCTTAGTACCCGTATTTTTTCTTGACCACAACCTTGCAGCATAAATACACTAAATAATAAATAAAGATGTAATACTATCTTGCCCATGGCGCTGATATCCCATTATTTATTTTCGAAATATAGACTTGAAATTGAGAGATATTAAATCCCCTAAAAACTTAATAACTATCGGAATGTCATATTGTTTAAAACAATTTTCTAATGAGCTAACATCCATTTCATCACTTTCATTTACAGGTCCTATCCAATAACGGCTACTATCACCATATGGCTCCCATACCAAAAAATCTTTGCCATGATACTTAAACTCAACATGAGTATCACTCGATGAACTAAATGGCTTGCGTAATTTAATATGAGAAACCCCACTCGCCTCAGCAAGGATCGTCGCTATTCTCCTTGGTTGAATGTAAATATTTTCCAGTTCGAAAGCGTAAATCGTACCATTTTCAAGCATCAAGGGGTGTGTATTCATCGTTGGCATCCACAGTCATTTCCGTCAGCAGCACTTGCTGTTGCTACACCTGCACCATAAGTATTTATGGCTTTATTCGACCTTCCCGAAGCTTGTCGTAAAGCGTCGTCTGTTTTGTATTTGGACAAGTTGGGTTTTCGCCAATTACGACCAAATCCCAATCTGAACCCAAATTTAACTCTGCCACGAAACGCAGATGCCGCAGCACCTGATGATGCTAGTATGCTACCGCCTTTAACTAAACCTGCGTAAATCAACCTTGCACCTCCGGCAGCAAATGAAACGTATCCACCGTACTGATATGCAGAAGAGCACTGGTTAACTCCATTTATGCCAGCAAGGCTTCTAAAGTCATCACCAAATCCCAACAACAGTCCATCCCCTAAGCCAGCAGAAAAGTTAACAGTGTTTTGGCTTGGACTCCATTCACCTGTCGCCCAATAAACACCAGCCCAAACATCATCTATACCAAATAATCCTCTCGGATCAACAAACCCAACAGGATTCCCCCCAACATACCCATAAGTATTAATCCCCCCAGCCAAGCCAATCGGATCGCTGGTCACATAGCGTCCAATCGCCGGGTCATAATAACGAAACCAGTTATAATGCAATCCGCTTTCAGCATCATAATACTGTCCTGGAAAACGAATATTCAGCGTCACTGCCACACCGTTATTATCGACATCGGCATTAATGGTCGCTAAACCAAACGGTGTATAGCTGGCTTGCCATACTGGCTTTGCGGCGCTGTTGGTTAGCAGTTTTGGTGTGCCGAGGTGGTCGTTATGCGCATAGTAAATTTGGCCAGCACTGTCATTTGTCACAGCATTCCCCACCCCACTATAATCAATCATCGCGATGAGCTGAGCATTAAAATAAAGATACTCTTTTTGCCAAATACCTTGGCCATTCGACTCGCCAATCAGCAAACCGCCGGGTTCATAATGATAATGAATTTGACTGCCCGGCACTGTTTTACTCACCCTTAAACCGCGTGAATCATATAGATAGTTGGTTATCATTTGACGATTGGTCACTGATGACATTCTTCTGGCTTGATTGAACTGGCTGAATAACGAATTCATTTGTTCAACATCGCCGATGGTGATTTTGCCAAGGTGATGACTACCTTCGCGATAATGATAATTGGCCACCTTTTTATTACTGCTATTAGCGTTATCAGTTTTGCTCAGGCGGTTGCCAATCGCGTCATAACTATAAGCCAAACTGCCATACTCTCCCGTGGCACCGACCAAGCGCGAGAGTTTGTCATAGGCAAATGTTTGATTGCTGTCTTGCTGATTAATCGCGGTGATATTGCCAGTGGCGGAGTAAACCAGCTGCTGATTTTTCAATCCAGTGAGTGTCTGACTGATAAGTTGGTAGTCTTGATCATAATTGAGCGTATTAAGTAAACCATTGCCGTGGGTAAATTGTCGAGTCGGTCCAAATGGTAAATAAGCCGCATCACTTAACACCGTTTGTGCTGTGGTATTCGCCACGCTGGCAGTGGTCGATATCGCCTTGATTTGACCCTGGGTATTAAGGGTTAAATCAACTTGGCGACCACTGGGATAAGTCATGCCTATCAACTGACCTGCGCTATCATATTGATACGCCGAGGTGTAGCTTTGCTCAGCAATCATATAAGTCTCTTGCAGCAATTGACCCTGTGAGCCATAACGTAATTGTCTGTGACCCGATGCATCGACAATGCCCGTTAGACGGCCAATACCTTTATTATTGTTAGCTACGCTGTCATAGGTGAAGGTGATATTTTCACCGCTATCAGGATAACTGACCTGGGTGACCCGGTTTAATGCATCATACTGATAACTTACCGTAATACCACGGGCATCAATCTCACTCATCAAATTACCCGCACTGTCGTAACTTCTGTTGGTTTGCCCAGTATCCGGACTGACCTGTTTAGTCAACTCCCCAAAACCATTATAACTATAAGCAGTCGTTTTACCGGTGGCATCGGTGATTGCGGTTGTACGTCCGGCGTTGTCATAACTAAAGGCTGTTTTACCCTCAGCCGGGTCATGAATTTCAGTCAAACGTTGTAAGCTATCATAGTGATTTCGGGTATTATTGGCCAAAGCATCCGTCGTTTTATCAAGCTGCCCGTTGCTCAAATAGCTTAACAAAGTCTCGTTATTTGTGCCATTGGTGATTTTAATCAAACGGTTAAACTGATCAAACAGCCGTTGTTGTGTTTGTAATAAGCTGCCATCACTACTGTTAATCGCTGTGCTTAATTGATTACCCGCTGCATCCAGTTGATATTCAATCCGATTAGCGGCGTTATCTTGTATCGCGGTTAAACGTCCCGCCGCATCATATTCGTATTGGATCACATTGCCGTTAGCCAATGTTGACTTAATCAAAGCACCAGTTAAGTCGTACTCAAAATACTCAGTCGCCCCGGCACGTTGCGAACTGATAACACGACCCATCAAATCGTAGCTCAGCGTCGTCGTCACACTATTTTCATCGATAATGGTGATGGGTTGACCAAAGCTGTTAAACGCAGTTACCGAAGTGGTATGGCCCAATGCATTGGTGGTTTTGGTTTTAAATCCCTGAGCATTATATTCAAACCGAGTGATATCATTGACATCAGAGCGTGGACCATCGATTGACATCAGCTGACCCGCCGCATTGTAACTAAAAGAGGTCGTTCGCTGTTGATTATTAATGACATCGGTGATGCTTTGTTGTGAGAGCAGTAACCCGCTATTGTGATTGATATAGCCGATAACCACCCGGTTTTCAGGCGTTGTAATGCTGGTTGGTTTGGTGGTACTACCTGAGTAACTGGTCGTGATGACTCTGGCGTTGTCGGTATCTGCATACTCAATACGGGATTTTTCCCGGCCATCAGTATCTCGGCTAAATTGTGTTTTTATGCCATTAATATCAATATGCTCAGCTTCAAAGCCATTGACATCATAGCTGTAATATTCAGTGGTGATCAGCTTATCATTAGTGTCGAAAGTCTCAATTTTTTCAGCTCGCTGATTATGTGGCGCACGAAAGGTAGTACGGGTACGTAACCCCAATGGGCCAATGGCATCACGTACTCGTGGCAAAATAATAGCATTACCCTGTTCATCTATACCCGGCTCGCTCTGCTCACTGACAAAGCGTATTTCAGTGGTATCAGCACCCGCACCATGCTCACTTTTATAGGCGCGTTGTTGCTGATCATAATACCAACTCGCGGCCCGCTGACCTTTGGCATCAATTTTCCCTGTCAATAACCCCAATTTTGTCACCGCGCTTTTGCAGGCTGCCATCGTCAGATAGTCATCACCAACACACGGCCCATCATTAGCAAAGTACTGCACCGTACTATAGTTTGCTTCATCATAACGATAGCCAGTGGTGCTGCCATCCGGTTTGGTCACGGTAATTAAACGCGCAAACTCGTCATATTGATAACTAAATGACCCAACAGGCGTCACCGCCTGATCAACCAAATCAGTGTTGTTTGGGTTTAACGTTAAAACAATTTGTCGGTTAAATTCATCGGTGATGGTGGTCTGGTTGCTCGCGGCATCGTGACTATAACTTAGCGTATTGCCTTGAGCACTGGTGGTTGCTGTTAATTTACCAGCCACATCGTAGCTTTCAGTCGCACCAGAGAGTAGAGCCAGCATATAACCATCAGCCAATTGCGTCAGTCGGTACCCGCTAAATGTATTGGCCTGACCAATTAAGCGACTAGCGCTACATTGAAACGGCAAAGTCGTTGATGAGCAATCAAACAAATAATTACTTCTACTACGACCCGTTAATTTAACATAGCGGTTGTTAATCCATAGTGACTGGCTAGTGATATTAAACGTCCACTCACGTTTGCTTGAATGGTAAGACCGTCTTAATTGCAGTGGTGACTGATTACCCGCCGCATAGTCAATGGCTGATTGCTGTTTAACACCAGTACGGATATTGATTGGATTACCCACCAAACAAGCCGGACCGGTGTTGGCTTCTGGGCAGCTGCTTTCTTCTTCGCCGCAAGCAGACTGAAGCCACTGTGTGCCAGCAAACAAAGTCGTAAACTCTTTGGTGTCAGGAATACAGCTTAAATGGCCAAATCTCCCTACGCTGAAAACACCGTTAGACATCCGCAGACGCAAATCAGCTGCCAACGCCGGATAGCTGGTGACAAAACCCGCCGGTAGCGGTCCACCCAACGCCCTATTATCTAGCAGAATTAAGTCATCTAAATCCTTGTCGTTCCAAACAGCATAAAACCCGGCGGGAATATCCCCTGTCAGTTTATTATTACGGCCATTAAACGCTTCGATATGATCAAAACGAATAAACGTTGCTGGTATGTTGCCGGTCAATTGATTATCGTTAAAATAAAAATACACCAAATTCGTCAGTTGACCCAACGCGTCAGGCAGATGGCCACTGAACGCGTTTTTGTCCAGGCGAAGGTCCTGCAAATCAGTCAAATTGCCCAAAGCAGCAGGGATATTACCGTTGAGTAAGTTATCACTCACTAATAACTGCTTTAAATGACTCAAATCACCTAACGAGTCAGGCAGGTCGCCAGTTAACTGGTTACTGCTCAGATGTAATTCCCGCAGGTTGACCAAGTTGCCTAAAGCAGCCGGTATACCGTCGGTTAATTGATTGGCTGCCAAACGTAAATAACGCAGCTGACTCAGCTGCCCTAATGAATTCGGTATATGACCAGTTAAAGCATTACCCTCAAGGTGCAGAAAAGATAATCTGCTTAGGTTACCTAAAGCTTCAGGAATATCGCCTGTTAAGCCGTTATTGCTGAGATTCAAATAGGTGAGCTGGGGCAAATTACCGATTGACGCTGGAATACTGCCCGTGAGCGAATTATTTGATAAATATAATTCCGTCAAATGAATCAAATTATCAATGCTATCTGGAATGCTGCCACTTATTGAGTTCCCCGATAAAACCGCCACTTTTAAATGAAGCAAATCAGTGATAAAACCGATATCCCCGCTTAACGAATGTCCAGAAATCGATAACCGCTCCAGTTTGCTCATACCGCCCAATAAACTCACGCTACCTCCTTTACCCACCGGCGGTAACCATATACTGACGATATTATGCATCTGCGCAATCGCACTCGCGCCATGTTTTGACACATCAGCACTTCGACAGGTCACAGAGGATAATCGACAAATTTCCTCAGCCGATAAGACCACCTCAGCGTCACCATATAATGCATTAAACGCGGCCACTTCTTCAGCAGGTAAAGAGAGATAGTAGACCTCAGCTTTTGCGATGGTGAAGGCAAAAAAACAAGCGAGAAATGCCAAAATGCGACACATTTAAAAACTCCTTTAATCAAGACTTTAAGATAAGCACTTATCAGAAACGCGGCCAACTATACCTTAAGATTGAATCGGGTCAAGTGAGCAATTTAAAACCATGAAATATCGATGGCAAATCGCCGAAGGAGAGCCTGTAGATAGCGGATTTATGCCCGGATGTATCAAATTATCGGGTTGCAGAAATAACGGGATTTAGATAGCGGGATTTGAATTAAAAATGTAACTATTCAGCGCAATTGGTAACTCTGTGGATAAATGGCACGATACAATGTAGGAGGGCCGTCTCGGCGCGATTTGTGCCGAAGGCGCAACGGTTTTTTGAAATGGCTACGCCATTTATCGCGGCGAGACGCCCCTCCTACCACGAATTATCCACAAGCTGAATAGTTACTTAAAAATAAACATCGCGGCGAAATACTTCTTCGCCGCCAATGCTTATCGACAATAAAAAACACACAGCCTAGGCAGTATGACCCACTTATTTACGATGCTGACGGTACACTATGTGCTTGCTTCGGTGCATCAAGAATATCGGTTAAAACAGCAACCCATTCTCCTTGGCTTACAGTACCTCCGCTAGCCCCGATCCCAAGTGCCTCTCCGCCCATACATCCACCTATAATATTTCCATTATAGGCCGTGACGCTCGGGTGATGCTTGAAATTTGCGATGCCCATACTAACCTGAGTAAGTGTACCAAGTTGTAAAGCCGTACCCACAAACCCACCGTCAATTGACACGCTGCCATCAGCAGCAATCTCCATATCAAAACTATATGAAGGTGAATTTCCCCATTTTTGGTTAACTCGCCAAGTGCCTTGTAAACTCATAATAATTAACCTCAATTTTATCCACTTAATTAAATAACCAATGATGATTAATCCCTTGGTCAATAAAGTTAATTGAGAGATCGAAGTTCAATGTGTTCCCAACCAACATTGAATAGTCTAATCACTGGCTTGAGGTTTATGTATTACGACCTATTACGCCCTATTACAGCTTATTACACCATGCTTAGTTCGGCGCTTAATTAACCGGCTTTAAACCACACTCGCCACTAAACCAATCGCTTCGTGCGCTTTTTTAAGCGTCACAGCAGCACGGGCAGAGGCTTTTTCAGCGCCTTCTTTCATCACTGAATTAAGCAACGTCATATCATCACGATACTCGTGGAAACGCGCTTGTAATGGTGTGAGGAAATCAACTACGGCGTCAGCCACATCACCTTTAAGATGACCATACATTTTGCCTTCGTAATCAGGCACCAATGACTCGATACTTTTGTCAGTGGTGCAAGACAATAAAGTCAGCAGGTTAGATACACCGGGCTTTTCTTCAACGTCAAAATAAATCCGGGCTTGCTCGTCGGAGTCAGTTACGGCGCGTTTGATTTTCTTCGCCACTTTTTTCGGCTCTTCAAGCAAACCAATAAAGTTGTTGGTGTTGTCATCAGATTTCGACATTTTCTTAGTCGGGTCCTGTAAGCTCATGATTTTCGCGCCAAGCTTGGGAATATACGGTTCTGGCACTTTGAAGGTTTCGCCATATAAGTTATTGAAACGAGTGGCAATATCACGGGCCAGCTCAAGATGCTGCTTTTGGTCTTGACCAACGGGCACATCATCAGCGGCATATAACAAAATATCGGCAGCCATCAATACCGGATAGCTGAATAATCCGACGTTGATATTGCTGACATTTTTTTGCGATTTATCTTTAAACTGAGTCATCCGATTGAGTTCACCCATCTGGGCATAACAGTTCAATAGCCAAGCCAGTTGGGAGTGTTGCGGCACATGAGATTGCATAAAGGTTGGGTGTTGTTTCGGGTCGACACCACAGGCCAATAATAAGGCCAATGAATCAAGGCTGGCATTGTGTAATTTCTGCGGGTCTTGTCTAACGGTGATGGCATGTAAATCAACCAGTGTATAGAAACACTCATGAGTTTCTTGCATCGACACCCATTGTTTCAGGGCACCCATGTAGTTACCAATTGTTAATCCACCTGAGGGCTGAATGCCACTTAATACTATGGGTTTAGTCATATTGTTATTCTCTTCTATTTAATCACTGAATAAAGCTGGCCGAAATCATCAAGGATATATTTCGGACTATAATCTTCGGGGTTAATGCCCTGATGATAACCATAAGTGACAAAAGCCCGGTCAACCCCGGCTTGTTGTGCACTGAGCAAATCATTTTTTGAATCCCCCACCAGCAATAACTGTGACGGCTTTAACGATAGTTGTTCAAGGATATGCAGCATCGGTAAAGGGTGGGGTTTCTTATGGCTCAAGTCATCACCGCACACGATAATATCAAACGTGTGGTGAATATCTAATGCTTTTAATAACAACAGGGTATATTTTCGCGCTTTGTTGGTCACCAACGCCATTTTCTGTCCGCTACCGCGTAACTTGGCCAGCGTTGCCGCCACATTGGGATAGAGCGCACTGTTTTGATCAATATTGTCTAGGTAAAACTGCAAAAACAAACTGACCGCTTTGGCACGTACTTGCGGGTCAAGATTTGGCTCAACACTAAAATCACGGCTAAGCACCCGCGCCACCAAAGTTTCGATACCATCACCAATCCACAAACGCACATCATCAATAGTGACAGGCGGCAATGATAATGACTCAAGCATCAAATTGGCAACATTAAACAAGTCCGGCACCGAATCGACGAGGGTGCCATCCAAATCAAACGCAATGGCCTGATACGCTCTTTCAGTCTGAGGTTTAAGCGTCGACATTAGCCAACTCACTGCGCATCTGGTCAATCACTACTTTATAATCCGGTTGATTGAAAATCGCTGAACCCGCCACAAACATATCAGCACCGGCTTGTGCAATTTCGCGGATATTATTGACGTTAACGCCACCATCCACTTCAAGACGAATGTCGTGATCACAGTTATCAATGCGCTTGCGTACCCGGCGTAGCTTTTCTAATGTGCGGGGAATAAAGGACTGACCGCCAAAACCCGGATTCACTGACATCAGCAAAATCACATCAAGCTTGTCCATCACATGTTCAAGGGTATGCAGCGGGGTTGCCGGGTTAAAAACTAAACCCGCTTTACAGCCTTTGTCTTTAATCAGTTGCAGGCTGCGGTCGATATGCTCAGAGGCTTCCGGGTGAAAAGTAATAATCGATGCCCCGGCATCAGCAAACATTTCAATCATGCGGTCGACAGGTTTTACCATCAAATGCACATCAATTGGCGCAGTCACACCATGCTTGCGTAACGCTGAACACACCATAGGACCGATAGTTAGGTTTGGTACATAGTGATTGTCCATCACGTCAAAATGCACCACATCGGCCCCGTCTGCCAGTACCTTGTCTACATCTTCGCCAAGACGGGCAAAATTAGCGGATAAAATCGAGGGGGCTATCAGATAATCTTTCATTTGAGGGCTCTTGAGGTTATTAGTCAATTAAATTAGGAGCACAGGATTTTAACAGTAAAAGCGGCTGAGGCAAAACGGTCATAAGCTGTAATAGTCTGTAATACAAGGTAATAGAAACGAATACTGGGCTGGTCTAAGCTGTTTAGTAACGCAATAAGCCAACGACATTGGCTTTATTACTAACATTAGATAACCAGCGAGGATTTTAAAATGGATACTGCAAATACCAGCAATGAACAGACCACACCAACAAATGGGTCCGAGACAGTGTACTTACCGATGAGATGCCAATTCGGCGTACAGTCTGAGAATATGATCCCCCCCACCCAAGAAAGTGGAAACCTTCAAAACATGGGGAAATTACATTTTAAAAAAGGAAAGTGCGGTGACGGCACTGTAATCAATTTTGAAATTATACATGACAATTTTAGCTCCGGCACCTCGTGGTTTGGTTGCAACGCCCCTGATTATGTTACGGTAACGCCACTCGACCCAGATACACCAACAAAAGGAAGCATTACACTAACAAACCTTCCTAAAACAGGCACGATATGCATTTCATTCACTCTGTATAGCGAAGGCGGCGATAGATTCGACCCCCAAATCATTATCCAGCAATAACAGCTAAAGCAAAAACTGGCAGGGCAAAACTCAATTGCCCTGTTTTCATTTACTTACCTTTTACTGACCTTTTACTTACCTTTTACTTACCTTCGAGCAACAATGCAAACCGTTCATCCAGTCTGACGTTGACCAGCATCGGTGTATCGCGGATCTCCTCAGCGGAATAATTTTTGTCTAGCGCCAGCTGTAAGTGTTCAAGTGTCAAATCAATTTCGCCCAAAACATCCCCAGTGAGCGCCGCCATAAAATGCTCATTGCCATTATTTTTAGAACCCAATTGACGTACATAATTTAGTGCTTGCGTCGCTTGACCGAGATTGGCCAGATAAAAAGCCAGTGAAACCATGGCCTGACTATCTTTGGGGTTTAAATCAACAGCCGCTTGAGCCAAATCGGCTGCCTTTTGGTAAGCGTCACTGCTTTTTAGGTTATTAGCCAGACGATAGGCATCGCCCAAGTTACCCCAAATAACGTAAAAGTTGGCATCAAACTCAACGGCTTTCTCATAAGCAATCACTGCTTGGTCATAACTTTTTTGATAAAAAAACAGCGTCGCTAAATTAGAATAAGCACTGCCAGTAGGATTGATGGCAATGCCTTTTTTGGTGTTTGCTATCGCCAGCTCAATTTGCCCCATGGCGTAATAAGCAGCCGCGATATTACCAAAAGCAAAGTGATTGTTCGGTGCCATCTGTGCCAGCCGTTTAAACTGGCCAATGGCTTGCTGGTAATCCCCTCTAAAAAAATAAAAAGCGCCCAAACTATTGACCCCAAGCACGTTATTCGGAGCCATAGCAATAGCCTGTTGATAAGTGGCCTCGGCTTTGTCTCGGTCATCGAGCTTGTCATAGGCTAATGCCAGACCAAAATAAGATTTAATATGACCGGGATTTTGTTCAATACTGCGCAGGTATAACGGCACGGCTTTATCATACTGACCTTTTCTGCCGAGCAATTCACCAGCGAGATAATCCAGCAGCGAATGGGCTGGGTTGATCAGCCTGAAAGCGGCAATTGTGTGGCCCATTTGATCTAACCATTGGCTGTCTTTGGTTTGAATAAAACGTTGTAAGTGTGCTTCGGCGAGCCCGACATAAGCCAGCTGATAACGCGGGTCAATCGCAATAGCCTGACTAAACGCTTGCTGTGCTTTGCTGATATTATCCGGTTGTTCGTTACGGTAAAGATAACCCTGCCCTTGTAAGTATTCTTTATAAGCACCATCGAGCTGCGGCCTTTGCGCATTAAATTTGGCCAGCAACGACGGCGGTACCGACCAGCCGAGCAAAGCCACCGCCTGTTGCCTGATTTGATTGTTGCCCTGAAATAACTTATTGGCGTCAACGCTGATCTCCACCGATTTTAACTGTCGGCCATCTTTGCCATTAAGCAGGTTCAACACCAGTAAACGGGTCGAGCCAAGATGTTGTACGCTGCCGGTCAATACCAGATCAACACCATATTTATCACTGATTTTTTGCACCGAAGGATCGTTCATTTTGCTGATGGTAGCCGACGGAATAACCCAACTATTATTACGCTCACGCCCAACAGCCGCCAAATCACTGCTTAACGCCACCGCCAAACCATCGCCAAACAATTGCAGCAAAGGGTCGCCACTGATGTTATCAAAGGGTAATAAGGCAATGGTGGTCGCCTCAGCCAGTTGTCGCTCAATCAGTTCATCTGTCGACGGTGGAAACAGCACTTCTTTACTGCTCCAGCCCAGTAACAGTACAAACGGCAACACCATCGCTACCTTGCTCAGCCAATGACGGCGTTGCCACCAATTTTTTTCTTCCGTCAACTGCTGATAAACAGCATGTAACGCTTCGCTTAACACTTGTGTGGATTGCCATCGGTCCAGTTTATCTGTGGCCAGCATTTTATTGAGCAATGCCACCAGCCCCAACGGTAACTCAGGCAAATGCTGATTGATTGGGATCATCTCACCATGGGTAATCGCTTTAGCTAAGCCATCTGCGCTGTTAGCTATAAAAGGTCGTTTACCGCATAACATGATGTAAAGCACAATACCCAATGAAAAAATATCCGCCCGTTGATCCAAGGCTTGCCCCAACACCTGTTCAGGAGCCATAAAACTTGGGGTGCCGCCGCTCTTGGTAATATTGGCACCTTCCAGTTGACTGCTTTGCTCACGAAGAATGCCAGCAATACCAAAATCGAGTATTTTCAATTGACCACCGGATTGACCGTGATCAGTGAGCATAATATTTTGCGGTTTGATATCGTGATGAATAATTTGGTGCTGATGGGCGCAAGCCAGTCCATCAACAATTTGGCAGGCGTACTTGAGCGCAGTAATCAACTCAAGACCCTGAGCGGGGATCAGTTCATCAAGCGGCTGACCATCTACCCATTCCATCACAATACAATGGCTATCATTGACTTCAATGACTTCATAAATGGTCACGATATTGGCATGATTCAGTTGGCAGGCTAACCGAGCTTCATCCAGCAAAACATCACCCGCTATGGTGTTGTGCAATAGCTTCAGTGCGACATCCCGCTGCAAGACTTGATCTTTTGCCCGGTAAACAGTGCCCATGCTACCTTTGCCGAGGACTTCACATACTTCAAAATGGGCTAAGTTTCCGTATAAGGGAAGCTGTTGATGGCTTTTCACTGGCTCAGGGCTGTTTACCTGCTCAGGGCTGTTTACCTGCTCAGGGCTGTTGACCATAGTCTGCTCTGATCCATCCATTAGCGACCAATGACAGAAGCTGCAATGTGTTGCCGTTGCGCTGTTTTGGTGAAAACATTGTGGGCACTGTTGAGTTATAATTTGATCCATCCGAATTTATTACACCTATTTAAGTTATAAAACTGTCAAACGAATAAGGTAATTTAAACCTTGACAACTATGATTATAAAGCGAATATAAAAAACCACTCAACAGAATAAATACTAAGAGAGTCGCTATGGCCACGTTATTAAACACCGAAAACGGAGAAAAAATCATTCTTCGCAGCCAACACATTTTTGGCCGCCACCCGGGCTCAGCCAATACCGTACTCAACAACCCCCAAGCTTCCCGTATCCATGCTTCATTGCTCTACAATGGTAGTCACTGGCTACTGCAAGATACCAGTACCAACGGCACTTTTATCAATGGTGAGCATTTTGTTCAAGGAGCCAAACACCGACTCAATGCTGGCGATATCATCAACTTCGGCGACAGCTCAACGGCAAACTGGAAGCTGCTTGATGTCAATGCACCAAAAAACCTGCTAATACCGATGACAGACAATTTAACCCTCATTGAGCTTGACGATATTGTGGTGCTGCCAAACGAAGAGTCCCCACAAGTGATGCTCTATCAGTCTCCTCAGGGTCACTGGTTATGCGAAGATCAAAGTGGTGTTGTCACCGTGCAATCAGGTCATAAAATTACCACCCGCGTCGGCAGTTGGTATTTTGTCGCCGCCGATACCCTTGAAGAAACCCGACTTGCCGCCCCCAGTACAACTGACGATTTTCCGGCCATTGAAATCAATTTTGAAGTCAGCCAAAACGAAGAACATGTTTCCCTAAGCATTGCACTAGACAACCAGCTCATCAACCTCGGTCACCGAACCCATCATTATCTGTTGTTACTGCTCGCCCGTCAGCGCCTCGCCGACAATGATGCGGGCCTAGACGATAACGAAAAAGGGTGGGTCGACCGGGAGATCCTCAGTAAAAACCTCGGTATGGACGAAAGCCATATCAACATCCAGATTTATCGCCTGAGAAAACAAATGACCAAAGCTATTCCGTCATTTCCGGTGTTATTGCAAATTATTCAGCGCAGACGAGGCGAACTGCGCTTCGCCTGCGATTCGGTGAGGATTAATGGCGGGTGTCATGCGTAATTTACAAACGCGGGGATAAATCCGCCGCCTACAACGCACAGCGCATATCGTCATATGCTTATGCTATTGGGTATTTTTGATGGTAGTTGATAGACATACGCAAAGGCTCTGGTTTTGTTTCTTGCCTTAATGGTTTCTTCGATTTTACCCAGCTGATTTTGCAAATCTCTGATGTGACGCAGCACTGTAGGTTCAATAAAAGTCCCTTTGGGATAGTAACCAAATTGATCAAATTGAACCTCACTAAGTAAGTATTCAAATGAGAAGGTATACAAACCCACATCCAATGGCGGATACCATTTCAGGCAATCTTCTTCGCTATTCAATACCTCACTTTTAGTTGGCATTGGCGCATAGATTGTGCCTGCCACACTAGGCATATAGGACATTAATGGGTATTGTGCATAATTCACTGAGGCATGACGGGGGCCAGCAATATAAATAACTTGGCAGACCATCTCAATCAGATAATCCAGACTTTCAATCTTCGCTGGGGCTTTGTCATCACCGGTCAGCTTCAAACCTTCCATGCCAATAAAACCCGCATAGGTCGGTTTAACCAACTCGCTCACCCAATTTTGTAACTCGGCGTCATTGACCACATCTTCGTCACTTTGGTAATAGGTTTTCAAATAACCACTAACAAACGGTTTAATCGCCTGCCACAACAACATAGTGTCATCTCTAAAAGCAAATTGCGGGATGGCATCGGTATCAACCCCCCGGTCTTTAAACAGACGCTCTGGATTATTGTCATCAAAATGCCATGCTTGGCGAGCATTAGCGATGATTTGCATGGTCGATTCAATCGCAGGTCCAACATTAGTGGCAACCACACCTCTAGGCACTATCAAGCTGTTTAGTGCCGAGTTGTTGATTTGAATGGTAAATTGAAAATGCGGCGCAAATAATCTCGCCAATGGGTGGTCCACCGACAGTTGACGATGACTGCACACCACAATTGGATCTATAGTCAGATGGCAAGAACCCAGATGAGCGACTGATTCATGTTGCATCGCACATAAGGCATTAATGACAAACTTGGCGACCCGCCATTTCAATAAATTATCATCATTGGCATTAGCGCAATTATTGGGGGTATAAATCGGTGTTTTTTCGGCATCAAACTGTTGGTCCAACTGAATCGCAATCGGCTGTAAAACGCCATCTCCCGGTGGATAACCCTTCGGTGGGACGGGATTCCAGTAAAACACTGCAATCGCCGGGGTAATATAACGCTGTCTGCCATGCACAATATTGGCTGTCGCGCCTGCTAGCATGGCGTAATCGACCACAAATAAGCGCTTTTCTCGTGCTGCTTGTTCAAGGGTGATGGTATTATCACCCACCACACTTTGCAAAATATCGTCAGTGAGCGGGAATTTAGCCAGTAACTGGCTTAATATTGCGGCGTCTTTCGCTTCGCGATTATCTAGTCGAACACCTTGTATCAAGGTGGTGTTAAAACCAGCAATTTGAATGTGGGCAAAAAACCAATCCTGAAGACAAGGTTCTTCATCACCTACCATCCAATCTTGTTTGCCAATATCTAACATTTGCGGCAAATCAATCGAATCGAACAAGTCTTTATAAGCCGTAATGTTATTAGGTTCAAGATACGAACCGCCATGATCACTACTGAGGGTATAAAACAAGGTCGATTTTAAAAAAGCCGTCGCCCCTTCTTCTTTACAGTCCTCAACCACTTGTTGCAATCCTTCGATAATTCTTTCAAGGTCTTCGTGAGTCTTTTTGACGCCGATGAACGCATCAGATAAATCTTCATAAACATCAGCGACTTTGCTTTTAAGGCCATCAACCAAACAGCCCAAAAATCCTTTGTCGTCATCATCATCTTTCCAGTTGTCTTTCAGTTCCTTTTCCCATAGGTCTTTTACCACATCGCCAAAATTGGTGATCAAGGGGATCAGCGCTTTAACCACTTTAAGTTTATAAGCCCCGCTAAACTCCTCGCCTTTAGGCACATCTGCGCTCAAGGGCACGCCTTCAAGATAAGTACGCATATAATTATATTGGGTGCGAGCCATAGACAATTCAAAGGCCCGCTCTTCGGCATCTTTACCTGTCACATTTTGCGGCAAGAGGGGAATGGTTTTATTTACATCAGACATCTACTGTTTCCTTTTTTTACTGTGTCATTAACTAAATCGTTAATTTGTTGGTTAATTTACTCATCAAACCTGATAAGTATAGGCAGTTTTTGTCATATTTGCCGCCATCACCAACGGTGAGTTCGTAAAATTAGAATTACAGTAAAGGGGCTTAACAGATTAGAAAATAATCATTAATCAAAATTGATAACTGGCCTCAACAAAGATTTCACGTCCCTTGTGCAGAGCTTGAGCAAAAGCGCCGCCGGGAGCCAGCGGAATAACTGAGGTATAGATATTGTAATCTTTATCAAAGAGGTTTTTCACTGTCAGGCCCAACGACCAATTTCCGTCGCTCAGCACCAACTCAGCATGATAATCAAACAATGAATAACCCCCTTGTTTGGTTTGTGCTTCGTTATCTGATGCGGTGGTATGGGCACTTTTATAATTAATACTCAACAGATGGCGCAATTCATGTTCGCCGAGCGGTTGAAAGGCTTCTAATGCCAACACCGCTTTCTTTCTTGGCACAAAAGGGGTTTGCCTGCCAGACCAGTCACATAACGCTTGCCCTGTGGTAAGCCTTTCGGTGGTACTGCAACCGGCATCTTTAAATTCGTCATAGCTAAAATCAAGATATTCAAAGTTGCTAAACAGCGTCAAATCATCACTGACAGCCCAGGTCAATTCACCATCAATACCTCGGGATTTTGAGCTGGCGGCATTACCGACGTTAAAACCGACACCGCCGTTAAATACCGACACTTGCAAGTCATCATATTCACCATAAAAAGCGGCCAAATTCAGCCGTACATCTTGCCAGTCTTTTTTTAATCCCAGTTCATAAACATCGGCGGATTCATCCTCGTATTCTACGTCGTCAATATTGCCGCCTTCATACAAAAAATCAAAGCCGCCCGCTTTAGCGCCGTTGGCAAAAGAAGCATAAACCATTGATTTATCATCTAGCTGATATTTAACACTCGCTTGCACCATCGAATGGCTTTCTTGTCGATTGAGGTGATCAAAATCATGCACTACGCCACCGCCTGCGGTGACGATGTTGAGGCCCAATAAGTGATCAGGCACCAGCGCTGGTGCCAGTTCATCGCCATTAGCCAACGTCACCACATAAGTGGTGGGGTTAGCGAGGTAATCTGGGTTAGTCAGTAATGTTGCGGTCAAGTCAGGTGATAACCAGCGGCTATCAACCAGCTCGCCAACCCCGGGGTTATGATGAATATCAGTGGTTTGCATTAACTGGCGGCCTGATTTTTCCATATCGGCATAACGATAGCCCAAAGAAACCGTCCACTTCGGAGCAAGTTGGTAATTAACATGAGCAAAAATCGCCCACTGATCTGTATCTTGAGTCAACTTGATATCTCGGCTAAACGGTGAAATCAAGTGTCCACTCAACGCCGATGGCAGGCCGAGCAACTGGGTCATGTTAAAGTCGGCAAAATAATCATTGCCCGAATCACTTTGCTGAAAATAAACCCCGAGCAAATAATCCAGCTGTGGGGTTAAATCACCTTCCAAACGAAACTCTTGAGAAAACTGATCATAGGTCTCAAACTGCAACACGTTAATGGCCGTTAACGGGGTAATATCGACATCCATCGACTGTTCAAAGTCGTATTCACTCCAGCCGGTGATCGAAATAAAATTGATGCCGTTAATGCGATAGCTGATATGCAATAACCCTTCATCAATATCAGTCTCCCAAAAGGTGCGATTATGTTCGAAAGGGCTGTCGTTACCGACATTCAGCTGACCATCATTGATACCGCTAAAGACAGTGGGCTGCCACGGGTTACCTTGGCCATCGACATGTTTGAAAGGGTCAAGATTATGACCGTTGAGTTGATAACGTCCTTTTTCGTAACGTAAATTGACGCTGAGTTGATCGTTAGGCTGCCACAAAGTACTTATTCTAAATGCTGTATCGTCTGGTCTGGCTCCTTCTTGTCCGATGAATTCATTCATCGACACCCCTTCATTTTGGTCGCGCCATTTACCTGATAAACGCACCGCAAAGGTGTCTGACACTGGGATATCTACTGCGCCTTCTAATTGGGTCTGACGATATTCAAATTCATACTTGGTATTGATAAAACCGCCCAGTTCAAACCCAGGCTTTTTGCTAAACATGCTGATCGCCCCGGCAATAGAGCTATTACCATAAAGCGCCACCTGAGGCCCTTTAAGCACTTCAACCCGTTCCATGTCAAAAAAGCCACTGCGTTGTTGATGCATTCTGCCCCGATACAAACCATCAACATAAGTACCAACCGCTTGTTCAAAAGCATTATTATCGCCAGACGATACCCCGCGTAACATTAGACGACTTTGGATCGCCAGTTTAGGTTGTTCCAAACCGGGCACATAAACACTTAAATCTTGTAAGTCATTAATACCAAAATCTTTAATTCGCTCGGGCGTTACAGCGGAAACACTCATGGGGATTTGCTGAATTGATTCGACTTTTTTACGGGCGGTGACCTCTATCACTTCCATCGTCTGAGCTTGGCGGCTAGTGGCTGCTTTGGTGTTTTTACCGGTTACCTGCCCATCATCGGCAGCACCGAAAACCCAGCCAGAGTAAAACACCAAGGTGGTCATGGTCAAAGCCGATTTGCTGTGGTTAATCAATTTTTACGTCCCGTAAAGAAGCTTACTTGCAGATGGGTTAAGGTACTTATAAGGCATTATAGTCAAGCTTAAGCAAATGATACCAATAAACTTTTCGCATTTTTCAATTAATCTGGATCGGTATCAATCAGACCAACTGGTCTGCGCAGTTTTACCTATCCTCGTTAGATAGCTGTTCGGCCATACTTCGCTTAATTTATTTGTATTTAAGGCAAAACCCAGTCTTTACACTGCTAGGGTTGGGTTGTAGAATACCGCTCGACAACCTTTGAGGCGAGCATTTGGTCGAACCAGTGGTAAAGCCAATCGTCCAAGGTTAATAACTTTTCAATCAACTTTTGATTGAAAAATCACAGCACAGCGCTGATTTTAATAGCAAAGAGAGAAAGTACAGATGTCAAATCAAGTTACGGGTACAGTTAAGTGGTTCAATGATAGCAAAGGATTCGGTTTCATTGAGCAGCAAGGCGGTCCTGACGTATTCGTTCATTTCAGTTCAATCAAAGGCGAAGGTCATCGTTCATTGACTGACGGCCAAGCGGTTTCTTTTGATTTGACTACAGGTCAAAAAGGCCCACAAGCTGAAAACGTATCACCAGCTTAAGCGCTGAGCGTTAACCACTCCCATTTGACACCCAGTCAAAACCCAGGAGTGACCCAGAGGATACCCCAATAGAGTCGGTATCCTTTAATATCTCCCCTGCCAAATCAACATCTATCTAATCAACACCTACCAAACCTACACCTACCAAACCCACACCTATCAAACTTTTACTTTTGCCGTTTTAATTACTAAACTAGACACTCATTCAAGCAATACAAAATCATCAGCGAGTTTAGCCATAAATACCCATTCGGATTTAACTGACAGCCAATGTAAACCTAATATCTTGATTGTCGACGACCGGGAAGAAAACCTGATCGCCTTCGAAGATATCCTGCATAACACCGAGTCGACCTTTTTATTTGCGATGAACCCGAAACAAGCCCTTGAAGCCGCTGCCAAATATGACTTTGCCTGTGTGTTAATGAATGCCCATCTCGGTCACAGTAAGAGTTTCGAACTGATGGCTAAATTCAAGCAGATCAACGGCCACAAACACACCCCTTTTGTTTTTATCACCGCCGAAAAAGTCAATAGCGCACCAATTATTGACGCTTACCAACAAGGGGTTGCTGACTTTTTGTTTATGCCAATTATGGCTGAGGTGTTGATCAGCAAAATTAATGTATTTATCAGTTTATATCAAAAAAATGCTCAACTAATACAGGAAATTAGCCGCCGTAAAGCAGTGGAAAAAGAGTTGGTCAAAATGGCTCGGTTTGACGCTTTAACGGGTCTGTCGAATCGTTATATGTTCACCGATCAGCTCAATCAAGCGGTACACAGCGCACAGCGCACCAAAACCCCGGTAGCCGTGTTGTTTATTGACCTTGATCACTTTAAAACAGTCAACGACACTTATGGTCACGACGTTGGTGATGCCTTGCTAAAAAGCGTCAGCCAACGCCTTAAACAAAGCGTCAGAGCCAGTGATTTAGTCGCTCGTCTCGGTGGTGACGAATTCGCCGTCATCGCCCAAGGCTTCGACAACAGCCAAAATTTGGCCACCTTAGCAGATAAGATCATTCAAACGCTCACTCCGGTCCACCAGCTAAACGGCCATAACATCCATGCCACGCTAAGCATTGGCATCGCCATCCACGACATCAGCACCCGCCAATCTGCCGAGCAATTACTCAAGCAAGCCGATGTCGCGATGTATCAAGCCAAAGAAGCCGGTCGTAACGGTTTTCGTTTTTTTGCAGCGCAATGAATGTCTTAAGGGTTTGACGGGCTTTTCAAGTCACTGGAGCGCTTCGTTCTTACAAAAATAAAAACATTTGACCACGGAGGCACGGAGATACGGAGAAAAGAAAAGCAAAGTCAAAAGAAAAACAAGACCTTAAAACAATCATCGCTTTTGACCTTCTCCGTGCCCCCGTGTCTCCGTGGTGAACGCTTTTGCTTGTAAAGAACAAAGCGCTCCAAATACCTAAACAGTCCATCAGCCCGCATAACGGTAGTGTACAAAGAAAAAGATTTTAAATTAATAGTTATCGTTATTTAACCATCTTGCGCATTAAGAATACGCTGCAATTCGATTTTGGTATTATCAAAGCAGGTTTTCAAATCAGGCAAGGTATGCGACATTTCAGCAAAGTCGCTCTTGTTTAACAACACCAGTAGACGCTCCAGTTTGCTCGCCAACAGCTCAGCTCCCAGATTCAAACACACGCCCTTGCTGCTGTGGCAATAATCAAATAATCTATCGGCGTCTTCGAGTTTGATAGCCAACGGTAGTTTTTCTAGCATTTGTTCCATGTCACGGATAAATAAAGCGGCTATTTTCACCACCGTCGCCTCTTGATACTGACCCAGCACATGACTGTTAACAATACCTTGTCTGGCAACACCTGAGGCAGTCACTGACACCTGATATTGACTGATATCATGCCCTTTACTCAAAGCCACCTGAATATCATCCAACTGAATCGGCTTGCACAGATAATCTTCCACACCCGCTTCGTAACTGGCATCCACATCTTCTTTAAGCGAACTAGCAGAAATGGCAATAATTTTTGGCCGTTTATCCTTAGGGTAAATTTCAACAATTTGCCGTGTGGTCTCCAATCCATCCATTTTCGGCATATTGATGTCCATCAAAATAACATCATATTCAAGCTGCTCAATCGCCTGCAACACTTCAAAACCATTGGCCACCGCCGTCGCCTGATAACCTAGCTTTTCTAGCAACATCAACAACAATCCACTGTTAATGCGGTTATCCTCGGCAACCAGTATCCGTAACGGTAAATATTCTGCCATACCAACAGCCAACTCGGTATGCCATTGTCCATCGTCATCTGGCATCTCTGTCTCACCATCGAGTTCAGCATGTTGACGCTGCTCAAACTCCACGGTGAACGTTGACCCTTTGCCCAATACACTGTCAACCCGAATATTACCTGACATCAGTTCAGCCAGCTGTTTAGCAATCGATAAACCCAACCCGGTCCCCCGAGTCGACTGCACTTGAGCGTTTTTACCCTGCCGATACTTGTCAAACAACACCGACATACTAGCCTGATCAATACCACAGCCAGTATCACTCACCTTAAACTGAAAACGAGACAAACTCGATTCTGTACCCTCATCTAAACAAGTCAGTGAGATTTCGATCCGCCCAGACTCAGTAAAATGAATGGCGTTAGAAATCAAATTGGAGAATACCTGCTTCACTCGATACTGGTCGCCACATAACCGCTGTGGCACCGAAGGATCAACAGTCAGTTTCAGTTGGTTATGTCGCTTGGCGGCTTCCAATCGAAAAATACTATACATGTCTCTGAGCACCAAATGGACATCATAAGGGCGCTCATCGAGCACCATCAAATTCACTTCGAGCTTAGAGAAATCAAGAATATTGCTGACCAAGCGCATCATTTCATGACTGCTACGCTGAATACCTGACAAATAAGCATCCTGTTCATCATTAAGCTCTGTGGTATCAAGTAACCCAGCCCCAACAATAATGCCATTAAGTGGTGTGCGGATCTCATGACTGATACTGGCCAAAAAGTCTGACTTGGCCCGGGTCAAGGTCTCGGCGGTTTTCCGCGCGGTCTCCAATTCAACGTTGCGTAAAGCCAATTCTTTGGTGCGTTGCGCCACCTTTCCTTCTAAATTGAGGTTAATCAACTTCAATTCTTCGGCTAATTCAATATTGCTCACCTGCAAGCGATAATACTCCGCCGCCTTTTGCATCGTCAGCAACAATGATTCATTCATCCAAGGTTTAACCACATAATTGTAAATATGGCCTTCATTAATCGCTTGGATCAGACTTTCAATATCCACATAACCCGTCAACATAATACATACTACATTGGGAAAATGCTGATGGATTTTAGCCAGTAGTTGATGCCCCTGCATTTTTGGCATCCGCGCATCACTGATCACCAACTGCGGCTCATACCCCTCAACCATTTTCTCCCAAGCCATTTCCCCGGAGCTAGCAACGGTGATCTGATACTTCCTGCGCAACAAAAACTGCAATGAATCTAAGATCTGTTGCTCATCATCAACAATCAGCAACCTTAACAGTGGATCACTTTGCTTGTTCGTCATCTTCCACCCCATCACTAGCGTCAATAGGCTGCATTGGCAAACGAATGGTACACTCGGTGCCGACATTAACTTCACTGGTAAACAAAATCTCTCCCTCATGCTGTTCAATAATACTGTAAGAAATCGACAACCCCAAACCCGTGCCGGTCCCGACCGGTTTGGTGGTATAAAAAGGTTCGAACAAGTGGTTCAACGCCTCACTATCCATGCCTTTACCCTGATCACTAATCCGCACTTCAAGCCAGCTGTGCTCCATCTCTTGCGTTTCAATCGTGATAAATCCCTCCCGCCCTTCCATCGCATGAATGCAGTTAACCAAAATATTTAAAAAAACCTGATTGAGCTTACTAGGATGACAAAAAATCAAAGCATGTGGGGTGTACTGCCGATCCAACTTGATGTCTCCGCGCAACTGATGATTGACTAAATTAATGGTGCTGTCTAAACACTCGTTAATGTCCGCCAATTTCAACTCCGCCTCGTCTAATCGAGAGAAGTTACGCAAATCAATCACAATCCGACGAATACGAGCCAACCCTTCATTGATATCATTAGTATACTTGGGCATCATCCGCTGGAGAAAAGCCAGATCAATAAACTGCTCTTTTTCTTCAATCACCGCCAACTGCTCGGGATCAGCTAACTCTCGTGCTAATTTGCCATAATCTTCAATTAAATCAAACAAATCCACCATGGTCTCGCCGCATAGTTGGCTGTTGTTGATAACATAAGAAAGCGGATTGTTGATTTCATGTGCTACCCCAGCCACTAATTGACCCAAAGCCACCATTTTTTCATTCTGCACCAATTGTGCCTGAGTCCGCTTAAGCTTTTCATTAACCTGTTGCAGCTCGATATTACTATGGGCCAAAATATTACGCTCAGCCTCAACTTGGCGTTTTTTCATCCTGAAAATCGCATTAATTTTGGCGGTAAATTCTTTCGGATTATAAGGTTTAAACAGGTAATCATCAGCACCCGCTTCCAACCCGCGAATTTTGTCGTCAATATCATTTTTTGAAGTGATAATAATGATGGGGATCTGTTGTGTCGCCGGATTGCTCTTCAACTGACGACAAACTTCAATGCCATTCATGCCGGGCATCACCACATCGAGGATCACCAAGTCCGGCAGGATTTTTGACACCGTTTCTAACGCTTCAATACCATCTTCAACCAGACTTGGTTTATAGCCCTCATCATCAAGCAATTCAGCCAATTGCATCCGCACCGTCAAGCTATCATCAGCCACCAGTACCACCGACTTCTGCTCAGGTAAAATCCCCAACTCATCCTGCAAATGACGATAACGCAATAATGAACTGACCTTGGCCAGTAATTCGTCTTCATTAAACGGCTTGGTAATATATTCATCAGCCCCAGCATCCAGCCCTTGCACCTTATCATCAACATCATCTTTAGACGTTAACATCAACACCGAGGTATATTTGCGCCGCTCATTGCGTTTGATTTCTTGGCATACCTGCACCCCATCGAGGCCGGGCATAATAACATCAAGAATGGCCAAATCCGGCTGCGCCTGACGCCACACTGTCAATGCCTCCTCACCATCACAAGCGGTCACCACTTGGTAACCATTATCCTGCAACAATTCTTCGATCCCACAGCGATAGGTCAAGCTGTCATCAGCAACCAATATGGTGAGCTTTTTGTCGTCTATTTCAGCCAAAAGTCTGCTCCGCTATTATCATATCAAGTGACATTCCTATCATGGGCTAAGCGCCAACAAATGCGCGGCGATTTCAGCTGGTGACAAGTGTTTATCGACATCACACAGCAGGTCAGCCTCATGCGGCATCCCATACACCACACACGAATCTTCACTTTGAGTGATCACATAACCCCCCGCCGCCTTAATGGCTTTTAACCCTTGTGCCCCATCATTGCCCATTCCCGTTAACAACACCCCAATCAAACCTGCACCATGAACCTGAGCAGCCGATTCAAACAACACATCTACCGAAGGACGACAAAAGTTTCGCGGCGCTTCGTCCGATAAACTCAAACTGTTGTGATACATCACCAAATGCGACCCCCCGGGAGCCAAAAAAAACTGTCCGGGTCTGGCACAACGACTCCCTTGCGCTGGCGTCACTACCTCAAGCGGCGTATTTTTATCCAACCATTGTCCCAGCGAAGTAGAAAAAGCCTGATTAATATGAATAACACCAGTGATTGGCAAAGAAAAATGACTGGGCAATGCCGCCAATAACTGATTTAAAGCCCTCGGTCCGCCCGTTGAACCACCAATAACTACATGGGTGTAAACTCTTTTTGTCTCTGGTAACGTCATTTGACGCTGGCTGTTATTGTCGCTTTTGCTAGCATCCTTGCTAATATCCTTGCTGCCACCATGATGACGAACCACCAGTATTTTCGCCACCAAGCGTAACTCGGCCAGTAAATTGCGCTCCCAGTTGTCATCATCAATGCTTCTCGCACCGGGCTTTTCAACCACACTCACCGCCCCGGCAGACAGCGCATCATAGGTTTTCATTAACTCGCCACGATTGGTCGATGCTGAAATAATCAAAATTGGGGTAGGACAATGCGCCATAATATACCGCGTCGCCTCAAGCCCATTCATCTGCGGCATCATCATATCCATAGTGATCACATCCGGACGCAAACGCTGCACCATTTCACAGGCTTGCTGACCCTCACAAGCTTCACCAATCACTTGAAAGTCGGCCTGTTCATCAATGATTTCAACAATCGCTTTACGAATGGTCAACGAGTCGTCCACCACCAGCACAGTTTTCACTGTCGCCACCCCAATCTCAGTCACACCGCCCCCCCTATGAACCTCTGATCAGTTTTTCAAACTGCTCAGAAGACTCCATCAACATTCTCACCGTCTGCAAGGTTTGCTCTGCACTGCTACTGTTTTGCCTAGCGGTATTGTTAATTTCGTTAAGCGCCTCAGATAACTGCTGCACAGAAGTGGTTTGCTGACGCGTGGTCATTTCAATTTCTCGCGAGGTCTGTGTGGTATTATCCACCAATAGCAGCATTTCTGACAAAGCCCCAGACACATCAGTAAACAGTCTAACCGCTTCATCTACCGCCTTAGTACCGTCCTCAGTCACCATAATCGTTGTATTGGCGGTTTGCTGAATATCGGTGATCAAAGAGTGAATTTCTCGGGTCGATTCCACCGCACGTTCAGACAATTTACGCACTTCATCAGCCACCACCGCAAAGCGTTTACCCGACTCTCCGGCACCCGCCGCTTCAATCGTGGCATTAAGCGACAGAATATTGGTCTGTTCCGACAGTTCATTGATGATATCCAGTACCACCCCAATTTGTTGTGACTTATTACCCAACTCCAACATATGCCTTGCAATCAACTGCACCTGCTCTTTAGTCACCACCATGCCTTTTTGCGCTTCATTAATCGCCTGCCCGCCACTTTGTGCACTGGCAGAAGACTGTTTGGCACTGTCAGCAACCTGCTGGGTATTATTGGCAATTTGCCTAGCAGTAGCGACCAGCTCCTCGGCTGTGGCAGACAACTCGGTGATCGCCGTAGACTGGGTATGAGAATTACTGGTCAGCTGGTTGGCTGTCGCCCCCAGCTCAATGGTCACTGTCTTCAATTGCTCACTGCCAACTCTGAGATGACGAATAAAAAACTTGTCCAACCCCAACGACAGCAACCAAGTAAAAACCAATACCGCCACCACACAAATAGCAATCGTAGTATGGATCATTTGCTTATTACCAATCAAAGACATGGTGATGGGTACACTTGCTTCAAGCACACCACGAGTATCATTTAATGACCAATTTTTTCTTGGCGTATCCGGGTGGTTATTATGACAATCGACACAGGCTTGAGCCACGAGCTTATCAGCGATGGCCACTCTAACCCGCTCATTACCCGGAGTTAAATCTGTTTCGATATAGATTTCATTGGGCTTGTCCTTAATCGCCTTAAGCGCTTTTTTGGCAAAATCGTCCAACTGACGATTAACTCGATTGGGAAAAGGGTATGGACTATATAACTTCAATTTGGTGCCATCAGACTCTTTAGCTAACAGATCACTCAAATCGTGGATCATCGTCGCCGGTAAAGGAATGGTCGTCGCTTTACCCTGGTGCTTGTAAGACGCATCAACCGCCCCGGTCTTAATCGCCTTAGTGACCACATTAGCGGTGTAATACTGCCGTAACAGTCGATACTGTTCAATCGTCGAACGGGCACTTTGAACATTATTACTCACCGTTTGCTGATGCGTCGCATTAGAAATATACATCACCAACAATAAGCTAAATACGCCCATGATCGGCAACACGATTTTTGCTGTACGAATATAATTTTGATGCTGTATCATTTGGTTTTTCTCTTCACTTTTTAGTTAACAGCTAAATCAACTGTTCAATCGTATCGAGCAAATGATCTTGCTCAAACTCGCCCTTGACAATATACGCCTGAGCCCCAGCTTCGACGCCCTTGCGTTTAAATTCACTAGTGGCCAATGAAGAGACGATAATGATCGGCAATTCAACGCCCATACTGCGCAGCTTTTGGGTTAACTCAAAACCATTAAGCCCTGGCATTTCAACATCAGTAATGATCAGCTGATATTTTGACTCGTCAAAACCACTCAGTGCATCTTCTGCACTGACAGCCAAATCCACCTGATAACCCGCCGATTCAAGAATAGACTGCTCCATAATTCGTGTGGTCAACGAGTCATCGACCACCAGCAAACGATTAAGTGGCTTATCCTGTGCCCGGGTCATTGCCCGCAACCCCGGACTACGCTCAAACCGCTTGCTATGAAGCACTTCATAAACAATCGCCACAGCATCAAGGATCACCGTTGTTTTACCATCCCCCGAAATCGTCACTCCGGCTATTTTGGGGATCTTCTTAATGTGATTACCAAGATGTTTAACAATCACATCATGCACACCCTGTAATTTATCCACCACTAATGCCAACAGATCACCCTGACAATTGAGTACAACCACCGACAACTGTTTAACCACCGCTTTACTTGCGATTGTATTACTCAACCCCAATAAATCCTGTAATCGTAGCAATGGCACCACCAGCCCTTCAATCAACAATACTTCCTGATCGCCTTCGGTAACAATATCGTCAATACTAATGCGCATTGTTTGCATAATGGCCGAAAGCGGGATCAACATTCGCTCTCCCCCACACTCGCATTGCAAACAGTTCATACTCGCCAGACTTTGTGGCAACTCAATCGAAAACCGAGTGAATTTACCCAGTTGTGTATCAATAGTCATACTGCCGCGCAACTGACTGATACTTTGATTGACCACATCCATGCCCACTCCGCGACCAGAAATATTGGTAATAATCTCCGCACTGGATAACCCGGGTTTAAGCATGAGGTAAAGCCGCTCTTTTTCGCTCAGTTGCGCCCCCTGCTCCAGCGAAATAATGCCCTGATTAACCGCTGACTCAAGTAACTTGGTACTATCGACACCCCGTCCATCATCTTCAACCACCACACTCAAATTAGCCCCTTGATGCCCCAGCGTTAAAGTAATTTGCCCTGCTGGCGGCTTATCTTGCTGTTTGCGTTTTTCGGCATTTTCAATACCATGATCAATCGAGTTTCTGATCAGATGCATCAGTGAGGGTTTCATTTCATCAAGAATTTGCTTGTCAATTTGTAAGTGGCCGCCAACACAATGTAAATGAACGGTTTTATCCAGCTCTCTGGCAATCGCCCGAGTTAACTGTTGCAACTCGGGAAAGATAGTTTCGGCAGGTAACATTCGCGCTTTATAGGCATTTTCCATCAGCCTCATACTGATATTGTTGGTTGCCTTTAAATCATCTTCATACAAATCAACGGTTTTTTGCAATTGCTGCTGCACAGCCAGCTGTTGTGCCAAACTCTGGTTAATTTGCACACAAGATTCCTTCAGCCTCGGCATTGTCGCTACCATTTGCTGAAAACCCGGCGCTTCAAGGATATAACGCCAATGATCGGCCAAGTCCCGATTGGTCACGGCTAAGTTACTGACTTTTTTCAATTGCCCCACTTTATCTTCTAAGCGAATTTTATTAATCGCCAATTCGCCACTGAGGTTTAAAATGGTATTAATTTTATTGACTTCGATACGAATGCTATTTTCACTAAATACCCGCTCATTAGTACGCCGATCCAATAATGCCCGCTCGATTTGTTGTTTGGATTTAACCGATGAAACTGACGCTTCATTTGTCGCTGGTCTAACTGCTGGTGGGGCTACTGGTGGGACTGATGTTGTCGCTAATGGAGTAGCAACTTCCGCTTGTGCTTTAATCTGAACTGATGCCGTTGACTCTGTTGTTTGGTCCAACAACTCAAGAGCAGCACTGACATCAATGTGAGGATCTTCGCCGTCATTAAGCCGATCCACCACTGCCTTTATCGATGTCATCGCCTGCAAAAACCAATCAATATGACCAACATTGATGCTCAACTCATTGTTACGAACCTTACCTAAACGGTCTTCAAGCAAGTGACTTATTTGGCCAATATTATTTAACTTAACCAACCGAGACGCGCCTTTTAAAGTATGCGCGTAACGAAACAACTCATTAATTAATTGCCCATCCTGAGTATCGTGTTCAAGCTGTAAAAAACCACTATTGAGTTTTTCGACCAATTCATTGGCTTCTATCTTAAAAAAACGAAAGGGGTCTCTGGCCATCTGCGCTATTCGCTCCGTTTACGATTGATAATTAACTTGCATCAGCGGTGATGCCATTAGATTTTCAACAGCAATCAACATCACCAATTGCCCCTTATAAAAAAAAGTCCGCTCAATGAAATCTAGCTTATTAACCTGACTCACCCGACTATTCACTTCGCTAGACCCTTGCTGAGCATCCAGCTCAACATCAGCAGCAGTGAGCACTTCATCGACCAAAAAAGCAGTATCAAAATCGAGGTTTTTTATCACCACCAACTGGCTGTGATTGTCATCATTGCCTTTGCTGCGACTCAAATTGAAAAAACCATGAATATTGCACACCGACAACACTTCACCATTGAGGTTGATCACCCCCTCAATAAATGCCGGGCTAAAAGGCAACAGCGTAATATTAAAATCTACCAACACTTGCTGAATATACACCAACGGTATCGCGTATATTTCACCGCTCATTTTAAACATCAAAACTTGAGTGGTTTGTGCGGTAACCAAATCCGTAGCCAAACTAAAACTGTCGTCAAAATGCTGTTTAAGCTGGGTCAACCGCTGTTTCAACCGGGTCAGTTCATCTGCACAAAAGCCTTTTTCACTATTCAACTTCATTGCTATCCCCTGATACTTCAAACAAACTGGGACGATTAGATTGAGCAATTTGCTCTATTTCGGCTGGATCGATCAACTTATCCTTATTGATCATCAATAGAGGTCCGGTTGCGATCTGATAAACACAATCAATATATTCATTACCAATCATCGACGGCGGCGTCTGCTTGCTCTGCAAATCAACCCGAAAAAAACCCAACACCTGATCAACCACAAAACACAATCCGGCACCTTGTTGTTTCACCGTGACAAAGCGGGTATCACTGTCATATTGATGCTGCACCCCATAAAACAGTTGCGCTAAGTTGATCACTGGTATCAGAATCCCTTTTAACCGTAACATGCCATCAAAAAACAACGCACTTTTGAGCACTGGTGCCGTTGCTAACGGTCGGCAAACACAATCGAGTTCCAACACGTTAAAACCAAACTGATGTTCACCCACCCGAAAAACCAACACTTGTTGCTCTGGTTTTTGGTCTGATTTGTATTCCTGTTGCAGTAGTTCTGACGTGAGCGTTAAAGGACTGGTTTGCATATTCAAACTTTGTTTCGAACGATTAAGATAGAGTATAGTCAGGCTTTTGATTTTGCTCTAAATATCATGCTTAAATATCAGTTTATCGACAAGCTGCCTGAGCGATCCTTGCGATGGCTTCCAGCGGAAATTCACCGACATATAGCTGATAATCCTGCTGACATCGAGCCATCGTTTTAAGCACGTTGGTAAACGATTTTTTCGCCTTGCTATGCTCACCCAAACGCTGATACAACAAAGCCAGTCGAAAATGGGCGGGAAAAAAAGCCCGATCATGAAATAACGCACTTTCGAAGCTGCGTTTGGCCTGCATAAATTGCTTAGCCTCAACTTCGATCATGCCAGTGACAAAAAACCGTTTACAGGCAGCCTCATCCAGATTGTCAACCAGCGAGCATAATTGCAAAGCCCGTTCATAGTCGCCTGATCCCGCTGCTATCATGGCCTGTAAAAGCTTGGCCTCCCAATGCTCCGGCTGAACCTGCAATAACTGTGTTGTCAGATCTTGCGCCAACTTCATCTGATCAGCCAAATATGCCTGCACACATTGTAAAAAAGTCACATTGCTTGGTTCATCTGATGAGTCAACAACCAGCTCAGCTATCCTGATAGGTTTAACATAAGGAGTATGAATCGGAGATACTACAGGGACTTCAATGGGCTTATTGCCTTGAGCTTGTGGTTCATTTTTACGATAGAAAAAGGCACTGTCATATTCCACCAGTTGGTAATCATCATTGTACCCTCGCAGGGTTTCTGCATCACCGAGAAACAAATAACCGTTACTGCGATTAAGCTGGTACAAACGTGCGGTTAACTCGCTGATTTTTTGTGCAGAAAAATAAATCAGCACATTACGGCAAAAAATCACATCAAAACTGTTGTCAACCAAATCCATCTGACTGTCAAACAAATTGAGCGATCTGAAGTGCACCTTTTTTTTAATCCGATCAGCCAAATAATAATACTGACCAACACGACGAAAATAACTATCGAGGATAACTTTGGGCAAGTTTTTCACTGAACGCTGGTTATATCTACCCAACTGCGCCAAAGCCAACGAATTTCGGTCGATATCCACCGCAGTAATAACAAAACGCAGTGTTGGAAAATAATGGCTCAATAGCAAAGCAATCCCATAAGGTTCTTCACCTGAACTACAAGCCGCAGATAAAATACTCAGCGCTTGATTTTTAGCGGAAAATTGCGGAAAAACAAAGTGTTGCAAAGCGTTAAAATGTGCACGAATACGATAAAAATAAGTTTCACCAATAGTTACCGCTTCGACCAAATGACTGAATTCTTCATCAATAGCACCAAGACTGCTTTTCAATAAACGAATATAACTGGACAAATTGTCACGACCCGTTTCAGCCATACGATTTTGCACCGCTTGGGCTAATTGGCGATTATTACTTTGATCGAAGTCCAGTCCACAGTGATAGTGCAGAAAATCAATGATCGGTTGCAAGTCAGTGAGAGAAAAAGAAGACGGCATAAATCCGCTTAAACCAGTGAATGATTAAATTGAGGTTAGCATAATAAATCCACCCCAGACAAATTGTAGTGGTTGCATAACCGCATCCAAAAATAGACATTTTATAACAATAAGTCTATACTCGGATAATCATCAACTAGTCAAGGGCGATCATCATGCAACTTGCCAAGACACAAACAAGCACAGAGCCTGCGGTTGAACATGCTGGCGTCGCTTTAAAGGTAGCTATCAATATTCTTGATAAATGGCAGTGTAAGGCCACCGAAAAGCAAGCGATTCTTGCCATGGGGCGTTCAACTTTATACAAATATCAAGAAAACACCAGTAACGTCAAACTGTCTCGCGATCAACTAGAGCGCATCAGTTATATCCTCAATATTCATCAAGCATTACGAGTTGTTTTCTCTAACCCGCAAAACGTTTACGGGTTTATGCGCATGAACAACAATAATCCTTACTTTAATGGTCAAAGCCCACTCTCACTGATTGTCACTGGCAGCTTTGGCACCCTCTATGAAGTGTTTAAACGAATTGATGCGATGCGTGGTAGCCAGTGGCAATAACAGGAGTTGTAACAGAAATCGCGCTGCACAATCATCGCATCCAGTTAAACAATCAAGTTGCCTATCGGCTGATTAACTCAAAATATCCGCCGATTGATATTTTTGATGATGTCGCCGACGCCACCGAGTTCGAAGCGCTATTTGCAATACAACAACTAACCAACCCCAGACTGCAAAACCAAATGGGCAACCTCAACTTGTTACCAACCGAACAAATTCCCTTTGGCATCGCTGGCTGTAGTTATGCCTATGCACCCTTTACTCATATTAATCCAGACGGTAGCCGATTTTCTGATGGCTCATTTGGGGTGTTATATCTTGCTGATAAAATCGATACTGCCATTAGTGAAGTGCTTTATCATCAACACAAAACTTGGCGAAACATTAGTGAGTTGCATTATGACAACATCGTAATGCGAGGACTCAAGTTTATCTTTAGTACTGACTTGATTGATTTGTCCAGCGATGCTGACGAAGCCATCCATCACACCGATGACTACACTGTGGCCCGAATAGTCGGCAACAAATGCAACAAACATTACTACAGACAAGAGTCCAAAGAAGCGGGGATCCAATACAATTCGGTAAGAAAACCCGGTGCCACCTGTTGGGCATTAATGAGCCCGAAAAGTATCACCAGTGTGGTTCAGGCCAGCCACTATGAATTTATTTATGACGCTCAAGCGCTTAGCGATAACCCCTTATCCAATAAACACAATGTGCGCTTAATCAGCGCCATTAGCTAAGCTTGTTGCAGTTGCGCCAGCGAATTTCTCACCACTTTACGCAAATAAGCAAACTGTCCTCGTCGGGAGTGCTGTGTCAAGGTACTTTGCACCAACGCTCTATCTGATTCGGGCAATCCGGCGACTGCCGTATCAACGGCTTCGCTAACATGACCTTTAAATTGCTCAATATCATCAGGTTGCAACTCGTCAAACACCCTTACTTGCTCAAGCGCAACTGATACCTGCGCATCAATCCCTCTGGCTTTAAACACCTCAGCTAAATTCTGCGCCAGCTGCTTTTCTATTTGCAGGCGTTTTCTTAAATCCATAATACTGATGCCAGCAGCCACAAGGGCAGCGGCAGCACCTAGAGCAGGTAACATACTAGGTAACATGGTTGCTATTAAATCATTCATGAGTATTTCTACCTTTAAATTGCCAAAATGGAACTATTTCAACAACATGCCTGTTATATCGCTCACAAGCGTGAAGAATAAATATTGATGAGATTGTGCTAATCGAGAAGGTTTGAATAAATGCCAACACCATAACGCCACCGATTAATAAGCCAAATGCCATCGAAAACAATATACTGATGAAAAAGCACAATGAAAAAATGCCTTTGTTTCGTGAAGACAAACCAATTGAGATTGAATACATCGACGTTGTAATTGCCAATGTCACATCTGTTGGATCGCCATTGGTTTTCCATGCTTCAATAACCAAAGGGAGTAACGGCAGCAGCATATGTAATATCAAACACGTACAAAATTCTGTTGCCTCATCTGAAAGTCCTTTTATTGGCTCTGCCATGCGATTAATCTCCCTTAAATAACGTTCATCAGTATCATCGAGGTAACACCTCAACTAATGCTATTAAAGGTAAGGTATTTTAGGCAATAAAACAAACTTTTATTAAAAATAATCATGCTTGTGTCTGATTTCGTAGGTTTATTAAAGCAAAAAAGATGATCTGCCCTAAGCCCATCATCTTTTTTAAGTTTCAATCACCGATTATGTGATTAATTTTTCCATCACTTTACGCTAGTCACTCTCAGGTCTCATGTGAGGAAATAAAATCACATCTTTAATCGTCGGAGAATCAGTAAATAGCATGACCAAGCGATCAATACCAATCCCCTCACCTGCGGTTGGTGGTAAACCATATTCCAGTGCCCGAATATAATCATCATCAAAATGCATTGCTTCATCATCACCAGCGTCTTTAGACTCAACTTGGTTTTGAAAACGTGCTGCCTGATCTGCTGCATCATTCAACTCAGAGAAACCGTTAGCCAATTCTCGGCCACCAACGAAAAACTCGAAGCGGTCAGTAATAAACGGATTTTCATCGTTACGACGAGCCAATGGTGAAACTTCCCACGGATAAGCGGTGATAAACGTCGGTTGATCTAATTTATGCTCTGCGGTCTCTTCAAAGATCTCACACAGATATTTACCCGGTCCCCAGACCTTCGCATCAACAGGCTCTCTAACGCCCACTTGCTTAGCATAAGCTTTAAGCTGCTCAAAGTTTTCTTCCGGATGATGGAATACCTCAGCGTCCAACTCAGGGCAATATTTGATGATGGCATCAGCCATAGTCAAACGAGTGAACGGTTGACCAAAATCATACACCGTTTCTTTCTCGACATTACCTTCATCATCTTTAACCGTGCTTTTGATCAACACTGTACCAAGCACATCCTGAGCAACGGTTCTGAGCATTTCCTCTGTTAAATCCATCAAATCATTGTAATCAGCATAAGCCTGATAGAACTCAATCATGGTAAATTCTGGATTATGACGAGTCGACAAACCTTCATTTCTGAAATTACGATTGATTTCAAAAACCCGCTCAAAACCACCAACAACCAAACGTTTCAAATACAACTCTGGCGCGATACGCATATACATATCGATATCCAGTGCATTATGATGAGTGACAAATGGCTTGGCAGTTGCACCACCTGGAATGACCTGCAACATTGGCGTTTCAACTTCCATAAATTCGCGTTCTTCAAGGAACTTACGAATGCCAGAAACAATCTTGCTGCGAATATGAAAAGTTTCACGGGTTTGTTCATTAGTGATCAAATCGACATAACGCTGACGATACTTAGTTTCTTGATCAGATAAACCATGGAACTTTTCTGGTAACGGACGTAATGATTTGGTCAGTAAATTGTACTGTTCCATATGCACGTATAAATCGCCCTTGCCAGATTTGCTTAACGCCCCGGTCACGCCGATGATATCGCCGATATCCAGCACACCCCAGCGGGCTTTAATCGCTTTTTGCGCATCTTTATTGGCATAAACTTGGATTTTACCTTTCATGTCCTGAATTGACATGAAAGGACCCCGTTTAGCCATGATACGACCTGCAACACTAACCACAATCGGTGTTTCAGTTAGTTCTTCTTTGGTTTTATCGCCGTATTTAGCTTGTAAATCACCGGTATAATGCTCACGGTTGAAATCATTAGGATGGCCGTTAGCTGGGCAATCTTGGCGAATGGCATCGAGTTTGCCGCGTCGCTCGGCAATTAGTTTGTTCTCATCTTGTTGGATTTGGTCTGTCATTTCGATTCTCTTCTAAGGGATCTCTTCAAGGTGCTGGTTAAAAACCAGCTTTCAAACTCGCTTCAAGGAAGCGGTCCAGATTGCCGTCAAGCACACTTTGGGTATTTCTGTTTTCGACGCCCGTTCGCAGGTCTTTGATCCGCGAGTCATCCAGCACGTAGGAGCGAATTTGACTGCCCCAACCGATATCTGATTTAGTGTCTTCTAGCGATTGCTTTTCGTCTTGTTGTTTTTTCAGTTCCAGCTCATACAACTTGGCTTTTAACAGCTTCATCGCCTGATCGCGATTTTTATGCTGTGACCTGTCTGCCTGACACTGTACCACCGCATTCGTTGGCAAGTGAGTAATACGCACCGCCGAATCAGTTTTATTAACATGCTGACCACCAGCCCCGGAAGCCCGGTAAGTGTCAATCCGCAAATCTGCCGGGTTGATATCAATTTCAATGGAGTCGTCGATTTCAGGATAAACAAACGCCGAAGCAAACGAAGTGTGACGCTTACTGTTTGAATCAAAAGGGGATTTACGCACCAGACGATGAACACCGGTTTCGGTTCTTAACCAACCATAAGCGTATTCGCCGGAAATTTTGATGGTTGCGCCTTTAATCCCGGCAACATCACCGTCGGTGGCTTCAATCAGTTCAGTTTTAAAGCCTTTGGCTTCACCGAAACGCAAATACATCCGCAATAACATGTTGGCCCAATCTTGGGCTTCTGTGCCACCAGAGCCGGATTGAATATCCAGATAACAGCTTGATACATCGTGCTTGCCGCTGAACATCCGGTTAAACTCCAGCTTAGCCAACTGTGCTTCAAGATCATCGCTTTCGCTGATCGCTTCGTCTAGGGTTTCTTGATCTTCGGCTTCTACCGCCAATTCAACCAAACCTTCAACATCTTCACAACCACCATCAAGGTTATCAATGGTCTGCACAATCAGTTCTAATGAGACTTTTTCTTTACCGAGGTTCTGGGCTGTTTCCGGTTTATTCCAAACGGCTGGATCTTCCAGTTCTTTGTTTACTTCTTCTAGACGCTCTTTCTTAGCATCATAGTCAAAGGTACCCCCGAAGTACGTCTGTACGTTCGCGTAATTCTTTGACTTTATTTATTACCGGGTTGACTTCTAACATGGCTATTCTTTCATTCTCCGTCTGCTGCGCTCAAACTGCGCCAAATTGCGCCCAATTACGCCCAATGACGCAAAAGGGAGGGGGCCGAATTGTAACAAATATATCCGGCTAATTGCAGTACCGGAGTAAATAATTATTCACATAATAACCAACCGATAACCAACCAATAACCCGTCGACAAAAATAATTAAATTATGACCTTATCAAACTCATTCTCAACTAAATGGCACTGAGTATGACCAATAAGGCTTGCATCAACAGGTCATAAAAAGTACAATCCAGCCGAAGTTTTTAGGGGACTTTGTACGTAATTTTCAGATCTAGATGTTCAGATCACCAATCTAAGGAATATTTTATGAAACGACTAACACGATGTTTACTTGCATTAACTGTCGCAGCCAATATTGCAGCGGTACAGGCAGCTGATCAAGTCGAAACCTTCCAGGGTCATGCCGTTACTGGCGGAAATCGTTTATTGGGTCAACCAATCCAAGATTTCGGACCACCATTAAACACTTTTGGTTTTTACAACATGGGCGTTTTCAACCCAGATGGCAGCAACCAACCTTTTCCAATTGATCAAAATACGCCAGATGATGCGATCCTCGCAACTTCCGTTGATCCATTCTTTTTAACAGCAGCGGGCCTACCACTCTCACTGATTGATGAAAGCCTGAACAATATTCGCCTAGCTGATGTGGCTATTAACACCAGTGTCGCTGGTACCGCCAGCTCAGCCCTGCCTTCAACGCTTGACGTTGACCCATTAGTGCCGAGTCAGGTACCAATGAAACAAGTCACACTTAAAGATTGGTTGTCAGCCGAAGGCACAGCAAAATTCAAATGCACTGATGACAAAAACTCAGTATCAATTAAAGTTAAAAACTTGCTGCCTAACCGTCTATATACGGTATGGGGGCTATTCCTGTCAGCTGAAGGCAAATTTAAAGCCGCTACGCTAGGTGGCACACCTAACGCCATCTCTACAGATAGCAAAGGTAAAGGCAAATTTAAGCGTGAGTTAGGTTTTTGTGCTTTTGATGAGACCCAATCAGGCGCTCGTTTAATCGCCCTTGATATCATTTATCATTCTGATCACCAAGCTTACGGTGCTGTGCCTAGCTTAGTTGCACAGAGCGATATCACCGGTACCGTTACTCATAGTCACCTGTGGTTCCCCATTCATGGCGAAACATTGATTGAAGATTAAGTAACAGCCAATACAGGAGCCAAACCGCACAAGGTTTGGCCCTACTCTTCACTGTTAATTGTTAACTATAAAGGCTCTAATTCTTTCACCAACAGCTGCACATTAATTTGCTTCCTGAACTCATTAATATCCAACTGAAAAGCCGCCTTCACCTGAGTTATCGACGCATCCGGCCAAACTGACAAATCGACATTAAAATAGATACCATCAAGGGTCAGACCGGATGAATGCTGAAACACCAGTTTTAAGTGTTTTTCACCCACTAAGCGTTGTTGCACAATTCTAAAAACCCCTTCGAACACTGGCTCAACAAATGCCTGTCCCCAAGGACCACTTTGTCTGAGCAGTTGAACAAAATCCAATGTGAATAAATCCGCAGACAACTCACCGTCAGTCAAAATAGCGCATGTTCGTTGTTCTTCAGTGATACGTTTTTGGATCGTCAACTCAAAGGCCAATTTAAAGGTGTCAAAACGCTCACCATCAATAGTTAACCCTGCCGCCATGGCATGACCACCAAACTTTTTAATTAACGCCGGATATTGACTGTCGATTTCTTCGAGCACATCACGAATATGTAACCCGGGAATAGAGCGGGACGAGCCTTTCATTTCATTGTTATCACCCATAGCAAAAACGACCGTGGGACGATGATATTTATCTTTGATTCGACCCGCAACAATACCAATAACGCCCTGATGCCAGTCCGGCTGAAACAAACAAATACCATCAGGCACCTGACCATCGAGGGTTAACCTCGACAGCACATTTTCCGCTTCAAGCTGCATCCCCTGTTCGATTTCGCGACGGTCCTTGTTCAGCTGATCGAGCTGATAAGCCATATCTTTGGCCAAACCATGATCATCAGTCAGCAAACAACTAATACCCAGACTCATGTCATCAAGCCGTCCGGCGGCGTTTAACCTAGGTCCTAGGGCAAAACCCAAATCGCTGGCGACCATTTTATTTTGTTGCTTGCCCGCCACCTCAATCAACGCCTGAATACCCGGACGACAAGCCCCACTGCGAATACGTTGCAAGCCTTGATGGATTAAAATCCGATTATTACTATCCAGCTGCACCACATCAGCAACGGTACCCAATGCGACCAAATCTAATAACTCAGCAATATTAGGGAGTGGTTTACCATCAAAATGCCCCAGACGTTTTAATTCACTTCTCAACGCCGACAGCAAATAAAAAGCCACCCCAACACCAGCTAAATGCTTACTTAAAAACTCACAGCCATGTTGATTGGGATTAACGATAGCATCCGCCTCTGGCAACTGTCCGCCGGGTAAGTGATGATCAGTGACCAACACCTGAACACCAGCTTTTTTCGCTACAGCCACCCCACTAACGCTCGATATGCCATTATCAACCGTGATAATAAGCTCTGCCCCCTGAGCCACCACCAACTCAGCCATTTCAGGGGTCAAGCCATAACCAAAGCCAAAGCGGTTGGGTACCAAAAACTCAACCCGGGTAAACCCCAGCATTTTCAGCCCCAGCACCATCACCGCCGTGCTCGTCGCCCCATCGGCATCAAAATCACCAACGATAATAATGCGCTTATCTTGAGCTAGAGTTTCAATCAGCAATTCCACTGCCGCCGTCATGCCGCTAAACTTGTCAAAATTTAACAGGTATTTGGCACCGGTCTCCAACTCACTGGCTTGCTTAATACCACGGCTGGCATAAATCTGTTTAAGAATAGGATGGAGGGTGTCAGGTAAAAAAGAATCGTCAACTTTGGGGCGTGTAATTATTAGTTTTTGCATTAGCGGTTTTTAATGTTGAGGTAAGATCGCGGCTTATTGTGCAATAGATTGAGTGGCAGAGCTAGCTTAAAATCTAGCTAACTTGAAAAACCGCTGAGGCTGTGTCTGATAACGCTTTAACTGGCTAGGAAGGCTACCTGCGTTGTGCTCCTGCACGCAGGCATTCGACCATCCCTGGCTACCTGCGTTGTGCTCCTGCACGCAGGCATTCGACCATCCCTAGCTACCTGCGTTGTGCTCCTGCACGCAGGCATTCGACCATCCCTGGCTACCTGCGTTGTGCTCCTGCACGCAGGCATTCGACCATCCCTAGCTACCTGCGTTGTGCTCCTGCACGCAGGCATTCGACCATCCCTGGTCGAAAAAAAAGCCGCTAAAAGCGGCTTTTTTCATATCAACATAACGTTGACTTATTTAGCACCTTCAAGCGCAGCGAAAAGCTGTGCTGGTGGCTGGTAACCAGGGATCATGGTACCGTCGCCTAAAATAATCGCTGGAGTACCAGTTACGCCAACTTGCATACCCATGGCATACTGTTCAGCGATGGGTGCATCACAGCTTTTTGCTGCAGCAACGTCCATACGACCGCCATTTTTCACATCGGTCATCGCTTTTTGTTTGTCAGCTGCACACCAAACCGCTTTCAATTCTTTAAACGTTGGACCTGTGATGCCACTACGTGGAAAAGCAAGGTATTGCACGGTAATACCTAAATCGTTATAGTCAGCCATTTGTGAATGAAGTTTGCGACAATAGCCACAAGTGGTGTCGGTGAATACTGTAACAATGTGCTTTTCTTCTTTAGCCGGATAAACAATCATCTCGCCTTCGAATTGTTTAACGCCGTCGATACGGACTTGAGAAAGGGCTAATTCAGAAATATTCTCTACGCCTTCTTTAAGGTCATAAACCTTGCCATGAACCAAATACTGGCCATTTTCGCTGAAATAAAACAAACCACGATCAGTGATCACTTGAAACAAACCATTAACCGGTGACTTAGCGATGGTTTGTGCTTTTAAACCTAACTTAGTTAAATTAGTTTTGATTAAACCATTGATAGCTGGTTCAGCGGACGCCATAGCAGGTGCTGGTGTTGGCTGTGCTGCCGAAACCATCGCCGACGATAAAGTTAAACATAAGGCTGCAAAAATAGATTTCATGGGGACCACTTCTCTTTCTCTTTATAAATTGACTGTTTAATGACCGAGTTGGCAATTCAATAGGTTGAATAATAGTCCATTTCGATTCGTTCAAAATTTGCTCACATATAAGACCGTGAACATCATAAAAAAATTTCTGCCAATAGTCAATCAACTTTGTCTCCCTGCTAGTGAAAATTGTTGATTAATTGTTAAGCAATATTGCATTTGTTGCGTGTTTAATCAGCTTATTAAAAAGGTTTTGATTTCATGCGATAACGAATCATTGCTTCAACGCCACCAGCCAATCACTCATATCTTCATTAACCACACGATGATAAATATCTGCCACCGCTAAAGTGAGCTTAATCGAATCAAAAGTCACCGTTTCACCCAAAAAATAGTAGGTAGGTAACCAGTCCTGACTTTTTCTGAAAACAGTCACATCAACATAATCCTGCTCAATCAACACATATTCTTCCAACGTCGATATATTCATATATTCAAGACGTTTGCTTTGCTCGTCGGTTTTGCGGGTTGAACGTGAGATCACTTCAACCAAAATAATCGGAGTTTGTGCGAAGTAATCATCATCAGAGGTATCATCACAAACCACCATGCAATCCGGATAACGATAACTTGAAGTCGGCGTACGCACCTTCATGTCTGAAGCAAAGGGCTCACAAGGAGAGTCTTCGAGGTGATTACCAAATTTACGGTAAATGTTACCTGCCAAACGTTCATGGTTTTTACTCGCACCTGCCATGGCATAAACTTCACCATTAACATATTCATGTTTGATTTCACTGACTAACTCAGCGGATAAATAGTCCGCTTCGCTGAAGTGATCGATTTGCTCGTTTATTTGCATATTTATCACTTTACCTGTGTTTCAGCAGATCTCGGTCTCCCTGAGAAGCCCTATATTCAAGGGCTGTAGCGGCACTAAAAATAAACCTCTCCCGCAAACGAGCAAGAATTTTTTTGAAAAAATCTCAAATTAATGTCTGCACGACAGATAGTGCCAGTATATAATGCGCATAATTATTATATTGGTAATGGAATCATGAAATTAAGACCAAGAATCGAAAATTATCAACCTGACTTTAAAATTAAGAAAAACCTGAATTTGACCAGCCTCATCGCGAAAATTAGTCATGAATTTCGCCTCATTCCTGATAATCGGCGACAATCTCATTGTACGTATAAACAACACGACGTGATGATGGCGGCCTTAGCCTGCATGTTTTTTCAGCAGCCCTCTTGGCTCCAATTTCAGCAACAACTGGAGGCTGGGTTGAATGATAACAACCTGTCGCACTTATTCAATGCCACTGAGTTACCGCAAGAAACCCAGACAAGGGATATCCTTGATGAAATTGATAGCGAGCAGTATCGTTCGACATTCAACACATTATTCGAGCAACTGCGGCAGGATAAGCAGTTGGACAAATTCCGCTTACCACTGAGTCTGAGCTGTCTTTTCTATGTCGCGATTGACGGCAGCCAATACCACAGTTCAAAAAAAATTCAGTGTGAATGTTGTTTAACTAAGGTACATGGCGACGTAACGACTTATCAGCATCAAGTTTTGCAAGGCGCGGTGATGCATCCCGAATCTCGTCAAGTTATTCCGCTGATGCCGGAGCCGATCCTGAATACCGATGGGGACAAGAAGCAAGACTGTGAACACAAGGCAACACAACGCTTTCTCACCAAACTCAGAGAAGATCACCCGCGTTTACCCTTGCTGATAGGCGGCGATGGTTTATTTAGTGACAGCACGATCATCAAGCACACGCTGTCGTTGAACATGCACTACATTTTCACCTGCAAGCCCGGCGACCATACGTATTTAATGACGTGGCTAGCGGACTACACCGATGACTGGCCTTGGATTGAACATACTGACAAGGGACATTTGCATCGCTATCGCTGGCGTAACGGGGTGCCCTTGTCAGGGCAGTCAACGGCACCAGAAGTCAATTTTCTTGAATACGAAGATGTTAATATTGAAACGGGTAGAGTCTACCGAAATAGTTGGGTAACCGATCTTGAAGTGACCCGATCAAACGTCTGGCGACTGATCCGAGCTGGGCGGTGTCGCTGGAAAATCGAAAATGAATGCTTTAATACCTTAAAGAATCAGGGCTACAAAATAGAACATAATTTCGGACATGGCAAAAAATATCTGTCTCAGAACATGTACCTATCAACGCTGTTGGCATTTTTCTTACACCAGATACTGGAGTTGTGCGACGAAGCCTACCAGCTGTGTCGAAAGATGTATGGCTCGAAGCGAAATTTATGGGAGCATATCCGGCAAATCACGAATATGTTTATTATTCCAGATTGGTACTGGCTGTTTGCTTGGTGCTTGGATCCGAAACATAAGGAATTTACGTTAGACGATAGTTAACCGAATCTAGGTGAGATGTTTACCCCCCTATGCGTTTAATTATGTAGGATCGTGCCTACCTGAAACAAAAATAACGCGTGTCTGATTTGGATTTCCTTGTGTCCGAAACCGATTGTCAACAGGTGAATGAGGTACCAAATTACGTTCCGTTTTAGTTGAGCGAGAATCGCTGCCTGTGTTTCAGATATGTTTGAAATAAGAATTATTTCAATATAATACGTGATTTACTGTGCCTCGTCTAAAACAAGCCTCTCAGCCTACCAGGAAGACAATATAGTCACCAATCCGGCAGAAAAGGCCATAATACTTCAATCAGCCGCCACTTCAGCAGTCGACTAAATTGACTTGTTATGCTTTGATCTATAACCTTGTACAAACTGATTGTACAAACATAATTCGGGCAACCAAAATGCAAACTGTCAATATTAGCGACTTTAGAGCTAACCTTCTGAAGTATTTAGAAATGGCAAATTCAGGCGAGCTAATTTCGGTGACTTCAAGTGGCAAACAGCTTGCCACTATTACGCCACCAACAAACCAAAAAGAACAAGCTAAACAACAGCTGGCAGCTCTAGCTAGCAATGCCAAGGTTCATGACGTTACCACGCCAACAGATTGTGAATGGGATGCTTTGTCATGACTTTAATGGATACCTGCGCAATTGTTTGGGATGCATTGGAGCCAACAAAACTGACACCTAAAGCACTCGAAGCAATTAATAAAGCAGATCAACACAATGCCTTAATCATTAGTGATATTTCAATTTGGGAAATATCAATGCTAATAAAAAAGCGCAAGATTGAAGTAGCAACATCAGCTGCAAATTTTTTAAATCTTTTTATTCAATCTCGAAATATTTCTGTTCAATCTATTTCTCCCGAAATTGCAGAGCTGTCAGTTAACTTTGGTGCAAAAATAAACAATGACCCGGCAGACAGAATTATTGCAGCCACTTCAATCATTCATAATGCTCGCCTGGTAACAGCAGACCAAAACCTCAGAAACAGCGACTTACTAGATACCGCATGGTAGTCATATTCGGATCCAAACCATGATGAAATATCAAGACTATTTAGAAATTATCCCGGGCAAGCGAAGCGGCAAACTCTATATTAAAAATACCCGTATCAGCATATATGATGTTTTAGACATGCTGGCCAATGGCATGAGTTTGCCAGAAATCACAGAAGATTTGTCCAGAGTTGAATGATGAACACATTTACGCTTGTTTGGCTTATGCCCAACGCAAACACCACGTTAAAACCATTGAAGCCGTATGCCCCTAACCAGAATAAATCTGCGGCAACACAAAACTAGGAATTAACCCCTTGGCTGAGGCAATCACATCTTGATCTTTCAAGCCGATAATCCGGGCATTGACGATAATGCCACGGTCTGAGGCTAGTAAAGTGCCGCTGAGCACATAACCAAATGACTGTTGACGTTCGAGTTGACGGGTATCGCGAGAGAATACAAAATCACCAGTTGAGGTGACTTTAACAAACGGTGTGACTTTGTAGTCCACCACTGGCAGACCATATTGTTGTAGCTCAACAAAAAATAACTCTGATAACTGGTTACCCAGCACATCCGCTCGGTTCAGGGTTGAATCAAATTGAACAAACGACGTGATTGCAATCGGCCCCACCAGATCCTCTGGAGCAATGCTGTGCATCAGGTGAATAGCCAATTGCTCAACATACTCGCCCAGCACTTTATGATGATAACGCGGCTCAAACAGTCGTTGATTATCGTGCATCGATGCTACCGACATTTCACGCTGCTGCTCTTCAATCGACATCCCAGTGCCAATGATTGGCGCGTTTGATTGGATGGCATTAATGCCATTACCGCCGCAACGTTGATAAACTCCGTTATCACCGATGCATAAACGCGAATCGTCGGCAAAAAATGTCGACATACAACCGCTTAACCCTAAGGTTAATGCCGTACTAATTAAAACTGTGATCACTTTCATAATTTAACTCTTTATCATTGAGTGAACGTAAGCAGATTAAGGTCTGCGACTGAGGCTAATGCCATCTGTACCATCATTAGATATCAACGAATCAACCACCCGATTAGGAATAAACCCCTGTGCCGAAGCAACAACCGCTTTGGATACCAAACCAATGATCCGGGCATTCACCAGATAACCTCGCTGATGCTTAGTCAAGGTACCGGTTAAAATATATTGGATCGGCACCGCTGATTGTAATTCGAGAAAATCTCGGCTGAAAATAAAATCACCCTGAGCGGTCACCCGAATAAAATCCATGGTTTTAAAATCAATCACCGGAATGCCAATCTGGTGAATTTCGTGCACAAAACTTTCAGCCAGCTGATAACCCAACAACGAGGTTTGTTTTAAATTAGAATCCAAAAAAACAAAACTCGACACCCCAATCGGCGTTTGATTATTAACGTATTGTAGGTTGCTTATCAGCTGATGCATTACCCCACGGGCATAATCATTAATGTTGTTGTTCATGCCCGGTGGCAGCGAGTCCATTTTCAACATGCCCTTGCCTTGAAAAGGTTGAGGCGACTGAAACTTGTTATCGGCACCGCGCATAGTGCCCGAGCGTTTATCTTCCGGCAACACTTCGTTAGAAGTACAACTGCTGATGCTCACACCCGCAATCAGGCCAGCCACCACGCTGAAACAATATTTTTTCATCTCACAACTCCTCACCGGACGGTAATAATTGCCAGCGACAGGAAAATTGTTGACCCATCCAACGGCAACTTCCGACCTCAATAATGGCAACAGACACTAGCTTTTGTTCATTTGCTCCCTTGTTTGATCATCATATCGCAAAATTGATGCCAACTGCTCCACTCTCAACTCAAACCCCAATGTAGATCCCAACATAAAACCAAAGCTCAGCCCTGCTCAAAACTCATCAATACCCCGTTTAACCTCACCTCAGCCCCTGCACATACAGGCACCTCATGGTCAATCTTAACCCCATCTATGGTTAAACTAGCAGGTATTAAAGGCTTTATTTTCAAACCCTTGGCAAAACCATTGGCAAAAACAAGCACAGCGATGGGTCGAGATCCTCTCATTCCGGCAAAATCAAGCTGGCCTTGACTATCCAGCCCAATCGTTAATTCGGCACCGGGCAATACCCAGGTTTTTAGCCGATCAGCGGCCAAAGTCGGCCAGTTTACGGTTAACGCAGTATGATCTAACATTGCCGCCAACTCATTTTGTGGCTTAATGATCAAGGTGCCGGGTGATTGCGGCGGCAATTGCATTGCCAGTCGGCAACATCCTGCCTGATCCGGCGTATGCTGATCGCCTAAAACCTGTGATCGTTGACCTCCCAACGCAAGAATAGATCCATCCCTTAATCGCTGAGCACTCGCCAGCGGCTGACCATCCAGCCAACTGCCGTTACTACTACCACTATCGCTGACAATAAAATCATCACCGCAACGATTCAACAAAGTTTGCTTACCACGACGAGATAATCGTTTATAACCAATACCAATGACGCCATCATGACTATTGGCACTGCGCCCAATAGCCAAATTATCTGAGCAATAGAATTCAACATTCGCTAAAGCCCCATGACCGACAATACGCCCAGTCAAAAGTCCCATCTGATTAATAACTTGCTCACTCAAGGCTGTGACGACATCACCACGCTCACCACCACACTGAAGACCCGCCAACAAATCTAAAGCCTGATAGCGTTGACCCGCCAGCATCAATTGTCTGGCTTCAATAAGACTGTTTTTCTCTATCTGTTGCGTTTTGCTGTGTTTAATCGCTCGTAACTTATGTTGCCAATTCATCACCCCAGCAATTGTACCAAGGGTTAATAACAACATAGCCAATACATACTCAGTGAAATAAGCCATGCCCTGACGAGCAATAACAAAGCGACGCTGATCACCATCATAGCTCACTGTAGCCGCCAACTGATTCGATGCGATCAACTGCTGTAAACGACGGGTTAAAAAGCCACTGGCAACAGGCGTCAGATAATGATATTGACGGCTAATCAGCTGATGTAAAAAATGCGAATGACGATTCAATTCCTTTGTGAATGAGAATTCGCTTTGTAAATCTGGCACATTATCTTTCAATAGTTGTTCAATCTCAGCGGTTTCATCGGGGGTAAAAGATTGCAACGTGAGCTGGTAATTAATCAGTCGCTCACGTTCATCCAATTGTAAAATCACCCCATGTGCTGCATCTCTGGCAATACTGGCAGCACTTTGAGCCAACCAGTTGGTGAGACAACTGCCAAGACAGTTTCGGATAGACGATTTGGCAAATTCCCGCTGTGCCCCAGTCCAATGGTCACCCTGCTCACCACTGTCTAAGTCTAGGGTATAAGCCGGAATTCGAATATGCCAGCTATCGCTTTTTTGGCTGATAATGAGGTCATAAATCAACAACAAATTAATTTCGCTATCATAGCTTTTAGTGCTGTTTTGAGCATTGGTTTTGAGCGTACTGCGAGTATGTTCAAGCAATTCACTTTCAGTCATTGGCTGGCATTGACGATTGATACAATCGGCCAAACCCAGTTGACTTTCGCTGAAAACGGCATAACCCGCACTTTGCAAAGACGATGATAAAATGCCTTTAACCCGTTTAAACGCGGGCTGATATTGAGGTTTGATTGACACTGCGGTATTGGGTAACACCGCTATTTTCCAGCCTTCATTGATTGCTTGCGCTTGCGCCTTCACCATCGACGACCACCCGCTAAGCATGACGGATACAAGCAGCACACATAAAAAACGAGTCATCAGCTTTTCCTCCGTTGACGCATATTGATTTTTTGCAAAGAAAAAGTATTACCAGAGAACTGCACGATGCCGCGTAAAGCCAAGTGGGTCAGCATTTTATGCAAATTACGGTTTAATTTGGCGGTATTAATGGTGGATTGATACCAGATTTCAGCCCGGGTCATCGAGTTATAAATTGGTCGATGGCTACGATAGCCAGAAAAGACCACCAAATATTCTTCAATCGCCATCATCTCATCGGCTGAAAAATTGTCAAACACCAAAGTGAAGGCGCTTAACAACGCATTATCTGCACCACTATCGGCAATCAAACCATTCAGTCGCTGCCCTAATACATGACCCAAACGAGTGGCTAACGCGGTGCTTTGGTCACTAATGGTTTCGAGCAAACATTGTTGCTCACAGCTTGATGATGCACTCCAGTGGTCCGGGTTTTTCACCTCAAAACTGCCCAACTGCTGGCCGGTGCTGACATTCAACAAACGCCCGTCAAGGCGAATACGAATTTTGCTTCTTTTACTTATAGAGGAGCCCTGACTTTCGGCGTTGGCATTAATCGAAAACAACACCACCACGTCTATCGGCGGATATTGAATGGTGCGGGCAATCTCGATGATATCGGTGTCAGTTCTACGGATATCATCATTGTGATCAGCTTGTTGCTTGTCCAATGTCACTGCGGTTTCATCATACACATCAAAACCGACGTCATGTAGTTGATTAGAAAGGCTATTTATCACCCGCTTAAACACCCGACGTTCGCTGGTAACGCCTGTTGCTATGCTTTCTTTCGCTGCATATTTATCGTCATAGTCACCGATAATGAGCAAATTCGGTCGCCCGCCTGCCATCGCCTGAGAAGGCAACAACAAACTGATGATCAATATTAATAAACCAGACAACCCGCGCATTACAGCCTCTTTTAACCAATCAATTAAATCGCTTAATCAGGTTTATGGAAAGCTTAGGGAGGTTTTTAGTATAATCGGTGAAAAATAGATTCAAGCCCTCAACAACGACTAAACTAATACACTTTGGAGAAACAAATTGAAAACTAAATGGTTTTTGTTACCACTATTAACCGCGTTAATGCCATCAATGAATACCTATGCCGCCTGCTTGGATGGGGTGACAAATTCTAGATCGATACACTCTAAGATCCGTGGGTTTTACATGAACAAAAGCACAGATACAGCCGTTCACTATGTGATACTCGATAAAGCGACTTGTGTGGCTTCACAAACTGGTGACGCTACATTGGGCAGCACAACACAAAACTACTATTACTTGTACTTTGACGATACTGACAAAGCCTTACTTTCTAGTCTTCTCTCTGCTCAAGCAAGGGATATAGTCGTTGAATTTAGAATCAATGGTACGATAAAAAATGACACCAATGGCATTGCCTATATTATAACCCCATCAAATGCCAGATCTCAGTAAAAAGTGGGTACTCACAAGTGATTTGATTCAGCTCACCAGAGACGTTAAATAACGTTTTTTATCTTCATTATCGATGCGATCATAAATGTCATTAACACTGACTATCGCATCAATTAATGGAAATCTGATGTCGCCGCCCAAATAATAATATTGCGGAATAAATCCGGCGGCACGGCTTAGCACCGAGATTTCGCAAAAATCTTGTTCCACCAAAATGTAATATTCTAAGGAAGGAATTTGTAAATATTTGGTTTGCTTGGTTGAATGGTCAAACGCTCTGGTGGACTGAGATAACACATCAACAATCAATTTTGGCGCATGTTTTATACGACTCGAATCTTCCTGATGCTCGTCACACACCACCATCACATCCGGGTAATACACATCCCCCACAGCATTCACCATCATATCCGCCATAAACGGTTTACAGCTTTTACCTTTTAGCTCAGCTCTCAACTCTGCGGCAAAATTCAAAGTGATGGTGTTGTGTGCTTCACTGGCTCCTGTCATGGCAGAAACTTCACTATCAATAAACTCATGTTTATTGTCAGCCGTTAGTTCACCTTGTAAATACTCAGGCATTGTTAGTGGTAATTCGGTTGCCAGCTGTGACATAAAATATCCAATCTTGAACGCAATTGAGCCCGAGTATAAGTGATTATAAAAAACAGGAGGGCACAGGGACCCTCCTCTACATCCGATCAATTTCTTCCTCAAACTCTCTCCCCTGTTCAAACACATCATCAGGAAGAGCGGCAAATTTATCCATGAGCCTCGTTAACTGTCTGCGAACAGGGTGGAACCTCAGTTCATCCGGTATGCGGACCGCCTTTAAATTGCCGTTTTTGAACACTTTGATCGTTAACATTGACATAATCAGACCTTGCAAAACATATCATCATAACGAAAATATAGCACATATATCCATTTATGTGTGTACATGAGGTTTAACCAGACAAATCCACAACAATCACCAGCTGGAGTTCGTTCCTACAGTGCTATTTCAAGACAAAGAATTGAAACTGGGCAAAAAAGTAATCAGGACAGATTTTTTCAAATTCATTCCAATAGGTCAAACTCTCGCCGCCTTCGGGCACAGGGTATTGGGCAAAAGCCGCTTTAAAGCGCATCATGTTTGGTTCACTGACAGGCATCCAGGCAAATTTAAGCTCGGCGGCATTGAGCAAACTTTCAAGTTCAATGGCTGAATATTCACTTTGCTGGGGATGGAATAACTGTTGATACAAACCATTTAAAGCAAAAAACTCACCCGTGCTAAACCAGCGACTGGTTCGGTCCTCGGCGCTTAATTGACTACGCCAGCGACGCACACCTTCGGGCGTCACACCCACATCCTTGGTCTCAAGGTAAGTCAGTGCTTTGGCTTTAATTGAGGCCAAACCTTTACGGGCGGCTTTACTATAAAAAGACAGGTTCATTACGCCATCAGCTTTAAGCACGGCCGATAACGCATTAAGACCCAGCTGAGGTTTTTTCATGTGATGTAATACACCGGTACAGGCAATGTAATCAAATGACTGTTCGAGGCTGGCAATATCCAGAATATCCAACACTTTAAATTCAATATTGCGCAAACCAAAACGCTTAGCCATCAATTGGGCATAAGCGATACTGACAGGACTCAAATCAATCGCGGTCATTTTCATTTCAGGGTGCATGATCGCCAGCTCAATGGCATGTTTGCCAGTACCGCAACCAGCAATCAATACCGTCGGTGCCGTTGGCATCGTTTTACCAAGATAGGTGAAAATCTGTTTCAGACCAGCCGAACTACTTTGTATCGCTTTATATTTAGGGTAAGGATGCTGCTGATAAAATGACTGCACCGCTTTTGACGTTTTGTCTTTAATTTTAACAGCTGCACCGGCCTGACTATTGGCCATCACTGCAACATAAAAATCAAAATCAGCCACCAGCTCGGTTAGACCACTGGCTTGCAGCTCGGCTTTATGGCTTTCAAACAGCGTCATCGCAGTGGCAAAATCAGCGTAACACATACGTAATAACACCGCTTCAACGGTGTTGTTTGACTTCATTTGCTCTAACAACAGCAGGTCTTTTTCAGCAGTATGATACAAGCCGTCATTCAACAAAGTTTGACTGACCAAAGCCGATAAAAAATATCGATAATCGACGATGCTATGACCCACAGCTGCCCCTTGTAGCAGCTCATAACGAGCCGTCAGCAGTAGGTTTTCAAAGGTATAATCGGTCATGCACGCGGTTTTGAGCAGCTGTCGTAAACTCTCATCGCGTAACATGCTGGCAAAAGAAGACAACATTGATGGCGTCTTGCTGGTAAAAATGGCGCGATATTTGGCTTTAAATTGCACCGCCAACAACACGCTGGCCTGTTTAACTAACTGGGGATGTTTCATCGCCACTTTTAACGATGCTTCAATCAAATCGACATAGCTATCGAGGTTACTGGCCGCCACGATGTTGAGCAACATTTCCAAGTCTTCAACTTTGTTGCCATCATGGCCAAGACAACTGAGGTTAGCCATCAGCGCTTTTTGCCAATTGCCCAGTTTGGCATGACAATAAGCCAAACCTCTAAAGGCCGCTGCCGACTTTGGATCGGCTTGCAAAACTGAGGATAATTGGCCAATAGCTTGGGCATACTCACCGGCCTGCATCAAGCGGCTGCTCTCATTTAGAATTTGTACTGTCATGGGGTCTTCTTCTGATCACTGTAAGAGGCTGAAAAAACAGCGGCGATTATCACAGATAGGGCGGCTAAGGTCAAAAACAAGCGTCTAATGATAATCAACCACAGCCATCAGCCAGCAATACCTGACCGCTAACGGCACGACCATCCATCTGCAAATCCTCAATAAACAACCGTTGTCCTTTTAACACATATAATCCGCGCACCGACTGAATCGCTTGAAATGGCATTGGTGATAACTGCCTCAACCCCGCCAATAACCGCGCATCCAGCGCTCGGGGAAAAAGCCGCACCGGGGTTCCGGTTCGGCGAGAGCGCTGATACAAACGGCTTTCAGCCGGTAACATAACGCCGCTAACCACTCTAACCAAACGACTATAAGCGTTGAGTTTTTGCTTGATAGGATAGACTGAATCGTCCACTAAAATGCCCAACTGAACCCCTAAACATTGAGTCAAGGTGGTAAATAGACGTTTACGTTGGGCAAATGACTTAGGCCAAGCAATTTCAATCCCGGGTCCCTGCCCCGCTTCTACCTGCTGTAATAATTGTCCGCCATCAGCCAGTTCGGCGCTATTTTTTGACACATCAACTATCGTTTGTTGAGGTTTAGTAGGTTCAGGCTTGGTTTTTTGCCGCTTAGCTTGTTTAGCGGCAGGTTTTACAGCAGATGGTTTTTGTTTAGCGACTTTTTCTATTTTTGTCACAGACGGGAGCGGCGGCGGTGAAGGCAATGACACTTTAGTCATCACTAATGGCTTTGATGCCATCTGCTGTGTCTGTTGGCTGTCCTGCATTGTTAGTGGCTCAAGGGTATTAACCAGTTGTTGAAAGTACCAGTAATAACCGATAAATAACAGGCAACAAATCACAGTACCAGACGTCAGATAACGATGGTCAAATTTGTTGCCAGCGCTGATCATCTGCCCATACTCAAGGCTTTTAGTGCCATACGCTGAGATAGGTTTTGCAAAGCTTTGCGTCGTTGCAGATTAGTCATCAAAGGTTCAGTAACTTCATCTGCTTGAGCTATCTCACTATCAAAGCTATCTCTATCAACGACAGCGATTTCGACGACATCAGACTGAACAGCAGCGATTAGCTGAGGTTGGGTGGTATGAGGTTGAACAGTTACTTTTTGTGCTTGCAACACTGCCATCTGTTGTTCCATATCCGCGACTTGCCCCTGCAATCCGGCAATTTGCGCTTGATGTTCTGCTTGTACTTGCTCCCTGAAAGCCGCAACTTGTTGTTCTACTTTGCTATTAAGCGACTCATTCAACGATGAAGTTATTTTTTCCATCTGACTTTCAGGCGATTGCTGTTGTAGCCATTGCGATACCGCTGATGACTCATTAACTGCCAAATACACCACAGAGCTGGCGATCAAACCAATAAACAATAGCGTTTTCATGATATTTCTCCTCAATGCTGAGTTTGTAACCCAGCCATTTGTAACTTAGCTTTACGTATCGACACAAATGCCCGCAACGCATTGGCTGAGGGTAAACCCACTACCGTAGTCATAAAGGCGGTAGAAAAATGGCCAGTCAGCCCCTGAATAATTTGCTGAATGCTATCTGGGGTGATCTGTTGATCAGCCAACGAGCCAATGCCCATGCTAAGCCCCAACAAAGTGTAAGTGAGCGCTAACGTCGCCACACCACCAGCGGCTTGCTGACCAACTTCAAACCAATAATCCGACTCAGCTGGGCAATCTAGGCGAATTCCCGCCAGTATTCCTAATGCCATCAAGGCCAAATAAATCACCACAAAGCTGATACTGAACACCTTCTCAAACCAAGCCAACATGAGTGATAATTCCATCTGGGTCATATACACCGCCAACGCCATCACAATCACCAAGCCGCCAACGCCATAACCCAGAGTTTTTAATAGGCCAAAAATCAACGGCGGACGCGCCAGCAATGGCATGGTTTCCAGCTCTGTTTTCGATACACTTTGTGATACGGCAATCATTATCTTCTACCTGCTCTGGTTGACATTACCGTTGCCGACGACAAACCCGATTGCGACAACCAATGGTCAGTGATATCACGTTTTGCCTCGGCACTAGCATGGACCAAAAAGGTCAGATCATAATTACTGAAAGCTCGTTTCACTGTGGCATCGTTGTTACCGACCAAACGCTCATCTCTGAGCACCATACGCTCAATATCGGTCAAGCGACGATAGTAACGCTTGATGTGCTTGCGACGACTGTCGGCGTCATATTGCTCATCAACAATAAGGTCAATCAATGAAGCGCGTTCACGCTCAAGGCTTTCGACGCTATGAATATTGGCCGCTTGAGCACTTTGACCTAACAATAGCGTGGTTAATAAGGCACTTCCCAACAAGCCGCCTTTAATACTAAAAAGTGACGATTTAAAAGTTTTCATGATGTTCTCCTGCCGCCTTTTATTGAGCGATAAATAAGTCAGTATTACCAGACAAACTGGTGCGTGCCCGTTGGGCTTTTTGCGTTTCATCCTGCTCAGATGACGCCAGTAATTGATGCTCCAGCGTTTGCGCATCCATCGCGACCAGTTTGGCCATATAACTGAGCATCAGTTTTTCCTGATCGAATATTGCTTGCTCGGCATTTAAACTGGTCAACAGATGACGAACATAATCCGATTTACTGACTTGCTGGCCATCAATGGCAGGCGAAGCATTAGCTGCATGAGCATTGATCGCCGATTTTAACGCTTCGAGTTTCGACACATTTTTGGCGTAATCATTGTTGTAGTCAGTATTGGTGTCACCCGCTTCAAGCAAGGCGTTATCGACCAGTGCCTTGGCGCTTTCCATCCGTTTACGGGCACTTTTCTGCGCCTGCTTCAATTCAATCACTTCGCGGCTATTGGCTTGCGCATTGGATTTATTGACCTTAACCAAGACTTTTTCATAAATTTTACGCCGGGTATCCATCGCCTGCTGATCGAGAATTTGTTTCTGCCCCATCAAATCCAGATAGTCCGATTTGGCCTGCAAAAACTGATGTTTTAACTCAACCTGCTCATCACTACTCACACCATCAAGAGCACCACCAAGACCACCATCAATAGCACTTTTCAAATCATGCATGGTGGTGACGGTTTCAACCATATCGGCATCGAGTGCGTCAATTTGTGCCGCCAGTGGCGAAGCCAAAAAATCACTTTCGATGGTTTGATTGATGTAATTGGCAGGCAACTGAATCAATTTTTCACTCGATACCGGTTGCCAGTCTGATTGTTGTCCGGCTGCCAGTACACTGCTTGACGTCAAACTGACCGCTAGAACCCACACTTTTAGATTGGAATTCAACATACTTATTCTCCTCATAATCCCTGGCTCAATGACTAGCCCAATATTGTTTACGTTTAAATTCTGCCAGCAGGGTTTTGTTGACGTTCAAGTTGACCTGATCGGCCCCATGTCCTGAATCATTGAGCAATAAATCAAAAGTGTCGATAAACGAGCTTTGGTCGGCAAAATACAAATCCCGACCGCTGAAATCCTGTTTAAAACTGGCCAGCTCAATACGCGACTTGCCGATATCACCACCTTTAAGGTAATTGAGCACCGCCAGCGCATGTAATTGCATCATCTGTTGTTGGGTAATAAAGGAATGAGTACTGGCTACCGTTTGCAGACAACCAGGAATGGCATTAGCCGAGGCCAAATACTGAGCCAGCGACGCGTTTTGACCAGCACTGCGGTCCATCGCGACAATCTCATCACGACATTGATAAAACGCCCCTTCGTCAGGTGCCTGTTGTACAGTAGACGCGGCTGCTGTGTTGTTGCTATCGGGTAATAAAGTCGTCAATTTCGACGTCATATTACAGCCAGACAATAACATCACCGTGCCCAGCCCGATAATCATAGAATGTAATTTGCTCATGGTCAGCTCCAGGAAAACCCTTTGGTTTGCTTGTGATTAATGTTCGCTGATTTGGCTATGAATGGGTTAGGCGAGTTTTTTTGAGTTAGCAGGAGAGAGAAGGAAAAAAAGGAGGTTTATTTAAGGTTTAGTCACTATTAGGCAAACTTGTCGTTATGCTTTCTTTGCTTTTCTTCTTCGAAAAACCGACTCGTAGAAGTTTGAAACGTATACGCCTCTAATTCGTATAACGTCAAAATAAGCGGCAATTTAGGTGAGGTTAGCACTAGAGCATCACTTAAAAGAGATGTTTCAACGTAAGTGTTGAGTAATTTCACATACTCAAACATGTACTGATTTATATTGCTCAGCCTTATATTGTCCGGCTAATGAAAGCAAATCCAATTTACTGCATCGCTCATTTGATGAGACCGGATAGGTTGAATAAACAAAATCAACGAGTTCATTAAAATACAGGGATTGGGTTTTTCTAATAATCGTATCTAAAATATTTAATTCATTCTCCGAAAAGTGCTGATCAACGGCATGACCTGAATAAGAAATAATATATTTATCAGCACCATAGATTGTTTTTTGGATCATAACAGAGAAATCATTCTCCAAATGCGTCAGTTCAGTGGCATCATCCATATTAGGACCGTGATGGTTAAACACCCAATCAATATCAGTCATCTTTTCATTATCCACCAGTGCCGAATACCAGTCAGCCAAATAAACCAGCTTGGTCAATCTTGCTTTTGATAATTCGCTTTGAGGCGAATGGTTTGAACAAAAGTAAGCCATTATGGCACGCAACTTATTCATGATCTTGCCCTTGTCGTGACCTGACAACAAAGTCATGGTCAACATTTTGAGTCGTTGTTTTAGCTGATTTATCATACAGAATACTTCCCGCGATAAAATCAACCATATAACTTTGGTAATCAGTGCAATATCGTTTCACTTGTGACACTTTTTGCGCTTTGAAAAAGTTATTTTCAGATTCAAATACAATAACACCAATATGATTATCTGCATCCACAATGGAAATTGCAACGTATTGATGGCTTTTCATCGTCAAGGAGTCAACTTTATCCAAATCATACCCATAACGCTGATGCATGTATTGTGCATATGCCTCGGGATCTTTTTTATATAAAGGACAGTCTATAATATCAATACATATTTTATTCTGCCACGCCTGACTAATCACTCCGTGATTTCTCGAAAACTTTTGTCTGTGAATTTCTGTAAAAACCGGGTTCTGAGAATATCTTGCCAGCAAATAGAAATGACTATCAATAAAGTAATAGATAGTTATCCGTTCACTTGCCCCAAGTCTTAGTTGCCTAGCACTGCCTTTTAACCACGTTTGCACCAGCTTCACTTGCAAATCAAATAACTGGTTTTGTAGCGATTCAGAATCCTCGGCAATACTGTTCAATTTTGCTTTTAAAAATCCCACTTCTTCATTTTCTTCGCGCAATTGAGCATTACGTCTATTCAAGTTATCCAAATCAGCATAAGTTCCTTTACCACCATAAACGATAGCAAAACAGCCTAATCCAATACCGAGCCAAGGATTCAACATCAACGCAAAAATATAATCACCGAAAACATCGGCATTTTTCAGTTTTTTTGAGAAATCAAAAATCCCCGTATATGAAGCACAAATACTAATAAGTGCCGAGCCAACAGCAGCGAAAAAAATATACCACCACTGCCCGAGTTTAACAGACAGATGGTTTAAAGCATCAGACTTGCCAGTAAATCCAAACTTGAGTTTATTCATCATACTTTGCATCTTTTGCTGTAACAGGTGAGGTGTAAGGATATAAATCATCCAATAAGATAAAACAGACACAAACATTAAACTTGTGAAAGATAATATTACAACATGAGCGTTGGACAGTAAATAAAAAATTGCTGGTCGATTACCATGATTATTGGCCTTACCGATACTGGGCTGACATAACAAGGGATACTGTTATGTGCAGGGATGATATGTAGTAGGTGAAAAGTGGGGTCAGGCTTCGGATGTTGGCCCTGACCATATAAAACAAAATTACAATTATGACCACGCTTTCAATGCCAACTGCAATTTAACTTCGGGCGAGTCTCGCAAAATCAATTGACGAAACAAGGGCACACGAAAGAAATAAAACCCATCCCGGTCTTTAGTTCGTCCCAGAATAAAACCCAATGTCAGCCGGGCTAGGCTGCTATCAAGCAACTGGCCATCGACGGTTAATCCATGACTATTTAACAGATTAACCAACCAGGCCAAATCAAAGCTTTGTTCATTGATAGTGGCAAACACCACAATTCGATCCAACTGACAGGCCATAGCATTGTCAGTCATTGCATCCCAACCTTTGAGCGCATCGAGGGTTTTATCACTATGCAATGCCCGCTCAACATCACTACTGGTTATCAGCCGTTGATTGGGTTGCAAAGTAGTTAATAACTGATGACAGGTAATAGCCATCAAATTGGCCCGCTGACCGGTTTCAATTAATAGCTGCTCCACCAGCGCTGGATTTTCATAACTCAGATTCATAGTTTGCATCGGCTCAGTGGCCAGTGCCCGGCAAGCATCTTATTCAAGTTCACCAAGCTGGATGACTTCGGCGAAGTTTTTCAACGGCGATTGATAATCCAATACCGCCTGCTCATACAACTCCCAGAATCCAGCGATAATGAACTGACAATGGCCCTCTTCACTCATGGCTCCCATCGCATCCAAAATCCGATAATCATTTTGCAACTCATGACGTACAAATTTATCTGCTTCATCAATCAAAAACAAAAAGCGCCCTTCACTAGCTACTACATGTTCAGTAATGGATTCAATGCCCGCTTGTTTGGGCAATTTCAGCCGAGAGGCCAACCGGGGGATCAACACCTTATTCGCCAACGACAGATACAAACAGTTAATATTCGGCATATTCTGATAACGTCGCTCAAGGGCTTTGAGGATTGAAGACTTGCCTAACTGACGGCCACTGACCTGCAAATAATTAGCTGGTTCGCGGTTCATCACATGAGCAATGATTTCTTGCCGACCAAAGAAAATCGCTTCACGATTAACCCCACCACCCAGCTGATAAGGCGATAACTGGGTTAATGCCATTTGCTCTGCCATCACACCCGCCAGCACATTTTGCGGCGACGGATCGAGTAATAACCGAGTTAATGCTACCACCGACGGGGTGATAATATTATTGTTACGATCCTGAGTCAGTTGATACAAGGGCTGCTGCTTGTTCTGCTGATCGTCGCTGGTTTGAGCTATCAAACAAGTGATCTGCAAACGTGTTTTATCAGGATTATTGTTTAATGTATTGATCACACTTTGCGGCGGGCTATCGGGTGGCACAAAACAAAATAAACAGTGACTGACGTTTAACGGGAAGTCTGCCGACAAACGAATTTCTCTAAGCCATAAACCTGAATCATCGGCTACTGAATCAGCCATTGGCAATATTTCACCACCAAGCCTTTTAGCCAATATCGCCAGTTGCTGTTCGTTGCTCCCCTTGTCAAAGGAGCTGGCAAAAGAGCAGTCAAAAAAGGCAATCGCGGTATCCAGAATTTTACCTGTGATATGATTATTTGATAACACAGTATCGAGTCGATTGGTTTGTTTCAACCGGGTGCGAGCTTGTTTCAGCTGGGCTGGTGGCTGTTCGAACAATAACGCAGGGTTAGCCGAGATAGACACAACTAACGGGTGACGATATCGGCGTAAAAACCACAGTGATAGTAAAGTTAACAATATCAATATTGTCATAAACCACATTGCGATGCGGCGTTGAAAAGCCTGACGATACAATGTCGGGTTTCTATCATCAAAATAGCCACCAAAATCCACTGCCTGAACATTTTTAAGAAAAGGAAAATCAGGAAAATCCCCTATCACTACCGGAATAAAACGAAAACCATCACCGCTATTTTTGCGAGCAAGCATCAAATCATATTCATCTTGCACCCAACTAGAATCAACGGTATCAGGTGCTGCAATCAAAATAGCCTGTTTCGAGTGTTTCAATCCCTCATAAAGATCAGCGACAACCCTGTTTCCAGCCACCACTTCCCAGCGATCGAGAAACACCTTATAACCCTGAGCCTTTAAATTGAGCGCAAGAGTTTCGACCCAATCGGCGTGGGTAGTACGATAACTGATAAAAATATCATATTGCTGCATGACTCACCTTTCGTTACGGATAACTCATCAGGTTCTGACTGCCAAATAATAGCGTGTGCGTTTTTTATTGCTTATTACAGTATGGATGAAGTGTGGGGAAATACGTAATTCATCGAGGGTTTTGATCATATAGAGCAATAGCTTATTTCGCCTATCGAAACGGTCGGGTTTGACAATAACCTTGTGAACACTGGCAACCAAACCCTGTCGGTAAATTCACCCTGTCACCTGAATAAAATCACCCAAGTTACGACTTTCTTGATCAAACTCAACACCGAGCAAAATAATCGACTTATCACTTCCTTGGTGTTTTAACGCATAGTTTTATCGTAGATCTGTTGCAGGGCGTCTTCTTTGCTGCCGTTTAACTTAAATTCGATGATGTAAACTGTATCATCGGTCTGCACCACACAATCAATACGGACCTCATTGGTTTGAACTTCCGCTTCGATGGATAATCCAATCAGCATAAAAAGGGCATAGAACAACGACTGATAATATTTCTCATGCTGTAAGGTGATGCCGTAGGGGATATTAGCAAAGAAAACGTTGAGCATTTTAAAAAACGCATCCAGATTGCCAGCGTGTAGCAGCTCAGTGAGCTGAAAAGCATAACCTTCACTGACACTCAAGCCCAACGTTGAATAACGGGCAGCCACCGAATCGTAAAAGGTTTTTTTGACTGCGTAATTCGGAAAGTCCAGTTGGTACAAGGGAGCGGTATAGTCTTTTATGGTTAAATACCCGGTTTGAAACAGCAGCGCATGGATTTCCATGGTTTGTGCATCACTGGATTGAAAAACAGCGGCACTCACTTTTTGTTCAGTCAGGTTTTGCAGTTGGTATTTTCTTTGTGGTAATAAGTCCAATAAGAAGGTTGGTGTGGCAGTGGTAAACCAATAATTGCCGAATTTTTTAGTGTCGAACAGACGAAATAATGAAAAAGGATTATAAACTCCGGGAGCATTTTCTTCAAAGGTATAACCATTATACCAGTGCTTGATTTTGGCCAGCGTTTGCATCAGATCCAACTGTTCTAGGTTGGCCAATTCATTAATCGGCTGGCTGAAATTACTGTCAAGTTCCTGCTGCGTAACACCACATAAAGTGGCATAACGCCTGTCCATTGAAATATCCCTTAAATGGTTCATACCAGAAAATACACTAACTTTGGCAAACTTCGAAACCCCAGTAATAAAAACAAACTTAAGGTGTTTATCGAGTGATTTTACCCCGGCATAAAACCGATTCATCACATTTCTGATCTCACTTAACTGGTCGTTAAGTAAGTTATCAAGGATCGGTTTGCCGTATTCATCCACCAATAAAACCACTTTTTTGCCAGTTTTAAGATGAAGCTTGTTCACCAGCTCGGCAAAACGCTGTTCATAATTATCAATTTCGAGGGTTATGCCATATTGCTCGGCACAATCGTCGGTAACGTTGAGAATGTATTGTTCCAGGTTTTCACCCTGCCTGACATCAACCGCTGAAAACTCCAATATCACTACCGGATATTCAGTAAAATCATAGTCGCTATCTGCAATAGCCCCCCTTCAAACAGTGCTTTATGACCGCTGAACAAGGATTCAAGTGTGAATACCAACAGGGATTTACCAAAACCGCGAGGACGAGAAAGAAAATAGGCTTTGCCTGAAGTCACCAGCTGGTGGATAAGGGCGGTTTTATCCAGATAAATGTAACCTTCTTCACGAATTTCAGAAAACATTTGAATACCAAGGGGATATTTAATGTTCATAACGGATTTCTTTTAAAGTAAGTCAGGCGACAGCTAATAGTCAGTAGTATATCCCCAGTCACGGTGTGGAACAATTCGAATGTTTTTCGCAGCAGTCACAAAGCAATGTTGCCAAATTGGTTTGATTGATTTCCCATCGGTGTTTCTATATCATCTTCAACCGTGTACTTAAGGAAGATTTTGCTCGTCGTATTGAGTTTACTTAGCATTTTACTGGCTCATTACGATATCTGGGTTTCGCACATCCACTTATGTCGTGAAAAAACACCGCGTTTTTTCATCGTGTTCAAATGTATTATTTAAGGATATACCTTCTATGAAAATCGCTATTAAAACTATCACCACTAGCCGTCGTAAAACCTTGGCTATCGCCACTTCGTTATTATTTGCCAGTTCATTTTCTGTCGGCGTTCATGCTGATGATCATCGACAAGACCAAAAGTGGGTGGCCAGCTTTGCTTTTAGTCCTCAGGGCAATCAAATTTTGCGCCCCCCTTTTGTTGCCAATGCACTGAACAATCAAACCGTGCGCAGTATTGTGCATTTGAGTTTGGGTGGCGACACTATTCGTGTTCGAGTCTCTAATACTTTTGGTGACAAACCATTAACGGTTGATGCGGCCAGTGTTGGCATCAGGGATATTGATTCAACCATTGTGTCAGGCTCGCTAAACATCTTAACTTTTGGTGGCGAGTCATCGATTATTATCCCGATTGGTGCTGATGTCTTTAGTGATCCGGTTGATTTGAGTGTGGCTAACGACAGCGACCTTGCCATCAACTTGTATGTCGCTGGTGAATCTCCACTACCGACTATTGATGATGTTGCCAATAAAACGTCCTATGTGTCCGTTTCGGGCGATGCCACTACCAACGAAACCATGCCGACCAACACTACCGTTGATTTTTCTTATTTCACCAGTGGTGTTGATGTATTAAGCCACCGCAATACCCGAACCATAGTCGCCATTGGTGCTTCATTGACCGATGGTTTTGGCGCTGATTTGGACGCTTCAAACAACTACCCCAGCGAACTGGCCCGACGCTTTTTAGCTCAACCGGGAATGAAAAATACCAGCGTAGTCAATGCGGCGATTTCTGGCAATCGTTTACTGGCACCTGCGACAGTCTTCGGCCCGGCAGCCACGGCCCGTCTTGATTCAGATGTGCTCGGACTATCCGGCGTTACCCATATTCTGATTGAACACGGCACCAACGACATTGGTTTGCCTGAAATCGGCTTTATTTTACCTGAGGGTGATACCGCTGATCATGTCACTGCCGCCCAGCTGATTGCTGGTATGAAGCAAGTTATCACCAAAGCCCATAGCCGTGACATCAAAGTGATCGGTGGTACCTTACTGCCATATAAAGGGGCGGCTTATTACACCCCAGAAGGTGAAGTAAAACGTCAAGCACTGAACGAATGGATCCGCACCAGCGACGCATTTGATGGTTATGTGGATTTTGATGCCGCTTTGCGTGACCCAAATGATCCACAGCAAATCAATCCTGCCTTACATATTGGTGATAACCTACACCCTAACGCCGCCGGTTATAAAGCCATGGCCCATGCGGTTGATTTGGATTTGTTTAAGTAATTTTCAGGCGTGTTTTCGGTTTAGTAAACACGCCTTTTATTTCATTTAAACTCGATACTCCAAGCATAAAACCTCCGTTTAACATCAATTCTAAAATTAACACCTTTTATCATGTCAATTTTTCAATCTGCACTATATAGTAGATAAATAAGATGATACGGGTTCATTAACAAATTTAATGGACAAAATAACTTGACGATAGCGCACTTAACTATCAGAATGATAGGTGATTAATGGATAACAACAAACCTGTGTTAATTGCCCAGTTTCCACTGACTGAGCGTAGCGCAAGAAAAATCATAATTGATCTGGCGACAAATCACACCGCAAGGATCCGCTTGAGTAAACATGTACGGCAAAGAATGGACGAACGCTCAGTGACCTTGCGACAAATATTGTCGCTATTAAAAAGCCCACACAGTTTATTTTCAGAAGGACCATACCAGAGCTCCAATGGCGACTGGAAATTTAATCTTCGGGGCATTGCCGCCGGGCAATTAATCAACCTGGTTGTGGCGCTAAGAAACCATGACTATGACCCAACGGCAACGTTGATCACAGTCTGGATCAATTAACCGATTAACCAACTCAACCAATCAGAGGCAAGAAAAATGTATCATTATATTGAAAGTGGTTTACCTAATATTTATTTGTCTAACGGCTATACCATTGAATCAGTTGATGGTGAAGAGTTTATCAGTATCGCTGATGTTGATGGTTTGCATCAGCAGATTGGCAACAGCCTGATCAGCCATGTGCGATCACTGATTGGTGATGAGATTCGATTTTTTCGCATTGAATTGAATATGTCACAAAAAACCTTGGGAGAATTGCTTGGGGTTGATGGTCAAACAGTTGCGCGATGGGAGAAAGAACAAACCGGCCTTCCCCGCACCTCAGATGTCGCTATCAGAGCGCTTTATCTGGAATCTAAAGACCAGCAAAGCCACATCAAACCCTTGCTAGACAAACTGGCAACAACCGAAGTGAAAGCCTCAATGGAAAAGTTGGTCCTCGAAGCACAAGACAATCAATGGGTTATTGCAGCCTGATCACCCCTCACACTGCTCAACCACAAAAAAAGGCACCCGAAGGTGCCTTTAATTATTCATTTAGCGAAGCTTAACCATTAGCTTCTACAATTTGCTTCATATCGGTCATATAACCGCGTAACTCCTTACCAATCACTTCAACACCGTGGCTACGGATGGCTTCGTTTACTTCGATTAAACGGGCATTATCTACGCCGTTTGAAGTATTTTTAAGCCCCTCGCCCAAATCTTCAAGGCTTAATCTGGCGACGAATTCTTCCAGTAAAGGCACTGCTTTATGAGCGAACAAGTAGTTGCCGTATTCAGCAGTATCAGAAATAACGATGTTCATTTCGTACAGCTTGTTACGGGCGATACAGTTGGCGATTAATGGCGTTTCGTGCAATGACTCATAATAAGCCGACTCATCAACAATGCCCGATGCAACCATGGCATCAAAGGCGAGTTCAACACCCGCTTTAATCATCGCAACAACGAAAATGCCTTTGTCATAGTATTCTTGCTCAGTGATTGGGGTGTCGCAATCAGGGGCTTGTTCGAATGAAGAATCGGTGGTTTGAGCACGCCATTTCAGCAAGTTGGCGTCATCATTTTTCCAGTCTTCCATCATAGTCGCTGAGAAGTGACCTTCAATGATGTCATCCATATGTTTTTGAAATAATGGACGTAAAATGTCTTTTAACTCTTCAGCCATATCAAATGCTTTGATTTTGGCTGGGTTTGACAATCTGTCCATCATGTTAGTGATGCCGCCGTATTTCAGCCCTTCGGTAGTGGTTTCTAGACCGTATTGCAATAATTTACGGGCATAACCGGCGTCAACGCCATTAGCAATCAAATGTCGGTGACCCAATAATGCGGCGGTTTGTAACATGCCACACAAAATGGTTTGCTCACCCATCAAATCTGATTTAACTTCGGCGATAAATGACGATTCTAATACACCTGCTCTGTCGCCACCGGTTGCACTGGCATAAGCTTTGGCAATCGCCAGACCGTTGCCTTGCGGATCGTTCTCAGGGTGAACGGCGATAAGAGTTGGTACACCAAAGCCGCGTTTGTATTCTTCACGAACCTCAGTACCAGGACACTTAGGCGCGACCATCACTACAGTGATATCAGAACGAACTTGCATCCCTTCTTCAACAATATTAAAACCATGTGAATAAGACAGAGTTGAACCTTGTTTCATTAGCGGCATAACGGCGCTAACCGCAGAAGTATGTTGTTTATCAGGGGTTAGGTTTAAGACTAAATCTGCTTGCGGGATCACTTCGTCATAACTGCCGACTTTAAAGCCGTTTTCAGTCGCCCACTGCCAAGATTGACGTTTTTCAGCAATTGCCGCATCACGCAACGCATAAGTGATGGATAAACCTGAGTCGCGCATGTTTAAACCTTGATTTAAACCTTGAGCACCACAGCCAACAATGACAATATTCCAGTCTTTGATGAAGTTACAGCCATCGCTGAACTCTTCACGTTTCATAAAACGACATTTTCCCAATTGCTTAAGTTTTTCACTTAAGTTCAAAGTATTAAAATAATTGCTCATGCTGCTAACTCCAAATTAAATTTTTAGGGTGGTGAATTGACTGACCAATTCACGATGGACACAGCATAACCTACAATGTTATTGCAGAAAAACGATTTATTTGCACCATTGTATTGCGTTTAGTGCAATAATCGATGGTTCATTATTAATTGCGCGGAGCCCTCCATGGACCAAAAAGCCTTAGCGATGTTTATCCATCTCAGTCAAACCCTGCATTTTGCCAAAACCGCACTGGCCTTTCATGTCAGCCCATCGACTTTAAGCCGTTTGATTCAACGGCTTGAGCAACAGGCGGGCTGTGATTTATTGCATCGTGACAATCGTAATGTGTCGTTGACTGAGGCGGGTTTGGCGTTTAAAGATTATGCTGAACAGCAAGTCCAGTTATGGCAGCAATTTAAACACTCACTGAGTCAACAGCAGCAATCGCTGACTGGCAAGCTACATATTTATTGCTCAGTGACAGCCGCATATAGCCATTTACCCGCCTTGCTTGAACGCTTTCGTCAGCAACATCCATTGGTTGAAATCATGCTCACCACGGGTGATGCCTCTGTGGCATTAGAACAATTGCATAATAAAGCGGTAGATTTTGTCATTGCAGCGAATCCTGAAAACCTGCCTCGCAGTGTTCATTTTGTTCATTTGGCGACCATAGAGCTTGCCGTAATTGCCCCGACGATCCCCTGCAAAGTACAACAATTACTCCAGGCAAGTGAGCACTCACACAAGCCGATCACTTGGTCTGACATTCCGATCATATTGGCGGAACATGGTCAGGTGCGCAAACGCTTCGATTCATGGTATAGAAAAAAACAGCAGGGCAAACCGAATATTTACGCCACCGTCTCCGGTCATGAAGCATTGGTCAGTATGGTAGCGTTAGGGTGTGGCGTCGGCATCGTGCCGCAGGTGGTGGTCGAAAACAGCCCAGTCAAAGAGCGAGTACAATATCTAGAAAACGTCGGCGACATCGAACCTTTTGAACTCAGTGCCTGCTGTTTGACTCAGGCTAAATCACAGCCGCTGGTTAAAGCGTTTTTTGATTCGATTTGATTTTGGAAATAATGGAAATCAGCAGGCAGCATCAAAAAACAATGCTGGACTCAGCCCAAAGCGGAGTGAGAGTTTTTCAATGGCGTTGCGATTTAACCGTCTTTGCCCGTTAAGCACTTTAGACACCATGGTTTTATCGCCTATTTCCGGCAAGTCACTGCCCGTCAGTTGATGCTGTCGCATCAATGTTCGCAGTAAAGCAAGGTCGGCGGGGATCGCTTGTGCTTCCTTAACAAAAGCCATGAGTGCTTCATCTTTCGCTTCATATTTGGCAATCGCATTACTCAGTACATCAATTAATGGGTTGAGCGGATCGTCTTCGCTATCATCAGCGCATTTAAGCACTTGTTCCAGCGTTTCGAGGGTGTCGTTGTAGGTTTGTTCATTGTCAATATTGACGTAAGGTTGCGCGGTGATCATAAAAGATTGCCAAGCTTCAAGCAGTTCGGGTTGACTCATAATATTATCTCCTGTCTGTTGCCTTACGGTATTTCTGGGTTAATTTGTTATAATCATCATGATTAACAATATGCTTTACGTACATTCGCTTGTTTAGAAATTGGATAAAAATAATCACCCGTAAATGATTGCCACCAACGTCTAATACCCACCACTTATCCTTGTATTTAAAGTTGTCTAAGCTAGGGTAAATCGCCCTTAATTGATCCGGAGTTTTGAAATCGTAGTGACTCAATGTCCTATACATATCCATTAATGCGACTCGCTCATTTGGATACTTGCTAGCTGCCTCGTTAAAAGGTCTTTTACAAATAACATTCATGCTGATCCTTGCCATTTCAAGTTAATTGCATAAAAGCATAGACATATGTTGACTATTTGTCAACTTACCTTATTTAAGTCACAACTTATTTTGACGATTAATTCTTACCACCCCATTCCTTGACCCACATCAATAAACCCGACCATTGTACTTTTCCCGCTAGGGAAAATTGATTTACATCAAGAAACCAATTCTGCACAGGTCCATTATCTGACTCACTTACTCTTTACTTTATTTTAGTCATCTGGATGTGTGCCATGAAAAAAACCAAACACCCGTTGATAGCCAGTCTGATTGTTGGGCTGGGATTGAGTGTTTCAGCCAATGCAGCAGACGATGCGCTGATCAACAAAGGCAAAACCTTGTATAACCAAAACTGTGTGTTTTGCCATCAGGCGGATGCCATTGGTAAACCCGGGTTAGCCCCCTCGCTGACCAACCCACAATTACTCTCCATCGCCAGCGATAAATTTCTGATGAGTACCATTCGCGATGGTCGCCCCGGTACGTCTATGCCACCTTATGCTCATCTGAGTCGTACAGATGTTCAGGCGATTGTGGCTTTTCTTCGTGATCATGAGACCTTGCCTAATCGCTCACAAGCGGTTGAAGCACAACGAGCCGCGCAGGGTGACCCACGTAAAGGCGAGTTATGGTTCAAGGATATTTGCGCTACTTGTCATGGCGATAAAGGCGATGGTTATCTGGCGGGAAGCTCCGGCACCGCGATTGGCAAGGTTGGTTTTTTAAGCAAAGCCAGTGATGGATTTATTCGCGAAACCATCAAACACGGTCGCGATAATACTCGCATGTTGCCTTTTGTCGGCCCCAAAGGGCTGGCCAACCTGAGCGAACAAGAAATCGAAGATATTATCAGCTATATGCGTACTTTAAGCCCGGAGAATAAATCATGAAACGGACCAAATTAACTGGCAAACTCTCTACCGAAGTGTCACGTCGCAACTTTCTCAAAGGTAGCGGATTTATTGCGACCACCATGGTCGGCGGCTCCAGCCTTTATGCCGGTGCCAACCCAGAACTCGAATCAGCACCCAAACCAAGTGGTACCAAACGCACCACCGCACTGGCACAATGCCCCTATTGCGGCGTTGGCTGCGGCACTATTATTCAGGCCGAAAACGGCAAAATCGTGTCAATGCGCCCAGACAAAGATCACCCAACCAACTATGGGCTCCAGTGTATCAAGGGATTGACCGCCGCCGAGCCAATGTACGTCGACCGCATGGAAGGCGAACCTTATGTGCGTAAAGACGTGTGGGAAGAGTGGAGCAAACCCGGTCACGGCGATATCGAATTTATCAGCCAAACCAAAGGCTCTTTTGATGAAGAACATTTTGTCAGAGTGCCCTATCACGATGCTTCTGACATGGTGGCGCGTAAAGTCGCTCACTTTGCCAAAAAATACACTGGTAACTCGATTTCATTGTACGGCTCAGGTCAGCTGACAATGGAAGGCCAGTATCTCGAAAACCTGTTTATGAAAGGGGTGCTCGGCTCAAATACCATCGAAGCTAACGCGCGGATGTGTATGACCTCTGCGGTGACTGGCTACTTTGCCACACTCGGCTCAGATACGCCGCCGTTGGCTTATGACGATATTGAGCTGGCCGATATGGTGATGCATTTTGGCCATAACGCTCGCGAATCTCATCCGATTATTTTCTGGCGCATTGCCGATCATAAACAGAAAAAAGACATTCCAACGGTCGTGGTTGACCCTCGTTATACCGGCACCAGCAAAGGTTATGACGATATCAACAGCAGTAATAATGTGCATGTGCCTATTCTCAACGGCGATATCAGTTTCCTCAACGCTCTTGCGCATGTGTTGCTTAAAGACCACAACGATGTGATTGACTGGGACTTTCTTAAAGCCCATGTCACTGGTTGGGAAGAGTACATAGACGGAGTGAAAAACCAATACAGCCCAGAGCAAGTACAAGATCGTATGGGCGGCACCAATCATGACGTTTCTCCTGCCCTTATTCGTCGTATTGCCGGTATGTTTGCTGACGCTACCCGCAAACGTCTGGCTCGCAGTAAAGGCAAACAAGATGGTAAAGGTTATGGCGGCGTCATCATCATGTGGGGCATCGGTTATAACCAGCACATTCACGGTCAGCATAATGTCATTTCGCTGATTAACCTGCTGACGTTAACTGGCAACTTAGCTAAACCAGGTTGTGGACCTTTCTCAATGACCGGCCAGCCTAATGCTATGGGTGAGCGTTTTACCGGTGGTTTAACCGGTCGTCTACCGTTCAATGAAGGTTTAGGCAACCTTAAACATCGTGCGCATATGGCTAACATGTGGCGGGTGCCTGAGAAGAATCTCGACACTGCCGCCAACTCCGCCAACCCGGGTTATGCCGTAGGTATGATGGAGCGGGCATTAAAAGGCGATTTGAAAGCGATGTTCTTGGTTTATGCCACTCACATTGACTTACCTGATCAGTTTAATCTGGTGCGTCCGGCATTAGAAAAAACGTTCAACGTGGTACAGGAAATTTATCGTCATGCGCCGAATAATTTATATGCCGATGTGATCTTCCCCGCCTCTACTTGGGGTGAAGTTAACGGGGTTTATATCAGCTCTGAGCGACGCATTAACATTGTCGAAAAAGCCGCACAAGGCCCAACTGGTTGTCGTCCTGATATGGATATGGTTATCGACAAAGGTAAAGAAATTGCCGATTTACTCGGTATGGATGGCGATAAGATCTTCCCCTACCAAAAAGGTGCTGACGGCGAATATGATGCAGAAGAAGTATTCAGGGATGTTTGCCGCGCCTCAGCCGGTACCGACGCCGATTTAACGGGGATCCTTGAACGTGAAAAACTTGATGGCATCAGTCCTTATGAACAATTAAAAGCACTGCGAGGCATTCAATGGCCCGCACCTAGCTATGAAGCCGCCAAAACTGGTGGTAGCAAACGTCGTTATATGATGCAGGAAGGTCAATGGGATAGTCGTCCTTATGGTTATTTTCGCACCAAAGATGGCAAGGTGCATATGAAGCTCTGCCAACAGGATTATAGCGAGCGTGAGGCTGTGACCAAAAAACTGATGGAATTTGGCGTGAAGAAAGATCACTACACCATCGACCATCAAGATTTGATTATTAAAGCCCGAGATATGGGTTTGACTCCGGACTTACCTGATGAGGAATTCCGTGGCATTCCATGGCAAAAAGTGCCTAAAGATAAATACCCGTTCTGGATGGGATTAGGCGTAGTGTATGAGCATTTCCACACCGCTAAATCGAATCGCAGCCCAACCACACGACGTTTAGTGCCTGAGATGTATATCGAAATGCACGCTGACGATGCTGCTGATTTGGGCATCAAAGATGGTGAGTGGGTCAAAGTGATCTCAAGACGCGGTTCGCTCGAAGCCAAAGCGCAAGTCGGCGGCACCGATTCGTTGGTCAAACCGGCGCGTAACAATGTACCTCGCGGTTATATGTTTGGTCCTTGGAATCTATCGGTGGCTGACAGTGCAGACCCGAAGAAGAACAAATGGCTGGCCAATGGTATTACTAGTCGGGTATGGGATCCGGTGTCCGGTCAGGTGGATTTCAAGAAATTGGCCTGCCGGATTGAGAAGATTTGATCGCCAGTTAAAACAGCAATAATCTCTCAACATTAACGAGGTTGAAACCTCGTCTACGCCAGCGTTAGTGCGACGTAGACGAGAATTCATTCTCGTTTTTTCCGTAGAATAAATGTAACCCATTTTGATGGAGCCACACAGTGAAAAGAAGACAAGCATTAAAACAACTCGGTGTACTGGTGGCGGCGGGAACCTTTTTAAAGACTACGCTGGTCAAAGCGGCGTTTCGAGTTCAGCAGATGGGTCAGCGTTATTTACGTCCGCCCGGTGCACTTAAAGAAGAGGATTTTGTCAGTCGTTGTATTCGCTGCAATCAATGTGCTGAGATTTGCCCTAATAACTGTATTAAGTTTTTTTCCACCGAAAACGGCCTTGCCTCACAAGGTACGCCTTATATTACCCCCAGAGAGAAAGCCTGTATTTTATGTATGAAATGCGGCGATGCCTGTCCGACGGGGGCGATTCAACCTATCACCCGCAAAATCGAACCGATTATTGCCGAAGTTAAAATGGGCATGGCTAGGGTTGATGAACAACTTTGCCTGTCGTTTCAAAACAAATCTTGTGGGGTTTGCTATCGTGCTTGCCCTTTGCAGGATGTTGCCATTAAAGTGGGTTTTATGGAACAACCTCATGTGCAAGATGCTTGCGTGGGTTGCGGGTTATGTGAGCGTAGCTGTATTCAAATTCCCCAAGCAATTAAAGTCATTCCTATTCATACTCTTGATGCGGTGAGGCAAGTATCATGAAATTCGAGCCTCTCTTGAAGCATCTCAATAAGCTGCGTTGGGTCTGTTTAAGCACGGTATTTTCGATGCTGATTTTACTGCCGATGCTGAGCGTTTATCAAAACTATGTCGCCGCTCATGCTTACAAACATCTGTCCTCATCAGAGCAAGTTTTATACGACAGTATGGCGTTCATCACCACCCCTTTTATTTCAGATCCAGAGCATGATTTGGACCTCATCAAAGGCACCACTTGGTCTGGACAGTTATTCGGCGTCAAACTAACCGATCCGCTGGCAGTAATTAATCAAATGGCTGCCGGACTGGAAATTTACTGGCCTTTTGTGCTCACCGCACTTATTCCGCTACTCGCCACCTTAATTGCCGGGCGCTTCTTTTGTGGTTGGATTTGTCCGGCAACCTTGCTTTACGAACTCAACAGTAATCTGGCTGTGCTACTCAATAAAATGGGCTGGTCATTTGGTCAACGCAGCTTCGACAAACGGTTTAAATATCTCGCATTAGCGCTGGCTTTAGGGTTTTCGACTTGGAGCGGCACCATATTGATCGCCAGTTTTTACCCACCAGCAGTGATTGGTCGTGAGCTGTATTTCAGCATTGCGTTGTCAGGATTCACCAGCGGCACCTTATTTTTTATCGCTACTTTACTGTTTGATTTGTTGGTCGCCCGACGAGGATTTTGCCGTTATATCTGCCCCGGCGGTGCGCTGTACTCCATGCTCGGTCGCTATCGTTTGTTGCGTATCAAACGCAAGGTTGAGTCATGTAATGATTGTGGTAAATGCAATGCGGTGTGTGAATTTTCGTTGGACCCAATGCACGATGATTTTGGTCAGGAATGCAATAATTGCAGCGCCTGTATTGCCGCTTGTCCCAAGGATGCCATGACGTTTGTGATATCCCCTAAAGACCAGCCGAATCAAGGCTGTGGTCATCATTCCAAAGCCTATCGTGCCAATACCTATCAAGATAATGAAAATAGCATCCCTATTAAGGAGCTGTAGATGAACAAATTATTTCTCCTCATACTTTGCCTGATCAGCACATCGGCACTGGCGCATCATGTGCTCGGGCGTCCGGCTTATAGTCTTAATGAAGATTCTAACACTCCACCAAGCATGGCGGTCGAAACCCAACTGGGTGATTATTATATTACCTATATGGTCTTTCCGGCGTTTGCCAAACCCAACGAACACGGTCGGGTAAACCTCTATGCCACCCGCATTGATAACGGTCAAGTCCTGGATACTCAAGTGACTTTTACGGTGCGTGACGACAGCTTTTTCGAAAAGAGCAAGCCAATTGAAACGCTGGGCAGCCAACAGCTAGACGATGGGGTTTATCGTCAAGGGTTTATGTTCACCGAAAACGGCCATTATTTTATTCGTGCTGAGTTTAGACAAAATGGCGAACCTTATGAAATCGACTTTCCTTTACAAGTCGGCAGTGTGCCGCCAATTGGCCCCATTGGAGCCACTGTTGCTTTGCTGCTGTTTATTCTGATTGGGGTTAATTTGCTACAGAAAAAACGCATCAAACGCGCCAAAATCCAGCAAGGCGCTTCACCAATCTCTTCACAAGCCCCGTCACAAACCCAAGCAGAAGAACAGGCTCCCTCATGACCATGACACATCCGGGTTTACCCCTAGGCTGGGCCTTGTTAATCGGTTTTTTCATGGCAGGCGTTTGCCTGTGGACATTGCAAACCCAAGCCCCGGGACACAAGCGTTATCCGGTATTGCCACTACAAAAATTGCCGTTGATTGGTGGCGCATTTGGCTGGTTGAGCCAACATACTTGGCCATTATTGATATTAAAAATCGTCTTCGCCCTACTGTTTTTATTGGTCATTGGCGCAGGTTTATGGGGCACGGCGATCCCCGAACGTAACCTCGCCACCACATTAACTTGGAACCTGTGGTGGAGCGGCGTAGTCATCGCCATTTTGTTCACTGGCTCAGCATGGTGTGCCTTATGTCCTTGGGATAATATCGCCAGCTGGCTGGTGAAACGACGAATTTGGCGTCGCGGTGCCCCGCATACCAGTTTGAATTTAACCGTGCCCACTTGGTTACGTAATTTGTGGCCTGCCACCATACTGTTCACCACCCTAACTTGGCTTGAGCTGGGTGTTGGTATTGTCGCCAGCCCTTATACCACCGCACTGTTGGCTCTGGCGATGATTGTCGGCGCAACCCTGATGTTGGCATTGTTTGAGAACAAAGCTTTTTGCCGTTATATGTGCCCGGTCGGCAGAACCGTTGGGGTGTATTCACAACTGGCTCCGATTGCGCTGCGAACCATCGATCCTGACATCTGCAAAAGCTGCAAATCACTGGCCTGTTTTCATGGCAACGACACCATTGCGCCCTGCCCGACCGGATTAATCATCGGCCGTATGCAAGAAAGCACTTATTGCACCTCGTGCGGCAACTGCACCCAAAGCTGTCCGTCAAAAAATGTTGGCTGGCGAGTTCGTACACCCAGTGTTGAAGCGATACAAGATGCTCGCCCCCATCTGGACGAAGCGTTTTTTATGCTGGTATTGTTGGCACTAACCAGTTTTCACGGCTTGACCATGCTCGATGGCTGGCAAGCCGGCATTGGCGAACTCGGTCAATGGCTCGGCGATAGTGGCCAACTGCTTATCAGCTTCACCCTAGGTTTGAGTGTCTACACCGTCGTACCCATCGGGATTTATGCCTTAATGATCGCCATCACTCAAAAGTTACTCAAAGCCCCGCGCTATAAAAAACTATTTAGTGGTTTTGCCTTTACCGCATTGCCACTGGCATTTTCTTATCATCTGGCGCATAACCTCAATCACCTGTTGCGCGAAAGCAACGATTGGGGTCAACTATTCAGCAATCCGCTGGGCACCGATTTATTGCCCCTGAGCATGATGGAAAAACACCTGCGGCATAGCGAATTATTGCTGCCGCAAACGCTACTCTTTGCCCTGCAAGCGGGGCTTATCGTCATCGGCTTTTTACTCTCGGTGCAAATCATCCGTCACCGGGGACACCGACTATTTGCCGCTAAAGGCATTCAACTATTACCAATGCTGTTATTTGCTGTTGGTATTACCACGTTTAACTTATGGATGATGGTACAACCGATGGTAATGAGGATGTAACCAATGGATCGACGAGGCTTTTTTAAAGACATACTGACACGCACGGTTAATGCCGGAGTCGAGGTTATTGATCAGCGAGCAACAGCTAAAGCAAAGCACTGGTTCAGACCGCCATTTGCCAAAGATGAGCTGGATTTTTTACTCGCCTGCACTCGCTGCAATGCTTGTATCGAGGCTTGCCCCCATGAGGTGATTTTCCCACTGCCGATCCGCTGTGGTGCCGAAGTGGTGAATACACCTGCATTAGACGTTCTCAACAAAGGTTGTCATTTGTGTAAGGACTGGGCTTGTGTAACAGCTTGTGAAGATAAAGCGTTGATCTTTCCGGCTCTCTCACCAGAAAAACCAGAGCATGAAGCGCCACATCAACCAACCGCACAAGAATGCCCACCGCTAGGCAAAGCTGTCATCGACGAAACTATTTGCATTGCCTATTCAGGTCCAGAATGCGGCGCTTGCCGGGGTAGCTGTCCTATTGCTGATACCCTATTATGGCAAGGCGGAAAACCATCTATCAACTCGGATACCTGCGTCGGCTGTGGTTTATGTCGTGAAATGTGCATTACCACGCCTAAAGCCATTGATATCAGCGTATTGTGATGCCAAATCACTTAAGACAGCTGTTATCACACAAAGTCATTCTTGGCACGACGCTGGGCGCGGCGATGGTATTCATGCTTGTCGGGATCATCTTCTGGGGTGGTTTTCATACCGTATTAGCCGCCACCAATACCATGGAATTTTGCATCAGCTGCCATGAAATGGAAGATAACGTTTATCAGGAATACCGCCAAACCGCACATTTTAAAAACCCTTCCGGGGTGCGGGCGACCTGTCCAGACTGTCATGTACCGAAGGAGTGGGAGCATATGATAGTGCGCAAAATCACCGCCACCAATGAGTTATTTCATAAATTACTGGGTACAGTTGATAGCCCTGAAAAGTTCAATCAACATCGGCTGCGATTAGCCAACCGAGTCTGGTCTAGCCTCGAAAATTCGGATTCGAGAGAATGCCGCAACTGCCACAACTTTGCCGCGATGGATTTTAAAGCTCAGCAATCTCGCGCCTCACTGGTACATCAACATGCCCAAAGACCAAATCAAAAGCAAAGAGAAAAAACCTGCATCGATTGTCATAAAGGCATCGCTCATAAACTACCGCTAGAGACCATTCCTTACAGAGGTGGTGATGATGCTGATCACCAGTTTTATCAAAGCTTAGAATTGTCTTGTTATCAATGCCATCAGGGCATGAGCAATCCGGCGGATTTAGGGTGGTGAGTAGTGATAGACAGTAACCAAGTCAACTGCCTTGTTGCTTTGAGTGCTCCCCCGGATCACCAAACTGTAAATCACACAACTCTTTGTACAGTGGAGAGGTTTCATATAACGTCGAATGATCACCAGTCGCCACTATCCTTCCCTGCTCCATCACCACAATCATGTCGGCGTGGATGACGGTGGACAAGCGATGCGCAATGATAAGCGTGGTTCGATTGACCATTAATTCGCTTAATGCCGCCTGCACATGAAATTCACTTTTAGCATCCAGCGCACTGGTCGCTTCATCGAGTAGCAACACTTGCGGGTTTTTCAAAATGGCCCGAGCCAACGCTACCCGTTGTTGTTCACCGCCAGACAAACGCACCCCTTTTTCACCCAGAAAACTGCCATAACCCTCGGGTAATTGTTGAATAAAATCATCGGCATGAGCGCGTCTGGCGGCCTCCATCACCTCTTCATCACTGGCCTGCCTCAATTCTTTGAGACTCAGCTGGGTAATATCCCGTTGATGAAATTCGATGCATCCGTGTTTAAGGTCATAAAACGTTGCAGTAATTAGAACAAGGTCGTTTTACCTGCGCCGGATGGACCAACAATGGCAGTCACCTTATTTTTGGGGATCAGCAGATTAATGTCTGTTAATGCTGGACTATCAGGGCGTGAAGGATAATGAAAGTCGACCTGCTTGAATTCAATCACAGTATCATTGCTTATTTCGTCGACATTGAAAAATGGCAGTGGCGAGGCCGGGTTGCGAATTTGACTCTCAGTCTGAAGTAGTTCGATCAAACGTTTCGACGCACCAGCGGCCCTTTGCAGTTCACCATAAATTTCAGCCACCCCAGCCATCGAAAAAGCCACCATCACCGCATAAAAGACAAAAGCCCCAAGCTCCCCGCCACTCATTCTGCCAGCCTGCACATCCATACCGCCCACCCAAAACATCAGATCAATCGCACTAAAAGTAAGAAAGCTGACCGCACCAATCATTAATGCTCTGTGCTTTACCCTGTGTTTGGCCAACTCAAAAGCTCTTTCTGCTTCATGATCAAAAGCCTGTTGTTCTTGCGACTCACGGGTATAACCTTGTACTACCTTGATATTCTGGATGATTTCTCCGGCAAAGGTGCTAATGTCAGCAACGGCTCCCTGGCTGCTGCTAGCCAGTTGGCGAACTTTACGACCAAAAAAAGACATCGGTATCAAGATCACTGGTACGAAAGCGATGACCAGCAAGGTTAATTTAAAATTAATCACCAGCAACATCACTACACTGCCAATCAACATCAATATATTGCCCAAAGAAACCGCAAAAGAGGTGCCGATAATACTCTGTAATACCGAAGTATCAGCGGTCAAACGAGACATAATTTCACCACTGCGGTTTTCTTCGAAATAACCCGGATGTAAATGAATAATCCGCTTAAATACCGCTTTGCGTATATCTGCGCTCACCCGCTCACCTAACCAAGTCATCAAATAGAAACGCATCGCCGTACCTGCTGCCAGCAGTGTGATCAGCACAATAAACAACAAATTAGCCTGCATCAGCAACGCCTCCGTGCCGTTTACAAAACCGTTATTGATAATAAAGTGAAAGCCCTGTCCCATTGATAATTTTGCCAATGCAGTCACAACCAATATCATCATCGCAGCAGCAGCGACCAACTTATAAGGCCGAACGAAGGCAAATATCGGCCCCAAACTGCGCAACGCTTTAGTAGTTTTGCCAATCAACGGATCGTTGTTAGTGGTTTTTTGTTCAGCCATCAGAGCGCTCCGCTTTTTTCTGATTATTATCAACAGGGGTATCGTTCACTTTATCTATCCTTTGCATGGTTATAATGACCAGATTATAGAATTGGTGAATTGTTGGCTACAAGTTAAGGTTCTCATCGCTTTAGGCTGCTAGCATATGGTTTCCCACAATAAAACTTGGTGAGAAAATGATATAACCAGCAATGGTATTGTTATGGAACCAAAATCGTTGGGTGATTTAATTAAAGGAACAAAGACAGCACTTTGAAAGTGTTACAGCAATTTAACCACAGGGGATCAATGAGCAAACAGCAAAACTTTACTGCAAAGGCAATACGCCTGCGATTTTTGGTGATGATAATTTTGAATAACAGTGACACCCCGAGAAGATACCCAATGCTATTCCAACAAAAATGGTGCAGATTTAACCGATATTTACCCTATTAATTCCAATGATAGCCCAATTATTTCTTTATTAATAAGTTCGACTACACTAGGACAACAATAAAATTTTAAATTAGCGAGCAAATTAATATGAGTATTAATTCACAGGAGTTTTCTGATAAAACTTTCTGGTTTTTACGCGGTATAGATGATGAAGTGAAACGCCCAAAACCAGCTGTATTAGGGGCTTTTAAAAAAGAAGTATTGCGAAATGAAAAAGCGAAGATTAATGAGCCCTTCTCTTCATGCATCTACATGGGCCGCGATTTCAATATCGTTTTGATTCAAGGCATTTCAAATAGTTTTTTTATCTTTGACGCCATTGGCAATAATTTAACTGCTGAATTTAGTTTTAAAAATACTGAAATTTGCTCATTATGCAGATTGAGAAATGACTTGTTACTACTTGATGCTAAAAATTCTAGAATCATTAGAATTCATTTGAATGATCTGAGAATTGAAGATTTTAGTAATGATCTCGAAACGGAGCAGGTTGACTTATTAGAATCAAACTTTGACTGTTATGTTTTGCCCAAGAGTGTTAACTATCAAAGTCATGGGTTAGTTGCTTGGCCGGATGAATTTAAAGAGGGTACATTTCATGCCTTAATTTGGAAAAAACATTCGAATATCATATTGCTTTGTAAAGCTAGTCAAGATAAAACGACCTTGATAGATACAAATTTTGGAATCACTAATCATTTGTTTCATGAGTTACAAATTAGTTCAATGATTATTGATAATGGATCAATATTCTTTACCGATAGTAATGCAGGTCGTATTTTTCAAATTGATACAGATACAAAGCCGCTCAAGGGCAAGGTAATAGTCGATTCATTAAATAAAAAAGTGAAACTGGATAAGAATGAACTCCGAAACATACCGGCACCAAATGGCTTATGTGCTTTTAGATTATCTTACAGTAACTTACCAAGTGGTGTAATTAGAAAATTATTCTCTAGTGATGCCAGTACAGTGCTAAATAACAGTTTCCTTATCGTTATTGATACGCAATTACAAGTAGCCTTAACACTAACAAAAGAAGGACACCTTCCCAAATTTTTGCCCTTAATTGGTGAAGTAGGTCAAGCAGTGAAAATGACACTAGCAAACCTTATGCATCAAACTATTGAAGGCTCAACAAATGTTACCTTAGGGCCGCTAGGAACAGTCATATTTTGGAGCCCTCACTCAAAAGATTACTATCTATTGAATCCCAGAGTGGGCGAACAAATCAAGCCTGTAAAACAAACAGTTTATAGAACTGCAACGATGGAGTCGTAGCCGATGACTACTATTGAATGGGCTAAATTGATTCGAGAAATTAAACGTAAAATTGTTAAACAATACACATATGCCAAATGTGACGTTATATCAATCCTCCCCTATTTAGAAAATTTTGATACAAAGATGTTTTTGGAATTTTCATTTAAAACTCAAGCTAAAGGGGATGAAATAAGCCAATTCATTGTATTACTTATTGGATATAGGTTTGAACACTTTGATTCCCAACCGATAGATATAGTACAACGAAATTTCCAATTATCGAGACTTGCAAATAATTTGGGTTTCTATTTTTTATCTAGAGATATATGCCAAAACACTTTGAATTTTATTGGTAAATATAACGAAGTATCTAGTGATTTAGTGCGATCCATTTTGCTAGTTAAAGCTCGTGCTTTTAGAGGGCTTGGCGAATATAACAGAGCCATTGAAGTGTACGGAAATCTGTTATTAAAACAAAGTAACAATGAAGAGCTAGAGAAAGCATACCTCTTATTATATATGGGAAAAACGGCTCACAATCATTTGTGGAGAGCTGGTTTCTATAAATATTTAACTCAGTTCGCAACAAAAAGACTCGAATTACTTAAAATTAGCGAAAGTGACCCCACTTCAAATTTGCAAAAAAAATATCTAGCCATCTGTTTAGATTCACAAGCGATGATTGGGTACGAAGTCGCCAGTTATTCACCAAAATCTCAATATGGGGTTGAATTTTTGCGAGAAATAAATCAGAAATGGAGCAAGGCTATAGAGCTAATGATATTTGTTGGTGGCGATAATAGTGTGTTACGGATTAGAATGCGGCAAGCGTTTGCTAACTTTCAATATGTCGGTGCTGATGATAGAAAGTTGCACTTAGCTACGTTTAGATGTGCGCTTGACGAATTAGAGTTGGACGTAAATGAAAAAAGGGGATTAGCGGTCCGTTATGGGCAATACGCAGAAATGCTCGCTAAAATTGGTGATTTTGAAGCCGCTAAAGATTACTTAAGACGTTCGATACTCTTATCTGAGAAGTATTCAGACTGGCGCACACTTGCCAATAATCAACTGCGATATGCTAGATTACTGATTCAAATCAACGGATGTATTGAAGAAATCGTAATGAGTTTAAATAATGCTTTAGACAAATTAAAGAATATTGAACAACTTCATCCGGACATTGGTTTCAATATATACATTGAGTTTGCAAATGTTTATCAACGAGCATCTGATTACACTAAAAGTTTGGCATACCTTAATAAAGCATCGGACATACTGATTGAACTGGAAGAAAGATTAATAAGTGACCATGACATTTTGACATCCCCTAATAATTACAGGGATAATGGTTTCGCAGTATTGAGGAACAGCAATATATTAACTAAAGAAGAGCTTTTGGAACTGCAAGCCGCATTAGTAATTGATTATAGGTTGCTTTCTGCTTTGCAAAGAAAAGTTCTTGCAGATATAGAAAGGTTAAGACCTGCATCGACTCGACATTTACTAATGCAATCCCAACTTAAATTTATGGCCGAGGGCACTATAATGCAACGACATAGGTTTAAGAATTCTATTGAGGATTGGAAAGATAATTTGCTAGAAAAACTACACAACTTATCGGCTAAAGCAAAAGGAACTGAGTTAGGAAGAGAATTGGCTGGGATTATATTTAATGCGACTGAAACAAGTCATGTAATAGAAAAAGCAGTTGCTAGTCTGACACAACGAAGTCCTGCGGATGGTATAAGCTTTACATCGATCAATAAGACACTAAGAAAAATTTCTGAACTAAGCTACCTTAACTATTATGACCCACACTTGTCGATACAGTGTGATTTTTTAGATGAAAACGGCTTTGAATTAGAGTGCTATCCGGACAACCTTGAAGACGCACTATATAATTTGGTCGAAAATGCGGCACAAATATTAAGAAGTCTTGCTCAACAGCCTAAACATACAATTTGGTTAAGAAGTAGCTGGTTTGAAAGTTCAAAGACAGCAGATGGTCAAGGAATAATTGAAATTGAAGATGATGCTGGCAAGTATGAGGAATTTAATCTTAAATGGCAATCATTGATCAGTGAGCGAAATGGCGGCTTAAAATATACAAGTACGTTTTTTCAACGGTTTGATGGTCAGATGGAATTAGTTAAAAGTATTCATGACAATACTGTTATTAGAATTACGGTTTGTGGTGGTGGTGTTGTTAGGAAGAGACTGCAATGAGTAGTTTTATCTGGATTACAGGATTACCTGGGGTAGGCAAAACAACACTATTAAAAGATTCAGCTGTGAGTGCACTTTATGTTGATCAAATAAGGGATGAGATATTGATAAAAGATTGTGACGCTTTATTAACTTTGAGACGAAAATTAGATTTGAATATAGAACATTGGCCTTTAACTCGCGGTCAGTTTCACAACATACATTCAAGTTATCAACGATATATATTCTACTCGCAGTGCATTGCCGAACTAATATATCCTCATTTAAAATATAAAATAGCGTCTGCGGTGGGGCTTAAATTTGTAGAAGTCAGTCCATTTGTTTTGAGCTGCTGGGCAGTACAAGAAAAGATAATCTTTAAGACGTTACCAGATAACCTTCATGTGAAAAATTTAGCAAAACGATTTGGACTACCTGTAAATGAGGCTAATGCGTATTTGGATTTTTACATTAATTCGTATGAATCATTATCAATAAAGCCAAATATTACTCTTGTTAAGTCATTAAATTCTGCCGATTTGAACTTGCTATCTACATGTTGAGGTCAAGATGAAAAAATTAATTTTAGGTCCTCCGAATTGTGGAAAATCGCTTTACGCCGAGACGTTGTTATCTGCCAACTACAATAAAATCGGATATTTTGCAACATTGCCAAGTACTTATGATTTTAGACATAAAATTACTCGGCACAAAGAAAGGCGTGATCAGCAGTGGGTTTTATGTGAAGCAACTTTTAATACAGTTGTGGATATTACTTTATTTGAGAATTTGGTTAATTCATGTGATGCGGTACTGTTAGATGGATTACATACCTATTATGACTTTAGTTTTTTTGATGATAATTGCTCCCATATTGATTACGAAAAAATGTTGTATTTCTGTGAGCAGTTAAGCTCAATTCTTGTACGAACTGATTGTAACTGGGTAATTGTAGACATAATACCAACTGAATTTTCAAATAGCAAAGAAGAAATACAATTGGATTTGATAGAAAGTTTTCATCACTTGCTCATGAAGTTTTGTGACGTAGATGTTGAATCAAAAAGATCCTATTTAAATGAGGGAGTTTAAAAGTGAAAACTGTAAATGTACTCTGGTTAGATGATGATTTTGCCCATAATTCACCTTCTTATGATAGGTTATATAATTATAGAATGAGGCTAATGTCGCTCTTAGAGAATGATTATGATATTAACCTTCAAATAAGAGAATGCATAAGTGGCAGTGACGCTACAGCCATTTTATTAGACGAACCTTCGCAATTTGACCTGTCCATCATTGATCTGGAATTGGATGATCAAGTAACGCCTACTGGATTCAAAGTTCTTGAACGTATTAATAATGTAAAACGATCTAGATCTGTTGTTATTTTAAGTGATCATGTTCCGGGAAAGAACGAACAAGACAATGAGCGATTTGGTGAAAAATTAAAAGCATTTAAATATGCATATTTAAATGCTTTTAAAAAGACAGAAGAAGGGATACAGGAATTAGCAAAATTCATTCATGTTTACGTTGAAAAACCATCAGTATCTTTTGTAGTATTATCTGACATTCATTCTGGTTTCATAACCAGGGAAAATAAACGGGCGCAGACATTTGAAAAAGCCTTACTTAAGGAATTAAAGAATACAGCGAGGCATCATAAACCTAACTATCTAATCGCAACTGGGGATTTTGCGTGGAAGTCACAGCAAGAAGACTTACCTCGTGCATCTTCATTGATTAACAAAATAAGGACGGAACTAGGGCTTAGAGGCGATAAACAGTTCCATTTTTGCCCTGGCAATCATGACGTTTCTCTTAAAGGTAACGAAAACTGGCTGTATTATCATGATTTTGTTACTCGCCTTGCTGAAGTAGAACCTAATATTATTAAACGATTTAAGTCATTTGAGTGGGATAGTTTAGAGGAGTTTCGCAGTAGTCGTGATATTTGCAGTATATCTACCGGTATAGATGAAAACGTATTATTTGTTTCATTAAACTCTGTAGATCTAAGAAAGGTAGATTCGTCGTCAACCAAATTCGACGTAACACCATGTGTTGGTGAACAGCAATGGCAATATCTAAAGCGTAAGTTAAGTTCTATCGCTGCGCCTAAAAATCAATTAAGAATTGCGTTGTTACATCATCCTTTATATCCACCCCCAGCAGCGGATAACCCTGTTGAAGAGAAAATACTCGAAGACCAAGCAAAGGCGTTGCAAATACTCAATGATATGGGGTTTCAAGTTATTGTACATGGACACACCCATTTTCCGTGTATTCATGAGCATAGGAGAACTGTATTAAATTCGTCTGTAAATTCTAAACCAATATCCCGTAAAATATTGACAATAGCAGCCCCAACTTTAGGCGGCGAACCAAGTGCAGCAGCCCCCTTAAGGCAATATATGATAGTTCAGATTGGTTTTTTTGATCCTGACAAAAAATCAAGATCAGTTTCCATATTAACTAGAATTTATAATCCTGAAGACGAAACTTGGCACGATGGTACTTCTATCGCTTCAGGACAATACATAGTAGAGTAAAAATAGAAATAGGAGGAATTCATATTCTGCCAGTTTCCATTGATATTACAGCAATGTATCTATAACAACTTTAATTATGCTCGGTTTATCTAGGGCTTCGGTGATATTATTAGCGTTGATATCATCCGAATAACAATATTAGGTATATTCAAACAAAACCAAATCGGTTTTAACAAACCAACGGTTGTTAATGACGTCATAACAAAACTCCCGACTGGTCTTGGTCTGCCAAGCTCCTTCATAATTGCTCACTAGCAAAGTGAAACCAAGTTGGTTACACTTAACAAAGAAATGACAATACCAGAGGTTATGGATGGCAATTAAATCATTTCGGCATAAAGGGCTAGAGAAGTTTTTCGAGACGGGTAATACCCGTGGTATCAATACCGCTCACGCCAGAAAGTTGGAAAACCGACTAGATAGACTTGATGCTGCAACCAACCCCCAAGATATGAATTTACCCGGATATCGTTTACACCGATTGGAACCCAAAGCAGATAAACGCTGGGCTATTGATGTCAGTGGAGCTTGGCGTATTACCTTTGAATTTGATGGTGAAAATGCCATCGTCGTCGATTATCAGCAATATCACTAGAACACCGAAAATGGCAAAGAATAGTCGATAATCAGCAATATCACTAGAAACACCGAAAATGGCAAAGAATAGTCGATAATCAGCAATATCATTAAAACGAGCATGGCAAAGAATAGGCATTCAACATGACAATTTATAAACGAACCAGACAACCCGTTCATCCGGGCCGTATTTTAAACGAGGATATCCTGACGGCACTGAACATTAACATCACTCAGGCAGCCAAAAAATTAGGTGTCTCTCGCAAGCACTTATCCAATTTTATTAATGAACAAGTTGATTGCTCACCAGAAATGGCCCATCGCTTGGCGATAGCAACAAAAACCTCTGTGGCATCCTGGATGAATATGCAACACGCACTGAATATTTGGCGCGAGGAAAATAACAATACGTCTTTTGATGACGTTCAATTACTGGCTGCAAGCTGAGATTAGAAAGCGTTGAGGAAACTGACCAGCAAAGTTAAAAAGAACATAAACTTTTCTTTAAGTAAGTTAAAAGAAAGTTTATGTTCATAATGACTAAGAAACAGCTCAGGGTCGGCTTGGTGTTTTGTTTGAAAATATCAAACGGTCTTTTGTAATTTACAACTATACACCTATTGTGTATAGTTTTACGCTATACTGACAAGGAAATGCTATGAACGCTGTTTTTATTGAATCACCTGCTTTTGAACGATATCGGCCTGATTATTTAAACGATGAAGAATACCGTGCTTTTCAAAACATCCTGCTAGAGCAACCCAAGGCAGGTGATGTGATCAAAGGCAGTGGGGGGATCCGTAAAATTCGTTATAGTCAAAAAAACCGTGGTAAAGGAAAACGAGGTGGTGTCAGGGTTATCTATTATTGGCTTGATGCCCATCATCGCTTTTACCTGATAACACTTTATAGTAAAGGGGAGATGACGGACTTATCTCCTAATGAAACGAAGGCATTAAAGAAATTAGTGGAGGTATGGCGAGATGAAGAAATCACGAAACCTGTTTGAAGAAATCTCAGAAAGTGTTGACGCTTTTAGGGAGCACTCACAAGGCAAAATCACCCTAAAAACAACAGAGTTGGAACCACTACCTAAACTTCAAATTACAGGCTCAGAAATTAAGCATATCCGTGAAAACCTCAATGTATCTCGTACTGTCATGGCAACCATGTTACGAATAAGCTCACGAAAACTAGAAAAATGGGAGCAGGGTATTTCATCACCCAGCCCGGAAGCCGCAATTCTGATTAAACTAGTGAACAAACACCCTGATATGGTTGAGAGAATACAATCGCTTTAATTGTGTGGTGTCAAAATAGTTAGTGCCTGTCCAGAAACGCAGTTTCGTTGCCATATTATGGCAGGTCAGCGCTATGCCGCATTAGCGGTAAGGCTTATTAATCAATAAGTTAATGAATTCATCAGATAGCAAGTTGATTCCCCTGAACAAACATATGACAATACCAGCGGTGATGGATGGCAATTTACCAACGAGAATAGATTCTCGTCTACATCGTAAATATGACCAAAGCCAAATATTAAAATCCAACACCTAATACTTAAAGGAAATTCCAAGCTATGTCTCAAACAATGTCCCAAGCAACGCCTCAAGCAACAGCCGAGCAACTCAAACAATGGCATCAGGTTGTCAGCAATAAAGACTTCAAATTACTCAACAGTATCTTGGCCGAAAATGTCGAGTTTCATTCACCTACCGTATGGCAACCTAAACAAGGTCGGCAAATTACTGCTTACATTCTCAAAACCGTGATAGGTATTTTTGAGGACTTTAGTTATCACCGGGAGTTTATTGATGGCGATAGTGTTGCACTGGAATTTTCCGCCAAAGTCGGTGACAAACAAATTAAAGGGGTTGATTTAATTCGCTGGAATGAACAAGGTCAGATTGAGCATTTTGAAGTGCTGATACGCCCGCTCAATGGTTTGCAAGCTATGTTAGAGCTGATGACTGCTGAGTTGCAAAAAGCCGGGTTTGTCGGTAAAGATTGAAAAACGAGAATGAATTCTCGTCTACGGTAGACGAGGTTTCAACCTCGTTGATGCTGGGAGATAACAGCTTAATTTGTGCTATATGGTCGGAGTTATTCCCTCAGTTACTATACATACAATGAGTAATTGAGTAATATATTAAAAAATGAGTAAAGAAGGTAATCAAAATGGCACTTTCAACTAAACGATTAAACGTGGACGTTCCGCAGGAGTTTTATACACTATTAAAACACGCAGCGACACACAAAGGAGAGAGCATTAAAGATTTTGTGATTGAATCCATACAAAGACGTTTGGATCGTACTGGAAATATCCCAAATAAAGAAACTCAAGCTGTGATTTTAAAAGCAGACAATGGCGAAGATATTATAAAACATGATTCACTAGAGGATGTGTTTGCTTGGCTTGACGATGAAGTGGAAGACAAAAATTAATATGCTGCAAATAATAACAACCACGAAATTTGGTAAAGATAGTAAAGGAATGCACAAGCGTGGCGCGGATATTTCGGTATTAAAAGGCGCGATGATTACCTTAGCTAGTCAAAAAAAACTGACAACAAAATACAGAGATCACGCATTAACAGGTAACTTTAAAGGTTGTCGTGAGTGCCATTTAGCCCCTGACTGGTTACTCATTTATAAAATCACCGATAATACATTAATATTGGAACGGATAGGTACGCATTCAGATTTGTTTGATTAACCATGCACTGGTGTGCTCTACACAGCTTTAGCCTTATATAACAATGACTTAAGTAGCTTTTCGAATTCGTGCGCTAAGCGCACGCTACAATAAAAACAGTGATTTTCTAATTCTCTTTAATTGTGCCATCTTTCTTCCAAAAAGATAACGCGGGAATTTGCACTTCCCATAATTCGTTGGCATTCCAAGTGCACTCATCATTATAGCGATAACGATAATAACCCGCTTCAAACTCGCTAGCGTCCCTGACGTCTTGATAATAAATATTGCTGCCCCGGGTGACCACCACTTCGCTTTGGCTCAATGACTGCACCTGCTGGCGAGTGATTTGCTTGCAAAACGGTTCATCTGCGTGATTAGGGAACAATGAACAAACAATGCCTTTTTCAATCGCCTCAGTCTCTTTGGAAATAAAATAAACCCCGCTGCCTACTGGGAACTTCCCGACCATCGCCAAAAATAAACGACCGAACTGTTCATCATATAGGCCACTGGCAACACCTTCTTCAATGGTGTCGTACGCCTGATAAATCAAACGATAATCAAAATCCGATTTGGTTGAGACAATAAATGAGGAATAGACCATCGGAATACGCAACAAATCAGCCATTTCACTGCCTTTACTGCCGTTTTTTCCACCGCTAGAAGCCAGAAACGACAGCATAAATTGCAATTTTTCGCTCTCCCGAGCCACATGCTCTTTTTGTTCAGAACGAGAATCAAATCGCTGTTGCGGAATGCCAATGCCAACCTTAAGGTAATCTATTGATTTTTTATTGATCGAGCCAATCAATATGTTTCTTTGTTGCGGCTCTAGCTGGCGATAGCGATCACCATCAAAAATACCTTCAACCTCAGGAGAATAACTGCCAATAGCGTGAATTAAAGCGGCTTTAGCGACAGGCTTTAACACCTCTTCTCGGTAGCGAAACTTGACTTTAGGGTTCATCGCAGCAGCACCCAAATCCATGTATTTACTCTGATCGCGGCTTGAGTTTTCACCAAAAATATCGGCCAGTTTGGCCTTTAAATAAGGGTGTTCAAATTGATGTTGGCATCTGGCTTCTTCAAACAAAGCAACCACCAAAGCAGCAGTATAGATAGGTTTGTATTTTTCATTTCTAACACAGCGGACTTTTTCTTCCGGCAATGGCGTCGACAACGCAATAGTGCCCAAAAACTGTGAAAATAACCGACGGCTATCCAACAAGTCGAGCAAGTTGTCAGCCAATCTATCAAGCTGTTCAAAACGCATAGTTCGTTTACGAGTAAAGGCTTCTCTGACGGTTTGATAACGTTTGCCGTGTTGATCACTGCGGGTATATAACGTCATCAAGTATTTTGAGGTGGATTTTTGCCCTTTGATCAACGGCAGTTTGCCATGCTCTGCTTTATAGCTGACGATAATATCAATTTGCTTTTCGTAAGCGCTGATATTTTTCTTCAACTCGCTAAGCTCTTTCATTTGGCTCACGTAGTCGGCAAAAAACAACCCTGCCTCTTCGGCCAGCTGTTGATGCTGTTGTTTGTAATCGCTGATCTTTTTTGAAATGGCACTGGCCATGATCGGGATATCAGACAATTTTTCAATGTTGTAAGTGCGGTTTTTCAGCATTGGCATACTAGTCATAAGGTCACTTCTTCGCTGCTAACTCAGTCTGTTCTAGTGTTATCGGCCAGTTTCTTCACAAGTTGACCACTTTTATAACAAAAAGATCAAACAAAACATTGAGCAAGTAGCAAAACGGTGGCCAAGAATAACTAAAAAATCGCCGTTAAACAATTATTTATCGACTATTTATCGGTTAACGTCGGTTATTTATCGATTATGTCCTGAACCAAACGAAAACCAATATTATTTTGCCTTGATGAAACCGCTGCATTATGCCGATTTGATACTCTCAATGCCCACCGAGCGTCCTGCCATGAACCACCACGTATAACGCCCTTAAAACAATCCCCCTGTAAATTATTACTTGAATCAGTTGATGGTTTAGCCCGATATGCCTTATTATCCCAGCAATCTTCGACCCATTCCCACACGTTGCCATGCATGTCGTATAGCCCGTAAACATTGGCCGGAAACTGTTTTACTCGCTCAGTTAAGGTCGGTTTGCCACATTCATTTGACGAATGACCAAAACGAGCTTTAGTACAATCACTGTTATCGCCCCAATGATAACGTGTCGATGTATCCCCTCTGGCAGCATATTCCCACTGAGCTTCACTAGGTAAGCGATATTTTTGGGCGCTCAGACTATTGAGCCAAGGAATATAACTTTGACTGATGTCATTCCAGCTGACGTTAATAACCGGTTGATCACTTTTACCCCAACGACTATTACGCACACTGGCGCTGATATTGGCGCAAGCGCCAGCAGCGATACAAGGCTGATACATCTGCCAAGTTATTTCGTGGCTGAGTAGTTTAAACTTGGCCATTTTACGTTCGTGACGGGGTAATTCATCGCTGTCACAATCTCCTGCCCCTTCATTACAACCCATCACAAAAGTGCCCTCGGGGATCACCACCAGCGCACGTTGAATTTGTTTGATTAAGGCTGGTTCTGGACGTTTTTTAGCTTGCTTAAGCTTGCTCAGTAAGCCATTACTCACCTGTCCGCTAACTCTGCGGCGGCTGTCTAATTCAAAGGCTTTGATCGCGTTTTGGCTAATAATATCCAGTTGGTCGTCAATTTTACCATCAAGGTAACCTAAGCGTTTTAATTCGATTTGCGTGGCCGCAATCAATACTTTACGCTGAGCCAGTAATTTGGCCTGATTGGCCTGCTGCTGCTTTTGTTGTTGACTTTCAAGCTGTTTTTCTGCCAACAAAGCATCCAACCGAGGTTTTGCCTGCTCGACATAACGTCCCATAGGGTGTGCAGTCAAATACCCTTGATAACCGACTATTGTGTCTACCATTTTGGCATTTTGCCAGTCAGTCAGTTCAAGCATTTCCTCCAGACGTAACTTGGCTTGCATGTAATAATGACCTTGTGGATGATAAGCCAAATAATGAGAATAAGCCGCCTGATTATCCGCTTTAACAGTGGTATTCCAGTCTTGCAAGTCTTTGATTGCAGCAATTTTTTGCTCTGCATCAATGCTAAATAAACCATCAGTAAAACGGATTTGATAATCACTATAGGCCGATACCGTATTGATTTTAATTGCCGCTTGCCAAGCCTGTTCATCTAGCTTGCGATAACCAGAAAGCGCCAAGCCAACAAACTCACTATTGTGAAATTGCTCAGCAAACAACTTATATGACGCAGGCGTATTTGCCTGTTGCGCACTCACCCAAGCCCTATCATCAGCCAGCGACAAATCATAAAAATGCGCACTGGTCGTCGCGATGGCAATCAATAGTAAAGTGCCAGCAGCAAACAATCGACGTCGTTGCGCTTTAATAGCCAATTCGGCAATAAAACCTCTGGCTTGTTGATGAAACAGGCCATAAGGATAACGACCTAAATAGCGCCTAAAGCCACGTCGGCTATGCTTTTCTTGCGCTTCATGCCAAGCCGCCTGCTCTGCCTTATTATTCGCTTCATCAACATAATTCCCCTCAGGACACGTTTTTAAATAAACCTGATACCCGGTATAACGATCATGTTGCAGCGCCTTTTGCCAAGCTATCTCATCGGCATCAGTGTCTAGGTTTATTGCTGTTTTTGCCTCTACTTGCGCACTTTCCTCAACTAACGCTTTGGCAGCCGTATCTTGCTCACTCCATTTCTCTGGTGCTGATTCAAGGTTTGCGACTTCAACCTGCAAATGCTGTTCTATTTCTTCATCAGACAAACCAATCGCCTGACCCGCTACGGTTAATGCCACTGTAATATCCCTATCAGTTGCGCTCTGCCCTAGGTGTTTATCAACACTTTTCAACCACGCTTGACGAGCTTCATTTACCGCTAGGTGCTGATCTTCAGCCTGACTAATCAGCGCTTGGAGTCCATCACGCTCTAAACCAGCAATATCAGCCAACGCCTGTAAAATACGCTGATCGGCCTCACTGATACTGCCCTCGGTTGCCAATAACTGTTCAATTTTATCTGTCAACGGTTTGATTGCTGGTTTGATTTGCTCCGCTACCGGACTTATCTGGGTCAAGGTGTCGTCTTCATCCACCAGCAGTTTTGACGCATCCGCAGTCAAGCTTGCCTTAAGCAATTGCAAAAACGTCGCGGCATCAGCCGGTCTGTGCTCTTTTTGCTGCGCCATCGCTTGCAACAATAAATCATTCAAAGCAGTGGATAACTCAGGTTGATAATCCTGCGGCGGGGCAAAATGCCCTTGGGGTAAAATGCCAGTGATCATCCGATAGGCTAATACCGCCACACTATAAACGTCACTACGACAATCAACATGTTTGGCACTTTGACGTTGCTCAGGACTCATGTAGTTATGCGAGCCCATGCCAATACCACTTTGGCTGTGTTCGCTGTGCGGCAGCTTAGCAATACCAAAATCACACAATTGCAATTGGTTATCATCATTGAATAACAGGTTGGCTGGTTTAATATCCCGGTGGGTCAATCCCGCTTGATGAACCGGCGATAAAGCGGTGAGAATTTGTTGTAAATAGGTCAGTGCAATAGCCAAAGGTAATTGCCGAGGTTGTTGCTCTGGCGGTAATTCAGCAATCACATTAACGTCACTGGCATCACTGCCAAGTACACCTTTTAATGAGCGCGATAAGTAAGGCATAGTGTAATAAGGCGAACCATCATCGCTAATATCAAAATCAAACATGTCGACGATATGTGGGTTACTACTGAGCTTGCGCAAGGTCTTGGCTTCGTCGATAAAACGTTGCTTCAACACTTCTGCAGCACTCTCCACCTCAACGGAACTCCCCACCTCAACGGAACTCCCCACCTCAACGGAACTCCCCACCTCAACGGAACTCCCCACCTCAACGGAACTCCCCACCTCAACGGCACTCCCCACCTCAACGGCACTCTCTGCCGTTGCCGAAATAAATTGACCAGCGAGGTTTTTGTCTTTGAGCCGAAACAGTTTGATCGCCACCTGCTCAGCCAAATGGGGATCTTCGGCCAAATAAACCGCGCCAAAACCGCCTTCTCCCAACGGTTTGATGATGGTGTATTTGCCAATCATTTGGCTTGCTTGCTCAGCACTAGCGGGTAATTCAGCCGCCATTAACTGATCAACAATAGCCAGCGCCTGACTCAATTGGCTTAAGGGATAAATAGATAATTGGTTAAACAGCGGATGGTCAATATGGGTGTCTTGCTCATTATCCTGCGGCACAAAACACTGTACTTGAATGCCTTGGTCTTGCCATTGTTGTAATTGCGTTTGGGAGCGCAATAATTTGGCTTCTACCGCTGCGACGGCGGCAATGCTTTTGTCTTTTTTGATCACCCCAGTGGCCCAAAGTACCACATCGCCTGCGCTCGGCTTAGCTGAGCCACTGCCAAAACAGCCCAAATGACTGGCATAATGGGCCAGATAAAAGCCCAATTGCCAACTGCTGCCCTGATCGATGCGATCACTAACATCAATGCGAAAAGCCCCATGAGCAAAATCTTGATGGATCAGCCCGGTGCCTTTTTTGACAAATTGATGATAATGATTGCTGATCGGCAATGACTCAACGGTGCCATTGAGGCACACCACCGATTGCACATTGTCTTCTTCTGCTGTCACCTGTTGTACAGTGACCAGGCCCTGGGTTGTTGCTACATAAACAAAAACATTCATTAATTAGACGAGACTCAACTCAGTATCCATGTTTCTTAAGGATAACAAACGTGGATCTTCGCTCGCCACCACCAGTTGGGTTTTATTTTCGATTTGCGCCGGAAAAGCCATACGTAAATAAATTTGCTCTGCACCTTCGTCTGAAGCATTAGCACTACCAGAGATATGTAATATCAAAGGTTTATCACCGGCCAGCAAATTTTGATAATCAATTTCCAAAATCACATAAAGCTGATCGGGGCGACTTTTCGCTGGTCTAAATTTGATCTTAAACCCTTGTCCAATCCGCTGGTCAACCACATCAGTGTCCTGGGCATGGGCTTCACGCGGCGCATAAGCACGGCGATTTTGACTCAATAACTGATTAAACACCCGGCGATTAGACAAATTGGAGCCCAGCGCACCGGACACCTTATTCACATCAATATTGTTGTTACCCAACACATAATGCAAAATTTCAGCGTACATCACTGGCCTAGTTGCCGATCTAGCAGGCACTGACTGTGCCAACCCTTTACTAGCCTGACAGACCACAAAAGCCTGCTCCGCCAGTCGTTCATTGCGTTCATTCATCCTCATACCTTATACATTTTTTCAAACACACTGTTGAATATGACAAGATCAGCGGCGGATTTTTGCTGCCACTGCTCGGTTGATGAAAATAATCCGTCGAACCGTTGTAATAACTGTTTTAATTGCCCTTGGCAGCTACCTAATGTATCAAAACCCAGTTCATAAGCAGTCAATGAATCAGCCGCTGGCAACTGTTTAAAACCCTGACGATTATTGGCTTTAAACGCCGCTCTTGCCTGTTGCAGCAACAAATTAACCGGTGGATGTTGCAAGCAATACTGTGCCAATCGGGAGAAAAACAGTGTGGTGATCTGCTCAACTAATGCTTGCCCTGCGGCATCTTCGTGTTGTCCGTCAGTTAATATTTCTTGACGAATAGCCAATAAATTTTGTTTTATTTTTGCCCACTCATCCTGCCTCAACAATTGCGCCATCGGTTGTAGCGCCCCGGTTTGCCTCAGTTCAACCAGAATATGCACAATCGCCAAACGGACATTGGCCAAAGCGCTGATTAACGCCTGACCCTCTTGCTGAAAATGCTGATACCAATCGTCATCCTCTTTAGCGAGTTTGGCTTTAATGGTGTTGTGATCGCCACCTCTAACCGCCTGTAATAACTCAGCCTGCCAATCACCAAATAAACGCATTCGAACAATCGACAATGGCAAATTAACAATAGTATTGCCCGCCGACATAATCGGCTCCAACCATAATAACTGTTGTTTGCTCAAAAACTTGGGCTGATCAGCCAGCCAGTTAACATTAATTTCATCATTGGTGCCGAGTAACTCATCCAATTGCTCCGGATGAATTTCTCCCTGCTCAGTGTCATAACCAATCGCAGCGGCATATTCCACCGCCCGCTGACAGTTACCCAACTCAAGGGCTTGCAACAAGCTAACAAAATTTTCTACCACAGTACGATAACGCCTGAAACCCAACCCATCATCCTGTGCCAACGCCATCTGCTGCCAAAAAGCCAACACCGCTTCATCATCAACACCATCAGCTAACAACTGCTGATTATTCTGCTCTTTTAGCTGCTCTTTTAGCCGCTCTTTTAGCCAAGTCGAAAGAAAACGAAAGCGCCGCTGTTGCTGAGCAGGCGCGAGATGATCATTAAGATAACCATAAAGACATTTTTGTAATTCAGAGCTATGGGCTTTGAGTTGGCTCAAATTAGCCGTAGCGAGTTGAGTTTCTGCGGTTTGTACGATGTTAGGAGAGATATTGACCAAAAATTCGAATAACACCGCTAAATAACCCACCCGAGTGGGCGAAATAGCAAACTCGCTTTTATCAATATGAATGTGTAAAAAATCTTTGGCCATATTCAGCACTGGCGTTTCATCAGCAAAAGCCAAGCGAAAGCGCCGTGGAGTAATCAATTCGGCTAACCAAAAAAAGTCCAATAATGGTGAATGTCTACTGCTACTGGCAATTGAAGGTCGCTGCATCACCGCAAATAACAGGTAGCTTAATTCAAGGCAAGCTTTGCCATAGTTACGACAAATAATCGACTGAGCCAGCGCATTCACATCATCAAGACGAAACTTGTTGCCCGCCATGCCCGGGGTTTCACGCAAGCTATCAAACATGCCAATCAATTCATCACTGACACCATAAAGTGCCAATGCACTGCTGTCGGCGACAGCATTATCGTCTGTTGTCATACAGGAAGATTCATTGAAGTAAAGAGGTCTTAGGATTTAATGGTTTAACCATAAAAGAAAAGCCAACATGAAGCAAGGCACCCGAGCCAATGTTAACGTTTCAAATTGTATTGTCGCAAAGCCCGCAAATTAGTCACCAATTCCTGTCGCTCAGCTGGCAAGTCATCAAAAGCGTCGGTGGTTTTAAATTCAGCAGCTACCGTTTGTGCCTCAACAGGTTGACGCAAACCCAACATCTGATTCAGGCTACTGTTGCTGTCAGAAAAATCATCCAACCCTTTGAGGCGAGCCTTAACATCCAGTGGCGGCCGGTTTTGCCGACGACGATGAGTGGGCTTGTATATTGGCAACTCAACTGCTGGCACCTCAACGGTTGGCGCTGGGAAAACGAGCTCTTTCAATCCCTCATCAAGCCTCTCATACTCCCTATCATATGAATAAGCAGGATTAACTCCGTCCAACGCCGCCTGCACTTTTGGATGTTTAATATAAAACGTTCGTTGCGCTAAAACCGCATTAACATAGTGTTGACTCTCAGCAGTGTTCAGTAACTCTTGTGGGGTTTCAATGGGATTTCCAACGCTATCTCCACGATAAAAGCGAGCAAGCGCAATATCAATATAATCGTCATAACTGTAGAGTAATTGCTTAAGGTATTTTATCCCGCTGCGCACATTAGTACGGGCATCAAATAATCGATAAGCTGGCACTGCAAATATCTGCAAAGCAGTTGCTGGCATCAATTGCATCACCCCGCGAGCGCCCGTATGACCGACCGCTTCAGGCTCAAAGTCAGAACCAACTGCCGCAACCGCCAAGGCCAGTGCCGGTGGAAACTCCGCCTCAATCGCCTCACTAATGACGATATCCATCACTTTGTCACGTCTGTCTTGCTCGCTTGCCGCTTGCGCCGACGACAGCAATAAAATCAGTATTAAACCACTCATTCGCATCATTATAGTGTCTCCAAACGTTGCAACCATTGGGCATTCAGCTGGGTGATCACCAAATCTGGATGATTAACTTGCGCCTGAACCGCCATAGCCTTATCAACCGTCAACGAAGGCGGCAACGCCAAAACCACTTTGCCGCCGATTGGCAATGTCGCCAAATCAACCGATTGCAGCTGTTGATCATAATAACGATCATCAAAGAAAAACAAATAGGTATGCTCTGCTGCTCCCGTAGATTGATCAGTTTGTTTTTCAGCTGATGCCAGCAGCGTTGCGCTCTGCCCAAGCGGCTCTGTCTGCGCGGCTTTCATCGGTTCGCTGGGCATACTCATCGATACCATCGCCAAGATCATAATGGCAAAAAAAGCCATCGCTAATGCTAATGCCACTTCGGTTAATGCATGGTTAGTTGCACTGTCTTCCATTGTTTTGCCTGCTGCTGCTAAATGCTCATCTCATTGATATAGCGATTATGTAAAGATCAGCCCGCTTTTTTGCCTGCTGGCAAAACTCGTTACTGACAAGGCAATAAGTTGCCGATCACAACAGAAAAAAGCAAAAAAATTGTCCTGTCAAATCAATACCTTTGAATAAATAGGTTAACTGACTGGTTAAAAATCAAACAACAACGCAGCATAATGCGCTTTTTTTCGTTATACTCAGCCAATCGGTATTTTCCACAGTGAGCCACCTACCCACTGTGGAGTCGTCAGAAAGGAATACTTAATAATACAGGGAAGCACCGTAGTATAGGGCTTTACAAGCGAGAATGGGTTCGTTGCAGTACGCTTAAAAACGATGTAATCACACGGTTTTTACCCCTCGGGCGATCAAAACCGCCATTAGATGATCACAAGCTGGCATATCGCTTGCTCTGTTATCGACAGCATCGGCTTAAAGCGCCTCAAGCACGGACACTTAAACCCCCAATCGCTTGATTTGTCATTTGTCGTCAGTTTCGATGCAGTGAAAAATTGAAGTCTTAATACAATACATGGTGTCATTAATCGTTCTGGTTCAGCTGAATTTTTAATCGGCTTGAAATGATCATTTAATTGCAATTATTGTTAAAGATCGCCAGAGCACTACCGATACATTAAATGTAAGCAAAACATAAAGTGTATTGACCATAAAAGCAGAGATTTTTAGCCTTTAATCAATAATTTATTTAATTGGTAACTGATTGAAAAACATCCGCTTTTAACGATAGAGATAAGTTTAAACCTGTTTTTTTAAGTTTTTTTGCAATTTTTGCTAAATAATTGCTAAAGGTTTAAAAAGATTAGCCGATACATCAGATTGTATACTGCTGGCAGCTATTACCGGTTGCGGTTTATATTTTGGGACAACAGTATTGCATAAGAGTATATTAACCGAGTTGAGGATTTAAAGATGATGAATTTTACCAAAAAAATTGGCGTCGTAGCCGCTACCACCTTTGTATTAGCCAGCAGCGCCAATGCGGCAGTTTTTAATGCCAGCGCCAGCTTCCGTACCATTGCCGATATCACCATTACAGAAGCCGCTGCGTTTTCGTTTGGTACCAATATGACCGGTAAAGCCGGCACCACTTGTAGCATTGCATCCATCATAACACCGGGCGCTGGCGCGTTATTGGCTGTTGATGCACTGGCATTCCCTGCCGATGTTTCAGGCGATGGCTGTACAGGTACAACAGATGCTGTTGCAGGTGATTACCTGATGACAGGTGCATCGGGTTCTACTGTTACGATTTTAATGGCAAAAGCCACTGATACCGATTACACCTTCGACCCGGCTGGTCAGTATAATGACCAAGCAGCTGCTGGTGCTGATGTCAGTACCACCTATTTCACTGACGCCGCCTTTAATGTTGCTTTAAATGGTGCTGGTGCATCCGGTACTGGCCGACTGAGTGTCGGTGGTACGTTAACTATCCTTAATGATCTGGTAGCATCAACCAGTTATGCCATCGCTTACGATATCTCAGTTGTCTATTAATCGGCGATTAACCGACTATGACAACTCATCTGTTGGCACAGTAAGTTAGAATTGTTCAGTAATGAACAAAAAAGCGGAAAATCATTTGATGGTTTTCCGCTTTTTTATTGCTCCCAACTCATTTTTTTCATGGTTTGAAACACCTTGGCACAAAATGAGCATATAGCTTGGTTATGAGATGTTAACTGTCAATAATCCGTGCTAAAGTGGAATTGTCTGTAAATTAAGATTATAGGTTTTTTTATGAGAACACTTGCTAAATTGTCTTTATTAAAGCTGGTTGCTGTAACTGGTCTGATTGTAACGACATTGGGCTATCAGGCTCCGGTCCATGCCGCTGCTGATATCCACTTTTCAAAATATCGTTTTGTCTTTGATGACAGTCATCGCAAAGATTCATTGGTATTAACCAACACCGGATTAAACCCGGCAACCTGTGTAATGTCCACTGAAAACTTTATTATGTCCGAAAGCGGCCCAACCAAGCTGGCGACAAAAACAGATACCATCGCCAATTCAGCTGCCAATATTCTGCGTTTTTCACCCCGTCGGGTCACTATCGCACCGGGTAACAACCAAACCGTCAGAATAGCATCACGACGCAGACCCAATATCAACGACGGTGAGTTTGTCAGTTACCTGAAAATAAGTTGCCAGGAACAACCCAACCCCAACGAAGTGCAAACACAACAAATTACGGTAAAACCCAATTTTATCTATTATATTCCACTGCAAGTCAGGGTCGGTAAACTCACCGCATCAACCCGTTTTGATAATATTAAACTCAATGCCATATCAGGCCGTTATTCGTTAACATTTTCACAAATCAGAGAAGGCAACCGCTCAATCGTTGGCAAACTTGAAGTGTTTGAGAAAAAATCCGGCGATCTGATTGGCAACCTGAACAATATGGCCATCTACATGCCGTTTGGCAAAAAAGAACACAAAATTGGTTTGAAACGACAACCAAAAGGACCATTGCAAATTGTCTTCACAGAAGATGAATCGGCCCGAGGCACAATTACGGCACAAACTGAACTGCAATAACGCTTAACCCAACATTTAACCTAACACTAGGCATCAATTTAAGGAGTATTTTGACCATGAATAATCCCTTAAAATGGCTGGGGGCTGCCAGACAATTTAGCCTGATTGGTGCCTGCCTAGTGTGTTTTGCTGCTTTAATCTGGCCATTAACAGTCTTTGCCAACAGTTATAACCAAGCCCCCTTAAATGACGAGCAGTTTTTGCTGCTCGATGTCAAAAGCAAAAATCTGCGCTTTTTGGAAGCCGTGGATGCCTATACGATTGACGAGCAGATCCTGTTGCCTGTTGCTCCATTGCTCCAGGCACTGGAAATGAACTTTGTCGTCTCTGTCACCGAGGGCACCATTAAACTCACCCGCAACAACACCACTGTTGAAATAGATTTGGTTAATCAAACCGATTCGGGACCGCTGGCTGATATCGAACCCACCCTGCACTGGTCAAATGAGTCCGACGAACTGCTGGTCAGCCACCTGTTGATTGAAGCCCTGATTGATGCCCCAATGACCTTCAGCATGAGCGCACTGGCCATTGATATCAATAATACCAAAGCCCCTTTTCCCGTTGTGCAACGCCTGGCTCGTGAAGAAAGACGTAGAAAAGCCATCAGAGTACAACCGGGCGGGATCCCCGATGATGCCAGCAAAATCATTTTTGCTGATGAGTTTATTCTCGATACCTATCAGCTATTCAGTCCGCCTCATGCCAATATCAATTTAAATTCCATTTCATCCGGCGGCAACACCACAGATACCAAGCTCACCAGTTTTGTGCAAAGTAATTTTGATTTGCTGTATCACTACACCGAATTAACCCTGAATAAACAAACTGGCAGTGATGTTGCCACCAACTTGTCTTTTAATCGCCATCAGGCGTCTCCCTATGAGAGTTTCGCTTTAGGTATTAAAAATTACTCATTCGGTGATATTTTCGGCAAATCTGATAACCTGACACTCGGTAATCAAGGCGGTATCGGTCTGTCAGTCTCCAGAAGACCGGTTAATTACAGTCGAAAATTTGGCGCTGTTACTATTGAAGATATGGCGACTCCGGGCTGGGAAATTGAACTGTACCGTGGCGGGATTTTACTCGAAACTTCAACCGTGCCTGCTGATGGTCGTTATGTCTTTGAAGATGTTGAAACCCTGTTTGGTGTCAACCGCTTTGAAATCAAACTTTATGGTCCTTATGGAGAGGAAGAGGTCCAGCATAAAAACATTCGTATCACCAGCACCCAATTAAAAAGTGGCGAGTATGGCTTCAGCAGCTACGTACTTGATGCAGGTAATAAATTACTCGAAGGTATCAATGGCGAATCCAGAGCGTTCAATCCCGACACCTTTGGCTTTGCCTACGATTATGGTCTCAACGACAAATTGACTCTGGGTTTTAATCTGACCCAAAAAGAAGATAACCAAAACAAAACCCAACAGTTTGTCGGCACAGAACTGCAAACCAGTATCCCCGGTGCACTCATCAGCCTGAATGCTTCCCATCAATTGGGCGAAGGTTATGCCGGACTATTCTCGGTTGTCGGTCGTCTTTGGGACAGTACGACTTATCAGTTCAATTATGAAAAAGACAATAACTTTCAAACCGAAGATACCAACCTCGACCGGGATTTGATCTCAGCCTCAATGAGTGGTCGATTGTTTAAAACCGGTTACACCAATGCCGTGACTTTTAATGGCAGTGATCAATCTGACATACTAAATGTGATTAATCGCGTCTCAGGCCGAGTGGGCAAATTAAATTTAACCAATAACCTGACTTATCAAGAAACCCAATTCAAAGGGGGTAATGACTCAAACGATACAGAAACCTTCACTGGTGATTTTTCTGTTGCTGGGCGATTGTCATCAGACCTGCGCCTTTCCGGTTCTTTACGTTATGATCTCAAAGACAATGCCGAAATAGACCAGTTTCGCCTTAATACCGGTTATCGAATTACTGATAAAATGAATTTCAACAGCCAGCTCGAATACACCCCTGACAGCACCAATAAATGGCGAATCAACAACTCGTTGGCCTGGTCGGCAAAAAATGCCACTTTTCATTCATCTGTGTCTTATGATGCCAATGATCAATGGTCTGTCAGTTTGGGTTTAACTTTTTCTTTGGGTTACGATCATCATAATAATAACTGGATGATGAATGCTAAAAACATGGCCTCTTTGGGCACGTTAGATATCAACAGTTACCTCGATCAAAACAACAATCAGCAGCTCGATGAAGGTGATGTCGCCCTGCCTGGTGTCAAATTTGGCCACTCGAAGCTATGGGAAGGCATAGTTTCAAACGAAGAGGGCAAGGTTGTATTACCTTTTATATCAACTTTTAGCCCCACGCCAGTCAGCCCATCATGGGTTGAAGGTGTTTCACCTTCAACCCGTAGTTACTCGATTTATACCCATCCAGGCAGTCGTATCTCTGCACAAATCCCTTTTACCGTTAAGACCACCATATCGGGCTTTATCCTGCTCAACGATGAAAATGGTGAGCCTTTGGCTAATACCAATGTGTTATTAAAAGATCATTCAGGCAACACCTCCGGTCGGACCCTCAGTGATGAAGATGGTTATTACGAATTTATTGATATTGAACCGGGCAGATATCAAATCTTTATCGATCCGGCGGCATTGACATCACGCACCTTAAAAAGTGATCCGGGCAGCCTCCAGTTTACCACGCCTGCTGCGGGCGGTTATTTTGAACTCGGTGTTATCGCGGCGATCCCTGGTTCACAAAGCGCCAGCAACGCTACCCGGGTAGTTAAACCCACGATAGATAACTATGAACCACTAGAAGAAATCGAACAATTATTGGGATTCTCGGTTTTTGCCCGGGAAGACGATCAAGCGACTATTGCAGGGCCTAGCCTAGAATCAGCAGAGTCTGATATTACCACGGTTGCGCCATTAACCTCATTTACCGAGCAAACATCCACAGTAACTGACACCGCAACTAACATACCAAAGGTCGCGATTGCTACTCAGATGTTAAAAAGTGCCAGCGTGTTACCGCCTGCCCCGGTCAATACTGGTAAGGCCAACAACAAAGCTAAACCGCAACTAAAACGTTCATCAGTACAGCGTCCAGATAGCAAGGCATCAACGGTCAGCCAAGCAAGCAACAGCCCACGCTTTGCGCTGCAATTTGGCATTTACAGCACCGCCAGTCTGACCAATGATTTAATCAAAACCTTGCGGGCTAAAGGGGTATCAGCACAAAGTTATTTCGATAAAAAGCTGATGGGTTACCGAGTATTGATGGGACCGTTTAACAGCAAGGCCCAAGCCAGAGCCAAATCCACCGAATTGAAAAGCCAGGGACTTGACAGCTTCACTCGTGACTGGCCGACTCAACTGCAATCGACCACTACACCGACGACCACATCTGCCACTGCAACAAGCAGCAACTTACCGAGTAACCCTTTACAAAAAAGCGGTTTCTCGATTCAAATGATGGTGGCACAGAGTCAAAAAAGCATTGACGATATCGTCAATAACAATCGGCTCGGTGATGATTTATATCAAATCAAAAAAGCTCAACAGGGCCTGCAAGTCAATGTATTATTAAAAGGCCACTACCTTACTCGTGCTCAGGCACAACAAGCAGTGAGCGATTTACCCGCGCAATGGCACAATAAAACTTGGATACGTCCGGTAAGTCAGTTGCGTACAGAGCAAATAAATTAAGGTTACAATTATTCTTCAACATCCACGAGGTTAAAACCTCGTCTACGGCAGGGTTAATGTGACGTAGACGAGAATTCATTCTCGTTTTTTTAGACTGTGGAGTATCCCGTGAAAATTAAACATCATCAAAATCTGTTTGCGTTAATAACGTCACTCATGCTGTTTACCTTCGGTGTGGAGGCAGCACCTTATATTGTGCAAACATCCACCACCTCTTTTGGCGCTCAAATCATTCCTCAAACAGGGGTTTGTGAGATGGCCCATGATACCAGTGTGATCACCAAGATTTCGGGCAACTTATGTACCAACGGCACCACAGGTAGCCGGGGACATTACAAAGTGTTTGCCGCACCTAATACCACCGTGAGAATAGTCGTACGCCCTCATAACAACACTGGTGATGGCGTGGTATTTGCGCCCGATGGCGTGGTATTCAGTGATTCAACAGCGGCTATCCCGTTTGTCGAACATGCCACCACTAATATTGATAGTGGTGTCTCAGGCATAGTCGAAATCTATATCGGCGGAGTATTAACCCAAGTCAGCAAACCGCCTCCGAGCACCACGTTTAATTTTACTCATGAGATTGATTACAGCGAACTTTAATTCGAGGCTTTTATTAACGCTCAAATATTGACGCTCAAGGTGGTCTGATTATTGCTGATTCTTGTATAGGTGGTAATAGTGATTAAGATCTGGGTATCTGATGAAGTGGTTTAAAACAAATCAAGCAGTAACAATGCTGACATTAAGTACGCTATTGAGTGGCTGTATGAGTACGCTTGAAGCGCTCAATCCGTTGGTCAGTAAACCTGCTGAGCCCGTAAAACCGCTCATGTACGATGGTAGTAAAGATCAGTGGCAACGAGCCGCCTTTCGCCCTAACGATATCTTCAATCGTTATGAATTAAAAATTTTCGCCTCAGTAAAATGGAAGAAGCGCACAGATGCCAGCTCTTACCGCTTCGAAAATATTCAAATTGGTGGCGACAGCGATAGTTATACCTTCAACTTACTGCACCCTCAATTTAGCGGCAAAATGGCCTGCGGCTGGTATTGTGAATACATTGACCAGCCGATTACCCGCCCAGTGATCGGCCCCTACACCATGCTCGACAAAATTTATGAAGGGCAACAGAGCGAATTATTGAATTTTTACGACAGCCTCAAACGACTCAATGACAGATTGCTTTCTGTTGACCCTGACTATCTCCACCTGATGCCCAGCATTATTGACCGCTTGGCAACAACACCGATGGGTTTCGAATCTCTCGCTCATGTTGTCGGTTATCTCAATGACTACTTTGATGATATTGATTTTGCAGCGGAATTTGAACGACTACCAGCAGTCGACGGGGTGATCACCGCCGATGCCCAAGACACCGCGCAGTTACCAGAGAATCAAGTTCAAGCTGCTGAACAAGATGATAGTGACAGCACTATTACAGTAGACACGTTAACTCAAACACCTGCCATAGCTGAGACTGCGATTGACAGCCAGCCATTTGATTATGGTGAGCGCAATGAATCATCTCAGTTTTTGGATACGCCCAACCCAGACAGCGCCCTATTAGCCAGTTTTGAAGCGGCACCACTGATGCCTTACATGCTGCAATCAGAGCCCCCGCCAGCACCACAATATACCCCGCCCCCCGCGCCAGTGGCAGTATCAGATCCGGCAAAGAGCACAACAGACAATTCACTATGGTCAACCCTGAATCAACGTGAAATCAATATCGGTCAGTTTGTTTGTTCCTATCAGGATAATTATTTTGGTGAAGTCGCCGCAATCAATGGTCAAACCGTCAATGTCGCCTTAAAAGGCCAAGCCAAAAGCCTGAAAGACGGATTGTTTGTTGCCGCCGAACCCGGGGTGTTGTTTTTAACCGATGCTGATTTTTCGTATTTGCAAAGTGAAGATTCAAAAACCTTTACTCAGCACCAGCTAGCCCCTTGTTTTTTATCTGGTTTTTAGCAGGACACACCTTCATGGACGAATGCCAACACTAAACCCACCTATACCGCTATCGGTGCCTTTATGCCACCATGAGATTGATACCCTTCGAGTTCAAAATCTTCATATTTAAACGCAAAAATATCTTTTATCTGTGGATTAATTTTCATGGTCGGCAATGGGTAAGGCTGGCGGCTTAGCTGGGTTTCGACCTGTTGCATATGATTTGAATACAAATGGGCATCGCCGAAGGTGTGGATAAAATCTCCCGGCTGCAAATCACACACTTGAGCCACCATCATGGTCAATAACGCATAACTGGCGATATTAAACGGCACACCCAAAAAGATATCAGCACTACGCTGATACAATTGACAAGACAGCTTGCCATTCATCACATAAAACTGAAATAAAGTATGACATGGCGGCAGTGCTTGTTTGCCCTTAGCCGCATTTTCACTAGGGCTGAATTGGGTATCTGGCAATACGGCGGGATTCCACGCACTGACAATTAAACGACGCGAATCCGGGTTATTTTTGATGTCGCTGATCAACTGACTGATCTGATCGATCACCTCACCATTTTCGCCAGACCAACTACGCCATTGCGCCCCATAGACCGGCCCCAACTCCCCTTCGGCTGTCGCCCAATCATCCCAAATCTTAACGCGATTATCATTGAGATATTTAATGTTAGTATCGCCATTGAGAAACCATAACAGCTCATGGATAATCGAGCGTAAATGACACTTCTTGGTTGTCACCAACGGAAAACCGTCACTCAAATCAAAGCGCATCTGATAACCAAACACACTGATGGTACCGGTACCTGTCCGGTCTTCTTTTTTACAGCCGCTGTCTAATACATGCTGCATTAAATCCAAATACGTTTTCATTTTTTTCCTGAATCGTCTTCTAAATGTTGCCCTAAGTGTTGCTTTAATGAGGGCCGATAAAATAGCCAAAAACCGATAATAATCATCGGCAACGACAATAATTGCCCCATGGTAATAAAGCCAAACAGTAAACCCAAGTGGGCATCTGGCTCCCTGAGAAATTCAATCAACAACCGCATCACGCCATAAAGCAGCAAAAACAACCCGCTGACTTGGCCTATCGGACGCGACTTTTGGCTGAACCATAGCATGATGATAAACAATATCAGCCCTTCAAAAAAGAACTCATAAAGTTGTGTGGGGTGTCTCGGTAATGGTCCGCCGTCTGGAAAAACCATCGCCCAGGGCAAGTCTGTCGGTTTGCCCCATAATTCACCATTGATAAAATTGCCAATACGCCCAGCCCCCAATGCTAAAGGCATCAACGGGGTAGCAAAATCACAAACCGCCAAAAACGAACGGCCCATACGCCTACCAGCCCAGCAAAACGCCAGAGCAACGCCAAGCAAGCCGCCATGAAACGACATGCCACCGCTCCAGATTTTAAATAAATATAACGGCGCTTCGAGAAAATAAGCCCATTGATAAAACAACACGTAACCCACTCGCCCGCCAACAACCGCGCCAATGAAACCATAAAACATCAAATCAGCGACCTGATCTTTATCAAATAAAGACCCGGGTCTGGCCGCCTGTTTGTTGGCAACCAACATAGTGATAAAAAACCCCACCACATACATCAACCCATACCAACGGGCTGACACGCCAAAAACAGTAAAAATCACCGGATCAAACGTACTCATCAACTCATCACCATTTTTATCACCACAACAGACAAGACGCCGGCAAATACCCGCTTGAGCGTTTTCACTGGTAAGCGATGCACCATTTTCGCCCCATACGGTGCAGACACCGAAGAGGTTATGATCACCCCAGCCAATGCTGGCAAATAGATATAACCTAAAAACCCATCCTCTAGGGCAAAATAGTCCCAGCCACTAAAGCCATAACCCACAGCCGCCACCACCGCAATACAAGCACTACCTACAGCGGCAATACCAATCGCTTTTTTAACATCAACACCCAACTGATTAAGTAACGGCACAATCAATGCCCCACCACCAATACCAATCAAACTGGCTAATCCGCCAATGACAGTACAGACTGGTACAATAATCAATTTATTTGGCGCTGGTGCATCAATATGCGGCGTAACCGAAGCAGAAAAAACCATTCGCAGCGCCACAAACGCCATCGTCACCGCAAAAACATTTTTCAGTAATTGAGTACTGAACCAGCCCGAGAAAAAACTGCTCAATCCCGCCCCCAGCGCCACAGAAACAGTCACCCACATGGCCAATGACCAATCAATATTGTTTAGACGATGGTGAGTTAAAGTCGAGGAAAAAGCGGTAAAAATAATCGAGGCTAAAGACGTCGCCACAGCAATAACAAAAGCAGGCCCAGACTCGGCAAGCCCCAACTGTGGCAATAACATCGATAATACGGGGACCAATAGTATGCCGCCACCAATCCCTAGTAAGCCTGCTAAAAAACCAATTAAAGCGCCGAGAAATAAACAAATGAAAAAAATAATGGCAATGGACAACAGCAGCGCAACATCAAAAAATAAAGTGGAAGGATTTTAACAGTTAGCAAGGTTACTTGCCAACGTTGTAAACGCGAATTCATTCGCGTTTCTATGGGGCTGGGTTTGGTTGGGGTCGGTTTGATTTTGGCTGGCGGTCTACAGTCGCTTAGGCTCCTTACGCGAATGAATTCGCGTCTACGGTCTTTTATCGCCCAGCTCGTATTAACCCCCTAACCCTTTACCTTCCAAAAACGCATTAATCTCTTTACGCACCGTAGCCGCATGGCTGGCGTACAAACAACGGTGTAGTAAATCTTCGCTTTCGGCTAGCGTCAGTTTGCGGATCACCCATTTAACTTTAGCTAAGCTGTTGGCGTTCATACTCAACTGGCGATAACCCATCGCAAACAGCAAAATCGCACCGCCCGGGTCGCCGGCTAATTCGCCACAAATACTGGTCGAGATACCATGAAACTGAGCTTTGCCGATGATGTCTTTTAAGGCGCGTAATACTGCCGGGTGAAAATAATCATACAGTGCGGATACTCGGGCATTGTTCCTGTCTACCGCCAGCATATATTGGGTTAAATCGTTACTGCCTACCGAACAAAAATCAATTTTATCGGCCAAATCATCTATCAGATATAACATCGATGGAACTTCAATCATGATCCCCACCAAAGGTCGAGCCACTACCGAATGGTTCGATTCATCCCTGACCTCAAAATACGCCTGACTAATCAACCGAATCGACTCATCAACCTCCTCAACAGCCGATACCATTGGCAACATAATATGCAGATTGCCAAAATCAATATTAGCCCGGATCATCGCCCGCACCTGAACCAAAAATATCTCAGGATGATCCAAGGTAATACGAATACCCCGCCAACCCAAAAACGGATTGTCTTCAACAATCGGCAAATAAGGCAACGACTTATCGCCACCAATATCAAGAATGCGCATGATCACCGGTAACTCCTGTCGCTTGGACAAAACCTCCCGGTATAACTCATATTGTTCTTGCTCAGAAGGAAAACTGTCTTTGACCATAAACAAGTATTCGGTGCGAAACAAACCAATTCCATCGCTGGCACTGGCCTGAGCATATTCAAACTCAGTGCCTAAACCGGCGTTAAGCATGATCAGGATTGACTCGCCATCTAGGGTTTTAGCGGGCAAATGAGTGTCGGTCAGCAGCTCCTGAGCCAATGCCATCTCTTCATTAATCAACTGCTGATATTCTTTAATCACATCAGCAGGCGGGGCAACTAGCAAACTGCCAGCATAACCATCAATAATGATTTTCTCCCCTTCAAGCTGGAGCAAAGGAATATCCGTCACCCCCATCACCGCAGGAACCCCCAATGCTCTGGCCATGATCGCCGCATGAGAATTACTCGACCCCTTGACCGAAACCACCCCTTTCAATTGTTCAGACGGGATTTCTGCCAACATTGATGCCGTCACTTCCTCAGCAAATAATATCGCTTGGTCAGGTATCTGCTTGCGCCTGACTTCGTTTTGTAACAGGTGACCCAACACCCGATGACCTAAATCGCGGATATCCGTTGCCCGTTCACGAATATACACATCGTTCATCGCTTCAAACTGGGCAATCAGCTTTTCAACCACAATCTTCAACGCACTGATGGCACACCAACCCTTGCGAATTTGCTTTTCAACATCGCTACCAAGACTCGCGGTATCAAGCATTTGCAAATAGGCATCAAAAATATCCAACGCATCATCAGGCAACTGATCAGCCAACTTGCTCGCCATATCTTTAAATTCAAGCCGAGTGGCCCTGACCGACAGATAAAAACGTTTCACCTCGGCATCACTGTCATACACTTTACGCAATGACACCGATTCAAAATCAGCGATTGGATGCGCCACATAAGCAATCCCTATCGCCACCCCATCAGAGCCTGACACACACTGTAAATGTTGACTGCCAAAGGCTTTCTTCTCAGCGGCTTCTTGTTGTAACAACGCCCGGGTTTCTGCATGAGCTAAAACCGAGGCCAACTGCACAGCCAAAGTCACCATAAAGGCTTCTTCATCCTCATTAAAAATACGGCTGTTTTTTTGTTGTACAGAAATGACACCGAGCACTCGGCGTTGATTGATAATTGGCACACCTAAAAAGGCATTAAAGTGGTCTTCACCCACTTCTGGGGTATATTTGTAACGGGGGTGGTCTTGCGCACAAGCAACGTTAATAGGCTCTTCTCTTTGACCGACATAACCGATCAAACCCTCAGAAAAACCAATACCCACCTGACCAACAGAAGTCGGGCTTAACCCGTCGCTGGCCCTGAGCATAAAATGAGACTCATCGTAATTAGCCAAATAGACCGAGCAACACTCAGTCTTCATCGCCTCTTTGACATGACTCACCAAATTATCCAGCGCAACCGCAAGGTCGGGTTCCTGATTAACATCCTGAACAATACTTCGTAATCGGGTGAGCATTCGCTATATTTATCCTCTGTTGAATCTCTAGATAAAGATGAAGATAAACAAGCGGGCATAAATGCCTCGCCTACAAACTGTTACCTTATGCGTCCTATTTGTTATGTTTATTTCTTTTTGATTCCCGGCGGTGATGCTGTAATGCAACCGAGGCAAATTCAGTCATGGCTTTGCGATAGACTTCACGTTTAAACGACACCACTTGTCGCACCGGATACCAAAAACTGACCCAACGCCAGTCATCAAACTCCGGATGATCAGTTTTAAGCAAATCAACATCTTCCGATTTGCATTTTAAACGCAGCAAAAACCACTTCTGTTTCTGGCCAATGCACAATGGTTTACTGTCACGACGAATAAGCCGTTTCGGTAATTTATAACGCAACCATTGCTTGGTCACCGCAAGAATTTCAACGTCTTCGGGGTTCAACCCCACTTCTTCATTTAACTCACGGTACATGGCCTGTTCCGGGGTTTCTCCCTGGTCAATCCCCCCTTGTGGGTATTGCCAGGAATTTTGACGATAACGTCTCGCCCAAAAAACTTGCCCTTTATTATTACAGATCACAATACCGACATTTGCACGAAATCCATCGGCATCAATCACAGCAACTCCCAGCTTTTTAAAAGCATTTAGTGGATTCTTCCATAAAGTCGTTGATTCAGCAAATTTTTATCCCTAAGCGTCGAAAAAAAATCAATATGTGCATAAAATAAAGTTATAAACATTTATTCACAGCTTAAAGAAAATTCTTTTAGAAACACATGAGTTTTCAACAGAATCTGTGTATATCTTTGTCGATAACATGGTATTTCTACAGCCAACTAATTATGCTTTGCTAAACGCCCTATAAAGCAGTAAAAAAACTCAATAAATTCAATGACTAATAATGTCTTTTATTCGGTAGTGAATAAATTTACAGTAAATAAATAAACTTGAGTAAAAAACACCCGATCAGCTTTTTATCCACATCCCTTCGTTTTTTTATTACGCACATTGCTTATAAAAACATCGGGCAGCTATTTTTATCCTCATCAGCAGATGATAAGTTATTTTATCAGGACTGTTTTTCACAAGGCTGTGGATAACTTTAAATAAAATGACTTAAACTGGCTATTTGCTCACTTTTCTATCATTAGCCCTGCTGAAAAATCATCAATAAATCCATCGGATGTTTCATTTGCTATTGGATAAGCGAAGATGGGATAATCGCGCAGCTGAGTAATCAAGCTAACTAACACTGACTACAACCAACCACAGCCCGAGGATAATCCCTTTTTATGAAGCGTCCGAGCCCGCCAAAAACTGAACAGGAATTGCTGCAACGCAGTCAGGCTATCGCCGGATTGACGCTCTGTGAGCTGGCTGACGCGTATAAATTGCCAATGCCTGAAAACCTCAAACGAGAAAAAGGCTGGAGCGGGCAACTGATCGAATATATTCTCGGCGCTGATGCTGGGTCCAAACCAGTACCTGATTTTACCGACTTACATATTGAATTAAAGACCCTGCCAATTTCATCCACAGGCCAACCACTGGAAACCACCTTTGTTTGTGTCGCGCCATTGACTGGGATCACCGGACAGCATTGGCAAAACTCTCATTTACGTAACAAAATGCATAAAGTTTTATGGGTACCTATTCTCGCAGAGCGTCATATTGCGCTGGCTGATCGGGTTGTTGGCCATCCCTTTATTTGGCAGTTAGAAGGCGAACAAGAAGAAGAGCTGAAACAAGACTGGGAAGAATTAATGGACTTAATCGTGCTCTCAGACGTTAAAAACATCACCGCCAAGACCGGGCAATATTTACAATTAAGACCCAAAGCGGCGCACGCCGGCATACGCACTGAAGCCTTCGCCCCCTGTGGTAAACCCACCCGCTCTCAACCCAAAGGATTTTATTTGAAGAAGGAATTTACCCGGCGCATATTAGCCGACGAGTTTGGTTTTTAGTAGGTACGTAAAAGCAAAATCAAGAGCATTCACCACGGAGACACGGAGAAAAACAAAACTGTGTTTTTGCTCTTGATCTTCTCCGTATCCCCGTGTCTCCGTGGTAGTAATCTTTTGCTTTAAAGAACGAAGCGCTCCAAATAACCCGAAAATCCCACCTTAGCACGTAACGGTAGTGACACCAGAGAGGTCAAAAAAAAGGGCAAACCAAAATTTGGTTTGCCCTCAATCAATTGCTAATTGGTAAAATGCTAAAATGCTAATCAGAATATTTCTGAATCAAGGTATCATATTTACCATTATTTTTGATACTGCGCATCGCCCGATTAAACTTATCTACCATTTCAGGTTTCACCGACGCCTTGCTGAACATCACATAAACATCGCCAGTACTGATTTTTGCTTGATGAGCCGTGATGTATTTTTCTAGCCCCTTGCGACGAATAAGCGAAGCACCAACAAAGCTATCTTCTAAAAAGCCATCAATGTCACCATCGATCAAACGAGCTAGGTTAATTTCGCCCATAAATGCCGGTTTGAAATTCGTCGCATAATCATTATTGTCCATTAAGCTGGTCAATTCATCGCCATAGAAATATTCGTCAATCACGCCAAGGGAGTTTTTCTCTCGGACAAAATCAGCAACGCTGGCCTGACGATATTTATGCTCTTGCTCCGCCCGAACATAAAGCTGAAACTCTTCGCTACGATAAGCCTGTGAAAATAAAGCATACCTTTTACGTTCTTCCGTCACCGAAGCCCCGAGTACAAAATCAATTTTACCGTCTTTGAGTAGTGACAGCAGATCGCCCCAAGAACCCTGCTCGTAATCGACATCGCAGTTGAGTTCTTCTGCCACCAGATTAATAAACTCAATATCCAGCCCCTGTACCTTACGACCAAAACCGATAAACTGATAGGGTTCCCATACGTCAAAACCCATTGTAAATTTACAAGTTCTTGCCTCAGTATGAGTATCTTTCGCCGTTGCACTTTCTGTATGGGATGCTGCTGCGGTGGGTGATGCTTTGGCTGGTTTAACCGCCGCTGTATTTGATTGGTTTTGTGGACTACACGCGGTCAGGAGTGTGACAGCGCAGGTGATGAGAGTTAATCGCCAGTTTATTTTCATTTGAACCCCGTTTGCTCTTTATTTTCATTAAGCGTAGCAGAGCAATTAGTTTTTGCGCAGCTGTTTGCTTTTTTTAATGCATTTTTTCTCCATTAATAATGATTAACCCTGTTACCTAAGTGGTTAATTTATGGTCAGTTTATAGCAGAGAAAAGTGATACGGCTCAAATCTAGAGTATCAATAAAACGACCAAAAAGGGGGGTGAAAAATAGAGCGCTTGGGGCTTAATAATAGCGCTTTAGTTAGTGTGGTCTTAGCTAACCTTTAAGTACAGCAATTCTACCGTAGCAATTACCATCAGTTGGTTTTTCAACGTGAATACTCACCTTTTTCTGTGTACTTGTCGCCGCTAACAACATGCTATAGCTTTGATTAACCCCATCTTGATTAATGTACTGAGTACTATCAAAAAACACCCGATTGGCATCGCATAAATTATCCGTGTTATCAAGAATAACCGACACCGCAGACCCACCACGAGCTTCAATTTGCACAATACTTTTATCGTTTACCCAAGTGCCAGCATGAACCAGTGACGAACAAAGTAATGCAGTGCTGCTTATTAGAGTTTTCATTTTTAACGATTTGAACATGGTACGACTTCCTTTAGTGAATAAACCGGCATCATACCCCAATTCGCCAAACAAAAAAAGGAGCCAATGGCTCCTTTTCATTTCAATCAACCAGAACCTTACTCACGATAAGTATCAATCGAAGGACAAGAACAAATCAGATTGCGATCACCAAACACATCATCAATCCGAGCAACGGTTGGCCAGAACTTATCTTTAGCCACAGCGGCTACCGGGAAGGCGGCATACATGCGGTCATAAGCTCGATCCCATTCACCACCCATCACGTCAGCCATAGTGTGCGGGGCAAAATGCAGCGGGTTATTGTCCAGCGTCCATTCGCCAGACTGAACCTTAGCCACCTCTTGACGAATCGATACCATGGCTTCGATGAAACGGTCGATTTCGACTTTAGATTCACTTTCTGTTGGCTCAATCATCAAAGTGCCAGCCACTGGGAATGACATAGTAGGCGCATGAAAACCATAGTCCATCAAACGCTTGGCAATATCCATTTCAGTTACGCCACAGCTTTCTTTAAGCGGACGTAAATCAACGATACATTCGTGCGCCACTCGGTCATTTCGACCTTTATACAAGATAGGGTAATGTTCGCTCAGTTTTTTCGCCAAGTAGTTGGCATTCAAAATCGCCATCTCAGTCGACTGACGTAAACCTTCGCTGCCCAGCAGGGTCACATAAGCCCATGAGATAGGCAAAATACCGCCACTACCATAAGGCGCAGCAGAAACCGCACCATTGCCTTCGTTAGGACCGTCAACTTTTATCACGCTGTGATTAGGCATAAACGGCGCTAAATGACTCTTAACCCCAATAGGACCAACACCTGGACCACCACCGCCATGAGGAATGGCAAAGGTTTTATGCAAGTTCAAGTGAGACACATCAGAACCCACCGAACCCGGTGAAGTAATGCCCACTTGAGCATTCATGTTGGCTCCATCCATGTAAACCTGACCACCATTTTGGTGAATAATGCCACAGATATCACGAATGGTTTCTTCATAAACCCCGTGAGTCGACGGATAAGTCACCATCAAACAGGCCAAGTTATCAGCCACTTCTTCGGCCTTGGCTTTCAAATCAGCAACATCAATATTGCCTTGTTTGTCGCAATCAACCACAACCACCTTCATGCTCGCCATTTGTGCCGACGCCGGATTAGTACCGTGAGCAGAGCTGGGGATCAAACAGATATTACGATGACCTTGGTCGATGCTGTCAAAATATTTACGAATGGCAATCAAACCAGCATATTCACCCTGAGCACCGGAGTTTGGTTGCATTGAAACCGCATCATAACCGGTAATGTTCACCAACCAACCTGACAATTCGTCAATCATGGTTTGATAACCTATCGCCTGATCTAACGGCGCAAAAGGATGCATTTCAGCAAACTCAGGCCAAGTGATGGGGATCATCTCGGCAGTCGCATTCAACTTCATGGTGCAAGAGCCCAACGAAATCATTGAATGGTTCAAAGCCAAATCTTTGTTTTCTAAGCGTTTGATATAACGCAACATTTCAGTTTCTGAATGATAAGAATTAAATACTGGATGAGTCAAAAAGGCGTCATCACGGACCAAGCCAGCAGGAATAGAGTGAGAGCCCTGCTCAACAATCCGCGCATCTAAAGCCGCCACATCCAAGCCATGACCTTCGCCCAAAATCACATCAAACAACTGAGCGACATCTTCACGGGTGGTCGCTTCACTGAAGCTCAACCCTAACGCCCCAGCTAAATCAGTTCTGAAATTGATGCCAGCGGCCAAACCACGAGCGATAACCGCGTCTTTATCACTGACATTAATCGTCACGGTATCAAACCAGCTATCATTCACCAAACCGATACCATTCTCTCTGACGCCAGCAGCAAAAATATCCGCCATACGGTGGATACGGTTAGCGATGGTTTTCAGCCCTTCAGGACCATGGTACACCGCATAAAACGCCGCCATATTGGCCAGCAAAACCTGCGCAGTACAAATATTCGAATTGGCTTTTTCGCGGCGGATATGTTGCTCACGCGTTTGCATTGCCATACGTAAAGCAGGTTGACCTAAACGGTCTTTTGACACCCCGATGATACGACCCGGCAATGAACGTTTGTATTTATCACTGGTGACAAAGAAAGCCGCATGTGGACCGCCATAAGCCATCGGCACACCAAAACGCTGGGTCGAACCCAACACCACATCAGCACCGAGTGAACCAGGAGATTTCAGCAATACCAAGCTCATGATATCGGTCGCCACGGCAACAATGCCTTTTTTGCCATGTACATCAGCAATCAAACCGCTGATATCGGTGATTGCGCCACTGGTACCTGGGTATTGAATCAAAGCGCCAAAAACATCATGCTTAGCGGCATCAGCCGCATCGCCAACAACCACTTCAAAACCAAACATATCTGCGCGAGTTTTCACCACGTCAATAGTCTGTGGATGCACGTCATTGGCAATAAAATAACGGTTGGACTTTTTGTTTTTCGATACTCGTCTGGCTAATGCCATCGCTTCTGCGGCAGCGGTGGCTTCATCGAGCAAAGAAGCACTGGACAAATCCAGCCCGGTCATATCAATACCCAACTGCTGGAAATTCAACAAAGATTCCAGTCGCCCTTGAGCGATTTCAGGCTGATAAGGCGTATAAGCGGTATACCAACCGGGATTTTCCAAGACATTACGTAAAATAACATTAGGCACCAGTGTGGGGTGATAACCCATACCGATATAGGATTTATTGACTATATTTTGTTTCGAAATACCTTTGAGGTAACTCAGCGTTTCTACTTCTGTGCGGCTATCGCCCACGCTCAGTGGTTGTTCTAGACGAATCGACTCCGGCACCGTTTGACTAATCAGCTCTGCCATATTAGCCACACCTAAATCAGCCAGCATCGCGTCGGCCTGTTCAGCACTAGGGCCAATGTGGCGTCTGATAAAATCATCTTTTTGCTCAAGTTGTGCTAACGAATGAGAAGGAGTTTGAGTCATATTAAAGTGTTCCTATATAAATCTGTAACATTACCTAATGCCATTAAACAAAACCCCGGTTTTGCCCGGGGTTTTTATCGTTCTTTGCTCTTAACTGTTAATTGTTAATTGCACAAAGCCTAATCGTCGTCGCTGATGCTGTCCTGATAACCTTCGGCGCTCATCAAAGCTTCAACTTCGCTTTCGTCTTCGGCTTTAATTTGGTACATCCAGCCATCACCAAAGGCATCGTTATTGATAGCTTCTGGGGTATCTTCGAGGTCTTCATTGATGGCAACTACTTTGCCCGAAATTGGTGCATAAATATCAGAAGCCGCTTTAACAGACTCCACTACGCCACATTCATCACCGGCAGACAGTTCATCATCGATGTCCGGTAATTCAACAAACACCATATCGCCCAATAGACCTTGTGCGTGTTCAGTGATGCCCACAGTATATAAACCATTGCCGTCACTACGAACCCACTCGTGAGAAGTGGCATATTTTAATTGTGTTGGAACATTGCTCATTTTTTAAATTCCTTAAACTGTAAAAATTTTTTAACGCGGTATGTTAATCAACAAATGCTAATACTAGAAGACTTTTTCACCTTGGCGAACAAAACAAGGCTTAATTACCGTCACAGCCATAGTTTTTTTACGCATTTCGACCTCAGCGGTTTCACCTGTCGACGCAGGAACCCGAGCCAGTGCAATGCTGTAACCCAAAGTTGGCGAGAAAGTACCAGAGGTGATAATGCCTTCACCACCCTCAACCAAGACTTTTTGACCAGTGCGCAATACACCTTTTTCGGTCATGACTAGGCCAACCAACTTATCGGTGCCCTCGGCTTTTTGCTTGGTCAGTGCATCACGACCAACAAAATCGCGATCTTCTGGTTTCCACGCAATCGTCCACGCCATATTAGCCGCCAATGGCGAAACCGTTTCGTCCATATCTTGGCCGTATAAATTCAATCCACCTTCGAGTCGCAAAGTATCACGCGCCCCCAAACCGGCTGGTTTAACGCCTGCATCAAGCAATTTTTGCCACAAATCAGCTGCCGCATCTTGATGAACGATAATTTCATAACCCAGCTCACCGGTATAACCTGTGGTGGCAAGGAACCAATCACCCACTTGGATACCAAAGAATGGCTTCATAGCAGTAGTGAGCTGCTGGTCTTCTTCACTCAATAGCGTCGCCACTTTAGCGATGGCATTTGGGCCTTGAACGGCGATCATTGAGTACTCAGGACGTTCGGTCAATTCGACTTTAAAGTCACCGATTTTGCCGTTCATCCAAGCTAAATCTTTTTCACGCGTGGCAGAGTTAACCACCATACGGTAATTGCGCTCATCAAAATGGTAAACAATCAAATCATCAACCACGCCGCCGTCATCGTTAAGCATCGCAGTATATAAAGCTTTACCCGGGGTTTTTAATTTGCCAACGTTATTGGCCAGCAGGTAACGTAAAAATGGTTTGGCGTCTTCGCCTTGCACATCAACAATTGTCATGTGTGAAACATCAAACATACCCGCATCATTGCGCACTGCGTGATGCTCTTCGATTTGCGAACCATAATTAATTGGCATTTCCCAACCGTGAAAATCGACCATTTTTGCGCCAGATTCGACGTGCTTATCAAATAATACCGTTCGGTTTGTCATAAAACACCTGCTGTGATGATTGAATTAACCCACTTTTAGGGGATTTGAAATTGTATACAATTTTTAAAAAAGCGATTATAACTTAAGCGTCGCCGTAGAACCAGCCTATTCGCATTAGTAATACTAATGCGAATAAAATGATAAAAAGCTACTTTCGCTGTAGCGGTTTAGCCAAGTCTGGCAAATCGCCGCTCAATCCCATGGCTTGTTTAATGATTTCTTTTTTTGCCGGTGCGACGTGATCAGCTAGGGTTAAACCGCTGCTGCGGATCAACTTAAGCAATGGGTTTGAACCGCTAAACAATCGTTTCAATCCTTCCATCGCACCAATCAGGGTCTGCGCTTCAGCCTTACGCCAGCGTTCAAAGCCGCGTAAATTAGCCACCTGACCGACATCCTTTTGTGCGCTTTTTAACGCCATCAGCGTTTGCGCTAAAGTCGCCGCATCAAGCAAGCCAAGGTTCATGCCCAAACCCGCCAATGGATGAATGGTATGAGCGGCATCACCAATCAAGGCAACTCGGTGTTTCACCCATTGTTTGGCATAACGCATCTTCAACGGCACACTCATCCGATGACTGACGACTTGGCACAGCCCCAATCGATTATCAAAAGCGGTGGTGAGATATTTGTTAAAGGTTTCATCATCAGCCGCCATTAAAGTCTCGGCATGTTCAGGGCTGGTTGACCAAACAATTGAGCAAAGGTTTTGTTGGTGATCGTCGCCTAGCGGTAAAAAAGCCAGCGGACCTGTGGGTAGAAAGCATTGCGAGGCACAGTTTTGATGGGACAGTTCAGTTTTAATGGTGGCAACAATCGCGGTATGTTCATAATCCCAAAAGGTAATCGGCATATTCATTTGTTGGCGCACAAACGAATTGGCTCCATCAGCGGCCACCAACAACTGGCCGATCACTGGCTGAGCATCACTGAGTGACACCAACACCTCCCGCTCACCGACATTCAGCTGTTTAACCGTTTGATCAAACAATAATGTTGCCACCTCAGGATATTGCATCAGCTTTTTCACCAAGGCATTACGGATCACTTTGTTTTCGACTATATGACCCAGTGCTGGAGAGTGACCTAATACCGGATAGTTTAGCTGTGAGGCGTCAAAGGTGATCGCACCAAAACTGTCTTTCTCCCAAACGTGCATACTGTTATAAGGTGTGGCCCGAGTGTCGATCATGTCCTGCCAAACACCCAGCCGAGTAAAAATCGCCTGACTGCCCGCACTCAAAGCACTGACTCTCAGCTCAGGTTGATCCGCTAAAGGTTGCACTTCAGGCTGACTGTCGATCACCGCCACTGGAATGTCTTGTTGCGCCAATGCCAATGCCAGCGTCAAACCAACACAACCACCGCCGACTATGACAATATCTGTAGATACCATTTGTTTGCTCTAATTGATTAATCGCCAAGTTCTACGAGGTTAAAACCTCGTCTACGTCGTGAATTGCTAATTGCGCTTAAACCCCATGGCTTGAAACGCCAGTGGCTGTTTCAAGCCATCAAACAGCTGCATACTCAGCAATCCCAGTGTACGCGCTAGGGCTAGGGTTTTACTGGTTTGAGAAAACAACCTGACCAAGGCATCGGTCATGGTAACCACATTATTTAAATCATGTTTTCTCAGTTGTTCAAACTGTCGCAATATGGCATAACTGCCAATATCCAAACCATCATCAAGCGCCTTGGCAATCACCTGTCGCATAGCTTCAACATCGCGCAGACCGAGGTTAAAGCCCTGCCCGGCGATTGGGTGAATAGTATGTGAGGAATTGCCCAACAACGCCACTCGGTGACCAACAATACTATCAGCCAACGTCAGCGATAACGGATAAACGAAACGCTTACCGGTTTGAATCAACTTGCCTGCTCGGTAACCAAACGCCTGCTGTAATTGCGTTATAAACTGTTCATCATCCCAAGCCATCATTGCTTCGGCCTGTTCAGGTTTAACACACCATACCAGCGAAAAGCGATTATCAGACAGTGGCAGCAAAGCCATCGGGCCGTTTTCTGTAAAACGCTCATATGCTCTACCCTGATGAGGCTGGTCGATAGTGACATTAGTGATCACCGCTGTTTGTTGATAATCATTGTGCTTATTGTCGATATTGACCAGCTGGCGAGTCAACGACTGTCCGCCATCTGCCACCAGCAACAGCTTGGTTTGCAATTGTTGCTTGCTGTCCAGCGTTAGTGTTAACTGCTCAGGGTGTTCGTCAATCTGGCTGATTTTGTCTGGACAAAACCATTGCACATTAGCAAAGGTTTCAAGTTTAGCGATGAGATCATAACCGAGGTGTCGCACTTCAAGCACATAACCCAAAGCCGACAGATTAAACTGAGCAGCCGACAAATAGCTTTTGCCGATATGGCCGCGATCAGACACCTGGATATCGACAATAGGCTCGACTTTATGTTGCAAGTTTGACCACAGACCATAACTTGCCAACAACCCTTTAGAACCTTCGGCCACCGCAATAGCACGACTGTCGTAACTGGGTTGGTTTTGTGCATTTGGCGGTACCGCCTCAACAATCGCAATTGACAGCTGTGGTTGCTGCTGGGCTATTGCCAAAGCTTGTGAAGCGCCAACAAGGCCACCGCCAGCAATGACTATATCAAAAAACGGTTTTTTAATTGAGCCAAGCATCATCGTGTCATTAAATCTTCAATCTCACCAATCGTCTTCGGTGCTGCACTGGTTAGTACCCGATGGCCATCTTCGGTGATCAAAATATCATCTTCAATACGAATACCGATGCCTTTAAATTGATCTGCCACATCGGCATCCCTATCAATGTAAATCCCCGGTTCAATGGTCAATACCATGCCCGGCTCAAATTCACGATTTTGTGCTTTATCTTCTAAACGGTAATCACCGACATCATGCACGTCCAGCCCCAGCCAATGCCCCAGGCCATGCATGTAAAACGCTTTATAGGCTTCATCGGCAATTAACTGGCTGACCTCGCCTTGAAGTATGCCTAAACGAACCAAACCTGTGGTGATCACTTCAACGGCTTTATCACCCGCAATTTTTAACGTACTGCCCGGCTTATATAATGCCAAAGCGGCCAACTGAGCATCCAATACCAATTGATAAAGCTCCGCCTGAACCACGGTAAACACCCCATTGACCGGAAAAGTCCGAGTGATATCGGCAGCATAACCGGCCAATTCACAGCCTGAGTCTATCAGCAGCATATCGCCGCCTTTCAGTTCATCTGAGTTTTCGGTGTAATGTAAAATATTGGCGTTATTGCCGCCGCCGACAATGGAACCATAAGCCGGGTGGCGGCCTCGATTCATGGCAAACTGATGATGTAATTCCGCTTCAACCTGATATTCTGTTACGCCGGGACGGGTAAATTTCATCGCACGTTTATGGGCTGCGCACGAAATCAAGCAGGCTTCGCTCATCACCGCAATTTCTTGTTCAGATTTAAATAAACGCATCTCGCCAATAACAGGACGGGGATCTTTGGTGGTGGTCGGCGCTTTGAAGCCTCTTTTTGGTGCATTACGCAAGTGACTCACCCAGCTGGTGACTTGCTGATCAAAGTCGGCATAAACCCCTGGTGAATAATACAGCGTTTCGTGGCCATTAATCAGTCCCGTCAGCTTTTCGTCCATCTCATCTAACGCATAAGCCGCATCGATATTCAGCTGATTGACGACTTTTTCTGGTCCTACTCTTCTGCCAGTCCAAATCTCCATCATCTTGTCTTTACCTCGGCAAAACAACGTCACTTTTTGGTCTTTGCCTGGGGTCAGCACTAACACCGCATCGGGTTCAGCGAAACCGCACAGATAGTGAAAGTCGCTGTCTTGACGGAAGGGAAACTCGGTATCCCGACTACGGGTGACTTCGCTTGCAGCAGCAAAAATGGCGATACTTGAGGCATCCATTTGCGCCATAAAACGTTCGCGACGGCTGGCAAATTCGGCAGTAGTGATCATAGAGTGGTTCCATTATAACAAGGGTTCATGTCGGGGTTTATAACAAGATTTATAACAACATTTATAACAACATTTATAACAACAATCGTCATCAGTGTAAGGTGATTTTGCCTTTGGCTTTAAGCGGGTTATCGCCTAATTCGTCAAAGCACATCAAGGCTGAGATACGGACATATTCGTGGACTTCAAAAAACGCATTTTCGTTTTCTTCGTTATCGTCCAAATCGGTAGCCATTTTGCTGATCTCAGCAAAGTCTCTGATCGCTTCATTGACGTCATCGGATGCGTCTGCCAACACCGCTTTATTAAGCGCAAAACCTGACATAAAGCCCTCGGTCCAACTTGACAGTGCCGCAGAGCGAACATTCAAATCTTCATCATCGCTGGGTAATAAGGGGGTAAAGGGCATGTCTTCGTCGAGCAGGTTTTCGCAAATGCTTTTAAACATCAATTGCAGTTCGCCTTCGACCGCATTATTAAATTCTAGGCCCTGATTAAAAAAATCGCTGACTGGGATCAGCCAGTCAATTGAATCCATTTTGGTGCCACCACTTAACATACCGGCGATCACACCGTGGACTTCAGACGCATTGGCGTGGATTTCATGCCGCTCCAAAACCGCTTGGACTTGATCAAAATCTAATACTGATAACTCTGTCATTTCAGCTATGCTTAAATTGTAGGGATAATGCAGCGGATCGTATCACCCACCAGCCACAGGGTCTAGTCACGTTAAGGCAATCCGAGGTAATATTTAAGCTAGCAGGCCCTAGTCATCCATCGAATACAATTGAAAAACAACAAGCTCATCAGTATAGTCGCCCAACAGGCACAGGACTGGACTAAAAGAGAAAGTAGAGGACGCTAATGACGCAGCAAATGGTAACAATAACAATACTGGGTAAAGAATACACCATCAATTGTCCCAAGGGTCAACAACCCCAACTGCTGCGCAGTGCCGAAGAACTGCAAAATCGTATTCTTGCCACACAAAAAAAAGCCCTGCTGCAAAACAATCAAAACATCCTCGTCATGACCGCCCTAAACCTAACCCACGAATTGCTCGAAGCCCAAGCTTTGCTGGATTTGACTCATACTGATAAAAAGCAAGGGGAGAAATGAGGCTATATATTTAGCAAAACTCGCCTAAGCACTTTTATCGTCTTTTTGGTGGTTTCATCAAGAACAGGTTTGGTAAACAAAATTGAATAGCTTGATTTGACAATCGGTGAACCCGCCAATTGCGGGTGCAATGCTGCCTTACAGGCTTTGTTTGTTGTAGGCGCACGTTGACACAAAACCTCAAGTAACATCCCTTCAAGACAAATTGGGCATGACTGCAAAATTTGTATTTTATGCTTCTCCGCAAAATCTCTATTTTGTTGTGTTAAAGCGACATCAGAATCCATTAATACATACTTTCGATCATAAGCTGCCTGCTTGTATTTTATCGCTGACTTTAAAATATCGCCGGGCGAGCCACCATCAGCGGCTTCGATCCTCACTTTTTGATTCGTTTCTCTGCCGTCATAGAGATCTTTCATATGCGATAAAAAAGCACGATCATGAGGACCTTCACCAACAATGATAAGCGCGGCCAAATTCATTTTTCTGATTTTTCTTGCCATGATCACAAAGCCCTACATATTTGGCACAGCCCCAAGTGCGCCCGCCTGATATTTAGCATAAATATTATCATCAGCCCGTAAGCCGATGACCTCATCCAGACGCCATGCTTCACTACAATGGCGATGCTTTTCAACCAAGTAATGTTGATGTTTTTTGAAAGCATTTAACACTTCGTGGGTATGACAAGTAAAAATCAATTGGGCATTATGAGGATTAGTTTGTTTAAATTTAAACAAGTCAATCAACCTTAATAGCATGTGCAAATGCAGATCATTATCCATCTCATCCAGAATGGCTACACCACCAGTTTCCAACACAGGCAGTATCACCCTAAGCAATATGAAGACTGATTTTGTGCCGTTTGACTCTTCAAAGAAAGGCAAACTAAAGCTCACTTCATCATCGTCATGAACACCTATTGGCAAAAGGAAAGATTCGATTTCACCTTTCTCATTTTTGCCCTGTACTTCCTCTATTTCTATAGCCGACAAACCGAGATCCAATTCGCTAAGCAATGCATTCACTGTTTCTTGGAATCTATCATTTTTGTGAAAAAACTTAGCACTTTCGACCAATGCACCGTCGTGAAAATCACCTCTGCCGAAAACACTGGTATTAGAGGAATTAAGATTAAAAAACTCGACAAATTTTGCGGCCACAGCTGAGTCATGAATATGAGCGGCTGAGATTAACGAGACATTACCCCTTATCTTTTCTGCCAGTGATTTATTAAACAAAAAGCCCTTTTGCTTATAAACGTACTGCTGCTCAACCAAATCTCTGGTAAATATATAGCTATATAGATGGCTAGTTTTTTGATAAAGAGACTCATGGATCACTGCTTTGGTAGTGGCTTCGAGGCGGTATTTATATTTTTCGTTTTGGATATAAAACTCCAATTCAAAAATACTAACGTCATCGCTTTTTAACTTATGCGGCCTAAAAGGAATGGCTTCTTTAGGCTTAGCCTCCAAAAATGACTGGGCAATAAACCAACTCAAAAAAGCGAGGGGCCTTAACAATTGGGTTTTACCTGAACCATTAGCACCAACAATAGAAACCACTTTATTTAAGCGGGCATTGTCAGCCATCTCAACATCAAAATAACTCAAGCTTGGCTTTTTACTGACTTCAAAAGAAACCTCAGTTTCCTCAGCAAAAGAATAAAAATTGGAGAAAGTAAGTTTGCTAATCATCAAATGGCCATTTCCAACAAAATTTTGTTGATTATGCGTTACTAAAAGGTTTTTGGCAAGATTAGCAGTTGATAAAGGTTCAAGACAAATCAGTGATTCAACGCTACCATAATATTCAAAAGTCATCAGCAGGAAGTAACATGCTAAAAAAACCAACCGGCACTCACCCTCAACACCACGATCAACTCACCAGCCAAGAAATCGCCAAAACACTGTCATCAGCACTTGCCCAAGAGATTAAAGGCAGTGCCGATGAGGCTGCCGTTTTTTATAACCTCTCCCATCTAGATACCAAACTTAATGCGCTTAAAACCGCCTTTCCCAAAAATACGCTCCATGCGATTGCAGTCAAAGCAAACCCAGTTGTTGCAATACTTAAACGCATTCAAATCGCCGGACATGGCGCTGAAGTGGCGTCTATGGGCGAGCTTAATCTGGCTTTTAAAGCAGGTTTCAGCGCAGGCTCGATAATTTACGATTCACCAGTAAAGACACAAGATGAATTGGAAGTTGCGCTCAAAGCGGGTGTCTTAATCAACGCCAATACGCTTGAAGAACTCACTGTTATTGCAGAGCTATACGACTCGCTTGAGTCCAATAGTAAAGTCGGTATTCGCATCAACCCTGAAACCGGAGCCGGGGAGATTAATTCCACCAGTGTTGCGATGAAGTACTCAAAATTTGGCGTCTCCCTGAGTCAACACCGTGCAACGCTCACCCAAGCATTTATTGATTATCCTTGGTTAACTGGCATTCATGTTCATATTGGCTCACAAGGTATGTCGCTTGATCAACTGCTTGATGGCGTAGGAGCCGTTTATGATTTCTTTGGTGATATCAACGCCACTGCAAAAACAGCAAACATCGACACCTTTAACATTGGCGGCGGACTGCCTGCAAAATACAAAGAAACGGATACTCCCTCTCAATTTAGTGAATACGCAGCAGCAATTCAAAAACGTTGCCCTGATTTATTTGCGCCAGATATCCTGCTATGCACCGAATTTGGTCGTTCCATCCACGCCAGCTGCGGCTGGGTAGCATCCAAAGTTGAATATGTTGTGGATAACGATAGTAGCAAGTCGACCCTGCTCACCCATCTCGGTGCCGATATGTTCTTGCGAAAAGCCTACTGCCCAGATGATTGGCATCATCAATTAAGTATTTGTGATTCAACCGGTCAATTACGCGAAGGCGCAAATAAACAATATCAGGTAGCGGGACCATTGTGCTTTGCCGGCGACTACTTAAGCCGCGATGTTTCACTGCCAGCGGATACCAGTAAAGGCGATAGAATAATCATCCACGATGCCGGTGCATACACCTTTAGCATGTGGTCGCTTTATAATAGTCGACAGTTTCCGGCGATTATTGGCTATGAAGAAGAAAATGCAGAGGACGGGGTAAAGTTTCAGTGCTTGCGTCGGCGTCAGTCTATAGATGAGATTGTGGCGTTTTGGGGAGCTGGTCTGCTAATGACATAATGTGACTTCCTGCTTTGAGGCTATGGACCAATAGTAAATGAATAACATTTTTCATTGCCAAGTTTTTTAAAACCTTACGAACTTATTTTTAAGGGTGTCTGCCACAAAAAACGACAGTGGCTTCTCATGCACAAGCATCAGCAACAGATTTCTCCTGACGAGCCAGTAAAGCATCTATTGCCATACCGTAATCCATTGTTTCACCCTGCCAACGAGAGTCCCCCGTATGACTGTTGATATCTGGCCATTGTTGTTCAAAATAACCTTTTACCGTGCTCTCTACCGTACAATGCGAAAATTTTGGATTTGGTTCCATCACTTGCCCTGTCGATGTTTTAAATACCAATGTTCGTTTTTCGCCTGATGTTTTTATCTCAATAGAATAATGACCTAAATGAAGTTCATCATGATGAAAACAACAGAGTTTAACGAGGTTGTCCTTATTAGTTTCACCGCCATTGGCCCAGTGTGTAATGTGATGAAACTCAACATAACGTGATTCACAGCAACCGGGAAATCGACAGGTCTCGTCTCGTATATTTAACGCGCGACTCAACATTGGGGGGATAGTTCGCGTTTTTCGACCTAGATTGAGAACGTTACCGTCTTTATCTTCAAGCACAGTGAGCAAACTGGCATCACAACTAAAGCGTTTGGCGTTTTCCAGTGAAATCCATTGTTTATCCAGGTGAGGAGGCATTTGATGCTGATATGTGGGGTTGTCTGCATCATCATGCCCATGTTCACAGCAATGATGATCTTGTTTGAGCGTTTCGACATCAAGATGCAATACCACTTGGCAGCGTTCATGGCCAGCCAGCGATTTGAGCCCTTCGTCGTTTTCGTTAGCGTCACTGGCAATATAGTGTTCGAAGACGGCAGATAAGGCATCAGCACGTCTTTGGGCAAAAGTGGCGGTTTCAACTATTCCTGACTCATTTGTGCCCAGTTCAGTCGAAAATGTTTCTGCACAAACAGCTTGTTCAAGAGTTTCTTTTTCAGGATCGGTCGATTCTGTTGAAGGTGTTTCTGCGGAAACACTTGGTTCTGGTGCAACTGTTTTTGATTTAGCCACTTTGGGGTCTGGAGCGCCCGGTTCAGCCGAAGGTGTTTCTGCGGAAACACTTGGTTCTGGCTCAGCTATTTCTGGCTCAGCATAACCAACAACATCAGGCAGGGGTTTATTTTGTTGTCTCACGATTTCTTCAATGGCCTTGACCATTAACCCGCCTTCTACTTGTGGTAGTTTAGCGTGGATTATCCACATCCCATCATCGTCTTGATAACAGGTTAATTTTCGTTGTTGATACTGATCGTCTGTTTGTTTTGGTTGTTGGTTTCTCTCTACCTGCTGGTATTTACGGACCAGTTGTTCCATATGACTCGCAGTTCCGTAATCAGAAATCATCAGGTAATAATCTTCGTTGGCATTTGTTGCCACCCGGGTTAAGGCCCGTACCTTAGAATAACTTATTTGACCCTTTTCAAACGCCTCATTTATGAGTGGTAATTGGTCTAAACAGCGGGCTACTCGAACTCTTTCCCGGGCGGCACTATGAGCAATTCCGCACTTCCAGTTCAGCCAATGCGAACAAGAGCGAATGCCCGCACCACTCCACCCACTACGACGGTCAAATTCGGCAATAAATTTTAAAAATTGATAGGTAGCCGCATTAATTTGCGCGGCTAAAAGTGTGATTTGGTCGCCGAGTTCAGCATTATCTTCTGATGGTTTCAAACCACAGGAGTTGTCACAAGAACCGGTTTGGTCTTCGTCAAAGCTCATGTTTATACTCCTTTCAGGTTTTAACTTACTGTATATAAGTATAGTTATAATTTGCTAAATGGCCATTATTTAAGCAAAACAAAATAAGACTAAAATGTTATAAAACAATGAGTTATGTAACTTTAAGGGTATAAAGGAGTGTTCTCGTGAGCCTGCCGCTTTTCCTGACATTTTAATCAACGACTTACATGGCGTATGTGGGTCGCTCTACAATAGTCGGCGGTTTCCAGCAATTATTGGGGATGTGAGTAACAATTATTGATTAACTAGATAGATTCATACCCAGTTGTTCATTTAACCACTTAACCCCTTCTGCTTTTGTCCAGTATCTTTTTTCGGCAACAGGTTGATTTGTTTGGGCTTTACCGCCTTGGATCACTCGCAACGTTTCTTTATTGGCATCTTCTGGCGTAACAGCGGGTTCATTATTCACTTCGTGTGCTTGATTTGCTAATGACATGACTTGGCTTCTTGCTTTGAGGTTGTGGGAGTAATAGTAAATTAATAACGCTTTTAATGCGAATTTTGGCTGTTTGTTAACAGACCCAACAACACTATTCGACAATTGCAAAGATAAATAAACTTTACCAAAACCACTATGATTCAAATCACAAACTAATTTATCTCCCCCGATATTCAAAAAAATTGGCCCCATAGTTTTTTCTGGTCTACAGTAAATGTCAGGGCCGTTTATTGCTCTCAAGTACTAAAAGTAATAATGAATTAAGCTTTTTATAAAACGAATAAACACGTTGAACTAGTTTGAATAATAACAAATTATAGGGAAATGAAATGCTAGAAGAATCAATCGAAACTAACGCTCAACACCCTGATCAACTCACCAGACAAGAAATCGCAAAAACACTGTCATCAGCGCTTGCCAAAGGCATTGAAGGCAGCACCGATGATGCTGCCGTCTTTTATAACCTTTCTCATCTAGATACCAGACTTAATCTGATTAAAGCCGCCTTTCCAAAAAACACCCTTCATGCGATTGCAGTCAAAGCCAATCCGGTTGTTACCATTCTTAAACGCATTCAGGTCGCCGGACATGGTGCTGAGGTCGCGTCAATAGGCGAGTTTAATCTCGCCTTAAAAGCAGGTTTTAGCGCAAACTCGATAATTTACGATTCACCAGTAAAGACACAGGATGAATTAGAAGTTGCGCTCAAAGCAGGTGTCTTAATTAACGCCAATACGCTTGAAGAACTTACTGTTATTGCAAAACTGTATGACTCACTTAAATCCAATAGTAAAGTCGGCATTCGAATCAACCCAGAAACCGGAGCTGGAGAAATTAATTCCACCAGCGTCGCCATGAAGTATTCAAAATTTGGCGTCTCTCTCAGTCAGCATCGCGCGACGCTCACCCAAGCATTTATTGATTATCCTTGGCTAACAGGTATTCACGTTCATATCGGTTCACAAGGTATGTCGCTTGATCAACTGCTTGATGGCGTAGGAGCCGTTTATGATTTCTTTATTGATATCAAAACAACTACAAAAACAGCAAACATCGACACCTTCAACATTGGCGGCGGACTACCCGCAAAATACAAAGAAACGGATACTCCCTCTCAATTTAGCGAATACGCGACGGCAATTCAAAAACGTTGCCCTGATTTATTTGCGCCAAATATCCTACTATGCACCGAATTTGGTCGTTCCATCCACGCCAGTTGCGGCTGGGTAGCATCCAAAGTTGAATATATTGTAGATAACGATAGTAGCAAATCGACCCTGCTCACCCACCTCGGTGCCGATATGTTCTTGCGAAAAGCCTACAGCCCAGACGATTGGCATCATGAATTAAGTATCTATGATTCAACCGGCCAATTACGTGAAGGCACAAATAAACAATATCAAGTAGCGGGACCACTGTGCTTTGCCGGCGATTACTTAAGCCGCGATGTGTCGCTACCAGCAGATATTTGTAAAGGCGATAGATTAATTATCCACGATGCGGGTGCATACACCTTTAGCATGTGGTCGCTTTATAATAGCCGACAGTTTCCAGCGATTATTGGCTATGAAGGAGATGTTACAAGGTTTGAGTGCCTGCGTCGTCGTCAGTCTATTGATGAAATTGTGGCGTTTTGGTCGTGCGGTTAATAACTATTCATCATGCTAATGTAATAATTAGCAATACATCTAGTACTATAAAACACTAAGGGAACAAAAAATGGCTGAGAATTCGAAATACCTCGAAGAGTATATGAAAAAACAAAACAATTTTTGCCAAATGCAAGTTGTATTTGTCGATATTATTTCATACTCGAAAAGAAAATCTACTTCTCAAGTTAGAGTAATTCATGCATTCATGGATATTATCAAAAAAACACTGTTGCAAACGGGCCAGCAATACCTTAATCACACTCAAGAAATTGAGGCACACCTTAATCGTGATGTCATTGTATTACCCACAGGAGATGGAGCAGCTATCGCTTTTCCGTTTGGCGGAGTTCGTCAAATGCATCTTTTCTTTGCTAGAACACTTATTAAGAAGGTGAATGAAGCCAATATAGCCTTGAATTGCGATAAGTATAAAGCAGGTAAAGTGTGTAACCAGCATCCCACATTCCAACTCAGGTGCGGTATATCAGAGGGCCCTACTATCCTCTATAAAGACTTAAATAACCAATTTAATCTTGCTGGTCAAACAATAAATATGGCCGCGAGAGTGATGGACAAAGCAGGTGCTAACCAGATAATTTTCACAAAAGATGCATATGAAACGATTATAGATACGTCCGATAATATCAAACCAAAAGAAAGTGAAGATTGTATCGAAATCACAGAAAGTATGTTTAAAAAATACCAGCAACTCCCCATAAAACACGGTGAAAAAATCGAAGTTTATCAGTACATTGATAGTCGCGCTAACGGGCTGAATATTGATCCACTACATATCCCTGTTATTACTCAAGAACAACATACTAATTCCTCTCCTTTAAATGTTGATATTCCAGTAACTTATGAAGCGATAATTAAAAAACTACAGGATAATTTAGTAAAAATCCCTGCGGGTCAAGTTTTGATAGAGAAAGAAAAGCTTTTAATTAAAATATCCAAACCATTTCTAATTAACCGATACTTGATCAAACAGACAGAATATAGTGCAGTCATGGGCAGCAATCCTAGCCAATTCCCCACTGATAAAAGCTTATCTACAGAAGACCTACCTGTTGAAAACATTTCTTGGCAAGATGCGACTGATTTTTGCAACAAACTATCTGAGTTATCTAATCTTGAGCCAGTTTATAAAAAATCAGATCAAAATGTTGAAGTAGACTTTAATAAAAACGGTTATCGATTACCTACTGAAATTGAATGGCAATACTGCTGTCAGGCTGGTGATACCTCTGATATATATGGACCAATAGATGAAATTGCTTGGCATAGCCTAAATATTACAAACCAGCCACAAAAAGTAGGTTCCAAAATGCCAAATTGCTATGGCTTATACGATATGCTCGGAAACCTATGGGAATGGTGTAATGACAGATATCAAAGAAATTACCCAAAAGGCCCGCTCATTGACTATATCGGCCCAGATTCAGGGTTTGAGCGAGTATTGCGTGGCGGTTCATGGGCCAGTCAACCTACTAACATTCGGGCAGGATTACGAGAAAGAAAAGTGCCTACTGTCAAAACTGAAATGTATGGTTTTAGAGTTGTTTTACCTATTAAATAAAGGTAACAAATTAAATAATTGGAGAAATGTATGAAAATATTACTCATAGCAACTGGAGGCACAATTGCCGGTGAAGTTGCTTCAGATAAACAAGACGAAGATATGAAACGCACAGCTGAGGAATTTTCAAATCTTGTTGAGCCTACCTTGAGCTATTTAAATAGAAAACATGAAATTAATATTCAGCTTGATCTGCATAGTTATTGTGCAGTTGATAGCTCCGATATACTACCAGAGCACTGGAAGGGTTTAGTATCTTTGATAAAGGAAAAGTATGATGAATATGATTCATTTGTCATAACTCACGGAACAAATACGCTTGGTTATACCTGTGCTGCACTATCTTTCGCTCTAGCAAATCCAAACAAGCCTATCATATTAACAGGCTCCCAAGTCCCAGCTGGTTTACCCGGATCTGACGGGCAAGTCAATCTTGAAAATGCGCTCCGTGTAGCTGTCTGGAAGCGAGACGACAGGCCCGCAATTAAAGGCGTTATGGCAGTCTTTGGAAGCCATATTATCACTGGTACGCGCGTAAAAAAGGACACTGAATTTGATTATGATGCCTTTAAATCATTTAGCACGGGCAGCATTGGTCGAATCGGCAGAATTATTGATATTAATGATGTAAATTTATTGAAACATTTAAAATATTTACAAACCAATAGATTTCCCATGGCCAAAAAAGCCAGTGATTTGAATTGTTATAACGATTTTGACATGAGAATAGCATCATTAACCGAGTTTCCAGGCATGTCCACAGATCTTTTCTCAAGTCTTGTTGAGAATAATGATATTCGAGGTTTTGTTCTAAGAGCTTTTGGCGCTGGAGATCCGAGCCAACATCATAAAGCGGCATTTGAATATTTAAAATCAAAAGAAATTCCAATAGTTATAACTACACAAGCCCCCAATGGTAACAGCAATTTTCAAGTAAATGACCCGGGCAAAATGCTAAAGGATAATGCGCTAGCAATACCTGCTTATGATATGAGTGTTGAAGCACAAACCACTAAATTGGCTTGGTTGATGGCAAAGAAAAACAAAGGGTTACTTAATTATGAACAACTATGTGAAGAAATGACAAATGATATACGAGGAGAAGTCAATGTCATGTGGGAAATTGGTGAATAAAATAAAGGAGTATTTATCATGCAAGCGTCCACAGCTTTAATCAAAGGCACTGCATTTGATGTGATGCCAGATGTAGTCAAGCAAAGCCTTGCCTTTTTAGAGCAACGTCAAATTTGGCATATACTCACACAAAACTCTGTCGCCACCAGCTGTAAAGATGCAGCTGCACGGCGGCAGCGTTTGGGGATGCAAGGGATCCCGCTTTATGATGAATTAAAATCGCTCTGCGTAGTAGCCTATCGCGGTGATGACTCAAGGCATTATTGTATGTTACACAGTCGTGCCAATGCGCGTATCAACTTGGAGTTTGCAGCAAAATTACTTAAGACAAATCAGCCATTAGCACGGCTATCCGCTGAGGAATTAAGCAGTGAATTTGATGCAATCTACGGCACAGTGAATCCCTTCTTTATGACTGGCCATTTTATTCACCTTTTTGACGAGGATATTTTAAATCAATACACCGCCCCGCATACCATGATGACTAATGCTGGGGAGCATACTTGGGCGATTGAGTTTGATCCGGCAGCTCTTATTAACGCGGTAAAGAAAACAGCACCAGAAACAATTGTTGCTACAATCGCCGAGCGCATAGGCAAAGACCATAAACTGCCCTGCTTTGGCATTATCACAGGTAACGGTCCAGAAAGTGGCATGGCCTTATGGCGTGTCATCAATGATACGGTCCATAAAAAACTAAACGCCGACGGTCGACTACACGGCGACCTTTCTTACCCCAGAGTATTGGTCCATTCATTGCCCGAGATGGGACTATCGATGGAATTGGCTCAGCGTGAAGACATGGTTTGGCATGTCATATCTCAGGCGTTGGCGCAGCTTTGTAATAACGGCGTCACTCATATTGCTTTGGCTTGTAATACCACCCCCTACTTCACCGCACAAATACGCCAGTTTTGTGAACCATATGGGGTTGAGTTTATTTCTATTGCAGAGGCAACCGAGCAATATATTCGACAGCGAAAACTCGACGACATCACTATTATAGGCATTCCGGCAGTAGCAGGTTTGGGCCAATATAGTGCTTATAAATCGCTGGCGAGTTTGAACATTAAAGCGGTGTCTGAACGAGTCTTTAATGACTTGCAGGAGTTTGGTTATCTGGTAAAACGCTTAGGCGATAAAGAGCAAGATGCCAAAGCGATGAATAAGTTACAGCATATTATTAACGTCGGAGTAGAAACACCACGGGTGCTTATTGCGTTAACTGAAATCTCTGTGTTTATGCAACGCTTTCCCAAATTTAAGGGGCGGATTAAAAACAAAGAAATCATCGACCCGCTGCCGATTTATGGTGAAGCACTAGCTGAGTGTTATCTACAGGCATTACCTCAAGAACAGGAGTTGGTTTAAAACAATGTACCCATAGGTCACTAATCGAATCATCGTTGAAGAAATCAGTGATTGTTTCGAGAAGGCTAGACTGAACGAAAACATCTCTCAAACCCAACTGTCTGAGTAAGACTCATGGGTTTGAGGAGAAGATATAAATGGCTCGACATATTAAAAACCCTCGGAGATAAATCCCCTATCTACAGCAATCCATTCTTATTTTTCAGCTCTCCAACAAATCCTCAATCACATAAACCAGTGCAATAATAATCTCGCCATGCACAATGCGAGATTGCGCTAACCGACGCCTCATGCTCTGCATATCCTCTAAAGACACCTCCCCGCTCAAATGCAGCCCGACCACTTCAAGTCCCAAATTAATCACCTTGTCCACTTCATTGGCCAACGGTTTTAAGTGGAGTAAATCAGCAGATTGAGCGCTCACTTCCAGTGTCGCCGCCATATTGTTTTGCCAATCTAGCAGTTGTCGTTTGATTTTAACCAACCCACTACTATCGCCCTGTTTGAACGCTTTGATTTGGCGTTTAAGTGCAATTAGCGACAGACTTTCAACAGGCAGGTAGTCAACAAATTGTCTCAAAGGGGCTTGTTGGTGATAGTTGTTTTGTTGATCTTTGTTTTGCTGAAATTTGAGATGATGACGAGTGTAATAATGGGCAGGCTCCAGCATTTGGGCAAAACGTGCCAATATTGTGATGGTTGAGATAAGCGAGATTGCGGCATCATCGGCAACTAATTGCTTCAATCCTTCGAGCTGTTGGGATTGATGTTTTAGGCCAACCACATCAGTGGCGTAACGGTCGAGGATATGCAAACGTTGATACATATTGTCTTCATCAACCAATGTCTTTGATGACCATAAACGCTCGGCAATGGCATAAAGTCGCGGCCAGACTCTCAGGTCAATATTGTCTTCAGTGACCATTTCACTCCACAATGTCGCTTCACCACCTAAAATCAGTTGGCCCACCTCATCACTGACCAACGGTTGCGACAAGGCTGTAATACCTTCGCCTTTTGACACACTCAATTGTTTACCACTCACCGCATAGGGCATATTGCCAATGCGTATTTCTCCGCTCAGTGCATCGGCGTTGGAGATATCCCATTTGGGCGCAAAAGGCCCCATCCAGCTGTCGAGCCAAAAGCTGACCTGATTGCCGTTAACCGCCAAGTCATTGACCATTTGCAGCCCTCGCCCGTTAAATTGCAGATAAGCCTCCTGCTCTTGCCCCTGCCCGGGGTTTTTGAGCAAAATAAACCGCCCACTTACGGCACTACCTTTAAGCCGGGGCATGGTGAACGTCCAATCCTGTCGGGTGGTTTTGGCGCTTATCTGTGGTTGAACAAACCTCAACTGGCGTAGCGGATCGTTGCGGTAATGAAAAGCACTGTATTGAGGCTGGTCGATGTAAAATCCGCTGGATAATAATCCCTGATAACCCGCTGCGGTGACTTCGCCCAACGACGCCAGTCCACGCCACGATTGCACCACAATATCTTTCGGTAGCGCCGGATGAAGCACTTCATCCCAGCCAATCATTTTGCGTTGATGCTTTTTCAAAATAGCATTCACTTTAGCGTTGAAGTGACTGTGTAGCTCCAACGTATTGTCGAGCGAATTGTCACGCATATACTGTTGTACAGCCCCACTTTGTTGCCATTGGGCCGGATTAACTTCATCACCACCAATATGCACATAAGCATCCGGAAACAGCGTCGTCAACTCGCCAACGATGGTGTCGATAAATTGATAAACCTCGGGTTTGCTGGGGTCAAGTAGTGGCTCAAATACTCCCCAGTGGCGTTGCATTTGATAGTCTTTGGCACGGGTGAGCAATGCCGGATAGGCAACGGCAATCGCTGAGGCGTGGCCGGGCACGTCAAATTCAGGCACCACTCTAATACCCAACTGAGCGGCATATTCAACCACTTGTTTGATCTCGCCACGACGGTAGTACAAGCCATCAGCCGCCAGTTGCTGTAATTTAGGATAAGCCAACGATTCGATGCGCCAACCCTGATCGTCGGTCAAGTGCCAGTGCAATACATTCAGTTTGGCCGACGCCATGCCATCAAGTTGTCGTTTGATGGTCGCTACAGGTAAAAAGTGCCTTACACTGTCGATTAATAGCCCTCGCCAAGCAAATCTCGGCCAATCGTCAATGTTTACGTTACCCAGTTTTTTCCCTTGCTGATAGAAGCGTTGCAATAAGGTTTCAAGCCCTCGCAACACCCCAAGCTCATTAGCCGCGCTCAGCTGTATTCGACCGTTATTGACCTTCAAACTATAACGTTCACTGTCGCCCAACTGAGCTGCTCGCCCCAATTTCCCTTGTGTTAGGGTTATCAACAATGTCGCCTTGTCAGCATCAGGACTGATTGGGGTTTTAAAGCTCAGTCCTGACACTTTGGCCAGTCTCGGCATCAAGTGATCAGCAAAACGAGCCGTCATTTGCTTATTAGCAAACAGATTAAAGTCGGCGTTAAGCACAAATTCGCCGGGCAAATTTGTGATCTGCTGCGGCAAAGGCATAGCAGCTTTGACTGAGAAAACCGCCAACATCAACAGCATAAAAACTAATTTTAGATAAAATCTCATGCACACTCCTGCTGTTCATTTAACTGATAAGCAGGAGTGACCAAACTCACCACAATACCAGCCAAGGTAGCTAATAATAATGAAGGGATCACCGGATTGCCCCAATAAGCATTCCACTGGGGCATCAGAATAATGGTCAAGGCCGTCGCAGCTCCTGCACTTAACGCACCAATCACACCTTGCCAATTAAACCTCGGCCAAAATCGCCCTAGCAGCGCACAAACACATAAACCCGACATCAAAATGGCGATCATTTTACTGATATAACTAATGATATTGTTTGACGTCAGGGCAAAACCTAACGCCAACGCAATGGTAAAAACCAAACTCCAGCGGGATAAGTAAATGACTTGCTCTGGTTTTGGCAGCTGGCCTTTCACCAGTTTATACAAGTCTCCCATCACTACGCTAACAGCGGCAATCGCATCAGAGCTGGCACTAGACATAGTGGCTGAGATGCCGGCAATAATAATCACCCCACCCAACCAAACTGGCATGATGTTTAAGGCAATATAAGGGAAAGCATAAGAGGCGTTTTCTAGCTTGGCGTCAATTGCAAAAGCCGACATGCCGATGATCGCCGGAATAATTGAGAACAGCAGATACAATAAACCGGAATAAACAAAGGACTTTCTGATCGAGCTAACATCCCGGCCCGAATAAATCCGCTGCCTGAAAGACGGCGTAGCCAGAATCCCCACCAAGATCACCAACGCCAGCGAAACAGCCGGCAACCAACCGATTTTATCAATCGCCAACCAAGAGACGTTATTCTGAGGTTGAGCAGCCAACATTTGCGTCCAGCCGCCCACATGTGACAACGAAAACACTGCCATCAAAGTGAAGCCAAAAAACAAAATCAGCGCCTGAATCGAGTCGGTCCACACCACGGCGGCATAACCACCAATCACCACGTAAAGCAAAAAACTCAATGCCACAATAACTTTGGCCCAAGCCATATCAATGCCAGTTAACCACGACAAATACAGGCCACCACCAATAATATGTGCCCCCAACCAGCCAATACTGGCGGTAAAAATCAGCACCGCAATGAGGTTTGCAATCAATGGCTTACCACCAACATAAAATGCCAACTCTTCACTCATGGTCATAAATTTCAGCTGTCGAATCGGCGCAAACCACCAAGCCAACAGCAAAATGCCCAGCGCACCACCAATACCATAAAGTGTGCCACCCCAGCCAGCATGATAAGCAAAACCCACCGCCCCCATCGACGAGCCAGTGCCAACCATAGTGGCAACCGTGGTGCCAAGCGTCAGTAGCATCGGCAAATTACGACCCGCCAGTAAAAAATCATCTCCAGTACGGTTTTGCCTCGACGCCCACCAGCTGAGTGCAATCATCAGCGTCAAATAGGCGACAAATATCAAGATAAAATGGGTATTCATCAACGTGCTATTAAACCTTTATAAATCAGATGCTTGTATCCTATGGAGAAGCGTCTCGTAGGATGGGTGAGCTCCAGCGAAACCCATCAATTCGACAAGTTCGTCGCCAATTCATGATGAGTTTCGCCTCTGGCTCACCACATCCTACGGTAAATATATAAGCTAAATAGATACGTTAACTGCTCCGTGTTTCAAAACCGCCTAATACCCGAGGAAATGTGCCGCACAATCAATCTCCTAGCGGCAGATTTGTACCCGACTGTTCCCGGTGCTGGTCTAAATGCAATTTAAGCCGACGTAATTTCTCGCGAGACTTACGCTGGTTTTTCACTGCCACTTCGCTAACCAAAATATCAATCGCCGCTAGCAGCACATAACGTGAAGCACTGGGGTTAAAAATATAATCGGCTTCTTGAGTGGCAATCGGAAAATGACTATCAGCCAATTCTGCCAACTCACCATCCGGACAAATAGCAATAATATGCGCCCCGTAATCTTTAGCGATGCTAGCACTGGCATAAACATCAGGGCTGATGCCGCCCAGCGAGAGGCAAATCACCACATCACCCTTATCAATAGTGGCGGCGGTCATACGCATTAACATCGGATCAGAGTAGGCATTACTTTTCACATCAAGACGAAACAGACGATAGTGACACTCTTCGGCCATCGCCGTGCTGCCGCCTCCGACGCCAAAAATCAATACATGATTGGCCTTGCTGACCACTTCGCCGACATCTCTGATCACCGCATCGGTAATTAGCCCGGTATTGAGATCTAAAATGCTGTGGATCGCCTGATAAATCTCGGGAATATCTTTTTTCTCAATCAGCTCATCAGAGGTAAAACGCTCACCCACTGCTGCCGATTGAGCCAATTTCAGTTTCAAATCCCTGACATTTTTGCATTCTAGGGTTTTAGCTAGCCGGGTGATCGCCGCCAAACTCGCCCCGGCTTTTTCTGCCAGCTGGTTGATAGACGCGTTAGCGGCAAAAGTCAGATCACTTAAAATGTAATTGGCCACCTTTTGTTCAGAAGGCCGCAAATGCGGCAATCTGTTTTTTATCCGTGAAACTATATCCATGTTATTGCCCTCAATTTGGTGAATTCAAAGGTAAAATATCCGCCAAATTTTCACGGACTGATGTCATTAAAAACTGGCACTCAAATACATGCCAACACGTCGATCGGTCGAAAAGTGACTTCTCGGTGTTTGACGGCCATTTTCCTCGTACATCAGTTCAGTTTCAATCACTTCGTCCAATATATTGGAGGCTTCAAGACCAATTTTCACATCTTCGCTGAGGTAATAAGATACCGACATATCCAATTGCCCCGTCGACTTGGCAATAATCGGCGCGAACTGATCACTATCACGACGCGTCAACAAATACTCTGAACGCCAGCTATAGGCCAAACGTGCCGCAATATCGTATTTTTCATACATCAAAGCGACGTTGTAGGTATCATCTGAATAACCCGGTAAAGCCAAGTTTTTAAACGCCCGGAAACTGTTACGCCCGCCTTCGCCAGTGCTACCTTCACCAAAACCAACCTTATCGTCAACACCAGACTGATCAATATAGGTATAGTTAGCCGACACACCTAAACCGCCCCAAGCGCCCGGTAAAAAGTCGTAAAACTGGGTATAAGACAACTCAAAACCACTGATGGTGCCCGAGCCTTCATTAGTATCAATCTGAAAGTCAACCGGCATAGTCACAGAGCGGCCTTCTAGCTCGGCAGCAGTGCCCACTTTAGGCTGGTCATTGGTCACTTGCGCAGTAAATAAACGTTTGCGAATTAAATTATCCAGCTCCTTACGGAATAAACTCAGATTTAATGAACCCGCTGCGGCAAAGTACCATTCGAGGCTGAAATCAAAGTTCAACGACTCTTCTGGCTCAATCATTGGATTACCTACCTGACCAGAGAAATTAACCGCCGTGACATTGGCTTCTCCCTCGGCGACATTACGATCAAGCACCCGACTCGAAGTGATATTTTGGTAATTACGGAAGTTTTTAAACGTCGGCAAATAGATATTTTCTGAAATCGCCAAACGCGCGATCACATCTTCATGTAATTCAACATTCAAGTTAAAGCTCGGTAAAACCCGAGTGTATTTGTCGCCCTTAACCGTGGTTCTTGGGCCTTCTGCGGCACTGGCAAAAGCATCTTCTTCTGGGAATATTTCAGCAATAGTGCCCGAGGTACCCTCTGGATCCCAACCGAAAGCCACAGGGAATAACACCGAACCTTCAGACTCAACTTCCCAGCTGATATAACGCAAACCAAAGTTACCTTTAACTGGCAGCTGGTAATCGTCAATCATAAAATCGGCTTGTAGATACACTTCTAGGCGGTCTTCTGTGGTTTCGGTGATTTCTGAATCCAAATAAGAACCGGTGGTATTTTCCCGCTCACCCAAACGATTACAACTCAAACTCTGCTCGCAAATCTCGTCAGTAAACGCGCGAAAGTTGTGAACATTTGACATTTTAGGAAACCAAAAGGTTTGATCGCCATTCAACACATCGCCGTCAAAAAAATCCTTTTGTGAAAAGGTATAGCTTTCATAATATTCCGGATGATTCTGCAAATTAATCGCGTAACCATTACCCCATTTACTCGAAACCGCCCCCCAGTTCCACAGTGAATCTCGTGATAACTGCTCTTTTTCAGACGAATAGACACCCGCTTTAACCGCACTAATCCAACCATCATCAATGGTGTATTTCAGATCAATAGCAAAGGCGTTTGAATCGGCTTCATTGTCTTCTTCTTTATCCATGCGTGAGCGGATAAAAGCCTGCTCAGGAAACTGTGGATTAGCATTGTCGCCAGTATAATTAATGTTGTGAGGCACAGAGCCGTTTAAATCAAACTCAACGCCGGTATTCCAGATTTGTTGCTCAGGACGGTCAGTGATACCGTCATTAGTGAACCAAGCCGCATCGGTGGGTTTCTGTTGGCTCGAATAGGTATAATCTTTAATCGAATTGGTTGAATCGATGCGTTGATAATCAAAATCAATAGTCAAATTGTCGGTCGGCGTATATTTTAGGTGCAAACTGATGTCGTCAATCTCAGTCTCTTTTTGATTGGCACGGCTGGCGACATACAAAAACTCAGTGCGTACTTCACCACTGGTCATAAAGCCATCTTGATCAAACTCACCACCCACAACTTGGATGTTATTTGGGTTGACTTTAAACCCTTGCTCGGCATATTGAACCACCCGCTCATCCCAATCCATGCTGGCGTCAGAACCAATATAATCTAGGGTAAGTTCAACAGTATCACTCGGGTTAGCCCACTGAAAAGACGCCACAATCCCATCACGCTCCCGATCAGAATCGGCAGTACGAATAGCCACACTAGCCGGAGTAAACAACACCTGATCTTCCATACCCGGAATAGCCGTACCGTTCTCACCAAAATGCTCGGTTTCTCTGGCAGTTAAACTACGCTCATAAAAGCTGTCGATACCAACGCCATCACCACGGTCTTTAAATTCAGAATGAGTGACCCCCACCAGCGCACCAAACTTACCGATGTTAGTTTGCCAATTGTCGCTGAACATAAAGGTGCCCGACGGCGTAGACTCTTTACGACGATCACCATAAGTGGTTTTAATCTGCGCATGAATAATTTGCTCATCGCTATCAAATGGTTTGCGAGTCACCAAATTAATGGTACCCGCGACACCACCAGCAACCAAGTCAGCAGTGGTGTTTTTCACCACTTCAATACGGCCCAACAATTCACCGGGAATATCGGCATAACTGAGTCCAGCACCATCGGCACTGGCACTAAAAGCATCCCGACCATTTATTTCACTACGAATACGACTTAACCCACGGATCACCACACCACTGCCCTCAGATGAAAAGTGGTTCGGATCGCTTGATGAAGAAAAACGCTCAATCGTCACCCCAGGCAAACGCTGCAAGGCTTCGGTGACACTTTTATCGGGTAACGCACCAATATCATCGGCGGTGATCACATCTTTAACGGTATCGGCAAGACGCTTAAGCTCCATCGATGAAGCCACTTGTCCACGAATTCCCCTGACCTCAATCACCTCAATAGGCTTATCTTTGGCCTTAGCGGTTTCTTCTGCTGCCATCACAGGCACAGTGCCGACCAAAGCCCCCGTCAGTGCCGCTGTTATTGCGATGTTCAATGTGCTCTTATTAAGTGTGCTCTTATTAAGTGTGCTCTTATTAAGTGTGCTCTTATTAAGTGTGCTCTTATTCAGTGCGCTTTTGTTAAGTGTTCTCGACATGATGTAAAACCCTATATTGTACTGTTAATGCAGTTTTGTTGTTTTCCTTCTGTGGAATTACAGTGTCCTAATAAATAATCAGTTAATCGGCGATGATTGGTAGTGACAATGACAGCGTTGTCATTTAAAATAAACCTTCTCCCGGTCGATTTCCCGTTTGGGCGCATAGTACGTTAGTTATTCTCAAAAATCAAATGACATTTACGTTAATTTATATCACAATGTAAAATAAAAAGCATAATTAAAAGTATTTGATACTCTGCAAAAGCGTGGCGCAATTGCGCGTGTTAGTGCCGCAATAAGTGGCCGTCACTTTTAAATGATGCCATGCATTGGTACCATTCCAACACCATAAGTCCCTGGTTTATCTGATATTTTCTTCGAATTACCTCGAATTCCTTTTTTATGTACCTGTTGTATCCATATAAATACAAAATTTTGATTTGTTGTTGTCTTTAATCCAAAAATCGCTTAATATTTGAGTTCCTTTTGTCCGGGCAGCCGCTCGGCCAATGCCAAAGTCGTGTTAGTAAAACAGGGCTTCTATCACATACTATTACAGTATGTATTCAAAAATACTCAATTAAAACATGGACTTAAAACATGCTCACAAGACATGCGCGTAATACTGTGCGCATGAAAAAATTCGAAGGCGAACACAATGAAAAAGTATCTATTGGTTTTTTGCAGCGGTTTTTTAATTTCCTTATTTTTAGCGACCCCCATGCAAGTTCTTGCTACCAGTGAAGCATCGCGAGTCGTTGCTAGGTTTTCCACCCTGAATGAAACAATTTCGCCGACACCAGTGGTCAAACTCCGCACAGTTTGCGTCCCCGAGCACCTTGTCGCCCGGCAATCCGGTTCACTATCTGACATCAATACTTTTGGTGTGATGCCGCAACATGGCGATACCCTTGATGCGGGTCATTTCACTGTTACGATAGATCAGTCTTTTACAGCGGGTCAGCTGACAAGTCCGGCGGGTCAAGTAGCCCTTATCGGTGAATTTGTGGTTGAGACTGGTGTGACGTTAACCGTTAACGGTGATTGGGATGCAAGCCTAGAGCATAGCCAAAATATTCTAAAAGCAGGCGCAAGAATTGAATTTGATGGTGCCGCAGGGGTCAATCGACGTTATAAAACCATTACTAAACATTACACCGAACCCTCGCTGGTGATCCAAAGTACCGCACAGAACAAAGCGTTTTTTGGTTTGAAACCGGGTTCGGCTGCCACATTCAGCTATGACAAGCAAAAATATTATGGTGCCAATATCAGCGGTGGTAATGTTCACTTAAACGGTTTCAGTACAGGTTACGAGCACGATGGTTATGATCGGATTGCAACACGCGATTGCAATATGCCCGATGTTTTGGTGACTAACAGCGAACTGTTCAAGCTGCGTTACTCTGCTGGTGATAACGGCACTTGTGACATGAAGAATCTGACCATTCTCAGTCCTACTGGGCCAGTTGCCTTTCAAACAGTGGGCACCGCCAGCAGTACGACTCAAGGCGAAAATTATAACTTGAATGGTCTTTCTGTTGATGGGCAAGTCGCTTTTTACACCCGTCCAGAGTTTATGATGAACGATTGGGTAGTTCGAGATCTGGCGGCGACTTTGCCTCAGGCAGGCTGGCAGAATGTCGATAGTTGGTTGCTGTTTGATACTGATACTATTCCTGTTGGCAGCAGCTTGACCTCGAATATTTATTTTCGTGGAGAAAAATATAATCCCCATGGTTTTACTATGTCTGGCGGTGAAATGTCTGACGGTAAAATGTCTAACCTCAGCAGTCGTACCATTGACAGCACGATCTTCGATTTCAACAATCTGGCTGCCGGTGAATCCGGTGATTTATATCTGTTTAGTGGTCCGGCGGCTAGCGGTGAAACCGTGGTGATCAGCAACAATATTGGCCTGAAAAACCTCAATGGTCAACAGAGCAGTACCTTTATTACCTTCAACGATGACGAGCAAGGTGGTCGTCAACTGGTGCTGGAAAACAACGTGGTCTTTATTCCCCCCGATAACCGCGTGATTTCATTGAACGAAGCCAGCCTGACGCCGAGCAACAGCCTCAAAAGTATCAAGAATAATATTTTTTGGGGAGACATGAGTTATCCTGGCTATGTGGTCGAAAGTTTGGGCAACAATTCACATAGCGACATTATCTCCGCTGGCGCTTATTCAAATAATCGGGTGTTTAACGCGCGTACCGACGGTGAATATAGCGAATTGGACTTGCCGCTGAGTTACCGTCCAAACTCTGATAGTATCACCGCTTTCCCCAACTTTTATGATGATCAACGTCGTTTGGACAGTTATGGTGCGCAGGTACTGGGGCTCGATGGTACCGCTGAATCCGCTTTTAATGCTCACCTGACCCGACATCTGTCCAGCAAAGATATCAACCAGTTGGATCTGATGGCAAGGCACCAAGCTTATGTCACTAACCATCAAGGTGTCTTGTTGATCAAAGAGCTGATTGACTGGGTGAAGCAAGGTTTTATTGCCACCACAACCAGTTATCACACGACCTCGATGACCACAGGACCCATCGGTTTGGCAGTCGCCCCAAGCTTTACCATGGCTGACAGTGATGGAGACGCAATAGATGATCAATTTGATTTGTGTAGCAACACCGCCATGGGTTCCACTGTTGATAGCCATGGCTGTGCTGATCACCAAAAAGATGATGATAACGACAAGGTGACCAACGACACTGATATTTGCATTTCGACCGTTGCCAATGCCACGGTTAATGTGCAAGGCTGCTCGGCTGCGGATATTAAGGGCCAAATTGCCGGTTTTAAAAGTTGGGGCATTGGCGGCGGCGGCGCGATGGCGGGTTATTCGATTAATCCGTTTGACGATAAAATGCGTTTTGTTGGCACTGACATGGGCACTTCCTACCGCTCACTCAACAGCGGTGTTAATTGGGCTCCGATTCGACACGAACAAGCCACTTTTTCCAATCGACTCGGTTATGCCGCCTCGTTTGGTTTTGCCGGGCCGACTACTATACTCCATGCACCACAGGGGTTTAACTCAGTGCTGTCAGTTGATGGCGGTGAAACCTTCCATGCACCAGCCAGTTTTGCACTGGTATACAGTGATGATGGTGATAACAGCAATGACGAGCGTGTCTCTAGTTGGTATTCAGATACCCGGACCGTAGGCACCGTTTATGCATTATCTAATTTGGGTTTATGGCGTTCTGTGGATGCTGGCAATCACTGGCGCTTTGTCTATGCTGGCGGTGATATCAAAGGCATGTTTATTGATAATCACCATGCAGGTATGGTGTATATAGCGACAGAAAATGAAATCCTCCACTCTGCTGATGGCGTCACGTATGCCAATTATTTCACCCCGAAGGGCCACAAAATCCATCGCTTTACGGGTGGCTCAACCCCTAGTGGCAAAACCTTGACTTATGCCAGTGATGAAAGCCGCTTAGCAATCGAAACATCCAAACTGGCCGGTTTGGCCAGTGGCGATGTGATGGCACTTTATACTAAACCTTCCGGTGCCGGGGATGAAGTCAGCGCAGGCATGATTTATGTCGATAACACAGGACTCGGGTTTTTACAGACCAACCAGTTTGTCGGCAGTCACCTAAGCATGGCACAGAATGACAATCAGACCATTTATGCCACCGGCAGCCGCAGTTGGGGGCGAGATAAAGGCACTTCTATTTATGTCTCCGAAGATGCTGGAGCTAATTGGCAACTGCGTTTGTTACAGTACAATTGGGACACTAGCCCTTTTACCCCTTGGGACAGTGTATTGCTGGAACATTCACCGGTGGGTTTAAACGTCGGTTGGTATGATGGTGGCTACTATTCCACCGCTGTGAACCAGCTTAACAGCGCCCAGTTTGGCGGATCGGGCAATTTCTTTCTTCACGCTACTGAAAACACCGGTCAGCAATGGCTCGATTTAACCAATGAATACCAAAGCAGCACACCCGCTAGCCCAGTTAAAACCGATGAATGGTTGTCAGCTGGGCTGAATGTCACTTCGGTATATGATATTAAATTCCATCCTGCCAATAGCAACGATATTTACGCCGCCTATGCGGATATTCATGGTGCACGCTCCAGCGACCATGGTAACACTTGGCAGATATTGCCCAGCAGTGAAAACTCGATTTATGACTACGCCTTTGACCCTGCCGACGCCAATATTGTTTACATGGCTAATGGTAATCAACATGATTGGCCTTTTCGCAGCTTGTCGCTGGTGGGTCGCGGCGGGGTGTTCAAGTCCACAGATAAAGGGGATAACTGGACGCGACTGACGCCGAATGACAGTGCTTTTAATCGTCAATATATGTCTATTGGTTACGATGCCACACGCAATGATATTTATGCCGGCAGTCATAGTGATGGTATTTCCCGCTCACTGGATGGCGGTGTCAGCTGGGAGAAGTTCAATGCCGGACTGCCTGACAACTATCCCGGTCATCGCTATGCGATGGATTTGGTGATCCCGCAAATTGAAGTGCTCGACAACGGTAATGTTTATGCCTTGGTGACCGGTTTTAGACCTAAATTAACCGAAGCCGAATACACCGAATTGGCGATCCCGCCAAGCGAGCTGATGCCTAAATCATTCGACGACACCACCGAATATTACAGCTGGATTAATGCCGCTTTCACCGGTATCTATCTGCTGGATGTGGTTAATGGTGCCACCCGTTGGCAGCTGCTACGCGGCAACATTGATCTTGATTCACACGGTTATTGGGACCCAACGCATTTACCCTGGAAGCGTCCGATGAGCTTTGCCATTGACCCCAATAACCCGGATATTTTGTGGCTAACGGATATTGAATTGAGGACCTCACAAACCGGGGCCAGCGGCGTCTGGAAATCGGTGGATAAAGGGCAAAACTGGACATTCGTGCATCAGCACACGGTTGCACTGGATATCGACATTGATCCAAACGACAGCAATTACGTGATCGTTGCAGGCCCAAAAAGCTGGGGTAATGGCGGAATTTACGTTAGCAAAAACGCTGGTACCAGCTGGGCGTTGGATGATCGTGCGCCGTTACAAAACAACGCTTATTCGGTGTCTTTTGACCCCCAGCATCAAGACAAAATTATTTACGGGTATTTTGGTGGCGGGATGTTATATGGCGACCAATTATAGTGGGTTATCACGGCTTGAGGTCAATAAAGGTTTGGTGTTTTGACAACCATCAAACCGGGTTACATTTGTTCACCTGAAAAACGACAATAAATTCTCATCAATGTTGAGGTCAGGCAGGGTAAACCAACACTTTGCCGTCAACAATACAACGTTTAAAACTCTCGGACAATAAATGCCAATCACTGATATCAACACGAAATGGAATATCCGATTCGGCAAAAGCGTCTTTAATATCGCAGAGGTGAGATAAAGACAAAGCGGCGGAGGCTTCGATCACAATATCCAAATCAGAATGTTTTCTCGCAGTGCCTTGCACTCTTGAACCAAAAGCATAAGCCTTCTCACCGGAGCCCAAATACATCGCCAATATATGCGTAATTTGGCCGAAGTCTTCACCATTGATATCAATCATTTTTTTCGGCCAGTTTAGTGAGTAATGCCTGAGAGTCGGCTAAAAAACCCCTGACACATTGATAAACTTCGACCGCCGTTTTTTCTTCATAAGTATGTGAGGTTTGATTGCGCTGACGATGATAATCAAACCATGGAATAATATCGTCAATTAAATATTGCTCAGCGGCAAGCCTAAACAGTTCTTTGCGGGTAATACCATCAACCAAGGTTTTGCCGACATTTTCACCCAACCACGTCCTCATCGCTTTCCAACCGAGTTCATAGGTAAATTCAAAATTTTGAATAACCCCGGCCGCCCTAAACGTTCTGAACTCAGGTTCATTGAGACCACCGCCATTAGCCAGATAGCGATCAATCACTTCAACTGATTCTGTTAGAGAGCCAATAGCACGCTTAAGAGAAGAAAAGTCCAACATAAAAAAACCAGCAAATAAATAGTGGTTTAATCATAACAAATGCTCAAAGACAATATCAACTACGCCACACTTAAGGTAACCACAGTAATGCCGGACACAGGGTTAAAACATTGACGAGGTTAAAATACTGATGGGTGACTACTTGCCCTTTATTGTTCCTGTTCATGCTTTGGAGGAATTTGGCACAAACAAAATCCCGGCTGCATGCAAACTTAATCTGAGCGATAAAATGCTGACAGCGTTATACGATAAACATGGAGATGAACTTAATGAATGGTGGAAAAACGAAATTGGCTTTGGTATCGACGCCAGTGACGGGGCTTACTTTCATATGGCCAATTAATAACAATTTCTGGATCAAGCTGAGCTAAATGATTTGCCCGTTTATTCAGCTAATCCTCAATGCTCATGTTGGGGCAAACCATCAGTAATATCATAATAATCACCTTTTTCGGCGGTAAAAATATGCATCGCAATATGGCTCTCAGTGGGTGTATCAAACGCCCCCATGGCAATGCTGATCCAGTTATGTTTGCTTTGGTCTAGCGGATCGAAAAATAGCGATGAACCACATTTGGCACAAAAACCTCGACGGACCTTTTCAGAAGAATGAAACCAGCTGAGATGTTCATCACCCTGCATTGTTAATGCCTCTCGCGAGACATCAGCGGCGGCAAGATAATGTCCCGTCCACTTTCGACACTGCTGACAATGACAAGCATCCATCGGTGCCAACACAGATGAAACCTCAAACGTTATTGCGCCACAAAGACAAGAACCTTTATGCATTGTTTTTTTCCTATGAGCCAATATGAGTAGCACTTAGTATATTCAGCACTCAGCTTAATCTCTACCCAGCAGCACAAAAATCATTTGTTTATTATGCCGTTACCATGATATAACGTTTAGACTTTTCTGGTCAGATGAGAAGGGTCAATAATATTAGCTGGTTACGGATTGACTGTTATCCCATTATATAATAACAGTGAGTCATTCAGCCAATGAGAAAAATCTTTATCAATTTTACCACTCTTACCACTCTTACAGCTCTTACATCCCTTAGCCTGGCGACCACCCGCCTCAGTGCTGAGACACTTTCAGTTGAGGACGAAATGGAACGGCTGTTCTCACTGCCACTCGAAGCACTAATGTCACTGGACGTTTTCACTTCATCCCGCAGCGCTGAAAAACGCTCAGATGTGCCGGGTAATATTATCGTGGTCACCCGTGAACAAATCAACGCCCGGGGTTATCGCAATCTCGGTGATGCACTGCAAGATTTGCCCGGCATCGGTTTTCGTGACAATACTTCGGTGATCTTTCAACACCGGGTTACCATGCGAGGCGTCAGCGGCCTGAGCCCTTTTCTTATCCTGCAAAATGGCTTTCGAATTAACTCGCCCACCGGAGAAGGTGTGCCCATCGACGATAATTTCCCGCTGCAACATATCAAACAAATCGAAGTGCTTTATGGCCCCAGCTCTGCCATGTACGGGGCCGATGCGTTTGCAGGTGTAGTCAATTTAATTACTTACACCACCACTGAACAAGATCAGACTGAATTTAACACCAGCTTTACCGACGATGATGGTTTTCATAACGGCGTAATGACCCAACTACAATTTGACCGCTTTGAACAACCCTTGGATTTGCTAATCAGTGCGACAAAAAGCAGTAATAGCAACGGTGATTTATATCAGGACTACGCCAGCGACTTTGTTTTAACCGATTTGCTCACCTTTAACGGCGATATTTTTACTCCTGCCGCTCAACGTAATAAACCAATTTTTGATACTCACAGTCAGAGTCTGTTTGTTAACCTTAACTATGGCGAAAATTTAAACCTGAGCCTCAACCATTCTCGGCAAAATCACTCCACCGCACGGGGCGAAGTGCCAAATCAGGTCAATTACGCCGCTAATCCCCGTTGGATCACCAACTTGAATTCAGTCAACCTCAGCTATAAACAGCATTTGGCTGAAAACCTGCAAACCACGACACTGCTCAGCTATAGCCTATATGAAGTTGACCCGAGTTCACGCTTCAACAATATCTTCCCCAATTACCAAGATGGTTTTAAATATTCCGAAGGCGAAGAGCGTGAATGGACCCAAACATTAGATTGGCAAATCAACGATAATCATGAAATGGTCAGTGGATTAACCTTGGAACGCTTTCACTCCATTCCCAAAACCGTTGATTTAAGTCGACCTTTTAACCCCAACCGGAGCGTTAAT
>CBDIDQ010000130.1:0-81048 GCA_965277695.1 Alteromonadaceae bacterium
TCACCGACCTGCACTTTGGCTATCAATACTCCGAAACCTTGCGGTTAACGCTAGACGTCGACAACTTGTTCGACAAAAAACACTATTTTGCCAGCTGGGGTTCAGCCGATTTTGTATTGTCACCACAAGACCGCCGTCGTTTACGTGTGGGTTTACGTTATCAGTTTGAATAGCAAAGCAGCAGTATTTGACTTGTAATGTGCTGTAATGCGATTTTGCCAACGGATCAACTACACTGATAGACATCCTGAAAACATCCGTTTCAGGACCAATACGATGCCGTACAACCCAACCTAATCCAAGTAAAAAGGAACTCTGTGATGAATACGACAACAAACCAGCTACCTAACCTCAGCGTCGGTTATAACCACAACGCTTCACCTGCTAGCTTATTTACCATCCGTCCCAACATAGATGGTAATTGGCAGGGCGAAATCTTTCACTTTACCGATAGTAATCCCTTCATAATTAACTTCAATGATGAAGGCGGTTTAGTGCTAGAGACAAAATTACTGATCCAAATTGACAATACCAATAGCGAACATATTTGGCGCTTTGATGACGATGCAAGTAACAGCATTGTGGGAATATTATTCAACGGTAATTCGCCTCAAAACACCATCACGCCAAAACTACTTGATTTCAGCACTTTAGAATTAACCATCAAAAGCCAACCGCCATCATCGCCCATTGTGACATTTCCCTTCACCTTGTATGCCAGACGCGCTGGTGATACCACCCTTTACAACTCTCACGATCCGAGTGTCGGTGTCGGTACCGGAAACGGTTCAGGAACTGGGCCGAAGTGATAACTCATCGACTAGGTTCAGTCACCACAGCGTTGCAGGTTACTCTCGGTGAGCATAATGCGGTTAAATTGAGGCGTGTCGCATAATCGATCAAACCACGGCAAGTTAAACCAGATCACACCGATGCCATTGTTTAGTGCTTCTTCAACCTGAGTCACCGCTGACATGTCTTCATTGAGCTGGGTGTACACCAACGCCCCGGTGAAAGCGACTTCACCATTTTGCGGCGCTAGTTTTCTCGCCGCATTGAGCGCCTTCACCGCCGCCTCATCAGCACCGGTGTGAACATAAGCTTGTGCCCTTTCCAGCCAGGATTTAAGATCCGCTTTGCCCTGATGCAGACTAATCACCTGCTGGTAATTTTTTTGCGCTTGCTGGGTTAATCCGCTGATCGCCTGAGCATCCGCCAAATTCAAAAGCCAAGTGGGATGTCCGGGGCTTTTTTCCACCGCCATAGTGGCGAACTTCAGCGCTTTTTGATCTTCACCCAACAACGCATAAGCCAAACTTAAATTACTTAAATCAATACTTTGCGGGTTCTTCGCGACAATCTCTTGATAGCTTGTCACCGCTGAGCTTACGTCTCCTTGCAGTAAATAGATAGAAGCCAACAATTGGGTGGCATATTTATAATCCGCAGTAATAGCCAGCACTTGCAACAGCTGTTGTTTCGCCTGCGTCAAATCACTGTTCCACCAATAACTCAATGCCAAGTTGTAACGCGATGTCACACTTGGGCGTAATTTGAGCGCCTGCTGATAAGAGGCAATAGAGTCGGCAAATTGATTACTCACCTGAAACCAATAGGCTTGCAACTCAATCAACGAGGATGAATCCAAGCCCCGTTGCGTCGCAACCGCCAACTGGTTTTTTGCCTGCTCCAGCTCACCAGAATCAACCGCCAGCCAGAATAAATCGACCGCTTGAAAGACGCTGTAACGGTATTCAGGTGGAGCTGATTGCAACAGGGCTTGCACTTGTGCTGGATAAGTCGAGTCTTTGGTTTGCGCGTGAAGTTTACGAGCGGTCTCGCGAAATAATCCATACCCAGCAAATAAGTAAGGCGAACGAACTAATACTTGTTTTAACTCGCTCAATACCGCTTCGCTACTTTGCGCTTTAGTCCTTACCTGTTGATAAAGCTCAATATAACTTAAATAATCCTGCTCATTGACGTTTTGCAGTTTGGTATCAGCCACAGCCCATTCGGGATAAAGCTTGGCAAAGTGGGTTTGCGTCAAACCATACAGGTTGAGCATATTTTCTATCGGAGTCGGCCAGTATTGACGGTTTTGCACCACCCAATCCGCTCCGCTTAAGCGTGAAAAAGTGACATTACAACGGCTGTTATTGCAATCAAGTTCCGTCGTAATAATATCCGTGGCCCCTGTCGCGATGCCAATCGCTTTAATCCCAGCGCTGATCGCCGCCACTTCACGCTGTGAAATCAAATGCATCCCGGGCGTATTAACAATACTTTGACGAATCGCATCATCAACCACATTAGCCACCAAATCTTGCTGTCTGGTATCGCTGTTTTCTTTTAAGTCGGGCCGCAACACCACTATTTGACGTAACGGCATCTCAGCAGAATAATCCACAACAAAGGCCACCCCGACGATAACCATAACCAGCAACAAAGCCAAAATCGACAACCGAGTTGTCACTCTCGGTCTCAATGCGGTTTTTTCAGCTGCATTTGACACCAACGGTTCGGTAGCCACCGTTTGTTGATCTAAAATCTCTTGTTGAGTTAGTCCAATCAATATCTGCCTAAATCGCTGAGCCACATTAGCCGTGCTGTCGGGTCGTAGTTGCGGCGATTTTTGCAATAATTGATTAAGTAAATCAACCAATGCCGTGGGTAGTTGAGGACTAATATGGGCCGCATCCATCGGTGCTGTATCGACCATACGCCGAGCCATTTGCTGCGCCGACCCCGTGCCAAAAGGATGTTCTCCAGCAATTAACTGCCAAGCCAAAATCCCCAATGAAAACAAATCACTGCGGTGATCAATTGGTTGGAATTGTAGCTGTTCAGGAGACATAGTGATTTGAGTCCCCTGACTATGGGTAGAGTCTGAATGACCCAATACAGACTCCGCTTGAGAAATACCAAAATCGATAATTTTTGCGCTATTTATATCACAGTTTATATCACGGTTTGTATCACTGCTTTTGTCGCTAAGCACAATATTACCCAGCTTCAGATCACAATGCACAATGCCGACATGATGGGCCGCCGCCAGACCATCGCTGATCTCATAAAGCCACTGCAACTTTTGGGTTAACGAAGCCACATGCTCCAAATGAAATTGCTGTAATGTCTGGCCCTTAAGATACTCCATCACTAAGGCTAGGCAATTATCTTTTGCCAGCACATCATGAATTTGCACAATATGCGGATTATTGAGCCGGGCCAGCAATCGGGCTTCCTGTAAGCCTTCAGCAGGGTCGTGATCACCAAACTCAACCAGCTTAATCGCCACCTGTCGCTCAAGCCGGGTATCCTCAGCCAAATAAACCGACGCCATCCCCCCTTGGCCGATTAACTGCTGTATTTTATAACCTGCCTCAGCCAGCGACGCTAACCAGGCCGTGTTTACAGGCAGTGGCTCTGCCATAGCCTTATCCACCACAGCTCATGTCATGTAGTTCGCATTCAAGCTGCTGGCCTTTATAGACACTAAATAACGAACCGCCAAACCGCAATCGACCCGCCCGCCGCTGAATAAGATGTTGGGCATCGTAACTATTATGCAACTGATCGGCAAACTGCTTTCTCGCCCGATGGATCTGAATATTAAGATAACTGATATCAATACCCAGATCTTTCGTCAGTTGCTCCGGATAAACCCAGCCCTGTTGTGTTTCATCCAACCCTTTACCCGCATCCGAAGCCCGGTATCGAGCCAAGTTAAGGGTTAAATAATGATGGCTGCGAATATGAAAATCCAGCGTTTGCTCAGGTGTACGCAACTTGAGTTGGGTAACCTCTTCATCAAGACTTAAATCAAAAATAAAATCCAAGCCATTAAGTGTCTGTTTTGGCAATTCCACTTGCCGAGTAACGGTTTCAACATGACCCAGTTTTAACTGCCAAGATTGACCGCCAAACTCAACCACATCATTTTCATTAAGCGTTATTGGTGCCGTATTTAATGCAACCAACCGCTCTATACACCATTGACCAAGTGCTCGATCCATATAAATAACTATCTCAGGATTTTGTTCGTCCGGTAATAAATGGTAGGGATCTAATCGCACCGCAGGCACAGTACTGTCAGTATCAACGGGGATCAACAAATCACCAGGAGGACTTAAATCAGATACATTAAAGTCATTATCAGCTGACTCATCAAAGCTGATCTTATCGTTCAACTGAAGTGGATGGCGAATATTGGCGGTTAATCGGCTGTGATTCAACCATGTACCATTGCGACTTAAGTCACGAATGGTCCAACTGTCGTTGAGCCATTCAATGGTGGCATGATGTTTCGATATATGAGCTTGTTTTATCACCGTATCCACAGCGTAAGGCAATCGCCCAAACCGATGATAAGCAGATAAAAAACAACGTTGTTTGGTTTTTAAATCAAAAAGACAGGCCATAGTTTAGCTACTTATGTGATTAACAAAATCAAGATGAAGCAAGTCGTAATTAAGGTAATGATAAGCATAGTCGTCAGCAACACAAAATCACAAGGGTCAATTGGTTTTAACTTGCTTTAACTCAGTCAACAACCCCTCCATATCATAACTGGCCATATAAGGCTTCAAATGCTCAACAAATTGCTCAGCCAACTCACTTTCGGCCGTCAATTTGGTTAATCCTCTTTCGAGTTTGGTGATTTCATAATTATCAGCCGCTTTTTCTAACGCCTGATACAATGAGGCTGAAACCATCAGCGAACTAAAATCAGCCGTGGCTGAATCAATGATTTCGACTTTATCATCAACTTGTACCTCGCCAATTTCATCGACATAATCAAAATCCACCGCCAGCAGCCGATGAATACATTCATAAATGGCTTCAAAGCGAAAGGGTTTGGCCACATAGTGATCAAAACCTTGGTTTAAATAGTGCTCTACATCTTGTTGCATGGCATGAGCAGTGACGACGATACAGACAGGACAGCGATCTTTAAAATCCTGCTGAATATTCTGTAACGCCGTTACACCATCCATCACCGGCATTCGAATATCCATAAAGACCAAATCCGGCAAACCTACACCATCATTGTCAAGCTGATGTAAGGTATCCAATGCCAACTGACCATTTTCAGCCTCTTGTACGGTGATCCCGACATCTTGCAGCATTTGTCGCAAAATATCCCGGTTCTCCATAACATCATCCACCACCAACGCCGTCACAGTAACGCCGGGCACCAGTTTAACCGCCTGATATTGGCGGGCTTGACGAAAGCCGACCATGGCTTGGGCCGGCGGTAACGCAATACTAAAGAAAAATCGGCTACCCAAACCGGGTGTCGATTCAAACTGCAACTCCGAGCCCATCAAACTGACTTGTTTATAAGCAATCGCTAAACCTAACCCGGTTCCCCCTGCGCTCGCCCCTTTAACCGTTTGCCCAAAAGCCTTAAAAATCTCCTGCCGATGTTCAAGATCAATGCCGATACCAGTATCACTCACCTCAAACAAATAGTGATCTGGCGTGGGCATTGACAAACTTAAAGTGACCGAACCAGATTCGGTAAACTTTACCGCATTACCCAGCAGGTTGATCACTATTTGGCGCAGTTTACCCTGATCACCTTGAACCGGGATCGAACGCTTATTTTTTACATGACAGCGGTTAACAAACTCAAAACTGAGTCTTTTTTCTTCACAACGGCCATCAAACATCACCGCAATGCCACTGAGTAAATCCACCAGTTCAAAATCCTCCAACCGCAATTCCATCGCATTGGCTTCGATTTTGGAGATATCCAAAATATCATTAATCAGCCCCAACAAATGATTGCCAGAGCGGTCGATAATACTCACTCGGCTTCTTTGCAGCTCGGTTAACCCAGTATCCCGCTCTAGCATCTGAGCATAACCGAGCACCGCATTTAATGGGGTGCGGATTTCGTGAGAAATATTAGCGACAAAAATGCTTTTCGCCTGACTGGCTTTTTCGGCGTTGGTCATTGCCAGCACCAGCGCCCGTTGTTTTTGATAATGTTGCAGTATCAGTAAACCTAATATTAACCCGGTCGACAAAACATACAGCGTATAGGCCCACCAAGTACGCCAAGGGGCGGGTTTAATGGTTAGTTTTATTGCACGGGCTTGTTCATTCCAAACCCCTTCGTTGTTACTGGCTTTGACTTTAAAGGTATAATCGCCTGCGGGTAAATTAGTAAAAGTGGCACGGCGATTATCGGCAGCCGTTGCTATCCACTCATTTTGAAAACCTTCCAGCTTATATTGAAACTGATTACGACTAGGGTTGACATAATGTAGCGCAGCAAACTCAAAAGACAGAATATTATCCTCATGTGTCAGCGTCAGGGCATCAGTTTGGTTAATCACCCGGGTTAACGGTGATGTGGTGTTATGCCTGTCATTAACAGGTACGCTTTTATTCAATAGGCGAAAATCACTCAATACCACCGCAGGTGGCACACTCGGTTGAATAATGCCTTGAGGATAAAAATGACAATAGCCGCCATTGCCGCCAAAAAACAATTGCCCGGCAGTAGTTTTAAAAGAAGAGCCATGAGCAACACCAGTGCAACCCGCTTGTGCGCCGATATGATTAATGATCGCCGCTGAAGCAGGGTCAAACAAGGAGATCCCATCGGCTAAACCCAACCACAGCAGGCCGTTTTTATCGCCCAACACAGCACGAACAATGCCATTGGATAACCCTTCGTTTTCCTGATAACGAATAAAATGATTTTTTTTCAGATCGAACTGATTTAATCCCCCATGAGTACCTATCCAAAAAATCCCCTGAGCATCTTGGTAAATCGTATTAACCCGGTTATGACTTAAACTGTTAATGTTATTCGGGTCATTGGTATAACGAATAAATGAATCACTTTGCCGATCATATTGATTCAATCCGCCACCATTGGTGCCTATCCACAGTGTGCCGTCCTGAGCGGTATAGAGTACAAAGATATAATCATGGCTGATACTGGTCGCTGAGGTTGGCTGATGCAGATAGCGGGTAAAATTGTTAGCTTGTGGATTGAATCGATTAAGACCATTGGTAGTGCCCACCCAAAGATTTCCCGTACTATCTTCATGAATAGTAAAAACACGGTCATCACTTAAGCTATGTTGATCATTAGGCTGGTTTTTATAATGTGTAAAGCGCTCATTGTGACGGTTAAAGCGGCTTAGACCACCGGGGTCAGTGCCAAACCACAAGTTCCCCGCAGAGTCTTCAAGTATCGCCCACACAGTACCCTGACTCAAACTATCCGGGTGATTGGCATCATGCTGATAATATTTATACTGCTCAGTTATCGGGTTATAACTATTGAGCCCTGAATTAGTCCCTATCCAAAATATACCTAAACTATCCCTGAAAATACCGCGCACCACCCCCTCACTTAAACTATTGTCATCAACACTATTATGTCGTACCAAACCAAAACGTTCGCTGGCTGGGTCGAATTTGCTCAAACCACCACCATAAGTGCCGAGCCAGATAAGCCCGGTTTGATCTTGGGTTATCGACAGTATTCCATTATTTGCCAGACTCGTTTTACTTTGCAGGTTATGTTGATAACGTTCAAAGCGATTACTACCCGGGTCAAAGCGATTTAAATCACCTGCTTGTGTCCCCACCCAAATTAAACCCGTTTGATCTTCAAAGGTCGACCATATCTGATCGCTACTCAAAGTATCAGCATTGTTTGCATCATGGCGGTAATGAACAAAAGACTCATTGGCAGCATTAAAACGATTTAAACCACCCCCTCGGGTGCCCACCCATAACCGACCTTTGGCATCTTCCAATAAGGTGTAAATTTTATTGTGGCTCAAACCGTTAGGGTTATCAGGGTCATGTTGATAGCGGGTAAATTTACCGCTCTGTTGATCGAAGCGGTTAAGACCGCTATCACGGGTCCCGACCCAAAGACTGCCTTGTTTGTCTATCAATACCGCATAAACATTGTCACCGCTAAGGCTATGCTGATCATCAGCTTGATGGCGATAAGACTCGGTAAAGCTTTGTTTGTTGACATCAAAACGATGAATACCGGCCCCAAACGTCCCGATCCACAGATGACGATCTTGGTCTTCAGTAATTGACATAATGTAGCTATTACTGGCTGTGGTATTGGGATGGTTTTGGTCAAAAGGCAGTCTTTTAAAAGCCGCCAATGTCGGGTCAAATCGATGCAATACACCACCATGAGTACCAACCCACAGTGTATCCTGGCTGTCTTGGTACAAAGTTTGAACATAATTATTGGCCAGTGAACTATCATCCCCCGGACGGTGCCTAAACGCCTTAAACTGATAACCATCAAAACGATATAATCCATCTTGAGTGGCCGCCCAAATATAACCTTGACGGTCTTGCAAAACTTGTAATATGGATAAATTCCCCAACCCCTGTTCTCTGGCATATTGCTCAAAAATAAACGCCGTCGGAGCTACTGCTGCCACATGGCAGCTGGCCACAATCAAAACCGCAAATAAAATCATTTGGCTGACAAGCGCTTTGAGTGGGTTTTTCATCGAACAGTGGCCTCCTGCATTGGGTAAATGACTGAATGAATAGCTGAGTAAATAATTGGTTGAATATCAAAGAGGGTCGATATTTGTTGCTAAGTATAAAGTGGACCGTGTGCCATCACCACCCCTAAAACGACGAGATAGCTCGACACAGCAATAATATAAAGCACTTTTCATCGACCTAATCCAGATTGTATAAAAAACACTCAACCGATTTGTTTCTAATTCTGTGAAAACTGGCTAAGGTGAACTATACTCCAATGGCGCTGTAACAGTACTAAATCAAACAACATACACTTTACAACCAGCTTGCACAATAAGGGATAAGCCAATGAAAACCCGCTCAACATCCTATCTCACCACACTAATAGCAACGACACTGCTAACAACCGCTTGTAGCCAATCAACAACTTATAAAGGAGGCGCTGACCCAGGGCCTACCACACCAGACATAGTAGCCGTCACCCCAACGCCGAGCTGTACAGAAGACGGCAAAACACTGCAACTCAATTGCCCAGCGCTGCCTGCTACCAATGCCAATGGCAGCTTCAATACCACCAATACCACAACCCGGGTGCTGGATTATGACATCTTCTCTTGGAACTCTTTTATTGCGATGAACTGGCCAGCCAAAGAGCCGTCGACAATCAATAATCAACGGGGCTTTCCTGATCTCAGTAAAAGCTTTGCCACTGCCAGACCGGGTGATTTGACAGTGTGGGAAACATACAAAGAAAAACGAGAGATCTTTCATGCCAATCCATTTACTGGCGCACCAGTAGCAAATCCACAAGTCGCCGCCTGGAATTCAGCACCCAGTTATGGCCCCAGCACTCATCCAGTGCCGTTATGTCCGAATGCGTCGGCACTTTCTAACTCATTCGAGCGTCATATTGCCAATAATAGTTCCAAATTCAATACCCTCGACGAAACTGCTGAAGTCTCTTCCGAGGCCCGCGAAACCAACACTGTACTTTGCCGAGGACATAGTGCCAATTGTAACGTGCAAGGATCCCCTGTCGGTCCGCGCGTATGGCTTAATCGCGGCGGCAACAGCTATCCGGTCATTTATGAAGTCAAGGTCAACTGGGATTTCTATAATTACCTCGACAATTTTCGCCTTGGAAATAGCTCTAAAAAACTATGGATACAAGCTAACGCCCGCACAGCCGCCGCAGCAGGTAAAATCAGGCTACCCGCCAGAACCTCAGGTCCAAGAACGCCACAAAAACCCGGCAGCGGTTTTCACCTTGGCGGAGTCGTGGCAATACCAGTATACGGTCCAAACCACATTGTTGCTAATTATACTACCAGTCACTGTCTTAACCTGTACAATTCAATTTCAACCAGCTCTAACATAACCCCCTGTCCGGAGGGTTCAGTTCACCTCAAAGCCGCTTGGGTACCACTTGAAGCGCCAAGCGATAAATACCACACAGCAATGGCTTATCATTATAGAGACTACACCCCTGCAATGAATCAACCTGGTTATCCCTCTGCCAACAAATGCAAGGCTCCGGGCTATTATGGCTTGGTGGGTTTGCACATAATCCAGCGCATCCACCAAAGTAACCAAAACAAGAGCACACCTCACGGAGGCACCTTCATTTACTCAACCTGGGAGCATACAGGGAATGATGCGGCCAACTTCACTTACGCCAACCTTTACCCGACAACAAGTCCAACGCCCATTGCCTATCCCAGCGTGACTGGCTCCAACTCCCCCGCCGATGCGATCCCGCTCAAACGTGCCTATGCCCCATTGACGTCGACCGAAAACGCAAATAGGCAAGTGCATACCGCACTGGGTTGCAGCAGCAATCCCAATGCCAGCGTATGGTGTAATTACAAACTTATCGGCACCCAACATATTGCCGTCGACGGCCCCCCTGCCGGATTCAACATCGCCTCGCCACCCACTGCTTTACCTGGCACACCACAACCAGGGCTTGAGAAGCCCGCAGGCCAGCCATATTTTCTCGCCAATTTGGTGCTTGAATCCAATGTCGGTCTGCAACAGTTTCTCGGTTTGCCACCGAATGTGCAGCCTATCGACCACTTTAAACATCCTCGGGTACCGCCCGGAGGCAATCACAGTACATCTCGAATGAGTGGTAATCCTCATGGAATAGTAGACAACCCGTCCGCAACGTCTTATACCCGTACCGGTAAAAATGTCGCCCTTCGGATTGCACCTCGTACTGTACCTGCATACGTTCATGCAAACAGTACTTATAAAAGACTTATCAAGCGGTACATAGAGATCTACAATTCACCTGGAGGAACTAATACAGGAAAAAAAATCGGTGCTTACAACATGGGCGGTTGCATGGGCTGTCACGGTGTTGCACAAATCAGCGGTTATTCATTCAGCTTCGTCTTACTGGGTAATCAGGCTGGCGCTGCTCCGGATACACTAACACACGTCGATATCCCGCCGCCGCCACCGACGCCGTGAATGTTACGCATTGATTGCAGGCGCATCGAAATACTTTAGTATTGAGTGCTGCCGAATTGGTAACAAGAAAGAGTTGAAGTGATCGTTGTGCTAAAACAAGTTATCTGTAATAATGATTTCGGGTCGCGATATTGAATTTTTTGTACAACTTTAACAATAACCATATTATAAAGGTTGACAATTATTCTATCTTGCTTTAGATTTTTTTTACTGGCTCGGCACAGTTCATATCCATATATTTAGCGGATATCAACAGTCCCGAGCCTTTTACGTTTTGGATGGTTATATTTTAAATACTATGGATAAGAAAATTGCTTTTTTTATTGATGGAGGGTACTTTATCCGCAGGATTGATTTTTTCCGTCGCAAGTACTTCTATCACCATCAACTCCTGCACACAAACATTCGACAATCCTTGATCAAAAAAGGCCGCATCAACGGCCTTTTTATTTTTAGCGATTAACAGCTAACTATTAACAGCTAATCATTTAATCTTACCGTGACACTGTTTGTACTTCTTGCCGGAGCCACAAGGACAAGCATCATTACGGCCAACCTTCGGCACGTTGCCAGCTGGCATGTCTTCGCCTTGCTGAGCGCCGAGCTGTCCGCTTTCGTCATGGTTGTAATGGTGTTTCACGTCATCCGCTTTACGGCGTTGCTCTTCAACCGCTTCTACGTCTTCTTCGGCTTGCACCTGTACTTTACTGAGGATGCCGATCACATCAATTTTGAGCATTTCTAGCATTTCAGTGAACAGTTCAAAAGATTCGCGTTTGTATTCTTGCTTCGGATTCTTTTGTGCGTAGCTACGTAAATGAATACCCTGACGCAGATGATCCATCGCCGCTAAATGCTCTTTCCAGTGTTGGTCGAGATTTTGCAGCATGATGGCTTTTTCAAACTGACGAATAACATCCGGGCTGACTTTCTCTTCTTTGGCTTTGTATTCAGTCACAATCAATTCAAGAATTTTATCTCGCAGATTTTCTTCATGCAGTTTATCGTCATCATCCAACCATTGTTGAATCGGCATATCCATCATAAAGTCGTTTCTGATACGCTCAGACAATCCGGCAGTATCCCACATTTCTTCCAGTGACTGGGGCGGGATGTATTCGTTAATAATGTTATCCACCACATCTTCACGAATAGCAGCGATAGCCTCGGCAATATCACTTTCATCAAGTAAATCATTACGTTGCTGATAGATAACTTTACGCTGGTCGTTGGCAACATCATCGTATTCAAGCAACTGCTTACGAATATCAAAGTTACGCGCTTCAACTTTACGCTGGGCGTTTTCAATCGCTCGGTTAACCCATGGATGCTCAATCGCTTCGCCCGGCTCCATGCCCAGTTTGCGCATCATATTTGTCACCCGCTCAGTGGCGAAAATACGCATCAGCGAATCTTCCATTGACAGATAGAAACGTGAAGAACCAGCATCACCCTGACGACCCGAACGACCCCGTAACTGGTTATCAATACGCCGAGACTCATGCCGCTCAGTACCAATGATATGCAGACCACCTGCTTTCAGTACTGCTTCGTGGGATTCTTCCCATTTGTCTTTAATTTCTTTAATCTGTTCTTCGGTCGGTTTAAAGCGTTTATCAATCTCAGCTTTCCAGTTACCGCCAAGAACGATATCGGTACCACGACCGGCCATATTAGTTGCAATAGTTACAGACCCAGCGCTACCCGCCGCTTCAACAATCTCAGCTTCTTGGGCGTGGAATTTAGCGTTCAATACTTTGTGAGGAATTTTCTTTTTGGTCAGTACATTTGACAGATACTCAGAGCTTTCAATCGAAATCGTACCAACCAGCACTGGCTGTTCGCGCTCCCGACAACCTTCGATATCTTCGATAATAGCGTCGTATTTTTCCGCTTCACTGAGGTAAACCAAATCAGCCCGATCATCACGCACCATCGGTTGGTTAGTTGGCACCACGACCGTTTCAAGACCATAGATATGTTGAAATTCGAAAGCTTCAGTATCAGCAGTACCAGTCATACCCGAGAGTTTTTCATAAATCCGGAAGAAGTTCTGGAAAGTGATGGAAGCCAACGTTTGGTTTTCATTTTGAATATCAACGTTTTCTTTAGCTTCAACCGCCTGATGCAAACCTTCTGACCAACGACGACCTTCCATGGTACGACCGGTATGCTCATCAACGATAACCACTTCACCGTTTTTGACAATGTAATCAACATCTTTTTGATACAGTTTGTGCGCCCGTAATCCGGCATAAACATGGCTAAGCAAGACGATATTAGCGGCGGCGTATAATGACGCGTTATCGGTTAAAATACCTTTGTTTTGCAGAATTTCTTCCACTTTAATCTGGCCACGTTCCGTCAGATAAACCTGCTTGGCTTTTTCATCAATAGTGAAATCACCTTCACCGGTATATTCTTCGGTGTCTTCTTTTTCCTGAGCCACTAACTCTGGCACGATCAAGTCAATTTTTTTGTACAAGTCAGAACTGTCTTCAGCCCCACCAGAGATAACCAGCGGTGTTCTCGCTTCATCAATCAAAATCGAATCGACTTCATCAATAATGGCATAGTGTAGTGGTCGTTGAACTCGCTCTTGTGGCGAGAAAGCCATGTTGTCACGCAGATAATCAAAACCAAACTCGTTGTTGGTACCATAAGTGATATCAGCATTATAAGCGGCTTGCTTGTCTGCATTAGGAATATTACAACCCACAGTCAGACCAAGAAATTCAAATAACGGTCGGTTAGTTTCCGCATCACGAGAAGCAAGGTAATCATTCACGGTAATAACGTGAACCCCTTTGCCGGTTAATGCATTGAGATAAGCCGGGAGTGTGGCGGTGAGTGTTTTACCTTCACCGGTTCTCATCTCTGAGATTTGACCATTGTGAAGCACCATGCCACCGAGCATCTGCACGTCAAAATGACGTAATCCGAACACTCGTTTACTGACTTCACGAACCACGGCAAATGCCTCAGCGGTCAGTGAATTAAGGGTCTCACCATCGGCAAGACGTTTTTGGAACTCGGTGGTTTTGGCTTTTAACGCCGTATCATCTAGTTTTTCGTATTCTGCTTCCAGCGCATTGATTTGCTTAACAGTAGCGCCTAATTTTTTCAGCATCCTGTCGTTGCGACTACCAAATAACTTGGTGAAAAGTTTAACTATCATGTTGGATCCGTATTAACTGCATGTTTTAATTTTTATACACAACGACAAATGTTGGTCATTGTCTAATTTATTTGGTTTTTCGATAAACGTATTTCAAAGGATTTATCTGTCGACCACTTTTAAGTATTTCATAATGCACATGAGGACCGGTAGAGCGTCCCGAACTGCCCATTAGGGCGATGTGCTGGCCTTTGTCGACCACTTCGCCCATTTTCACCAATATTTTTTCATTGTGACCATAGCGGGTTTTATAACCACTGCCATGATCAATCTCAATCAACTGACCATAACCATGACGGTCACCTACCCAGCTAATAATGCCAGAACCGGTGGCAATCACCTCAGTGCCTTGCTTACCAGCAAAATCAATCCCCTTATGGTGTGCAGGAGAGCCGGTGAACGGATCTTTGCGAGTGCCATAATAAGAAGAAAGCCAACCCGACTTAATCGGTTTGCCGGATAAATAAACGCCATCCTCTATATTGTGATTAAGCAGGATAGATTCAAGTAGTGACATCTTCTGTTCCTGCCCATCTAGCGCCATCAGCATATCATCCATTTGCAACATTAGCGTCGACACCCCGGAAACCACAAGGTCTGTCACCGCCTCACTCGGCCCGCCACCAACGGCTGGCGGTGCTGAAAAATTAAATTCAGTTGCCGGAATTTTCGCCACTTTAGCCAGCTCTTCGCTATAAGCGTTGATCCGATTGACCTGCCCTTGCAGTTCACCAATTTTCAGCTGTAACGCCGCCAACTGATGTTCTGTTTTATCTTTGAGCAGACTCAAATCATCTTTCTGATCTCGATACTCTTGCCTGGCATGTTTGAGCACGTCTTTAACGTTCGCTCGTTCACCATCAACAACCATATAATAATAGACTGACCAAGCCAGCGCCCCGACGGACAATAAGGCCAATGGCAACCATTGATGCTTTTTGAAACCCGCTGAAAACTTTATATTTTTTCCACGGTAGATTACTGTTAAACTCATTTTTACACTTACTGTATTTAACTCTATGTTGACTGCTGCTTTGTACCACTAACCAGTAGGTGACCAACTCATTATGCCAAAACAACACACACCAAAATCGTTATCAAATCTGTTCTCTAAAAGCACAGGAAATCTCGCGTCAATTGCTGAAAAGAGCCAATATCTCAATGCGTTAAATCATCACTTGGTAGAAACGGTGGGCGCTACTATCGCGCAAAAGTGCCGCGTTAGCAACTATGACCAGGGCATCCTGACGGTAGAAACGGTAAACTCCGTTTTCGCCACCCGGCTCAATTTTATGCTGCCCCAGATACTACAGAACTTTCGTCACAATGTCCTGCCTGAAATGGCCAGCATTAAGATAAAAGTGGTGCCAAATGAAAAATTTTATTGCGCAGTGAATAGAAAAGTCGAAAAAAACACCAATCGCCTGTCTGAACAAGCCTCCAGCTACATTTTAGAAGCCGCCAGCAATGCCCCAGATAGTTTAAAACGCAAGCTCGAACGCCTCGCCGCCAGGGCGCAGAAAGGGACTGATTAATCGTTTTACTTTATGGTTTTTCGCTTTTCTCCGTGCCTCCGTGTCTCCGTGGTGAATGCTTTTGATTTTGATTTTCTGGATGTTGTAATTGTTACAGGGCTTGATGGGCTTTTATGGTTTTTGGAGCGCTTTGTTCTTTAAAAGCAAAAAACTGACTACCACGGAGACACGGGGATACGGAGAAGGTCAAAAGCAAAATCAAAAGAAAGACAAAAAAACAATTATTGCTTTAAGGTTTTTCGCTTTTCTCCGTGCCTCCGTGTCTCCGTGGTGAATGCTTTTGATTTTGATTTTCTGGATGTTGTAATTGTTACAGGGCTTGATGGGCTTTTATGGTTTTTGGAGCGCTTTGTTCTTTAAAAGCAAAAAACTGACTACCACGGGGATACGGAGAAGGTCAAAAGCAAAATCAAAAGAAAGACAAAAAACAATTATTGCTTTAAGGTTTTTCGCTTTTCTCCGTGCCTCCGTGTCTCCGTGGTGAATGCTTTTGATTTTGATTTTCTGGATGTTGTAATTGTTACAGGGCTTGATGGGCTTTTATGGTTTTTGGAGCGCTTTGTTCTTTAAAAGCAAAAAACTGACTACCACGGAGACACGGGGATACGGAGAAGGTCAAAAGCAAAATCAAAAGAAAGACAAAAAAACAATTATTGCTTTAAGGTTTTTCGCTTTTCTCCGTGCCTCCGTGTCTCCGTGGTGAATGCTTTTGATTTTGATTTTCTGGATGTTGTAATTGTTACAGGGCTTGATGGGCTTTTATGGTTTTTGGAGCGCTTTGTTCTTTAAAAGCAAAAAACTGACTACCACGGAGACACGGGGATACGGAGAAGGTCAAAAGCAAAAGCAAATCAAAAGAAAGACAAAAAACAATTATTGCTTTAAGGTTTTTCGCTTTTCTCCGTGCCTCCGTGTTTCCGTGGTGAATGCTTTTGATTTTGATTTTCTGGATGTTGTAATTGTTACAGGGCTTGATGGGCTTTTATGGTTTTTGGAGCGCTTTGTTCTTTAAAAGCAAAAAACTGACTACCACGGGGATACGGAGAAGGTCAAAAGCAAAATCAAAAGAAAGACAAAAAACAATTATTGCTTTAAGGTTTTTCGCTTTTCTCCGTGTCTCCGTGTCTCCGTGTCTCCGTGGTGAATGCTTTTGATTTTGATTTTCTGGATGTTGTAATTGTTACAGGGCTTGATGGGCTTTTATGGTTTTTGGAGCGCTTTGTTCTTTAAAAGCAAAAAACTGACTACCACGGGGATACGGAGAAGGTCAAAAGCAAAATCAAAAGAAAGACAAAAAACAATTATTGCTTTAAGGTTTTTCGCTTTTCTCCGTGTCTCCGTGTCTCCGTGGTGAATGCTTTTGATTTTGATTTTCTGGATGTTGTAATTGTTACAGGGCTTGATGGGCTTTTATGGTTTTTGGAGCGCTTTGTTCTTTAAAAGCAAAAAACTGACTACCACGGAGACACGGGGATACGGAGAAGGTCAAAAGCAAAATCAAAAGAAAGACAAAAAAACAATTATTGCTTTAAGGTTTTTCGCTTTTCTCCGTGCCTCCGTGTTTCCGTGGTGAATGCTTTTGATTTTGATTTTGATTTTGATTTTGATTTTTTCAAAGCCAATAAAAAAGCCCGCATAAATGCGGGCTTTTTAATTTGCGGGTTGTCAATGCTGCTTTTACTTTTACAGTTTAGGCAAACTGTGGCAGCAATTGGCCTATTGGTGCAGTGGCTTCGTCTTCGAAGGTCACATATTCCCAGGCGTGCTGGTTTTCCAGCAAGGCGCACAACAGTTTGTTGTTTAAAGCGTGACCTGATTTAAATGCGGTGAACTCACCCATGATATTAAATCCAGCCATAAACAAGTCGCCGATAGCGTCGAGAATTTTATGCTTAACAAATTCGTCTTTATACCGTAATCCTTCACCGTTAAGGACTTTGTACTCATCCATTACCACAGCGTTTTCCATGCTGCCACCTAACGCTAAGTTATTAGCGTGGAGGTATTCGATGTCTTTCATGAAACCAAAGGTTCTGGCTCGACTGATTTCTTTAATAAAACTGCTTGGCGTGACGTCTACTGATACCCGTTGCGGGGTATTGGCAATCGCCGGATGATCAAATTCAATCGCAAAGTTAATTCTGAAACCATCATGGGGAGTAAATTCTGCCCACTTGTCACCGTCTTCTACTCTGACAGTTTCTTTAATCCGGATGAAACGCTTGGCAACGCCCTGCTCTTCAATACCAGCTTTTTGGATCAGATAAACAAATGAAATAGCACTGCCGTCCATGATCGGGATTTCACCGGCATCAACATCAATGACTAGGTTATCAATACCTAAACCAGCAATCGCAGCGACCAAATGTTCAGTGGTCGATAAACGCACATCATCTTCACTAATTAAACAAGTACACATCATAGTGTCACCGACCATAGTTGGGTCAGTCTTGAATTCAACAACAGGGTCAAGGTCAATACGGCGAAAAATAATGCCGGTATTTTCGGCTGCTGGTCTGAGCGTCAGTTTAACTTTATCGCCCTTATGTAAACCAACACCCGTCGCGCTGACGATCTGTTTTATAGTGCGTTGTCTAATCATATTTAATCATCTCTCAGTGCTCAATAATTAACCATTCACTCTTAAAGTGGCCGCGTATTGTATCACAAAGTTATCGCTTGTCCAGCTTTTGCTTGGCTTTTAGTCTGATCCAATCGATCTCTTTGTCAGATTGAGCAGTTTAATCGCCCTAATCTGAACGCTACCTTAACCAAGAGCCAAATGACAATTAGTCAGCCTGTTTACGCAAGAAAGCCGGAATATCAAGATAGCTCTCTTTTTCGGTCTCCGGATTAACCTTGCTTGACGCCACGGCTGATGTCTCAACCTGTTGGTTTTGCATCGCGTGCATATCAAGGGCGGCACTAGAGCCTGATGACATTGGAATGACCGGACGACTAACTGCTTGAGCACTAGGCACTAATGAGATATCAGGTTTCTTCTCATCACCAATACCAGTGGCCACAACCGTTACGCGTAACTCATCACTCATTTCCATATCGATAACGGCACCAACAACCACGGTGGCGTTTTCAGAAGCAAACGCTTTGACCGCGTTACCTACATTCTCAAATTCTTCAATGCTGATATCCAAACCAGCGGTGATGTTAACCAAAATGCCTTTGGCACCTGACAAGTCAACATCTTCAAGTAATGGACTAGAAATAGCCGCTTCGGCTGCTTCTTCAGCTCTGTCAGGACCTGATGAAATACCTGTGCCCATCATTGCAGTGCCCATCTCTGACATCACGGTACGCACATCGGCGAAATCCACGTTAATCAAACCCGGACGAGTAATTAACTCGGCAATGCCCTGCACTGCGCCTAACAACACGTTGTTAGCGGCTTTGAACGCATCTAGCAAGCTGGTGCCTTTGCCTAATACTTTTAACAGCTTGTCGTTAGGAATGGTGATCAACGAATCAACATGCTTAGACAGTTCTTCAATACCCTGCTCGGCATGAGTCATACGCTTTTTGCCTTCGAATGGGAAAGGCTTAGTCACCACGGCGACCGTCAACACCCCTAACTCTTTCGCCACTTCGGCAACGATTGGCGCAGCACCGGTACCCGTACCACCACCCATACCAGCGGCGATAAAGACCATATCAGCGCCTTCAAGGGTTTGTTTAATCATGTCACGGTCTTCTTTGGCCGCTTCACGGCCGATCTCAGGATTAGCACCGGCCCCCAAACCTTTAGTGACATTGGCACCCAGTTGGATGGTCAGTCCGGCTGATGAATTGCGCAATGCCTGTGAATCGGTATTGGCAGTGACAAACTCTACCCCTTCAATTGTCTGCTCCAGCATGTGTTCCACGGCGTTACCACCGCCACCGCCAACGCCGATAACTTTAATTATCGCTTCTTCACTATGATTTTCCATTAATTCAAACATCATTAATTCTCCGCATTTACCTTTATGACCTGCTTAACTACCACGTTCTTTATTACAAACATCCACCTAACAACCCGCTTTAGTATGATTTAGTGGATAAATAGTCAGCAGATAAATTAAAACTCACCTTTAAACCAGCTAGAGATTCGGCGCAACATGTTACCAACTCCGGCGACGTTTTGCGATTCTTCCAGCGAATGATTTTTCATTTCTTTACCATACAACAATAATCCGACAGCAGTGGCGTAACACGGATCGTTGACATACTCTGCCAATCCGGTTACTGCCAAAGGTTGGCCCAATCGCACCGGCATCTGAAAAATCTCTTCTGCCAGTTCAATCGCCCCTTCCATTTTTGCTGTGCCTCCTGTTAGTACTACTCCAGCAGCCACCTGACCTTCCAAGCCACTACTGCGTATTTCTTCCAATACAAATTCAAATAATTCTTGATACCTCGGCTCAATCACTTCAGCCAAGGTATGCCGCGACATCGAACGAGCCGGACGCCCGCCGACACTCGGCACTTCAATGTTCTCTTCAGCACTGGCCATATTACGAATGGCACAGGCATACTGCACTTTAATATCTTCGGCATAACCAATCGGCGTACGGAATATCTTAGCGATATCATTAGTCACCTGATTACCTGCCACTGGCAACACTGCCGAATAACGCAATGCCCCACTGGTATAAATAGCGATATCAATGGTGCCGCCGCCAATATCAACGACGCAAACCCCTAATTCTTTTTCATCTTCGGTCAATACCGCATAGCTTGAGGCCAATGCGGTAAATATCAATTGGTCGGCTTTGAGTTCACAACGCTCAACACATTTAACGATATTCTTTGCCATATCGTTGGCACAGGTGATGATGTGCACTTTGGCTTCCATCCGCACTCCAGACATACCCACCGGACTTTTAATGCCTTCTTGCATGTCCACAGAGAACTCCTGTGGCAAAACATGTAGCATTCTGCGCTCGGCTGACATCGGCACTGATTTGGCTGCGTGGATCACACTATCAACGTCATCCGGAATAACCTCAGCGTCGTTGATAGCCACCATGCCGCTTTCGTTTTGACAACTGATGTGTTTGCCTGAAATCCCCAAATAAACCGAAGAGATACGGCAGTCAGCCATCAGCTCTGCTTCGTCAACGGCTTTTTGGATTGATTCCATCACTAATTGCAGGTCGTTAACCCCGCCTTTGTCCATGCCTTTGGCCGGACAACTACCAACACCGACAATACTAAGCTGATCATCATCGGTGATCTCACCAACGACAGCGGCCACCTTTGAGGTGCCAATATCCAGGGCGACAATTAAGTTTCTATCCACTTCTTTTACCATTATGAGTGCTTCTCATCTTGTTTATTGCTGCCCCAAAGAACCGCCATGCCAGTGTCATAACGTAAATCGACACTCACCACTGGTGCGGCTTTATGCGCCGTGATCACCGAATATAAATCGATAAAACGCTGCACCCGTTTAACCTTTTCTTGCCTACCTAATTGCAATACCACGCCGTTTTTCAACCCCAGCTGCCAAGAAAAACGCGGCGATAAGGTCAATCGGTCGACCACAAAACCGTTAATATTCAATAAGCCGTTCAAATCCCGATAACCCTGTAATGCATCCACTTGTGATCCCACTGGACCATAAAGCTTAGGCAAGTGCTGTAAAGCTGTCGTCACTTTGGCAGCAAATATTTCGCCTTGCGTATTGAGCAAAGTATGCTCATTCCAAATCGCCGCCGATTGCTGTTCAACCACAAAAACCGTCAACACATCCGGCCATTGCTTACGCACAGATGCCTGATACACCCAAGGTAAGGCTTCTATACGCTGCTGCACCGCATTAACGTCAACATTAAAAAAACTGCCCAAATCAGCACTCATCACCTCGGCGGTGATAGCCTCGCTGCTGGTATGCTGTAATTGACCAGACACCAACACCTGACGCAACGGCACTTCTTTTTCGTCCATCAACCAAGCAACACTACGTTGATAGCCCAATACCATCGCCACCACCACAGTGAAAAAAAACAGCACTCCGCCAATCAGCGGCCAGTTGCTATCCTTGATTAAACGTCGCAGACGCTTATTCACTGGTTACCTGTTCTTTTGCTATTTGTTCGCCGGATAAGGTCGAGGTCAAAATTTCGTTGAGCAATTGCGCCAAATCAATGCCCGCCGCTTTAGCCGCCATTGGCACCAAGGACTTCGCCGTCATGCCCGGCACAGTATTAACTTCAAGTAATTGAAATCGACCCTGCTGATCTAACATCACATCTACCCGACCCCAGTCTTTCGCCCCAACCACCACAAACGCCGCCTGAGCCAACTGTTGAATTTCAGCAGTACGCTGAGCATCCAAATCACAAGGACAGAGATATTCAGTGCTGTTACTTTGATATTTCGCTTTGTAATCGTAAAAGGTTCTCGGCGTTCTTAATTCAATCACAGGCAAAGCATTACCGGCCAAAATCGCCACAGTGAACTCTGGCCCGTCAACAAAAGCTTCAACCAATACCGCGTCATCATATTGCATTGCCAACGCAATGGCGTCAGTCAATTGCGCTTCATTCTCCGCCCGACTCATACCAATGCTCGAACCTTCTTGAGCCGGTTTGACAAAAACCACGCCCCCCAACTCAGTCAATAAGCTGGACATATCCGGCTCATCACCTTTACGGATCACTCTGAATGCCGGTGTCGCCAAACCATTGGCATTAAACAACTGCTTGCAACGGACTTTATCCATCGCCAATGCAGAGCCCAACACACCACTGCCAGTATAAGGAATACCCATCAACTCCAAAGCCCCCTGCAAGGTGCCATCTTCACCACCGCGACCATGCATGATGTTAAACACTCGGTCGACTTTTAACTCTTTTAACGCCAATAACGGCTGCTCTTGCAAGTCAAAGGCAATGGCATCAATGCCCATCTCCACTAAACCTTTTAAAATATTCGCGCCAGAGGCTAGGGAAACTGCTCTTTCAGCTGACATCCCGCCCATCATCACGGCGACTTTACCAAATTTATTTTTCATTGTTTGTTCTGCTGCTATTTGTGATGTATGTATGTTATCTACACTGGCGTTCATACCAGCTCTCCCAATTCCAATAATTTACTTTTATCCAATTGGCTTTGCGCCAGTACTTTAACCATGCCGCCAATATCGCCCGCACCTTGTGTCAGTAGTAAATCCTGATCACTGAGTAAATCAGCTAATAAGCTATACAGCGACTGAGATGGCTCAACAAAAATCGGATCCAATTTACCCCGTTGGCGAATAGTCCGGCATAAGCTGCGACTATCAGCTCCAGCAATCGGCTCTTCACCAGCGGCATACACTTCGAGGATCAGCAGCACGTCAACCTCAGACAGTACTCTGGCAAAATCCTCATATAAATCACGAGTACGGGTATAACGATGAGGCTGATACACCATCACTAGCCGCCTGTCAGGCCAACCCGCTCGCACGGCTTTAATTGTCACTTCAACTTCACTGGGGTGATGACCATAATCATCAACCAACATCACATTGCCCGGCTCTTGCTCTTGCTCTTGCTCTCGCTCTTTATTTGGCTGTTGCAGTTCAAACTCACCATATTGCTGGAATCGACGGCCAATGCCTTCAAACTGATCCAGTGCAGCGATAATAGCCTGCGGCTCTATGCCTTCATCCAGTGCCACAGCCACAGCAGCGGTAGCGTTAAGGGCATTATGTAACCCCGGCAAATTAAGCTGAATATTTAACGGTCCATCAGCCGCGCCTTCAATGACAAAATAACAACGATGGCCTTGCTGACGATAATTGGTCAGACGATAATCCGCGTCTTCTGACTGACCATAAGTGATCAGCTTTCTGCCACAACGGCCAGTCACATCTCTAACCACATCGTCATCAATACACACCACGGCCACGCCATAAAAAGGCAAGTTGCGCAGAAAATCAATATAGGTGGATTTGAGGTTTTCAAAATCCCCACCATAGGTTTCCATGTGATCGGCTTCGATATTAGTGATCACGCTGAGCATCGGTTGCAAATGTAAAAATGACGCGTCACTTTCATCCGCTTCGGCAATCAAATAGCGGCTGGTGCCCAATCTGGCATTACTGCCTGCACTATTTAACAAACCACCAATCACAAACGTCGGATCCAGTTTGGCCTGAGCAAAAATGGTCGCAATCAAGCTAGTGGTGGTGGTTTTGCCATGCGTACCCGCAACCGCAATACCATGGCGAAAACGCATCAGCTCACCGAGCATTTCAGCCCGCTGCACAATCGGAATTCGCAACTCTCTGGCAGCCACCACTTCGGCGTTATCTTCACCTACCGCACTGGATACCACCAATACACTGGCATCGGTAATGTTGTCGGCATGATGACCAATGGCGACTTTAACCCCTAAATTTTCGAGCCGATTAACCACCAACCCACGCTGAATATCAGAGCCTGAAATGGTGTATCCCTGATTATGTAAGACCTCGGCTATCCCGCCCATACCGGCACCGCCAATCCCCACGAAGTGGATCTGGTTAACTCTGCGCATTTCCGGTATCACCAACTGTTGTTCTTTCAATCTTGTATACTCATTTTCGTTAATTCGTTTATTCAGCGGCCAAGTCTTGGCAAATAGCCGCGACTTTAACCGTCGCATCGGTAATAGCCATCGCTCTGGCCTTTTGCGCCATTGTTTGCAGGCGACTTCTGTTTTCTAACAACTGACTGATCGGCTTGGTCAATTGGCCCTGTTCTAATTCGTTTTGCGGCACAATAATTGCCGCCTCATTATCTGCTAGCCAACTAGCATTAAGGGTTTGATGATCATCCACTGCCGAGGGAAATGGCACAAACACCGCCGCCACACCCGCTGCTGCCACCTCGGCAACCGTTAAGGCTCCCGCCCGGCAAATAATCAGGTCAGCCCATTGATAAGCTTCTGTCATATCAACGATAAATTCATCTACCCGCACATCATGATTACTAATCAATGCAGTGCGATAAACCTCAACCACCTGGCCTTGTTTACCTCGCCCGGTTTGATGCCATACCTTGATGTCATCAGCTGAGCTGGTTTTTGCCAACACTTGCGGCACATAGCGGTTTAACGCTTCTGCACCGAGACTGCCACCAAGTATCAACACTTTAATCTTTTGATCGACCGCCATTGGCGCTTTGTCTTCGCTAGCCAAATCACCAATCGAACGACGAATAGGATTACCCACCAACTCCGGTTTGTGCTTGCTGGCAAAGGTCTGAGGAAAAGCCATCAACACCCGAGTAGCAAAATACGCCAAAGTACGATTAGTAAACCCGGCAACTGCATTTTGTTCATGCAATACCATCGGTTTGCGCATCAACCACGCCGCCACACCACCCGGACCGCTGGCAAAACCACCAAACCCCAGCACCACCGCTGGTTTTTCTTGGCGAATAACCTTGATAGCCTGAACCACCGAGCGCAGCACCATAAATGGCGCTAATAACAAGCGTTTTAACCCATTGCCTCTAACACCGACCACATCGATAAAACGAATATCATAACCATGCTCAGGCACTAACCGGGCTTCCATTCTTTTACTGGTGCCCAGCCAGCACACTTGCCAGCCGCCTTCGACCAATTGATCAGCAACCGCTAACCCAGGAAATATATGACCTCCGGTCCCGCCTGCCATAATCAACACTTTATGCTGAGCCTTATTTTGAGTCATAAGGTCCCTCTGCGCGTGGTATGTACAGACAACATCCGTATCTCATGGTCAATCCGCAATAACACCGCTACAGCAACAAACATCACGATTAAACTACTGCCGCCGTAACTCACCAGCGGAAACGTCAACCCTTTGGTTGGCAATATCCCGGCACTAGCACCGACGTTAACCATGGTTTGAAAACTAAACCAGACGCCAATCGCCATGGCAAAAAAACCTTCAAAGGCTCGCCCTTTTTGCAGCGCTTTTTGGCCAATTAACATCGCCTTAAACACCACCACCAGCAGCAAGGATAAAATCACCATAACCCCGACAAAACCAAGTTCTTCGGCCAATACCGCCATGACAAAATCGGTATGGGCTTCAGGCAAATAGGCCAGCTTTTGCACACTGTTACCCAGCCCTTGACCCAACCAATCTCCACGACCATAAGCCATCAAAGATTGAGTCAACTGATAACCTTTACCAAACGGGTCTTGCCACGGATCCATAAACGAAGTCACCCGCGCCAAACGATAAGGCTCTACCCAAATCAACGTCGCTAACGCCGCCATGCCAGTGAATACCAAAGCAAAAAACTGCCATAATTTGGCACCGGCTAAAAACAATAAACTCAAAGTAGTAATAAACATCACTACCACAGTACCTAAATCTGGCTGACTCAGCAGTAATATCGCCGCAACAAAAAACACCACCAACGGTTTGGCAAAACCTTTAAAGTTATCCAGCACCTCTTCATGCTTGCGCACCAAATAACTGGCTAAATAAGCAAAAAACAGCAACTTAGCAGGCTCTGCTGCCTGAATGGTGACAGGACCCAACACAATCCAACGAGTACTGCCATTGATATTCTTACCAACCACCAGCACCACCATCAATAAGGCAATGGCCAGTGCCAATAAAACCCCGTTGTATTGGTGCCATTTTTCCATCGGAATTTGCACCACCACCAAAGCGGTGATCAAACCCAAGCCAATATAAATCCCATGGCGAATAATAAAATGATAATGATTACCAAACAGCCGTTCAGCCACTGGCATTGATGCTGAGGCGATCATCACAAAACCATAAGCCACCAACAACATCACCACAAACACCAAAGTACGATCAAATACCGCTTGAGGTGCGCTATTCCAACCCAGTGAATCATTAACAAAGTTGGTCAGCTTTAACATCAGCTGTTTATCACCGTCGCCCTCAGCTTTTTCGGTTTTCTTTTTGGCTGCTTTTTTAGCTTTTTTTTCTCCAATTGGCGGCTCATCTATAACGATTTCACCGTCAGCCTCGACCTCAAAATCGATAGCATCAAAGTCAATCTCGGGCATCACTTTATTAATCCCTTCCCCAGTAATAAGCGCTTCATCAGTCGACATGACAAATCTCCTTCACCAGCGCAGCGAAGTGATCGCCACGGGCTTCGAAGTTGGCAAACATGTCAAAGCTGGCACACGCCGGAGACAACAACACGCAGTCACCACTGTTGGCCAAGGCAAAAGCTTTTAATACCGCTTCTTCCATTGATCTAACCCCAATCGATTTGGTGCCATCAGTGACTAACGCGCCGATTTGGTCGCCGTCCCGACCAAAAGTGATTAGGTAATCAACGTGGTTCTCAAGCGCTTGTTGTAATGGCGCAAAGTCTGCCGATTTACCCACGCCGCCCGCCAGTAAAATCAAATTGCCCATGCACTGGGGTTTAAGACCGTTTAATGCGGCGACTGTGGCACCGACATTAGTGGCTTTGGAATCATTGATCCAACTGACCTCACCGGTGCCTTCAATTCGCTCACAGCGATGAGACAAACCAGTAAACTGTTTAAATGTTTGCTCAATCACCGCATGGCTCAATTTAAACGGTTGAACCAGCGCAATCGCAGCCAAGGCATTAAGCACATTATGCTGACCGACAATATTCAGTGCGCTCACCGGGCAAATTTCATCCAGCCCTTGGGCAAAACAACCATTGCGGATCCCCACTGCGGCATTTTGACTGTGCTCGGGCTCAGTCAAACCAAAACCAATATGTGACGGATGCGCTTTTGATGGCAACGTCAATACATCTGCACGGTTATAAACCGCAATATCCGCATGACTATAAATACGTTGTTTAGCTGCGGCATAAGCATCATAGCTTTCGTAACGATCCATATGATCTTCGCTGAGATTCAAAATGGTCGCCGTTTGTGCATGTAGCGATGAGGTGGTTTCTAACTGAAAACTGGATAATTCAAGCACTGCCACATCAAATGGCTGAGCCAGCAAGTCCAGCACAGGCACACCGATATTACCGCCAAACACCGCATCATAACCGCCGTTTTTCAACAACTCGGTGACCAACTTGGTCACCGTTGACTTACCATTAGAACCACTGATAGCAATCACGGGCTGGCGATTAAGCCGAGCAAACAATTCAACATCACCGATGATTTGGACCCCATGATTAGCCGCTTCAATCAATATCGGTAATGATAAAGGCACGCCAGGACTGACAATTAACAAATCAGCGTCCAGCAACACATCAGGGTAACGCTCTGCATCGGTCGGTAATTTAAACACTGACATTTGTGGCCACTGAGAAACCACCTGCTGCACCCCGGCAGACTGGAGATCACCATCCATGACAAATGGCACCACATCTTTGCCCATCAAATAACAGACGCAAGAGAGTCCTGAGACACCCAGTCCCAGTACCCCAACCTTTTTGCCTTTTAATGTGGTCAAATAAGCCATTTTTAGCTGTTACCTTTAATCATTCATCTTGTGAATACACGTAGCATGGGTTTCGCCTCTGGCTCACCACACCCTACCTTAAACTAATACAATATTAACCACTACCTAATTTTAAGTGTCGCTAAACCAATCAATACTAAAATCAGCGAGATGATCCAAAACCGCACGATCACCCGTGGCTCGGGCCACCCTTTTAATTCATAGTGATGATGAATAGGAGCCATTCTGAATACTCGCTCGCCGCGTAATTTATACGATCCGACCTGTAAAATCACCGACAAGGTTTCCATCACAAACACCCCGCCCATAATAAACAGCACCAATTCTTGTCTGACCAATACGGCGATCACGCCTAATGCGCCGCCTAGAGCCAAAGAGCCAACATCACCCATAAACACTTGTGCCGGGTAAGTGTTAAACCATAAAAAGCCCAACCCTGCGCCAAAGATGGCGGTGCAAACAATCACCAGTTCATCCGCCAGTGGTAAATAAGGAATATTAAGATAATCGGCAAAATTAACATTACTGGTGACATAAGCAAATATTGCCAATGCCCCGGCCACCATCATGGTTGGCACTATCGCCAGTCCATCAAGACCATCCGTCAAATTCACCGCGTTGCTGGTGCCGACGATGACAAAATAAGTCATGGCGATATATAACAAACCCAGTTGTGGCACCACATCTTTGAAAAATGGCACTAACAACATGGTTTCGGCTTCTCGCTGGGTGGTACTATACAAACCAAAGGCGACAATTAACGCCACCACCGATTGCCACAAGTACTTCCAGCGGGCAATTAAGCCTTTGGGGTCTTTACGAATAACCTTGCGATAATCATCAACCCAGCCAATGGCACCAAAACTGGCCACCACAAACAGCACCACCCAAACGTATTTATTCGACAAGTCCGCCCACAGCAAGGTACTCAAGATGATCGCACCGAGGATTAACACCCCACCCATGGTCGGAGTGCCTGATTTGCTTAAGTGACTTTCAGGACCGTCATCGCGTACAGTTTGACCAATTTGCATTTTCTGCAATTGGCGGATCAGTTTAGGACCATAAAATAGTGACACCACCAGCGCCGTCAATACTGACAAAATCGCCCGCATGGTGAGATAAGAGAAGACGTTAAATCCGCTATGAAACTGGGTTAAATACTCGGTTAACCACACTAGCATGAGGCAATCTCCTGGTTTTTGCGCTGGTGCAACTCAACGAGTCCTGCGACGACTAATTCCATTTTTGCACTGCGTGAACCTTTAACCAAAATAGTGACCTTTTTAGTGGGATTTTGTTTTGCCTGGTCGGAGTCCGCCAGTAAATTCGCCAGCTGTTGTAACAACTGCTCGCGGGAAGAAAAATGTAAGCCATTGCCGTTAAACACCGCACTGGCATTTTGACTTAATACACCGAGGGTAATTAAGTGATCGATCTTTTGCTGTTTGGCATACTGCCCCACGGTTTCATGATAAACCCGAGCGTCTTGACCCAATTCAGCCATATCACCAAACACCAAAATCGTTTGCCCTTCATTGACTGCCAGCAAATCAATCGCCGCTTTGGCCGATTCAACATTGGCATTATAAGTGTCATCAATCACCGTCAAATGATCAGATAGCTTAATCAAATTAACCCGGCCATTAACCGGTTTCATCTGTGATAAACCCGAAGCGATATCTGCTAACGAAGCCCCAACACTCAAACAAACACCCGCCGCAGCCAAAGCATTATTAACGTTATGTCGGCCGGGACTCGATAACGTAACCTCAACGGTTTCGATACTACTTTGTTGTTTATGATAAATAGTAAAAGTGGCACAGCCAAAGGCATCGAGTTGAATATTCTTAACCCACACATCCACCTCTTTGGCTGCATCCATCGAGAAACGCAACACCGGTCTTTGTTCTAAACGACGTAACCAGTAGTCGGTGTAGTCACTGTCGCAATTAAGTACAGCGATGGCATTTTCACCACTGTGAGTAAAAATCTCGCCTTTGGCCCGAGCCACCCCGTGTAAATCGACAAAGCCCTCTAAATGAGCGGCGGCGACATTGTTAATCAGGGTTACATCCGGATTAGTCAAACCGGTGGTATAAGCAATCTCTCCTGGGTGATTAGCACCGAGTTCAATCACCGCAAAATCATGTGCTGGTGTTAGTCTGAGTAACGTCAGTGGCACACCAATTTGATTGTTAAAATTGCCTTGAGTAAACAACACATTGCCCAGTTGAGATAAAATGCTGGCCACCATTTCTTTCACCGTGGTTTTGCCAACACTGCCAGTGATAGCAATGGTTTTATGTTGCATTTGCGCTTTAACCGCTGCACTGAGTTCGCCTAATGCTCGGGTAGTATCTTCGACAATAATTTGTGGTACATCAATATCCAGCTGCCGTTCAACAATCAGCGCACAGGCCCCTTTACTCACCGCTTGGGCGGCAAACTTGTGACCATCAAAATTAGCCCCTTTGAGGGCGATAAACAGATCACCCGAGACAATAGCTCGGGTATCGGTATTAACATTATTGATTTCAACACTGTCTATTCCAGCACAGTCACCAACCAAAGTGGCAGACAGCTGCTCGCTAATCCATTGAGTGGTTACTGTGATCATGCTGACATCTCCTGGATGCACTGGCGTACATACGCCCGCTCATCGTAGTCAATCACTTCGTCGCCAAAGATTTGATAAGTCTCATGACCCTTGCCTGCGATCAGAATGACATCGCCTTTGGCGGCTTGTTTTAAGGTGTTGGCAATCGCTTTTTTGCGATCCAACTCAATAATTACTTTAGCCCCATCACTCACATCCAAACCCGTTTGAATATCAATAACAATTTGCTCCGGTTTTTCGTGACGGGGATTATCATTGGTGAGGATCACCCGGTCAGCATAACGTTGGGCAATTTGTCCCATCAGTGGTCGTTTGCTTTGATCGCGATCACCGCCACACCCAAAAATAACCCACAAAGTACCTTGGGTATGACGTTTCAACGCCTGTAAAGCTTGTGCTAATGCATCCGGCGTATGGGCATAATCAACCACTGCAACGGCCCCTGCTGATTGCGCAAATTGCTCCATGCGACCGGGAATTGCAGTCAAATGGGTAACAGCATCGACCAGTGTCGAAAGCGCAACGCCATATGACAACAACACCGCCATCGCCGACACCAAATTGTTCAGATTGAATTGGCCAAATAATGGACTAACCACCTCAGCCTCACCCCAGCTACTCACCAAGGTGAAAGCCAAACCGCTGTTGCTAAATTTGGCATTGCGGAACATAACATGCTGACCACTGACATAACGTTCAATATAACTGCCCACCGCAATCACTTTTCGGCTGGTCGCCCACTCATAAAGCCAGCCCAGTGAAGTTTGATCATCAACATTGAGGATGGTGGTGGCCGTTGGATTGTGTTCAAACAGGGCTTTTTTCGCCTCGGTATAGCTGGCCAAATCACCATGATAATCGAGGTGATCTTGAGTCAAATTAGTAAACACCACACAGTCAAAATCGAGTCCGCTAACGCGACCCTGATCTAACCCGACAGAAGACACTTCCATCGCAGTGTAGTCACAGCCTTTTTCGACAAATTGATGTAATAATCGATAGTTATCCGCAATACCCGGGGTGGTATTAACATGGGGTTTCAGCGCATTAAGCAGACCGACACCTAGGGTGCCAATCACCGCCGTGGGCTGCGGATTCAGTTGAGCGACCAATTGAGAGATAGTGGTTTTGCCGTTGGTACCTGTGATACCAATCAATTTAGTGTCATTGCATTGATGGTAAAAAGCGGCTAACAATTCAGGCAGACGTTGACTTAACTGCGCAATAACAATGGCATCACCTGCTGGTTCTTCTGCCAACACCGCAACTGCACCGTTTTGCATCGCTGAGGCAATATAATCCACCCCATTTTGTGCCGCGCCTTTGACCGCGATAAAGACATCACCCGGACGTACATCCCGGCTATCCATGCGCACGTCATTAACGCTGATATTTGCGGTTAAATCAATACCGCTTAAATCAATACCAAAAGGCGCTAACCAATGTTTTAGCTGCTTGCTCATAAGTTACCTCTTGCCGCGATCACCGTTTGTTGTTGATCGAGTGCATCTGGTGGCACATTTAACAACTGCAAAGCACTGCCCATAATGGTCGAAAACGCCGGACCTGCGACGTCGTTACCATAAAAATAATCACCAGCCGGATCGTTGATCATCACCACAGTGGCAATGCGCGGATCAGACACCGGTCCCACGCCACCAAAAGAGCCGACGTAATCGCTGCTGTATGAACCCTGACTGGCTATTCTTGAAGTGCCGGTTTTACCCGCAATGCGATAACCCGCGACCGCAGCTTTAGTACCTGTTCCACCTTCAGCCAATACTGATTCCAACATAGCCAACACTTGTTTTGCGGTATTAGGCTGAAGTACCTGCTCACCTTCAATTAATCTGTCTTTATTCTGCTTCAAAATCGTCAATGGTCGACTGACACCATGATTACCAAGGGTGGCATACATCCTAGCCAACTGAACCGTAGTAACTGACAAGCCATAGCCAAATGACAAAGTAGCAATTTCGAAATCTGACCAACGGGCTCGGCCGCCAAATACCCCGGGTCTTTCGCCAATCAGGCCCAACCCGGTATCACTGCCAAAACCCAACTGATAGAAAGTATTGAGAAAGTGCTCTTTAGGCATCGACAACGCTAACTTGGTGATCCCGACATTACTTGAATGCTGCAAAATGCCCTGCATATCCAGTTCACCGTAATTGCGACTGTCTTCAACCCGGCTACCGCTCACTCGCATCCAGCCCGGTGAAGTATTGATTTGATCATTGGCAGTATATGAACCGAATTCTAATGCGCTGATGGCCGCAATCGGTTTGAGGATTGAACCGGGTTCAAACAAATCGGTCACTGCACGATTTCTGAAACGATGACCTGAGACATTACGACGATTATTGGGGTTATAAGATGGGCTATTGACCAATGCCAGCACTTCGCCGGTTTTCACATCCACTACCACCGCTGAGCCCGAGGTAGCACTAAATGAAGTCACTGCGGATTTAAGCGCCTTGTAAGCAATCGCCTGAATACGTTGATCAATACTCAACGTTAACGACTGCCCGGCTATCGGCTCGACTTCTTCAAGCACCTCGATTTCTCGGCCTTTGGCGTCTTTGCGAATTTTACGGCTACCAGCACTGCCGATCATTTGTTTGTTATAAAGCTTTTCGATGCCATCTATGCCTTGAGCATCTAGGTTAGTAAAGCCCACCAAATGCGCACTGATCTCGCCATTAGGGTAATAACGTTTCGATTCTTTACGTAGATAAACCCCGGGGATTTTAAGGTTTTTGACATATTCTGCCATCGCCGGCTCAACCTGACGCAGCAAATAAACAAAGCGTTTTTTCGGATTACTCACCCGAGTAACCAGCTTGTCGCGTTTAATGTGCAGCACATCGGCCAACGCCATCCAGCGTTTATCATCGGCAATCGACAAACCGCTTTTATTGATCACTTTAGGATCGGCCCAAATCGCCTGAACCGGCACACTCACCGCCAGCTCAATGCCATTGCGGTCTAAAATCATGCCCCGTAATACATCTTCTGATTTGGTGCGAATAGTGCGATTGTCGCTGCGGCGATTGAGATCTTCTGAATCATAAACTTGCAAGAAAGCGGCTCTGGCACCGATGCCACAAAAAATCAAACCGATGCAACTAATGACCAGCGCAAAGCGCCAATTAGTTAAGGTAGGGGTTTTACTCCCCTTGCTCTTAGCTCGTGCCTTTTTTGGCCGAGTCAATTTAGCGGTGGCCTTGACTATGCTGTTATCAAAAACAGTCATTGTAACCTCACCACAACTTCATCAGCCAGCGTGGGGCGGGACAAGCCCAACTGTTGGCCAACAATCGCTTCAATCCGGCTATGTTCGGCCAGGGTGCGTTGTTCGAGTAAATTGTGCCGCCATTCCAAATCCAGCTCATCTCGTTGTTGAAACAACTTATCCTGCTCAATAAAAGCCAAACGATTAAGATGAGCAAACTGCACCACCATCAAAGCGCTGGCTACATTCAACAACAGCAACAAAATCACCCATTTATGAGTGATAAAATCATTGAGGATCTCAAGGGCCAGATTCGGCTGACGAGTGGGCGCTTTATTAGCAGTAGGCATGGCTACAGGCGCTCTGCAATACGCAAAATAGAGCTGCGGCTACGGACATTAACATCGACTTCATTTTTCGACGGTTTAATTGCCTTACCGATGGTTTTGAGTGTTAACCCCTTATTTAATTGTTCATCAGTCAACGGCAGACCTCTGGGAACGGGTGCGCCTTTACTATGTTTTTTAAAGAATTGTTTAACGATGCGATCTTCGAGCGAATGAAAGCTGATCACCACTAGCCGACCACCGGGTTTTAACACCTTTAATGACGACTCAAGCGCTTGTTTTATTTCATCGAGTTCGCTGTTGATATAAATGCGGATCGCCTGAAAACTTTTGGTTGCTGGATGTTTTTTATCGGCTTTGCTGCCCGGCGCTATCGTTTTGATCAAAGCCGCTAATTCAGCTGTGCGGGTGATGGGGGCTTCTTCGCGGGCTGCGACTATACCTTGGGCAATACGCCAGCCGCTGCGTTCTTCACCGAAGGTTTTTAATACCCAGCTGATATCTTCAACGTCGGCATTGGCCAGCCACTGGGCCGCAGTCAAACCGGATGTGATGTCCATGCGCATATCTAGCGGACCGTCACGCATAAAGCTGAAACCGCGTTCAGATTCATCTAGTTGCGGTGAAGACACCCCTAAATCGAGTAAAATGCCATCGGCTTGGCCAATGATTTGTTGAGTTTGCGCCACGGTTTCGAGTTCAGAGAAGGCGCTATGGGTAATATGGAAACGTTGGTCTGAGGCGAACTTTTGCGCCTCTTCAATTGCCTGCAAGTCGCGATCAATCGCAAACAAGCGGCCTTGCTCGCCCAGTTGTGACAAGATCACAGCTGAATGACCACCTCGGCCAAAGGTGCCGTCAATGTACACCCCTTGCGGATTGATGTTCAGGCCGTCAACGGCCTCTTCCAGTAGAACTGAAATATGTTTGGTATTTTCAGGCATAAGTTAAAATGAAAAGTCTTGTAGTCGTTCGGTTAATTCAAAATCACCGGCATTTTCGGCAGCAATATCGTCGTCGATTTGTTGTTGCCAGATGGCTTCATCCCAGATTTCAAATTTATTTAATTGCCCCACCAGCATTATATTTTTGTCTAAGCTAGCATGGGTACGTAAAGGTCCGCTAATTAACGTTCGACCGTTACCATCCAGTTTACAGTCACTGGCATGGCCTAATAATAAACGTTGTACTCTTCTTTCATGGGGATTCATGCTCGACAAGCGTCTGAGCTTGGCTTCAACTTCTTCCCATTCAGCCAGTGGATATAACAATAAGCAGGGTTGGTGAATATCAATAGTGCAAATCAGCTCACCCTGACACTCAGCCATTAGCATATCCCGAAACTTTGTCGGTATAGCTAACCTGCCTTTATTGTCGATGGTGATAGCGCTTGCGCCGCGATACATAATCTTATTGTTATCCTGTTGACTGTTGATCCATTAACTTGGTATTAACTGGCTTTTTGTCGCTTGATCCACAAAAAACCACTTTTTTCCACGAATGTACAGTTTAGTGATTCTTATTGTTAGCTGTCAAGCCAAAACAAGATTAATTAAGTCGCGCAAACACAATAAAAATAAGGCTTGGCGGGAAGCTACTGAATTCAGTGGAGAAAAGTGGAGAGCTGGTATTTTATCCGCTTTTGATGGAAAAAAAACGCAGTTTTGCTATATCAAAACCCTATCGCTTGTCTAGTGCAAAACGGATAAAATGCTTACTTATGGCAAAAAAAACTAAAAACCCGGGTTTTATAACAGTTATATCAGAACAAAAGTGTTCATTTATTGTCCCAAACTGCAAATTTCCGCTATTGGCGATCACCTAGTGATCAACCCTGTACGCCAGCATATTCGCGGCTTTGGTCCTGTTCTTACAAGGTAAAAAAAGCCACTAAAAATCCGCGCTCAATATAATTCACCGGCAAAAAACAAGCATTTAGATACAAACCTATTATTAATGTCTTTATTTAGCAATACCGCTGGTATTACATCGCATTTTTACTTAGAATCAGCGAAAATGCCCTTGCATCTAGCACAAGTGAAATCAATGCCGAATCAAACGCCTAATCAAACTGACAGTACCTTTATATACGATATTGAAAAACTTTTAAGTATTACTTCTGACGAGGTAGTCAAAGCAGGTTTGCTTTATAGTAAGCAAGATCGGGTGATTGACTATTTTCATCAGCAACAACAGCTGTTTGCCCGGGTTGAGGCCAGCGATAATGATGTACTTTATGATGTTGAGCTGTTTCACGATGAAGATGGCCAATTACAGGTAACTTGTGATTGTCGTAATAGCACTGAGTTGGTATGTAAGCACGCGGTCGCCACCCTTATTACTTATAATCAAGCAAATGGTCAAATTGACAAAGAAGCGCAGCAATTCAGTTCAGCCAAAGACACTGCGATCAAAGACCGGATCAAACGTGGTCAAACCGAAGTCAAAGCCAAGCATCTCAGTGGACACCCGTGGTTTGGCACTTGGCAGGCGGCTTCGCTGATTTCCAGTACCCATCGACCGCAAAACTATACTGTGCACATTCGTTCACTGAGCGAAAAGATCAATTACTGCACCTGCCCTGATTTGGCCAATAACCAACTCGGCACCTGCAAGCATATTGAGGCGGTGTTGCATCAAATCAGCAAACGGATGTTGCCGGATATGACCTTACTCAAACCGCAACCGCCATTTGTTTACCAGTCATTTACCCAGCACAAACAAATCAAAATCCAGCGTACTGGCGCAATTGATGAGCCGCTGGCGGAGATCATTGATCAATACTTCGATCCACAGGGGATCTTTACTGGCGAATTACCCGATGACTTTTTCAATTTCAGCAATGCCATTTACGGCAACGACAATATTGTTGTTGGTGAAGACGCAAAACAGGCGGTGCAAAAACTCGTCAGTGCGCAATCGCATCAACTCAAAGCGCACAAGATCCACCAGCAGATCATGTTATCTGATGGTCAATTGCCCGGCTTGAATGCCAAACTCTATCCTTATCAAATTGAAGGCACCGCGTTTTTGGCGGCCAACGGCCGAGGTTTACTGGCAGATGATATGGGATTGGGTAAAACCTTACAGGCCATTGCTGGGGCCATCCGTTTAATCCAACAAGAAGACATTAAGCGTATTGTGATTATTTGTCCGGCGTCATTAAAGCACCAATGGGCGCGAGAAATTGAAAAGTTCAGCGGCTTTTCGAGTCAGATCATTCAAGGCGGTCCACAAAAACGTCAAGCCCAGTATCATCAAGATAAAACCTTTTTCATTATCAATTATGAACTGGTGATGCGGGATTTAACCCTGATCAATACTCTGCTTAAACCTGACTTGATGATCCTCGATGAAGCGCAGCGGATCAAGAACTGGCGAACCAAAGTGGCCTCATCAATCAAACTGATCCAATCGACTTATGCTTTTGTGCTGACTGGCACACCGCTAGAAAATCGCCTCGAAGATTTATACAGCCTAATGCAAGTGGTCAATCAAGATGTTTTGGGACCACTGTGGCGTTATCTCAGTGATTATCATATTACTGACGACAAAGGCAAAGTGCTGGGTTATCGCAATTTAACCGAACTGCGTGAACGTATTAGTCCGTTTATGTTGCGACGTAATCGCAGTATTGTCAGTGACCAATTGCCCGGCAGAACCACACTGCGACTTGACGTACCAATGACCACGCAACAACTTGACCTTCATGACAGTGCTTTAGCTGCCGCCGCTAAATTAGCTTCCATTGCCAAAACCCGACCACTCACGCCATCAGAAAGCAACAGAATGATGGCGGCATTGCAACAAGCCAGAATGGCCTGTGACGCGGCTGGGCTGGTAGATAAACAAACCAAGGGCTCACCAAAGCTCAAAGAACTAAAAACCCTGATCACCGAACAATGTATTGATAACGGCGTGAAAATGGTGGTGTTTTCGCAGTGGCGCGGCATGACCACCCTAGTTGAGGAAATGTTGCGAGCGATGAACGTTGGATTTGTTCATCTACATGGCGGCGTACCGACTGCCAAGCGTGGCGGATTAATGGACCAATTCAAAGATAATGATGCTATTAGCGTGTTTATCTCTACTGATGCTGGCGGCTCTGGTTTGAATCTACAAAGTGCTTCGATACTGGTTAACCTAGATATCCCGTGGAATCCGGCAGTGCTCGAACAGCGCAACGCCCGAATTCATCGGCTCGGTCAAAGCAACAAGGTGCAAATCATCTTAATGATCGCCGAAGATTCTTACGAACAAAGAGTTTATCAACTGGTCAACAACAAACAGGCTTTATTTGATAACGTGGTTGACCCACAAGGCAGCGAAGATGTGGTTGGCGTATCGAAAAAGGCGTTGGATAGTGTGCTCGATGATCTTAACAAAGACAACGAAGAGCCGACGGTCCATGACAGTGAAGATAAATTACCGTCAATCACCGTTCAAGGTAAGCAACCGCCAGTTGAAAAAGCCGACGCAGAAATCGTCCTACCCGAGATGTTGCAATCTGATGAAGATCAACAAATCAAAGCCGTTTTATTACAAATTCAACAACACTTCGGTTCACGTATTGAACAAATAATGGCTAAAGGTGGCGGCCTGCTGATCATTGCCGACTCAGTAGAAGCTGACGACAACGGGTTTATCGCGACGCTTGAATTATCGATACCCATCGCCATTGTCGATGTCAAAACGATCCAGCAACTGCAAGGACTCGGCATTGATGCAATAACCACAGATGCTCAAGCCATCACCCTGCCCGAGGTCGTCGCAGCACCAACGATCAGTCTCTGGCTGCGACAAGCGAAAGAAAGACTCAACGCCGCTGAAACGCTGCTTGCGCAAATGAAAGGAGAGGAAAATGGAGAGAAAAAAGGGAAACAAAACAGTGCTGTGATTGAATTAATTTGTGCAGCAATAGCTGCGTTTTTAACTGAAAAAGCCCAATTGCCACAATTAATGACTCACGAAAATATTCCACTATGGTTATATGCCACAGCGGTACCACAGCAACTATTAACCATGGAGCAAGCAACCATCATCAGCCGGGTCAGCGGATTACGACTTGCCGAGGCAATACCAGATGGCTTGTTGCGGCAATGCTTTGATGAAGCGCAAGGGTTGGTGGCGGGCGATAACAATGCGCTGTAGAAAGCTGGCCATATTTTATTCGCCCAACAGTTGTTTAATTTCCTGGCGGAGTTCATCATTAACTTCGTAGCTCAGTTTGTAGATCACCATATCAATTATTTTTTGATCACTTTGTTTTTTTAATGATCTTATCAATTTCTTCAGGCCAACTTTGGGCAGAATCACGCTTATCCAAGAGCCTATTTCACTTACTAAGTATTTTTGATAGCCAATTTCTAACAAAAATAATAAATTCGAATGCTTATTAATTTTTTTAGCTAGGATCTTAATCAGTGAAACTCGTACAGGTCCTTCAAACTCATCAAGAAAAGGTACTGATAAATCCATAATTTCCTTTTCTGTTTGGCCCTCAAGCAAAACCATAATTTCGTCAACGTATAACTGGTTTGGCAACTGACTAACCATTTCTTTCAACTGACTATTTATCATTTAAGTGGTCCTCTTGTGAATTTATCTAGTGGTAATTTTGCTTGCCAGGCTTTGTCGGCTGTAGGCTTGTAATGGCCAGAGTTGTTATTCCAACTTTTTAGTACACCTCTGTTGGAACCATGAGAAAAGCGAATATGACCAGCAAAATCGACTGCTTCGGAGCCATGGGATACATTGTAGTGACCAGTTCCAGCTCTACCAACATACGTCCTACCATTGAGTGTTACGAATTCATATTCACCTCTTGCTGTAAACATATTTCCAGCGCCGTCTACGGTTTTCCATTTTCCATTGTTTTGAATAAGTCTACGTAACGGTGGTGTATTATAAGTCTGCTCAGAAATCGTATTTTTAAATGGCTTAATTTCATTTGATGATGGATTTCTAATATTTTCTTTATCACCCTCGTCAGGCGGTAGACCACCCGGGCTCGGCGTACTGACACCACTTAATTCAGAACCATAAGCCTCATTGACCCCCGGTGGATTACCATTATCACTTAGATTACCACTGTTATTTTGGCTGTTGCCGGGACCAATAACAGATGGAATAAGCTTATTTCTTATTAAATTGCCAAGACCACTACATTGCTGGATCCTGCCGCAGTTCGCTAAATGGGTTCGGTCCACGCTATCCTTACTCGGCAGTACAAAACTCACCACAGCCGGAGACTTAACCTCAGCCGCCTTAGGCTCCTGCGCTTTCTTGGCCTGTTTGGTATCATGCCCATTGCTCAGCGTGGTTTTCAACCGACCAGTCAGATTACCAATTAAACTCGACCCGCCACTACCCACTGAACTAAAAAACGACTGCATCTGACAGGTCGGATTCTGATCACACTTGCCCATATACCCGGTCGGATCAGTCCCCGCCAGTGGGTTGTTCATAATGTAACTGTACGGGTTAATACTCTGTGTGCTGCTCGGTGCTTGAATGAATGGATCAACACTCAGGAACCTGCCGAGGTTGTAATCAAGCGAGAGTCAAGTTATCACTAATTTGGTTTAGTGCAAAGGCAACTGTGGTGATTTAACCGTCCATGGTGTGCGCCCTTCGTGCATCCTTGCACTCATCTCAGGGGAACAAAAAACTGCGAACCCTCGTTTCTAGTTCCCCTTCGCCCATTCATGTGGATCAACTGTTGTTCATTCAAATGTTCGTGGTCGGTGAAGCCTCGACGGTAACGGTTAGTGATTGATAAATCAGTGAATTGGGTGTTGCTGGCACTGGCGGATGAAGTTCTGCCGAAGGGGTCGAAGTAGCGTCGGCTGGTGATTTGAGCGTCGTGGTTGACTAATGTGGTTGCACTACCGAGTCGATCACGCAGGGTATAGAGTAATTTGTGTTTTTGCTCAGGCGTCCAGCTGAGGACGGCGATATCGTCGATATACGCTCGCCAACTGCCGTCATAGTCCATTTCGAACAGCTTATTGATGTAATAGGTGGTACTCGTTTGGCCACTAATCGTCCGTGTTTGTTTGGTGTTAAAAAGGGACGGAAGCAGTTATTTAAGAAGATTTTTTAAATTCCTTAGTTATAGCCGCACAGTTCCTTAATTGTAATTTTTTAACACGGTGATAAATTAAAGTACTAATTATTCAATGTGTTAGAAAAGTCTCATTAAACAACTGACTTGAGCCCCTTTTTGACTTCTGAGCAGTCCACGATTCAAGAACCCAAAAATTATTCTTGATGACGAAAAACAACATATACTTCGTCATCTTCCCCCTCAATTATACACTCTGTATTAAAGCGTTGAGACGGAAAATCAATCGCAAGCTTTTTATCCCAGATAGAAGCAACGCTTTTTCCAATATACCTAGCCTGCTCGGTTGTCATATTATTCAATAAACCATCAATATTTAATAAATTCATCCAGTATTCAAGCTCTGGGCCAGAATACCCTTGTTTGACTAACCCTTTGTATTTTTGCTCTTCAAATTCTTCTTTGAGAAAAACTTGATCATTATAAGAATAGAAATCTGGCCATAACAATTTTAAATAGGCAAACGTCAGATCAGGTGACTGTGGCTGAGTACTAAGGACTCCGTGCAGATAGTCATACAATGAAAACTTACCAACGTTGGCCTGTTTCCATTTTTCGTAGTCTAATAATTTTATTGAGTCAAAATTATCCATTAAGATCCCCTTGGTATTTCATCTGGTCTAGCAGGCCGTACCGTTGGCTTTCCTACAAATGTACGACCGTCTGGTGACCTGTTAATAGTATTTTCTTTTACATTAGGTCTTGGTATATTCCCGTGAGGCTTACCTATACCTCTGAATTGTTTTAATGTTCCATCGGCATTATGAGTCGTATATTGTCCTTCAGAACCAGCTCTCTCTATTATTGTATGCGGGCGTCCTTCTGCTTCAACTAAAGCACCTGGTGGCCTATTACGAGGTTTATCTCGTAAACTTTTTAATGCTTTAGCCTTTCCAGCAAGAACACCGATTACAGCTTGCCCAATGCCACTGGCATCACCTTTTGAGGCGGCAACAATTCCATTACTAACAGCACTGGCCCCGGAAGCATCCAACAAAGTCTCACCTGATACGGCCCCACCAAGATTGTCTGATATCCCCTCAGCTGCTGACTTAAACACATTTGGAATATATTGGTCTGTGTTATTCCATAGCTCTGATACACCAGCTTCCCAAGCATCCAGATTCGATGAATCAAAAACCCGATTATCAAAAGGATTTGCGCCACTGGTAAAGCTCACCTGAGCAACCGCCGCTGGAGACTGAATCTCAGCAGCCGCCTCAGGCTCCTGCGCTTTCTTGGCCTGTTTGGTATCATGCCCATTGGTCAGGGTGGTCTTCAACCGACCTGACAAGAGATTACCAATTAAACTCGAACCCCCACTACCCACCGAACTAAAAAACGACTGCATTTGACAGGTCGGATTCTGGTTACATTTGCTGACGTATCCGGTTGGATCAGTTCCCGCCAGCGGGTTATTCATAATGTACGAATACGGGTTAATACTTTGGGTGCTGCTCGGTGCTTGAATAAACGGATCAACACTCATAAACCGCCCGACATTATAATCATAAATTCGACCATTCATATGGATCAATTGTTGTTCATTTAAATGCTCATGATCTGTAAACCCTCGGCGATAGCGGTTAGTGGTGGATAAATCCGTGAATTGTGTGCTGGCGGTTGAAGTTCTGCCAAAAGGGTCGAAGTAGCGGCGGCTAGTGATTTGGCCATCGTGGTTGACTAATGTTGTTGCGCTACCGAGTCGATCACGCAAGGTGTAGAGCAGTTTATGTTTTTGCTCAGGCGTCCAGCTGAGGACGGCAATATCGTCGATATAGGCCCGCCAGCTGCCGTCATTGTCGGTTTCAAACAGTTTATCGATGTAATAGGTGGTACTCGTTTGGCCACTAATCGTTCGTGTTTGTTTGGCTCGGGCATTGTCGCTGCCATAGATGAATTGGGTGGTGGCGTTGCGACCTGTGATGGTTAGCGGTTTGTTTAAGGCGTTGTAGGTTAAGGTTAATCCATCGCCGTTGATTAGATTTCCTCGGCCATCGTAATTGAAATTGACGATTTGACCACTGGCCTTTTCTAGTATGCATAGGGCGTTAGTGCCTGTGCAATATTGATAAGCACTGTCTTTATTTGCGCTGTAATCGGTTTTCTTTAGCAGGTTGCCGACGGCATCATGAGCATAGTTCACTGAGAGACTGAATGCGGGTGAGGTATTGCTGGCGGTGTAAGTTGTCAGGCGATTAAGCGTGTCATAACTGTAGGTTTTGTTGAGTCCAGTTAAGTTATTGACTTCGGCTTTGATATTCAGATATTCGTCATATTCTGAGTAGGTGTGGCCATGCAGTTGGGTTAATCCTTTCGAGACAGATATTGTACTCATGGTGCCAGAGCTTTCGTTGAAACTACTGTTTTGCGACATCAAATCGTTGGCTAACTTTGCGCCAGTGATATGGCCTTGCGCGTCGATGGCGGTCACTTCGCGATAGACATAATTTGAATTGGCGTTGCTGGTTTTGCTCAGATAACCTTGGGCGTTGTAGCTGTATTTCAGCGTTAAACCATTGGGATATTCTAAGGCTTTGGGACGACCAAGAACACTATCGTATTGATGTTTAATGGTGCGGGTGACACCATCGGAGGTGACAGATAATTGGCTCAGTTGTAAGGCGTCATTATAGCCATAAGTTCGGGTAATACCTTGGTCGGTTTCGCTGGTCAGCAAGCCTTGTTTGAGGGTGTCCCAGGTGTATGTAGCAGTATCTTTTTGAGTGATTCGGCCTAATCCGTCACGGGTGAAGGTTTGAGTCACACCGCTGGCGGTTTGGCTTTCCAGTTCGCCGAAGGTGTTATAAGCAAAGATGGTGATGCCTTGATTGGGGTCGTCGACTTGGGTTTTATGACCGAAACCGTTGTATGTCGCGGTGATGGTATTGCTGTTGGCGTCTTTAATGGTGAGTGGGCGACCTGCGTCATCGTAGGTGAAGGTGTTGGTGCCTGCTTTTGCATCAGTCGTTTTTAGCAACCAGCCGAGGCTAGCATAAGTGCGGGACATTTTTCGGCTATCGCTGCCGACACTGATTTCAGTTTTCAGACCATCATAAGTATAAGTTGACTGTAAACCGTGAGGCAGTTTGCGCCAGCCGGGGCGGTCAAGAGCATCGAAATCGCCAAATTCGGTGTAGTTTGCTATGACCGTATAAGGCAGTGATTCTTTGCTGAGATGACCAAGATTGTCGTAGATTTTATCGACGTATTCATAAGTGCCATCGAAGCCTTGGATCGCACTGCGTACATTACGACCGAGACTGTCGGTGTAGACCGCTTGAGTCGGAGCGCCTGCCTGAGTTGTGCGGGTCATCCAATTGGAATCAGCCACTAAATAACGAATATATTGGGTTGGAAAGCCTGTTGTTGTGACTGACAATGGACGGCCAATTTCATCCAATACTGTGCTGGTAACGATGTTATTCGGACCTATTTGCTTGGTGATAGTGCCAAAACCCATATCATATTCAAAACTGGTGGCATGGCTTTGTGCATTGGTGATTTTGTTTGGCAAATACTCGTCATCGGTGTAGCTGAATAGGGTTTGGCGAGCGGTTAAGTTTTCGCAGGCGCTGTTTTGTCCGGTTTCGGTGATTGAGCTGGTTAAACCGTAGCTGTTGAAGGTGCTTTCGCTGATGTGGGCGCATTTGCTGTCGCTGGCGGTTAAGGTGGTTTTGGTCGGCTTGAAATGGGTGTCGTCCCAGCTGTCAACGGTGAGTAATTGCCATTGCTCGCCGGTGGTGGTTTTGATTGAATTGTATTGGCTGGTTAAATCGCTAGGGGCGAAATCAATTTCTTTGATGGTGGTCGACAACGTATCGATAGTGGTGGTGATTTTGCCGATATTGCCCCAGCTATCGAGGTTACTGTAATCCATGGTTTGGGTGGATAACGCAACGCCCGCTAAATCAAATTGTTTTTGAATCGACTGACTGGTGTACCAGTGGTGGACGTTGGCGATGGTGTGTTCGGGATTGTCTAGCCAGCTATTGCTTAAGCTGGCGATGGTGATGTCACCGATTTGGCTTGTTTGGCTGATTAGCTGGCTGACTCGGGGGAACTTCTGCTCGAAAGTGCTGGTGGTGATGATATTCCGGGCGACGTCTTTTTCAGTCAGGGTGCGGAAGCCGGTAAAGCCTCGACCTTGCACATGATACATCGCGCCAGCGTAGCTATATTCCGTTTCGTTAAGGTCTCCAATGCCGTCACTTTGTTTGAACGATTGCACTGCATACATACTCGACGTGAAATGCAGATAGCCACCACCTTCGTAATCATGGTCAGTTTGGTAAAAGTCGCTACCACTAGACAGCGGTCGATAGTGCCATTGGCTTTGGTTTCCCGCGCCGTCGGTGACAGATTTGAGATAATCCACTGCCTCATAATCACTGGTGGTTGCGCCGCTGCCCGCACCATAGTTTCGCACGATGTACGCACCGTAATGATTGTTAAAGATGGTGTCACTTTGAATGCTGTTATTAACGCGGGGACCGTAATTGAAAATCACATCGAGATTGCCATCGCCAAAGGCATCGATAAAGGCGATTTCAGTGGCGGGTCCAATAACATCAGTGGCAGATTTGGTTGCTTGATAGCTGCCATCATCTTGGAGTTCGAAGGAGATCGCGTCATATTGATAAATTGAATCATCGTATTTTTTGGCGTCGACTACCCCGGTTGAACGGGCGTAAATTTCGTCGCCACAACGAGTACCGTTACAAGCAGTAATTAACCGTTTTCCGGGCACTAACAACTCGTTAATCCCATCATTATTGATATCGACACTTTGCAAGCTAGCGAAGTATTTTGGATAGTTCACCGTTTCAGTATCACCGCCACCACCAAAATCGATTTCAACTGATGATTTGGCGAGTAAAGTGGTATCGCTGAGATCTTGCCAATCCTTGAAATTACCATTGCCTAAGTTGATTCGAATCGACAGCAGTTGATCTTTCCAGCCGAGCACATCGGTTAACCCGTCGCCATTGATATCGATGAAATAGCTGAAAAACGAGAATTGACCATTGCCGTCATATACCGGGCTGGCAGGTGCTGGACTATCAACGAATGAAAGGGTTTCAGGCGTACTGTGGTTATGTTTAATGGTCCGAGGCTGACCCATCGGCATGGCTTTGAGTAAGGGGCCGTTCATTTGAGTGATAACTAAATCTGCCAAGCCGTTGCCGTCAAAATCACCAGCGAACGTGGCGTTTTCTTTGAGTACTCTTTTAGTGTTAACAACTTCACTATCGAAGGAATGAAGTATTTCACCGGTGGCGGCATAAGGCGCTGAACCATCCATTGAGTGGACGAAAATTTCAAGCTGTGCCGTGTCACTCGGATTGTGTCGATAGACCACCGCATCAGGCCAGCCGTCGCCGTTGATATCTTGCAGACTATTAATACTATCGCCTCTGTCTTCACCGCTCGCTTTGGCAGCAATGGCAATATTGGTTTGAACATATCCCAACGCATCGCCAGAATAATCTACGTTCAGATAACCGTTTTGATAGTTGAACGGGTCGATTTTGCCATCTAAATTAATGTCTGCTTGCTGACAATCGTAATTTAGCGTGGTTGCAATTCGGCGGCAATAATCATTGACTGTTAAGGTATTGGTACCCGTTTTACCTTGCTCGGCATTGACCATATAACCCGGGAAGTCTGCCGTGCCGTTGCCGTCAATATCGCCGTAAGGCATGATTTTTTCGATGGTTTTAACGTCTTGGTAAATCTCAACGCCGCCGAATTTTAGTGGTGTCGCTGGCGCAAAATTTAAACTGTCTGACCAATCAAAAGAGCTGATAGGCGTACAATGGTCGGCACCACAACGTTGCACACTACTTAGCAAACTACGTTGGCTGGCACCGCTTTGTTGGTAGACCAGTTTATAGCTGCTGATGGTACGCTCACCGATGGCAGTTTTGATGGTGCTGAGGCGTTTTCGGCTGACAATTTTACGACCCGCAATATAGTTTTCGCGGCTATCGGCTCTATCTTCATAAACGAATTGAACACTGCGATCTCCTTGAATACCATCACTGCCAGTGTAATGAATGGCTGATAATAAGTGCTCGCCTGCATCGGTTTCTTCGTAGACATAATCAATAGTATTTTTACCGCCAGACCAAGACTCTTGAGTGATTCTCCAGCCCAGTACATCGGCACTTTCATAAGTGGCGGTTGAACCATCCGGTCGCGCGACACTGAAACCATCAGAGGTTGGGGTGACGACAACAAAGCTGTCCATTTCGGTGCGATAAACCCCGTCGACCAGAATCAGGCGTTGACCATTGAGGCAAAACCGATCTTTATTAGTGAAGGTCACCGATTGGCTAAACCCATCTTGCGCATAAGTTGGGGCGCATCGACTAATCGCACCACCCGCATTCAGCGACCAACCCATGCCAACAATGCCGTTGCCATTTTGTGAGTTATAACCGAGAGAAACTGACGGTTGAACACCGTTACGACCGGGCGGTAAAGCAATAGGAATATGATAACTGGCTTGACCGCCGACAACGCTAGCATTGCCACTCACAGATGAAGCCAATAGATCAACATCTGCTAAAACAGGTCCAGCGACTGTTGTATCAGCGACTTCAATCGGTCCGAGCTGCTGCCAACCGGGCACTGCGGCTTTAACCACAGCGGTGGCCGAACTAGTGACACTTTCCATTGTACCGCCGCTATCGCGATAAGAGGCTGTGACGGTGAGCGTAGAATCTGCATCATTATTATTGAGTAAATAACTTGTGCCGATAGCGCCAGCAATACCAGCGCCATTTCGGTACCACTGATAACTAATCCCGCCTAGTCCTTCAATATCCGCTAGCGTATGACTGGCAGTTAGCGTTTGCCCGACGCTCAACACACCTGAAATAACCACATTACCAGTCGGCAAGTCATTCACCGAATTAACGGTGACATAAACAACCGCTGGTGCTGAAATCGTGCTGCCATCACGCACCCGATAACTAAACGAATCAGCTCCGTTGAAATTACTAAAAGGCACGTAACGCACTTGGTTATTGATGTTGCTAAACGTGCCATGACGCGGGGCACCATATAAATCGAGCAATAAGGCATCGCCATCAATGTCAGTATCGTTGCCGAGCACATTGATGTAGCTCGGCGTGTCTTCATTGATCACCACATAATCTGTATTGGCAACAGGCGCGGTATTCGGCGCTATCACCGTTTGATTAGCGACAACAGAACTACCGCAGCCCACCGAAGGACTACACGCTTGCACTCGATAACGAAAAGATCCACCAACATATTGCGCGGTCGAATAACTGTAACTGCTCTCACTCCAATGGTTGCGAGTAACAGAATACACCGCACTTTCATTGCCGTTATACGCTTGATAAACGGTATAAACCGTGCCATCAACCGCACCCGCAGCAGGTGTCCAAGACACGGTGAAATTAACGCCAACGTTTACACTAGGCGCAGAAACATTGAGGTTATTGACAATGCCCGGTGTGCCATAAATATACAATCGTCGCCACGGGCTTAAACCTGAACAACCACCCGAATTGCAGGCTTTATAACGCAACCAGCGATAGCCCGAGCTGGTGCTGACCCGGTTTATCGTGGTAGATGAACCATCATAAACCCGCTGATATTGGCTATCAGCAGGTTGTGAAGTGGAATTATGCGCGGATTCATACAGCTGATAATTGGTTGCACCGGAGACGCTCGGCAGGTTGATGGTATAACTGGTGTAAACCGCTTTGTAATTGCCACCGAGGGTGCCGGGGTAGCTGCTCGGTGTTGCTGGCACTGCGGCCAAAGAGTATACCGCAAATGTTGCTGCTGTTGTCACGGTATAGGCTTGGTGGCCGCAATTCGGTGAGCACTGTGCTTTGGCGGTTTCGATGCTGTTTTCGTCAATGCCACCGGTGTTGTTATGCAGTTTCACCAATTCGGCTTCACTGTCTGCAATGATGACGGAGTGGGTGTTGGTATTCCAGTCTTGGTCAGCGATTTTAGCGCCACGAGCTGAGGTATGTTTGGTGTCGAGCAGGCCATTATCATCGCTGTAAATCACGTAATGGGCTTTGTTTTTATGCTGGCTGAGTGCGGTAATATCGTCACGACCATCGCCGTTATAGTCGGCAATCAATAAACTATCAGCATTATTCTTACCCCATTTAACGTTCTTTTTTAGGGTTTGCACAATGGATAAGCGCCCATCTTCGCTAGAATGCATCAAACAATGGGCTTGTTTTTGTGCAGAAACTGCCAGCAAGTCTTGACGACCATCGGCATTAAAATCACCGGGGTGGAAAGTGAAGTCGTCGGCATCGTTGAGCCAAGCTAATTCATCACTGGTTTGCACTAAACCCGTATTAAAATCGTAACCGTTATCGCTGGCTAAAAAAGTGACTGTGCGATTGTGGCTCGGCAATACGACGAATAAGTCGGCTTTGTTATCGCCATTGAAATCAGCTACCGCCAATTGAGCTGTACTTGCATCCCAACGATTGTTAGAGAGTTGTGCGGGCAACAATTGCTGATTTGATACGGTGTAACGTACCCCGTCCGTTTGTTTTTCACCGAAAATTAACGCACTGGTTTGTTCGGCAGTGTTGGCTTGCAACAGCAGATCGTCAATGCCATCACCGTTAATATCGGCGAAATAAGGACGATGGTTATCAGTTGACCAATCAACGGTTAAATCATCAGCAGATGACAAAAAAGGCAGGACGAACAATAGCATGGCTGCTAGTGACTTAGGCAAATCAAACATCAAACTTCCTATATTATTGTCATTTATTCCAAAAATCGGTGGCATAGTACAGCAATAAATTTGGCTTGTAAAATACAAAAAATAGGTTGTTTTTTTAGCGGTTTGCTCTGCTCTGCTCTTAATTGTTAATTGTTAATTGTTAATTGTTAACTGCACCAAGCCTCATTCCCCAAATTTCAACATTCACTCCGAGTATTTCGATATTGCGCAGATGACGTTCACCGAGGCGGGCAGCGACACGTTTTGATGGTTCGTTATTTGGGTGGATAATGCTTATCACCTCCTCCTGATTAAGCTCGTAGAAGGCATAATCCAAGGCTTTTTTAGCCCCTTCGGTGGCATAACCCTTACCCCAGCAATCCCGGGCTAACGTCCAGCCGATTTCAAAGCCTGGCCAACCTTCGGGTTGTAAAAAACCAATGCGACCGATGCAGCGTCCAGTGGATTTTTCTTCAACTGCCCAATGACCAAAGCCTTTTAACTGCCAGTGACCAGTTAAAAAAGCCATATGCCGCCAACTGTCAACACGACTGAATGGCTTGGGTGACAAATATTGCATCACTTGAGGGTCAGCACAAATTTCGGCATAAGCTTCAAAATCGCTTTCACGCCATTGGCGTAATATCAGCCGCTTGGTTTCAAGGGTGATGTTTTCGAGTGTGATGTCAATGCGCTTGCTCTTTCGCATAGTTAAGGTAATTTCAATTCCACAGAATTATGTTGCGGGTCTTTAATGTAAATTGACTCACCATAACCTTCGGCACCATAACGGCGAGAAAAACCGCCGTGAGCAATATTATGTAGATCCAAATAAGCCAGCAAAGCCGTCGGCTCAATGTCTTCAATCGTTAAGCAAAAGTGATCGACGTTGTGCCCTTCCAAGCCCGGTGCACAACCACCAGCTTTACCAAGTTTGCCTTTTACGCCAACAATATCAATTAAGGCACTACCAGCGCGTAGTTGAGTCAAACCGATTTCAGGCAGCTGTCGTTCAATCTGGCAGCCGAGAATTTTGTTATAAAATGTGATCAGTTGTTGCTCGTCTTCAGCTCTGAGCACAATATGATCAAGCGCTTTTATCTTTATCATTTTCAGTCTCTTTGTCGTTTCTTGTTAGCCGTTTGTAGCCTCTTTTTTTAGTCCTGAGGCACCTGTATGATTAAAACTCATTGAGCATAGTATAAAAACATGCATGAAAACATTGTGAAAACATCGTGAAAACATTGGACACACAGACCAGTAACTTTTATCATTTCGCCATCCTGACGTCAACATTTCCGACTATCTCTAATGATATATCGTAAGACTTCGTTGTCCCTGCTATTTTTTTTGCTGGGTTTATTCTCTTTACCCACATTGATACTGGCGCAGCCATTGCGTATTGTGACAGAAAATATGCCACCTTATAATTATCAAACTAATAAGGGTAAATTAAGCGGTCCTTCTACTGAGGTGGTCAGAGCGTTATTAAAATCACTCAAACTTAAAACCCAAATAGAGGTCCTACCTTGGGCCAGAGCCTATAAGCTGGCGACCACTGAGCCTGACGTAATGATATTTTCGATCATCAGAAGTCCCGCTAGAGAGCCTTTATTCCATTGGCTTGAAGGCATAGGTCCGATTGATATCCAAGTGTTTGCCATGCCCGATGCGGGGATCTCCTCTTTAAACAATTTAAATACCCTAGAAGATCTGACCCTAGGTATCCTGCGTGACAGCTCACAAATTGACTTTATTAAAGATCGTTACAGCATTCCAGAGCACAACATCATTGCCGGAAAATCTTATGAACAACTGTATAGAATGAATCAGCGGGGACGCGTCAACCTGTTTGCTGCTCCAGCCTTGCTTAGCACCTACCTCAATCACAAACTCAATACCAAAGTCAGTCAGCAACCAATATCGGTTTACACTATTCCTTCTACCAAGCAACGAAAATTACATCTGGCTTTTAGCAAAGCCACCTCTTTGGACACCGTAGCACAATTTAGAAAAGCACTGGCAACCATGCAACAAAATGGTGAAGTCAAACAAATTTTCGCCAACTTCCAGGCGCATTGGGCGACACGCCATACCGAATGAACGGTTATTCTGAATAAGCTGGACAGTCACCCCACAACCCTTTATCCTTTTTGCATGTAGTTGATAAAAATCGGTCACCTTAATGCGCATACACAAGTGTTTTTTACTATTATTGGTATTGCTTGTGGCCCCTAACAGCTTTAATGCGACAGCGGCCGACCAGCGCCTGCGTATCGTTACTGAAGATTTGCCGCCTTACAATTATCTAACCAATCAAGGCAACCTAAGTGGAGCCTCCATTGAGATTGTGCAAGCATTACTCGAAACCCTTAAACTCGAAACAAAAATAGAAATATTACCTTGGGCAAGAGCCTATAAAGAAGCCTTAACCGAACCTAATGTGCTGATTTTCTCTTTGTTACGAACCAACGAAAGAGAAAACAGCTTTCATTGGTTAAGCCCCATCACCCCAATCAATATCAAAGTTTTTGCCATGCCAGCCTCAGCTATCGTGCCCTTTAGTGATCTCAATTACATCGGTAATAAAACTCTCGGCGTGGTACGCCACAGCTCACAGGTGGATTTTGTTAACCGACATAAAAAAATCACTCGCAAAAACCTCGTCATCGGCCGTTCATTTGAGCAGCTCTATAAAATGAACCTGCTCGGACGAGTCGATCTCTTCATGGCACCTGAACTCCTAGTACAGTATTTAAACTATAGCGGGGGAATTAAACCCGGACAACAACCCCAGCCTGTCTATGTCCTGCCCGAACGACTCCAGCGCAAACTCTATCTGGCGTTTAGCAAAACTACCCCACTGAGCAAAGTCACTCGCTTTCGTCAAACTCTGGACCAAATGCACAAAAATGGTCAGATCAACAAAATCCTCTATGACTTCAGATTGCAACTCGCCCAAGTCAACACAAATGCGCTAACAGTCAAGTAGGACCGCTGGAAATAGACAAGCGGCATTGTGCTATTGCCGCCACAAGACTATCTTTAAAGCAATGTACAGGATAATCAGTGGGGTTCGCGATGTATCAGTCAGAAGCACAGTCAAAAGCCAAAAACAACTTTCACTTTTTTCACCTTTTCAGTTTAATCTGCCTGCTGTTTTTAGCAGGTTGTCAAGCAACTAGTAGCAACAGCAGCGCCAAAATTGACCCGTCTCCCGCTTTACATGATGAAATTTTCCCCGGCTATGAGGCCGTTGCCATCGAACCAGAAGCGCAAGTGTTTGCCATGGGCGACGCCGGTAAAGCCTTTGTTGATGAAAAACTTTACCGAGTAAAAAAACCAGCCAAGCGGATCAAAGCCCTGATCAGTGGCATTTTCGACCACGCCGACCTCAATTTACTCTATGAAAACGATGCCAATACCATCGCCAGTGAGACCTTTGAAAACCGTGCCGCTAACTGCCTCTCTCTGACTATTATGACTTATGCCATGGCCGAATACGCGCAACTGCATGTGCGCTTTCAGCAAGTGGTTATTCCAGAATTTTGGGTCAGACGGGATGGTTACAGCTTACTCAACGGCCACATTAATTTACGTCTATATACCAGACATGTCAGCGACATTGTTTTTAACCGAGACCGTAGCTTTCAACTCGATTTTGACCGCCGCTCTTTACCAGCCAAAATGCCCACTCGGATCATCGACAAACCCAGGGTTTTGGCAATGTTTTACAATAACAAAGGGGCAGATGCGATGATCAAGAATGATTTCACCACCGCCTATGCCTACTTTCGTGCATCCTTGCTGACGGACCCCAAATTTAATGATGTTTGGGGTAATATGGGGTTGCTTTATCGTATGGCTAATCAATTAGATCATGCCGAAAGCACCTATCAACTGGCCCTGAGCATTGATGATAAAGACGCCACGACTTGGGAAAACCTTGCCTATCTATACAGTATCACTGGGCGACAATCCCAAGCTAACACCATAGATGCCAGAATAAAAAGACAGCGCCTGAGCAACCCCAACTACCACTTTATGTTGGGTGAAACCCAGTACGATCAGCAAAACTGGTCAGCGGCCATTAAGCATTACCGCAAAGCAATAAAGATGGACGAGCTGCAACACGAATTCTATTTTGCGTTGGCAAAAACCTACTTTAAACAAGGTGATATTAACCGTAGCAAGAAGTATATGCGTCAGGCCAAGAAACACGCCAAAGGTGATAACATTGAAACTCGCTACCAAAGCAAACTCGACAGGTTAAGCAGCCTTTGAATCTCACTCTCCAACGTAAACGCCTAATCACTGCCGCCCTGACTATCACCCTGATACTGGGCGGCAGTAGCCAAATTAGTCAAGCGGAACATATTGATAATAACCAACCAAAAAACGCCAACCAAACCAGAGCCTGTAACCCACTGGCATTACGTCATACCTTGCTGCCAATCAATTCAGCTGCCAATCAACTCTGGGCTGATTTAACCGCATTATCTGCTGATGAATTACAAGGCCGTAAGACTGGTACCAAAGGCAGTTTTAAAGCCCAAAAATACCTAAAAAGTGCTTTTAAACAAGCGGGGATGAACCAATACTCTACCGATTACTTGCACCCCTTTCGTTTGCCACGCACAGGCCCAGATGTGCTTGGCACCAACGTCATCGGCTGGCTAGCGGGCTCAGAATTACCTAATAGCTATATTGTTATCACCGCCCACTATGATCACATCGGCAGGGATGGCTTACGGGTTTATAATGGTGCCGACGATAATGCCTCCGGCGTTGCTGCCATGCTGGCAATGGCCCGGCAAATCAAACAAAAACCGCTGCGCCATTCCGTCATATTTGTTGCCACCGATGCCGAAGAGCTAGGATTATATGGAGCCAAAGCCTTTGTCGCCACGCCACCAGTGGCCCTTGAAAACATCAAATACAACATCAACCTCGACATGATTGCCCAACAGGGCGTTAAACGTCGGCTGTTCGTCGCAGGCAGTAAAACCGCACCGCAACTCACCAGCGCCGTCAATAAAAGCCTCAGCCAAGCCAGCCTCTGCCTAATTATCGGCCACGATAAAAGTGGCCGCAGCTACGATCGGCGCTATAAAATCGACTGGAAAAGAGCCAGCGACCACTACCCTTTCTACCAACAAGGCATCCCTTACTTGTTTTTCAGCGTCGACGACCACAAGCACTATCACACCACTCACGATACCGTCAGTAAGATTGATAAAACGTTTTATACCGCCGCCGTTGAGACTGTGCTTAATACGCTGAGGTTGGTTGACGGGGAGGATTGATGATTGATTGATTGATTGATTGATTGATTGATTGATTGATTGATTTAATTCTCTTCGTTATGGGCTTTTGTTGGCGGGAGGCTTGTGCGGTGGGCAACGCTGCGCTTTTGCGTAACCTCCACTCAACTCGTACCTCGTTTCGTTCACGGTCCACCCTACGGCTATTTATCGATTTTACGGCGATGACCGCCGCTGATATTACAGGCTTTGGTAGGGTAGGCAGTGTTTTTTGCCTACCATTGCCTTTGCTTCGACACCAAACCGAGATGACGTGCGCACCGATATAACCTTAAGCGTCTTCCAAACGCCCTAGTGCTTTTGCTCTCATCCTACCTGACAAAAACTGCTCACAAATTCAACTGTGCATATTGCGCACAATGTATAAATTATGTTACGGTGTAAATACACTACATTGTATACAATGTAGTGTAGTGGTTAAATTAATGTGAATCGCATTAGCAGCCTACACGCTGTTTTGCTGGTTTCTCTGTCTGTAATGCAGCAGATGGTGAAATATCACATGAGTAAAACCAATAAAACAACAAAATAATCTAACACACAAACAGGTATACACAAAAATGAAACTGACCAAATCGCTCATCGCAGCATCTATCGTGACTGTTATGTCTGCCGCACAAGCAGCGCCGCAGCCACCAACGAGTGCGCCACTTAAACCGAGCCTGAGTAAAGCCCATCACAGTGCCAATAACAGTGCCAAAAATAGCGCTGAAGCACATTTCCATGATCACCGAGAACACGGGATTGAAAAAGAAGCGAGTAACAACCGGGCACCAACCGCCCAAAGCCCGCTTAGCTCATCCCTTTCAAACCTTAAAAATGCAGCAGTGCCAAACCTATTAGCCAAAAACAACACCAGCTCTGTACTCGCTGGCTGTGATCTCAACGCCCTCACCACCAGCAATACCAATACCTTGATTAACGAAATCAAAACTCAAGGCACCAATTGTATTAATGAATTGTTTAGTGCTGACGCCGCAACTCAACAATCTGTTTACACTTCTAGCAAAATGGTAGCGGTTGCCGATCACGTCAGAGGTCTGTCAACGTCATATGCCGGTGGCGGTGATGTCGACATCCAAGCCATGTTCTTGTTCTTGCGAGCGGGTTACTATGTTGAATTTTATAACAGCAATGTCTCGTTTTCGGCTTCGGTTAAACCCGCAGTTAAAAACGCGATTGACGCCTTTGTCAATAACTCGCATTTCTATGATGATAACGACGAACACGGTAAAACGTTAAGCGAAGTTATGATCACCATGGATAGTTCAGAGCAGCAAGACGTTTATCTGTATGTGGCCAAAGAATGGCTGAGTCGCTGGAATCAAAGCTATGCGGGTAAATGGAATATGCGCAGCGCTGTTAATGGCGTATTTACGCTGATTTACCGTGGCCAGTGGAACAGCAACTTCGTTGCCGCTGTTGCGACAGACACCACGTTAGTGACTCGCCTACGAGACTTTGCCCTAAGCAGTTGGATGGTTGCCAGTGATGCTGAATTTATGGTCGCTAACGCGGGTCGTGAATTGGGTCGTTTGAAAACCTACACCGGCACCGCTATTCAATCGAATGTTGACGCCGGACTGAAAAATATTTTCTCTACCTACGAAATGTATGGTTATGGTGATGCTGTATGGTTAGGTGCTGCTGATACCGCCTCTAACCTCGGTAACTGCGCCGATTATGGTATTTGTGGTTTTGGCGACGAAATTGAAGCCAAAGCCTTATCGCAAACTTATACCTGTAGCCCTACCATCAAAATTCGCTCTCAAAATATGACCAATGCTCAACATGTTGCCGCTTGTGCAAAAATGGGCTTTGAAGAAACCCTCTTCCACAACACCCTACAGTCGAACAATACTCCAGTAGCAGATGACAACAACAGCCAACTGCAAGTGAATATTTTTGACAGCAGCGACGATTATGGCCGTTATGCCGGGGCGATTTTTGGCATCGGTACCAACAATGGTGGTATGTATCTCGAAGGTAATCCAGCTACTCCAGGTAATATCCCCAACTTTATTGCTTATGAAGCCAGTTATGCCAATGCCGACCATTTTGTTTGGAACCTTGAGCATGAATACGTTCATTACCTCGATGGTCGCTTCGACTTGTATGGAGACTTTAACGCACCGACTAAACCGATCGTTTGGTGGACCGAAGGTGTCGCTGAATATGTTGCCAATCAAGACGATAATCAAGCCGCTATCGACACCACTAAAGATGGCTCAACTTATAATCTGAGCACCATCTTTGCCACAACCTATGATGGCTTCGATCAAGATCGCATCTATCGCTGGGGTTATCTGGCAGTGCGCTTCATGTTTGAACGTCACAACAGTGAAGTCAATCAAATGCTTGCTGCTACCCGCGCAGGTAACTGGAGTGCCTATCAGACTCGTGTCGACAGTTGGGCTTCAGCTTATGAAAATGAGTTTGTGCAATGGTGGCAGGGATTATCTGGCAATAGCGCCCCAACAGCTAATGCCAATGGACCTTACAGCGGCTCAGTCAACAGCAGCATCAGCTTTAGCAGCAATGGTTCAGCTGACGCCGACGGCACTATCGCCAGCTACAACTGGAACTTTGGTGACGGCAACAACAGTACATCAGCCAATCCAAGCCACAGCTATACAGCTGAAGGCAGCTACACAGTCACTCTGACGGTCACTGATAATAGTGGTGCAACAGGTGCAGCAACGGCTACAGCAACAGTGACTGGCACAGGCGGCACGGGAAGTGAGTTGCAAAATGGTACAGCGGTTAGCGTGGCAGGTGCACAAGACTCAGAAACCAATTTCACCATGGCCGTACCAGCAAGTGCTAGTGCGCTGAACTTTGCCACCACAGGCGGTACTGGCGATGCAGACTTGTACGTACGCTTTGGTGCAGCACCAACCACCAGCACTTATGATTGTCGTCCATGGAAAGGCGGTAACGAAGAATCTTGTGACATCAGCACAGCACAAGCAGGCACTTACCACGTGATGATCAGAGGTTATAATACCTACGAAACCAACTTGACTGGCAGCTACACTGGCGGCAGCACCATGCCAAATGCTTGTGCAACACAAGCGCCAATCACAGATGGTCGACTAGCAGATGGCGTAGCCGCTTGTTTAGGCAGTGCCAATACCATTTGGTTAAGCATCGCTGACGTTAACGCTCACAACAGTATGGCGATTTCAAGCGGCAATGGTACTGGCGACATAAACTTGGAATTCAGCAACAGCGGCTGGCCAACGTCTAGCAATGTTGACGCCAGCTCCAGCAACTCGGGCAACGGTGAGTGTATCTACATCACTAACCCAAGCCAATACTGGGGTTATGTCAAAGTATCAGGCAGCTCAGCAGATGCGTCAATTGTGGTTGATTTTGATACCTCAGGATGTCGTTAATTACTGACTAGTAACAATAGATAACAGTGCGGCAGGGACGCCGCTTTCCCCCAGCAGACCTCATCATTTATTCACTCTCATCCTGTGCGGCTTCCATTTCGGAAATTTTCTTTTCTAGTTGTTCCAGTTTTTCTCGGGTACGCATCAGCACCTGCGTTTGCACATCAAATTCTTCTCTTGAAACAAAATCCATACTGGCTAATTTGCGCTGGACGATTTGTTTGGTTTTATTTTCTAGCTCTTCAGCGAGATTTTTCACCCCCGGTGGTACCGAGTTGGCGATCTGTTTGGCGATTTCTTCCAGTTTTTGTGGCTTAAGCATAAGGTTCTCCTGATTTTTGCTCATTGTAACTAAATTTTGTGGTGCAGTTCAGGTAGAATCAGCACTTTATTTTTTCGCTTTTACGTATTATTCAATTAAGTCACCTATGAAATTAAACATTTTATGAAATTAAACAAGGCACAAAACGACGCAGTTAATTATATCTCTGGCCCTTGCCTGGTTCTTGCTGGTGCTGGCAGTGGTAAAACTCGGGTGATCACCAACAAAATTGCGCATTTGGTGCAAAACTGTCAATACAGCGCCCGGCATATCGCCGCACTGACCTTTACTAACAAAGCCGCTAAAGAAATGAAAGAGCGAGTCGGGCAAACGTTGAACAAAGACGAAGCCCGGGGATTAACCGTTTCAACCTTCCACACTTTGGGTTTGAACGTGATCAAACGTGAAATCAAAACGCTGGGTTACAAGACCAATTTCAGCCTGCTCGACGATCAGGATACCTCCGCGTTATTAAAAGAGCTGACAGACAAGGAACTCAAAGGCGACAAAGACCTACTGAGCGCACTAAAAACCACCATCTCCAATTGGAAGAATGATCTGATTCAGCCGCCCGCAGCCGCCCAACATGCCCAGTCAGCACAAGAACAATTATTTGCCTACTGTTATGAAAATTATCAGCGCAATTTACGGGCTTATAATGCCTTTGATTTTGATGACCTGATCATGATCCCTACCCTGCTGCTACGCACTAACGCCGAGGTGCGTGAACGCTGGCAGGACAAAATCCGTTATTTGCTGGTTGATGAGTATCAAGATACCAATACCAGTCAGTATGAGCTGGTAAAATTATTGGTGGGAATGCGTGCTCGCTTTACTGTAGTCGGCGATGACGATCAGTCTATTTATTCTTGGCGTGGAGCAAAACCGCAAAACCTAGTATTGCTCAGCACTGATTTTCCTAAATTGCGAGTGGTTAAATTAGAGCAAAACTATCGTTCTTGCCAACGTATTCTTAAAGCCGCCAATATTCTGATTGATAATAACAGCCACGTTTTTGATAAAAAACTGTTCAGTGAATTGGCCTACGGGGTGCCACTAAGAGTGCTGGCCACCAAAGATGAAGAAAATGAAGCTGAGCGGGTTACCGCAGAGATCATCAGTCATCGCTTTCAAAATCGCACCGGCTATAAAGATTACGCGATTTTATACCGGGGTAACTTTCAATCCCGGACCTTTGAAAAATCGTTAATGATGAACCGTATTCCTTACAAAATCAGTGGTGGTCAATCGTTTTTCGCCCGCTCTGAAATCAAAGACATCATGGCTTACCTACGTTTGCTGGTAAACCCAGACGATGACAATGCCTTGTTGCGCATTATCAACGTGCCAAGACGAGAAATTGGCCCTGCAACGCTGGAAAAGGTCGGCACCTATGCCAACGAACGACATATCAGCATGTTTGAGGCGTCACTCGAACAAGGTCTTGCAGCCCACTTGCCTGAACGAGGTTTACGAAACGTGCAAGGTTTTGCCCGTTGGATTGTCGAAACCGCCGATAATGTGAGCCGTGCCGAGCCAGTAGAGACCATTCGCAGCTTTGTCAGGCAGATGAACTACGACGACTGGCTGTACGAAAGTAGCCCCAGCCCTAAAGCGGCTGAGATGCGAATTAAAAACGTCAGCCAATTGTTCAAATGGATCACCGAAATGCTCCAGGGCGATAACGACAATGATCCAATGACCTTGCCTGAGGTTGTCAGCAAACTGACCCTACGTGACATGATGGAGCGCAACGAAGAGGAAGCAGAGGCCGACCAAGTACAACTGATGACCTTTCACTCCTCCAAAGGGCTCGAATTCCCCTTCGTCTTTATGGTCGGCATGGAAGAAGGCTTCTTGCCCCACGAAACTAGCATAGAAGAAGAAAACGTCGACGAAGAACGTCGCCTCGCCTACGTAGGCATCACCCGAGCCCAACGCGAACTCACGTTCACATTAACCAAAGAACGCCGCCAATACGGCGAAGTCGTCCGCCCAGAGCCCTCGCGATTTTTATATGAGCTACCCCAAGATGATTTAGACTGGGAAGTAAAAAAGAAAGTCGAAACCGTCGGCGAGAAACAACAAAAAGCCACCAGCAATATTGCTAATTTAAGAGAGATGTTAAAGAAAAAATAAAAATTGGCTGAGGGGGATATAATACCCCCGCTCATTGCTCAACGTTTTTAACCGCCATTTCACCTTGCTCAGTTAGACAATATTTTTGTAATCGGCTATTCGGTTTATCGGGTATGGTTTGCGCTATCAAGCCACTGTCGAGTGCAGGCTGAAGATAATTTTGTTTGAAGGTATTTCGATGCTTCAACCCCAACATTGTCATCAATTCATGAGTTGACTTAGCTTTTCCTGCCAACGCATTGATAACTAAGGTAATTTGTTTATTAATGGGTGTCTGCCACTGGGTCGGTGACTGGGTCGGTGACTGGGTCGGTGACTGGGTCGGTTGTGCAATTTCACTATCCAAAAATTGGCGGTGAATTGGCAAGGTAGTGAGGTAATAATCACACATTTCATTGGTTTCAAACATCGCCGGATCAGATCCATTAAGTTGCATAAAACGGCGAATTTTGGGCAGTCCAGTTCCTCTTCCCTCTGTGAGCTTTAACTCTTTGAGAAAATCCCCCAAACGACTATTTCGGTAATCACGAGCAACAACTCGGCGACTCTGTAACATACTATTATCCACCGGAGGCATCGGACCGGGAAATGAAAGCACTTCAATACAGTCGTATCGAACACTCACTTCAATAGGATTTTCCTTATCGTAACCTTTATGAAATACCGCATTGGCTATCGCTTCTTCTATTGCTTCAAAAGGATAGTTATAACAACGGATCGCTTCTGCCTGACCTTCAACCTTAAGTACCTGCTCTTTGATCACTTGATTCCTGATTGTCTGCAATACATCCTTTAATTGCAGCCAAATTGGTCCGGTAAAATAGGTCTCTCGAAACTGATCACCAAATTCATCTTGGTATTCCACCAGCTCAATGCGAGCACCACGAAAATGTGTATAAGGATCATCATTAAACATCAGTAACCCAACATTGATTGGGCATAAATCTTCATTGCCACCACGTGCAATTTGCATACTACGGGCCAGTTCTTCAATACTGAGCTGTGGTAACTCTTTATATAAACGACTGTTAATACTACTAAGGAAAGCAGCGATATGTACCAGATTAAAATCGGTCAAACTGGCCTGATGGTTGACGCGATTATCAAATGGCGTTTTCGCCGCCAGCTCCATTAATCGGGTGATATCAGCATCTTTTGCTTCAATACTGGACGACATGCGCCGGACAAAGTATTTCTTATTATCTTTCTCTGTTTTGCTCAGTTTTTTTGGTGCTTTATACGGGCGGGTTTCACCAGGCGGCACCCAAATGACCAGAATATGCTGACCATCAATAACCTCTAATTGTGGCACAGGAAAATAGCTAGGAACGATATAATTGCAGATTTGCAACAGCTCTTTTTGAATGCCATCGAGTGCTTCTGGTTTCAAGCCCTTCGGAGGCAACTGAGCGATGCCATCGACCTCCCCAACACCGACAACAAGGTACCCTCCTCCAGTATTATTGATATCATTTGCGAAGGCACAAATTGTTCTTAAGATAACCTGCGGGTTCCAACCAGCCTTAAACTCAATTCGCTCACTTTCAATTACACTGCCTTTGAGCAATGATGCGATATTAATCGGCAAAGCCATTATTTAACCTCGACTTTAAACATGCTAAAACAAAAAAGCCCCGAACGAAACTGCCCGGGGCTTAACAATAAGTCAATCAATCAACAAATGAAAAAGCGAAGAATTACTTTTTCTTCTTCGCCTTGGCATTAGGCAAATCAGTAATGCTACCTTCAAAAATCTCGGCAGCCAGACCAATCGACTCATTCAAGGTTGGATGAGCATGAATGGTCAAACCGATGTCTTCGGCGTCTGCGCCCATTTCAATCGCTAAACCGATTTCACCTAGCATTTCACCAGCATTGATACCAACGATGGCACCACCGATAACACGACCATTATCTTTATCGAAGATCATTTTGGTCATACCTTCTGTACGGGCTGAGGCGATAGCACGACCAGAAGCAGCCCATGGGAACTTGGCAACTTCATAGTTCAAGCCTTGTTCTTTGGCTTCTTTTTCAGTCAAACCAACCCATGCGATCTCCGGATCGGTATAGGCAATTGAAGGAATGCATTTTGGATCGAAGTAGTGCTTAGCACCTGAAATAACTTCTGCGGCAACGTGAGCTTCATGAACCGCTTTATGTGCCAACATAGGTTGACCAACCACATCACCGATAGCGAAAACGTGATTAACGTTAGTACGTTGCTGGTTATCAACATTAATGAAACCACGCTCATCAACGGCAACACCGGCTTTATCAGCATCAACCATTTTGCCGTTTGGACGACGACCGACAGCGACCAAAATTTTGTCATAACGCACAGGCTCTGCTGGTGCTTTTTTGCCTTCGAAAGTCACATACAAACCGTCATCTTTAGCTTCAACCGCTGTTACTTTGGTTGACAGCATAGTGTTGAAACGTTTTTTGTTGAAGTTGCTGTAAACACGCACCACGTCTTTATCAGCAGCAGGTACCAATTGGTCAAGAAATTCAACAACGCTAACGTTAGAGCCTAATGCGCTATAAACAGTGCCCATTTCTAAACCGATAATACCGCCACCCAATACCAGTAATTCTTCTGGTACGTCAGCCAATTCCAAAGCACCAGTAGAATCGATAATACGTGGGTCTTGTGGAATGAAAGGTAAAGATACTGGCTCAGAGCCAGCAGCGATAATAGCTTGGTCAAATGAAACAGTAGTGACGCCTTCAGGACCTTCAACCGCAATAGTATTACTGCCAGTGAATTTACCGTAGCCATTGACTGTGGTTACTTTACGGCCTTTAGCCATACCGGTTAAACCACCTGTCAATTGACCAACAACACTTTCTTTCCAGCTGCGGATTTTGTCTAAGTCGATTTCAGGCTTGCCGAAGGTTACCCCGTGGCTCGCCATAGCTGCGGCATCGTCAATCACTTTGGCGACGTGCAACAGTGCTTTTGACGGGATACAACCGACGTTAAGGCATACCCCACCCAAAGTCGGGCGGCTTTCAATTAATACCACATCCAAGCCTAAATCGGCGGCACGAAATGCTGCTGAATATCCGCCCGGGCCTGCGCCCAATACTACTACTTGAGTTTTGATCTCGTTGCTCATGTAAACCTCTATCGTAAAGTTATGTCCAGCCCGGGTCTGACAATGCAACCAGCTGGTTAAAAGCTTTTAAAAAAGCCGCTAATTCTAACAAAGCGGTGGCAGGGTTGAAACCTCTATCAACACCAAATCACCGCCTAATCACCGTCTAAGTGCGACAAAAGCGACTATAAAATTAATTTGCGAATATCTGACATCAGACTACTCAGGTACACAGTGAACCGTGCGGCCAGCGCACCATCCACAACCCGATGATCGTATGACAACGACAATGGCAGCATCAGCCTTGGCTGGAATTCCTTACCATCCCATTTCGGCTTCATTTCGCTCTTAGATACCCCAAGAATAGCCACCTCTGGCGCATTAATAATCGGCGTAAATGCCGTACCACCAATACCACCGAGACTCGAAATGGTCATACAACCGCCCTGCATATCTTGGGCTTTCAACTTGCCATCACGGGCCTTAACAGAAAGCGTCATCAGCTCGCGGGATAAATCGTAAATGCCTTTTTTATTGACATCACGAACCACCGGAACAACCAAGCCATTAGGCGTATCAACCGCAATACCAACATGAACATACTGCTTCATCACCAAATGTTCGCCATCGGCAGCCAATGAAGAATTAAACACCGGAAAAGCTTCCAGCGATTTGGCTACGGCTTTCATGATAAACACCAGCGGGGTAATTTTAACGTCCAGCTTTTGCTTTTTACCCAGATCGTTTTGTTCTTTTCTGAACGCTTCGACATCAGTAATATCGGCTTCATCAAACTGAGTAACATGAGGGATAGTCACCCAATTGCGATGCAGGTTAGGGCCAGATATTTTCTGAATACGGGTTAACGGCTTCTCTTCGACTTCACCAAACTTGCTGAAGTCGACTTTTGGTGGCGCAATCAACTGCAAGCCGCCGCTGCCACTAGAAATATTGGCAGCTGCGGTGGCTTTGGGCCGCGACAACTCATATTTCACATAAGCTTTAACGTCGTCTTTGAGGATCCGCGCTTTACGGCCAGTGCCTTTAACCTTAGTCAAATCCACGCCATATTCGCTGGCCACCCGACGAACCGCCGGAGACGCGTAAATCTTACCCGTTCCTTCGCCAGCCACTGCCGCTCTGGCCATGGGGTGGAAAGGCACTGGTGGCGCTTTTTTCTCTGATGTCGGCGCTGCTATTGCCTTTTGAGCAGGTGCCGCAGCAACAGGAGCCGCAGCAACAGGAGCCGCAGCAGGCGCACTACCAGCCACTTCCAGCAAGATCAGCACACTGCCCTGCTTAACCTTATCGCCGTTGGCTATTTTCACTTCTTTTACCACACCGGTGGCCATACTCGGCACATCCATGGTGGCTTTATCCGTTTCAACGGTGATCAAACCATCTTCTTTATTAATGTTGTCACCAACATTAACCAGCACTTCAATCACTTCAACTTCATCGTCAGAGCCAATATCTGGCACTGTCACTTCAATCACTTCGCTGGCTGTGGGTTCCGTCGCAGCAGGTGCTGCAACAGGTGCAGGCGCTGGAGCAGCCACAGGTTCAACAACTGCCTCAGCGACTGGAGCAGCAAGCTCAGGGGCTGGAGCCGCCCCTGCAACCGGAGTTAATTTTACAATCAACGAACCTTCCGACACTTTATCGCCAAGCGCGATAGTGATCTCACTCACCACCCCGGCTCCCGGTGAAGGAATATCCATTGAGGCTTTATCGCTTTCCACGGTAATTAACGAATCTTCCGCTTCAACGGTATCGCCTACCGCGACACAAAGTTCGATAACTTCAACTTCATCACCGCCCACATCAGGGACCTGTACATCTATAAGATCTGCCATGTTTTTAATTCCCCTGATTAAGCATGTAATGGATTAATACGTTCAGGATTGATGTCGTACTTTTCAATCGCTGCCGCTACCACCGATGCTGAAATTTCACCGCGTTTAGCCAATTCGCCCAACGCAGCCACCACCACATGTTTATAATCCACTTCAAAATGGAAGCGCAAACGCGCACGGCTATCCGAACGACCAAAACCATCGGTGCCCAATACACGATATTCAGTCGGCACCCAAGCTCTCACTTGATCAGCAAACAGCTTAACGTAATCGGTTGCCGCCACTGCCGGGCCTTTTTCATCACTCATCAATTCAGTGATATAAGCAGTTTTAGGCGACATTTCAGGATGTAGCATATTCCAACGATCAACGTCCAGACCATCACGAGCCAGTTCATTAAATGAAGTCACACTATAAACCGTGGAGTTGACACCAAACTCTTCTGCCAATACCGTCGCGGCTTCACGAACCTGTTGTAAAATACTGCCACAACCCATCAACTGAACATTCAGTTCACTGTCTTTGGCTTCAATCCGATCCAGTTTATAGATACCTTTGAGAATACCCTCTACAGAGTCTTTAGGCATCTCCGGCTGTACGTAGTTTTCATTCATCACGGTGAGGTAATAGAAGACATCTTCATTATTACCATACATACGCTCTACACCGTTTTGCACTATCACTGCGACTTCATAACCATAAGTCGGATCGTAAGTGATACAGTTAGGCACGCTACCAAAATGAAGATGGCTATGACCATCCTGATGCTGTAAACCTTCACCATTTAGCGTGGTTCTGCCCGACGTACCGCCGACCATGAAGCCTCTGGTTTGTGCATCACCTGCGGCCCAAACCAAATCACCCACCCGTTGGAAACCAAACATCGAATAATAAATGTAGAACGGGATCATCGGCTCATTAATCAAAGAATAAGAAGTACCGGCGGCCACCCATGAAGCCAGTGACCCCAGCTCATTGATACCTTCTTGTAATACCTGACCTTTAGAATCTTCACGATAATAAGACACCTGATCGGCATCTTGCGGGGTATATTTTTGCCCTTGAGCAGAATAAATACCAACTTGGCGGAACAAACCTTCCATCCCGAACGTTCGTGCTTCATCAGGAATAATAGGCACGATACGTTTACCAATGCCTTTATCTTTTAACAATACAGAAAGTACCCTCACAAAGGCCATCGTAGTGGATATTTCGCGATTGTTAGAGCCTTTAGTGATGCCTTCGAAAGCCTTGATCGGCGGAATGTTCAGTTCAACGTTGGTACTTTTACGACGGACTGGCATATAACCGCCGAGCGATTCGCGTTTGGCTTTAAGATACTTGGCTTCTTCGCTATCTTCGGCAAAGCGATAAAAAGACACTTTAGCCACTTCTTCGTCGCTCAATGGAATTTTGAAGCGATTGCGGTAATGCAACAAGGCTTCCATATCCATTTTCTTGACGTTATGAGCGATGTTTTTACCTTCGCCCGCTGCGCCCATGCCATAACCTTTAACGGTTTTGGCCAAAATCACCTGAGGGCGACCTTTGGTATTAACAGCCCGATCATAAGCCGCATAAACCTTAACTGGATCATGACCACCACGGTTGAGACGCCAGATATCTTCATCAGACATATTGCCGACCATTGCCGCTGTTTCAGGGTATTTGGCAAAGAAATTATCCCGAGTGAACTTGCCACCTTTGGCTTTGAAGTTCTGATAATCGCCATCAACAGTTTCTTCCATCAACTGCACCAACTTGCCGGAAGTATCACGAGCGATCAGTGGATCCCAATAGCTCCCCCAAATCACCTTAATCACTTCCCAACCTGCGCCACGGAATGCGCCTTCCAATTCCTGGATGATTTTGCCATTACCACGAACAGGTCCATCAAGGCGTTGCAAATTACAGTTGATAATAAAGGTTAAGTTATCCAGCCCTTCGCGGGCCGCCATATTAATCGCACCCAAGCTTTCTGGCTCATCGGTCTCGCCATCGCCCATAAAGCAATAAACCCGTTGCTCTGAACAATCTTTAAGACCACGGTTGGTCATATATTTCAGGAATCGCGCCAGATAAATCGCCTGAATAGGACCTAGGCCCATCGATACGGTAGGGAACTGCCAAAAGTCAGGCATTAATTTAGGGTGTGGATAAGAGCTTAAACCATCGCCATCACTTTCTTGACGGAACTTTTCAAGCTGGGCTTCGGTTAAACGGCCTTCGACAAAGGCACGGGCATAGATACCCGGCGAAACGTGACCTTGAACAAATAAATAATCGCCGCCAAAATCGCCATTGGGGGCTTTAAAGAAATTATTGAAACCAACGTCATATAACATCGCTGACGAAGCAAAACTGGAGATATGACCACCCAGTTCCAAATCTTTTTTTGATGCTCGAACCACCATTGCCAGTGCATTCCAGCGGATCGCAGAACGAATGCGCTTTTCAATGCTTTGGTCGCCCGGCATCGCGGGCTCTTGCCCGGCAGGAATGGTATTAAGGTAGGCAGTCATCGCGTTAAAAGGCAGATGAGCCCCGTTACGGCGAGCTTTTTCAATCAATGCTTCCAGGAGGAAATGGGCACGTTCGGCACCATCTTCTTCCAACACCGCTTCTATGGCATCAAGCCACTCACTGGTTTCCTGGGCATCGATATCATGAGTTTGGATATCTGACATATAGACTATTCTCCGTCTGAGCTTTTTATTTAAATTAATTTGCAGGCTTTAATTTACTGATTTAGCCGCTTGCTTAAGCAATGTCCAAGGCAAGGTACAGCGCATTAAAAGTGGTCATTTAACCGATCGACTTAACGCTTAACCTTAGTTTATTTCTATCTGATTCACTTGCCTTTTTGTTGAATTCTTCGTAATGCTCGTTCAATTCGGGTATTTTCCCGATCGGCTTGTAACAAGGTCTCCTCAATAAAGGCCAAATGTTCATTGCTGGCTGTTCTGGCTCCTTCCGGATCCCCGCCAATCACCGCATTAAACAGGTTAGTACGGTGCTGTAATAACTGTTTATTTATTTGAGATACATCTTTGGAATGGCTGTTAATCACTTTAAGGTTTTCGAGCACATTCTGCTCCAGCAGACTGGCCATGCCACGAACCAAATGCAGCAACACCACATTATGGGAGGCTTCAACCAAGGCCAGATAAAACTCGATCACCGCTTTGGCTTCTAACACGATATCACCAATGATCGCCGGATTTAAAATCGCATCAAATTTATCTCGAATACGAGCCACATCGCTCTCCGTTCCCCGTAGGGCTGCGTAGTAGACCGAGATACCTTCCAAGGCATGACGAAATTCCAATAAATCATATTGTGATTCAGGATGGTCTGATAACAACTGAAATAGCGGATCAGACAATCCTTGCTGTAAACGCTGGCTAACATAATTCCCCCCGCCTTGGCGTCGTGAAATCAGTCCTTTAGCTTCAAGTAAACCAATGGCTTCGCGCAGAGAAGGTCGAGAAACATCAAACTGACGAGCCAGTTCGCGCTCACCCGGTAATTTTTCACCACACACAAAGCTGCCGTCGAGGATCATACTCTCAAGCTGTTCAGCAATAATATCAGAGACTTTGGTCGCTTTTATTTTCACTTTTTTCCACTCTTTTTCCATTCTATTTCCACTCGGATCACTCGGATTTTACGATTGGATCCACTGAGTAAATAAACCACTGGTCAATTGGTATTACCAATTGACCAGTGCAAGATAACATAAGATTGTGTGCAAGGTAAAGGGGTGGGTAGTTTTAGGGGCAAGGCGTGTTAAACACGCCTTGCGGTATATCGATGTTAGCTAATGCCGCCAACAAGCGTCAGCAAGGCTACCAGTGCAAGGAAAAACAACACATTGCGTTTTGCCAGTTTTAACATCCGAGTAGACTCTTCGACTTTAGCGGATTGTGCCTCATGGGTCGGCTCGGCGGCCTCGGCAATTTCACAAATCAGTGCTTTGGCTGGTGAGACGAAATCCAGCAGGTAACTTACCCACACACCAGAGGCTTTGGAGAAATTGCCAATCAACAAATAACCCGCAGTACAGGCTCTGGCTGGCAACCAGTCGAGTATATGCAATAATTTTTGCAATTTATCCTGAGGTAATTTAAGTTGTCCATCCTGATCGTCTGCGGTTTCTCTGACCATACAATACAATACCGCACCAGCAGGGCCGAGGCAGACAAACCAGAACAAAACCGCACAATAATTTCTGAAATTCAACCACACTAGGGTTTGCCCCAAATTAGCTTGTTCTTCAGTCTGCTCTGCTGTTACTGCTTCTTCTGTTACTGTTTCTGCCGTTGTCGCTTCATCGGTGGCCGATTTTTCCAAAACAACTGCTGATGTAGCAGCTTCTGTGGCAGGCTCTGCAGCAACAGGTTCTTCAACAGCCGTTAGCGGATTACACAGTTTTGATTTATAAATTTGTGCCTCAGCCAAATCATCCCGCTTAGTGGCGTTCAAAAAAGATTTGTACAGTTTGCGTTCTTTAACACAACCGATGCAAATCAACAGCACCACTAAACTAAAAGCAAAATCGAGGATCAGCCAATCCATCGCGCCGGCTAAAAACTGTACCGTCAAGACCGGTAAAATCAACCATAACCAGTGGCCCGGCGAACTTTGCAGCCAGCGGGGTTCGCCCATATGTTTGGCCACTATCGCCTTCATTTTTTGATAATAAAAAGGAAATTGCCAAATATCCGCTGTCGCAGAAATACGCTCAATGGTCAGGGCAATCAGTAGAATGATTAATGTCATGAGAGGTCCTTTTAATCCTTGTGTGCTTATATATAGTAAATAGTTGTTATTAAACGCTAATGAGTGCCTTATAACGCGGCCAATCAAAAGCAGGTCCCGGATCGGTTTTACGCCCCGGGGCAATATCGCTGTGTCCGGTAATTCTATCCTCGCTGATCTGAGGATACTTTTGTTGCAATTGACGAGTCAATTGAGTCAGGGCCAAATATTGTTCATCAGTATAAAGGCAGTCATCGGTTCCTTCCATTTCTATACCAATAGAAAAATCATTACAATTATCTCTTCCGGCAAAATTAGACACTCCGGCGTGCCAAGCTCTGTGGTCAAACGATACATATTGAATAACTTGTCCGTCGCGGCGGACAAGACAATGTGCCGAGACTCGCAAGTCTTTAATTTGCCTGAAAAACGGATGACGTTCAACCACCAGTTTGGCCAAAAAGAAATCGCTGATATCATCACTGCCAAACTGGCCTGGAGGCAAGGAGATATTGTGGATCACCAACAAGTCAATGACTTGGCCTGATGGACGCTGATTAAAGTGTGGACTGGGGCGGTGTTCGCAACCAACGTACCAACCTTGGGTTATTACGGATTCAGTCATCGCTATTACTTCAATAAAAGTGATAAAAAGTTATAATTAAGCCGAGATAGTAATCTGGAAGTGAGTAATAATGCAAACTGATCCACAGCAAAAAAAATTCGGCCGATCATTTGGCATCATCGCCTGGCTTTGTGTGTTGTTTTTACTGGTATTATTTTTTGACGATCGACTCAAAAAATTATGGAACCCCAACAGCGACGTCGAACACCAGCTGGTCAATAATGTGCCCACGGTCGTGCTCAAACGCAACAAGGCAGGCCACTATATCGCCAATGGTTATATCAACAACCAACCAGTCACCTTTATGCTCGATACTGGTGCCACTAATGTCGCGATTCCTCAAGCAATTGCCGAGCGTCTCAAGCTATCCAAAGGTCAGCAATTTTACAGCCAAACAGCCAATGGCCAGGCAATCAGTTATGCCACTCGTCTCGATTCACTAGAATTGGGTGCCATTCAGCTAAGTGATGTCAATGCCAGCATCAGTCCGGGGTTTAAATCCAATGAAATATTGTTGGGAATGAGCGCCTTAAAACAGTTAGAATTCACCCAGCGGGGCAACCAGCTGACGCTCAAACAATATTAAAGAAAGTTAAGGAAATACCATGCTTGCTGGAGATATCCGCCGCGCAGTCGAACAATCACTTGCCGAAGACCTAAATCATCAATCCCCTGACAGCGGCGATATTACCGCTTCACTTATCCCTCAGGAAAGTGTGTCAACAGGCACCATCATTACCCGAGAAGATTGTATTTTTTGCGGCAAACAGTGGGCCAATGAAGTATTCAAACAACTCGACCCTAGGGTGCAAATTAACTGGATGGTCAACGATGGCGACTCAATAAAAGCCAACACCATCTTATGTGAACTCTCTGGCAATACCCGTATTTTATTAACTGGCGAGCGCACTGCCTTAAACTTCATTCAAACCCTATCGGGCACCGCAACCCTAGTTGCAAAATATGTCGCCCAATTAAGTGGCAGCCAAACTCAGCTGCTTGATACTCGCAAAACTTTGCCGGGAATGCGTTTGGCGCAAAAATACGCGGTGACTTGTGGTGGCGGCAAAAATCACCGGATGGGTTTATACGATGCCTTCTTAATCAAAGAAAACCATATTGCCGGTTGTGGTTCAATTGCCAACGCCATTAACACCGCCAGAGCCAACTTCCCCGGTAAACCGGTTGAGGTTGAAGTTGAAAACCTTGACGAATTGCGCCAAGCCCTCAATGCCGGTGCAGATATTATTATGCTGGATAACTTCTCTATACCTGACATTAACAAGGCCGTTGAACTGACCGCAAAGAAAGCCAAACTGGAGGTTTCCGGCAATATGGATATCAGTACGATCAGTCAATATGCGCAAACCAATGTCGATTTTATCTCTGTTGGTGCTTTGACCAAAAATGTACAGTCAATCGACCTGTCGATGCGCTTTGGCTGATCCAACTCATTATTTTTATGCTTTTGGGCTTTTTTTGCGTTGTTTTACTTATTCATAGTAATGAGCAAACTGTTGATAAATAATCAACTTTTGTTCAGAAAAGCAAAAAATCAATAAAAAAAAGCAAGAAATTGTTATTTAATGTTGCAAAATAATCAGAAAGGGCCAGACTTAAGAAAGCCCCTAAAAAACGTTAAACTAATTTGTTGGAGAAGTATCAAGATGAGTAATATGAAAAACATGCGTAGAGACCTACGTAATAGTACGCAAAAAGGTTTTACCCTGATTGAATTAATGATCGTAGTGGCAATCATCGGCATCCTAGCCGCCGTTGCTTTACCCGCCTATCAAACCTACACCAAAAAAGCCAAATTCTCTGAGGTTATCCTAGCGACCAGTGCAGCTAAAACAGCAGTAGAAATTGGCGTACAAACGGGCGTTCCTATAGGTGATCTTGACGGCGGTGCACATGGTGTGATCAACTTAACTGCTTCAGGTAAAGTCACCAGTGTTAATGTTGTTGATGGTGAAATCACAGCCACGGGTAGTGCAGACGTTGATTCCAGAACTTACATTTTGTCGCCTACTGTCGCAGCTGGTAAAGTGGATTGGACAATCGGTGGTGACTGTATCGAACACGGTTTATGCTAATCACCTAACAATCTGTTGTTAAGCAAAAAAGGCAGCTTTAGCTGCCTTTTTTATTGCGTCTTTTTAACCGCTGAGTGTTGCCCCACCCCCTGCCATAGTATAAAGTGATTTCAATCCCTGAACGCTTGGCTTTCAGGCCACTTCAAACCCCGAACAGCAACCATCACAAGGACCGCTGAATGCCTCTGAGCGCTACCAGCCCATTAATCAGGCAGCTTTGTGTCGCCAATCTGATTGATGAAATCGCCTTTAAAGCCGGTTTGCAGCAAAATGCCTCAGATTACAGCACCATGCCCGAATTTCTGATTGCCGAAAAATTTATCAGCCAAGAAGCGCTGGCGAACTTTTGTTTCAAAACCTTTTCAGCGCCTTTGTTTGATATTGATCACCTTGATATTTCAACAATTCCCGACGACCTGATCACTGAAAAACTGATGCGTAAGCATCAGATAGTGCCGCTGGCCAAAAAAGGCCGTAAAGCCTTTATTGCCATTGCCGATCCGACAGACTTTCAGGCACTGGAGGATTTTGCTTTTAACAGTGGCATGCAAACCGAAGCGGTGGTGGTAGAACATCAAAAACTGATGGATACGCTGGAGAGAATTTTTGATGCCTCTGATGACAATCTTGATATCTCCGACCTTGATGTTAAAGAGTTTGGTGAACTTGAACTTGATAGTTCTGACGGTATTGATAGTGATTCACCAATCGACAAAGAAGATGCCCCCATCATTGTTTACATCAATAAAATATTGATGGATGCCATTCGTAAAGGCGCGTCTGATCTGCATTTTGAACCTTACGAAAAAATGTATCGTATCCGCTTTCGTATTGATGGCCTGTTGCATGAAGTTGCCCGGCCGCCTATCAGTTTGTCCCAGCGATTATCAGCGCGTTTAAAGGTGATGTCGAAATTGAACATTGCCGAGAAAAGGCTACCTCAGGATGGTCGTATTAAGCTGAAAATCACCAAGAAAAAGTCGATTGATTTTCGAGTCAGTACCTTGCCGACTTTATGGGGTGAAAAAATAGTGATGCGGATCCTCGATTCTTCCAGTGCCATGTTAGGCATCGAAGTATTGGGTTATGAACCTGAGCAACAAAAGTTTTTCCTTGACGCTCTGGCGCAACCACAAGGTATGATACTGGTCACCGGGCCTACTGGCTCTGGTAAAACGGTCTCGCTATATACTGGACTCAACATTCTCAATACTGAAGCGACCAATATCTCAACCGCCGAAGATCCGGTTGAAATCAACTTGCCCGGGATTAATCAGGTGCATATCAATAACAAAGCCGGACTGGATTTTCCGACGGCATTGCGTTCTTTTTTACGTCAGGACCCAGATGTCGTCATGGTTGGTGAAATACGCGACCTAGAAACCGCTGAAATAGCCATTAAAGCGGCGCAAACCGGCCATTTGGTGTTATCCACATTACACACTAACTCCGCGCCAGAGACGCTAACCCGCTTAAGCAACATGGGTGTGCCTACATACAACACTGCCAGCACCGTCACTTTAGTGATCGCCCAGCGCTTGGCCAGACGATTATGTGCACAATGTAAGGCATTAGAAACCTTGCCCGAAGTTGAATTGACCAAGCAGGGATTTACCATGCAACAACAAACCGAAATGACATTATACAAAGCGGTCGGCTGCGACCATTGCACTAATGGTTACAAAGGAAGAATAGGTATTTATCAAGTAATGCCAATTAGCAGTGCGATGTCGAAAATTATCATGCAAAATGGTAACGCGATTGAAATTGCCGAGCAGGCCAAAAAAGAAAACATTGCCGATTTACGCGAGTCGGCATTAGTAAAAGCCGCTAACGGTTTAACCAGTTTGTCAGAAATCAATCGAGTGACTAAAACCTAAAAAATGCACACGACAAGTAACCAATAAAACTTATGGCTATAAAAAACAAAAAACCCACAGAACCGGATTTTTACGCTTGGAGCGCAGTTAATCGCAAAGGTAAAAAAGTCAACGGCGAAATCCAAGCCACTTCAGTGATGGAGGCTAAAGCCTACGTGCGCCGTCAGGGCCTGACACCATCGAAAGTCAAGAAAAAACCCAAACCACTATTTGGTATGGATGGTGGCAAAAAAATCAAACCTGCCGATATTGCGGTTTTCACCCGGCAGGTGGCCACCATGTTACTAGCGGGTGTCGCATTGGTGCAAACCCTAGAAATGATTGCCATGGGCACTGAAAACAAAACCATGCAAAAACTCATCGTTGATTTAAATGCCAAGGTTCAAGCTGGGGTGCCCTTCTCTGAAACGCTCAGAGAATTTCCTTTGCTGTTTGATGATTTATATTGTGATTTGGTCCAATCCGGTGAACAATCTGGTGCGCTGGATAACATCTTTGACCGAGTGGCAACTTACAAAGAAAAAGCGGAAGCGCTCAAATCAAAAATCAAAAAAGCGATGAACTACCCTATTGCCGTGCTTACGATTGCCGGGGTTGTCACCAGTATTCTATTGATTTTTGTGGTGCCGCAGTTTCAGGAGATATTTGCTGGTTTTGGTGCAGAGCTTCCGGCCTTTACCCTCTTTGTTATTGGCCTGTCAGAGACGATGCAAGCCTATTGGTGGATGGTGGTGATTGGTTTAGGTATTGGCGGCTACCTGTTTGTTCAGGCCCAGCGGCGCAGTCCAAAATTGCGTGATCAGGTTGATGCGGTCAAGCTTAAGCTCCCAGTCATAGGCATAATATTAAATAAAGCCTCCGTTGCCCGTTTTGCCCGAACACTCAGTACCACCTTCGCCGCTGGTGTGCCGTTGATTGAAGCGCTAGAATCCGCCGCTGGTGCTTCTGGCAACGCCGTATACCGCGATGCTATCATGGAAATTCGTAGCGAGGTCTCCGCTGGTAACCAAATGAATTTTGCGATGAAAAATACCGGCGTATTTCCTCCCATGGTTACTCAGATGGTCGCTATTGGTGAAGAATCTGGTGCCCTTGATGCGATGCTCGATAAAGTGGCCAATATTTATGAAGGCGAGGTTGACGATGCCGTCGATGGCTTAACCGCGCTAATTGAGCCAATGATCATGGCGTTTTTAGGTGTTGTCATTGGTGGTTTGATTATCTCAATGTATCTGCCGATTTTTGATATGGGTAAAGTAATTAAATAAAGTGATAAATAAAGTGATAAATAATGTTTGAGAATATACTGACCTTAATGGTCAACAACCCCAGCTATTTTTATACCACCGTGGCTTTATTTTCACTCGTTGTTGGGAGCTTTTTAAACGTAGTGATCCATCGTTTGCCCATCATGATGGAAAGAGAATGGTTATGTGAATGCCGTGAGTATCTTGCTGACGAACTGGTTGATAATAAAAAGCCAACCACAGCGCAAGCTGAGGTTTACAACTTATCTCTACCCCGCTCTGCTTGCCCTAAATGTGATCATCAAATCACCGCACTGGAAAATATTCCACTGTTAAGCTGGCTTTTTTTACGCGGTAAATGCTCAAACTGCGCCGCCCCGATTTCAATACGTTATCCGCTGGTCGAATTGTTAACTGCGATACTCAGCGTAATTGTTGCGGTTCACTTTGGTCCAACGCCAATAGCGCTGCTTTATATCTTATTAACGTGGGGTTTGGTTGCGCTGACTTTTATTGATTTAGACAGCATGTTATTACCTGATCAGATCACCTTGCCATTATTATGGCTAGGGTTGGTGATCAGCGTTATGGGACTTGGCATTGCACCCGAGCAAGCCATTATTGGCGCGAGTGTCGGTTACCTCAGCTTGTGGTCAGTCTATTGGTTGTTTAAGCTGGCTACTGGCAAAGAAGGCATGGGATTTGGTGACTTTAAATTACTGGCGGTATTTGGTGCTTGGCTGGGCTGGCAGAGTGTCTTATTAGTGGTGTTGCTATCCTCTTTTGTCGGCGCTATTTTTGGCGTGTTTATTATCTACCAGCAAAAAAAAGGCAAAAATACCCCTATTCCTTTTGGACCCTACATTGCCATTGCTGGCTGGCTTACCTTATTATGGGGTGAGCCGATGATCGACTTTTACCTGCAACAATTTGTCTATCACTAAATAACTGATCAGGAAGAAAAATATGAGTGACTACATCGTTGGGCTAACTGGGGGCATCGGCAGCGGAAAAAGCACCGTTGCCGATGAATTCGCCCGTTTGGGCGCTGATCTTGTTGATGCTGACGTAATTGCCAGAGATGCGGTAAAACCCGGCAGCAAATGCTTGAAGGCTATTGTTGAAAAGTTTGGTGTTGGCATATTACTAGGTGATTACACCTTGGATCGACCACAGTTAAGAATACTGACTTTTTCCAATCTAGAAAACAGGCAATGGCTCAATAGATTATTGCATCCCGCCATTCGCAGCGAAATGCTATGGCAACTTCATGCGGCTGAATCTGCCTATTGCATTTTAGTTGCCCCGCTGTTGTTTGAAAACAAACTGGAGCGCTTTATCAGCACCAGTTTGGTGGTTGACGTGCCGATCGAAACTCAAATTGCGCGAACCTGTAATAGAGATAATGTTGACGAATCTCAAGTTAAAAGTATTATCGCAGCACAAATCGAGCGTGATGAACGATTAGCTAAAGCCGATGACGTGATCGACAATAATTTACCTTGGACCCAGGTAAAACAACAAATTCCAATACTTCACGCAAAATTTATGGCTTTTTCTAAAAATCCCACTTAGTATTCATCACTTACGGCTAGAGCCTGTAACGGGTTACAATTACACTTTACTGTTGAAAAAAAGATAACATAAATGAAGCTGGTTATTTACGAACACCCACTCAATGAGAAACTCCGTACTTTTATGCGAGTCGAGCATCTACTTCAACAAGTCCACAACTGTAAAAACCTCCAGTATCCCTTTCAACCGACGGCTTTTTTTGAATCGCTATTTGCCCTGATTGAGTTACTTGAACGTAATGACATTCGAGGTGATTTAGGTAAAGAACTGGATCGCAATGAACAATCGTTAGTACAGTGGGCACGACATCCACAAATCTGTAATGAAACCTTGCAACAGACCCTGAAAAAAGTGGTGCAATTACAAAATACCCTCAACAAAATGGGGCGTATTTGCAACCAATTAAAAGATGATCCATTTTTGGCTAGCATTCGCCAACGATTTAGCATTTCAGGTGGTACCTGTCACTTTGATTTACCTCAGCTACATTTTTGGATCCACTTACCGCCAGAAAAACAGGCCGAACACATCCAAAATTGGTTAATGCGACTGTCCCCGGTTGAAGAAGCCCTCAATATCAGCTTAAACTTTATCAGAGAACGTAGTGAATTCACTTCACTCAAAGCGGTGGGGGGTTTTTATCAAGATAATGCTGAAAAGATTGAGTTATTGCGGATTAAGTACACCCCGGCTTATGAAGCTTATCCTACTGTCAGTGGCAATAAACACCGTTATACCATTCGCTTTATGCAGTTATGTGAAGATCACGAACATGGCTCTATCAAAGCTGAACAAGATATACTCTTCTCTCTTGCTCGCTGTTAATCCAATACACAATTAACCAATTAACCCAATTCAATCGGTAAAAAACATGTCACCAACTTCAACAAGCACCTCAACAAGCACCTCAACAACAATAGTCAACTGCCCTACCTGTAAAGCCGAAGTCATCTGGAATAAAACCAGCGAATATCGCCCGTTTTGTTCCAAGCGCTGCCAATTAATTGATTTGGGTGAGTGGGCTAACGAAAGCCATACTATTCCCGGCAAACCGGGTTTTGGTGATGTCACCCTGCCCGTCGATATTGAAGATATCGAAGAAATGCTACAGCAGGGTGATGAACCTTTCTTTAAGGAATAGGCTTAAGGAATAAGCTTAAGGAATAAGCGGCGTTTATTACTCTATATCGCCATCAAACAGATGATAAGCCTGACTTAACTCATGAACTGAATTAATAAAGATCTCGGCATTTTCTGGCGCAACATCAGGTGTAATACCATGGCCGAGGTTAAACACATGACCAGAGCCCTGACCGTAACCATCAAGAATATGCTGCACTTCTTGGCGAATGCGCTCAGGCGTACCATGTAATATCGCAGGATCCATGTTGCCTTGCAGCGCCACTTTGTCGCCGACTCGTTTACGTGCATCAGCCATTTCAATGGTCCAATCCAAACCAATAGCATCACAACCAGTCGCTGCAATAGTCTCAAGCCACATGCCGCCATTTTTGGTGAACAGCGTCACAGGCACTTTTACACCATCTTTTTCACGAGTCAGACCTTTAACGATTTTGTCCATATAATACAAAGAATACTCTTTGTAATCTTTTGGCGTTAATACTCCGCCCCAAGTGTCAAAAATCATTACTGATTGAACACCCGCAGCGATTTGCGCATTAAGATATAAGATCACTGAATCGGCCAGCTTATCCAGCAAAATGTGTAGAATTTCTGGTTCGACATAAGCCATCTTTTTGATTTTGCTAAAGGTCTTACTACTACCGCCTTCAACCATATAAGTCGCCAACGTCCATGGACTGCCTGAAAAACCAATCAATGGCACATCACCATTTAATTCACGACGGATGGTTCGTACCGCATCCATCACATAACGTAATTCTTGCTCAGGATCGGGTATCGGCAAGTTAATCACATCAGTAATATCATAAATACTTTTCTTAAAACGAGGGCCTTCGCCTTCCTCGAAATACAAACCCATGCCCATGGCATCGGGTATAGTTAAAATATCACTAAATAATATCGCCGCATCCAAGTCAAAACGTCGTAACGGCTGCAAGGTCACTTCACAAGCCAATTCAGGATTGGTGCAAACCGACATAAAGTCGCCTGCTTTGGCCCGTAGTTCACGGTATTCCGGTAAATACCGGCCGGCTTGACGCATCATCCATACCGGGGTTTTATCAACTGGTTGTTTTAACAACGCGCGTATATAGCGATCATTTTTTAATTGTGACATTAAGTTTGACTCTTTTGAGGGGGGATCCGAGATTTAGCAAATTGTATCACCTAAGTGTTCTAGGCACTAAGGGTAAAATTGACTTATTTTGGTATTAATTGACTGGCAAAACCTAGCGGCAAAAAACCTCACTAAATTTACCTTTTAAACCCTTAAAACCCACCGCTGAGCAAGCTATCTTTGTGCTTAAAATCATCAACTTAAAAATGCGCTTTACGTTAGCGCCCGTTTTGATATAGTAGGGCATGAACTTTAATCCGCGCTCGAATATTAAGAGTAATCAGGAGTATCAATCAC
>CBDIDQ010000131.1:0-185307 GCA_965277695.1 Alteromonadaceae bacterium
TATCAACAATGGAGCAAGGCGCAAAAGAAGTCGCTACCGGGGCAAATATTGCCCAACAAGCCGGTAGCAACCTCAGCAATATAGTCCAAGAGATAAGAACCATTCATGATATGAACAGACAAATCGCCACAGCGACCGAAGAACAAAGCGTGGTGACCGCACAGATGAATCAAGACGTACACGAAATATCGTCAATGTCATCATCGATCTCCAACGACTCACAACAAATCGCCGAACAAAGCATCAACCTCGCAGCAATGACCGACCAATTGCAAAATCTGGTGGGGAGTTTTAAAACCGATAGATAACGTAAAGACAATACACCATATAGGTTACCTAAAAGTGTTACCCAATTGAAAACAAAAACTTGATGCAAATCAAGAAAATATGTGCATACTGTTGGAACCTTGGAATTTATGACAGCTTTATGTCAAATGTTTCAAGGCTTTAATAACAAAATCAATGGGTAAACCGGTGAAAAAAATTGCATTAACATCAGCGCTGCTACTGCTCACACTCGTCAGTACCCTGCTATTTCGCGCCATTTACACTTTTGACAATCAACAACCAGCTCCCCGAATACAACTCCCAGCTAAAGCGATATTCAATCAAACCGACGCACTGCAAAAACTTGCCGACGCAATTAAAATCCCCACTATTTCCTTCGATAAAACCGCCGACAAGCTGCGACACTTCGATGCAGCCGCCTTCTTAAAGTTTCATCAACATCTGCAAAATGCCTTTCCCCTGGTCGACAAAATCGCCAAGAAAACCGTGATAAATCAATATAGTTTGATTTTTCACCTGCCAGGGCAAAACCCAGCACTAAAACCAGTGTTATTGCTCAGCCATATGGATGTGGTGCCAGTTGATCAACATACTCGGGCACAATGGACCCATGAGCCATTCAGTGGTGATATCACCGACGAAGCTATTTGGGGTCGAGGAACTATCGACGATAAAGGCGGTTTGATTGCCCTGATGCAAGCCACCGAAATCTTGCTAGAACAAGGTATCAAACCCCAACGCAGCATTTACTTAGCCTTTGGTCACGACGAAGAAATCGGCGGTAACGCCGGTGCGGCCAAAATCGCTGAGCATTTTGCCGCCAATAATGTCCATTTTGATTTTGTGCTCGATGAAGGCGGCGCAATCACCGAAGGTATAGTACAAGGATTTGACCGCCCCGTCGCCCTCATTGGCATCGCCGAAAAAGGCTATGCTAATCTGCACCTCAAAGTCACCGCATCAGGTGGCCATTCATCACAACCGCCAGCGCAAACCGCCGTGGGGATCCTCAGCCAAGCCATTGTAAAAACAGAACAAAATCCCTTTCCCGCCAGTTTGTTATTCAGTGAACTGACCTTTGACGCTATCGGCAGCTACGCTCCTTTTGGCACCCGTTTGGCGATGGCCAATCTGTGGCTGCTATCACCACTGGTGAAAAGCGTATTAATGAACCAATCAAAACTAGCGGCCAGCCTGCATACCACCACAGCCGCCACTAAAGTCAGTGGCAGTCCCAAAGCCAATGTTTTACCTACAGTAGCCAATGGCGTGATCAACGTGAGAATTTTTCCCGGCGAAACTGCCGACAGCGTTAAAAAACGAGTCGAACAAATCATTGATGATCCCAGAGTAGCAATAGCAGTCACCGACCAAGTGAACCCTTCCCCCGTTTCGTCCACCGACAGCTATGGCTATAGTTTAATTACACAAACTATCATCGAGTCTGATCCCAACATTCTGGTCGCCCCTTATTTGGTTCAGGGCAGTACTGACAGCAAGTTTTTTTATCCTGTCGCCGACCATGTTTATCGCTTTTTACCAATCCGAACCAGCAAAGAAAAGCTCAAACGCTTTCATGGCATTAACGAACAAATTGCGGTTAATGACTACTTCGCTGCCATTCAATTTTATTACCGAATACTAATCGAGGTGGCTGATACAAAATAACCAAAAAGTTCATACAAACACCATAGCCACGAATAGGCTTTCAAGCTAAAAACAATAATAACCATGCTATGAGAATTTAATATCAAATCCAGCTAAAGGGACTAGCATAACCCTAAAATACAAGGCAAAAGACAGATGTTTAATCAATTGACCATACGACACAAAATAATTGCAATGATCGTGGTAATTTTAATATTGATCGCAATCAGTGGTTGGCAAATTTTTCGTACCGTAACTCCCGTCGCCGACAGTTGGATCGACTATCAGCAACAAGCAGCCAAACGCCAGCAATTATTAATGAACATTAAAGCCAATTTCGGCTACGGCGGGATAATCCATAACTTCAAAAACTATGTACTGCGCGGGCAAGACAAATACCTCCCCCGTATTGAAAGTAGTTTCAGTGCACTGACCGCAGCGATGGAAGAATATCGCCAGCTCAGCAGTTTGACCCAAAAAGAAAGAGAAGGTTTGTCTGACATTGCCAAAGTGGCAGAAGCTTATTATGTCAACAGCAGGTTCATCAAACAGCTACTAGCCGATGGCAAAAACGCCCAAGAAATCGATGCTAGCGTTAAAATCAGCGATAAACCCGCCTTCGATGCCTTTAAAATCCTCGACAACCAGTATAAACAAATGACCATTGAATCGAGTACCCATATCAATGGAGCCATTGACGGTGCCAAGGGCAGTATGATCGGCGCATTAATCATTCTCGCCATCATAATAATAGCCGTTCTGGTTAAGCTTTATTTTTCTGTCATTCCGCCGTTACAACGACTCAGCGCAACAATGAACGATATCGCCGAAGGTCAAGGTGATCTCAGCGCCCGGCTAAAACACTCAAACAAGGCCGATGAACTGACTCAAGTCGCCAAGTCTTTTAACCTTTTTATTGAAAAAATCCAAACCATTATCATCGAACAAAAACAAGTCACCGGGGTCATTGCCAGCAGTGCCCATAAACTACAAAATATCACCAATTCGAGCGATCAGGCGATCCAAACCCAACTCGCCCACACCGAACAATTGGCCAGTGCAGTCACTGAGATGACCGCCACTGTCGATGATGTTGCCAACAACGCCACCACCGCATCAGATTCAACCGCACAAGCGGATAAAACCGCCGCCATGGGCCAAAGCGCGGTCAAAAATACCGTCAATCAGATCCAGAATATTAACCAGCACCTTGATGAAGCCTCCAAGGTGGTCGATCAAGTCAACGATGCCTCCGGCCAAATCGGCCAAGTACTAAGCGTGATCTCAGACATCGCCGATCAAACCAACCTGTTGGCATTAAATGCCGCGATTGAAGCTGCCCGAGCAGGTGAATCCGGCAGAGGTTTTGCCGTCGTCGCCGACGAAGTGCGCGGCCTCGCCCAACGTACCGCCGTATCACTGGCTGATATTCACAGTATTATCAACCAATTACAATCTGGTGCCCGAGATGCGGTGGCAACTATGGAGCAGGGCGTAAAAGAAGTCGCCACAGGCGCAAACATCGCTCAGCAAGCTGGCAGCAGCATTGGCAATATCGTTGCGGAGATCAGAACCATTCATGATATGAACATGCAAATAGCCACAGCTACCGAGGAGCAAAGTGCGGTGGCTGCCGAGATGAACCAGAATGTGCATAAAATATCGTCAATGTCGTCAGCCATTTCTGACGACTCAAAACAGATCGTCGAGCAAAGTGTTAACTTGGCACAAATGACTAGTCGATTACAAGAATTAGTCGGCAGTTTTAAAACCACCAAATAGTAAAAAACAAAATGCAGTTGGCGGGGGATTCTCGCCATCACTGTGGTAATGACCCGAAGAACATTTTCAGTTATGATGTCTGCATGACAACTCTTAATATACTTAATATACTTAATATACTTAATATACCCCATTCTCTTATTCGCATAAGCAAACAAGCCCTACTAATAATCAGCCTGTTACTTTTAAGCTTTGCCACACCAGCCGCACAAATTGAAGTAGTCACCGAAATCTTTCCTCCTTATCAAATTCGCAACCAAGACGGGACGCTCGGCGGTTTTTCTATAGAAGTGGTTAATGCCATGTTTAAACTCACTGGTGACACAGCCGACATCCAGGTCATGCCTTGGGCCAGAGCATACAGTACAGCTAAAAAACACAAAAACACCCTGATTTTTACCATTGCCCATACGCAAGTCAGAGATAAGTTATTTCAGTGGGTCGGTCGTCTTAACGGTGAAAAGCTATATATTTGGGGACTCAAAAGCAAATTCACTAAGCCGTTTACCTCTCTCAATCAATTACGGGCTTATACCATCGCCACTTCTAGGCATTCAAACCCCGATCAATACTTCACTTCGCAGCATTTCGAGAAACTCTATCGACTGGTCAAACCCAACCAAAACTTGGGCATGTTATTCACCGAGCGGGTGGATTTGATTGTCAGCTCTGAGCAATCCTTGCGCAAGCGACTCGACCGGATGCAATATGACTTTTCCAAAATGATCAGATTATTCGAAATCAAAGCCCTCAATAATAATCTCGGTATTGCCTTTAACTTGCGCAGCGACCCGGCTTTAGTTAAACGTTATCAACAAGCTTTTCAAAAACTCAAAGATGATGGGGTGCTCGACACAATCAAAGCAAAATGGTCAGTCGCTAAATGAGTCAAAGCCAATCAAGAAATCAAAGCAATGGTGCTTGTGGTGACCTCCACAGGATGGCATTATTGGACGCTCTGATCACCCAAAAGGATTGCCAATGTTTTGGACACCCGCGCAGCAAGTCGCTCAGGCAGCACTAGCCAGTCACAGTTTATTGCCGATTGCCACAGAGCCGACTGTTATCAGCCAAAACGGCAACGACTTTTATCTACATGTGATCAACGCCAACCTACAACGTAAAATCAATCAAGGCAAAGTTGGCGGCAATCCCTTTTTACCTTATGACGAAGACATGTTTGTTGGCCCAGCAGGCGCTGATCACGTTTGTTTACTCAATAAATTCCCAGTGTTAGCGCCTCATCTACTGATTTGTTCCAACACCTATATTGAACAAAGCACGCCGTTGCAGCTCAACGATTTTGAATCTTGGTTAATGGGTTTTGACGGCAGTGATATTCTGGGGTTTTATAATGGCGGCAAAGTCGCTGGTGCCAGTCAGCCGCACCGTCACATGCAACTGGTAAAAACCACCATTCCACTGACGCCATTGATTTTAAGCGGAGAATTACCATTCAAGCATAAACTTTATCGTTATGATCAACTCAATGCCCAAACGCTGCTAACAGACTACATTCAAGGCATGACTGAATTGGAGCTTTACCCGCAATCCAATCAACAGCCTGATCAACAGCAGTGTCAACCTTATAACCTATTGCTCAGCGACCATTGGTTATTAATTATTCCGCGCTCAAGCAATAACATCAATGGGATTTTTTCTAACGGCATGAATTACAGCGGTCACTTTCTCATTCGCAATCAACAGCAAATCGACTGGCTACAAGACTATGGGGTAATCCGCTATCTCACTGAGTGTAGTTATTTATAACGTATGCCCTAACCATTCCAATACTTCTTGTTGCAGATCGGCTTTATCTTTAAAAATGCCAACACCATGAGCTTGAGAGCCCGGCACTATGGTCAGGCGGCGGGGTGATTGGGTCATTTGATATAACTCCTTTGCCCATAACGCCCTCGCACCTTCGCTTTCATTGGACGAAATATAAAATACCGACTGCATATTTAAGATTTTACTAGCTGCCAGATTTTGCACCGCAGTGGTTTTACCAGACATCGCCACCGCAGTTTTCACCCCCATATTGGCAATCGCCACATTCGCCAAATTAGCACCAACCGATGAGCCGACCACGGCAATGCGGTCATTATCGATATAATTTTTGCTTTTAAGGTAAGCCAGCACTGCCAGCAAATCTTTCGGGGCCAATTTAGGGTTATTAAACAGCGGATAAATACTCTCAACTGGCGTTGATTTGCCATGACCACGAACGTCATAAGCCAATACCGCATAATTTTTTGCCAATAATGCAGGCAGTATAAAATCCCATTCAGTATGGTCTGAGCCGCCTTGATGAATCAGGATCACCACAGGATATTTCTCAACATAAGTTTCAGGTATTGATAGCTCACCATGAATAGTAATATTATCGGAAGTGGTCAAAAACAGCGTTTGCGCCTGAACCGGCGTCAGCGTCATTATTAGGCAAGCGAGCAGAAATTTAATCAGGTTCATCACAAATTTATTTAATCAAAGAGAAACAATAGCGGCAATTTAGCAAAGATTTAATCGCTTGGCGATACTGATCAAGCAACAAAAATCTTTGCAAAACCGCCAATGGCTGGAATAATCAGCGCCAACTTTAACCAACACCACACATCCCATGACCCAAATCACTTTTTCTAGCGTACAAAAAGCCGCCATCGTCAGTAAAATCCAACGATATTTTGACCACGAACTCGATCAGGAAATTGGCGATTTTGATGCCGAGTTCCTGCTCGATTTTTTTGCCGAAAAGATTGGCGGTTATTTTTATAATCAAGGATTAGAAAACGCCCAAACCGCACTCTCTGCGCAAATGGACAATATTAATGAAGCCATTGATGTGCTGGTGAAAGACATTGAGGATTGAGCAATTGGCTTCAACTTTACTCCAAGCCCAAATCCCGAGTCATATTCTCATTACGCTCACGATGCACGATGATGTTATCTTCGATGCGAATACCACCAAATTTGCGGAAATTGTCGACCTTATCCCAGTTGATGTATTTGCCTTGTGGTGATTTTGCTAGTGACTCCAACAAGCTAGGGATAAAGTACAGCCCCGGCTCAATAGTGAATACCATATTAGGCTCTACGTCGCGAGTGCAACGTAAATAGTCGTGGCCTTCTGGGGCGTTAACATTTGTCCCACGTTCGTTAGCCATAAAACCACCCATATCGTGCACCTGTAATCCTAGATGATGGCCGAGACCGTGGGGGAAGAAGGTGTTAACGATGCCTTGTTGCTGAATTTCTTCGGCGTTAAGGTTAACGAATTTAAATTCAGCCAATAATTCGGCGGTTTTTTGATGACATTGCAGATGTAGGTCACCGTAGTTAATACCGGGTTTTAAACCATTACCTAGGTCAATTTGCATCGTGTTCATCGCGTCAATCAATTGAGCAAATTCATCTGTTTTATATGAATAGGTGCGGGTGATATCAGCGGCATAACCGTTAAAACTAGCACCGGCATCAATCAAAAATGAATGGCGATGGGTTTCTTTGGGAGCCAGCCGTTCAAAGTGTTGATAATGTAAAATCGCCGCATTACGATTTAAGGCGACAATATTGCCGTAAGGCACTTCGCTTTCACAATGGCTGGTAGCCTGTAAAAAGGCGATTTGAATATCAAACTCTGAAGCGCCAGCATAAAAAGCCGCTTTGGCGGCTCGGTGTCCTGCCACCGCTAAACGATTGGCTTCGCGCAGGCAAACTTGTTCATAATCAGTTTTGTAGGCGCGATAAAAATGCAGAAAGTTTAATACGGGCTCAGGATTAATTTGTTCAAACCCCAGCGCTTTGGCCACTTCAAGTTGTTCACCAAGATAGGCAATGCGGTCTTTGTCATAGGGTAACAACTCTTCGACTTCATTGGCTTTTTCTAATAGTTCGATATCAAAGTAGTCAGTCCAAAAGTCTTGTGGCTCGTCAGGCACTTTGTGCCAAAAATCTTTTGGTCGATAGAAAATCAATTTAGGTTTATCAGTGCCATTAACAATCAACCAGCAATTGGGATTATCAGTGACTGGCAACCAAGCTTTAAACAACGGGTTTACTTTAAATGGATAGTCCATATCATCCAAAAACTGGCGCTTAGCCTGACCCGAGTGGATCACTAGCGCATCGAGGTTTTCACGCGCCAAAATTGTAGCGACACGAGATTGGTTTTCTTCTATGTGTTGTTGATAAAAGGTGACTAATCTGTCCATTTTAAACTCTTTATAATAGATGGTTGACGATTCTAGCGACCAATTTTCATGGTCACCAAAGGTTTAAATTTATTTTCTGAATTGCCCAGCAGATTCGAGTATATCTGACGATAAGCCAGTACGCTTTTAACGTAATCCCGAGTTTCTTTATAAGGTATTGTTTCAATCCAAATATCTGCCGACAACGCTTTGTGAGATTTAATCCATTTGTTCACCCGGGAGCTTCCGGCGTTGTATGAGGCAGCGGCGATCACTTCGTTGTTATCGACACTTTTGAGCAGATATTTCAGGTAATCGGTGCCATAGCGGACGTTAGTGTTGGCATTAAACAGGTTGTTGCGTTTAACTTTCTTTTTAGCAATGAAACGAGCAGTAGCAGGCATCATTTGCATTAAACCAAGCGCCCCAGCTGGTGAGTAGGCATCAGCCATAAATGAGCTTTCTCTGCGAGCAATGGCAAAGGCCAATGAAGGCTCCAACTTGTTTCGTTTCGAATGCTTTGAAACGATAGTTTTATAGGCCAACGGAAAGCGTAAATTAACATCATCCCAGTACGATTGCTGAGGCAAAGTAAAGATCGCCCGCGAAAACCATTGATGCTGATTGGCCCACTTTGCTGCTGCCAGTTTTTGCCGTCGGTTTAATGGTTTATTCAATGAGTTCCACTCTCGCCGAGCTTGGTTGAAGCGCGATAATTGACGAAATTCTAATGCTCTTTGTGCGCCCGGGATATTGTTAATAGCGTTGATTTCAGCCTCACTAAAAACCAGTGGGCTATCAGCTAAATTAGGCATTTGATTAATCACAGTGGCAGCTAAAAAACCATAATAATGACGTTCTTTGGCCACTTTTTGATAAAACTTGTTGGCATCTGCTGTTGCCCCAGTTTGCTCCAACGCCCGTGCCAGCCAGTAAGACCAGCTTTCTTTATCGGCCATTTGCTGATTTAACGATTGTAATACCGCCAAGGCGTCATCCCAATCGCCGCGCCGTAAACTATCAGCAATACGCCATTGAATAATGTCATTAGTTAAGTCATCGGCAGGAATTTTCTCCAGCCACTGTGAAGCTTTTTGATCACCCGCTTTGGCCAAACGAATGGCAAATACTTTAGTTACCTCGGCCTTTTCAGCATTGGTGAAGTCAAACTTCTTTTGCATCTTGTCCCAACTGCGTAAAGCCAGCTTGCGATCCCGCCAAATCAGTCGTTTGATGCCATAAAGTAAAATCGCGCGTTCTTTGGGATCTTTGTTTGGAAAAGCCTTAAGTCGGCTGACCGTCTGCGGTTGGCGACGGGTTTTATGCCACAAGTCAGCCAAGTATTGGTCTTTTTCTGGAGATATTTTCTTTAAGTAGGGGATCAGGGTGTGATTGCCTTTGGTCGCGGCGAGTGTTATCCGCTGCCACACTTTTTCAGCAGTGCGATAACCCGCTTGCTCCCACACTTTAAATAGCGGATCGCATTGTTTTGGTTGTGATTTTTTACTGACCCATAAGGCGTCAACTTGCGACAGTATCTTGGTCTGGTCCGCACCTGCGGCCAATTGAAAACGCAAATGATAACACTGCAAAGCGCTGTCTTGAGTAGGACGGTAATCTTCAATAAATAACTGTTGTTTATCTCGCTTGGCTAGGTACTTCAACCACTTTTTACGGAGCGGCCATTCCATCGGACTGTTGCTATGACGTTTTAAAAAGTCGCGGATCTGCGTTTTATTTTTTAAATAAGTATGCTTTTTCAAATAAGCCAGTTCAACATACGGCTGTAACGGATAACCATCAAGCTGATTATAGAGTTTTCTATAGTGGCTGGATTTGGATAAACGGGCAGCATATTCGGCTTTTAAGAAAATAGCTCGCTGTTTGCTGTAGTCTGCAACAGGCGCTGCCGCTTGTGCAATATTTGCAGTTGCGGTTGCGGTTGCGGTTACGGTTGATAGTGCTGCCAATAAACACAATAGAGATAAGGTGGCTGGTCGTGGCCAAAACCTATGCATAACGGGGGATATTCCTAATCTGTTCGGACTCACCACGATAGCAAACATTGAGATAAAAACCATGGCTTTAGTGCGCCATATAGTAAGAAATAGTAAAAAAATGACGAAAAAAAACAGCAATTAATCAGTTTGTTGATTAATTGGTCATAGCCAGCAAAAGTTTGGCTATGATACGGGAAATTCAAACAGGTGTTTAAATTTAGGTTGAAATTTTGTCAAGGACAGGACAAACTGTGCGCTGTTTAAAATTGTCCACATATAAAGTGGCTCCAATTTTTAGGCTCCAATCAAATAGGGTTACATTTAATCGTCTGAAAAACGCGATGGGCCGAGATTTCGGTGAATTCGTGTCTACGATGTACCTGCTCTACCGTAGACGAGGTTTTAACCTCGTTAATGTTGCAAGATAATCGCAACCTTAATTTGTTTTATACGGTCAGAGCCAATTTTTATGATGACTCTCAAGGGGGAGATGATCGAATGATTTACCAAAGTAATAGTATTCAAGTTGACTATTTCGAAGAAGGCTTTGTTGAGTTTAAGTTTGACTCCACAGGCTCCGTCAACAAATTTGACCAGGCAACATTGACTGAATGTCAAGAAGCACTGGATATTCTACATAAAGACGCTTCACTCAAAGGCGTTATTTTCACCTCAGGCAAAGGCGCTTTTATCGTCGGTGCCGACATCACTGAGTTTCTCGAAACCTTTAAAGCATCAGAAGAAGAATTGACGCCGTGGATCAAAAGCGCTTCTGACATTTTTGACAGCGCCGAAGATTTACCAGTGCCGACAGTCGCTGCAATCAATGGCTTTGCTGTTGGTGGCGGTTGTGAGTGGACATTAACTGCGGATTACCGTGTTGCTGACACCACAGCCCGTATCGGTTTACCAGAAACTAAATTGGGTTTGATGCCTGGTTTTGGTGGTACCGTGCGTTTACCGCGTATTATCGGTGCCGATAACGCCATGGAGTGGATCAGCACAGGCAAAGACTACAAAGCCGTTGATGCCCAAAAACAAGGGGCAATCGATGCGGTTGTCGCCCCTGAAAAATTGCGTGACGCTGCCATTTCAATGGTTAAAGACGCTGCTGCCGGTCTGCTGGACTGGAAAGCTAAGCGTCAACCGAAGTTAGCTGCAATCAAGTTAAACGCGATTGAGCAAGCAATGAGCTTTAACGTTGCTAAAGGCATGGTTTTTGGCAAAGCAGGCAAACATTACCCTGCGCCAGTTTTAGCTATCCAAACCATGGAAAAACAAGCCACTTTACCTCGCGCTGAAGCGGTGTTATTGGAAAATGCGGCATTTGCCAAATTAGCCAAAACTGATGCGGCAACTGCACAAATTGGTATTTTCCTTGGCGATCAAGTGATCAAGGGTAAAGCCAAAAAAGCCGCCAAAATGGCCACTAAAGCCATCGACAAAGCCGCTGTTTTAGGTGCTGGCATCATGGGCGGCGGTATTGCTTATCAATCTGCCTCTAAAGGCACCCCTATCGTGATGAAAGACATCAACGATGCGGCACTTGAGCTAGGTTTGTCAGAAGCGACTAAATTATTGAACAAACAGCTATCTCGCGGTCGTATCAATGGCGCTAAAATGGCCGGTGTGTTGAATAATATCGTACCTTCTTTGTCTTATGATGCGGTTGCCGACGTTGATATCGTGGTTGAAGCGGTAGTCGAAAACCCTAAAGTCAAAGGCAGTGTACTGAAAGAAGTTGAAACTAAAGTATCCGACGATACTATTATTGCTTCAAATACCTCGACTATCTCAATTGATTTGTTGGCCAAAAGCTTAGAAAACCCAGCACGTTTCTGTGGCATGCATTTCTTTAATCCGGTGCACAAAATGCCGTTGGTTGAAGTGATTCGCGGCGCAAAAACCTCTGATGAAACGATCGCTGCGGTTGTGGCTTATGCGGCTAAAATGGGCAAATCACCGATTGTGGTTGGTGACTGTCCGGGATTCTTTGTTAATCGTGTACTCTTCCCATATTTGGCTGGTTTCAGCTTGTTAGTTGCTGATGGCGCTGACTTTGTGGCAGTAGATAAAGTGATGAGCAAAGGCTTTGGTTGGCCTATGGGTCCGGCTTATTTGTGTGATGTTGTCGGTATTGATACTTGTCATCATTGTGTTGACGTGATGGCTGATGGCTTCCCGACACGCATGGGTAAATCAGATAAAGACCCAATCAAAGTATTATATGCCAATGATCGTTACGGTCAGAAAAATGGCAAAGGCTATTATAGCTACAGCGTTGATAAACGTGGTAGAGCCAAGCAAGAAGTTAATCCTGAAATTTATGACTTGTTATCGCCGATTTGCGATAACAGAAAAGCATTCGATAAAGACGAAATCATTGCCCGTTGTATGGTGCCGATGATTAACGAAACTATTCGTTGTCTAGAAGAAGGTATTATTGGTTCAGCTGCCGAAGCAGATATGGGCTTGATTTATGGTCTCGGTTTCCCGCCATTCAGAGGTGGTCCACTACGTTATGTTGATACCATTGGTATAGCAAACTTCGTTGAACTGGCAGACAAATACGCCCATTTGGGCGAAATGTATCAGGTAACTGATAAAACACGTGAAATGGCCGCCGCTGGCGCTGCCTTTCATCAAGCATAATTCACGGGAGATTAGACGATGAAAAATGCAGTAATTGTTGATTGTATTCGCAGCCCAATGGGCCGTTCAAAAAACGGAGTCTTCCGTAATGTTCGTGCAGAAGAATTATCCTCACATTTAATGCGTACTATTTTAGAACGTAACTCGGCAGTAGATCCTACTGAGATTGCTGATGTGATTTGGGGTTGTGTACAACAAACCCTTGAACAAGGCTTTAATGTTGCGCGTAACGCCTCATTGTTGGCTGGCATTCCTCATAGTGTTCCTGCCGTGACGGTTAACCGTTTATGTGGTTCATCAATGTCGGCTTTGCACGAAGCCGCTATGGGTATCCAAACCGGTATGGGTGAAGTTTACCTCGTTGGCGGTGTAGAGCACATGGGTCATGTACCAATGAATCATGGTGTTGACTTTCATCCGGGCATGTCCAAATCTGTTGCTAAAGCTTCTGGCATGATGGGACTGACGGCAGAGATGTTGGGCAAAATGCACGGTATTTCACGTCAAATGCAAGATGAGTTTGGTGCTAGATCACACCGCTTGGCACATCAGGCGACGATTGAAGGACGTTTTGATAATGAGATCGTGCCTATTCAAGGCCATGATGCCGACGGCATTTTACGTTTGATCACATCGGATGAAGTTATTCGTCCAGAAACCACCGTTGAAGGGCTTGCTGCCTTGCGTCCGGCGTTTGATCCGGTCAATGGCACCGTGACTGCGGGCACTTCTTCTGCGTTATCTGATGGTGCATCAGCGATGTTAATGATGGAAGAAGAGAAAGCCAAAGCGTTGGGATTAAACATTCGTGCCCGAGTTAAATCTATGGGTATTGCTGGTTGTGATCCATCAATCATGGGTTATGGTCCGGTGCCAGCTTCGAAAAAAGCGTTGAAAATGGCCGGATTGTCGATTGAAGATATCGGCATGGTTGAATTGAACGAAGCGTTTGCAGCCCAGTCATTGCCAGTAGTTAAAGATTTGGGATTGGCTGACTTGGTTGATGATAAGGTTAACTTGAACGGTGGTGCCATTGCACTGGGTCACCCACTAGGTTGTTCAGGCTCGCGTATCTCAACCACACTAATCAATTTGATGGAAGCCAAAGACGTAGAGTTCGGTTTGGCGACTATGTGTATTGGTTTAGGTCAGGGTATTGCTACCGTGTTTGAACGCGTTTAATTAATAGAACGACAACCCAATATAGTGTATTTGGTGTTGTCTTTGAAGTCGGTGGGCTTTTGAGGTTTTTAGAGCCCTTTGTTCTTTAAAATCAAAAGCATTTTCACCACGGAGACACGGGGGCACGGAGAAAAGCAAAAAACCTTAAAAACAATAATCGTTTTTGATTTTGACTTTCTCCGTATCTCCGTGCCTCCGTGGTAGTGAGTTTTTGCTTTAAAGAACGAAGCGCTCCAGTAATCCTGATAAGCCCATCTAACCATGTAACGATAGTGTTTGCCGATTAAAAGATAAGGCATCAATCAACCCTGATGCATCACCAGTTTATTCCGTCCGGTATCTTTGGCTTGATATAACGCCTGATCGGCCAATGACATCAACTGCGCCAGTGACTGTTCACTGTTGATCACAATCGCCCCCATACTCAAGGTAAAGTTAAAACTAAAATCGCTAAAATTGATGGTCATATTAGCAATCGCCTCTCTGAAGGTATTTAATTGATCCGTCATTAACTCGATATCATCTGCTGCCATAATAATTGAAAACTCTTCGCCGCCTAATCGGGCAACTAAATCATTCGCAAAGTACTGACCGAACATTTTCGACAATTCAATTAAGACGTGATCGCCAACATCATGTCCGTAGCTGTCATTGATGTTTTTAAAGTGATCTAAATCCAGCATCACCAATAAGTTAGGTTGAGTGGCTTTTTTGATCTCTTTACAAATCGTTTTAGCTTTTTCAAAGAAATAACGACGATTGTACAGTGAGGTTAAATAATCGGTATTGGCTGCCCGTTGAATTTCTTCGATATGTTGCAGTTTTTCAATATTCTGCATAATGCGACAATAAAACTCTTCTGGGCAGAAGGGCTTTTGCAGAAAATCATCCGCGCCATTTTTAATAAACCGGGCTGATTGATAACTTTTATTGGTGCCAGATATACCAATGACAATCAGCTCATCTTTGGCTCGGCCTTTGCGGATTTTTTGCACTAGCTCTATGCCATCCATACCTGGCATTTCTTGGTCGGTGATAACCATTTTAATATCAGGAAACTCAGCCAAAGCGGCCAGTGCTTTGGTGCCATCAGCAACATCATAGACTTTAAAATTACGTCGCTTGAGCAACAAGCAAATTTGTTTGCGGGCCGTGAGTGAATCATCGACCACCAAAACACCGACGCGGTTATTGGTTAGCTGGTATTTTAAAATTCTGGCTAGGTAATGGTAGGCTTGGGCGTTTTCTTTGGTGATGTAATCGACCACCGGTAAATTGAGGATTTTGCTACGGGTTTTGTCGTCCATTCTACCCGTCATTACGATGCTGGGGATGCGATGTTCCAACACATAAGGAATGATTTCGCCATCAAGGGCGTCTGGTAGGCTGTAATCAATGCTGGCTAAAAAGAAGTCGTGTGGTTTAGACAGTAATTCTTTTACTTGTGCAAAAGAGACCGCAATAGTGACGCGATAGCCTAATGAAGTACCTATGTGTTCAATCACCTGAGCGACGTGTTTAGTGTCTTCAATGACTAATAAATGTTTTGACACCCTGACCTCTGCATGGAAAGTTTTATCATTCTATAGAATATAGCGTAAATTGACCCAATAGGGCATAAATTTAACAAAAACAATAAGCTGCAACAATATGCGTACGGCCATAATGGGCCAAATACGTTGCTTTACTTGACTCGCTTAACCCTGATGCCTGAGCCTTTGCCTTTTTTAAACAACATGAATGAACCGAGTAGCGCTTCTTCTATTGCGATTGCGCCAGTGAAAGGTCGTCGGGTACGGGTATCGGTTTGTTTCCATACTTGCCCGTTGGCAAAAGTAAAGACTAACTGACCATAACGGTCGGCTTTTGAATTTTTAACGGTAAACAAGTGACGTTTGACTTTTTCTGGGGTTTTTTCTTTGAGACCAAAATTTTCGACGGTTTTTTCTTTAAGGCCAAAGTCGGCTTCTTTGGCTTTGACTGCTTGTTGAGCAGTCACTGTTTTGGTCGTTGCTGCGACATTGACCGCTACTGATGGTTGCACCCCGGTATGAGGACGAGTAACGTGCACAGGTTGATTTTGTGGCTGACTGGCAACTTGGCTTGCCAATCGATCGAAGCACGCTAGGCGGTCGTTATTATCAGTCACTTGACTACAAGCGGCAATACCTTGTAAGGGGCCTTGTAAGGGGCCTTGTAAGGGGCCTTGTAAGGGGCCTTGGGCCAATGCATTAGGTGTCAGTGCGCGAAGCAATAATAGCGAGGCAATTAGAATCAGGGGTCGTCTCATGGGTTTTTTCTCTTTGGCAAAGGTCGCGTAAAAATATACGATAGTTCGGTTTGTGATGCGGCACATTATAACGAAAAAAAGCCCTGCATGTGCAGGGCTTTTTGGTCTTGCTTGGTTCTAGCTAATTCGTTAAGAATTTAACTTAGAAGCTAGCAGACAGAGCCAATGATACATGGCGACCTTGAGTATTATAAGTACGTGGGTCGGTGTTATCGTTGAAGCCGCTTGACATATACGGAGGATCTTCGTCAAAGATGTTATCCACACCTAAAGAAACACTGTAACCGTCAATGAAGTAAGTGAATCTGATGTCATGAATAACATGTGAACCGACATCGCGGAATACGTCTATAGTATTTTGCGAAACACCATCAACAAATACTTCATTAGACCAGAAGCCATTGGCAATTGGCGTTAATGCTGTTGTTGGCTCACCGTCAGCATCAGCAACAAACTTATCAAAGTTACCTACCAATTCACTAACCGAAGAAATATAACGAATGGTGTAGTTAGCAGACCAGTCATCATTAAACAAACCAAAGTTCAGGTTGCTTTTAACACGAGCGAAGTTACCGTCACCAGATGAAGAATCCCAGTAGCGACCAGCATGAGGTACGATGCTACCATCAGCCAACGTTTTGTCATATTTGTCGTAGTAAGTGGTATCTAAGTTAATTTTGACTAAACCAAGTTCAGTTTCAAAGTTATAACGGATATTGAAGTCATAACCAGATGAATCAACACCACCTACGTTAGCGTTTCTGTTATCAATGTCACTAGAGTTACCAGCTAACACACCAGAAGTGAATCGAGTGATCTTGTCACAATCAATACCTCTAAAGGCACAGTTATCAAGGATCAGCTGCTCACCAACCGTAGAAATCGCATTGGTTAATTCGATATCCCAGTAATCCATGGTGAACTCGAAGTTTTCAAGGTAGCTTGGGCTATAAACCACACCTACAGTGAAAGTATCTGCTTCTTCAGGTTGTAGTTCAGCATTACCACCTTCGGTAGAAGACAACTGGTCACCAATTGGCTCAAAACCAGCCGCTGGTACGCCATCAGCAATACAGAAAGCAGTTGGATTTCTGAAACATGGATCTTCTACAGTCGGGCTATCTTGTGAATTACCAGCAAACAAGTCAGACGTTGATGGTGCGCGGAATGCGGTAGAAACCGTACCACGGATCATCAAGTCATCAATTGGTTTCCACTTGATACCAAATTTATAGTTAGTGTCATCACCAAAGGTATCGTAGTCTGAGTAACGAACCGCGATATCAAGGTCTAACGTTTCAGCGCCAACAACACCTGACAATACTGGAATGCTGGTTTCGAAATAAACTTCGTCTACTTCATAACCACCAGAAGTTGATTTACGTGGCGAGCCAGAAGTGATGCCCAATGCAATCAATGCGTCAGGGAAATCAGCACCGGTTTCTTCACGATGTTCAACACCGAATGCAACGCCCATAGTACCTGCTGGTAAATCAAACAAGTCACCGTATACCGATGCTGACAAGATTTGTTGCTCATTTTGACCGAAGTCATGGGCTTCAAAGCTGACATAATCCAACATTTCTTGAGTGATTTGAGTGTCTGAACCTGGCACACCGAAGATATTTAAAGGCACACAACCTGCGACGATAGCGTCTTCTTCACCACCTACACCAGGTGTACCACAAACGATATCACCAGTATCAGTCATGAAAGAAGGACCTACTGCTAAGCCGATTTTTTCAAAGTTTACACCACCAGCACGGTTAGTGGTTGAATCATTTTTACCAAAGATATAAGACACTTCATATCCCCAGTCGGTGCCGAATAGGTCACCGTTAAAGCCGAATACTGCGCGAGTGTTGTGCAAGGTGTAAGTGTTATCACGTCCACCAGTTTCAACAACACGACGACGCCAGTCAGCGATATCAACCGTGTTACCGTTAACATCTTTTGGACCTAATTGTTGGTTCCAGTAGTTATCTGCTGAATAAGTCGCATCAGTCCAACCGAAGAAGGCTAGCGGTGCCAATGGCAATGGAGCCAATTTGGTTTTTGCTGAACGGTTGGTGTATGACATTTCAGTGAAGAAGTTAACAGAATCACTCAACTCGTAATGACCGCTGACGAATACGCCGTAACGTTCACTTGGCGTCTGGTGATAGTTGGCAGGGGCAAAGTTATAAGTATCTTTATCCCAATCCCAACAGTCATAGCCGTCAACATTAGAAAATTGTGTTGGATCAAACTGTCCTGGTCCGTTGCCAGCACCATGAGTGAAAGAGCTACAGCCATCAGGACCATCGATACCGTTTAAACGAGACCATGGTGGAGCCGAAGAACCGCCCTTGGTTTTGTTGCCCATTTCATCCATATCTAACTGGAAGGCAGACCATTCACGCGCACCAGACCACTGCGCTTTTTGCTCGGTGTAAAAAGCACTAGCAAGCATTGAACCTTTATCTGTAGAAGTACCTACAAGGAAATCAATCGTTTTGGTTTCGCCGTCGCCACTGTGAGTCGATTGGTCATAGCTGACGTTGAATTCAGCCCCGTCGAAGTCTTGACGCGTAATGATGTTGACAACACCACCGATGGCGTCAGAACCGTAAATGGCAGAAGCACCATCTTTAAGAATTTCAACACGTTGGATGATAGCTGTTGGAATGTTACCTAAATCTACCGAGTCATCGGCACCAGTACCAGAACCTACGATACGACGACCGTTTAATAGTACTAAGGTATATTGTGAGCCCAGACCACGTAGTGAGATACGAACGGCACCTGCACCACCATTGTTAACTGAGGTATTTGTTCCTGCACCCGCAACCGCCGGGATCTCTTGTAAAAGATCACCTACGTTGTCGATGCCTGAGATTTTGATATCTTGTGCAGTGAGGACCTGTACCGGGTTGGCACCTTCCATCTCTGTACGCTTGATGCGAGAACCTGTTACTTGCACACGTTCAACTTTTTCGTGATCGTTTGCAAAAGCGGCAGGTGCTGCGATGGCTGCTGTAGCGGTTGCGCCAAGCATTAATGCTAGGCGAACTGCTTTAGCAGTTTTGCTATTGTTGTACATTGTTTATCCCTAGATCACTTTGCGTGATTCTATTGTTTCAGTTTTAGTTTTAGTAATTGAGTCTGTAAAAGCACTTCTTTATTTTATGACAAATGGTAATACACTTACCTGTGATTATGCTACAGGCTCTACTCGTGGTATTTGGTATTATATTTCCTGAGTTACTGTTATCACTTCCTTGTTTTGTCGTAGATATGAAAACGGCTCATAAAAGCGACTTCATACCTGTCAACTATCCGAACGGCGAGTATGACATTAAAATCTGGCAAGTTCTAATAGATCTTTTTGGCATAAATTAGGCTCGGTATATTTAAATGTTATATAACCCACTTGTTGTTTTTTAACCAGTTGAGGCTTATAAATTATCGACGAATCAGACACATTGATAACAAATCATTATAAGTAAATATGGGTAACCAGTTGGGGAATATTTTAAGTTACTGATAATTAATTATTTTATTTATTATTTTTAATCTGTTGATAAAATAAGAGAATATATATTCACTTTTATCTTTTTGGTGTACGGGAGGGTTTGAGGGACGATAAATGTTTAAAAATTAGCTACTTGCCCCGAAGGTAGTCACGAGTTCTGATGTTGATCAAAGTCATAAAACGGCCAGTCATCATGATTGCAGCAAGAAATAATCCGCTAATCATCGCAATCCAATAGCCTTTTACCCCATAACCCTGGACTTCTGCAAACCAATAGCCCGCTGGAAAACCGATTAACCAGTAGGCAATGATGCTGATGAGGACCGGAATTTTGGTATCTTTCATGCCGCGTAGTGCACCGATGGCAACGACTTGGATACCGTCTGACAGTTGAAATATGGCGGCAAAAACCAGCAACTGACTGGCAATTGTTGCGACAGCAATGTCGTTACTATATATAGAGGCGAGCGTCATAGGGAAGCTGATAAATATAGTGGCGTTAAATATCATAATAAGTAATGCCATGATGATGCCGAGGTAGCCGACACTTTTCGCTTCAAGGGGTTTATCTCTGCCGATATGAAAACCGACTCTGGCGGTGATGGCGATGGACAGTCCTAGTGGCATCATGTAACTGAGTGAAGCAATATTAACGGCAATTTGGTGACCTGCAATCTGCTCGGTACCATAACTGCCGATCATGATACCGACAGCCGCAAACAAAGAGACTTCAAGACCGATAGAGATCCCCATGGGAACACCCAGTGTAATGATTTCTTTTATGACTGTCAGTTTAACTCTAGATTTGCATGAGGCGATGCCAGCCCTTAGCCAACCGGTTTTGCCCGCTAAGCCAAAAATATCGATATGGCGATAGCGCGATGTTTTCATGGTAAATAGCAGCATGACTATAAACAAGTAATAGTGCAGGACTGTGGTTGCCCAACCAACGCCAATAGCGCCCATTGCTTCTATACCCAATCCACCGTACATAAACCAGTAATTTAAGCCAACATTTAATGGTAATGCAGATAATGCAACCTGCATGATCGCCTTGGTCGAAAACAAGCCTTCATTGGCAAAGCGTAAGGCTAAAAATAGAAATAGTCCGGGTAAACCCCAAGAATAGGCTGAGAGGTAGCCGTTGGCGATAGGGATAACCGCTTCTTCAAGGCCAATGATTGGAAATAAGGGGTTGAAGTTGCGAATAATGAAAAAGCACGGCACCGTTAATAATAACGCTAGTGCCATACCGCTTTGCAGGTGCACACCGATTTGTTGCCAATGTTGTTTACCGTTGAGTTGAGCAATCATCGGGTTTAAAGGTAATAGGATGCCGATAATAAGAATGATCACCGGGTTCATTAAGTTGAGGCTCATGGCAATGGCGGCTAGTGCTTCGGCACTGTGGTGTCCGGCCATGATGGTATCGATGACCCCCATGCCCATTTGTGCCAGTTGCGCAATAATTGCGGGTATGGCTAGTGTCAGGATTTGTTTAGTTTCTGTGTCGTTGCGGTGGGTCTTTGGGCTGGTATTCAATAACTTTCCATTGTTGCCGACTTTAAACGAGATTAAAGTCGGCGATTAGATGTAACTACTACTACGACAATACTAGTCTTTTTTGGCTAACAAAAATTGAACTAGCTCTTGATAATCTTCCATTGATTTTAATTCTTTACCGAGGACTTTATATTTGTCATTAACAACAAACATTGGTACGCCTGTCAGTTTTGGTCCCAAATCATTTTGTGCTTTTTTCATTTTACTGGCTGCGCCCTTGACACTGAAGCTCTTCATCGCTTTGTCAAATTTGTCACCGTCAACACCATTAGCAACAAACAGTTGACGAATATCAGCTTCATTGCTGAAATTCTTTTTCTCTTTATGGATATGAACGAAGATGGCATTAACCATTTTATGACCGACGTCAAACTTTTCTGCCACGATCAAAGCGCGTGATAAAGCTTGTTGGGTGGCGGCAGAGGTGGTGCGCATGAAATCTACATGGCTTTTTTTGAATGTGGCGTTTGCAGGCAAATCTTTTTCCAACTGCTTGGCAACAAATTCAAATTTGTAACAATGAGGACAATAAAAGGAGAAAAATTCGGTGACATTCGGCTGGCTGCTGGCCGTTTTACTGATCACTTCATAGTGAGTACCCTCTTCAAATTTTAGTATTGCCTGAGCATTAAAGATCAGTGAACTAAAGAGTAAAGCAACAAATGATACGGCAATTTTTTTCATAGTCTATTCCGGTTAAATGGGTTTATTAGCCGCCTAGATTACCATAAGGTTAAAAAGTATGGCTATTTTGACGATAATCCAGTGGGTAAAAAGTGTAAAAATTATTTTCAGCGATAGTCTATCATAGCCGTTGCGGCTTGCAAGACCGTCGCGGATTTACGGCATCAAACTCAGTGACGGTTCGTTTAATACTGCTAGTTGTTCTTTTAATGCGAGAATTTGTTGCTCCCAGTACTTGTCTTCACCAAACCAAGCAAAATTACGGGGAAAAGCCGGGTCTTCCCAGCGTTTGGCTAACCACGCCATGTAGTGGACCATGCGCATCGCACGTAGCGGTTCAATCAATTTAAATTGGCTTTGGTCAAATTGACAAAATTCTTCATAGCCGAGGATCAGGGTATCGAGTTGCAGTAATTGGTTGTTGCGATCACCGCTGAGCATCATCCACAGGTCCTGAATCGCGGGTCCCATTCTACTATCGTCGAGATCGACAAAATATGGACCGCCATCACGCCAGAGAATATTTCCCGGGTGACAATCACCGTGTAAACGAATGCTGTCGGTGGTAAAAAACTGTTTTTGGGCTTCATCAATAACATAATCGAGGATCGGGTTAAAAGCAGATGTTAGGACATCAGGAACAAATCCGCTTTGTTTGATAAACTCACCGGCTTGATGAAGATATTCTTCGGTGGTTACCGTTGGGCGGTGGACAAACGGTTTGGCTTGACCAATCAGGTGGATACGACCGATAAAGCGACCCATCCATTCAAGGTGGTCGAGGTTATCGACTTCGAACATACGTCCGCCGACGGATGGAAACAACGCAAACTGATAATGTTGATATTCGAACAAGCTTTGACCGTTGATCACTAAAGGTGCTACCAATGGCACTTCGGCTTGATCGAGTTCGATAGCAAATTCGTGTTCTTCGAGGATCTGCGCTTTAGTCCAGCGTTGTGGGCGATAAAATTTGACCACATAACGGCGTTTATCTTCGGCGATAAACTGATAAACACGGTTTTCGTAGCTATTTAAAGCTAATAATCCGGATTCGACATAAATACCGACACTTTCAATGGCATCAAGAATTATATCTGGGCTTAAATCGGTAAAGGAAAATTGGCTCATCGGTTTTTAATAGTTCCGGTCGCTTAATTATAAAAATGAGACTGGCCAGTGTAGGGGCTGGGGGCTTGTTGGGTCAAGTCCAATAAAGGTTTCTCTTCTTTTGTTTGATTGATTACAATGACACATTCTGCCTTATAACAGCTGACGTTAACGATGAAAAAACTACTCTACCTCATAATTATATTTGCAATTATATCGGCGATTGACCATCCGCTGATCAATGACTTTTATGATAAGACTGTCGGTCAGATTAAAATGCTGGCGAGTAATTCCACTAAATCCGAAGGTAATGTCGGTGCCAATAGCGTTTATCAAGAGATGGAAAAAAAGTTTGCTCAGTACTCTGCTGATGAACAAAAAGCGATAAAAAAAATCACTGAAACCAACGCATCAGTATTGAAATTTCAAAAAGCCTACTGTACCAATAAAGATTTTAACCCAAAGCTCTATGGTGCTCATCTGAAAACGTTCTGTCAGGTAATTAAGCGACATGAGAGCGCTTTAAAGCACGTCAATACCTAACCTTTTACCGTTATATTGTTTTTTCCCTTTTTTTATTTATCTATGAGGTGATTTATGCACCAGAGCAGTGCTCCTTTCAAGCTTATTATGCCTGACGAATTGTCGGTGCCGTTACTTATTAGTGCGCCACATTGTGGTACTTTGTTGACCGATGAATTCAGAGAAAATGCCGCCTCTGATGATATTCTCAAAGTGCCGGATACTGATTGGTTTGTTCATCAGCTTTATGATTTTGCCAATGAACTGAATATTCCACTGATCCACGCGGTGTATTCTCGTTATATTGTTGATTTGAATCGTCCATTACCGGGCGGTGCTGATTTATACCAAAATACTGCTCGAACCACAGGTTTGGTGCCACTGAGAACTTTTAGTGGTCAACCGATTTATAAACCGGGCTGTGAGCCGACACCGGAGCAAATCAATCGGCGAGTTGAATTGTTTCATCAACCTTATTATGAGCAAATTAGTCAGTTACTGAGCCAGTTGCAGCAAAAGTTTGGTGTGGCGATGTTGTATGACGGCCATAGTATTTTGGGTCAGGTCGAAACCATTCAGCCGGAGCCTTTTTTAGACTATATGCCAGCGAATCGTTCGGGGCTGACCTGTCCTGATGCTTTTATTGATAAAGCTAAAGAGATTATTCAGACCCATGGGGCCAGCTGTATTGCTAACGGGCCGTTTCAGGGCGGCAATATTACTCGTAGCTTTCATGATCCGGATAAATCTATTCTTAGTTTTCAGATGGAAATTAGCCAGCGCATTTATATGAATGAACAGACCGGTGAGAAGTGTGAGCCGAACTGGTCGCAAACAGTGGCGATTTTACGTCAAATCATCGAATCGTTTGCAGCGATGTTATTGGACATGGCTAAAGAAAAAGCAAATAAATAGGAGAAATGTAATGGCTTTTTTTCAAGCTAAGTGGTTATTTGATGGCGATCAATGGCTCAATCAAGTGTTTTTTCAGGTTGATGAAAATGGTTTGTTTCAACCTTGCACTGAGGCTGATGTTAAAGGTCAAGACTGTCAGTCACTTGGCGTAGTGATCCCCGGTTTTATCAATTGTCATTCTCATAGTTTTCAGCGGGCGATGGCCGGCTTAGGTGAGCGCATTTCACTGGCCGCAGGAGAAGACAGTTTTTGGAGTTGGCGTGAGCAAATGTATCATCTGGTGCAATCACTGACACCAGATACTTTCAAGCAGATTGCCGACTGGTTATATGTAGAGATGCTGGAGGCTGGTTATACCTCAGTGGGCGAGTTTCATTATTTGCATAACAAACCTGATGGTGAACGTTATGCTGATCACACTGAGATGGCGATGCGGTTGTATGATTCGGGCGTCGAGACTGGAATGCGCATTTGCATGTTGCCGGTATTGTATAAAAACGGTGGTATGGGCAAACCGCTTGAGCCGCGACAGTTGCCTTTTGGCATGGCTGATTTGGCCCAATACGATACTTATCATCAACAGTTACAAAGCAAAGTGCCTGCTGGCTTTGGTTTGGGCGTGACGGCACATTCTATTCGTGGTGTTGATAAAGACACCCTTAAAGCCTTTGCTGCTTTATATAATGATCGCGATATCCCTATTCATATCCATATTGCTGAGCAACCTGCTGAGGTAGCAGATTCGTTGGCTTTTTATCAACAGCGACCGGTCGATTTTTTGATCAACACTATCGGCATTAATCAAAATTGGACTTTGGTTCATGCCACTCATGTCACCGATGAAGAGCGTCAAGCGATGGCCCGAGTCAATGCGGTGGTTGGTATTTGCCCATTAACCGAAGCTAATCTGGGCGATGGGATTTTTCCGATGAAAGAATTTATGGCCGAAAACGGTGCGATCAGCATTGGCTCTGATTCGCATATTCGTATTGATCCCTTTGAAGAGTTGCGTTTAATTGAATACTCACAGCGCTATAAATTAGGTGCAAGAGCTTGTTTAACCCATAAAGACGGAGTATCGCCAGGCCACAATTTAGCAGCAGCCTGTTATGCTGGCGGTTTGCAGTCATTGAAGCTTAATACTGGTTATCTCAAAGCAGGGTTTAAGGCGGATTTTGTTGAAATCAACCAAGACCATCCAGCGATGTTACGTCAAGACCCGGCCACTTTGTGGGATGAAATGATTTTTGCTGGCGGTCGTGAATTGGTGAAAAACGTTTATACCGATGGCAAGCAAGTGGTGTTTGATGGCAAACACACATTACATGATGCCAAGCTTGATGGCTTGCGGGCACTTTATACGGCGTTGGGGTGAATTGGCTTTTTATGGGGCAGAGTTAATGGTGGATTTGTGTTGACGGCAAGTCTACGCTGGCTCTGACTCCCTACGCGACTAAAGTCGAGTCTACATGTGGAGCCTTGAATCAAGGTGGTCATTATATAATTTTCCCTTTCCCTCTTTACTTTTGCCTGTTAAAACAGCAGAATCCTCCTGTATAAGCATGGCCTTGTACGATAAATTGTTTGCGACAAGGCAATGATTATTCCCTTCCTCTGACTAAGAGCTGAGAAGACCTCCCTTTGTTCGAACATTCCTTTTTATTGATATAATTTTTTCTCTAAACACAAGTAGGTTGATTATGCGCGTAGAAACTGAAATTAAACTGGGTTTCAAAGACGTCTTAATCAGACCCAAGCGTTCGACGTTAAAAAGTCGTTCCCAAGTTTGTCTGGATAGGACATTTAAACTTAAACATTCCGCCATTGAATGGACTGGAGTGCCTGTCATCGCTGCCAATATGGATACTGTTGGCACCTTCGAAATGGCCAAAGTATTGGCTGAACACAAATTGCTAACCGCCGTTCACAAACATTATTCTGTTGAGCAATGGCGGGCTTTCCTGAGTCAAAATCAGCATATCACTGATCATATTATGGTAAGTTCAGGCACCTCTGATGATGATTTTGAAAAACTTAAACAGGTGATGTCACTAGAACAACAGCTGAAATTTATCTGCATTGACGTTGCCAATGGCTATTCAGAGCACTTTATCAGCTACCTGCAACGAGTTCGGGAGCAATTTCCAGATAAATCGATTATCGCCGGTAACGTGGTCACTGGTGAAATGGTTGAAGAGCTGATTTTATCCGGTGCCGATATCGTCAAAGTTGGCATTGGTCCAGGTTCGGTTTGTACTACTCGGGTGAAGACTGGTGTCGGTTATCCACAACTTTCAGCAGTGATGGAATGCGCTGATGCTGCCCATGGTTTGGGTGGTCATATCATTTCTGATGGCGGTTGCAGCACACCGGGTGACGTTGCTAAAGCTTTTGGCGGTGGTTCAGATTTTGTCATGATTGGCGGCATGTTTGCAGGTCACGACGAAAGTGCCGGGGACTTGGTGAAAAGAGACGGCAAGCAATTCAAAACTTTCTATGGTATGAGTTCACAAACCGCGATGGACAAACACGCTGGTGGGGTCGCCGAATATCGTGCTTCAGAGGGCAAAACGGTCGAAATTCCTTACCGTGGTCCGGTGGTTAATACCATTAAGGATATTCTTGGCGGGGTTCGTTCGACTTGTACATATGTCGGTGCAAGCCAGCTCAAAGAGCTGACCAAACGCACCACGTTTATTCGGGTTGCCGAGCAAGAAAACCGAGTATTTAACGGTTAAATCGCATTGCAGCTTTGAGCACACCGGGACGCCATTCTAATATCGAAGGGCGTCCTAGTTATCGTAAATTAAGGCTTCAACAATGGCATCAACATCGACTCAAGTCCGTTGAGTTTCACTTCATAAATCAAAGCTAATTGTTCGCCGAGTTTGCCGTGAGGGAAACCTTTTTGGTGAAACCATACCAAATAAGGCTCCGGTAGCATCAATAGTTTGCTGCCAGCATACTTGCCAAAGGGCATGGTTTGATTGATGGCTTCAATCAGTTGTTGCTGACTGCTAGCGTCACTATATTGCGTTAATTTGACCAATCCGAAAGACCCTGAAATCCTATAATTGGCAACGATGATCCTTGATGGCCGACCCGGTGTAAAGGCAAAAAGGATAAAATAATTGCTTTTTCATGGCTTTGCATTGATTATCGTCAGATCGACTTCTCATGGCGGCTGTTTGGCTGGTCGTAGAATGTCATTATATTCATGAATAAGGAGCCTCTGTGCATCATCAATTACTGAAAAAAATCGGTCTGGGTTTGTTTATCTCCTCAGTCCTTTCATTGCCCTTGACCTCAGCTTGGGCGGATCACCTCAATGCCAATCAACTCAAAGAAATTGAAGGGCTAAAGCAAACCGCGTTAAAGTCGACACTGGCTTATGAAATCGATGAATCGTTGACCACAGAAGTCGGCCCACGAATGATCGGTTCAGTAGGCGATAAAAAAGCGACCGCTTGGGCGGTAGAAAAAATGAAATCGTTGGGCTTTGATAAAGTGTGGACCGAAGAAGTTACACATACCCAATGGTTACGTGGTGATGTTGAAGCGAAAATTATCAGCCCGTTTCCACAAAACATGGTGGCTATCGCCTTAGGCGGCAGCATTGGTACCGGTGCCGCAGGCATTCAGGCACCAATAGTGCAATTTGACAGTTTGGCAAGTCTCAAAGCAGCCAAAGCGGGCAGTTTAAAAGGTAAAATCGCCTTTATTTCTTTTCGCATGAGTCGTGAAATTGATGGCAGAGGTTATGGTCCGGCAGTAGGCGGGCGTAGCCGTGGTGCTATCGCCGCCGCTGAAAAAGGCGCAATTGGTGTATTGGTTCGTTCTATTGGTACCGACACTAACCGAGTGGCGCATACGGGTATGCTAAGTTACAAAGACGGTGTGAAAAGGATCCCCGGCGCGGCTTTGTCGAATCCAGATGCAGATATGTTGCTCAACCAACTTAAACGCGGCAAACCAGTTGAAGTCTTTTTGAAACTTGGTGCCGAACGTCTAGAAAGTCAAAAAATCAAATCGGCCAATGTTATCGGTCAAATCACTGGTAGTGAATCCCCTGATGAATACGTAGTAATGGGCGCTCATCTGGATAGTTGGGATGTAGGTACAGGTGCCATTGATGACGGGATTGGCGTGAGTGTCACCATGGCAGCGGCAAGTTTAATTGCCAAGCTGCCACAACGGCCAAAACGTTCTATTCGAGTGATTTTATTTGCTGGTGAAGAGATTGGCTTAATAGGTGCCAAACAATATCTGACACGCAATAGAGGTATTTTAAATCAACACCTTATTGGTGCTGAGTGGGATTTTGCCAATGGCCTGATTTATAGTATGCGTCCAGGCGTTGGCGCACAATCGCTCAATGCTGTACGCGAGCTGGCACAACTGGTGGCCCCATTAGGTGTCGCATTGGATCCGCGTAACGATGCTAAAGGCAACTCTGATATTCGTCCTTTGGTTGCCGAGGGAATGCCAGCGATGAATTTCAGCGCTAACGGCTTAGATTACTTCGATTACCACCACACTGAAAACGATACACTGGATAAGGTCGATCAAGAAGCATTGAAGCAAAACACCGCTGTTTACGCGATGTTTGCTTATTTTGTTGCTCAATCGGGCGTTGATTTTAGAAAATAAACGGTTAAATGGGCTATTGATTAGCCCAATTTATAGGAGATAACAAACAATGAAAGGTGTTAGACGCTCACTACAGAGCACATTACTCATTTCACTGCTGCTGACCTGCCTGAATGTTCAGGCGGTGTTGCAGGCTGAGGCCCCAAAAAACGTCGCTAAACCGCCAGCTGAGGCAGTATTACACAGTGCTGGCGTTCATTATATAGTGCTGAAAAAAGGCAAAGATGAATTAGCGAAAAAACAATACGTCAAGAGTTTTTCAACCGCCTGGACCAGTGTTAATGGCACCACCCAGTTTAATGCTGAAGAAGATGGTTATGACGTATCCGATCCAGATATTATCGCCCGGATGACCCCGGGACTGGCGACTGCGATGAAAGCCACTCCACTGGGTGAAAAACGTCGCTGGTGGATCATCGGCAAACTGATGCTACCTGGCTGGCGAGATATGGAACATGGTAATTACACCGTTGATATAGAGATCGTCGAAGAACTCGATCCACTTCCTGCCCCGGCTGATTTGCTGACCCCTCCTGCTAACGCCACGGTTAAAAAAAGCGGTTTGAAATACGTGGTTTTAAAGCAAGGCAAAGGAGGCAAAAAACCCACTAGATACGATAAAGTCAGAGTCCATTATAGTGGTTGGACTGCCGACGGAAAAATGTTCGACAGTTCATTATTGCGTAATAAAACCCTCGAATTTGAACTCAGTCGAGTGATCAAAGGCTGGCGTGAAGGTTTGCAGTATATGTCGGTCGGTGATAAATATAAATTTTGGGTCCCTTACCGCATGGGTTACGGCAGACGACCCCGCCCGGGCGCACCTGCGGGCAACTTAGTGTTTGAGGTTGAATTGTTTGAGATTTTACCTGGCACCCCCTCTGATATGAGTCATTCCGACCCGTTTGGTTAACCCCTCGAAAACACCGCCCATATTGTTGTGGGCGGTGTTGCACAAAAGTTTGAAATATCAGACAGGATAGTGAATTGAAGCTGTAGTCAAACCATCAACGTCTCCAATCGAAAGCCATTTCTCATTAACTCCCGTTCAGAAGCGTAAAAAAGCACGATTAATCGACAGAGTAATTGCTTAAGGTATGAATGGTTCAAATAACGAACAACATAATGAATCAACATTTAATACCTAAACAGGTAATAATTAAACAATTAACAAAAGGTTTATCAACATGAGTCAAAACTTAAGAAAATTCGTCAATGCAGTCTCTAACGATGCCGCTCTGCAAAAAAGCTTTGAACAAAACCCAGCCGTAGCACTAAAAGACTTTAACGTGATCGGTGATGAATTAAAATATGTTCAAGCCCACAACACAGTCGCCCAAGTATCTGGTTATTGCGACGGCCTTGAATACGCCCAAGCAGGTAAATAAGTCTATCCCCCCAACCCAACAGGGTGGCTTCGGCCCCCTGTTTTTGTTACGACTGAGTTCCCTTCGTTTCACAATAACCCTATTTTTACCACTTATTCCGCAACTCGCGTAATTTAACAAAAACAGTCTTAGCACTAGGTGCATCACCCAGCTCAGGAAACTCTTCACGCAATTTGGCAATGATCGTCGGGTTTTGTAAGCGGAAAAAGGTATTCACTTGTTTTTCCATTGCCAGTGTCGACACTAATGCTTTAGCGGGGTCTTGTGAGCCGATTTGTGCCAGTAGCTTTTTGGCATCGGCGTTATCAGGCTCTCTGGCAAGAGTGAATTCGAGGTTGTTGCCGATATAATCATGGCCGGGGAAGATTCGGGTGTTATCAGCCAGTTTCGATAGTTGGCTGGCAAAAGTATCATATAACTCATTAGGATGACCGCCATTGTGGCAGTTGCCAGCACCGGCGTTAAACAAAGTATCACCACAAAACAGCGCGGGATCATCCGTTTGCGACAGCAAGCAAACATGCGCCATGGTATGTCCTGGAGTATCAAGGGCCAGTAATTCGACACTTTTGCCCACCTTGACTACATCACCAGCATCAAGACCGATATCAATGCCGGCAATCGAATCTTTAGCGTTTTGGTGGGCCAGTAACTTGGCACCAGTGGCTTCAATAATAGGTCGGTTTCCGCCGGTATGGTCGCCATGCTCATGGGTGTTGAGCACTTGGGTGATATTCCAACCATTGGTTTTAGCGACACTCAAACACTGCTTGTAGTCAAGCGGGTCGATGGCCAGTGCCTCACCCGTGTCGGGGCAAACAATCAAATAGTTGAAATTTCGGTAGGCATTGCCTGTCCAAATTTGTTTTACAATCATAGCCAGTTCCCGTGATATTAAGAAAAATGGCCCTCAGTATATCGTACAAAAACCCGGGTGGACGCTAATCTCTTGCTTTAGCGTTAAATTTCATTAGTCTTAACTCATCGGGCCTATGCTCAAACTCTCTTATACCAACTCTCTATAAAAACAAGGTAAATACGCTTGTCCACCACCGAATCTGAAATACCCTGGTGTATTTATCAAATCAATGATCTCACACTCAATACCCAGTTGGGGACCCTAACCCGGGATGAGCAAGAGATCCCGCTGCCACAACTCAGTTATCGACTCTTGTATGAATTGGTACAAAGCGCTCCGGCGATCCTCTCCCAGGATGAATTAATGACCCGGGTATGGGGCGATCAGGTGGTCAGTGATGAAACTCTCAAACAACGTATTAAGCTGTTGCGTCAGGCAATAGCCGATACTCCACAACACCCGATATATATCGCATCAGTCAGAGGCCGAGGTTACCGCTGCATTGCCACGATCACCGAACAAGCTATCACCGCACCAGTGCAACAAAAAAAAACCATACACGACAGTATTAACCTGACCCTCGGTGATCGCCTGCCAGTCGCCTTTATGCAAGGCTCAGCAGATTACTGGCGTATGGTAGCGATTTTCTTTTTGCTGATTATTACTGTGCTGATCACCATAGTGAGTATTAACTACGCTAAATTAATCAGTCAGCCAGTAACCACAGCAAAAAACAGCGCATTAAGTGACGGGCCATCAGCGCAAGCGAAAAGTGCCTACCAAAAAGGCCGACTGTTCTATCAACGCTACCGCTCGTTAGATAATGAAATGGCGATAAAGTCTTACCTGCGAGCAACTGAACTGGCACCGGATTATGCCCTTGCTTTTGCCGGGCTAGCTGATGCCTACAGTCAAGGCGTATTCCAATTTAGCGGCGATGATAGCTGGCAGAAAAAAGCCCTTGAAGCTGCTTATGACGCTATTATGTTGAACGACCAGCTGGCCGACAGTTACAAATCTCTAGGCACTGCCCATTATGTCAACGGCCACCTATCTCAGGCATTAGCGGCTAATTTAAAAGCGCTAGAATTGAACCCTGATTATCTCGAAGCGCAAGCTAACCTCGGTTATATTTATTCTGAACGCGGTCAGTTGAGAAACGCCCTCGAACGCCACCAGCAAGCTTATCAATCCAATCCGCAATATTCAGTGAATTGGTATCACATCGCTTTGAGTTCACAGCGACTTGGCCATTTAAAATCCGCCGTTAACTGGTATCAAAAAGTGCTTACTGCCAAACCTGATTACCATTTGGCGACATTCCACTACAGTCGCTTGTTGCTGCAACAAAACAAGCTAGCACAAGCTGAATCAATGCTACATCAAGCAGAGAAACAATCACCAGACAGTCTGAATATACTCAAGGGGTTAATCAATATTTACCTGCTGAGTCAACAAGTAACCAAAGCTAAACCGTGGATCCACAAACTACAATTATTATCTAACGGCGAACACCGCCAATACGCTGAATTGCTAACATTATTGACCAGTGAACCGACAGATCGGATCTCACTGCAAAGCTGGTATGACAAACATACCAACGACTATAACGAAAGACCTTTCAGTCATATTCAATTAGCCATGGCAGCGGCTAAACTCAACACCCCCGACACCGCCTTTCGTCATCTCACCCAAGCCGTTGAACTTGGCTGGCTCGACGAGCATTACCTCAATCATCAGATTTATTTCGCCAAACTCAAAAGCGATAACAAGTTTCAGCGAATTGTTAAGCTACTGGCACGTAAAAAACGCCATGAAAACACCCTTGTGCAAGGGTTACAGCTCAATTGGCAACCCTAGGGGATTAGAGATTGGGGATGAGAAAGTGATCTTATTCATCCGTATGCAGGCTTTTGATTTTGATCTTGAATATTAATTGTTAATTGTTAATTTGGCGTAGCCTTAACCGCATCAGCACCAACCCGACCAACGCCGGGCAGTTCGACAGCCAAATCAAAGACATCAAGCTCAAAGTTTAGACCCAGTAAGTTAAGCTCTAGGCCCTCTTCATAACCAACAGTCACACTTAACAAACCCAGTAATGAAATTTGTACGCCGGTGCCGCTGGGCGACAGGCCAATAGTATCAGCCAATTCACGGTAATCCTTACCGATAGCCGTTGAAGGCAAATCTAAACCCAGCTGAGGCACTTTACGACCGATATAGGCAATGAAGGTGTTGCTGTTGGGTCCGGGCCAAGCGTGGTAATTGGTTTTATGTGGGTAAGATTCAACCGCAGCAGCGACTTTATCAATAATTTGATCAACATCGGCTTCACGGTAGTCCAGCAACAGAGTCGGTGCATGTCCCCACCAGTCTTTGTCCGGTTGGCTTTGACGAACCGCCAGCGCACTATCGCTGTAATTTAACCGCCAACCAATGATTTCATAGCTGGTGTAGTTTTCGGCATCACTCTTTTTGGTGCTGATCCAAGTGTGTACCGCCAGTGCTTCTTTAGCGCCCCAAGTTCGAGCGGCATACACTTGAATGACACCGCCATGGTACGCCGTCGGGGTAGGTGCTAGCGCCTTATGTTCAACTTCACGATGATTAACACAGCTAGTCAACACCGACAATAAATAACCCAATAGAAACAACTTTAATAACCGCAATAACATAATCATCCACTACAAACAAATAGAACAAAGAACAAAGCAAAGAACAGAACAAAAAGGGGGTCAAAAAGTTCGCAAAAACTGCTCAGGAAAGTAGCACACTTAACCCTATCGGCCAGCTAAATCCGTTAAGCGGTCAGTTTAGTGAGTTTAATCACAACGCAGCATCAGACCATCAACTAAGCCAGCGCCCCGGCGACAAAAAGTTTTATTATCCCAGTTGATTTAATGCTTGTAATCAAGTCCTTATTTTGACATCTTATGTCACACCAATGGAGAGTAACCAACCACACAAGGAATTAAAAAATGGGGAGGAATCAATGCCTAATCCAAGCAACAAGCTAAAACGTCGACCAATACAGCTGTTTTCGTTAATTGCGATACTGTTATTCATGGCTGGATGTACATCAAAAGAAGAGCAGCTACAAAAAACCGTCGAACAACAAGCTGCGGCCACCACTGAGGCACTGCAACAGCTCGAAAAAAATATCACCGACGGCAAAATCCGCAACACCGCCATCCTAACTCAATATGCCGATATGCTGGCAAAAGAGAAACCCGAGCTAGCGCCATTAGCCCAAGTCATCGCCAGTGATGCCACTTTAACTGGCCCACTCTACAGCGGCCTAGTTAATCGGCTCCACGAAGCCAAAACTAATGCAACGGCATTTCCGACACCCTATGAGCAATTGGAAGAATTACAATCGATCTCAGAGGGAGCGAAAGCCAGTTTGTTTAATGACGCGCTGTCAGATCCCATCAATGTGTTAGCTGATTTATCCAATGATAGTTTGGCCAGGATCAACGCCATCAGTCGCGAAAGTGAGATCGCCGCCAACGGTGCTGATTCGCAAGGACCCGGTAGCCAAATGGTGGGCAATCCTAATTATGGCAATTGGCAAACCAATTCCAGTGGCACCAGCTTTTGGGCTTGGTATGGCATGTATTCGATGTTCAGCAATGTTATGGATTATGATCGACCACGCTACAGCCGCTGGGGTCGAAAACGGGGTTACAGCTATTACAGCGACTATGGCCGCAGTCGATACAGCAGCCCAAAGCAGCGTAGTACACAGCAAAAACTTTATACCAAAACCAAAAAATCCTTCGCCAGCAAAGGCCAGTCTTTTGGTGGTCCTTATTCGAAGCGTAAAGTCGGCTCATCGTCATTAAGCCGTTCCAGTCACACCCCAGTGAAAAAAAGTTCGTTTAGCAAAAGTTCGGGCAGTAAAAGCAGTTATTCCAGCTCCAGTGGTAATGTCCGCAGCGGTTCATCACGAACCTCGCGAGGTAGCAGCCGTGGAAAATAAATCAATGAAATTGCTAAAAAGACCAGTCAGCAAAACCAATAACATCAGGAAGCTTAGCCATGAATCAATTTAATCATATTAACCTCTGGGATCTACAGGCGTTGGCGATAGATTTTGGCATCATTTTTGTGTTGTTTATCAGCCTGCGTTTAGTCAAAGGACTAGTCTCAAATGTTCACGCCACTGATGAAATCGCCAGTCAGGACAATCATGCGTTTGGTGTTTCATTCGCTGGTGGCATTGCCGCATTAGCGATAATGCTCAGTGGTGCCAGTATGGGTGAGTTTGGTAGCTCATTACTCAATGAAGCGATGAATATGGCGGCTTTCGGCATCGTCGGTTTAGTATTGATCACCCTTGGGCGCTGGATACAAGACAAGCTGGTATTACCGCAGGTGTCATTGCATGATGAAATCGCCAAGGGCAATCTGGCGGCATCAATTGTCGATTTAGGCAATGTCATTGCAGTCGGCATTGTTATTCGTGCTTCTATGGTGTGGGTTGAAACCGAAGGCTACATGGCCATACCGGTCATTGTGGCGGCTTTTGTGGTATCGCAAATCGTCTTAACGCTGGCGTCAAAATACCGCGTGAAATTATTCAAGGTCAAAAGCAAAGACGGCAATGATTGTATGCAACAAGCCCTTGAAGATGGCAACATTGCCTTGGCCCTGCGTTATTGCGGTTATTTGACTGGTACTGCACTGGCTATCACAGCCGCATCCGGTCTGGTCAGATATGATGCCGAAAGCGTTTGGATAGCCGTGCTAGCATGGGCTGTGATGGCCATTATCATCAGCGTTGTTTTTGGTTTACTTAAAGCGCTGGCGATGAAACTCATTTTACCTGGCGTTGATACTTCTGATGAAGTGGATAACCAGCAGAATATTGGTGTCGCAGCGATTGAAACCGCAGTAGCGTTGGCCATTGGTCTGACGTTGGCGACCTTGCTGGCTTAACGAGTCACTCGGCACAGATTAAGACAATGGAAACTGTCATGCCAGATCCAGTCTCGGCCAAACGGCAACTGCTATTACATGATGTCATTTTAATTGGCATCATGGCGATATTAGCTGCTTGCGGGCTGATATATGAATACTTGCTATCCCATTACGCCGGCCGGGTATTAGGTGCGGTAGAAACAGCCATTTACGCCATGATTGGCATTATGATAGTGTCGATGGGACTGGGTGCATTTGCTGCCCGCTGGTGTAAACAACCATTCACTGCTTTTGCTTGGCTAGAAGCCATTATTGCCCTAGTCGGCATGTCGGCGGTACTGCTCATCGCGGCTTTAATCGCCCTAACAGGCACACTGCCCCAACTGCTAACCGAAATATTTAATCTACCGCCGGGCACAGTGCTCGATGGTGAGATACTGCTCGATTTACAGGAGTTCGCCACTTATACTCCCTACTTCGCCGGTTTTCTCCTCGGCTTTTTGATTGGTATGGAGATCCCCTTGATCGCCAGAGTACGACAACAAATTTATGGCACTTACCTAGAAAATAATATTGGCACAATTTATGGCGCTGATTATATCGGTGCGGGGGTCGGTGCCGCCGTTTGGGTAACGTTTATGTTGTCAATGGAGATCACTCAAGCCGCTGTACTCACCGCCTTGTTAAATGTACTAGCGGGCAGCGTTTTTCTCTGGCGCTATTTTGATCAAGTACAATGGCCCAAAACATTGGCGGTATTTCATCTGTTACTGCTCGTTAGCTTGTTGATTTTGGCGCAAAACGGTCAACACTGGATGCAGCAATTTACCAATGTGTTGTATAAAGATCAGGTGATTTACACCAGTCAAAGCAACTATCAGCATATTGCCGTAACTGAACGCTATTTATCGGTGGATCAAGCACCGATACTCGATTTATACCTCAATGGACGCTTGCAGTTTTCTGGCGCTGATGAGCATGTTTACCATTCAATGCTGGTCTATCCGGCGATGGCAGCCTCAAGAAGGCATGACAATATTCTGTTAATTGGCGGTGGTGACGGACTGGCTTTACGAGACGTGTTGAGATGGGAGCCAAAACAAGTCACTTTGATTGATTTAGATCCTGAACTAGTGGCGCTATTTAGCAACAACGGATCTGACCAAAGCCACTCGGTCAAAAACCAGATCAACCAGCAAATGACTCAACTCAATCAACACGCCTTCGACGATCCACGAGTTGACGTCATTTTTGGTGATGCCTTCATTGAGATCACCAGCCTGATCAGTCAGGGGTTAAAGTTTGACACCATCATTATTGATTTACCTGACCCCAGCCATCCTGATTTAAACAAGCTTTATAGTGATTTCTTTTATGCCCGGGTCTACAAATTATTGCAAGGAGATGGAGTGCTGGTGATCCAATCTACCTCGCCTTTTCATGCCAAGCAAGCCTTTCAATCTGTCGGTAAAACGGTCGATGCAGCAGGGTTTTTACATGTTGAACAATATCGTCAAAACGTACCTTCATTTGGTGAGTGGGGTTGGACTATCGCCACTAAGGCTGGCCAAAGTCCATTCAATCGAATTAAATCACTAGGGCAATTGCCAAATAATCAAGACCCTTGGATCACCCAACCGCTAATGATTGGCGCATTTGCCTTTCCAAAGAATTTTTATAGTAATATCAATGAGATAAAAGTTAATACTTTAGGTTCACTAGTCCTTTATCAATACCATTATCAAGCATGGCAAAAAGATCAGGGGCTTTATTTTAAACAATGAGCTTGACATAATATGTCAGTGGTGTAGTCTTTAGCCATGACATAGTATGTCATTAACCCAATGCACAGTTGCTTCATAAAGAGCATAAAAAGTGCGTCACAAGGTGAAAAACATGGATTTACAAGAACTATCAATCAAACTGGCTGACCATCAACATGAAGGTACGGGATTTGAATCATTCCTAATCTCTGGTGAGCAAGATGTTTTACAGGTTATCGTTGAAGGCTTTGATGAATTGCCTATTTACGTGACAGTCACTGACGAACAGATGTTGTGTATCAGTTATCTGTTTGCTGAAAATGAATTAAAAGACGGTGTATCGGCTGAATTAAACGCCACGTTATTGAAACTCAACGTGCCAATGCCGCTCAGCTCTTTCGCTATTATTGAAGACAAATATTCAATTTTTGGTTCTTTATCGGTCAACTCAACCTTTGACGATATTGCCCATGAACTGGTGACATTGGCTGACAATGCCATTGATGCACTAGAGTCGATTGAAGAGTTTTTAAATTAAGATTTATTTGTATTTAACTGTTGATTTGTGAGGTAACACATTATGAGTATTTTAAATAAAATATTTACGGCCCTGAGAGGCGGCGCACGGGAAGTGGGTGAGTCAATTGTTGATGCCAACGGCATCCGTATTTTTGAACAAGAAATTGCTGATGCTGAAAAAGCACTGGCGTTAGCCAAGAAAAACTTAACCGAAGTCATGGCTAAAGAGATGCAAACCAAACGTAAAGTCACTGCTCTTAACAACAGCATCAGTGAACATGAAGGGTTTGCCGGTCAAGCACTGGAAAAAGGCGACGAAGCCTTGGCCCTTGAAATCGCCGAAAAAATCGCCCAATTTGAAAACGAAAAAGTCGAGCATGATGAAGTGCTTGCCACCTACAGTAACAGCGTAACAGCGCTAAAAGCCCAGGTGAAACAGGCTGAGAAAACCATTAAAGAAAACCAGCGTCAACTATCTATGGTCAAGACCACAGAAAGTGTGCAAAAAGCCACTATGGCGGTCAATACCACACTGGCGACCAACAACTCGTCAATGTCGTCAGCCAAAGCGTCGTTGGAGCGCATCAAGCAGCGTCAGGCTGATCGGGGTGATCAATTAGCCGCAGCCAACCAGCTCGACGGTGAAGAAAACGGTGATGACTTAAAAGCCCGTATGGCCGAAGCTGGTATCGGTGATAGCAAGTCCAAAGGCAGCGATATTTTGGCACGACTTAAAGCCAAACAAGCTTAATTTTGCGATTTGACAATGAGCACTCTTCGGAGTGCTTTTTTGGCTCCAAGCATAATTTACAAGGTTAAAACCTCGTCTACGACGCAATTGATACGAGCTAGACGAGAATTCATTGTCGTTTTTTCTTTTTTAAGGTCCCCCACTTATGTTTAGTAAACTCTTTGGTAAAAAGAAGCCTGAGCCTCGCCAGCTCAGTCATCCGCGCGACTTGCAAATTGGCGATATGGTACAAATGATTGATTCTTTTGCTCTGCCTCCTGAATTAAAAGGCCAAACATTACGTGTCAATGCTATCAATACTTACCAATACAAGTATGAAAACGAATTTGAATTAGTATTAAAAGGCGACGGCAATCAGTCGATTTTTTTAGTGGTTGAAAATGATGATGGCCAAGAGTGGGCCAATTTTAGTATCAAAATTCAACGTCAAGATGTCGATAACTTATTTGATCTCGACCAGTTTGCCGAAATTTTCGATGTTGAAGATTTAGTCAGTGTCGACCGCAGCGCTGAAATCAAACAATTTGAACGTTGGACAGCCGCCCGTTACAAGCAAACCGCTCAGCCGTCTAATGGTTATTTTTATGAAAAAGACTACCGTGGCCAAACGATCCCCGAGTACGTTGAAGATGGTGGCGAGCCAGTAGAGTGCATCAACCTGAGTGATGCTGATGACGACTTTGCCATTAACATTGAAATCTGGGACGATGGTGAAACCGATGTATCGTTAACAGTATCCCGTCCATTAAGTGATATTGTCGATTTATTTCCGGGGAGCTAGTGTTGTGGTAAAAAGTGTTGTGACAAAAAACTCGGAGAAGTGGGAAAAGCAAAAACCGGCCATCCGAGCCACTCAGTTAGCTTTTGATTTAAGTACCCAAGTACAGAAGAAAATCAAAAAGAAAGCCATCGATAGTGATCTAACGCCATCAGATATGATCCGGGATATTCTTGGTCTTGAAGTTAAGTCGAAAAAGACCCGCCAACGGTTAACATTTTATCTTAACGATACTGAATTGGCTGCATTAGCGCAGCGTTATTCGATTGATGAAAGCGACAAGCTCGCGATTAAACAGAAGGTAGCTGAGGAGTTAATTGAGTTTGCGACGGGAAGCAAAGAGAAGTAGCAAATGAGGTTAAAACCTCGCTTTTTTAAAACTAATGCTTATTTGCGCTTCAATTTAACACGATTTAATGCCTTAAAAATTCTCTTTAATTCTTCCCTACTGGCAGCTTCCTCAAAGCTGTCTTTTCTTATTGTCCAATTAACAACGAGCCAAATAAAATTTTCATAGAAGCTTATTTGTTCCTTTTGTTTCATTATAATATAGCCCCTTAGATAAATACCCAAATGTATTACCATTGTTTTGTGAGCCTCATAAAGATACCGCTCATCGTAAATTCCATGCCTCATCGCATTCGCTGCACGCTCCCAAGTATTAAGTACATTTCTGATGGCCTTTGCTTCATCACAATTAGCATATTCAGGCTTGGTATACTCTTGCAACGGCATTACGTCTCTATTATTAATTGCATTGATTATTTTAGGCACACTGCTAATGTAATCTTCATTATCTGATAATGACTGTTGAAACGAAAGAGAGTTACTTTCTCGCGCCGTGCGCCTTTGAAAAAACACATTCATTAGCGCTCCAGAAAGAGCCAAAATGGCCGAAAGCAAAATAGCGCCAGCTGAATAAAATGCTGGACCTAGGTAATAAATAAAAGAAAGGCCAAAAATAAAAGTTATCAGAAAGTATATTGCAGCGATAAAGCCAGCACTACGACGGTTACTCATATATTACCTTATAGGTATGTAGAAAATTAATAATGAATTACTAAATCAGCAGCATAAAAAAAGAGCCTGAAGGCTCTTTTTTTATGCTGTACATTTCTATCAGGCTTTGACCGAAAAACCCCAATCTTCTTCTGAATAAATCATTAGATACCACTCCTGAAAATCATAAACTATTGAATTAATAGTACGCATCTATAAAAAAATTGCAACACATCTATGCGTTAACTGCTTAACATAAAATTAGTATCAGTTAAAAAATCGACCGGAAACCCGATTTTCGACCTGAGCGACGAGTATTACGACGACTACGCATACGAGAGTGTAATTCACGACGTTTATCGGCGAGCCAATCTTCGGCGGTAATGGTTTCACTGCCTCTGCGACCACCTTCACGATTACGATATTCACAAAATTCATCGAAAGCTTCGATATCACTGCTCAGCTCATCCACCACCAATTCAATCATGATGGCGTCATCAAGGAAACCCAAGACCGGAATATGGTCAGGAACCAAATCCAGTGGATCGCTAAAATAAGCCAAGGCACTGATCACATCACGACGTTCTTCTTCCGGAATTTTCCACTCGGCATCTTCAACCATGGCGATCAAAGTTTCGAGTTTGACCAATCGTTTACTGACAAACTCGGGTACCGAACCCTGCACTTCACCGGAAAGGTCTTTCGCTTTTTGCAAGATGTCGGCTTCATCCAATTTTTCGGCACCTGCCAAAGCTTTACGCATCACATCGCGAAAATACTCCAGATCACTATCTTGCAGCTCAAATTTAATCTCTAATGACATTGGCCAATCTCCATAAACCGTTGTTACTCACAGACAAAAAGTGCCAGTGAGTTGAATATTAATGCTACGTCTAGCATAGAAAAGCCTAGGGGCAACCACAAGCAAAATCTGCCCAACGGGATAAATAAATAAACTTCTGACGGTTTTTGTTTATTGATTGATCACTTCCCTAGTAGAATGACCGTCAGAAAAATTGTCATCCTAAAAAGGTTCCCAATGAAACCACTGTTTAAGGCGATTGCCTTTTGTTGTGGCCTGCTAAGTACATCTTGCATGGCGACAACCGCAAAAGATATTCAAACGTTCACATTAAAAAACGGTATGAAAGTACTAGTACTTGAAGATCACTCTATTCCCAACGCCAATATGTATATCTTCTGGAAGGTCGGCTCGCGTAATGAACACCCAGGCATCACCGGACTATCCCACTTTTTTGAACACATGATGTTTAATGGTTCAAAAAAATACGGGCCAAAAATGTTTGATCGAGTGATGGAAGCTAACGGCGGGGCCAATAATGCCTATACCTCTGAAAACCTCACGGTTTATACCAATTGGTTTCCGGCAGACACCATAGAAACCATGTTCGACTTGGAAGCTGATCGCATTGCTCATCTCAATATTGACAGCAAAATGGTTGAGAGTGAGCGAGGTGTGGTAAGTTCAGAAAGAACCACCGGATTGGAAAACCGCAATTTCGATGCGCTTTCGGAGGAAGTCAACGGAGCCGCTTTCAGAGCACATCCGTACAGCTGGCCAGTTATTGGTCATAAGTCGGATATCGACAACTGGTCACTACAAGATCTGCAAGATTATTATAAAACCTATTATGCTCCCAATAATGCGATTGTGGTGATCGCCGGAGATGTTCAGTACAAACAGGTGAAAAAACTGGCTGAGCAATATTTCGAACCGATTCCAGCACAAACCCCACCGCGAAAAGTTCATACCATAGAGCCTGAACAAAAAGGCGAGCGCCGGGTTTATCTGCATAAAGCGTCAGTCACCACCCCTAATGTGTTAATGGCTTATCATATTCCGGCAACCAACCACCCAGATTTTTACGCCTTAAATATTCTTGATGATATTCTCGCTAACGGCAACAGTTCGCGCTTATACCAAGGGCTAGTTGATGAACAACTGGCAACCAGTATTTATACCTATTTACCTGAGGCTTTTGACCCATTTCTGTTTTATATCTATGCAAAAGCGGCAAAAGATGTTTCTGCTAGTCAGGTAGAAAAGGCCATTACCGCTCAAATCAACCAAATCATGAAACAAGGCGTCACTGAAAATGAGTTACAAAAAGCCAAAAATCGCATCACAGTGAGTTTCTATCGCACCATGGCGACTATTAATGGTAAGGCTAACACCATAGGCACTTATGAAACCTTCTTCGGCGATTATAATAAATTGTTTAACGCCACCACCGAATATGACAAAGTGACCGTCGCAGATATCCAGCGTGTCACCAAAGCTTACCTAAAAAAATCAAACCGCACCGTTGGCGTACTGTCATCGCAGGAGGACAGTAATGAACAAGACTTATAAGCGCTTTTTCCTAACACTTTCACTGGTTTTAACCAGCCTAGCCGCACATTCGGCTGAACGTTATAAACTCCCTGACTACCAAAAAATCACTTTAGAAAATGGTTTATCGGTTTATTTGATGGAGCAGCATGAAGTGCCCTTGATTGACGTGAATTTAGTGGTCAAAGTCGGTTCGGTAAATGACGGTAATAAACCGGGTCTGAACCGTATAACCATTGCTAATATGGAACTAGGCACAGCTCAGCAAAATAAAAGCCAAATCGCCGAATCGCTGGACTTCATTGGTGCTCGGTTGCGCACTCAAGGTGGCACTGAAATGTCAGGTGTTTCCGCCTCCTTTGCCAGTAAAGATCAAGCCAAAGTACTCGGGATTATTCGTGACATGGTGATCTCACCGCGTTTTGACCAGAATGAATTTAACAAGCATCGCAGCCGTTATTTAGTGCAGTTGGAGCAACAACGAGAAAGTCCTCGCTCGGTGATCAAAAACTACTTCAACAAAATGGTGTTTGGTGAAGGTGGTTATGGCACCGCAGCTCAAGGCGATGCTAATAGCATTGCTTCAATCAGCTTAAACGATCTAAAAACCTTTCATAAAAGCCAATATCAGCCACAAAATGCGGCAGTAATTGTAGTGGGTGATTTTAATGCTGATGCCATGCTTATCCGCCTTAAAGCGCTGTTTAGTGGTTGGGAAAATAGTGGTTGGAAAAACGCAAAGACAAACCCAGCAATAACACCGGCCCGGGATTTCACCACAGCCAAGGTGCTGCTAGTCGATAAACCCGATGCCATAGAAACCACCCTGTTGATTGGTGGCAAAGGCGTTACCCGAGCCAATCCAGATTATGTTGCCATCAGTGTGATCAACACCATTTTAGGCGGTCGTTTTACTTCCTGGCTCAATGACGAACTCCGCGTCAATGCTGGCTTAACTTATGGTGCTCGCAGCAGTTTCAGTAGCTATCGCCAATCGGGTAGCTTCTCAATCTCGACCTTCACCAAAACCGCCACCACGGTAGCCGCGATTGATTTGGCCTTAGAGACCTATCAACGTTTATGGAAAAAAGGAGTCGATGAAACCACTCTGGCATCTGCCAAAGCTTATGTTAAAGGACAGTTTCCGCCAAAATATGAAACCTCAACCCAGCTCAGCCGACTGCTCGCCGAGATGTTTGTCTATGGTTTTGATCAAGACTTTATCAATAACTTTGAACAACAAGTTAACTCCTTGACCACCGCCAAAGCCAAACAAATTATCGATAAGTATTTTCCTAAAGACAATTTGCAGTATGTGTTGATTGGCAAAGCCGCGGCGATTAAAACTCAAGTGCAAAAGTATGGCAAGGTGAGTGAGGTGAATATAAAAGACGTTGGTTTCTAAATGGTATTCAAAAAGTCTATTGCCCTAAGCTTACTGGCGGTTTTAGTCGGTTGCACCAAAGGGCATTTAACTTATATCACCCCTGACGGGCAACAGAAAACCGCTTGTGCAACCGAATATACATGGCAGCCTGAGGTTGATAAATACGCTGTTGAGTATGTGTTGGCTTACTGTGCCAAAAAGGCGCAAGCGAAAGGTTACCAAGTGTTGGATGAATCTTTGCTAACCCTTGATTTAACCCTTCCCACTCCACCAGCAGGTTTGCAGTGGTCACATCAACTGGCCAAAGAACAACATCTTAAAAAAGCCATTAGTGACAGGGATTATGGGTATCTTATTGCTTGGTTGGATTTGCAACAGTCAGTGCCAGAATGATATTAGGGTTTTACATAAAAAAATGGAGCCACTGATCACAGTGCCTCCGGTGTATCACGAATCAATATCGCCTAATTAATTGTATAAATTAATGAAATACCTCCGCGCTAAAACGACTGTGTTTATAATCTTTCATCAAACGGGCAAAATCGTCGTGTTTCAAATGCAACAAGGTGGTGTGATCACCAGCCTCAAAGTACACATCGCTTTGCTTATCTAGCAAATCGTCATACACCATATCCATATGGTACGACTCACCGAGTGGCGGTACTGCGCCATTAACACAGTCATCGAACAGCGTATAAACCTGTTGCTCCTTAGCCAAATGCAAACTGCGACTTAAATCGTCACTTAACTTGCCCATATTAACCTTATGACTGGCAGGTAATAAAACCATCAAAAAGCGGCCTTCGTGATCTTCCGCAATCACCGCTTTTACCACTTGGCGCATCGGAATGGCTGCTGCAATGGCGGTGCCAGCAGAATTATTCGTTGGGATGTGTGCTACGGTGTCGTACTTGATATCACAGGTATCTAAATATTGATGTAATCGGTTTGGAATAGCCATATTGTTACCCTCCAATTTATAGGGATTGCCTCAGCCCATTGCTTCGGCGTTTTAAACGGGTATCGCGTAAATAACGGATAGAAAATGAGTATAGTTCAAGTCGGCAAAATTGGTTGCTTTTTGAGCAGCTTGAAACAATCAAAAAATGGACTTAATTCGTTTTTTAATTGCCAATTTTGCACATGTATCAACATAATTTTGTTATGCTTTTGCTTCTTTTTCCCTTGAACCTGCAAACCGGAGATCTGATGAAGATTCCATTTGATGATATTGAGCTACAAAGCGGCGACGGCATTCCCGGCAGCACCTTGTTCAGCCATGCCATGTGTGATGCACTGGCGGCTAATTTGCCCAAGCGGTTACTCGATATTGGCTGTGGCAGCGGTGTGGTTGGCCTCTATTCACTACTAAACGGCAGCGATTTTGTCTGCTTTAACGACATTCAGTCTCAGGCGCTGAGCTTAACCCAACAAAATCTAACTCAGCAGCAAATTGACGAGGCTCGTTATCAACTAGAAAACGCCCCCTTTCAGCAGATTAACCTCAACGACAGCAATTTCGATTCCATTGCCTTTAATCCGCCGCAGCTACCTACCGACAATGTGTCAATGGATCAGTTTGGCGAACCTAGCGAACGTGTTTTTCGCGATGGTGGAGCCAATGGCCGTCAACTGATTGACCAATATATTCTATGGCTGGGTGAGCATCTAGTAACGAGTTGCCGGGCTTATTTAGGCATGTCCTCGCTGTTATCGGTGGATGATGTATTAGGTTTTGCTAGTGAGCGGGGGCTGAACGGAATTAAAAAATTTTCCCGTAAAGTGCCATTACGGCCGATTTTATACGCCGCAGCAGACAAGCTCAGTAACAGTGAGCAGCAAAGACGTGAGCTAGTTAAACATGACACTGGCTGGAGTAAGAAAATTTACGTCCTTGAATTTACAGCCAACACCAACAAACAGCAGTAGGACTTGAGCAACCAATGACATCAGCCCAACACCACAGGTACGATATTACTCCGCTAAACTCTGCTGCCGACTCATCAAACACTATCGAACAGGGTGATGAAACGTTTTTATTACGCTGGCCTGATGGCAAAACAGCAACCTTTCATATCTGGGATTATGAATTTTTATATCGCCACCCAGGACTCTATAAACAATTGATTGTTGAATTACTCGACTGCCGAGTGTATCAGGCCATTGGCGGCGTACTCAGTGATGCAATTGACTCAGCAACACCACTAAGGGTACTGGACGTTGCCTGCGGCAGTGGCTTAATGGGACAGACACTAACACAAAGTGGCCATTTTAAGCTTGAGTATTTAGCCGGTATTGAAGTATCAGCTGAGGCGATCACCGCTTTAAAGCGTGAACAGGGCAACATTTATAACGACAACTTTTTACTGCCTAGGGATGATATTAGTGGGTTAAAGACAAAAAACCTCAACTGCTTGATCTTGTGCGGTGCGGCCAATCATCTGTCGCTCGAAGACTACCAACGTTATCTTGCGCTGATCACTGAACCTGCCTGTATCGCGTTTAATTTGCGTAAGGCCGAAGACAAACCGCAACGACAGGACATTCTGCAATGGATGAATCAAGATCACCAATTGCTCAAACGTCAGACTTATCCTCACAGAAAACTGGCCAATGGCAGCATCGTTGAACATGAAGTTTTTCTTTATTGCAACAAAGATTTTAGGTTGCTTTAATTGTCGGTTTTGCGTGAATTAATCTTGACGAAATAAATAACTACATCGCCGGGCACCTTGAACGATATGTTCTTCGCGGGACACTGATACATTAGCACCAAGCACTTCGTTAAAGATCGCCAACTCCGAACGGCAAAAGTTTTGACAGGCCGTTGCCGCTTCGCAAATCGGACAATGGTTTTCATAAAACCACACCCCATCATCTGCGGCTTCAACGGTAACCATATAACCTTCTTCACTGCGCACCTTAGCTAAAGCCTCGGCCTTATCCAGTAACGTTTCACAAGGAGAAACCGCTGCGTGATACACTTGTCGTGAGTTTTTTTCCCGCTCTTCAATCAGTTTATCCAGCCCCTCTTCACCAAATACCGTTTGAACGGCTTCGATCAAATGCAGGGTTAAATCATTATGGCGGTCGGGAAAACGGACGTTGGCTTGTTCGGTGAGTTGCCAGTAACGGCTGGGGCGGCCTCTTTTTTCGACTCGATCAAAGGTTGACGCCAACTGCTGATTTTGCAAAGCCTGCAAATGCTGTCGTGCACCCATCGAGGTCATGTCCAGTAATCCGGCCAAACTTTGGGCAGTTTGAGGACCACGGGTCTTGAGCAAATAAAGTATTTTGTCTGAGCTGATTGATTTGGCCATAATCCGGGCATTATAACCTTCATTTAAATAAATGAAAAACTTTATTTAATAGCAAACCCGATAACCGATTTAGCAGATTGGCAAATAATCAAATAACCCTACTCATCGACATAAGTTTCCATAACAACAATGATTTCAGGCAAGTGGTCAATAAAGGCAGTAATTAAGGTGGGGTCGAAAGCCTCTCCGGCTTGTTCTTCAAGGTATTTTACCGCGTCTTCTAACGGCCAAGCTTCTTTATAAGGTCTTTTAGTGGTTAACGCATCAAATACATCACAAATAGTAGTGATACGACCTTCAATAGGAATGGACTCACCTTTCAAACCAGCGCAATAACCAGTGCCATCCCAGCGCTCATGGTGTGACAGCGCAATGCTTTTGGCCATCTGGATCATCAATGAATTATTGTCTCCGAGGATTTGCTCACCATAGCGGGTGTGCTCATCCATGATGCGTTTCTCAACTTTGGTTAACTTGCCTTTTTTAAGTAATATTTTATCCGGAATGCCAATTTTGCCGATATCATGCATCGGCGCAGTTTTTTCAATCATATACGCCACTTCAACCGGTAGCCCAATAGCGCGGGCCAAAACCCCGGCATATTTGCCAACCCGTACCACATGTAACGCGGTTTCTTCATCGCGTAGATCAGCAGCAACGGCAATACACTGGATCAGGTTATCTGTGGTTTTACTCAACTCAGCCGTGCGTTTTTGCACCTTTTTTTCTAATAACTCATTAGTTTGTTTTTGAAATTTAAACGCTTGTCTGACTTTGAGCAGATTACCTACCCGTAAGCTGACTTCAATTTGATTAAATGGTTTGGTAATGAAATCGTTAGCGCCTTTAGATAAGGCTTTAGTCAAGGCTTCAGGTGCATGCTGCCCGGTAATGATCAACACCGGAAATTCCTCAATGTTGTTATGCTTGCGAACCATCTCTAACACTTCAAACCCGTTCATGCGCGGCATTTCAAGATCAAGGACCAGCAAGTCATATTGCGTTTTTTCCAGCATTTCCCGCACCTGTAACGGATCTGCGGTAGTATCAACTTCAATCGATGAGTCTTCTTCAATCAGCGTCGATAACATCAATAAATTAGTGATCGAATCATCACAAACCAATACTTTACTTGTTGAAAAATCCTCCACTTCAATCCCCCTTAATCAATGATAAAACTAAATATGGTTGCGTTTACCAAACCTGTCAAGTTGGTACAATATCCTTAACAAATGCAAATGTTAATTAAATGTTTCATCCTAAAAAAACACAGCACATGTATCCAAATGTATATTTTAAATAGCTATTGATACAAAATACTTATTGATATGTTAATTATTTGTTGATATAAATTAAATAGTAGATGAGCACTGCAACATAAATCAATAATTGCCATCACTACTGATTGAATATCAGATTCATATACAAGAACACAAGTTACATAAAAAACAGGAACTCAAATGCACAAATCTAACCAAGCCAAAATTTTCCGTCCAGCACTGCTTGCCACCACTATCGCCATGATAGCCTCAGGCAACGTAATGGCAGAACAAGTGACTTTTCACACCGATGCCACCCGTGCCACTGCCAAGTTAATCCTTGAGCCTAGCGCTAACATCAGCGCAGACATGAATGAAAATTTGGCTCGCGCCTATATTAATGATCAATATAGCCGCTTCGGTCTGAATAATGCCAAAGGCATGAAACTGGTCGAAAGCCGTAAAAGTCTGCTAGGCACCCATTATCGCTTTGCTCAATACATTGGCAGTGTGCCAATCGACAAAGCCGAAATCGTGGTTACTATCGCCAAAGATGGTCACACTATCACTAAGGTTTATAACAACGCTTATAAAGTGTCTCCAGCGTTAGCACGTATAGCCTCAGGCAAAAAAGCACTCAAACCCGCCTTAACTGCTGATCGTGCTATCGACAGTGCTTGGAATGCCCTGCAAGTCAGAGATCATTTGACCAGCGCACCAAGTAGTGATTTGGTTTATTACGTCGATGCCGATGGTAAATTCAACCTATCTTACCGTGTTCACATTGGTGCACAAGGCGACACTGGTGGCCGCATGATGTATATCGATGCCAATAACGGCGCATTGCTTCATGATCAATCTACAACTTTACGTCGCCACGGCAAGTTACCAAGCATTGCCCAGCTAAATGAACGCACCACACCAGTACTTAACCGTTTGGCTGAAACCGAGCGTTTCAATCAAACAAGCGCCAAAGCTAGAGTTAACGTAAGCAGCGCAATAGCCAATGCTACCGCTTTGGTATTTGATCCAGACCCACGCACCACTTTGGCCGATGCTTCATTAGAAGACAATTCACCAGCATCTGCTTTTGAAAATGCCTATATCAGCCGAACTTTACAAGGCGTGACCCTAACTAACGGCGTATACAGCCTGACGGGTCCACATGTAGAAATTACAGAAATTGAAACGCCAAACCGCGCACCAAGCACCAGCAGTAACGGTAACTGGACCTCCAAACGTGGTAACAATGCCTTCAATGACGTCACCACTTATTTCCATTTAGACCAAAGCCAACGTTATATCCAAAGCCTTGGTTTCACTGGCGCTACTGGTATTATCGAACGTCCTTTACGAGTAGATACCGATGGCGTTCAAGGTGCTGATAACTCTCATTACAGCTATAGTGGCAGCGGCGATTACTTAGCCTTCGGTCATGGCGGTGTTGATGATAATGAAGATGCTGACGTAATTTTGCATGAATATGGCCATGCTTTGCATCGCAATATCAACAGCAACTGGAGCGGCGGTGATACTGGCGCTATGGGTGAAGGTTTTGGTGATTATTGGGCTGGTTCTTACAGCTACAGCACCACCAACGGCCAAACGTTCAACCCTGATGAGGTAATGACATGGGATGGTCACAGTGCCAGCAGCTGGCCTGGACGTGTAATGAACCGTACTACCGCTCAATATGATCCGAACAAAAGTTACCCTGCACACAGTAATGTTGACGGCATCAACGGTGACGAATTATGGTCAACGCCTTTATTCCAAGCATTAAAAGAGTTGATGGGTCAAGGTCGTGACCGTTCAGAAATGGACAAAATTATTCTACAAGCTCACTTTGGTTTAGGTTCAAACCTAACCATGCGTGATGTTGCCACTGCAATCGTTGCAGCAGCAGAAGCGCTTTATCCTAGTGGCCCACATGCAGCGGTTTATCGTTCACACTTCGAAAGCCACAACATGCTAGAATCTGGTCCTACTCCACCAACTGGCGGTTCTGCGCTAGAAAATGGCGTAGCTAAAACTGGCTTAGCTGGTGCTAAAGACAACCAACAGTTCTTCACACTGGTAGTTCCAGCCGGTGCAACGGATCTGAAATTTGTTACAGCAGGCGGTAGCGGTGATGCAGACCTTTACGTCAAATTTGCCTCAGCACCAACTACTGGCAGCTACGAATGTCGTTCATGGAATTCGGGCAACGGTGAAACCTGTAATATCAGCTCTGCTCAAGCGGGTACTTACCATGTAATGGTTAATGCTTACAGCGCATATTCAGGTATGAACTTAACAGCCACTTACACAGCAGGCGGCGGTAACGAAACTAAGTTCTTCGAAAACACCGCAAACGTAGCGATTACTGATAAGAAAACAGCAACCAGCAGCATTGCAGTCGCCAACTCAGGCAGCGGCGGCACAGTTCAGGTAGCGGTTGATATCAAGCACACTTATCGTGGTGATTTACGTATTGACGTGATTGCCCCAAGCGGAAAGTCTTTCCGAGTGAAAGATACCTCTAACGATAGCGGCGACAACCTAGCAACGACTTATAGCATCAATGCTAGCGGCGAAGCCTATAACGGCAACTGGACCTTAAGTGTCTATGATGCCTATAACGGTGACACCGGTAACATCGATAGCTGGAGCATTACGCTGCCATAAGCAGTAACATGCATTGAAACAGCAAAAACGCCGCTGACAGTTAATGTCAGCGGCGTTTTTTAATTTCAAAAAACGAGGTTAAAACCTCGTCTACGAGGTGATTGGCCACAATTTGATGATTAACCATCAATCCCAAACAACGCCACATATAGTAGACGCGAATTCATTCGCGTAGGAAGCCAGAGCGACCGTAGGCCACCCGTTTGCACCACCCCCTAACAAATTCACTCGGGGATGAATCAAAAACACCCGGAGATAAATCCCCTAACTACGAAATAGCGAAACAAATCACAGCACATGCTGCTCAATATCTTCATACAAATCATCATAGGTATCATCATCGCAATCGAGCACTTCAAAGATTGGGGTTTTAAGGGTTTGCCAGTCGGCTAACTCGCGGAATTGATGCAGATTATTAACGATATTCTCTGCCATTTTAATCACTGCAAACATCAGCTGGCTGTCATCGTCATTAAAAGTATCGAGATATTCTCTTTCATGGTGGCGCAATACCAATTGACAAATAGGACGGGGCAAATGCCAAGTACTAGCAATAAAGTAACCGACCACCGCGTGATTACTAGGATAATTCATTGCTTCTATTTCAGTCACCGTACGTTGATAGTCATGCTCGGCTTGTTCCATCACCTTATCATAGTCAGGGTATTTCACCGCCATCGCAGGAATACCACAATCTTGAAATAATGCTGCCGTATAAAGGTCTTCTAAAGGCATTTTTTTATTGAGCTTTTTGCCGATAAACATCGCCACTTTGGCAACATTCGATGCCCGATCCCAAAACCTATCTAATGGAATACTGCTTTTATGCTTACCAAACGACTGCTTCAACAACAAACCAGTGACTAGCGAGTTAACCCCACCGAGCCCCAAGTACATCACAGATTGTTTAATGTCTGTTACTGTTCGTGCTAAACCATAGGCAGGGGAGTTAACGACTTTAAGCACCGCACCAGCAACACCAATATCCTCACTGATAACCGCCGCGACTTTAGTAATATCTGGATCATCCGAATTTAACTGGCGTTTCAGTGCATCCAGCAAAGCTGGCTTTGACGGAATAATAAAACTCTTCTTTATATCTTTTAAAACATCGTCGTTAACGTCAAACATTCAAACCTTACCATTTATTGCTTTTTCAACTGCATAGATGACGATACTTAATCATAGCCTATAATCAATTGCCAGTTAAAAATAAGGCGGGCACGGTTTATTGTGACCACCTTAAGCTTGGTGCAATTCAACCACTTAGATTAACGAGAAACCTCGTCTACGATAAATCGGCTGGGTATAACCCAGTCTCCCTCGCCCTTTGCTCAATCGCCGCTGTCAAAGTTTCGACCACACGATTAATACCGGTCAACACCTCAGCGTTAAAAAACCGCACCACCAAATAACCCCGATTGCGCAAATATTCAGTACGGCGCAAGTCATAATATTGCCGCTCAGTGTTCGAACCACCATCAAGTTCGACGATGAATTTCAGTTCAACACAAACAAAATCAACAATAAACGGCTCCACCAGTACCTGACGAATAAACTTAAACCCGTTAAGTTGCTGATCACGCATCAGTTCCCACAGTTTTAACTCGGCATCGGTAATACCCGCCCCGGACTGAGTAAAAGTTTCATTCACATCCATTGTCTAAATCCTCCCTGGTAATTTAACGGGTCGACCCAGCCCACCCGACAAATACCGCCGAGCCAGCTGACTCATGGCGATTTCTTTTTGCCGCTGACGACACAACACACTCAGCGAATCAATGACCCCGAGCAAATCACTCAGCACCTCACCATGGCAAAAACGAGTCACCAAAAACCCTTTGCTTTGTAGATGGCGGCTGCGCTGGTTCATCTCACCATCAGCCTCCACATGGATACCACTGTACAGCTCAACAATTAATTTAAGCTCATTGCAAACAAACTCCACCACAAAAGGCTCACTACACACCTGTCGGCGAAATTTATAACCACTAAGCTGGCGTTTACTGATCTCTTGCAACAACAAAGTTTCTGCTGCTACCCCGTTACGTCGCCACAAAGAACGTCGCCATACCGATTCATTTTCTATCAAGTCCATTTGCTTATTCCTTCTTGCCTGATTTCAAAGGAGAAAGAACATCTAGTTCCAACCCTCTGCGCGTCAATGTCGGGATCAATGAATTGACCACACCCACTAGGTTGCTTAACACTTCATGTTGCCAAAAACATAAGGTCCGATAACCATGGGTTTGTAAAAACTGTTGTTTTTGTAGATCAATTGACGATATGACATCAGTGGATCGGCACTTTAGCTGGATCACCAACTTTAGTTCGACACACAGAAAATCAACCAGGTAGGGTTCAATAACGGCTTGACGGCGAAAATGATAATCCCGCAAATGACACTTTTGCAGGGCTAACCACAAAGCTTGCTCCGCCTCATTGGTATTATCGAGCAACGCTCGTATTCGTTGTTTTGACTTAAGTTCAAGTTTAGGTTCCATTTTATATTCCTTTATTGTCTGATTCAGCCGTTCATTGCGGCCGAAAATTGCCCCATCCACAACAGGGGATTTGTCGTTATTCAAATGACAGTGTGCACCTCCTTAATTGCCCCAACGATTTTCAGCCAAGCAAAAACCAGACATAACAATGTCCGTAAGAATACCTGCACCGAGAGGCTGGGTCTAATAATAGGTTTAATAATAGGTTTAATAATGAAATAATTGATATGAAGTGAGTGTTGATCATTTCCTTTGAACATTCCTTTGAACATAATCTCATTCCTTTTAAAATCCCTGTAATGTGGTTGCCATGCTTGGCTCAGACCGCTTTAATTTTCATCAGCTGTCATCAACAACACTAGTCGAGAATTTTGCCAGACACAAATGAAAATATCGATTTTGCTTAAAAATCCAGCAACCACAATCAACGGCTGTGCGACAATATGCCACAGCCTGAAAAAAATTCAGGTAAAGATAATAGCTGTTGAATAAAACCAAAAAAAACCACAAAAGCCAGATTATTATCGACTACACTTCAAAAGCACAACACGCTGTGAGACAAAACTCGCGTATCGTCGTTCCAAGGTGATTAGCAATAATAGAAAATTCACAGTTTGGTTACCAATTTGGCTAATAAATAGCCATACCAAAGCGAGGAATTTTCATTGCCGTCCAGACATCTGTGGAAAACCACTGAATAAGTCAGTCTTTTTGGCTTATTTAGCGTTTTTTTCACGGAAAAGATGGACTATTTCGCCGTTTTAAGCGACCCTACGCGCGTTTGCGTAATTCACGCCATTCATAGACTTGGGCCGGGTAAAGTCAAATTTGATCCAGATCAATAAATGAAGGGATATGGATTTCGCCGATACACAAAAACACACACTATATAACCCCGAAACAAAGACATTTTGCACGTCTGGCGGCATTGCACTCAGACCGAATAATAGTCTCTTTTGTTTCTCGCTATGGCAAAGTACGAGGAGATGTCACGTGAACGTAACACGTAGAACAAGCTGGTCTATTCCGGCACTTCTAGCGACTGGTAATGTTATGGCTACAGATATGCCCTTGAATATGACTCAAGGGGTCACAGATATAAGTCGCAGCACCTATGACTTACATATGTGGATTTTTTATATCTGTTGCGTAATTGGACTGGTCGTATTTGGATTGATGTTTTGGTCCATAATTAACCACCGAAAATCGAAAGGCGTGACCCCCGCAACTTTCCACGAAAGCACCAAGGTAGAAATACTTTGGACCGCGATCCCATTTTTAATTTTGATTGGCATGTGTATCCCAGCAACTTCTGTATTGCTAGATATCGAGGATAACTCCAACGCTGACATAACCATTCAAGTCACTGGTTCACAATGGAAATGGCACTACAAATATTTCGATCATGAGCTGGGATACTATAGTGTGTTAGCTACGCCACGGTCACAGTTTGAAAACTACAACGGCATGTTTAACCATAATGCATCCAAACCAATGGAAAAAGGCGAAAACTACTTGCTTGAAGTTGATCGCCCATTGGTTATTCCTATCAACAAAAAAGTCCGCTTTTTGATCACCTCTGATGATGTTATTCATTCATGGTGGGTGCCTGAGTTCTCTGTCAAACAAGACGCCAACCCGGGATTCATTAACGAAGCGTGGACCAATGTTGATGTACCGGGGACTTATCGCGGCCAGTGTACTGAGCTTTGTGGTAAAGACCATGGCTTCATGCCAATAGTCGTTATTGCCAAAGAACAAGCGGACTATGATCAGTGGATTTCTGAGCAAGTGGCTATTCAGGCAACAGCTAAAGCAGAAGAGCAAAAACTGCTTGGTATGCAGATGGGTAAAGATGAGCTAATGGCATTGGGTGAAAAAACCTATATGGCTGCTTGTGCTGCTTGTCACCAACCTAACGGTGAAGGTCTGCCAGGAGTATTCCCTGGACTTAAAGACAGTCCTATTGCTTTGGGTGATATGAAAAAACACATCGAAGTCGTTGTTAATGGTACTCCAGGTACTGCTATGCAAGGGTTTGGTAAACAGTTGGGCCTGAAAGAGCTGGCCGCCATTGTGACTTACGAGCGTAATGCTTGGGGTAATAACACAGGCGACGTGGTTCAAGCGAAAGATGTTAACGCTGTGATGAAGGGGCAATAATCATGAGCACTGCAACAGATACACATGATGATCACGATCATCATGATCACAAACCAACGGGCATAACTCGTTGGCTCTATACCACAAATCACAAAGACATCGGTACCATGTACCTTTGGTTCTCGTTCGCGATGTTCTTGATTGGTGGTTTCATGGCAATGATTATCCGTGCTGAGTTATATCAGCCGGGATTACAAATTGTCGATCCAAACTTCTTTAACCAAATGACCACAGTTCACGGTCTGATCATGGTATTCGGTGCCGTTATGCCAGCGTTTGTTGGTCTAGCTAACTGGATGATCCCAATGATGATTGGTGCGCCAGATATGGCATTACCACGAATGAATAACTGGAGCTTCTGGATCTTGCCTTTCGCATTTGCGGTTTTGCTTAGCTCTTTGTTCATGGAAGGGGGCGGTCCTAACTTTGGTTGGACATTCTACGCACCACTATCAACCACCTACAGTAATGACTCTACGGCATTCTTTGTGTTCTCGGTTCACATCATGGGTATGTCTTCAATCATGGGTGCAATCAACGTCGTTGTTACCATCATGAATATGCGTGCCCCTGGCATGACATTTATGAAAATGCCTTTGTTCGTTTGGACTTGGTTAATCACTGCGTTCTTGTTGATTGCGGTAATGCCAGTACTAGCCGGTGTGGTAACGATGTTGCTGACTGATAAATACTTCGGCACTAGCTTCTTCGATGCAGCAGGTGGTGGTGATCCGGTGATGTTCCAGCATATCTTCTGGTTCTTCGGTCATCCTGAGGTTTACATCATGATCTTGCCCGCGTTTGGTATCGTATCTTCGATTATCCCGGCGTTCTCGCGTAAGCAACTGTTTGGTTATTCCTCAATGGTTTATGCCACAGCCTCAATCGCATTATTGTCATTCATCGTATGGGCGCATCACATGTTTACAACAGGTATGCCTGTTGCTGGTGAGCTGTTCTTCATGTATGCCACTATGCTTATCTCAGTGCCTACAGGTGTAAAAGTGTTTAACTGGGTCGCGACTATGTGGCGCGGCGCATTGACTTTTGAAACGCCAATGTTGTTTGCGATTGCATTTGTGGTCTTGTTCACCATCGGTGGTTTCTCTGGTTTGATGTTGGCGGTAACGCCAGTTGACTTCCAGTATCACGATACTTATTTTGTGGTTGCTCACTTCCATTACGTATTGGTTACCGGTGCCATCTTCTCGATTATGGCTGGTGCTTATTACTGGTTGCCGAAGTGGACGGGATACATGTATGACGAAGGTTTGGGTAAAATGCATTTCTGGTTCTCACTAGTATCAGTTAACGTATTATTCTTCCCTATGCACTTTGTTGGTTTAGCTGGTATGCCTCGTCGTATTCCTGACTATGCTTTGCAATTTGCTGACTTCAACAAAATCATCAGTATTGGTGCTTTTGCCTTCGGTTTGTCACAGTTAATCTTCTTGGTACTCGTTATCAAGTGTATTAGAGGCGGCGAAAAAGCCCCGGCAAAACCTTGGGATGGTGCAGAAGGTTTGGAATGGGAAGTGCCTTCACCGGCTCCTTACCACACATTCTCAACGCCACCTGAAGTAAAATAAGTAAGCGTTTAGCAAATATTTAAAATTGAAGTAGAGATTAAAACTGATGCAACAGACGAACAAAACCGACAACGACAGACTAATTCGTAAGCTAGTGCTTATTGTGATTGGCATGTTCGGATTTGGCTTTGCCATGGTACCGATATATGATGTTCTTTGTGAAGTCACGGGTCTTAATGGCAAAACGAATACTGTCGGTGTATCAGCTGAAAATCTCAGAGTAGATGAGGAGCGCACAGTCACTGTTGAATTTATCGGCATTACTAACAAAGGAATGCCGTGGGAATTCAAAGCAGAGAAACGGCGGATCACCGTTCATCCTGGCGAAGTTAAATTAGCTAACTATTATGCCAAGAATGAATCGATTAATGATTTGGTCGGTCAGGCGGTACCTTCGGTATCACCTGGACAGGCCGCTACTCATTTTAATAAAATCGAGTGTTTTTGTTTTAACCGTCAGCCACTAGCTGCGGGGAGCGAAACCTTAATGCCACTGACTTTTTATATTGATAAAGATTTACCGGATGATATCGACACAGTTACCCTGACATATACCATGTTTGATGTAACTGATGCGACTGCCGTTGAAGCTTCACAATCGAGTCAAACAGGGGAGTAATTATGTCTGCAAAAGAATATGAAAGTTACTACGTTCCTGAACAAAGCCCATGGCCATTTGTTGGCGCGGTGGGGTTGTTTTTTATTGTTATTGGAGCGGCAAATCTGACCAACGAACTAACCCGGGGTTATGACGGTTGGGGCGGGGTTTTACTGGCAATTGGGCTAGGTACAATTGTCTGGATGTTATTTGGCTGGTTTAAAAACCAGATTGATGAATCCATGGCTGGCATGTTCAGTGCCCAACTAGGTGATTCATACCGTCAAGGTATGAGCTGGTTTATCTTTTCTGAAGTGATGTTCTTCGCGGCATTTTTCGGTGCATTATTCTATGCCCGAGTGTTGTCGGTACCATGGCTTGCAGGTGAAGGTAACAATGCCATGACTGGTGAAGTGTTATGGAACGGCTTTGAGTCGGTATGGCCATTGGTGAAAAACCCAGACGGCAGTACTACCGAAGGTATGGGTTGGGGTGGCTTGCCACTGTATAACACCCTGTTGCTATTAACCTCGTCTGTGACTTTGCACTTTGCCCATGTTGGCGTTGAAAAAGAGCAACATGGTAAAGCCAAAGCCTTCATGGTAGTGACCATCTTGTTAGGTATCGCCTTCTTGATATTGCAGGTTGAAGAGTATATCCATGCTTACACTGAAATGGGTCTGACCCTAGATTCAGGCATCTACGGCAGCACCTTCTTTATGTTGACGGGCTTCCACGGGATGCATGTAACCTTGGGCACCTTGTTATTGATCATCATGTTCTTTCGAATACTCAAAGGACATTTCACTCACGACAATCATTTCGCCTTCCTAGCGGCAAGCTGGTACTGGCATTTCGTTGACGTTGTGTGGTTAGGCTTGTTTATCTTTGTTTACATCATTTGATGTACCCTTGTAGAAACAGCTAAATACAGTTAAAAAAGGCCCTTCGGGGCCTTTTTTGTGTGTTGGTGACAGGTTTACAGAACAATATGGGTTGGGCAATTATTGCTCAACATTCACGAGGTTGAAACCTCGTCTACGGCGTAGACTCGAATTTATTCGCGTTTTGTAGGTGAAGCATTTATGCCCGCTTGCTCCTAGACAATTTTACCTCTATACCTCACATAATTTAAACCCTCGCACCGCCCCTTCAAATAATGTAGAATACGCGCGCAGATTTTATCCGTGCTGTATGCGGAATTCAGGACGGTCGAGGATTGGGTGTAATTAAGCCAAAACTCATCGCCAAAATGATAAGCAATAGCAGGAAAGCCGAAAACATCACTCGTTTGCCAAGGAAAGTTGACATTTTTGGTCCGTTAGGGTCATTCTTGATCATAATGAATAATGCGCGAAACAGATTAAACACAATAAACAGTAGTAGTCCTATAATGAGCAGTTTTATCGCCAATTTACTTTTCTCCGTCAACGGGGGTTCACAATGATAATTGAACTCGGATTATACCGCTTTCAATTCAGATGGATACCTGTGGTTGTCACATTGGTGGTATTTGCTATTCTGGCTCGGCTGGGTTGGTGGCAATTGCAACGGGGCGATGAAAAAATCGCCCGACTTGAGCAAATCGCCCGTTACCAACAATTTGATCAGGTATCGTTTGCCGACTTGCTGCAAATAAGTCAACAATACGAGCCAACTGGCATTGATGTGAAAGTCACAGGCCAATTTAGCACCCCACACAGCTGGCTGTTGGATAACAAAGTGGTTAACACCCAACCGGGTTATGATGTGTTACTGGCATTAAAACCCTCAGGACAAAGCTCAGGACAAAGCTCAGGAGAAAATTCAGGCGAAGATAAAGCTTTACTGGTCAACATGGGCTGGTTAAAAGGCGATTATGCCAACCGCAATAACTTACCCCAATTTACAATTCCAGCAGATTCAGTGACCCTTACCGGGTTTGTTAAAGCCAAAGACTTGGCGTCTTTCGCTTTATCTGATCAATCGGTCAATCAACAACAGTGGCCGTTACGCACTCAGCAAATCAACCTAGAAACTCTCGAACAACAAAGTGGATTAAGCTTTTATCCCTTTATTGTCATCGCGCAGAACTCCGCAGAGTTTGGTTTTACTCATCATTATCAACCGGTTGTTATGCCACCGGAAAAACATCAGGCATATGCATTACAGTGGTTTTTATTGGCGTTGGCCGTATTAATCGTATTTATTTTCGCTTCACGAGTCCCGGGTCAGCAGCCCGAGCACAAGGCAGGATAACCCAAATGAAAGGACGTAAAGGTCTATTAACTATCTTCGGTGCGTTTGCCGCACCGGTAATACTGGCAGCTATTGTCTATTACATGGGCTGGTTTAATGCTGGCGTGACGAATAAAGGCGAGTTCATGCAATCTGAAATCGCCCTTGAGTGGTTATTGCCTGAAAACCCACAAGACAGTAAATGGATTGTTTTTTATAATATCCCTGCCAGTTGTGACGAGCAATGCAATAATGTGCTGTACAGCCTCAATCAAGGCTATCAGGCGCTTGGCAAACTGCAAGGCAAGGCTCACCCGGTTGTGGTGCGTGATACTGCCAGCAGCATGTCAACGGCACAGCTAACTGAACAATTTGGTTATGTCAAAGTACTGGAGCAACACTCGGCTCAGGTTGCCACCTTACAACAGCTTTCGTCAGATTTCGTCTATCTGGTTGACCCTTTTGGCAAAGTCGTCTTGCGCTATCAAGCAACCACTGACAAACAGGCAATGATCATGACTACCAAAGATTGGATTGCCGACCTTAAACGCCTACTCAAATATGCCAGGACCAGCTAGTGAATATTAAATCAATCAGAAAACTCAGTATTGTGGCCGTAGTTTTAGCGGTCGTCGTGGTGATGCTTGGGGCGTATACCCGTTTAACTGATGCTGGCTTGGGCTGTCCCGACTGGCCCGGTTGTTATGGTCATATCGGCGTACCACAAACTCCAGAGCATATTGCCGCAGCTGAAGCGGCGTTTCCCGAGCGTCCGGTAGAAGCCCATAAAGCATGGAATGAAATGATCCATCGCTATTTTGCCAGCACCTTGGGTTTTGTCATTATGCTGATTTTCTTTTTCTCATTACGTAACCGAGACCATCACAGACCGATTAAACATCCTGCATTTTTACTATTGCTGGTAATGTTCCAAGGGGCATTAGGTATGTGGACTGTCACCATGAACCTTAACCCGGTGATTGTCATGAGCCACCTGCTGGGGGGTTTTACCACCTTAAGCCTGTTGTATCTACTGGTTTTACGTCTCACCCCTTATCGCATTCCAGGTGGTGATCATAATGTCCGGCCACTACTGAATTTTGCCATCATCGGACTAGTTATTTTAGTGCTGCAAATTGCCCTTGGTGGCTGGACGGCGGCGAATTATGCTGCCACCGCATGTACTCAACTGCCGATTTGTGAAGCAGATTGGATCACCCACTTCAACATCAAAGATGCTTTTTCATTGAAAACCGGCATAGGCAGTTATGAATTTGGTGTATTAAATTATGATGCCGCCATGACCATTCATGTATTCCACCGTTTGGGTGCCATTGTCACTGCGGTTTATTTATTATGGTTTGCCGCTAAGTTGTATAAAAAATCTTCGTCGTCATTTTTCAAAAAAATGGCGGTATTGCTGAGCATAGTGTTGTTAATCCAATTTGGCTTGGGCATCAGCAATATCGTGTTCCAACTGCCGATCTTAGTGGCCGTATTACATAACATAGTAGCAGTCTGTCTGGTATTGGTGCATCTCACCATCCTTTACAGCATTTCACGCAAAGCGTAACGGAGAGCAGATTATGACTACCCAAAGCAGTGTCGGTAATGACAGGCGTAATGCCAAATTATTGTTTAACGATTATCTCGAATTAACCAAACCCAAAGTGGTTGCCTTGCTGGTTCTAACTGCCGTCGTCGGCATGGTATTAGCAACGCCTAAAGAGCCAACTATAGCGTTGGTTTTTTGGTCAATGATAGGAATTGGTTTTTTATCCGCAGCAGCGGCGGCAATCAACCATATTATTGATAATGAAATCGATGCCAAAATGGCAAGAACCCATAACCGTCCGGTAGCCAAAGGTCGTGTCACCATGCAAAATGCGGCTATTTTTGCTTTTACCTTGGCGATCATTGGTTTTTTTGCCTTGGCAATAATGGCTAACTGGCTGACAGCTTGGTTAACGCTCGCCAGCCTGTTTGGTTATGCGGTTTTCTACACCATGTATCTCAAACGGGCGACACCACAAAATATCGTCATTGGCGGCCTTGCGGGTGCTATGCCACCGTTATTGGGCTGGACCGCCATGACTGGTGAAATTCATGGTCATGCGTTATTGCTGGTGATGATCGTTTTCATCTGGACACCGCCACACTTTTGGGCGCTGGCTATCCACCGTAAAGAAGATTATGCCCGAGTTAACATGCCAATGTTACCAGTCACTCATGGCGTAGAATTTACCAAAAATGCGATATTTTTGTACACTATTTTGTTGATTATTATTTGTATGCTGCCGTATCTAGTTGGAATGTCAGGATTGATTTACCTGGTAGTCAGTTTCGTACTGAACATCTGGTTCTTATGGCACGCTTGGAAGCTCAAATTTAACGAAAAATCAACTACCGCTTATGACATGTTCAAATTCTCGATCATTCATCTGATGGTGATATTTATCGTACTGATCGTTGATCACTTCTGGAAAATCACTCCGCTGGCATAAGGAAACACACCAACATGCAAAAAATAATTCTCGGTATCTTTGCACTGGCAGCGTTGGCTGGCGGTGTTTACTTTTCACAGTTATGGACCACCCCAGTTGCGATTGAAGCCCGAGTGTTTGAGCCAGTACGAGCAATCAAACCATTTGAGTTAATCAACCAGCACGACAAAAAATTCAATAATGACTTGTTTAAAGATCAATGGACCATGATCTTTCTCGGTTACACCCATTGTCCTGACGTGTGCCCAACCACCCTAGCCAAACTGTCGGGGAGTTATAACAAGCTCAAAGCCACTGGTATTGACAACCTCCAAGTACTATTTGTTTCGGTTGATCCTCAACGGGATGATGCCGCACGGTTGAAAGAGTATACCGAATATTTTCATCAAGATTTCATTGGCGCATCGGGCTCTCATGCCAACCTTTACCCATTTGTCCGAGACTTGGGTTTAATGTATAGCATGAGCGAAGATACCAGTCAGGCTGAATATGCAGTCAATCACAGTGGTGGCATTGCCTTGGTTAACCCTGATGGCCAGCTTCACGCGATGTTCAGGCCGAAGACCGAACTCGGTGGTATTCCCGACATTGATATGGTGAGTCTTGAGGCTGATTTTCAACAGTTGTCTGCACGATTTTAAACTTATTGAACTATAGTTAGCAGACACCTCCAAAATTAAGGTCAGCTAATGAAAATTCTTGTTGTTGACGCCGTAACGGCGTCTCGTGTTTTAACCGGACGTTTGCTTAATTTAGCCGGTTATGACGATACCATCCTGCTTGATGACACCAGCCAAGTGATCACCACACTAAATGAACAAACTGTTGATTTTATTATCATTAATAATGATATTGCTAATCCAACAGCAGCTGAATTGATCGAACTCATTCGTAAAAACCCCTCCTCAGCCGAAACCTCGCTATTAATTGGCCTGTCTGAGACCCATCTCAATCAGGTGACAGAACTGCTTAAACTCGGTGCCAGCGGCTATATCATACAACCCTATTCGCATCAGGCATTACTCGAAAAAATACAGAGCATCATTAACGATTAAAACCAAGATGTAAGCCCAATCGTGTGACTCACAATAATTCCCAATATAAATATTTTGGCTTTTGATTGGCTTTTAACCCTGTGGTGATACAAACTGAAATGATATCGGGCTCGGTGAAGATTTGTTATTCAATACATATCTGTTAGTCATTAAAATCAGATAATTTACCTAATAGAAAATTTCAGCGCCCCAGAGCACCGAAAAATTCAATTTTGTCAGTAATTAATCTGACATTCTAAAAAAAATTTACTACTATAACGTTTGCCAAGCCATGAATTAAATCCCTGAATAAACAAGGGTTATTGATGTAGTCTGGAAATATCCGGCAGATAAATGGCAATAAAAAACAAGAGACACAACTGATATGTTTAAATTACCAGAGCAAATAATCATCAATCACGTCGAAGACCTTTATCACCAACTTAAGGTGGTACTCGATTCAGGTGAAGACGTTGTACTGGATATCAGCCAAGTCGGGAAGGCGGATACCGCCGGTTTACAATTATTATGTGTCATACAAAAAAGTTTAACCGACACAGGTCAAAAAATTTCCTGGCAAGGTCAAAGCAAGTCGTTGACAGACACCGCCAAAATGATTGGCGTTTACGACTTTCTGAAACTGTAATACTTACACCAGGCAGCAAGAGGATAAGAGCCAAATGAAGAGAATTCTAGCAGTCGACGATTCGGCCTCAATGCGACAAATGGTCGTATTTACCCTGAAAAAAGCGGGGTATGAAGTCGTTGATGCCAAAGATGGTGTCGAAGCGCTCGAAATAGCCAGAGGTCAGTCATTCGATGCCGTCATTTCTGATGTCAACATGCCCAACATGGACGGTATTACCTTGATTAGAAATCTGCGGACATTACCCGCCTACAAATTCACTCCAATGTTAATGTTAACGACTGAATCCGGTTCGGATAAAAAGCAAGAAGGCAGAGCTGCTGGCGCTACCGGTTGGATAGTCAAACCATTTAACCCCGAGCAATTACTCGCTGTTATTCAAAAAGTGATACGCTGATTGAAAACCGACAAACGCTACCTAAATTAACGAATAAAAAACCCACAGGGGCTTGGAATGAGTATTGATCTCAGTCAATTCTATGAAGTATTTTTCGAAGAAAGCTTTGAAGGTCTCGACATCATGGAGGCTGAGCTGCTTGCCCTAACGCCCGGCGATGCAGATTCTGAAACGTTAAATACCATCTTTCGTGCAGCCCATTCGATTAAAGGCGGCAGCGGTACCTTTGGCTTTAGTGTCATCGCCGATTTCACCCATGAACTCGAAACCCTGCTTGATCAAATTCGCGAGGGTAAGCGCACACTTGAAACCTACCATGTTGATTTATTTTTACAGTCTATTGACTGCTTGCGCGAAATGCTCAACGCCCTTAAGGCCGAAGACGAGCCGGACACTACGCTATCGAGTGAGATAACCAAAAAATTCCTTGCCATACTCAGTGGCGAAGAACCACCACCAGATAATCAACCAGCAGCGAGTGAACCCGCACCACCGCCGCCAAGCGAAGCCGAAGAGCCTGTCGACATGCTAAGTGGTAATCAACGCTGGAGCATTTACTTCAAACCTGAGCCTCATCTTTTTAAAACGGGTAACGAACCTATTTTCATGTTTCAGGAACTCGCTGATTTAGGTGAAGTCAGTATTGAGGCGTTCACCGATAATCTGCCGTTATTTCATATTTTGGTCCCTGACGACAGCTATCTTTACTGGAATATCACCCTCATAGCTGATACCACTAAAGATAAAATTGAAGAAATTTTTGAATGGGTGATTGATGACGCCGAATTAACCATCAGTAACGAAGCGGATGACAGCTTGGCAGAAAAAGCGCCAGAAACCCCGGCAGCATCAACCCCGGCGATTGCAACACCAGCCGAACCACAAGCAGCGCCCACCACTCCACCTGACAACACAGTAGAAGAACCCGCTGAGGCCGCCACCGCAGTGGCAGCCAACGAAACCAAAGAAACCAAAAAATCAACAGAAGCGACTTCCATCCGTGTCAGCATTGAAAAGGTTGATACCCTGATCAATATGGTTGGTGAACTAGTGATCACTCAAGCCATGCTCAGCCAATATGGCGAGGGCGAATTCACCGAAAACCGCCGTATGCTGATGCAAGAAGGACTAGCACAACTGGCCCATCATACTCGCGAGCTGCAAGAAAGTGTAATGCAAATCAGGATGTTGCCGATCAGTTTTGTGTTTAGCCGCTTCCCTCGTCTGGTGCGGGATATTTCGCAAAAGCTCGGCAAGCAAGTTGAATTAAAGTTACTCGGCGAGGGCACCGAACTCGACAAAACCGTGATGGAAAAAATCTCCGATCCAATGGTTCATCTTATTCGTAACTCTTTGGATCATGGCCTTGAAACGCCTGATGTGCGAGTCGCCATGGGTAAGGGTGAATCGGGTACTGTTACGCTCAATGCCTTCCATCAGGGCGGTAATATTGTCATTGAAATAATTGATGATGGCAATGGTATTGATCCGGCTGTGATCAGAAGAAAAGCGCAGGAAAAAGGGCTGATTGACGACAACGATGACCTTAGTGATCAGGAAATTATTGATCTGATCTTCTTGCCCGGATTCTCGACCAAAGAAGAAGTCAGCGACCTCTCAGGCCGGGGTGTTGGCATGGATGTGGTCAAGCGCAACATTCAGGAGTTAAATGGCAGCGTCGAAGTAACCTCGGTGCTTACCCAGGGTTCAACCTTTACCATTCGTTTGCCTTTAACATTGGCGATACTCGATGGTCAGCTGGTCACTGTCGGTGGCAAAACCTATATCATCCCGTTAGTCAATATCATCGAATCCATCCAAATGACGCCAGCCCATTTCAATAATGTCGGTGGTGATTTGGAATTGTTCCGCCAGCGCAATGAATATATTCCGATCATCCGTTTACATCAGGTATTTAACCATGATGGGGCTATCGAAAGCCTGACCGAAGGCATTCTGATCATCGTCGAAAGTGATAACGGCCATGTCGGTTTACTGGTTGACGATTTGCTGGCTCAGCAGCAAGTGGTGATCAAAAGTCTCGAAGCCAATTACCAACGGGTTGAAGGGATCTCCGGTGCCACCATTTTAGGTGACGGCACTATCTCCTTGATCATTGATATTACCGGCATTATTAATCTGGCCGGACTCAAACGCTACCACAAAAACAGGGTAGCCAATAACCACCAGCAGATGACGGTTTAACCTTTATGGATAATAATCAATTAGATGAGCTTAATGCCCGCGCCACCCAGGACAACACCAATCAAGATCAATATTTGACCTTTTTTATGGCCGGCGAAGAATATGGTATCGATATCTTGTCAATTCAAGAGATCAGGGGTTGCGACACCACCACTTGCATCCCCAACAGTCCGGACTTTATTCAAGGAGTGTTGAATTTGCGTGGCACTATAGTACCTATCGTAGATTTACGCTTACGTTTTGGTCTTGAACAAATCCCGTATGGCGACATTACCGTGGTCATAGTCGTTAAAACCCTGCTCGATGATGGTCAAAGAACCATGGGTATGGTGGTAGACGCCGTATCTGACGTTTATTCCGTCGATCAACAAGAAAGCACCAAAGCACCGGATGTTGGTGAAGCAGAAAACAGAGAATATGTAAAAGGATTAGTAAATGTAGGTGAAAAAATGGTGGTTTTACTGGACTTGAAGAAAATACTCACATTTTCCAATAGCGGATAAAAGCCAAGAAACAAACACACTTGTACATCTTAAAGCAGGCATAAGTTGGGCTTCCCAACAATTTGTAATAACAAATTTGGAGCGTACGATAATGAATAACCAAGCACGTCAAACAACGCAGTGGCAACAGTTTTTAGGTAACTTGCCCCTGCCCAAAAAGCTGTTTATGAGCTTTGGGTCAGTTATCATCCTTATTGTGTTGCTGAGTTCATTTACCCAATATAAACTCATCAGTCAAGGTAAACTCGAATCACAGATCATTCAGGTTCGTATGCCAACCAATATTGCTGGTCATGATTTAGTCAATGGCGTCAATGCCTCATTGGCCGCATTACGTGGTTATATGATCCTCGGCAAAGAAACTTTTGTCGAGCAACGTAAGCAAGCATGGGTTGACATTAATAACCAGCTTAAGCTGATGGAAGATATGTCGGTCAACTGGACCGTGCCGGAAAATATCAGCCGTTTAAAAGCATTGAAAAAGCTGATGCTCGAATTCCAGACAGCCCAGCAACAAGTTGAGGACGTCAGCAATACCATTGACGAACAACCCAGTTTAAAAATTCTGTTAAACGATGCTGCGCCCTTAGCGCAAAAAATTATGCAAAGTATTACTGCGCTGATTGATGAAGAAAAAAATCAACCAGCTACCGCAGCACGCAAAGCCTTGTTATCTAACCTTGCTGACAGCCGGGGTTCATTTGCCATGGGCTTGGCTTCCATCAGGGCTTATTTGCTCAGTGGTGACAGCAAATGGTCCAACGATTTCGACCAGTTTTGGCAAAAGAACAGAGTTGCAATGCAACAGCTCAATAGCCAGACTGATTTATTCAATAACAAACAGCAACAAGACTTTTCAGTTTATCAGCAACAAAGAACTGAGTTTGCCAAATTACCGGCAATAATGTTCGCCTCACGGGCATCAGAAAAATGGAATATGGCCAACTACTATCTGGCGACAGAAGCAGCCCCTCGGGCGGCAAAAATCCTACTGTTGCTTAAAGAGCTGGTCGATAATCAAAACCAGTTGGTCGCCAAAGACGCCACTACACTGGAAGACAACAGTTCAGCCATTACAACGATGCTCATGCTGGTTACGTTAATCATAATCGTTATTTCCTTTATCATTTCTAAAATCATCACCAAAGCTATTAGCAGACCTATAACTGATGCTATTACGCTGGCCAACTCTATTTCCTCCGGTAACCTGTCCAACCAGATCAAGCCAACATTTAACGATGAAACCGGGCAACTGCTTAACGCCATTGGCAAGATGCAGGCGCAATTGGTGGAGCGTGAAATCCTCGCAAATGATTTTACTGCCCAAATAGGTGCCATCAGCAAAGCTCAGGCCATTATCGAATTCAATATGGATGGCACCATTATTACCGCGAACGAGAATTTTCTTGATACTGTCGGTTACAGCCTCGCTGAAATTCAGGGCAAACATCACAGCATCTTTGCCGAGCCTGAATACGCTGCCAGCAACGAATATCAAACCTTCTGGTCCCGACTAAATCAAGGTCAGCACGAATCTGCCGAGTACAGACGTTTAGGTAAAAATGGTAAAGCGATTTGGTTACAGGCATCTTATAATCCGATTATGGATTTAGACGGTAAACCTTTCAAGGTAGTTAAATTTGCCACTGATATCACCGCACAAAAAAATCAAGTGATCGAAAACCAAAGAATTGCCAATCTCTCCAGCGCACTTAAACTGTGTAATGCCAACGTCATGCTGGCCGATAATGACCGCAATATCGTTTATATGAATAATGGTATTGAGAAAATGCTCAAAGGCAATGAAAGCCGGATACAACAAGTATTACCGAACTTTTCAGTAGATAAGCTGTTAGGTAACTGTGTTGATATCTTCCACCAGGTGCCTGCCCATCAGCATAAAATCATCGAACAACTGGACCAAACATCAGTATCACAAATCGTAATTTCGGAGCTGACTTTCAATCTCACTTTATCACCTTGGATCAACACCGATGGCGACCGATTAGGCACCGTTGTTGAGTGGTATGATATGACCGAAGAACTGCTGGCACAGAAAAAAGAACTAGAGATTTCCACCACCAACGCTCTCATCAAAACCGCTCTAGACAAGTGTAAAGCCAACGTAATGATGGCAGACACTGATTTAAATATTATTTACTTAAATGAATCTGTCGCTGCCATGATGGATGGCAATGAAACCGAATTGCGCACCGTATTACCTCAGTTTACCGCACAAAAACTCATCGGTACTTGTGTTGATGACTTCCATGTTAACCCAAGCCACCAACGAACCATGATCGCAGAGCTGACCAACTCTTACAATACCCAACTGAAATTGGGCAAACTCACCTTTGATTTGATTGCCACACCGATTTTTGATGAAGACAACACTCGTCTGGGCACTGTGGTTGAATGGAATGACATTACCGAACAGCTAGCAAGTCAGCAAGCAGAAAGAGAAATAGCCGCCACCAATGCGCGGATCAAGATAGCTTTGGACAGATGTCAGGCTAATGTGATGATGGCAGATAACGACCTGAACATCATCTATTCCAACGATTCTGTCAGCGCAATGATGCACAATAATGAAACCCAGCTGCGCACCGCACTGCCTAATTTCAATGCTGGTAAACTGATTGGCACCTGTGTTGATGACTTCCATGAAAATCCGGCCCATCAACGGGGCATGATAAGTAACCTCACCGAGTCCTATCAGACTCGGTTGCCGATTGCTGGTTTAACCTTTAACCTGATTGCCACACCTATTTTCGATGACGATAAGCAACGCCTCGGCACTGTAGTCGAATGGAGTGATATGACCGAACAACTGGCTGCTCAACAGGCAGAGCGTCAAATTGCCGACGACAACGCCCGTATCAAGCAAGCTTTGGATAATGTGACGACTAACACCATGATTGCCAATGCCAGCAACGAAATCATTTACATGAACCGTGCAGTCGACTCGATGATGCAACATGCAGAGCAGGATATTCAGCAAGCCTTGCCGCATTTCAATGCTAAAGAGCTAATGGGTAAATCCATTGATACCTTCCACCAAAATCCGGCTCACCAGCAAGGGATGCTAGCGCGCCTCACCAGCAGTTACCAAACTGAAATCAACGTCGGACCACGCACCTTCGGCTTAATTGCCAACCCGATTAACTCAGAAGAAGGTGAGCGTATTGGTACTGTAGTGGAATGGAATGACCGCACCGAAGAAGTCGCTATCGAAAAAGAAATCGCTGATTTAATTAGCGCAGCCGGAGATGGTGACCTGACCAACCGTATCAGCGAAGAAGGCAAGTCCGGTTTCTTCCTTAATCTAGCAGGCGGCTTAAATCAACTGGTTGGCATCGCCGAAGGTGTCATTGACGAAACAGCGACTATGCTCGACTCCATGGCTCACGGTGATTTGACCAAACGGATTGAAAGTGACTATCAGGGCTCCTTTGACAAACTGAAAAATGATGCCAACGGCACCGCAGAAAAACTCACCGAAGTGATTTCGCGGATCAACAACTCATCCTCGGCGGTAGCCAGTGGTTCAGAAGAGATTGCCCAGGGCAATACCGACTTGAGTCAACGCACCGAAGAACAAGCCTCATCACTGGAAGAAACCGCATCGAGCATGGAACAAATGACCGCGACGGTACGGCAAAACGCCGACAACGCCAAAATTGCCAACGAGCTGGCTGCTGATGCCACTGGCAAAGCAGAAAAAGGCGGCGAAGTGGTCAAACGGGCGGTTAACTCAATGTCTGAAATCAATGATTCGAGCAAAAAAATTGCCGACATTATTGGCGTGATTGACGAAATTGCCTTCCAAACCAACTTACTGGCATTGAACGCCGCCGTTGAGGCTGCACGAGCGGGCGAGCAAGGCAGAGGATTTGCGGTGGTCGCTGGCGAGGTGAGAAACCTAGCCCAGCGTTCAGCTGCTGCCGCCAAAGAGATTAAAGACCTCATTCGTGACAGTGTATCTAAGGTTCAAGATGGTAGTCAGTTGGTCAATGAATCCGGTGCGACACTCAACGAAATTGTTGATGCGATTTCCAAAGTAACCACCATGATAGGTGAGATCAGCATTGCCTCCAACGAGCAAAGTGAAGGTATTGAACAGGTCAATAAAGCCATTACTCAAATGGATGAAATGACGCAACAAAATGCCGCGTTAGTAGAAGAAGCCTCGGCAGCAGGTGAAGCGATGGCTGATCAGGCCAGAGGAATGCGTCAAATCCTCGGATTCTTTACCACCGACGGTAGCGGTAGCACTAGCACTAGCGCCAGTGCCAGTGCACAGCGTTTACCTCCAGCTGCGCCAGCAGCCCAAGTAAGAGCGCCGGTAGCGGCTGTAGCGTCAACAGATATGGCAACAGACATGGACTTTGCTGATGACGGGGAGGAATGGGAAGAGTTTTAAATCCTCGGGCCATTGCTTGCTACTTGGCTAAGCAATGGCCTTCCCCTTATGGGATGAATACAGGAATTAATTTGATTGACAAGCGACAAGCGCTCAGTATATTGTCAGTTGTATGTGTGTTGGAAAAAACTGTTCGCTTTTCTAATTATCCGGGATAAATATTGATGTCACAAAAAAAAGAATTTCTAATGACCACGGAGAATTTTCATTACATTCGTGATGTCGTCTATGATACCTGTGGCATTGTACTGGGTGATCATAAAAGAGAAATGGTTTATTCACGGATTGCGAGGCGCATTCGGGCCTTGAATTTGACTGATTGTGAAGGTTATATCGGTTATCTTGAAAGTCACAAAGAAGCTGAGTTTTCTAATTTTATCAATGCTATTACCACCAATTTGACCTCGTTTTTTCGCGAAAATCACCACTTTGAATTTCTCACCGGCACTGTAGTTGATGAATTGAAGCAATACCATAGCAAAGACAAGCGTATCCGAATTTGGTCGGCAGGTTGTTCCACCGGCGAAGAACCTTATTCTATTGCCATGACGCTGGCTGATCACTTTAAACGCCCCACTTGGGATTTAAAAATTCTTGCCAGCGATCTAGATTCTAATGTTTTAAGTACCGCGCAAAAAGGCATTTATCAGAGTGAAAGCATTACCGGTCTCAACAAACAAAGCACTAAGCATTGGTTTTTACATGATAAAGGTCATGAAAAATGCAAAGTTAATGCCGATTTGCAAACCTATATAACGTTTAAGCGGCTAAACTTACTGGCACAGTGGCCCATGAAAGGTCTCTTCGATGTCATTTTTTGCCGCAACGTGGTGATCTATTTTGATCAACCCACCAAAGACAAGCTATTCAAGCGCTATGCACAACAATTACGCAAGGGTGGTTATTTGATATTAGGACATTCTGAAAGTTTAAACCTCAAAACCCAAACACAATTTCGGGCCTTGGGCAAAACTATCTATCAGAACATTGGTTAAGCATATGAATGAAAATGAAAATTTCGCCCCGCCACTAGCCGGTTTTGAAACCATTAAGCGTTTTTGGGATAAGCGACGCAACGTTATCATCGCCAAAATACTGCCCGGAGAATTTTACGTATCCAAATCCAGAGAGGTTATCTCCACCGTACTGGGCTCTTGTATTTCAGCCTGTATTTGGGATGAACATAATGGTGTCGGCGGCATGAATCATTTTTTATTACCAGAAAAAAAACACGCACATAATGACGTAGCACTTGACGCCAGCAGTTATACTGCCCGTTATGGTAACTGGGCGATGGAATATCTAGTCAATGAGGTGATCAAACAGGGGGCGACTCGTAATAACCTCAAAGCCAAAATCTTTGGTGGCGGCAAAATCATTAATGCCATGACCAACGACGTCGGCAATGGTAATGTTGAATTTGTACTGGAATACCTTAAACTAGAGAACATTCCCATCGTTGCCAATGATACTGGTGGGCCTTGGCCGCGCAAAGTCATGTTTGACCCTTTAACCGGCAGAGCACAGATAAAAAAACTTCGAAGTATGCATAATGATACGGTGCAACGTCGAGAACGCAAATATGTCCATGATATTGTCAAACATGAAGCAGAGAGCAATATTGAATTATTTTAAAAGAGAATAAATGATGAAAAAAATAAAAGTCTTAATCATTGATGACTCGGCGCTGATCCGCAGCCTTATCGCTGAAATTCTCAGTGCTTACGACGATATTCAAGTCGTTGGTGCGGCTGAAGACCCTTATGAGGCCAGAGACCAGATTAAAACCCTTAATCCAGATGTGTTAACCCTGGATATCGAAATGCCGAGAATGAATGGCATTACTTTTTTGAAAAATATCATGCGTTTACGACCCATGCCAGTGATCATGATATCGACTTTGACCGAAGAAGGCGCACCTGCCACGCTTGAAGCACTCGAAATCGGCGCTATCGACTTTTTGGCCAAGCCCAAAGTCAATGTTGCCCAAGAAATGAGCAAGTATGCCGACGAGTTATATACCAAAATCTGCACAGCAGCTTCATCGGTTCCCAGGCCGCTGCCTGATCCTGAAATTGAAGCTCAATCTCATGTCAGGGTTGCTGGACCCGAAAACATCAAGTTCAATCCATTACACTTAGTTGCCATTGGCGCTTCTACTGGTGGTACAGAAGCAATCAAAGAAGTGATCACCCGACTACCGGCCCAATTTCCACCAATAGTGGTAGCACAGCATATCCCGCCGATTTTCAGCTCATCATATGCCATGAGAATGGACAATGTGTGCAAAATGAAAGTTTTTGAAGCCGAGCATGGCCAACCGATTGAAACTGGTTGCATCTATATAGCGCCGGGTAATGATCACTTAACAGTGAAAAAAATCAATGGTCGACTGGTATGTCAGCTATCTCGTTCAGAGCCTGTTAACCGCCACCGCCCTTCTGTAGAAATTTTATTTAACTCGGTTGCTGAGGTCGTCGGCAAACATGCCACTGGCATTTTGCTGACCGGGATGGGTAATGACGGCGCATTAGGGCTATTAAATATGCGTAACGCAGGTGCTCGAACCATCGCCCAAGATCAGCAAACCAGTGTCGTCTGGGGAATGCCCAAGGCCGCCGTTGATATGGAAGCCGCTGAAAAAATCCTACCACTGTTTAATATTGCTGATGTTGCCATGCGCTTGGCGATGAAAAAGAGTTAACAAAACAGAGTGCGCCTAGCGCACCCTGTAATCCTGACAAATGACCCGATATATTATAATAATGTAATAAAGTGCAACATTTGTGCACAATTATTTAACATTTTAATTTTCCCTGAAAAAAAATATCCATTGAATTGACATTTTTTAGCCGCTTATTTATTAATCACTTATTTCATTTTTCCGCTTGTCTATACCGACTTTGACAGAGCGATTTAACAAGGGTCTAGACTATTAACTCTAAATTAACGCTTAATTATCAACCAGTTTAAGTGAGCGTTTTTACAGCAGAAAGTTAAAAAAATGTATTTCTAGTGGTTTACATTACGTACAAATCTGCTACATTTTACCTCGCAGTACATTTAAACAATCTAGCCAATTAATCAATAACTATAAGATATACAAATCGGAGCACCCATGTTTTCAAGTAAAAAGTTATTCACTGTATCAACACTGGCAGCCGCCACCCTGTTGAGCGGTTCAGCATTCGCCGAAATTCAGGCGGGGATCACCTTAGTTAACGCCAATAAACTGGTCGCCTCTGACGATGTGATCGCCAAAGTATCTTTCACCAATACCGAAGCAGAGCCAGTCAACATGCTTAAGTATTTGATGAAAGCCAATCAAAATGGTGATTTGGAAGAAGATCTATTCAAAGTCACTCGTGATGGTAAAGACGTTGCTTATGAAGGTCGTCATGTTAAGCGTCCAGCCCCAACTAAAGGTGATTACATTACCATTCAACCGGGCCAAACGGTTTCTTACAGCGTTGAGTTATCAGGTGTTTATGATTTAAAAGCCGCTGGTAACTACACCTTCCAGTACAACACCACTAACATGAACTTGTTTGCTGACAAACCAATGGTTAACCATAAAGCCGCTGTTATGGGCATGGAAGGGGTTCACTCTAATGTAGCAACTTCTTTTATCGCCAATGACTATGCACCAAAAGCCGACTTCATCAAGGTATCTAATGCCAAACGTTGTAACCCGCGTAAAGAAGATTGTAGCGGCGGTGGCGGAACAGATCCAAGTGGTATCGAATTCACTGGTGCTTGTAGCAGCGGTGAACAAAGTGATTTGGTTAGCGCACTAGCAGCAGCCAAAAACATCGCTAATGACTCTGTAAGCTCATTAAACGGCTCTTCAGGCACTCGTTATAACTCTTGGTTTGGCGACTACTCTTCATCACGTCATAACACTGTGGCTGGTAACTTTGATTCAATCAAAGATGCCTTAGACAACAAACCACTAACCTTTGACTGTAGCTGTAACCAGAGCTATTTCGCTTACGTTTATCCTAACCAGCCTTACAAAGTTTACTTCTGTAAAGCGTTCTGGGCAGCTAACGAAACTGGTACGGATTCTCGTGCGGGCACCATCATCCACGAAATCAGTCACTTCAATGCCGTAGCCGGTACTGATGATATCGTTTACGGTCAATCTGGTGCTAGATCTCTAGCTATCAACAACCCGAATGACGCCGTACAAAACGCAGACAGCCATGAATACTTTGCTGAGAACACCCCTCATCAAAACTAAGCATTAATAATTAATAGTTAATAATTAATAGTTAACAATTAACAGTTAATAATTAAAAGCAAAAAGTGAGCCCAGGAAGAGGTTCACTTTTTTTTGACTGATTTTCAATTCCCTCAAATAACAACTATCAATAACTGCCTATATTTTATCAAAAGCCTGCTTTTGTCCCCTCGCTCTTTACAAGCTTCTAAGCTATAGTAACAAATCGTCCCCTAATAAGACCAACTCACAAGGAAATACACTGATGATCATAACAATATTTACATCACTTCCATCCCCATTATTACCTTTTATACAGATAAATTAACAGAGGCTGATTATGAACATACTAATCGCCCTTGATCAGGCAGACATAATCACCCAACTCAAGCAACATTTTCATCACCGAGGTGACACGGTAGCGACAGTAGCAGCCGCGGACCACCAACAATGGGCCTCAGCAGATGCACAAAAATTTGATGTGGTACTAACCGATCTAGATATGTCGATCACCGAGGGGTTGTGCTTTGTGCAAACCCTGTGGCAAAACGGGTTTGCCACTCCGATGATAGTACTAACCCAAGACGAGCCAGACACTAGCGACAAATCTAGCAATCAACTGGTCGAATATATCAGTAAACCGATAGAACTGCTCAGACTTGACAGTATTGTTACCCGATTGGTGGCAAGTAGTGAGCTAAAAGTGCCCGAAACACCAGCCTTTACCCTAACCACAGCTGATGACCAATCCCTGACACAAACCAAGCGTCCTCATATCCTGATCGTCGATGATGACCTGATCACCCGTAAAATTTTGTTTTCATTCCTGAGCATCGAAAATTATCAAACCTCGTTTGCCCTAGACGGTCATAAAGCACTGGTCGAGTGGCAAAGTAAAGCCAACTCTGCCAACCCTTATGATCTGCTCATTATTGATTTACAAATGCCAAACATGGATGGCGACACCTTAATTGAATGCATTCGCCAAACCGACCCTCATCTGCCAATACTGGTGTTAACTGGTCATGCTGATCTCAGTGAAGCCTACCGATTATTAAAAGAGCATAATATTTCTGATTTTCTCACTAAACCACTCGATGGTAGTGAACGATTATTGTTTACGGTGAAAAATATTCTGGAAAAATTTCAACTCACCCAAGCACTTAAATCATTGAATAACGAGTTGGAATTGCATGTCAGGCAACGCACCCGACAATTACAATTAGCCAAAGAAGAAGCCGAAGCGGCTAACGAAATCAAAAATCAATTTCTGACTCGTATGGGACACGAGTTGCGGACACCACTCAATGCCATTATCGGCTTTGCCCAGCTGCAACAAGTCCAGCTTAAACTGCTCCAACAGCAACAGCCCAACAGCAAAGCCGCTGCCCGGCAAGGACACAATGCCAATCATATTTATGATGCAGGGGTACAATTATTAACCCTAGTCAATGACCTCATAGATACCCATGACTCACAAATCCACCATACTCAGGTACTCACTTTGCAAAGCTGTTCGCTCGCGCAGGCAATCGGTAGCAGTATCCGCTTTCTTGAGGCATTGGCACTAGAGCATCAAGTCGTTATCAGGTGTCATGACATCGCAGAGTCTGTTATTGCCAATCCCTATAGCCTCAAACAGGTATTCATCAATCTGCTCAGCAATGCCATCAAATATAATCATCGTGGTGGCATCGTCGATATCAGCGCTAAATTGATCAATTCAGATGAGGTTGAAGTCGCCATAAAAGACAGTGGCGTTGGTATCAGCGCCGAGGAGAAAAACGTGATCTTTGAACCATTCAACCGCCTGGTTTATGCTGAACACAGCGAAATTAGCGGCACAGGAGTTGGCCTAACCTTAAGCAAGTTTTTAGTCCAACAAATGAAAGGCAGTATCAGTCTCGACAGCGAGCCAGGCTGTGGTAGTACTTTCTGGCTTCGCTTTGGTGCAGCCTAAGGCGCTTGCAAGACGCCTAAGCGTTTAATTGTCTTTCTTACTGAGCGCCTTGGCGGCTGTGCTATCGAAGATGCCTTCACTAGTAGCAATGAACTCAGGGATGCTCACCGGGGTCGACAAAGCAAATTCAGGGGCCAATAGCGTATTGTTGTAACTCGGTTGCGGATTGAAGTCACGGTTCGCACTATTGTTATACAAAAAGCTCAACAACAAGATCACCAAAGTAAAGCTACTGGCCATCACAGTACGGCGTATTTGACTTTGATGAAAAGCGACATAAAAATTAGCCCACAATAAAGCAAACAACAGGGCTGCCTCAGTGATAAATGAAAAACCACTACTCAGCCAGCTGGTGCTAGTGTTAAAACTAATAATTTCGTTGATCCAACCAAACAGCAAAAACAACGTAAAAAAGCTGTAACACAAGGCCATCTGAGTCAAAACCCTCGCGTCATTCTTAAACAATCTCGCCAACAATCCACATAACATTGGCCATAAAGAAGACACCACCAGCAAAGAAAAAATAGTCTTCAACATCACTGAGGTTTTTAGTGCCGTGACCGATTGCAAATAATGATCGCCCAGCAGTAAACTGACATAAAGCAAAAACACCATCGCCACCACCAGCCCACTACTGATGAAATTTAACAAACCTTCAATGCCGCTCAGACGGATAGTCGGCGCTATCGGCTGATTAGGGTAAATAAAGCGTAAATGGCTTTTACCAACAGAAACCACATCACCAGAATTAATCGCCTGACAACCTGTCAGACGCTTATGAGCATCAGTAAAACTGCCGTTGATTGAATCTCGATCACACACTTGCCAAATGCCATCATCAGTGGCTTTTAACATCAAATGGTGTGGACAGACATAAGGATCAGCCAACACCACATCATTGTCATAACCACGGCCAATCGCAATCTCGTTGCCTTGGATTTTATGCCGATGGATCAATTTTTTCGAGCGACTGACCAATTCAACAATTAATTCCATGTCGCAGACTCCATAAATTTCTCGGCAAACTGTAATGCTAACCCTTTTTCAACACCAGATAAAGTAAAATGACTAATCAGCCCCTGCTGTGCCTTATCGTACGATGCGGCAATAAAAGCCACATCAAACAAACCCGGATATTCTTTATAAGCTCGCGAACAAATCACCGTTTTGTTATGAGTAGTGCCATGATTGACAGACACAAGATCATGAGAACATTCAAACTCAGTCACATCCCCTTTACCCGCCAAATTGTCAGCTCCCATATTAGCCACCGACTTTTCATACATATTATAAAAACGATAGCGATTCAACTCATCGGTTTTTAACCATTCATATTGCATCCCGATGTTGCCACTACGAAATTGATGAGACAAATACACTTGCTCGCCCATGGCGCAATTAGACACCGCACTTAAGTATTTCACATCGGTTTTATCGGCATTCGAACGACCCCAACACCGAATAAACGGCGCGATCTCACCCGGTACTGTGGCACTGCCTAACTTCTTGATTTGCCAATCAGCTTTAAGCACTTGATCGAATAAACGCTGTTGATTAGCATGTAGCTGCTCGCCAATCACTTGCTTAAGGTTGTTCACCGCCACCCCCCGGGATTGATAACCCTGATATAGCTGGTTCAATTTATCCAACGGCACCAAAAAACCAATCTGATTACCCGCTGTGGCCACGTTGATCCCCACCACTTCCCCACGAATATTAACCGTCGGTCCGCCACTCATACCAGGGTTAACTGAACCGGTAAAATGGATACGATCATAAAAGCTTTTTTCTTTTAAACCATTGTAAGTGCCGGGCACAACAATCATGCCCAAATCATGAGGGTTACCCAAAGAATAGATTTTTTCCCCTTGAGACGGAGGTTGTGGTGCCAAACTAAAGAAACTCGTCGACTGATCTAAGCGTTTAACCAAGGCCAAATCATTGATCACATCAACATCAAGCACCTCAAGTGGCGCTTTATTGCCTTGATTATCAAGATATTCGAGTTTGAATTTATTCTGGTGCTGAACGTAACCGGAGATCACATGATAGTTGGTAGCAATAACGCCGCTTTCATCAATCTGAAAACCCGAGCCAATGGATGACTTATTGCCCGTCGCCTGTTCAATCAGACGAATTTGATAAAGTGCTGGTTTTAGGGTATTAAACAACTGTTCTGCTTCATTTGCCATGGCGGCACTTGGTGCTATAGCTGATACAACAGCAGATACTACGCCAGAAAATAACAAGTTACTCAAAATCCAGCGCTGGAAAATTTTTTTTAACACTAATCGACTATCCGTTTAAGGTCCTTTATATAACCTTTATCATAAAGTAATCTACCCAAAGGTGTAAGATTTCTTTGTAATAGTTTACTTCTATGCGCTGCTAACCCAGCAAGTACTCAGCTACTCAGAAAAGCCGGTTTGTAATAATAATAACCCTGCCCCTGCTGCACACCCAGCTGACATAACATTTCACCAGTTTGGGCGTCCTCAATCCCCTCTGCGACAATTTCAAGCCCCAGCGCGAGACTCATTGAAATAATACTTTTCACCATCAACAAACTTCTCTTCGAAGTCAGGATAGGAATAACAAAAGATCGGTCGATTTTTAACGTATCGACCGGCAATTCGTGTAAATAACTCAGCGACGAATAACCGGTACCAAAGTCATCAATAGCCAAACGGAAACCCAACGCCTTAATTTCTTTAAGGATTGGATTAACCCGATCAAAGTCATCCAAAAACGACGTTTCGGTGATCTCCAGTTCAATAAAATCGTTGCTGAAATCGTGGGTTTCATTGCGACAATGGTTACAAGCATTAATAAGCAAATCGACGAAGTTGTGATCCAGCTGTGGCGCAGCCACATTGATGGCCACATGTTTAATATAGGGATACATACGCTTTAATTGCGCGACATCACGGCATACATGAGTTAATACCATAGAACCAATTTCATTGATTAGTCCGGCATTTTCAGCAATAGGAATAAAAACATCAGGTCCTATCATCCCTTGAGTCTGGTGATACCAGCGTACCAAAGCTTCTGCACCGACAACCTCACCAGTTTTCAAATCCACTTTAGGTTGATAGGCTACCTTGAACACATTACCTTCAATCGCCTTAAGTAATTCCTTCTCAATCATCGCCTGGTAACTGATTTTTTGGTGCAATTGTTTATCATATAACATCACGTGACGCTTAAGCCTGACACCTTCATAAGTCGCCAATAACGCATTGTGCACCAAATCATCAAATTCGTTGGTGTCCAGCTCAGCCACTTTATCGCTATAGCAAACGCCAAATACCGGCTTTGAATAGATTGAAACATCACTGCTGTCGCTGATTTTGATCGGCTCATTAAAACTGTGCTGAATACGGTCCATTAAATGACTGCTTTGCTGGGCATCTTCAACCAGTAAAAAATCATTATCACCCCAATGAATCAACACCGAGTCATCAATGGCAGCAAATTCGACTAACATCAGCGCAATATTTAACAACAAACACTCCAGTCGATCATGACCAAATAATTCAACTTCGCGGTTATTATCAACAAAAGAAACAAACATAAAAGACAAGCGCACATCTGGTGGCAAAGCGTTACATTTCGCCTTAACCATACGATGCAATTGGTTACGATTAGGCAAATGGGTGATGTAATGGGTTTCACTGAGAAAACGTAAATTAATCTCATCTTCTTTGCGAATGGTAATATCTTTGAAAATACAGATATTATGAATATTATTGTTAACCACCACCTCCGAATGGCTAACCTCGACAATAATATGCTTGCCTAACGCATTGGTCAGCGAGAGTTCTGATTGCTCTGCTAACACTGACAGCTCTTCAATCGCAAACAAATCAAATAGATTGCGTTCCTCAAGACATCGCTCAGCCACATGAAAACACTCTTGCGCTGCTCTGTTGAAATCAATAACATTACCAACAGTATCAGTAATAAAAACATATTCTGAGGAATTTTTAAATAGTGCATTAAGTGTCAGGATCACATCCGACAAATCAGATCGAGTTTGCTGGAGTTTGCCTGCCAAATCTTTACTTAAATGCTGATAGGAAGCTTTGGTTTGCTGTAAGTTGAAAACATTATGGATCCGCTGCAAAGTTTCATTAACATTGAACGGTTTAGCGATATAGTCCTGCGCCCCCATTGATAGCGCATTCATTTTAGAAGCTTCATCTTGACTGGCAGTCAAAATAATAACAGCAACATCGGCACTTTGAACTTCATTTTCAATCTGTTTCAAAAAATCAATACCAGACAACTTCGGCATCAGCAAATCCAGCAACACCAAATTAGGCTTAAGCCGATGAAATTCTCTCAACGCCTCCTCAGGATCATTAAATACTAAAATGGCACCAAAACCCTGATCTTCAATGACCTGCCGCAACATCTTAGTATTAGCTGGGTTATCATCGACGATAAAAATAGTGTTTTGCAAATCCCCATCATGGGCTGCCATTGTGTACTCCTCCAAATTATAATTAATTTATACCGATTTGTTTTTTGTAACCATCATGCCAAAAACTCGGGTTTATAGTAATAAAACCCCTGCCCTTGCTGGATCCCCAACTCACACAGCAACTCTCCAGTTTGTACATCTTCAATCCCTTCAGCCACAATCTCCAAACCCAATGACAAACTCATCGAAATAATGCTTTTAACCAGTAATAAACTACGCTTTGAACTAATTATTGGAATAATGAAAGAGCGATCGATTTTCAATGTATCCATCGGCAGCTCGTGCAAATAGCTCAACGATGAGTAACCAGTACCAAAATCATCAATGGCTAAACGAAAACCCAGTGCCTTAATCTGCTTAAGAATGACATTAACCCGTTCAAAATCATCCAAAAATGAGGTCTCAGTGATCTCCAGCTCAATAAACTCGCAAATCCCCGGCTCACTCTCGCTAATCAACTGCTCTAGCAAAGCAATCAGACTTTGGTCAATCTGTGGCGCAGCAACATTAATCGACACATGCTCAATACCCGGATATTTGACTTTTAATGCCGCAACATCGGCAAACACCTTGTTCAGCACCATGGTACCAATGTCATTAATCAACCCTGAATTTTCTGCAATTGGAATAAAAACATCCGGCCTTATCATGCCATACTCCGAATGAGACCAACGGATCAAGGCTTCAGCGCCAACCACTTGACCCGTTTTCAAACTCACCTTAGGCTGATACGCCATCTTAAAACCATCATTACGAATGGCTTCAACCAATTCCTTCTCAATCATCGCCTGGTAATTAATTTTTTGGTGTAACTGATCATCATAAATAGTCAGCTTAGAACCATGTCTGGCTCCCTCAAAAGTCGCCAACAAAGCATTATGTACTGACTTATCATAATCGCTACTAGTTAACTGACCAATCTTATCACTATTGCACACCCCTATGGTCGGCCGTGAATAAATGCCAACATCAGCCGCATCACTGATTTGTATTGACGCTTTAAAGCGACTCAAAATAACAGCAACTAACTTATCGCTTTTAGTCGCTTCTTCGACAATCAAAAAATCATTATCACCCCAATGAATCAATACCGAATCACAATGTCCAGCAACCTCTACCAAGATCAAAGCGATATTCAACAGCAAATATTCCAACCGCTCATGACCATAAAACTCAACCACTTTGTTATTTTCAAAAAAAGAGATAAAAATAAACGACAACTGCTGCTGCTCGTTCAACTCACGGCATTTATCCTCAAGCAATGGTTGTAGTTGGTTACGGTTAGGCATGTGAGTAATATAATGGGTTTCAGCAAGGTATTTGAGGTTGATTTCGTCTTCTTTACGGCTGGTAATATCTTTGAAAATAAGAATAAAATGACTCTGCTCATTAACCGATACTTTTGAATAACTCACCTCAACAATAATGCGTATATTATTGATATCAGTAAGAAAAAGCTCTTTACTCTGGGTATTTAATAGCTGCTCATCCAATTTAAAACGGCTGAACAGGTTACTCTGACCAGCAATGATACCGAAACGCTTCTGAGCCATTTTATTGCATTCGGTAATTACGCCGTGCTCATCAGCAACAAAAACGTATTCTGATGAATTATCAAACACCGTATTAAGGGTCAGTAATACTTCTGATAAATCTTTTCTGGTTTTATTTAATTTACCATCAAGCTCTTCACTAAGGTGCTGGAAGGTATTTTTACGCTGCTGCAAATTCAATACATTTTTAATTCGCTGTAAGGTCTCTATAATATTAATCGGTTTTTCGATGAAGTCCTGTGCCCCCATCGCCAGCGCATCCATTTTTTGCTGTTTATCGTGACTTGCTGTCAATACGATCACCGACACCTCAGCATTGCTGATTTCAGTAGTGATCATTTTTAAAAACTCAATCCCACTGATCTTTGGCATCAGTAAATCGAGCAGCACCAAATCTGGCTTATGCTCATAAAACTGTGCTAATGCCAACTCTGGATCGTTATAGACATAGATGGACTCAAACCCCTCTGCTTCAACTACCTGCTTTAACATCATGGTATTGGCTGGATTATCATCTACAACAAAGATTTTGTTTTGTTTGTAGTCTTTTGCTTCACTCATTGGATATATCCAAAATAAATATTCTGCGTGATGGCACTTGTCATGAAATCTTATGTAACAGAGAATCAATATTTTTGATTTCATTATCAATCACAATTGAGGTCCCTAACATACTTTCAAATTGCTCGCGGGTTTCATCTACAATACCCCAAAGCGCTTCTTCCTGATCTTCTGACAACCCCATACTAACCAGACTGATATTAAGTGATGATTCTAATTTCTTCAGCACATTTTCAGCCTGCTTTTCTTGTAGTCCCAGCTTTTCTCTAATTCGGCCAAAACCACTATCTAATGCCGAACTCAGCTCAACCACCGCTTTGTCTCGTTCATGTGAGCGTTTCATTTCACTTTCTACTAACATTAATCGACTGTCGATAATCCCCAATAAAATGGCGTAATGATCACGTAAACGGCCACAAAAATCCTCATCTTTAGGCATTTTTTTAATCAATAATGAACACCACTTCGAATTAAGCAGTAAGTTACCACCAAAAGTAATAATGCGCTGAGCACTGCGCCCCAGCTCCAATATCTCTGATTCCAAGGTTGACACCTGATTATGCGGCAGCTGAAACATTTGCTCACCAACTCTGAACTCAACCGCACAACCACTACCAAAGCTAGCAACTAGTACTCTGGTTGCTTCATATAACTTCTCAATATCAGTAATTTCTAATGTATCAGTAAAAAACGCAATCACTTGCCCTAATTCACTCGATTGTAGCATCGAGCTAAAAGCCGCCTGAGAAGCCGATTCCATTTGATCTTCAAGATTATGCAATTGATGAATTCGACTTTCTAGCGAACGAAGTCTTTGCTCTAACACCTGAATATCAATCGGTTTACAGATGTAATCGTCACCGCCAGCAGCATAAGCGGTCAACTTGTCTTCGAGGGAATTTAAAGAAGAGATGAAAATAATATTAATATCATTACCAATACCACTATCACGCAGTTCACGGCATAAATCGTAACCACTTCGGCCCTCACCCAGCATAATATCCAATAAAATAACATCGGGGGCAAAGTTACCGGCCAGCGTTGTCAATGCTTCACTACCATCAGATGACAACACCTCAAAGTGTTCTTCAAGTGCTAGTTCAATCAGTTTTAGGTTTTGCGGGTTGTCGTCGACAGATAGAATTTTTAATTGCTTCATAAGATTATTATTTAATGCTCGCCAAGAAATAAAGAGCGTTGCAACGGGACCTTAAACGATGTCAAATTCCCACTTTACAACAGTACAATTGGTCATAAAAATTGATTATAAAAAGAATAGGACAATCATCCTTTGTCACCCAATCCATTCGTTAAAAATAGTTCATTATACCTCGCTTGTATATGTTTTAATTCGATTCTTTGACTTATTGAAAACAAGCTAATGGCTTAACCAAAACAAGCTAATGGCTTAACCAAAACAAGCTAATGGCTTATTCAAGGCAAGCTAAAACGGATAATCTCCAACAAAGTTTCCTGATCTACCGGCTTAGTCAGCACCTGATCACAGCCCGCAGTAAGCCCTAAACTAATCTCGTCATTACTCACAGAAGAGGTCAAACCAATAGTCGGTGCTGTAGCCAACGCCTCTTTCGCACGTATTTGCTCCACCACTTCCTCAATTGAGCAGTGCAAACCATCAATATCAACAATAATAATCACCGGCGGATTACCCTCAGTTAATTTAATCGCCAGTTCAACGTCTTCTGCTGCAATCAGGGTTAAATCATCAATTGCATGAAAAGCTTGCTCCATCACCACGGTATTTTCATGATTGGCATCAATATAAAGTAACTTAAGCTCTGCATCTACCCCTGCACTGGTTGGATCACGAACCAGAAATTGATTAACCAACGGTATATCTATCCAAAATTGGCTGCCTTGACCCAATACACTGGTAAAGCCAATTTTGCCATTCATTTCAGCCATCAACTTGCGCGATAAAGTTAAACCAATACCAGTCCCTTCTATAGAACTATTAGACGCCGATAATCGATTAAAAGGCTGAAACACTTCATCAAACATATCCTCGCTAATACCAATCCCGCTGTCAGCAATATTTAGACGTAACATACCATAATGTAACTTGCTGCAACTGATATCCACAGTGCCATTAGGCACATTATATTTTATCGCGTTAGTCAGTAAATTAAGCAACACTTGCTTAAATCGAGTGAGATCTGCTTTGACTAACAGCTCTTCATCACACTCATAATTGATTATGCAATCCCTTAATACCACCATATCCGAGGTCAAATTAAGGCACTCTTTAATCATTCGCAACACACTGACTGACTCAATACGCATGTCAATTTTACCAGCTTCTATTTTCGACAAATCCAATACATCGTTAATCAGCGACAATAAATGATCACCCGCCTTGATGATTTCTTTGAGATTATCGGTTTGAGCGAGTGACAATGGATTTTTCGATTTAAACATCAATAACTGGGCAAAACCCAAAATGGCATTGAGCGGGGTTCTCAATTCATGGCTCATATTGGATAAAAACTGTGATTTGGCTTTGTTGGCCGATTCGGCCAGCTCTTTGGCTGCCGTCAGCCGGGACATTTTTTTATCTTCTTCATTAATTAACTGTTGCTTCGCCAATTCCTTCTGCGACATCAAATAATTATGCTGAGATTTAATGTATTGCTGACGAACCATGGCAAATAAGATCACCCGCTTGAGTAATATCGCGTTGCACTTGCTTTTAGGGATGAAATCAAAAGCCCCAGACTCAAGGATCTCCAAATCCAGCTTTTCAGTTTCCTGCTCGGTAAAAACAATGACAGGTGTGGTTAAGGTTGGGCCATTTTGGAAATACATCAAAACAAATTGGGCATTCATATCAGTTAAATCATCACTGAGCAAAATACACTCATAAGTATTTTGTGAAAACAAATCAATAGCTTGCTCACCCGAACTGGCTTCAGTAATGGTAACATTAAGTTGACTATCAACAAGGTACTGACGAAAAGTATCACAAGACGAGCGATCACTTTCAATTAGCAGTAAATTAATCAACTGTGTTTCGTAATGCATCATAAGATAATAATAACCACCACATTAATATCGAACCGGGGACTCGGCCATTTAAGTCTAGTTGTTAAAACGGCCTGACACCAATAAAAAAATAACTTTACATCAGCAAGCTAAGGTTTTGATTTTAATAGAATTAACACAGCTTAATTCAAACAATTAGATAAAAGTAACAGCGACATTGGCAATTCACGTTATAATCGCCACAATTTATGTAAACAGACAAAATCATGCAACCATTAACAATTAATTTCACCGAGCACACCGTCGCAACGGCCACCGAAGCGTTAAGCCCAGCCGAGTTTTTAAATCGCTACTGGCAAAAAAAACCGCTATTGATCCGCCGTGGGCTGATTGATTTTGACGATTTACTCAGCCCTGACGAATTGGCCGGATTAGCCTGCGAGCCAACCGTGCAATCCCGGCTGATTTATCAAAAAGACCAGCAATGGCAAGCCCAATCCGGACCGATTGAAGACTACCAACCGTTTGGTGACAAAGACTGGTCATTGGTCGTCCAAGCAGCAGATAACTTTTCTCCCGAGGTCGCCGCATTAACCGAAGCGTTTGATTTCTTGCCAGACTGGCGCAGAGATGACGTAATGATCAGCTTCGCCACACCTGGCGGCAGCGTCGGCCCTCATATAGACAATTATGACACCTTTATTTGCCAAGGCTCAGGCTCACGCCACTGGCGAGTGGGTGATCGAGGCGAGCACAAACAATTCAGTGCTCATGAAACCCTGTTACATGTCGAAAATTTTGCCGCTATCATTGATGTTGAACTCGAACCCGGCGATATCCTGTACATTCCCCCGGGATACCCCCATGAAGGCATTGCTTTATCACCATCAATGAGTTTTTCGGTCGGTTTTCGCACCGAATCAGCCAAAGACACTTTAAGTGCACTAGCCGATTATTTGATTGACCACGATCAAGCCAATCACCTGCTAACCGACCCAGATCGGCCACCTTGCGAACAATCCGGCCTCGTCGACAACCGCGACCTACAACGCATCAAAGAACAATTATTATCCGTTTTACAAGACGATAAACTATTGGCCCGTTTCAGCGGCTGCCATCTCACCGAGCCCAAACACACCCTTGACGCCCCAGAAGAGCCTTTTGAATGCAGTGAAGCAGAATTAGTCGACCTATTGCAACAACAACCACTCTATCGACTCGGTGGCTTACGCTGCTACTATTTTGAACAAACGCTTAACCAAGGTTATTTCTATGTCAATGGTGAAGAATGTGAGGTTGACCCGCAGCTCACAGACATCATAAAAACCCTCTGTAACGAGCAGGTACTGAGTTTTGAAATGCTAGCGCCGGGATTGCAAGATGCAGGATTTTTAACCCTACTGACCGAATTTGTCAGCCAAGGCTGCTGGTATTTTGCCGCGTAAAGAGCCGTTTACGCCGTTGCATGGTTACTAGACTTTTATGGTTTTTGGAGCGCTTCGTCCTTTAAAAAACAAAAAACTGACTACCACGGAGACACGGGGGCACGGAGAAGGTCAAAAGCAAAACATTAAAAATTTTTGGCTTTTGACTTTGCTTTTCTCCGCATCTCCGTGTCTCCGTGGTCAAAATGTTGTTATTTTTTAAGAACAGAGCGCTCCAGTGACGTGAAAAGCCCATCAAACCCTTAAGACATTCACAATTTTCATTCGTTACATCGTTGCTGGGTTTTTACGGTTTTTGGTTAAATTTTCAGCCGATTAAGCCAATACTTTTTGTAACCACGACGAGATTTCAGCAACCTCCTCACCACAAACGTTATGCTGCATCGGGTAATCATGCCACTGCACGTTATAGCCACAATCAGTCAACGTCTGCTTCGCCTGCTCACCAGCAAACATCGGCACCACATCATCCATACGGCCATGAGCCATCAAAAACGGCGTTTGCAGATTAGCCGCTTGCTTAGCCGCTGATAACTTCTCTGGCGTACACATATAGGTCGACAATGCCATCACACCTGCCAGCTTATGACCAATTCGGGTCGACAAATGCAGTGCAATCACCCCGCCCTGAGAAAACCCTGCCAAAACGATTTTGTCACTCGGCGTCCCTTTAACAATTTCATCGTCAATCAAAGCAGCCACTTTAGCAGCAGAATCAATCACCCCAGCTTCATCAGCCCGACCAGCCAAATCCATCGACTTGATGTCATACCAAGCATTCATTTCCATGCCATTGTTAATCGTCACCGCCTGAATCGGCGCATGAGGAAAAACAAACCGCACACCCAGCTCGGCTGGTATTCTCAACTCAGGCACAATCGGCGCAAAACCATGGCCGGTATCACCCAAACCATGCAGCCAAATCACCACTGCTTTTACATCACTTTCGGGGTTAACATCAATATAAGGTAAACTCATAATGCTTATTCTTTCCTGTTTTGCTCTGCTGTTAATTGTTAATAATTCAGTATAACTATTGATTTAAAGTCTTTTTCTTTTAGCACTACCGTTATCCGGGTAGGCGAGCTGTTCGGGTATCTGGAGCGCTTCGTTCTTTACAATCAAAAACACTCACCACGGAGACACGGAAGCACGGAGAAAATCAAAAGCAAAACAGTTAAAATCGCTGGCTTTTAACTATGTTTTTCTCCGTATCTCCGTGTCTCCGTGGTTCAAATGTTTTTATTTAAGAACGAAGCGCTCCAGTGACTTGAAAAGCCCATCAAACCCTTAAGACATTCACAATTTTCATTCCTAAGGTCTAATTATCCACAAACTGAATAGTTAGGTTAATTGTATTACGACGCACTAAAAACAATCTCAGCACCGCCTTGGCGGGTCGCGGCTTGTGACACTAGCTGCCAAAATTCAATACCAGTGCGATTGTCGATCCACTGCTCGTCGATTAAATCAAAGTGATGACCGTCATATTTAGTCGCCAGCCAGATTTGATGATTAGGGGCTTGTTTATTGAGAATTAACTTGGACTTATCGGGAAAGTCAATGGTAAGAATGCCGCTACTGAATTCATAATCCAAATCAACCTGCTCTATGGTATCAATGGACTGTTCCAGCTGGAGTAAAATCGCATCAACGCGTTGATGATATTCATTGTCTGTCATTATTTTGGTTCCTTAATAAGCCTAGCTGGCAGCCATTTTACGCATTTATTAAACACGATAAAAATAAAATCCACCGACGAGGGTAAAAGCAGTAGCTTTTACTCAATGGATCCCGGATCATAGCACGTCAAATTCGAGAAGAAATCAAAACCATGAAGATAATCCGTAAAACCCTGACTTTAGCGATCCTCTTGCCACTGCTGGGACAGCTAGGCGGTTGTGGCCAAAAAGGCCCGCTGGTGTTGCCAGACCCCGCACCAGCCAATAAACCGGCTACCAATTAAGTCAGCGCTGACCAAAGCACAGAGAAACCCGCTATTGCAGAGGGTTTTACGATACTATAAACCCAGATTGGTAAAAATTCAGTGATACTTCGTTTTTCTAAAATGCATGGCTTGGGCAACGATTTTATAGTGATTGATACCGTCACTGAAAACATCTTTGTCACCACCGAACAAATTAAAAAGCTATCTGACCGAAATTTTGGTATCGGTTTTGATCAACTGTTATTGGTTGAGCCACCTTATGATCCGGATTTGGATTTCCATTACCGCATCTTTAATGCCGACGGTGGTGAAGTGGGCCAATGTGGCAACGGTGCCCGCTGTTTTGCCCGCTTCGTCAAAATGAAAGGGCTAGTCAACAAACAAAAAATCAGAGTCAGCACCAAAGGCGGTAAACTCACACTGTTTTTGGAGCGTGATGGCAGTGTCACCGTCAATATGGGTGTGCCACGCTTTGACCCCAAACAAATCCCCTTTAAAGCAAACAAAGTCGAAGCCACCTATATTTTACGGGCAGCAGAGCAAACCTTGCTGTGTGGCGTGGTCTCAGTCGGTAATCCCCATTGCGTGATCACCGTTGATGATATTGATGCCATAGACATTGATACCCTCGGCCCTGAACTCGAACATCACGAACGTTTCCCTGAACGTGCCAATATCGGTTTTATGCAAGTGCTTTCGCCGGATCGCATTAAGCTAAGAGTATGGGAACGCGGCGTCGGCGAAACGCTGGCCTGTGGTAGCGGGGCTTGTGCCGCCGTTGCCATTGGTCATATGCAAAAAAAACTCAGCGAAAAAGTCACGGTAATTTTACCCGGTGGCGAATTGAGCATCCGTTACAAAGGCATGGGCGACAGCATCAGAATGAGCGGCCCCGCCACCCATGTCTTCGACGGTAAAATCAACTTATAACGAGAAAGATGAATGACTGATCTAAAACTACAAAACGATGATTTACTGTTGGATGAGCAGCTGGTAAAAGACTTCTTGCTAACCAATCCGCAGTTTTTCATCAACAATCCCGACATCCTGCAAACAATCCGCCTACCTCACCGTGAACGCGGCGTGGTCTCACTGGTCGAACGGCAACAAGAATTACTGCGTAGCAAAGTCCAAGTACTCGAAGAAGAAATCACTCATCTAATGACCATCGCCCGGCAAAATGAAGCGATTTTTTTGGCTTTCAGTGACTTATATCTGCAACTGATCAAAAGCACTGACGCTGCCACCTTGTATCAAGCGATGCTCAATATCATCAGTAAACAGCTGAATTTACCAAGCATCTATTTAAAACGCTTTGCCGAAGATGAATCTCAATTCCACATTAACCGCAATCAACTCAACGACCTACTTGACCATCGTTTGGGTAAAAGCGATTATTATTTTGGCCGCCTGACCCTAGCAGAACAACATCAACTGTTCACCAACGACAGTGATATCAAATCAGCTGCGTTAATGCTACTCGGTGAAAAAGGTGAAATTGGCTTTGTCGCTTTTGGCAGCACCGACGAAAACCACTTTTTTCCCGGCATGGATATTTTGTTTCTCAAAGAGCTGCGTAAAATCCTCAGCCTAATGTTGGAACAGTTCTAATGACAGCTAATGCCGGAGAAAAAGCGACGCAATTAGCTCCGGCACAGCTACACCCGGCACAGCTACACCCGGCACAGCTACACCCGGCACTACAGTCTTGGCTCGATGATTTTATCCGTTATCTCAAAGATGAGCGGCAATTCGCTACCCATACCATCAACAATTACCAGCGCCATATCGAAAAAGCCGGGCTGTTTTTAGCTGAGCGTTTACTGGCCGAGCATCAACAGATTGATTGGTCAGAAATCGGCAGTGAGCACATCAAACGTTATGTCATTAACTGTCGCCACCAACAATTAAAACCTCGCAGTATCGCGCTGGTATTATCGAGTCTGCGTAGTTTTTACAAATACCTACTCAGTAATGATGCTGTGAAACATAATCCACTCGACGGTATTTCAGCCCCGCGTTTTGATCGAGCCCTGCCGAAAAACCTCGATGTCGACCAAATGTCACAACTATTAGAAATTGACCCAGAAGATGCTCTGGCGATCCGCGACCGAGCGATGATGGAACTAATGTACAGCTCTGGTTTACGACTCGATGAACTGGTCAACTGCAATTTACACAACGTCGACTTTATCAATCAGGAGATCAGAGTCCTCGGTAAAGGCAGCAAAGAAAGAATTCTGCCTATTGGTCGCACCGCCATTGAATGGCTCGAAAAATGGCTCGACAGCCGTTCAAGCTATCTCGGACAAGACCCTGACGCACTGTTTTTAAGTAAACAAAAACGCCGTATTTCTCATCGACAAGTGCGTACTCGAATGAAGCAATGGGGATTAAAACAAAACATCGATACCGCTATTCACCCGCACAAACTGCGCCATTCTTTCGCCAGTCACATTCTCGAATCCAGCCAAGACCTGCGGGCAGTGCAAGAACTACTCGGTCACGAAAACCTCAGTACCACCCAAATTTACACCCATCTGGATTTTCAACACCTAGCCAAAGTGTATGACGCCGCTCACCCCAGAGCCAAGCAAAAGACCAAATAACAAGGACACCTTATGCGTTGTTACCGCCGCCTTCCGACAATAAAAGCCATCAGCTTTGACCTTGACGATACCCTGTATGATAACCAGCCGATTCTGCTGCGGGCAGAACAGGCACAACTGAACTTTCTTCAACAACAAGTCCCACAAGCAGCGGCCACCACCACACCTTTTTGGGCTGCCAAACGCCGACAGCTGTTTATCGAGCAACCCGAGCTTTGCCATCATATCGGCCTATGTCGACAACAAAGTATTGGTCGAGGATTGGTTGAATTAGGATTAGGTGCCACAGAGGCAGAAGATTTCAGCCATCAGGCTTTTGCAGTATTTTATCACTGGCGTAATCGCATTGAACTGTCACCACAAGTACTGACAATACTCGAACAACTCGCCAACCGTTATCCATTAATTGCCTTGACCAACGGCAATGCCAGTATCGAATCCGTCGGCTTATCGTCGTTATTTGAATTTGCCATCGCCGCTGGCGACAACGGCTTAAAACAAAAACCCCACAGCGACATGTTTGACGCGGCTGTCGAGCGACTTGGCATACAGAGTAATGAATTACTACATGTTGGCGACAGCCTGACCTCAGATATCCAAGGCGCATTAAATGCTGGCTGCCCGGCAGTATGGTTTAACCCCCATCACCAAACGATGACCAGCAAGAGTGCTTTACCGCACCTAGATATCCAAGACCTTAGTGAACTAACAGGCTGTTAAAACACTTTTATTATCCCCAAATTCAGGTATGATCTGCGGCGTTTAAAAATAAAAATTCAGGAACGCCACTGATGTTACGCCGCCATTTTCAATTCGCACTATTACTGTGCTTGCCCTTTTTTGCTAACGCCGACAACCTCCATGGTCTAAGCGAGTCCCACTATCAATTTATTTACGGCGATTTTGATGAAGATGGTCAAGCAGACACTTTCGCCCTTGCTCGCAAAAAGAACAAACATCACTACGTGGTTTTTGCTGGTGGTAAACGGCAGAAGATCAAAGCCAAAATCGGCGGTAAGGATTGGGATGCCGAATCTTTCAGTGTTATCGCTGATAAAAATCTCATTCGATTGCGCAATGCTAAAGGTGGTATTGATGAACATGAGATTGAAGTTGATAAAGACCCTTGTTCATCCAACTGCGGTCATCAGAGTTATAACGTCAAGACTGGTGAAGCTACTACAATTTACTCGCTGACCGCAGTGCCTGCAACACCGGTTTATTACCCCGGCACCCTCGGTGGTAACTACAAAGCGGTTTACAGCAGCTATACCATGAGCTTACCCAGCGTTAGTGGTGCAACCGAATATCAATTATACGAATCTGCGCATAATTCAACGTCAATCCCCGCTGACAGTAGTTATCAGCGGGTGTATACCGGTTCATCGACCGTTGTTAATCGGGTCAGCACCAGCGATGGTTATCGCTGGTTGCGTTATAAAGCCTGTAACTCGGCGGGCTGTTCAGGCTTAAGTCCGTGGCGACGATTATATATTTATGGCACACCGGGGACGGTCAATAACCTCCACGTTACTGCCCCGACGGTGAATGTGGCTGTTCATTTTTCTGTCTCGTGGACACCTGCTGCCGGTGCGGTTGATGGCACCACTTATACCGTTTATCAGAGTTACAACGGTAATGAAAGCGCGGTCTATTCTGTCACCCGCAATCACTGGAGCGAGAGCCGTTACGTTTACTCAACCGCGCAATATGTTGGCGGTGCTTTTCGTTATCGGCTGCAAGCCTGTAGCCCTTCGGTGGGTTGTGGTGGCTCTGTTGTCGCCAATCAAACGGTGATTGCGCCCAATACCGCACCTGTGGCCAATACAGATTATGCGGTGATCAATGAAGACACCACCACCTATATCAATGTGCTCGGCAATGATACTGACATTGATGGCGACTCGCTGTTGCTCGATTTGTACGGCGCACCGAGCCACGGCACTTTTGCCAATATCAACAATCAGGTACGTTATGCCCCCAATGCTCATTTTAATGGGGTTGATTCTTTCAGTTATCGGGTGCGCGATGGCAGCACCATTTCGGCCCCTGCGGTTGTTTACGTCACGGTCAATGCGGTGAATGATGCACCGAGCGGTAGCGTGGTGATTTCAGGTTTAACCGCCGTCGGGCAAACGCTGACTGCCAGTCATACGTTAGCGGACGTTGAAGGATTAGGCACCGTTAATTATCAGTGGTACCGAAACGGCGCAGGTATTGCTGGCGCAATCGGTACAAGTTATTTACTCAATATTAATGATATCGATGCAACGTTGACTGTCACAGCCTCTTATCGCGATGGCGGTGGCACACTCGAACGTGTCACCAGTTCACCAACAGCAGCGATTGAACGCGCAAGAGATGCTTTATCCACCGGTGGCACCGTGGCGGATGTGGCATTGCCGACAGACCAAACCCTGCCCGCCAGTGATTTTGAAGGGGCGATGCCGGGCACTGCCACGGTCAACGGTGGTGCAGCGGGTTACACCATACCTATCGCTATGCCACCCGGTCGACATGGGCTGCAACCGTCGGTGTCATTGAATTACAGCAGCCGCAGCGGTAACGGTATTGCGGGCATGGGCTGGGGATTATCCGCAGGCGGCGCAATCAATCGTTGCGAATCAACGCTAGCGCAAGATGGTGTATCAGCGGGCATTGCTTATAGTGAAACCAGCGACCGTTTGTGTCTCAATGGTCAACGCCTGATGGTGACATCCGGTACTTATGGCCAAGCCGAGGCGACCTACGCCACCGAAATCGACAGTTTTGTCACCGTGACGCAGTTAACGGGTGGGATGAACCATAGTGACACTACTTTTGAAGTTGCATTAGCCGATGGCAGCCAGCATACCTATGGTGTAAAAGTCACGCCAACGGGTGCACCTGCGCCGTTAAGTTGGCTGCTCAGCCGCGTTGCTGATGTCTCTGGTAAAAACCACATGACCTATGTTTACGACGATAAAGGCGATGGCGAAGTGCTGTTGACCGACATTAAGTATACTGGGGACGGTACTAACGAGGGCAACCGCCGAGTATCGTTTGATTATGAGGACCGTAAAACCTTCAGCACCTTCTATCAAGCCGGTGGCAAAACCCGCCAAACCCAACGCTTAAAAACCATTTCAACGTTCATCAATAACACCACCAAAGTGCGTGATTATCAACTGACATACCAAGCCACAGCCCCTTTGCTTAGTGCCGTGACTGCCTGTGGTGGGACACTCTGCTATGAGCCGACCACCTTCGCTTGGTCCGATGATGCCATTGTGTTTAAAACCGAATTACTTACTGACAGCGCCAATACCGAGCTGTTCCCCCCGAGAGATTTGCTGACGCCGAGCGGCAGTGTGGTCAAGGTTACCGAGAACTTATTGAACGTCATTCCCCGAGGTGATGCCAACGGCGATGGCGTCAGAGACATGCAAAATTATTTCCTCAATGCCGAAGGCGATAGCAGCCCAAACCTGCTAGGAATGCCCGCGTGCAGCTCAAACAGTTGGCTCGGCGGTTACCAATGTTTGACCGCCGATTTCAACCTTGATGGCAAGACCGATGAATGGGGTTTTAATGGCGATTGGCTTCAATTACGCCACAGCGACAGTGCGTGGTTTAACACCGCTATCAGTCGAACTTATGCCAGTTATATTGGCGGCGATGTTCATGCCATTGAAGATTTTAACGGCGACGGCTGGCCGGATATTTTGTTTGAACACCATCGCACCGGTGGCCTGGATTATGTGCTATATCTGCACAGCACAAATTCGACGATACCTTATCCCGCCTCAGGTCCAACGGCCTTTAGCACCAACTTCATTCCCGGTAGTGGCAGCACACCAAAAACCAATATCCAAGTGATGGGCGACATGGATGGCAATGGTTTGCCCGATATCGTCCTCTCCAGCAATACCTCAAACCAAGTCACCCCACGTTTATCGACCTTGCAGTTAACGCTCGTGGTGAATGGCGTGGTGGACTTTTCAACCACCCGGAGTGTGTCATTTACCGAGTCAGGCAACCTGTCAGAATACAGTAAATTCATCGACGTCAATGGCGATGGTCTGCCCGATTGGCTCGGCTTAATTAGCAAAGACCGAGATGCCGAAAACGCCACCTTGCACCTCAGGCTCAACGAGGGTGACGGTACCTTTGCCACGGCCACTGATTTAAATGTAAAAGTCGATATGCGGCAGGTCATTCGCGCCGAAGATATCAACGAACCCAAAGCCGATGAAGAACATTGGCTGGCCAAATATGGTGACGCCTTCAAGCTGATGGATGTCGACGGCGATGGTCGGCAAGAACTGATTATGCCCGGCGAGCGTATCGTTAACGGCTGTCACAAAATGCACGGTCTCGACACCCAATGTGGCGATGACCTGTATCGACAACATCGCATCAGTGGTCAATTGGTCAATATCCCCAGCAGCGCCGATTTCGGTATCTATCAATATGACGCCCTGCACTTTAGCGAAAATGCCGCCGGACAATACACTGCTGAAATCAAATCCACCGATTTAGTCGGTGCCGCCAATCACTCGGTGGTGGTCGATTCACTCGGTAAAGGCTTACCCGATTTGCTGTTTGTTTACGGCTGTTATAACCCGGTCGGCGGTTGCTCCGTCGGCACGGGCAGTGGTGCAATGCAAGGCAAAGCCAGTAAAAAGATTTACACCAACCGCAACTACGGTGCCGCTACGGGCAACAACAAAACCGACTACCAACCCGCCAATATGCTGCAAAAAGTCACCAACGGTGTCGGCGTTATCAGCCAGTGGGATTATCGCCCGTTGAGCAGTGAGACATATCCAAACTTCTACCAGACCAATTTCACCGATGTGGTCGACGCTGAGCATTTTCATTTCGCCTCCAGCATGTACGCCGTGGCTAAATTCGAACAGAGCAACGGTATCGGCAGCCTCAACGCACTGACTTACCAATATCGTGGCGCGATGTATAACACCAAGGGCCGGGGCTTTCGCGGGTTTAGAACCATTATCGCCATCGACCACGCCAATGCCAAACAAGTCACCACCACTGATTTTTTGCAAAAGTTCCCGTTCAGTTCACTGGTCGAATCACAAACCCTGACAGAACATAACAAGACCGTGCCTTTCAGCATCACAACGAACGATTGGCGACGTAACCCTAACCATCTCAGCGCCCTTTACAACGCCCAATCCCGCCAAATCACTTGTGATTTAGCCGCCACGATTTGCGACGAAAACAACCACCTCAGCCAACGCGACACCACAATTACCGGGCTTGACCAATACAACAATATCACCGGGCAAACCCGGACGATTACCGATGAAAAAACCGACCAAACAACGACCATCACTACGGTTTTTGACACCAACGCATGGCCAAATAAAGTCACCGCACAAACCGTCGACAATATCGACCAAATCGTCACCACCCATTACCAAACCTACGACACCACCCACCGCAAACCCACTACCGTGGTGGTCGCCGCAGGCAGCATCGCCATCAACGCCGCCGAATGCACCACGGCGGATTGCCTCAGTACCACCAGCGTGTTTAACACCAGCGGGCTGCCCACTGACATTGACGTCGGCGGTCGAACCACCACCCTCGGCTACAGTGCTGATGGTTATTTTGCAACCACCATCACTCAAGGCACTCACGTTACCACCACGCTAACTGACCCGGCGACAGGGGCCAATACCAGCACCACAGCCGCCAACGGCGTTGTCACCACAACAAGTTACGATACCTTAGCTAGACCGACCAAAATCAGCCAAACCGGTCAGCCAGACCGCCATTTACGCTACCACTCGTTGGCAGTCGCCAGCTATCAAGCAGGTACCCCGAAGCAAGTCAATCGCACCGATATATTGGGCCGCCCAGTGCGCAGCGAAACCACCGGATTTAACGGCGAATTAATTTATCAAGATATCAGCTACAACGCCCGTGGCCTCACCGCCAGCGAATCAGCGCCTTATGCGGCTGGCGGCATCATCCACAACACCACTTATACAAACTACGATGTGCTCGGCAGAGCGGGCAAAAAAGTCACGCCACAAACCAACGGCAATTTAACCGTAACCTACACCTATAAAGGCTTCAAGACCGACATCACAACCGCCGACCTCTCTATGAGCCGCAGCTATAACGGCCTAAAACAACTGGTACAAACCACCGACGCTCTCGGCGGCATCACCCAATATAGCTACGACGGTGGCGGTAATCCCATCAAAATTGAAGACGCCGCAGGCAACATTATCAGCGCCCATTACGATAAACTGGGCCGTAAAACCTCGGTCGACGACCCCAACCAAGGCAAAACCACCTTCAGCTACAACGCCTTCGGTGAACTCAACACCGAAACCGATGCCAATAGCGCCACTATCACCTATATCATGGATGACCTCGGTCGCGTCAGCCAACGCAATGCCAACGGCAGCATCGCCACATTCACTTGGGATACCCTGAAAAACGGCTTGCTAACTTCACACAGCGAAAACGACATCACCAAAACCTTCCAATACGACAGCGCCGCCCGCGTCACCGCCACCACCACCAAAATTGATGCCGACAGCTACACCGTCAGCCAAGCCTACGACGCCAATTATGGCCGACTCAAATCCTTGAAATACCCCAACAATCTCACCGTGGGCCTCAGCTACAACGCACACGGTTATTTGCAAAAAGAGTACAACGCCGCCTCAAACTACCTCTACCGCGAAACCACCGCCCAAGACGCCTTAGGCAACATCACCCACGCCTGTATGGCAGGCAGCAGCACCGCCACCTGCGACAGCAGCGGCTTCAACCTCACCGTCGACAATGAATATGACCTCAAAGCCGGGCAAATGTTATCCAGCCAAGCCACCGGTCACCGCAATGGTGCCACCGCGATAATCCACCACCTCAATTACAGCAGTTATGACAGCTACAGTAATCTACTGACCCAAAGCAATCTCGTCAGCGGTCTCACTGCCACCGATACCTTTACTTATGACAGTCTCCACCGTTTAACCAGCTCCACCCTCAATGCCGCAGGCACCGTCAACACCATCAATTATGGTTATGATAATGTCGGCAACCTGTTGAAAAAGACCGACTATTCAACCAACGCAGCGGATGCTTATAGCTACCTCGCCAACAGCAATAAAATCAGTGAAATTGCCCTTAAAACAGGCGGCACCACTAGTTTCACCTACGATAAAAAGGGCAACTTAACCCATCGTAACAGCGCACTAGAAACCAGCTACAACCCCTTCAACAAACCACTCAATATCAAGCGTTTAGGCACTAATCTCACCTTCACCTACGGCGCTGACTTAGCCCGTTACAAACAACTCCGCATCGTCAATGGCGAAACCATCACCACCCACTATATCGGCAAATTGTACGAGGTTGAAAAAAAGGGTAGCACCACCACAACCAAAGCCTACATCAGTGATATTGCGATTGTCAGCGACAACAAAATCCGCTTCACCCTGCGCGACCGTTTAGGCAGTGCCACCACCTTCACCGATGAACTTGGCAACGCCACCGGCTATCGTCATTTCGACCCATTCGGCAAATCCATGAGCGGCGATTGGCGTGAACTCAACCCAGCAACACTGATCAATAACCCATGGGATTTAGAGATGCCGACGCGACGGGGTTTCACTGATCACGAACATTTAGATGACGTCGAATTAATTCATATGAATGGTCGAGTTTATGATTATAATGTCGGGCGGTTCATGAGTGTCGACCCGGTGATCCAATCGCCCGGAAATAGTCAGAGCATCAACCCTTATTCGTATATTATGAATAATCCGCTGGCGGGGACTGATCCAACAGGATATATGGGGTGTGCAGCGTCGCGTTTAAAAGATGTGTGTGATGATCTGGGTAGCAGTTTGGGCGGCAATAGCGCTGCGGATCGGGATTTAAGCAAGGGACTCAATAAATTTGATAATGGGGCCAGAGTTAAGCGAGGTCGGCAATCTAAAACAACAGAAATTAACGCACAAGAAGAGCTGGCAGAAGCAGCAAAGAAGGAAGCACTAAACAGTGGAGGGAGTGGCGGTGCAAATCAATCTGATCAGCAAAGCCTCATAGGTGACTTTGACTTTGGGCCAGGACCGATACAAAAGTGGGTATTTGATAATGTCATTAATCCGGTACCTGACATTGAACAGGCTATCATTAATATTAGGGAGGGAGATCTAAAAGAAGCTGGGATTGATCTACTTGGTATTGTTACCAAAAAAGTTAAAGCTGTAGGAAAGATTGGTGATGAAATTGCAGATAAATTTAGTCCTCAGGTAGATAAGGTAAGTGATGCTATTCAAGACTTTCTTGGAAGTGGGGCAACACTAAAGAGAAATAAAGCAGGAGACCCAATATTCGTTAATGCAGACAATACAAAACGCGTTAGATTTGATGCCAAGAACCCTCACGGCGATAAGCCTCATGGACATGTTGAGGTTAAAGTAGGAAAACGTTGGAAAGATGCAACAAGCGAACATAGGATTTATTTAAAAGATGACTAGAATTTGGGAATATACTGATAGTTCTAAAAAACTAAAATTTGTTATAGAAGAAGATTTGAATGTAGGTTTTTATCTTATTGTTTATCCTCTTGACTCGAATAAATCAATAAAAGATCATCTATGTGATGATTTCGATGAAGCTTGTTATGAGGCTTCTGAATCGTATGGAGTATCAAGCGATGCATGGGTTCAGAAATAGTTTGAGAGACAATTTATAATTACTATTTATAGGATACTGCACTGTTCAGGGAAAACCAGAGACGTCAGACAGGACAATGGATCCGGCGGGTTGGCAGACCTGGCTAAGAGCAAAACCAAGCGCAGAGCAAGGTCAAAATCAACGTCAAAAATCTCGGGGTCAGGTCTTGAATCGTGAAAAATCTCGGGGTCAGGTCTTGAATCGTGAATTGGTGATAGATCTCGGGGTCATAGATCTCGGGGTCAGGTCTTGAATCGTGAATTGGTGATAATTCATTGATTTTAAAGGAGTAAAATAACAAGGTTCTAAATAAAATTACTGCTTTATTTGTTGAAATGCACGATTCAAGACTTGATAATCATATAGAAAGCTCCTCACCAAGCTACGATTAAGTTGTGTCGTCGAGAACACAAAATCGAGATCTAATGAGGAGCTTATAATGAAACTATACGGCGGAATTGACTTACATTCAAACAATAATGTCATTGTGATTATTGATGAAAAAGGTGAAGTAAAAGCGCGTAAGCGACTGGATAATGATTTGCCTGTGGTGCTGAAATATTTGGCACCATTTGCCACTGAATTGACCGGTTTGGTCGTTGAATCAACATTCAACTGGTATTGGTTAGTAGACGGATTAATGGATGCTGAATTTAAGATCCATTTGGCCAATACAGCGGCGATCCAACAATACTCAGGACGGTTCGACGCTTCGATTAAAACATGCTGATGACAATTCAGATGCTGAGTGGCTGGCTGAAATGCTCCGGCTGGACGTTTTGCCCGAGGGGTACATCTATCCAAGAGAGCTGCGATCAACCCGCGACCTGATGCGCAAACGAATGCAATTGGTGCAACAGTCGACATCGAACTTATTGGCGATTCAGGGGCTTTACACTCGCCACCTGAGTTACAAATTAAGCAACAACAGCATTAAGTTGTTAACTGAGGAAAAAGTTGAAAAAGATTTTGAGATGGCCAATGTCTCATATGCTGTGAAAAGTAATCTTGCAGTGATGTTATGCCTAAAAGAACACATAAAAGGCATTGAAAGTGAGTTATTAAAGCAAGTTAAGCTGACGCCTGAGTTCCAACAGCTCACCAGTATCGATGGTATTGGTAACATACTCGGATTGACGATTATGCTGGAAACAGGGGATATAAAGCGGTTTGATAAAGCAGGTAACTACGCGTCTTACTGCCGCTGTATCAGCGGCGCACGCTACAGTAACGGCAAAAAGAAGGGTAAAACGAATTCAAAGAATGGTAACAAATATTTGGCTTGGGCATTTACTGAAGCGGCTGGATTTGCGATCCGCTACAACAAAACCGTTAAAGCTTATTACCAGCGAAAAATGGCGAAGACGAATCAAATTATTGCCATCAAAACAGTGGCTCACAAGCTGGCCAGAGCGTGCTTTTACGTGTTACGAGACCAAGTGCCATTTGAGGTAGAAAAAGCATTTTGTTAATAAAAAAAACAATTTATGAAACGAAAGTGGTTAAGGTGTCGAGCTAGCGAAGGGGTTGGATAAACCATTAGACTTGATTAAGCCTTCATCTTAACCGACCAAAGTTAGACTGTAAAACTGGGTATGCCCAAGGTCAGAGCCATTACGGGTTGGACTGCTTGCTTCGACAGGAGTAGAGCCATAGATTTGTTAAACGCTGCGCGGCAGCTGCTCTTAGAGCAGATTGCTCGCACAGAACTGGACTGAGTTTGGCACTAAAAAATTACTGAGGCTTGTAAAGCCAAGGGCAGAAGTCACCCATAGGAATTATGGTCGGCTTCACCGCCTTAATTCATATGGGTGACTGGTGCATATTCACACCACACAAGTGATTTTTAGGTGCGTAAACATTAACAGCAAACACTGGTACGCATAGAGTTACCTTTACTCGCTTTTTTTCTACGAAAAAAATGCGAGGGATTATACATATGTACTTGACGGAGAATTTCTAATGGGTGACCCTGGAGTTTCACTGGAGTTTCACTGGAGTTTCACTGGAGTTTCACTGGAGTTTTTGATGGTTACCTCAATCTGTCAAGAAACTATCCGGTTACCAATTTACACGGTTTAGAGTCATTAACCTTTATTGGCGAGGGCATCACTGTTGAAAGACTAAGCGGGTTAACCGATATTACGGCTTTAAGCAATGTCACCAGCATTGGCACCATGGGGCCGGTTGACACACGTAGTCTGCGTATTATCAACAACCCTAGATTGACCAATCTTGATGGCCTGGAAAACATCACTACGATTGAGAGTGACGTTCATGCTTACGACAATGATTTGCGCAACGTCAACGGATTATCGTCTTTAACCAGTATCGGCGCTGATTTAAACCTAGGTGGTAACGTTAACCTCAATGATATTAGTGGGTTATCTAACCTAACCACGATTGGTGGCAATGTGGTTTTATACCACACCGCGCTGACTAACCTCGATGATTTGAACAATCTGACTGCCATTGGCGGTTACTTATATTTATTTAATAACCCCCATTTGACCGATTTATCTGGATTGAGCAATCTGGCCACTATGGGTGACAGATTGGCGATCAATCATCCTGACAACTACACCACTAAACCGCCTTTGGGCAGTCCATTTTGTAACGCGGTAAGCGAAACAGGCACTGGCGGTCAAATCTCAGTGCGATACTGGAACGGTAGTGCATACGTTGATGTCACTCGCGCCCAGATTTGTCAGTAAGTTAAAGTAAGTTAAAGTAAGTTAATTTGGCGGGCCTAGTGCCCGTCACACAGGCACGACGATTTTACTTGAAACCGGGGATATTAGTCGATTTGATAAGGTGGGTCATTTTGTTTCCTATTGTTTCCTATTGTCGTGTCGTCCCAAGCGAATACACCAGTAACGGAAAGAAAAAGGAAAAAGTAATGTTAGGAATGGTGTAACGTCTCTTAATATAACGAACTGATCCCCACCCAATATCCCACGTTAAATTGGGTCTTTGTTGTCACAATCCACCAAAATAGTGAGAAATATCCTCGCCAAAAGTGAAGAAGGCTGATCCATCCGCTATTTTGTAAGTTACGACACTAAACAAAAAAGCCATCAAGGATCAGCCATGAAACTCATTTTGTCAGACATCCATAATCTTGATCAACATCTTTCGACTTTTCTTAACGATCCTGAGCGCTATCGACCTGAGCGGTGCCCCCATTGTGGTAAAAGTGGTCTGTGGCGACACGGCGTGTATTACCGCAATGCCAAGTGCGAACAGGGCGTCGGGTGTTCTGCCCCTGTGCCACGTTTTTACTGCCCAAATGAAGGGTGTGGGCGCACCTGTTCCGTATTACCCGAATATATTTCACCGCTGCGCTGGTATCACTGGGCTATGCAACAGATTGCGTTTACCCTGTTAGTTTGTGGATTGAGTCTCATGGATGTCTGCAATCGGATAGCCCTGTCACAGCCTCAATACCCACAAACCCCTGAAATATCAACACTCTACCGATGGTGGCAAGGATTGCAGTACGCATTTCTCCACCATTACTTTCACCTTTGCGGCCAATACCCTGAACTGGGCCGTTATCAGGATTTTCAAGCATTTTGGCGAGCTTGCCTCAAGCGAATGCTGTTTTCCACAGCCATGTGCCGTATCAACCACGCTGGCTATCCTATCCCATAATCTCACTCAGGTAATGAACGATGAAACCGACCTAAATAAACGTATTATTATCCCCACACAGTCTACTAATGACTTTTGACGCTAGTACCCGAATACTGGAGGCGATGATTCGTTATCTATTCGGAGGTTACTATGCAAACTATTCATCCTGTCGCCCTGTTTCGGCTTTCTGTGCTGGGTCCGTTGGCCAGCCGGGAACGCCTAGAACACGGTGAGCTGACACAAACGATCCGTCAACTGGCCACAAAACGTTATGATATTCCCGACTCAAAACGGGTTTACCTGAGTGAGCAGACCATTGCCCATTGGTATCGTTTATATCGGCAATCGGGCATTGATGCCCTGATACCGAAGACCCGCAAAGACCGGGGGCTGTCGAAGTTGTCCGGGGCCATACAGCAAGCGATTATCGATTGTAAAAAAGACAACCCTAAACGCTCCCTTGACACCATTATCATGATACAAGAAAACAGCGGATTGGTGACTCAGGGCGAACTGAAACGCTCGACCATTCATCGCCTGTTGCAGCAACACGGCCTGTCTCGTCCCGGTGAGTCGACAGAAGTCGTTGAACGCAGAAGCTTCAATGCCCTGTATGCGGGTGACCTGTGGTGTGGCGATGTCATGCATGGTCCCAAGTTGATGCTTGATGGGGCGATGCACAAAGTCTATTTGGTTTCCATCATGGATGATGCTTCCCGCCTTTTAACCCACAGTGCTTTTTGTTTCGGCGAAACGGCACTGGATATCGAAGGCGTACTCAAGCAGGCCATATTGAAGCGCGGATTACCGGTTAAATTGGTGGTGGACAATGGCGCTGCTTATCGATCTAAAAGCTTGCAAGGGATCTGTATTCGCCTCGGTATTCGGTTGATTTATTGTCGGCCATATGACCCGGAATCCAAAGGAAAATTGGAAAGATGGCACCGGGTATTCCGCCAACAGTTTTTAACTGAGCTTGACCCCGCGAGCATTGATACGCTGGCGCAGTTAAATGAACGGCTCTGGGCTTGGCTTGAGCAAGTTTATCACCAAAGACCACACAAAAGTCTGGATGGATTAACGCCGTTGCAGCGCTATCAACAGGATCTGCACCATATCCAGCCGTTGGGCCGTTATGCCAATCAGTTTGATGAACTATTTCATCATCGGCTTACCCGCACCGTTCGTCGGGATGGCACCGTCTCTTATGAGGGGCAATTCTATGAAGTGCCGTGTGAACTGATGGGGCAACGCATTCAATTGGTGATCGACCCGCACACGAAGCAGCCGTTAACGGTTGAGTCCGCAGAAGGTGAAACGCTGGGGGCCGTCACCCCATTGGACCGTCAGGCGAATAACACCCGCAGGCGGCAACGACCTCAACCCGCTGACGAAACCCCTGCGTCATCGCCTAAAGCCGTGAATGTGGTGGAGATGGCGCTGCAACAACAAACCGCCAAATTGGCCTTGCCAATGCCGTCGAAAAAACAGGAGAAGTGACATGTATCTGCAACACTTTGGACTCACGGGTTGTCCGTTGGATAAAGGCACCACAACGCTGTTTGATGATGGTCAGCTAGCGATACTTAAAGAGCGCTTTAACTGGCTGCTGGAATCGCCGGGGATTGGTCTACTGACAGCGGAACCCGGCGTGGGCAAAACAGCGGCATTACGGCAATTGACGGCCACCCTGAATCCGCATCGTTATCAGGTTATTTACACGGAGGACACCCATTGCAGTCGGCGTGATTTGTACACGACGCTAGCGCTGAACTTAAGTCTGGCCCCCGCGTGGCGATGCACCCAATTATGGCGTGACATTAAAACGCGGGTGCTGGAACTGGCCGATACCAAGCAAGTACAGATCGTTTGGATCATTGATGAAGCGCAAAACCTACCCGGGGATTTTTATCAGGACTTCTCGGCGTTTTTGAATTTTGCCTTTGACTCACGCGAACTGATGACCGTGTGGTTGCTGGGGTCACCACAGATGTTGCAGACGATAAATCGTACCAGTCATGCGGCGTTGTCGAGCCGATTTCATGTGCGGGTTGAGCTGAAACCAATGGTTGAGTCAGCCCGTTTTCGCGCATTAATTGAACACGGCTTCAAGGCGGTGGGTTGTCAGCAAACCTTGTTGTCAGACTCTGGGTTTGAAATGCTGCGGCAGGCTTGCGGCGGCAGACCGCGACAGGCGTGTCAAATTCTGAAAGCGGCCTTGCGGCTGGCGGCGTCCAAAGGGTTAAACCATTTACCCGACGAACTGATTGAAGAAGCCGTGGAGATATTGAGATGAAAATGAAAACCCCCATCAGGTTGGTGATGCCAGATTTATCACCTAGGGCGGCTTACGCGTTGTCACAATGGATGAATGAACTGGCACACCAAATAGCGGATTATTATGCGGATGAAATCCGCACTCACACCTACGTGAAAGGCCGTGAAGCACTGGAAATGGAAAAAATAGACGCGCAAATTGAACAGAACAGGGTGTCAGAAGACGATCCGGATGATCCGATCCCTTTTTAAACATTGAAATAGTTGATCTCGCCCTCGTTTGGTAGTGTCACCAATCGAGGGCTTTTTTTTGACGAATAATCCCACTGTGATTAGCGCGGGACGATTCAGTTAAAATAGCGTGGGACATTACAATGGTCACCGTTATTTATCTTGGGCATTTGCTGAAGCGGCGCATTTTGCACTGATGTATAACGAAACGATCCAAAAATATGATGACAAGAAGAAACGAAAAACCAATGGTATCGTCGCAATCCGGGCAGTGGCAAGCCATAAATTAAGGGATTAGGCGTAGAACCACAGCACTTGATTGGATGCCACTTCCGCCATCGACTTTAAAACCATTTGCCCAGCATCTGAGCCACTAAGGGTTGGCGTTAGGTTGGCGTTATATAAGCCACTGGATTTGTCATTCACTGCCAATGGACACTTGTTGGTACCGAGTATTTTTTGGCCTGCATAAGCAGCTGGGGTTGTGCGAAAGTCGCATTGACAGCATATGCCTAGATCCTGATGGGTTTCCCACAGGGATGTGGTATATAGCGTTTTTGCAGGAGCAAAAAACGCAGACTGATGCAAATGGATTTTGACAACACGAGATTAAAGAACGAAGCAAACAAGGTTTAAAGAAAATGGTTCGATGAAAGAACCACACGAATGATAAATCATTCGTATAAAATTGTTACGTCTTATTGACACCGGCTGACTAATGGGTGACCCCCTTTGTGTTTACTGCAGTTGACGTTGATCTTGGCCAAATCGGCCAACCCGCCGGATCCAACGTCTCTGGTTTTCCCTGAACAGTCCATTGTCCTGTAAACAACAATTATATTACTAGTCAGATAATCTTTCTTTTAGATCATTACCAATCTCTTTGACTTTTTCATTGCTCGCTAAGGATACAGATACTATCGTATTGCCATATGGATCATCATGAAGAAGCTCAAGCTTTATTCCTTCTGATTCTAATATCCACCTTCTTGCATCTGGCCCATCAAATTGTTCAATAACAATCACCGAATATTCATTCTTTAAGAATGCAATTAATTTATCGAAACCATCCCAATCTGAAACGGCATGGACATCAACTTCAACAAACCTATTGGAGTTCTTGGTTATACTTACCACTTGATTGTTATTTAACATATCATTTCCTCGAAAGACCTAATTTAGCATCAACATTTTTATTGGATCTAGTAGAACTACCCATAACATAACGCCAGACGTCATCACCTATATATCCTTTCTGATGTGCTTTTTTGACAACTTCATTAACTGTTTTAGGAGCTGGAAGCGCAGCAGCTGCTGCTCTATCAGACATTAATACACGAGCTTCCAATTTGATTTCATTTCGCAACCTAAATGCTGTCAAAGCCTGTTCCTTTAATGGTAAGTCAGTGTCAATTTTAGACATTACACTAAATGGATCAACACTCAAGAATCGTCCGAGGTTGTAATCAAGCGAGAGTCAAGTTATCACTAATTTGGTTTAGTGCAAAGGCAACTGTGGTGATTTAACCGTCCATGGCGTGCGCCCTTCGTGCATCCTTGCACTCATTTCAGGGGAACAAAAAACTGCGAACCCTCGTTTCTAGTTCCCCTTCGCCCATTCATGTGGATCAACTGTTGTTCATTCAAATGTTCGTGATCAGTAAAGCCTCGACGGTAACGGTTAGTGATTGATAAGTCAGTGAATTGGCTGTTGCTGGCATCAGTAGATGAGCTTCTGCCGAAGGGGTCGAAGTAGCGGCGGCTGGTGATTTGACCGTCGTGGTTGACTAATGTTGTCGCGCTACCGAGTCGATCACGCAGGGTGTAGAGTAGCTTGTGTTTTTGCTCAGGCGTCCAGCTGAGGACGGCGATATCGTCGATGTAGGCTCGCCAGCTGCCGTCATTGTCCATTTCAAACTGTTTGTCGATGTAATACGTGGTACTCGATTGGCCACTAATTGCCCATGTTTATTTGGTGCTAAAAAGGGACAAAGCAGTTGTTTAAGAAGACTTTGTAAATTACTTGGTTATAGCCACACAGTTCCTTAATTATAATTTTTTAACACGGTGATAAGTTAAAGTACTTATTATTCAATGTGTTAAGAAAAATCTCATTAAACAACTGACTTGACCCCCCTTTCTAATGTGTTAAGAAAAGTCTCATTAAACAACTGACTTGACCCCCCTTTCTTTAATGTGTTAAGAAAAGTCTCATTAAACAACTGACTTGACCCCCCTTTCTTTATAGGTTCACTTATACCCAGTTCATCAATTTGTTTTTGTGACCAATCATCATCAGGATAAACACCCAAAACATGACCATTAAGATTCATTTCGAAGAAGCCAAACGGTAAAATATCGTCGATGATATGTTCCCTGTAACTATCTCTATTAAGATCAGAAGATATTAATGAACGAATTTTCATAGCTTTTGCTCTTGGTTTTATTCTGGCCAACTCTGCCAACCCGCCGGATCCAACGTCTCTAGTTCTCCCTGAACAGTCCACTGTCCTGTAAATAGACTTAAAATCAACACATTATGGGAGAGGTTTAAATATTAGCCCCGTCAGCCCACTTTGATTAATAACATCCACAAATTGTTGAGTAACCACTGGGGGAAGACTAGGATAAGCGCCAAATTTAAAAATCGGGCTCGTTGTATAATCATCATCTTTTAATTGATAATGCTTTATTCCTGTAACGTAGCCATCAAAACTTGATATGTCCGATCTATCTTCATCCAAAGCATCCAGTTTTAAAGTCGTATTAAAATAAAACAATTGGTTTGCTTCAAACTCCATATTTACCCATTGGCCACAACCTCCAATCAATTCCTTAATCGTATTCTTTGCATTCTCTGTTGCCAATATTCCCCCCGAGTAAAATGCAGGAAAATCAGCAAGTTCGTTCTTTCGTGATTCCTTCCCAATCTCTAATTGAATTTTGTGCAAATCATTACCAACAACAATTGCATTACTTAACTGCTTTCTCAAAATTTTTATATCTGAATCTCTTTGTGTTGTCACAAATCCAAAAGATTCATCAAAGTACACATGATAAAATGTCATATTCTTTATTCCCAACCTTTAATACCATTATTAAGTTCATTCCTAATACCATTTAATATGGCTCTGGTATGGCCTTTACCAACCCCCATTGAAACCCGAGTACCGACTGATCTTATAGCAGCATGACTATGAACACCATCACCATGGTGCGCAACTGTTCGGACTCCTGATGCTGTTTTTACAGCCTGAGTTCTAGGAAGCCAAACTAAGTTATCCGCACTATTTATATCAATGCCAACCTCACTTAATTGCTCTCTTACTGCTTTGGCATCAGCAAGGCTATGGCCCCAAGGAACGATATGATGGGCATCCCAACCATCACCGGGTCTAGCAAGACCTGCTTTAGTCAATGTATCTGCTAATGACTGGGAGCTGGGTCTTCGTAAATCCTGAATCAGCTCTTTGAGCGAGTTAAGTGCTCCAGTTAATGATATTGCAGCTGCTTTATCATTTGCTATTTGTTCAGGACTTTTAATTAATGGAAGAGGTATGCCCATAGGGCCAACAACAGCAACACCAGCAACTGCTGTTGTTGGGTCAACTGTAGAGTTATCAGTGGCCCTTTCTTGACGGTCTTTACCGGGATGCATATCAGGATTAATATTACTACTGGCAACCGCCGCTGGAGATTTAACCTCAGCCGCCTTAGGATCCTGCGCTTTCTTGGCCTGTTTGGTATCATGCCCATTGGTCAGCGTGGTCTTCAATCGACCCATCAAATGACCAATTAAGCTCGAACCACCACTACCAACCGAACTAAAAAACGACTGCATCTGACACGCTGGATTCTGATCACACTTGCCCATATACCCCGTCGGATTAGTTCCTGCCAGCGGGTTGTTCATAATGTAACTGTACGGGTTAATACTTTGGGTGCTGCTCGGTGCTTGAATGAATGGGTCAACACTCATGAACCGCCCGACATTATAATCATAAATTCGACCATTCATATGGATCAATTGTTGTTCATTTAAATGCTCATGATCTGTAAACCCTCGGCGATAGCGGTTAGTGGTGGATAAATCCGTGAATTGTGTGCTGGCGGTTGAAGTTCTGCCAAAAGGGTCGAAGTAGCGGCGGCTGGTGATTTGGCCATCGTGGTTGACTAATGTTGTTGCGCTACCGAGTCGATCACGCAAGGTGTAGAGCAGTTTATGTTTTTGCTCAGGCGTCCAGCTGAGGACGGCAATGTCGTCGATGTAGGCTCGCCAGCTGCCGTCGTTGTCGGTTTCAAACAGCTTATCGATGTAATAGGTGGTACTCGTTTGGCCACTAATCGTTCGTGTTTGTTTGGTGTTAAAAGGGACAAAGGCAGTTATTTAAGAAAACTTTTTAAATTACTTGGTTATAGCCGCACAGTTCCTTAATTATAATTTTTTAACACGGTGATAAGTTAAAGTACTTATTATTCAATGTGTTAAGAAAAGTCTCATTAAACAACTGACTTGACCCCCCTTGTGACCTTTTAAATTACTTGGTTATAGCCGCACAGTTCCTTAATTATAATTTTTTAACACGGTGATAAGTTAAAGTACTTATTATTCAATGTGTTAAGAAAAGTCTCATTAAACAACTGACTTGACCCCCCTTGTGACCTGACCCCCCTTGTGACCCCCCTTTCTGCTCCATTTCTGTCCTACGCCCTCAATTCCTTGGTTTTAGCAAATATGATGATGTTGCACAGGACACTGATGTGGATTTTTCTAAATAAGGGTTGATGATCTGACGACTAACCGCTCTCTAAAGGGCGGTTAGAGCCTGTTTTAATTACCACGGGTTAGTGGATTAGTGCTATGTGGGCAAATGGTTGTCATTGACGACAACGGGTGAAAATATTTATTATTGAATAGGTGATTATTAAGCAATTGATTTGTATCCTAATTTTTCTTATGAGAGCAAAAATAAACCGTTTTTTTGAGCAATATACTCTAAGGCTGACTTAGTTCTTAAATCTATAAAATAGATATCAGCAGTCATATCAAATGCGCTATTAATTATAACTCCTTGGTTTAGTAAGAGTAATCGACAATTTTGTTTTTCTCTAATTCCTGCGATCACCGATGTCTCATATTCTTTTTCAGTGCTCGGTGTGAAGTATTCTCCTATTTCTTCATTTTCATCTTCGATAAATATATAGGGTTTTTCGTGTTTTACTACTTCCCTATAAAAATTAACAAGTTTTTGCTCTTGTAAATCGTAGCGGTTTTTATTGTTTGGTGTTATGTCAAAAAAAGTAATCACTTCATTATCCGCCTCCTCCTCAGTAAGCCAGTGATCAAAAATAGATAAAGTACATGTATGATTATATACCGCTGAGCTTACCGCTTCTCTTAATTGTTCGTGCTGTATTGCAGGAAATTTTTGCTTAAGAGAGTCGATTTCGTATTTAGATACTTTTTTCATTTTCTTATCCATCTTCCGTCTTTAGATATCGTGCCTAATCTATCTCCTTTTGCGTTTTTCAACTTCCAATGGCTACCACCGTGTGAGCGGCCACCTCCTCTGTCAGGCTCCAGATATTGTTTTGTTTTAGGGTCAATTAATCGGCCTTGTTTTCCTTTGACTTTAAATCGGTCAAGGTCGATTTTATCATTTTTTTTGAAATTTTTTGTTTTAAAGTCTTCCGGTTCTTCATCCCCAGGTCCACCTGTCGCTGACTCAGAAGCCCCTCGCATATTTTCTTTTGTGGCATCAGCAATAAAGGAATCAACCGTTGCTGGGTCGATTGACGAGACAGTTACTGCAACCGCAGTTATGCCTACACCGATCATGATTTCTTTGATACCGATAACTACAGGAACGGCACAAACAGGTAAGCAGGCAGTCAAATCTCCAATATTTCTTTCGCCGAAAGGGTCAGCTTTACGCGGTTTTCCACCATCCGGATGCATATCCTGATTGATGTTCACACTTGTTTCGGCAACCGGAGATTTAACTTCAGCAGCCGCCTTAGGCTCCTGCGCTTTCTTGGCCTGTTTGGTGTCATGCCCATTGCTCAGCGTAGTTTTCAATCGGCCCATCAAATTACCAATTAAACTCGAACCGCCACTACCCACCGAACTAAAAAACGACTGCATCTGACACGTTGGATTCTGATCACACTTGCCCACATACCCCGTCGGATCAGTCCCCGCCAACGGGTTGTTCATAATGTAACTGTACGGGTTAATACTTTGGGTACTACTCGGTGCTTGAATGAACGGGTCGACACTCATAAACCGCCCGACATTATAATCATAAATTCGGCCATTCATATGAATCAATTGCTGTTCGTTCAAGTGTTCGTGATCAGTAAAGCCTCGGCGGTAACGGTTAGTGATTGATAAATCAGTGAATTGTGAGTTGCTAGCACCTGCGGATGATGTTCGACCGAAAGGGTCGAAGTAACGGCGGCTAGTGATTTGACCGTCGTGGTTCACCAGAGTGGTTGCACTGCCCAGCCGATCACGCAGGGTATAGAGCAGTTTGTGTTTCTGCTCAGGCGTCCAACTCAAGACTGCAATATCGTCGATATACGCCCGCCAACTACCGTCATTATCCATTTCGAACAGTTTATCAACGTAATACGTGGTACTCGTTTGGCCACTAATTGTTCGTGTTTGTTTGGCTCGGGCGTTGTCGCTGCCATAGGTGAATTGCGTGATGGCGTTGCGACCAGTGATAATCAGGGGTTTGTTTAGGACATTGTAAGTTAGGGATAATCCATCGCCGTTGATCAGGTTTCCTCGGCCATCGTATGTGAAATTGACGATTTGACCACTGGCCTTTTCCAGTATGCACAAGGCGTTGGTGCCTGTGCAATATTGATAAGCGGTGTCTTTGTTTGCGCTGTAATCCGTCTTTTTGAGCAGGTTACCTACGGCATCATGAGCATAGTTAACTGATAGGTTAAATGCAGGTGAGGTGTTGCTGGCGGTGTAAGTTGTCAGGCGATTAAGCGTGTCATAACTGTAGGATTTATTGAGTCCGGTTAGATTATTGACTTCGGCTTTGATGTTCAGGTATTCGTCATATTCCGAGTAGGTGTGGCCATGCAGCTGGGTTAATCCTTGGTTGACTGAAGTGGTGCTCATGGTGCCAGAGCTTTCGTTGAAACTACTGCTTTGCGACATCAAATCGTTGGCTAACTTTGCGCCTGTTATATGGCCTTGCGCGTCGATGGCTGTCACTTCGCGATAGACATAATTTGAGTTGGCATTGCTGGTTTTGCTCAGATAACCTTGGGCGTTGTAGCTGTATTTCAGCGTTAAGCCATTGGGATATTCCAAGGCTTTCGGGCGACCGAGAACACTGTCGTATTGGTGTTTGATAGTGCGGGTAACACCATCGACGGTGACAGATAATTGGCTCAGTTGTAGGGCGTTATTGTAGCCATAGGTTCGGGTGATGCCTTGGTCGGTTTCGCTGGTTAGCAAGCCTTGTTTGAGGGTGTCCCAGGTGTATGTAGCGGTGTCCTTTTTCGTGATTCGTCCCAGTAAATCACGGGTAAAGGTTTGAGTCACACCGCTGGCGGTTTGCGTTTCTAGCTCGCCGAAGGTGTTGTAGGTGAATGTGGTGATGCCTTGATTCGGATCGTCGACTTGGGTTTTATGACCAAAGCCGTTGTAGCTGGCAGTGATAGTATTGCTGTTGGCGTCTTTAATGGTGAGGGGTCGACCTGCGTCATCATAGGTGAATGTGTTGGTGCCTGCTTTTGCATCAGTCGTTTTAAGCAACCAGCCGAGGCTAGCATAAGTGCGGGACATTTTTCGGCTATCGCTGCCGACACTGATTTCAGTTTTCAGACCATCATAAGTATAAGTTGACTGTAAACCGTGAGGCAGTTTGCGCCAACCCGGACGATCGAGGGCGTCGAAATTGCCGAATTCGGTGTAGTGTGGTGTGATAGTATAAGGCAATGATTCTTTGCTGAGGTGACCTAGACCGTCGTAGATTTTGTCGACGTATTCGTAAGTACCGTCGAAGCCTTGGATCGCACTGCGTACAGTACGGCTGAGACTGTCGGTGTAGATGGCTTGAGTCGGAGCGCCTGCCTGAGTTGTGCGGGTCATCCAATTTGTACCAGCTACTAAATAACGAATATATTGGGTTGGAAAACCTGTTGTTGTGACTGACAGCGGACGACCAATTTCATCTAGTAAGGTGGTTGTGACGATGCTATTAGGGTCGGTTTGCTTGGTGATTACACCAAAACCCATATCGTAAACAAAGCTGGAGGCATGACTTTGCGCATTGGTGATTTTATTGGGTAGATATTCATCATCGGTGTAGCTGAATAAGGTTTGACGCGCAGTTAAATTTTCGCAGGCGCTGTTTTGTCCGGTTTCGGTGATTGAACTGGCTAAACCGTAGCTGTTTAAGGTCGTTTCACTGATGTGTGAACATGCGCTGCCACTGGCCGTCAGCGTGGTTTTGGTCGGCTTGAAATGGGTGTCGTCCCAGCTGTCGACGGTGAGTAATTGCCATTGCTCGCCGGTGGTGGTTTTGATCGAATTGTATTGGCTGGTTAAATTGCTAGGGGCGAAGTCAATTTCTTTGATGGTGGTTGAAAGCGTATCAATAGTGGTAGTTATTTTGCCGATATTACCCCAGCTATCGATGTCGGCGAATTTCATGATTTGGGTTGATAATGCCGCACCTGCTAAATCAAACTGTTTTTGAATCGACTGACTGGTGTACCAGTGGTGAACGTTGGTGATGGTGTGCTGAGGATTGTCTAGCCAGGTATTGCTTAGGCTGGCGATAGTGGTATCGCCGATTTGGCTTGTTTGGCTGATCAACTGGCTGACGCGGGGAAATTTCTGTTCGAAAGTACTGGTGGTGATGATATTCCGGGCTACATCCTTTTCAGTCAGGGTGCGAAAGCCCGTAAAGCCTCGACCTTGAACGTGATACATCGCGCCCGCATAAGCGTATTCGGTTTCGTTAAGGTCGCCGATGCCGTCGCTTTGTTTAAACGACTGCACCGCGTACATGCTAGAGGTGAAATGAAGGTAACCACCACCTTCGTAATCATGGTCGGTTTGGTAAAAATCGCTGCCACTGGAGAGTGGTCGATAGTGCCATTGGCTTTGATTGCCTGCGCCGTCGGTCACCGATTTAAGATAGTCCACAGCGGCATAATCACTGGTGGTTGCCCCGCTGCCCGCACCATAATTTCTAACGATGTACGCGCCGTAATGATTGCCCAGTAATGGGTCGCTTTGGATGCTGTTATTAGTCCGTGGACCGTAGTTGAAAATCACATCGAGATTGCCATCACCAAAAGCGTCAATAAACGCCAGTTCGGTGGCTGGCGCAATAATGTTAGTGGCGGATTTAGTCGCTTGATAGCTGCCATCATCTTGGAGTTCGAAGGAGATCGCATCATATTGATAAATTGAATCATCGTATTTTTTGGCGTCGACCACCCCTGTTGAGCGGGCGTAAATTTCGTCGCCACAACGAGTGCTATTACAAGCGGTAATTAACCGCTTTCCGGGCACTAGCAGCTCGTTAATGCCATCGTTGTTGATATCAACACTTTGCAGGCTGGCGAAGTATTTTGGATAGTTCACCGATTCAGTATCACCGCCACCGCCAAAATCGATTTCGACCGACAAAGAGGCTAACAACGTAGTATCTGATAGATTTTGCCAAGCTTTGAAGTTGCCATTACCGAGGTTAATTCGAATCGACAGCAGTTGGTCTTTCCAGCCGAGTACATCGGTTAAGCCGTCGCCATTGATATCGATGAAATAGCTAAAAAACGAGAATTGACCGTTGCCGTCATATACCGGGCTGGCAGGTGCTGGGCTATCAACAAATGATAGCGTTTCAGGTGTGCTGTGATTGTGTTTAATCGTCCGAGGTTGACCCATCGGCATGGCGGCAAGCAAGGGGCCATTCATTTGGGTGATGACTAAATCTGCCAGACCGTTACCATCGAAATCTCCGGCGAACGTGGCGTTTTCTTTAAGCACTCTTTTAGTGTTAACCACTTCGCTATCGAAAGAATGCAGTATCTCACCTGTGGCGGCATAAGGTGCTAAACCATCCATTGAATGGACGAAAATTTCAAGCTCAGCAGTGCCAGCTGGGTTATGTCGGTAAACCACCGCATCGGGCCAGCCGTCGCCGTTGATATCTTGCAAAGCTCGAATACTATCGCCTCTGTCTTCACCGCTCGCTTTGGCAGCAATGGCGATATTGGTTTGAACATAACCGAGCGCATCGCCAGAATAATCAATGTTCAGATAACCGTTTTGGTAGTTAAATGGGTCAATTTTACCATCTAAATTAATGTCTGCTTGCTGACAATCGTAATTTAGCGTGGTTGCAATACGGCGGCAATAATCGTTGACTGTTAAGGTGTTGGTGCCTGTTTTACCTTGCGCCGCGTTGACCATATAACCGGGGAAATCCGCCGTGCCGTTGCCGTCGATATCGCCGTAAGGCATGATTTTTTCGATGGTTTTAACGTTTTTGTAAATCTCAACGCCGCCGAATTTTAGTGGTGTCGCTGGCGCAAAATTCAGACTGTCTGACCAATCAAAGCTGCTAACAGGTGTGCAGTCCGTGGCACCGCAACGTTGTACACTACTTAGCAAACTTCGCTGACTGGCACCGCTTTGTTGGTAGGCGAGTTTATAACTGCTGATGGTGCGCTCATCGATGACGGTGTTGATGGTGCTGAGACGTTTTCGGCTGACAATTTTACGACCCGCAATATAGCTTTCACGGGCGTCAGCTCTGTCTTCATAAGCAAATTGAACTGCACGATCACCTTGAACACCATCGCTGCCCGTGTAGTGAATGGCTGATAATAAGTGCTCGCCGTCATCGGTTTCGTCGTAGACATAATCGATGGTGTTTTTACCGCCAGACCAAGACTCTTGAGTGATTCTCCAGCCCAGTACATCGGCACTTTCATAAGTGGCGGTTGAACCATCCGGTCGCGCGACACTGAAACCATCAGAGGTTGGGGTGACGACAACAAAGCTGTCCATTTCGGTGCGGTAAACCCCGTCGACCAAAATCAGGCGTTGACCATTTAAACAATAGCGATCTTTATTGGTGAAAGTTACAGATTGAGTAAAGCCATCTTGCGCATAGGTCGGGGCGCAACGTGAGATCGAACCACCCGCATTTAGCGACCAACCCATGCCAACAATGCCGTTGCCATTTTGTGAGTTATAACCCAGAGATACAGTGGGCTGAACACCATTACGACCGGGCGGCAGTGCAATCGGAATTTGATAACTGGCTTGACCGCCGACCACGCCTGCATTGCCGTTAACCGATGAAGCCAACAAATTCACAGCATCTAATGTTGGTTCATTAACCGCTGTATCAGCGACTTCAATCGGTCCGAGTTGTTGCCAACCGGGCACTGCGGCTTTAATTACCGCAGTTGCCGCACTGGTGACACTTTCCATTGTGCCGCCGCCATCGCGATAAGAGGCTGTGACGGTGAGCGTTGCACCCGCATCATTATTATTGAGTAAATAACTTGTGCCGATAGCCCCGGCAATACCAGCGCCGTTTCGGTACCACTGATAACTAACAGAACCTAATCCTTCAACATCCGCTAGCGTATGACTGGCAGTTAGCGTTTGTCCAACACTCAATGAGCCTGAAATAATCACGCTGCCTGTGGGTAAATCATTCACCGAATTAACCGTGACATAAACAACCGCAGGTGCGGAGTAAGTGCTGCCATCACGGACTCGATAACTAAACGAATCAGCTCCGTTGAAATTGGTAAAAGGCACGTAACGGATCTGATTGTTGATGTTGCTAAACGTGCCATGACGCGGTGCGCCGTATAAATCTAATAAAAGGGCATCACCATCAATGTCAGTATCGTTGCCGAGCACATTGATATAGCTCGGCGTGTCTTCATTAATCGAAATATAATCGTTATTAGTGACAGGTGCTGTATTAGGCGCAATCACCGTTTGATTAGCGACAACAGAACCGCCACAACCCACCGAAGGACTACAGGCTTGCACCCGATAACGAAAGCTGCCACCAACATATTGCGCCGTCGAATAGCTGTAACTGCTCTCGCTCCAATGGTTGCGGGTGACGGAATAGACCACACTTTCATTGCCGTTATATGCTTGATAGACGGTATAAACCGTGCCATCAACCGCACCCGCAGCAGGTGTCCAGGACACACTAAAATTAACACCTACATTGACCGTCGGAGCAGAAACACTGAGGTTATTGACGATCCCCGGTGTACCGTACAGGTAAATGCGTCGCAAGGGACTAAAACCCGAGCAACCCGCCGCATTACAGGCTTGGTACTTAAACCAACGATAACCGACGCTCGGCGTACTACGAAAAATCGTGGTTGAACTACCGTAACTGAGACGCTGATAGCTACTATCGGCAGGTAATGAAGTGGAGTTGTGCGACGATTCATAGAGTTGATAAATAGTCGCGCCTTGCACGCTCGGCATATTGATGGCGTAACTGCGATTAATCGCAATATAGCTACTACCCAATGGACTCGGTGCAACTGTTGGTGTAGAAGGGACGCTGGTGAGCGCAGTAAAGCTCGCCGTGGTGGCGGTTTTCACCGTATAAGCTTGATGACTGCAATTCGGTTCACAGGCGTCTTGCGCCAGCGCGATATCATTTTCATCGACGCCGCCAGTGGCGTTATGCAAACGGAGTAAATTCAATGCCGTACCCGCGACAATAACGCTATGGGTATCGGCATCCCAATCGTCAAGGTCTCGCGCTTCAGCGTGTTTAGTGTCTAACAAACCCGAACCATCGGCGTAAATCACATGATGCTTTTTATGTTTCTTTTTTGATAAAGCGAAGACATCCGCCCGACCATCCCCGTTATAATCCGCGATAAGCAGCTTTTCGGCTTTATTTTTACCCCATTTGACGTTCTTTTTAATCCTTTGCACCACCGCCAACTGACCAACGGCATTAGTGTGCATCAGATAATGCGAGTGCTTTTTCGCTGCCACCGCCAACAAGTCTTGATGACCATCGCCGTTAAAATCGCCTGCCTTCAAGTCATAGTTGACTGCATCGACCAACCATTCCAATTCGGCAACAGTATAATCAATCCCCGGGCTAAACCCCGCTGGTTGACTGAAATAAATGGTGAGTACTTGCTGAGCAGGGGTAAAAACAAGGACATCAGCCAGCCCATCACCATTAAAATCGGCAAGGGTTAGTTGAGTGGTATTGGCAACAGCCGTTGATAATTGAGCAGGCAATGGAAGTTGATTATCAACCGTATAACCAACACCTGCGGCGACTCCCTCACCTAAAACCAATGAGCTGGTTTGTGCCGACGTATTGGCTTGCAGCAACATATCTTGAACGCCATCACCATTGATATCAGCAAAATGGGGTTGATGGGCCTCAATGGACCATTCGACCTCAGTCGCGATGGATTGCGGGGATAAAAATAGCCAGGTGAATAACAGCATCGCTGTCAGAAATGGGGTAACGCGTAACATCTAAAGTCCCTTTATTACTTATTTTGTCGCTTAATGGGTGTCGGATGATACAGATAAAGTGGCTGATTGACTAGTTTTTTATTTCGATTATGGCTTTAATCTGAAAAACGCGAATGAATTCGCGTCTACGACGTATTACGCCCCTGATGTCTTGTTAATGTAAAAGGAGGTCGGATTCATTGTTTAAGAAAACTTTTTCTAACCCATTGAATAATAAAATATTTTAGTTCATGGTTGAAAGGTTTTGGCGGCCGTTATCTTGTTCAATAATCAAGTATTTTGAACGTTTGCATATTAAACAAGACACTTGCCTCTCAATCCTTATTTCAATTTTAAGAACAATAATTTAGTAAGGTTTTTAGATTTGGTCGGGTAAGGCCACGACATTACTGTCGTGGCCTCCCCTAAGAACCGTGCGTGCGGGTTTCCTCGCACACGGCTCAAGCCTGCTTAAGTCCACGAATGGACCGGTAACATACTCAAAATGAACCTTTCCACCTTGGACTGCTCTGCCCGTTTAAGGAAGTAATCCGTAAATTCTGGTAAGAAAGGATTCGCTTTTCCACGTATTTTTACATGTCGTCTGATTGGCGTCGACGCCGCTTTAAACAAAAAGTGAAGCTTTGGCAACCCTTGACCGTCTTTGCCTAGTGCAAAGAAATTCCAGAAGTTGAGCCCGATTCTTGTGTAGTAGCGTCGTTGCTTCCATTGCTTATTCTTTCCTGGATGCCTTCTATTTATCCATCGTTGTAACATCAGAACAATCTGATGATCAACCGATGCAAACGTCTTTTTGGACACCACATGACGGAAGTAATTCGCCCAACCCCTAATCACTGGGTTAAGTTGCCGGATTAAATCTTCCGTTTTCGCCGTCGGTTGGGATTTAATAATCCCTCTGACTTTATCTAACAGACTTTTTACGCTTGATTTGTCGGGTTTAATTAACAGCTTTCCTTTATACTTTCTAATATTAAAACCCAGAAATTTAAAGCCAGTATCAATGTGCGTGATGTGGGTTTTCTCTTCTGACAGAGTAAGCCCACGCGCGAGTAAAAATGCTTCTACCGCTGGTTTTACCCGATCTTCCAGTATATCGGGCGAGTCAGCGGTGACAATAAAGTCATCTGCATAACGAATAACATTCACCTTGGTGAGTCCTTTGGTTGCTTCTGCTATCGCAGCTTCTAACCCATCGAGTACCATATTAGCATAAATGGGCGAGATGATACCGCCTTGCGGCGTACCGCCTTCGGTCGCGTGAAACAGATCGTTCTCCATGTAGCCACATTTTAGCCATTGGGCCAGCATGTGTTTGTCCGTTTGAACATTCTCCATTAACCAATCGTGGCTGATGTTATCAAAACAGCCTTTTATGTCCGCTTCCAATACCCATTTTGGTGCAACTTTCTTGGCCAGCGCAATAAAGCACTGTTCAATCGCGTCAGCTGCACTTCTTTTGGGTCTAAACCCATAGGAGTTGGGATCGGCAAGGGTCTCCGCCACCGGAGACAGCGCCATGGCATGGACTGCCTGCATTGCTCTGTCTCTCATTGTGGGGATACCGAGTGGGCGTTTTTTGCCATTTTTCTTTGGGATATAAATCCGCCTGAGCGGTTGTGCTTTATACCCATGTCGCGTCAAACTAAATGTCATTGCATATTTGGTGGCTGGTGTTTTCCAGCAGATCCCATCAATACCGGGCGTCTTCTTGCCCTTATTTTGAGTCACTTGCCTCACGGCTAAATACTTGGCCGCGAATGAGTGGGTCAGTAACCATTGCAACGCTTTCACCTTGCCTTGTTTACCGGCCTCTATTGCCTTCGCAATACGCGCTTGCAGTCGAAAGACGTGTTGTTCCATGGCATGATGATCAACACCATCCCATTGGTTATCCGCCGAGGGGGCACCAGCATAAACATCAGCCGTCATTTGCGTTTCCTCATCAATTCGATTCGTCAAACTCTCTTACGATTTTAGACCAAATGGACGTCTGCTCACTTTCGTGCCGGGTGACGTTAAAACCCGTATCCACGCGGTTACAGCATGGCATTCGCTTCTTCCATTCTCCCAATCCTGCAACACCATAGGTTCACTTTACAGTGAACTGTCCCTTGCGGGGGCGTACAGGGTTACCACGTTCCACCATTGAAGTCCGTTGGGTTAGGTGCCCGCTCTCGACCGGTCAAGCCTGTTGACCATGAGCGCCCAGGCGCAAATGACGCTCCGCTTGACGTTGCCTTTTTTGGCTCAAGTGTAGTAAACCCCTTCCACTTGTTGTGCGTTACGGTCTTTATCACGGATTCAGTTAATTTCACCATACCAACTCTCTAGCACTTACCCAATTGAGGTTATCAGGAGGGTGCGCGTCTCACGATTTGCACCCCGGCCACTCGATTGCGACCTTTGTTACGTTGTCAGGGCAGCTCTTTATTCATGCCCCTAGAGTCACCTGATGGCACAGGTGGTTCGATCAACATCCTATGTTATCAGTCGAACAACTTCTTTGGCGACTTCGTGTCGCACTGCACCCAGCACACACGACAATAAAAACCCAATCCAATTATTACCCTGTTTAATTCGAACCAATTATTAGGTCTATTACCAACGTTTTATCAAACACACAATAAATAAGCTACCAACATTGTCATGATTTGTCATCGTCCATGAGAGTTTGTGAGTGTATGTAAGCTCATGTAAGCACATTATCATCATGATTATGGCTGAGTAGATAAGCGTCACAAACCCGCCTGCCCTATTGTTATCAACACATCATTTTTATTGAAAATACCCTAATCAGACAAATTTGCTTTGTTTTTCTACAACTGAATAATGCCCTCAGCGGGTCATCACCAAACATCGATCCCGACAACCAATTTAATTTTTAACTGGCTCAATATAACTGCCACTCCAATCGCTCAATGCAAGGATTTATATGAAACACTTTAAAACCAAATTAATACTGCCAATACTGCCGATACTGATATTCAGTCATCCGGCAGTCGCTAACATCTGTGAAATCGACAGGGGCACTTTAGAAGAAAACCTCAATAAAATCGATATGACTATCGATAGTATCGTCGAAACAGATTTACCGTCTAATACCAAAATATCCTTACTGTCAGAGCTAGCGCCCAAATTTGCTGCTTTTGTCGATGTCGCAGGTAAAATTGGCACTGTTGCCGGTTTAAGCATTGGTGCCTACGAAATATTGGATGGGGTCAAAACCCATAATGAAGGCGAAATTATCGATGGCAGCTTAAACATTGCCTCCATTGTCGCCCCTGAGGTGGTATCGACTGTGGTTGGTGAATTATTTGGCGAAGCGGTAGGCGGTATTGCTGGCGGAGCCGTTGCCTTTTTGGCCATTGAAGGTTTAAACATTTATAACGGAGTTAAAATCGACCGGGTTATCAGCGACCTTAAAGGTCAAAATGCCAACTTGGGTAAAATCTATGGTGACTATGTATGGCGCTTAGAAAATGGCCTCAAAGAAACCAAACGAGTCATTGCTGGTGATGCCAACGAATTTTATCATGTCTCTACTGAAAACTTTGGCAAGGTCGCCCTAGCACTGACCAAACGCTCAGTCGATAGCATCGCCAACCATGTTTACTTAAGAGAAATCAAAGCTGAAAGTGCCAGAGTGTCACAAGCCAATCACAGCAAAAATGTGTTGTCTTATTTTGAACAGGCCCCGGCGACCAATAAAAGCCAGTTAATTGCTGATTTAAGGACTATTAATAGCGAACTGGATAGCTGGTATACCATTGATGAGCCATACGCAAAACACCGCTGGGTGCCGGATATTGGCTACTATTCAATCAGCCAAGAATATTTCTTCACCATCGGTCAAGCAGCGGGATTGCCCGAAGAAGAAACCTTAAGAAATATCAGAGATCCGCTGGTCTGGTCAAAAGGTTTCGTTGAACACTATCGCCCAATGGCAGAGTGGTCCGCGCATAACCTCAACGGGGTTGTTTCTCAGGTTGTTGATCAAACCTTTGATGATAAAGACAAACTGGCCAATGATTACCATGCGGTAGTCAAAGAAATGCTCACCGAATACCCTAAAATCCAGGCAACCATGCTAGAAGATTATAATAATGTGATCGCCAAACGTTACAGCTGGCTTAAGTTTGGCCAAGAGTTAATGAATCATCTCGATTATTCCGATGAAGAGGTTAGAAATGGTTTTGCATGGACCTTCAGGATCATAAACCCAATCTTAGAGTCGTTTTTAGAATCGAAAATTGATAAGAAATTGGTTGAAGATACTCAGGTTGCACCGATGACGTCCTCCATTGTCACCCATATCATTAATGCTGGGTTAGATATTAACAACCCCGACGCATACCATAATGTTAAGGCGTTATTCACCCATGAAAAGGCTCCATCAGCGCTGACAAATGCCTTTGAAAACGCCTTTACTGCGGCTAAAAGTGCGGCAAACAGCCGCTTGTTAGCACAAAGTGATTTAAAACCGGTGGTACTAGGTGATCAAGTCATTGCTGACCACTTGGCACAAACCCAAATCATGATTGATAACGGTACCCTCAAAGGCATGTTAGACGGTGCGATCAACTCACATTTGACAGAAGAGGTCTATATGACTTTCCATCAATATGAGAAATTAGCCGAATATGCTGAGGCCGCCTCTAAAGTCCATTGGGCCTATAACAAAACCGTTATTGAAATTATCGCTGGCCGTATTGATCAGCTCAGCAATCTGCAAAATGATGACCAAATCGCCAATATTTTAACCGGCTTAGAAACTGAGCTTGTTGCCAATTACTCCAGCTTTAAGCAAAAAGATTTATCACTGGATCCAAAATATAAATGGGTCAGTTTTAACACCCTGCCACAAACCCAAAGCGAGTTAAAAAGCCTCAGAACATTTATTAAAAATAACAGAAATGCGGCCTCAGCCAACAATACTAGCAACAACAGCAATTTTTAATTGCAGCTGTTATTACTGACCCTATTTGGAGATTAAAATGAAAATCATGAAACAACAAGTATTGATAACCACCCTCACCACCGCGCTGGTGTTACTGTCAGCGGCCCCCGTGGCCAACGCCGGTTTGCCTTCCTGTTTCGACAGCACAGAATACCAGCCAATAACAGAGCAAGAGTTACAAGCCAGAGTGAATAAGAAAGAAGCATTGTCTGCCATTTGTTACCGATCGTCACTTTGTCTTGCCAAAGGAGAAAAGCTGTTAACCAAAAAACAGCTAACAATAATCGAAAAATCGACATCAGGCGGTAAAGGAACTCGTTACACCGAACAATTTAGAGAGATAATGAATTTAGACGACCCGACAAGAGTGAGAACCAGTTTGAATGATATCAATGATATCAATACCTTAAAACTGAGTGACATTAGCCAATCGGGTTTTATTAATGTAAAAACATTAGAAGGACAGTTTGTTGAATATATCCATACCGCTTATATTCAGGTCACCGCCGATGGTAAGCAATTTTTATATACAGCCAATGGCGGAGGGTTTGATACCGCCCTGATGGGAACAGGTGAAACTTTTGTCAAGATGGGCAGCACTAAACGCTTTGCATTAACGGATAGCGCCGCCAACGCTTTGAATGACTACTTTAAGGCAAACCCAGTCACCCATGAACCGCAAAAAGGGTTTGCTTATACGCCCGCCGAAGAAGCCGCTTATAGAGCATCAGCATTTGGCAATAATGTTTAATGAGTCATTCGGCGCTGACCTGTATCTGATACATATTAACCGTCTGAAAAACGCAAATGAATAAATTCGCGTCTACGGCTAGCTATTGTGCTCTATATGTCAGCGCCTTTATTTGGAATTAAAATGAAAATAACCCAACACAAATTATCGATGAAACCTGTCACTGCTGCGCTTTTGCTGTTGTCGCTCAGCACTAATGTCAACGCAGGCATTTTACCATCTTGCTTTAGCAGCACAGAATATAAACCGATATCAGAGCAAAGACTACAAGCCAGAGTGCGGGATGAAAAAGGCTTGGCATTTAATTGTTATACCTCGGCGCTTTGCTTAGCCAAGGCAGAAAAGTTACTGGATACCGAGCAATTTGATGAAGTTTTGCGAACCACAACGTCTGATCCGGCTTCAAGCTACACCCCGGAGTTTCAAGCCATTATGGATTTAGACAATCCAAATAACTTGAAAACCAGTCTAGGTGGTAATGATATTGATTCGTTAAATCCGGCTGATATCAGCGAATCAGGTTTTATTAATTTCAAACGCCAAGGCGGTGATGGTCACTATTACCATACCGCTTATGTGCAGGTCACCGCCAAAGGCGAAAAGTTTCTCTACTCAGTTAATGCTGCTGACCTTGAACACCTGATCATAAACCAAGGCTCGGATTTTATTCAGCTCGGCACGACAATGCGGTTTCGGCTGGACGAGACCACCATCAGCGCTTTTAATCAATACTTAACCGGTAACGGCACAGTCACAGCACCGCAATTTGCCTTTAAATTTACCCCCGCCGAAGACGCCGCCGCTAGAGTTGGTGGTTTTGGTAATGGTGTTTAACTCGCTGTAATAGCTGACTAATATCCGAGCAACAGCCGAGCAATAGTTAGATACCGCCCAACATAGACGAGGTTGAAACCTCGTCTACGGCAAAGCACTTGCGTCAAGAAGCAACGATTGTATCCACAACCACCTTGGGTTTTTTCGCCTTGTAAACAAAATCACGGCGTTTTTCGTGGTAGTCACTGGCCAAATTGTAGAAGGCATCGCACATATGTCTGAGTTCCTCGGCTCTGTAGCTAGTAAAAGGTTTTTCGGCATTAGCGGCGTTAAACAGTTTGACTTTAACACTGAGAAATTCGTCAAAATCAACGACTGTGTATAACCGCTCGCAATAGGCTTGGAGTTGCTGATGATAAGTTTCCCAATCCTCTGGTAACAACATATCAGCCATACCCAATTCCACAGCTTCGCTAGCCCCCATCGGCTGGCATTCGTCAACAATTTGCTGGGCTTTTTTAGCCCCAACGTGCTTAGGCAACAAATATGTCCAATACTCCGAACCATAAAGACCCATAGTTTTATAGTGTGGATTTAACACCACCCCATCACGAATAATCACCTCGTCACACGCCAATGCCATAATGGCACCGCCAGCACCGGCATTGTTTCTTAAGGCGGCGATGGTGATTTGATTGGGAGTGTCCATGATTTCCATCACCACATCATCAATCGCGTTGATATTACGCCACGACTCCTGAGCCGGATCTTCTACCGCTTCAATGCAATTTAAATGAATGCCGTTGCTCCAAAAATCCTCGCCGCCCATAAAAACAATCAGTTTGGCATCTGAGCGTTTGACTTCGACAATTGTCTGTTTAAGTGCAATGCATTGCTCGGTGTTCATGGCTCCGTTATAACAGTTAAAGTAGATATAGGCAGTCTGCCCTTTTCGCTCAACGGCAATGTCTTCAACCACCGATTCAAGACTGTTAGCCGATATCGTTGCTAATACCGCTGACGGTTGCAGAATCTTGTCGAGCACCATAGCGGCTGGTAATTTAATCGGGGTTAAACCGTCAACTTTGCGACACTTCATCTGGCGGATCCACACTGCACCATCTTGGCTGGCAAAACAGACCGCATTGTTATGAATAGCGAGAATGTCGCCGGGGATCCCGGTTAACTTCGGTTCGGCAACAGCGCCAAACAGATTGACGGAATGACCATTAATCACCGTGCGAACCCCAGGACGAGAATCGGCGGCGTTCATTACACTAATGATTTGTGCAGTGGTGTTGTCGCTCCAGCTAAACCTGCGATCCGCCATTTTCATGTTGGGTCTTAATCGTCCTTTTACGCGGCGTTGACTGTAATCCAACGGTCGGGGTTTGAATTGTCCACCAGCAATGTCATGTAACGCCTGTTTAATCAGGTCCATCGCGGTGGTAGTCACTTCACGTTTGTAAATGCTGGTTTTGGTAGCACAACGTAATGGGAAGTTTTGACTACCCCAAATGTCGCCGGCATCCATTTCGTCAGCCGCTTGCAACAGCGTAACGCCCCACTCTGCGCTGTTTTCGCTGATCGCCCAATCCAGTGATGACGCCCCCCGATCCCCCTCAATACCCGGATGAACAATCAGACATAAATAATCTTGCCAAATGTCTTCGGGGATTTTTTGGGTGAGAAAAGGACATAAAATAACATCCGGCTGAAACGCCTGCACCTGACGCCGTAATGACACCGGTTCGAGGTCATAGTGTTGCTCAATCATATGATCCAATTGCTGTAACTCGGTTAACAACCGCTGAGCCATGCCTGAAAACGCTGTCGATAAAATTAAAATTTTCATTGTTTTGCTCCAACTACAGATTAGAAAAACCACTTACTGACCTGTTAAAGCATCCAATAAGACGATAAACATTATTATCACAGCAGGCCGATTAATTCTACTGTAATGTTGTTAATTAGTAGTATATATTTCTAATTTGTAACCAAAACATAAGTTTTTGGCGTTTAAAGATCTCAATTTAATAACATTAATATCAAATATTATCTATGTTTTACAATTGATTATCGTTTTCTATTCAAATCGCTAGTATTTAATCTCAAAGTGTGCCAATATCAATACGTTCTACCAAGGTATCGAAAGGTGGGATAACCAACCTGATCTTAAGGTTCTTTGTATTATTAACGGAGATTGTTATGATAAAAAATAAAACAAGACCATTATTTGGTCCATTATTAATCAGTACTTCATTACTCTTTTCACCCTTGGCTTTTTCAATACCAAGTTTTTTACTACCGGGCTTAACCTCAAGTGCCAAAAGCCAACAAAAAACACTCAAAAAACCGATTAAAATCAAAGATTTATACTCAGAGAATAAAATTGACGGCGAGTATATTGTGGTATTTCACTCTGATGTGAGTAACACCACTATTGACAAAATTGGCCACCGTATTAATAGCCAAAGCAGCCTTATCAGCGGTATTGATTCGTGGGCATTAGACAGACTTGACCAAGCTTCGTTGCCACTGGATACAGTCTTTAACCCGATAGGCACAGGCGCAGGTGTTTATCCATATATTATTGATACAGGTATTATTCGCTGACCAACTTGCAAGGTGTAGAGTCATTAACCTTTATTGACGAGGGCATTACAGTCGGATCATGAGGTCAATTAACCGATATTTCAGCCTTAAGCATTATAACTATTATTGCCACGATGGGGCCAACTGATGGTCAAATCTTGGTTTCTTACTGGAGCGGCAGTGCACATATTAGTGTTACCTGCGTCCAGATTTGTCTATAAATGAGAAAAAGGTTTAGGCGGGCCGTCGTGCCCGCCTGATAATACGATTACTCTACAACATTGCTACAACAGTACTACAACAGTGCTACAACGATAAAATATAAAAGCAAATACGCAAAAGATCGGCTTCGACATAAATCACCAGCAAAATTTCAGCCAAGTTATTGAGTGTGCAGGGTTAATATTGTAATGTATTTAAAATCTTAGGCGTCTGAAACGACACTTCGATGGTTCGACACTTCGATAGTTCGACACTTCGATGAATTCACGTCTACAGCGCAGACGAGGTTTCAACCTCGTTAATGTTGAGGAGTAAATGCGATGCCCCAAAATAGTATCAAACTCTCATTTTGTCAGATAATAATGATTGACGAATTTACCATTGAAGTTATCCCCAAGGCAGGCATCGAAGTCGGCGAAGCTGAAATAAATGAATATCATCGGTTTTTCAATCAGCTTGCACACCCTGTTAACGTTTTAGTCAACCGCAGTAATTCGTACTCCTATTCTTTTGCTGCCTTATTGAAAATAGCGGTTAATAAAAATATGCTCGCGGCAGCAATACTGCTAAAGGATTCATCCAAAATACCTGAAGCTGAATATATTGCATCAGCAATGAAGGGGGGTCTGTTGATTCAAATATTCACTGATCGTTCATTGGCATTAAACTGGCTAAGAGATCAGCGAGTTTCTTAGCCTCATTATCGGCCAAAAAGCGCACATAAATAGGTATTCTACAGGCTAATTGCTTTGATAAAAACCGAGAAACATCGCCACAGCAGAATCAATAATAACTTGTTGTTGGCTCTCATCAGGAAACGTTTGGCCCTGCATCATTTGCGGCCAAAAACAAAACGATTTGATTAAAGCAAAAAACTGAGTAGCTGCAAACGGTATATCAGCAATCACCAATCGACCATCGGCTGTGGCGGCATTTAGCCAGCTGGTCAAATCACCATCGCGATTTTCAACTTCAGCCAACGCCTCGTTAATTCTTTGTGGCGAATGCATCGCTTCTGCCAGACACACACGAGCCAAATCAACAAATGCCTGCTCAGCTAGCAAAGCAACCTCTTGTTCCGCTATACTGGTTAATTGCGTCGCCAAACTCAATTGGCCAGAATAGGTTAACGAGACTGAGGTGGTAAAAAGCGTCCGTTTGACCTGACCATCATTGAAACCGGTGCCTATGATAAAGATTGGCCGGATGTGCATATGACCCCAGAACAAAGTTTACAGGCTCACCTTGATGTTAAAGGACTGAAAATGCTGCCAGCCCATAATGGCACCTTTGATTTGGCCTTTCATGCCTGGTATGAACCATTGGAGCGGATCACCGCGCTCGGTAAAGCAGCAGGTGTTGAAGTGATCACCCCCACCATAGGCGAAGCGGTTGATTTAGCTGAAAAACAAACATTTAGTCGCTGGTGGCGGGGATTGAATTAACGTTAATAAAATATCAACAAACTAGGCAAAAATCTTTTCGATTTTCTCCGCCAGCATGGCAGCACTAAAAGGTTTCATAATATAGCTGTTGACGCCAGCCATCGCCGCATCGAGTACCTGTTTGCGACTGCCTTCGGTGGTGATCATCAACACTGGCAAAAACTCCAAATCAGGGGTGGCACGAATATGTTTAAGTAACTCAAGACCGCTCATTGACGGCATATTCCAGTCGGTGATCACCAAGTCAAAACGAGCAGCTTTAAATTTAAGTAATGCCCCCTTGCCATCACTGGCCTGAGCAACGTTTTTATAACCAAGCTCTCCGAGTAAATGACGGATCACCTTACGCATCGACTCCATATCATCGACAACTAATATTTTTAAATCTTTTTGCTTCATGTGTAATTACCGGACCGCAGTTTAAGTGTTAAGTAGAGCTAAATTAAAGCTAAGCAATAAACGCTGTCATAGTACTTTAAATGACAGGCATTATGTATACTTTTTGCATAAGCTTTAATTAAATGGGGTAATAATGAACAATCAAAAAAACGCTAATGAATTCACGTCTACGCCGTAGACGAGGTTTCAACCTCGTGAATGTTGAAGAATAATTGCCACCTGAATTTGTGCTATATGGGTAAAACCAATGATACCCCTATATATTTGCAGACAACACCCAGCCCATCACCACACTAATCACCAGCCAAATCACCGGCAGCACAGCCAATAACCAACGCCAGCCAGATTTGACTATCATCAACAAACCCATGGTGGCAAGACAAGTACCATCAGCAGAAGTGCCAAAATAGTGACCTTGCGCCCAATCACCTGCCATCAGTGCGGTTAGCAGCGGATAAACCACTAATGCGAAAAGAAAAACCAGCAGCCCAAATCGGCTAACGGGTGTCTGAACATGCTGATAGGTCACCTTGTTCAGTAACACGCCAAACAACAGCAACAGTGCGGCTTGGAGCATAAACAAAGCGCCAAAACCCCAAGCTGCCCAGTTTATGCTGGCAAAATATTGCAAGTGAAAAACCACACCAACCCATAGCCAACAAATGCACAACCCGGTGTTTATCAGCCGATCAGCCTGTTTAGGGCGCTTGAATAGCAGCCACAATAAAGCCAATCCAAGCAACAGGGCAACCAGCTGCATCGGCCACAATGTCTGATTATAATTGGCAAGCAGCCGCTGGTATGTTTGTGGTTGAAACATTAAAAAATCGGCTAGGAATAACCTTATTAATTCGATCATGATTCGACCATTACAAAGTCTTTATATAGCTCAACATGCGGCTGCGCATTGCGGCGTCGGGCAAGGGGCTTTTCAATACCGCCATGTTTTCTTGCATATGTGTCACTTGGCTGGTGGCGGGAATGGCACAAGTGACCGCCGGGTGGGAGATGATGAATTTTAGAAAATATTGCGCCCAGCTGTGACAATCGATTTCGCCCGCCCATTTAGGTAGCGGTTTGCCAGCAAAACGTTGAAACAAGCTATTACGCTGAAAAGGTCGATTAACAATCACTGCGATGCCTTTTTCTTGCGCCAATGGTAACAGACGCGATTCCACTTCGGTATCCAGCACGTTATAAGTTAGCTGAACAAAATCAATGCCTTGTTGCGTGGCCATGACTTTCTCAATATCAGCATGACGACGACCATGTGAGGTGGTAATACCAATATAACGTAGCTTCTTTTCACTTTTGAGTTGTCGCAGGGTTGCTAGGTGTTTTTGCCACGCCACCAGATTATGGATTTGAAACAGGTCGATTTGATTGACGCCCCACAGTCGATGAGAATCTTTGATTTGGCTTTCACCGCTGGATTGAAACGGCGTCCAGACTTTAGTTGCCGAGAAGTTATCGGCTTGTCGATTAAGCTGTCCGAGACAGTAGCCGATGACTTCTTCTGAGGAACCATACATCGGCGATGAGTCAATCAAACTGCCACCAGCAGCAAAAAATGCTTTAAGTACTTGGGTACAGTTTTGTCTGGCAGCCACATCATCGCCAACATTAAAGGTCATCCAGCTACCCATGCCAATGGCCGGGATTTTTTCTCCGGTCGAGGGGATCGTTTTGCTAATGAGTTCAGCAGATTGGCTGGTCGCCAATGATAGCGGCAAATAACTCGCCGCCATGGTTGCCAACGCCGCTTTAATCAATCGGCGTCTGTCTATTTGATATTGAGTGGTCATTGCGTCCATTACCTGTTTAGTTTGTCGACACATTAAACATAGCTTAAAAAAGCCGCTGGTCTATCCCGCCGAGATGGACGGATCGGCTACAAAAAACATCGCTGCTCTGTGCTTAAGGTCTATGCTTAAAGGGGTTAGATAAAACACCGTGGCCAATGAATGATAATTAAGCTTGCTCAAATCAACCGATTGTTTGTCCTTTTATTATGCTTTTTGCCCTTTTTCGCCTCAGCTGACAAGCTCAGGTTTGTTGCAGAAAGTTTACCTCCTTTTCATTTCCTCGATGAAAACAACAAACCCACAGGCGCACTGGTTGAAGTCATTCAAGCACTCATCACCTCAGCCCATCTTGATGCCTCAATTGAATTCCTGCCTTTTGCCCGCAGCTATCACCTTGCCCAACAACAAGCCAATGCCTTTATGTTTTCATTGTTAAAAACCCCGCACCGCGAAAGCCAATTCAAATGGGTCGGTCAAAGCTATAAAAGTGAAGCGTTTTTAGTTGGACTCAAAAGCAGAAGTGATATCAATATCAGCAATTTAGAAGAGGCTAAGAACTATGTTGTCGGCACCATACGTGGTTATCATGCTGATGCATTTTTAAAAAAAGCAGGGTTTAGCACTGATAAAAACTTGTCGTTGAGTGTCAAATATGACCGTATGTGGCCGATGTTGTTCAAACAACGGATTGATCTGGTGCTGACCAATTACATTGCGCTGGACCGTGAGATCAGCAGTGTCGGCCTCGACCCCAAAGCGATTAAAAAATATATCGCAATCAATCACTTTCCCAATCAATTATATATCGCCACCAGCCCGACCACCTCAGATGACATTGTGTTGGTATTAAGACAAGCATTGGAGAAGCTAAAACAAAGCGGTCAGTATCAGACCATTATTGATAAATGGGGATTGTAGTCGGTACGATAACAAAGTAAAAAAGGAACCCGAAGGTTCCTTTTTTTATCTTGTGATGACTTAAAACAATCTTAGTTGTTGTAGCCCCAATCGATAGTCAAACCAGTTACGTTGGTGTAACCACGAACATCAACATGCCAAGTACCAGCTTGTGGGTTAGCGAAAGTACAAGTTTCGTCATTGCCCGTTGCATATGGACGACAGTCGTAACTGTTGGTAGTAGATTGTGCACCGTATCGCATGTACAAGTCAGCATCACCGCTTCCGCCATGGATATGAACAGTCAAATCAGAAGAACCGGCTGGCACGTCTAATGTATAACGCTGCCATTTTCTACGGTTAACACTCACGTTTTCAACAGTGCCGCCAACATCGAAGACACCGCCAGTACCACCGCCACCGCCGCCACAAGCAACACCAACGGCTGCAAAGGCTGCTGTTACGTCAGCTACGTTATAACCTTTATCACCAGCTGCGCTTTCAACACCACAAGCACCAGCATCGAACGTGCTGTTAGCCGTCCAGTAAGTTTGGTTAGCTAAAGCCATGGTGGCGAACGCTTTTTGCACATCCCAGCCAGCAGTTGTTGATAACAAATAGAAAGCTTTGTTGTAAACACCTGAGCTGTAGTGAACGTCCATTGAACTAGTGAAATTATCAGCATGACCAATTGAACGACCATCTTTTGTTGGATCATCCATATAACGTAAAGCGCCGTTACCTTTGAAGATTTGCTCACCAACCATCCAGTCATTAGTACCATTCATGAAGTACTCAGCAGCTTCACCCGCCATATCAGAGAAAGCTTCGTTCATACCACCAGATTGTTTGCTATAAACCAAACCTGAGTTTTGCTCAGTGAAACCATGGCTGACTTCATGTGAAGAAACGTCAAGGCTAACCAGTGGATAAAAAGTCGTCGCCCCATCACCAAATGTCATTGCTGAGCCGTCCCAGAAGGCATTTTCATAGTTGTTTGAGTAGTGAACACGCATGGTCAGTTGGAAAGTCAACGGGTTAGTACCAACATAAGCATTGTACATGTCGAAGATCACGTTACCGAAGTACTGTGCATCATTCAATGGCGAGTATGCACCGTTGATTGCTTTATGGGTGTTTTCAGTACCAGCGAAAGAGTAAGCTGTGCTGCCGTTGGTGCTGTGGTTAAGGTCAACGGTTTTAACGTTAGCGTTGCTCATTACTGAGTTTGAACCACTGGCGGTTACAGGGATTTCTGAGAAATCAGTACCATAGTGGTATTGACCCGTCTTAGCGTTACCGCCAGGTCCTGTAGCATGTTGCAAGTTATCATACTCTAATTCGGTAGCACCGGTTTGAGCATTGATGAAGAACACCGGACGAGTTGGCTCAGCACCATTCTCACCAGCAACAACATAAGAAACACGACGAACCAAAGTCGGTTGCTCGTCAATCATATAGATGAACAAGTCGTTTTCTTTGTTATAAACGTGAGCACCCGGGCTTTTGCTCAAGGTGGCGCTTTTACCCAAAGCCGAGTTCATTGCCATATCAGCAGAGATCCGCGCTTTGGTCGAGAAGAATTTATTATCTAAATCAAGAATTTGACCTTGAACGTCAGTCAACATGCCCATTGCCGTTTTAGTCGCTGCGATAGAATGACCAAATACTGGAATACCGTTGAATTCTTGTTGGAAACGAACTTTAGTCACGCCGTTACCGACGTTAACTGTTTTAACCGCTTTCATTTGAGTGGCACCAGCCAATCCCAAAATTTGGTTAATGTTATCACCGCCATAACCGCTGCTCATCACAGCCGCATTTTGCGTGGCTGGCGCTGCTTGAAGGTTGGCTAAATCTTGTACATCAGCCGCATTAGCTGACATTGATAAAGCACAGGCGACTGCTGCACAAATGGTTGAAATTTTTTGCATTTTCATAGTTTTTATTTCTCTTGTCTTTTTTGTGTTAGATTTATACCGAATTCAACTCAATTACAGCTATTAAAGAAAAAAACAGCAATGCAACTGAGCGCCTCGACTCGTACTACTTCATCTATTTGTTGTAAGTGTCAACCGAAGGGGCAAATCATTTGTTCCCGCCGTTTCACGAGTCAAAATTTATAACAAAAAAATTACAATTGCCACACTTATTTTAAACTTTTTTCTGATGTGGTGATAAAAATGTAGTAAAAACATACTTTGGATAACTCTTTTAATTTAATTTTTATCGTGAAATTTCAATAAGTTAGTTAAAGGTTGATGGTTAGATGTCAATAAATTGAAATTTTATTTTTTTTAACATTTTATTCGCTTAATTTAACCGCGTTTAATCACTGATCGGTTTGATTAACGCCAAAATTTTGCGATAATCCACCGCCTTAAGATCCAAAATTAAACTGAGGTTAACCAATTGCAACTATTACGCATTGATTGTTTGGGGTACGAATTACGACTTGAAGGGTCGATGGCCGGATGGCAAGCGTTATTTTGGAACAACCAACTGGTGTCACAACAAGATGCCAATGCTGACGACAATAGCCAGTCCGTACATCAATTCACGCTTAAAGGTAATCAAGGCGGTAATGATGGTCATACAGAACAAAACGCCGAAGCCGAAATAACCTGTCAATTGACCACCGAGCTTAACTGGCAACCTTTTGAACTCAATTATCAACTGCAAGTCGATGGCGAAGTTATCGCCACTTCCTCATTAAATGAAAAAGACATTGAAACCCAACAAGTGACTGAGCGACCCGCTCCACCGCGCAAGTTTGGTATTGCTGGTCTGGCCTCTTTAGGTTTCAAATTACTCAAAAGTGCCAAAGTAGTCAAAGTACTGTTTGCTGGTGGCAGTCTCGCCGCTTATGCTTGGTTGTTTTCGATTGAGTTCGCCATCGCGTTGATTTTATGTTTGGTGTTTCATGAATATGGTCATATCAAAGCAATGAAGTATTTTGGCATGAAAACCAAAGGCATTTATCTGATCCCCTTTGTCGGTGGTCTCGCCGTCACCGATGAAAAAATCAATACCCGCTGGCAAGATGTGGTGATATCTATCATGGGACCGACTTTTGGCCTGATCTTGTCGCTGGCTTGTTTACTGGGTTATTGGATCACCGATATGGAGATCTTGGCAGGTCTGGCCGTATTTAACGCGCTATTAAACCTATTTAACTTATTACCCGTGGTGCCGCTGGATGGCGGTCGCTTGCTCAAAAGCATCACTTTTTCAGTCAACTCAGGGGTTGGTTTAATTGCCTGTATGGCTGGGGCGGCGTTTGGGGTTTTTCTTAGCTACACCTTTGGTCTGGCGTTATTGGGCTTTTTATTGGCCATTGGCAGTATTGAAATTTTGCTAGAATGGAAAACCCGCCATAACAGTGAGTTATTACCGCTAGACCGCTACGGTCAAATCGTCTCAACCGTATGGTATGTGCTGACCATCGGCGGTTTGAGTAGCATTATTTGGCTGGTGGGCCAAAGCGGTAATGAAGCCCTGTCCTTACCGTTGAAGATTTTAGGCAGTTAAATCACTATGTTTTAGGGTAACACTCGTAGTTAGCAGATTTATTTGCGAAAGTGCCTCGAAGCCACGGAACATCCGGGCATGAATGCCCTAACTACGGCCAATTCCAATGGAAATTTGTAACCCAGAAAGATTAGAGCCGTAAAAACTAGGAAAAAAATGAAACGATTACTTGTTATATTATTGAGCGGCTTTGCACTTAGTGCCAATGCCAGTGTTGTTTATACTTCGCCAAACCCCATTGATGAGTTTTGGACATGGACTGAAAATAGTGGCGGCGTCGCTGGTGACGTATTGATGAAAATGACGACCGGGGTTAATGAATGCCCGTTAGGTGTTTATTTAAAACATTCAACTTTTGCCAAAAATCTGGTGTCAACCTCATTGGCCGCTTACATGGCAAAAAAACCGGTGGTTTTTCAAGTTTACAACGACTCCGACCGATTTTGGTCCGGCTCAGCCAAGCCATATTGCGAGATCAGGGCGATCAGATTACCCAAAGAATAAGCGCTCATCACCCTGAAAATACAGACAGTAGTGTGCATTCCATGCAAGCTTTTGATTTTGTTTTTAATTGTTAACTGTTAATTGTTAATTTCGCGAAGCCTTATTGCATATGTCGTTGCTGTCGCTGGACAAAGCTATTTTGACTGGTTAATTCTCTATGTTGACCAGCATAAAGGTTAAGACTACTAAAACGGCCTTTCAATTTCGATGCGGTGTAATCATCTTCCAGTTTGGTCAGAATAAACGAGTGTTGCTGTGGAAATAAAGCTTCAACCGCTTGCGAAACCCACTCGTATAATTTTTTCAAGTTGATTTGGTGCGTTTGTCCGACCTTATCAAAGATCCACTCGGTAATAGCGATAAAGTGATCAAAAGGTTGGTCAGACAAAATAGCGGGCAATGAGTATTTAAAACGCCCTGAATTGCCGATCATATCCCAAAAACGAGCAAAGCGATTAATCCGTTGCATGGTGGCAAAACTGACACTAGCGGTACTCAAAATATTAAACGGCGGCAATGGATTAAAACGCAAGTCGAAGTTTTCAGTGTGGCGAATTATAGGGCTACCTTTGAGTCGTTTTAAAATACCCAATTGAATTTCATGGGGGCGGCAGTGATAAAGCTCATTGAAGCTCTGCTTAAAAGTATCAAAAGTCTCCCCTGGCAGACCAAAAATCAGATCGGCGTGAATATGTGCGTGGGTATTGTCTCGTAACCAAATCAGGTTATCTTTTGACTTGGCGTTATTTTGCTTACGGCTAATATTCGCCTGTACTTCTTGGTTAAAGGTTTGAATGCCAATCTCAAACTGCAAACTGCCTTGGGGAAATTGAGACAATAATTCTTTTAACTTTCTCGGCAGATGATCCGGTACCACTTCAAAATGAAGATAGAGGTTATCAGTCATACGATCCAAAAAAAACTGCATGATTTGCATCGTGGTTTTAATGTTTAGATTAAAGGTTCTATCGATAAATTTGAAGTTTCTCGCCCCACGTTGGTAGAGAATTTCCATTTGTTCGAGAAATAAATCGAGTTCAAATGGGTCTGATGAAGTGTCTAGAGACGATAAACAGAATTCACATTTAAACGGACAACCACGGGATGCTTCAACATAAAGTAAGCGATTCTTTAAATCTTCGTCACTATAATACTGATAAGGCAATTCAATATCTTTCAGTGCAACTGGTTTACATTTAAGCACTTTTTGCTCAGGTGCGGTGTCATTTAAAATGTCTTTGCACAGTTGATAAAAACTTAAATCTGCCGCGCCAGTCAATACATAATCTGCTGAGGCGACAATCGTTTGCTGCTCGGTTTCATAACTGACCTCTGGGCCACCTAAGACAATTTTAACTTGCGGCGCGATGACTTTTAACAGGCTAACCACATCTGTGGTTTCAACGATATTCCATATATATACGCCAAAACCGACGATATCGGGTTCTGATGCCAAAATTTGTTCAACAATATCAATCGCCCAGGTCTTGATCGTAAACTCTTGTATTTCACAACATGGCTGTAATTCTTTTAAATTCGCATACAAATAGCGTAAGCCAAAACTGGCATGAATATACTTTGCGTTAAGCGTACTAAGCACTATTTTAGGGGAAGTGCCCTCTTTATTATCAATAGTGGTTTTATCAATAGCTGAAGGGTGACTAGCCGTTGCCTGGCTATCTATTGTCTGATGATCTCCAGTAACATCTATTTGCCTAACGGTTAATTGGGGATCGAATTGTTGTACTGCCATACTGAATTTCTAATGCCTTGAAAAATATTGCCGCAATAATACAGTAATTGATGCAGCTATTCAGCGTAATTGACGACTCTATAGATAAATCGACATTGAGATCCATTGCTACAGCGATTAGCTATAACAACATCATTTATTATGCTGGCATCACAACCCCATTTTAATCACCTTGTATCTTTATTAAACATTCACCTTTTGAACTATGACAGCCATAAACTCATAAAACTAGCCGAAACAACTACTCTCTATAACCGTGATACTTTGGCAGGTCATCGCTAAGCTCAAGCCAAGAGGCTTTTGATTCGGTATAAATATGGGCGTCGGGGGTTAACGCCTCGCCCTGATCTAAAGTTGAAATCGCCAACTCGATGGTCCCTGCTGTTACATTGTATTTTGAGCTAAACAACAGACTAGAGCCGCAGGTGTTGCAAAACTGACGAACAGTGCCGTTAGCAGCCTGATAGCTTTTCAAGTTTGCTTCACCAGTAATCCAATGCAAATCAACCAACGCCACCTCAGCAAAGGTAGAAAAAGCCGCGCCATGAAACTTCTGGCACATATGGCAGTGACAATGGCCAAGATGAGGTTTAAATTGATCAACTTCGTAACGTATTTCACCACATAGACAGCTACCAGCATAGTTGGCACTGGCGTGATGAAATGGGTTGGGTTGTTTTGCTACGGGGGTATCTGTCATGGGTTTTCCTTAATCAAACAAGCGGTTTTATGATGGTTGCTGTTGCTATTTTCTAGCATCGCCATCAGCTTCAACATTTCTGACTTTTCAATTAGTGAGTCAGTCAATGTCACCAGCAATTCATTTTCATCATCGATAACTAATATTTCTGGCGAGGTTTTTTCATAACTCATATTTTCTTTCTCACCAGAAGTATCAGAATCATGAGCACTTTCATTTCGTTGCTTATATCTTTCTAGGTCTGCTTTTGTTAGCTCACCATTACCTACCTTTGTCGGTGTGAGCCCTGTGATAATAACCCCAGCAGGTGAAGCTCTTGCGATCCGCGCAAGTTCAGCTGCCATTTTAAGAATATTGCCAGCCACCGCGCTACCACGATTAACGCCTCTTGTTGTTGTGATAGTATTAGCTGTACTCCTACCACTAAAACTTACCGCAGCTGGCAACTTGATCTCAGCCGCAGCGTTAACATTTTGGGCTTGCGTTGTTCGTTTGATGTCATGTCCATTGGTCAGCGTAGTTTTTAACCGACCAGTCAGATTACCAATTAAACTCGACCCACCACTACCCACCGAACTAAAAAACGACTGCATCTGACAGGTCGGATTCTGATCACATTTGCTGACGTAACCGGTTGGATCAGTCCCCGCCAGCGGGTTGTTCATTATGTAACTGTAGGGGTTAATACTTTGGCTGCTACTCGGCGCTTGAATGAATGGGTCGACACTCAAGAACCTGCCGACATTATAATCAAGCGAGAGTCAAGTTATCACTAATTTGGTTTAGTGCAAAGGCAACTGTGGTGATTTAACCGTCCATGGCGTGCGCCCTTCGTGCATCCTTACACTCATCTCAGGGGAACAAAAAACTGCGAACCCTCGTTTCTAGTTCCCCTTCGTCCATTCATGTGAATCAACTGTTGTTCGTTCAAATGTTCGTGATCAGTGAAGCCTCGACGATAACGGTTAGTGATTGATAAATCAGTGAATTGTGTGCTGGCGGTTGAAGTTCTGCCAAAAGGGTCGAACTAGCGGCGGCTGGTGATTTGGCCGTCGTGATTGACTAATGTTGTTGCGCTACCGAGTCGATCGCGCAGAGTATAGAGTAATTTGTGTTTTTGCTCAGGCGTCCAGCTGAGGACGGCAATATCGTCGATATAGGCTCGCCAGCTGCCGTCGTTGTCAGTTTCAAACAGCTTATCGATGTAATAGGTGGTACTCGTTTGGCCACTAATCGTTCGTGTTTGTTTGGTGCGGAAAAGGGATCAAAGCAGTTGTTTAAGAAGACTTTTTAAATTACTTAGTTATAGCCACACAGTTCCTTAATTATAATTTTTTAACACGGTGATAAATTAAAATACTTATGATTCAATGTGTTAGGAAAAAATCTCATTAAACAACCAACTTGACCCCCTTTCTGCTTTACCCTAGCTAATGCCTCTGGTTTTCCTTGAACAGTCCACTATTTCTTCTTTATAAACGTTCTCTAATAATTCAGTAATTTTCTTTATGATTACTAAATTTGGCTATCCAGCCATCATCTGTATAAACTTCACCTGATAATCCATCACTTAATTCTCTGACATTCTCTTTTGTTGAATCTTCGTCCTCGCTACAAAAAATATCAATATCATCTTCGTGTTGTTCAAGCATCCATAAAAAGTTATGAACAACATCATCAATTGAACCAACAACCACTTGCCTTATAATGGACAACTGATCTTCAGTGAAATTATTCAATTTATTATGAAGCTCAATAGCAGGTACAGACTTCATCGTACCAGCAGCAATCATTTGATATTTATCTATTGCCTCATCACGAACCTCGGATATCAAGATTTGACCGAACTTTTCTAATATTTGATCTTTTGTCATTTTCATTTCCTCACTTATACCAAGGGATATTACTTGGGGTTCGAACACCACTATTTCGAAGCGCGTTCAATGACTGTGCAGTTAAAGATCTGGCCATTTTTCTAGAAGCACCACCTGCTTGAAGAGCTCCAACAGCTATTCTAGTGTGGGCACTCATTGTATTCGCGCCCCCACTATCTGATAGCTCCTTGAATGCTTGCCGCTGAAATTTTGTCATTGCAGCATGATCTAATCCATTCTCTTTCATAAAACTCTGACTAATCGAAAATCCATTTTTTGGGTCATAAGACAGATTTTCTTTAAATGCTGCTTTGGCGTGAACATGATGACCTTTAACTTCTTTATATGGTCCTGTATTTTTTGGAGCAAAAGCCTTACGTATTATTCTCTTTACTCCTTGCTTTGCCAATCCTTTAACTGGCGCTACAACGTCTGATACAGTATCGACAGTTTCAACAATTGTACCGAGTGTTTTATTAGCAGCTTCTTTGGCTATAGGATCCATCCCCAAAAATTCGTTATAAGCATTACTGCATTGGTAACGGCCACCACAACCTTTCAGATGAATGTTATTAGCACTGTTTTTACTTACTTCTTTGTCAAGCACAAAACTTATAGCTGCTGGCGACTTCACCTTAGCCACAGCGTTAACCTTTTGCGCTTTCTTGGCCTGTTTGGTATCATGCCCATTGCTCAGCGTGGTCTTCAATCGGCCCATCAAATGACCAATTAAGCTCGAACCCCCACTACCCGTCGAACTAAAAAATGACTGCATCTGACAGGTCGGATTCTGATCACACTTACCCATATACCCCGTCGGATCAGTCCCCGCCAACGGATTATTCATAATGTACGAATACGGGTTAATACTCTGGGTGCTGGTCGGTGCTTGAATGAACGGATCGACACTCATAAACCGCCCGACATTATAATCATAAATCCGGCCATTCATATGAATTAATTGCTGTTCATTCAAATGCTCATGATCCGTAAAACCACGACGGTATCGGTTAGTAGCGGATAAATCCGTGAATTGCGTACTGCTCAGGTGGTCACTACCACTGGCCGATGAAGTTCTGCCAAACGGGTCAAAGTAACGGCGGCTGGTCACCTGGCCATCATGGTTAACCAAGGTCGTTGCGCTGCCCAATCGGTCGCGCAAGGTATACAGGAGTTTGTGTTTTTGTTCCGGCGTCCAGCTAAGCACGGCGATATCATCAATATAGGCTCGCCAACTGCCGTCATTGTCCGCTTCAAACAGTTTATCCACGTAATACGTGGTACTCGTTTGGCCACTAACGGTTCGTGCTTGTTTGGCACGAGCATCGTTACTGCCATAGGTGAACTGTGTGGTGGCGTTGCGACCCGTAATGGTCAAGGGTTTATTCAACGCATTGTATGTCAGTACCAGCCCATCGCCATTAATTAAATTACCTCGGCCATCATAATTAAACTGAACAATCGTGCTGTTTATTTTCGTCAATCGACACAGCGCATTCGGCCCCGCGTTGCTCGCTGCCGGACAATTCGCGCTTTTTCCGTACTCATACGCCCCACTGTGGTTCGCACTGTAGTCAGACTTGGTAAGCAGGTTACCCACGGCATCATGAGCATAGTTAACTGACAAGCTAAATGCGGGTGAGGTGTTGCTTGCGGTGTAGGTTGTCAGGCGATTAAGCATGTCATAACTGTAGGATTTGCTTAGTCCCGTTAGGTTATTGACTTCGGCTGTGATGTTGAGATATTCGTCATATTCCGAGTAGGTGTGGCCATGTAGTTGGGTTAATCCTTTCGTGACAGATGTTGCACTCATGGTGCCAGAGCTTTCGTTGAAACTACTGCTTTGCGACATCAAATTATTGGCCAATGCCGCGCCTGTTATATGGCCTTGCGCGTCGATGGCTGTCACTTCGCGATAGACATAATTTGAGTTGGCGTTGCTGGTTTTGCTCAGATAACCTTGGGCGTTGTAGCTGTATTTCAGCGTTAAACCATTGGGATATTCCAAGGCTTTCGGGCGACCGAGAACACTGTCGTATTGGTGTTTGATAGTGCGGGTAACACCATCGACGGTGACGGATAATTGGTTGAGTTGCAGTGCGTTATTGTAGCCATAGGTTCGAGTGATGCCTTGGTCGGTTTCGCTGCTCAACAAGCCTTGTTTGAGGGTGTCCCATGTGTATGTAGCAGTATCTTTTTGAGTGATTCTGCCTAATCCGTCACGGGTGAAGGTTTGAGTCACACCGCTGGCAGTTTGGCTTTCTAGCTCGCCGAAGGTGTTATAGGCGAATGTGGTAATGCCTTGATTGGGGTCGTCGACTTGAGTTTTATGACCAAAGCCGTTGTATGTCGCGGTGATGGTATTGCTGTTGGCGTCTTTAATTGTCAGCGGACGACCAGCATCATCGTAGGTGAAGGTGTTGGTGCCTTCTTTTGCATCAGTTGTTTTTAGCAACCAGCCAAGGCTGGCGTAGGTGCGGGACATTTTTCGGCTATCGCTGCCGACGCTGATTTCAGTTTCCAGACCTTTATAGCTATAAGTCGACTGTAACCCGTGAGGCAATTTACGCCAGCCGGGGCGGTCGAGGGCATCGAAATTGCCGAATTCAGTGTAGTTTGCTGTGACCGTATAAGGCAGCGATTCTTTGGTGAGGCGACCTAGACCGTCGTAGATTTTGTCGACGTATTCGTAGGTGCCATCGAAGCCTTGGATCGCACTGCGTACAGTACGACCGAGGCTATCGGTGTAAACCGCTTGAGTCGGAGCGCCTGCCTGAGTTGTGCGGGTCATCCAATTTGTACCAGCGACTAAATAACGAATATATTGGGTTGAAAAGCCTGTAGTCGTTATCGACAATGGACGGCCAATTTCATCGAGTAAGGTGGCTGTGACGATGCTATTAGGGTCGGTTTGCTTGGTGATTACACCAAAACCCATATCGTAAACAAAGCTGGAGGCATGACTTTGCGCATTGGTGATTTTGTTTGGCAAATACTCGTCATCGGTGTAGCTGAATAGGGTTTGGCGAGCGGTTAAGTTTTCGCAGGCACTGTTTTGTCCGGTTTCGGTGATTGAGCTGGTTAAACCGTAGCTGTTGAAGGTGCTTTCGCTGATGTGGGTGCATTTGCTGTCGCTGGCGGTTAAGGTGGTTTTGGTCGGCTTGAAATGGGTGTCGTCCCAGCTGTCGACCGTCAACAGCTGCCATTGATCGCCGGTGGTGGTTTTGATCGAATTATATTGGCTGGTTAAATCGCTGGGGGCGAAATCAATTTCTTTGATGGTGGTTGAGAGAGTATCGATAGTGGTGGTGATTTTGCCGATATTGCCCCAGCTGTCGATATTGCTGAAATCCATGGTTTGGGTTGATAACGCAACGCCCGCTAAATCAAACTGTTTTTGAATCGACTGACTGGTGTACCAGTGGTGGACGTTGGCGATGGTGTGTTCGGGATTATCCAGCCAGGTATTGCTTAGGCTGGCGATAGTGATGTCACCGATTTGGCTTGTTTGAGTGATCAGCTGGCTGACGCGGGGGAACTTCTGCTCGAAAGTGCTGGTGGTGATGATATTCCGAGCGACGTCTTTTTCAGTCAGGGTGCGGAAGCCGGCAAACCCTCGACCTTGCATATGATACATCGCACCGGCGTAGGTGTATTGCGTGTCGTTGAGATCGCCAATGCCATTGCTTTGTTTGAATGATTGCACTGCATACATGCTGGAGGTGAAATGCAGGTAGCCGCCACCTTCGTAATCATGGTCGGTTTGGTAGAAATCAGCGCCGCTTGAAAGCGGTCGATAATGCCATCGGGCTTGGTTTCCCGCACCATCGGTCACCGATTTGAGATAGTCCACTGCGGCATAATCATTGGTGGTTGCGCCGCTGCCCGCGCCATAGTTTCGCACGATATACGCGCCGTAATGATTGTTGAGTATTGTGTCACTTTGAATGCTGTTATTGGTTCGAGGACCGTAATTGAAAATCACATCGAGGTTGCCATCGCCAAAGGCATCGATAAATGCCAGTTCGGTGGCTGGGGCAATAATATTGGTGGCGGATTTAGTCGCTTGATAGCTGCCATCAGCCTGCAACTCGAATGAAATCGCATCATATTGATAAATCGAATCATCATACTTTTTAGCATCGACAATTGAAGTTGAGCGGTTGTAAATTTCGTCGCCACAACGAGTACCGTTACAAGCAGTAATTAACCGTTTTCCGGGCACTAACAGTTCGTTAATACCGTCATTATTGATATCGACACTTTGCAGGCTAGCGAAGTATTTTGGATAGTTCACCGTTTCAGTATCACCGCCACCACCAAAATCGATTTCAACTGATGATTTGGCGAGTAAAGTGGTATCGCTGAGATCTTGCCAATCCTTGAAATTACCATTGCCTAAGTTGATTCGAATCGACAGCAGTTGATCTTTCCAGCCGAGCACATCAGTTAAACCGTCGCCATTGATATCGATGAAATAGCTGAAAAACGAGAATTGACCATTGCCGTCATATACCGGGCTGGCAGGTGCTGGGCTATCAACGAATGACAGGGTTTCCGGTGTACTGTAATTATGTTTAATCGTCCGAGGCTGACCCATCGGCATGGCTTTGAGCAAGGGACCGTTCATTTGGGTGATGACTAAATCTGCCAAACCGTTGCCGTCAAAATCGCCAGCAAACGTGGCGTTTTCTTTGAGCACTCTTTTAGTGTTAACGACTTCGCTATCAAAAGAATGAAGTATTTCACCTACAGCGGTATAAGGGGCCGAACCATCCATTGAATGGACGAAAATTTCCAACTCAGCAGTGCTACTCGGATTGTGTCGGTAAACCACCGCATCAGGCCAGCCGTCGCCGTTGATGTCTTGCAGGGTAATAATACTATCGCCTCTGTCTTCACCTGTTGCTTTGGCAGCAATCGCGATATTGGTTTGAACATAACCGGGGAAGTCTGCCGTGCCGTTGCCGTCGATATCGCCGTACGGCATGATTTTTTCGATGGTTTTAACGTCTTGGTAAATCTCAACACCGCCGAATTTTAGTGGCGTCGCTGCGGCAAAATTCAAACTGTCAGACCAATCAAAGCTGCTAACAGGTGTGCAGTCCGTGGCACCGCAACGTTGTACACTACTTAGCAAACTTCGCTGGCTGGCACCACTTTGTTGATAGGCGAGTTTATAACTGCTGATGGTGCGTTCACCGATAACGGTTGTGATGGCACTGAGGCGCTTTCGGCTAACGATTTTGTGGCCTGCAATGTAGCTTTCACGGCTATCGGCTCTATCGACATATTCAAATTGAACCGCGCGATCACCCTGAATACCATCACTGCCGGTGTAGTGAATGGCTGATAATAAATGCTCGCCGGCATCGGTTTCGTCGTAGACATAATCAATGGTGTTTTTACCGCCAGACCAAGATTCTTGAGTCAGTCTCCAACCCAGCACATCGGCACTTTCATAAAGGGCGGTTGAACCATCAGGTCGGGCGACGCTGAAACCTGCGTCTGTTGGGGTGACGACAACAAAGCTATCCATTTCGGTGCGGTAAACCCCGTCGACCAAAATCAGGCGTTGACCATTGAGGCAATAACGATCTTTATTGGTGAAGGTCACCGATTGAGTAAAGCCATCTTGCGCATAGGTCGGGGCGCAACGCGAGATCGCACCACCCGCATTTAGCGACCAACCCATGCCGACAATACCGTTGCCATTTTGAGAGTTATAACCCAGAGAAACTGACGGTTGAACACCATTGCGACCGGGCGGCAGCGCAATCGGAATATGATAACTGGCTTGACCGCCGACAACGCTAGCACTACCACTCACTGATGAAGCTAACAAATTCACAACATCTAATGTTGGTTCATTAACCGCTGTATCAGCGACTTCAATCGGTCCGAGCTGCTGCCAGCCGGGCACTGCGGCTTTAATTACCGCCGTTGCTACACTGGTGACACTTTCCATTGTGCCGCCGCCATCGCGGTAAGAGACTTTAACGGTGAGCGTAGAATCTGCATCATTATTATTGAGTAAATAACTTGTGCCGATAGCCCCGGCAATACCAGCGCCATTTCGGTACCACTGATAACTAATCCCGCCTAATCCTTCAACATCCGCTAGCGTATGACTAGTAGTTAAAGTTTGCCCGACGGACGTCGAACCTGAGATAACCACGTTACCGGTCGGTGCATCATTCACCGCATTGACCGTGACGTAAACAACCGCAGGGGCCGAAATGGTGCTGCCATCGCGCACCCGATAACTGAACGAATCGTCTCCGTTAAAATTGCTAAAAGGCACGTAACGCACTTGGTTGTTGATGTTGCTAAACGTGCCGTGTCTCGGTGCACCGTACAAATTTAATAAAAGTGCATCGCCATCAATGTCAGTATCGTTGCCGAGCACATTGATGTAGGTCGGCGTGTCTTCATTGATCACCGCATAATCTGTGTTCGCCACGGGCGCGGTATTCGGCGCTATCACCGTTTGATTAGCGACAACAGAACTACCACAGCCTACTGAAGGACTACACGCTTGCACTCGATAACGAAAGCTACCGCCAACATATTGCGCGGTTGAGTAGCTGTAACTACTCTCACCCCAGTGATTGCGGGTGACGGAATACACTGCACTTTCATTGCCGTTATACGCTTGATAAACGCTATAAACCGTGCCATCAACCGAACCAGATGCAGGTGTCCAGGAGACGCTAAACGGTGTGCCGACGTTAACACTGGTGGCTGAGATAGATAGATTGTTGGGAATACCCGGGATGCCATATAGGTAAATGCGTCGCAAGGGACTAAAACCCGAGCAACCCGCCGCATTACAGGCTTGGTACTTAAACCAACGATAACCGACGCTCGACGTACTGCGAAAAATAGTGGTTGAGCTGCCATAGCTGATGCGCTGATAACTGCTATCGGCAGGTAATGAAGTGGAGTTATGTGCCGATTCATAAAGTTGATAAATAGTCGCGCCTTGCACGCTCGGCATTTTGATGGCGTAACTACTATTAATCGCAATATAGCTACTACCGATTGGACCGGGTGCTGTCGTGGGTGTTGAAGGGACGCTGGTGAGCGCAGTAAAGCTCGCCGTGGTGGCGGTTTTAACCGTATAAGCTTGATGACTGCAATTGGGTTCACAGGCATCTTGCGCCAGCGCGATATCATTCTCATCAACACCGCCAGTGGCATTATGCAAGCGCAGTAAATTCAACTCCGTACCCGCGACAATAACGCTATGGGTATCGGCATCCCAATCGTCAAGGTCTCGCGCCTCAGCGTGTTTAGTGTCTAACAAACCTGAACCATCGGCGTAAATCACGTGGTGCTTTTTATGTTTCTTTTTTGATAAAGCGAAGACATCCGCCCGACCATCCCCGTTATAATCCGCGATAAGCAGCTTTTCGGCTTTATTTTTACCCCATTTGACGTTCTTTTTAATCCTTTGCACCACCGCCAACTGACCAACGGCATTAGTGTGCATCAGATAATGCGAGTGCTTTTTCGCTGCCACCGCCAACAAGTCTTGATGACCATCGCCGTTAAAATCGCCTGCCTTCAAGTCATAATTGACGGCATCGACCAACCATTCCAATTCGGCAACAGTATAATCAATCCCCGGGCTAAAGCCCGCTGGTTGACTGAAATAAAGCGTGAGTATTTGCTTAGCAGGGGTCAATGAAAGAACATCAGCCAAACCATCACCATTGAAATCGGCCAGTGTTAGTTTGGCGGTATTAACAACAGCCGTTGATAATTGAGCAGGCAATGGACGTTGATTATCAACCGTATAACCAACACCTGCGGCGACTCCCTCACCTAAAACCAATGAGCTGGTTTGTGCCAACGTATTGGCTTGCAACAACATATCTTGAACGCCATCACCATTGATATCAGCAAAATGGGGTTGATGGGCCTCAATGGACCATTCGACCTCAGTCGCGATGGATTGCGGGGATAAAAATAGCCAGGTGAATAACAGCATCGCTGTCAGAAATGGGGTAACGCGTAACATCTAAAGTCCCTTTATTACTTATTTTGTCGCTTAATGGGTGTCGGATGATACAGATAAAGTCTATGGTTAGATAGTTTTTATTTCGATTATGGGCTTATTTTAAAGTGATGTTGGCTAAGTTGATGAATTTATGAAGATAATGCAAGTCATGTACATTAAGGTTACAATTTCCCTCAACATTAACGAGGTCGAAACCTCGTCTACGGCATCGCCTACGACACCAACACAAACTCCACACTATCAACACCAATATCCACGCCTTGCTCTTGCGTCAATCGGGTAGCAAAATTAGCCAACTCCCCGGCGGATATCTGATGTCCAGTTTCTTGTGAACGTGGTGGTAACGGCAGATATTTGCTGCGAACAACAATTAGCCGCCGCCAACCTGCCCCATCATTTTTATCAAATTTAAGTAACGGCTCAGGTGGAAAAGCGATCTCATTGGTTTGCGAAGCAATAATTGACGGGCAACTGTCAATATCCAGCGGCGCAATTTGGTTGATATGCTGGTCTGATTGCAAAAAAACCGCAAATGCCTGACCCGGTTTACCCTGTAACAGTAAATGCCAACGCTCATCAATAGGGATCGGCTCTGGGCCTGTTTAAATTCCAGTTTTTTGCCACTCCAAGCATTACCGAGTGCACTACTAATTTGCTCAGTAGACACCGTGTTGATGAATTTATCGTAGCGATGCTCAAAAGTGGCTTTGTTGAAGGCACCAATCAAACAGGGTAACAATTGATAATCAGAGACAGAATAAACTCGCGTCTACGGCCTACCCGTTCTGCCGTAGACGAGGTTTCAACCTCGTAAATGTTGGGGTGGTGGGCATCGCTGGCACTCTGTCACACCCGACAAAAGACTGTCCCCTCAAAGGCGATCGCAATCAGTTGATATTACAGACTTTTGTGGTCAACTATTCTAATTTACTAAATATGACCAAAGCCCTGATTAGCCAGATATTCTTGCAATGCTTGCTTATCATGGTGAGACAAATCAGATACCGTAATGCCCGCTGATAAATCCGAATCTAACGGGGTATAGACTTCAATGCCCAGCATGGCTGCAAGCCCTTGCTTTAATAATCAATTGAGCTGATGAATGATTGATTTCGGTCAAGCTTCACTTGAATCGCTATTGGTGCTTTGACTCCAGCAATTTCTCCCGAAAAGCCGTCAACCTGACATGATGATGACCACCAGATTGATATAGTTTCAACGCTAAATCCACCTGCTCAATCGCCTTGTTGATTTGACCATCCTGTTCATACGCTTCTGCTAGACTGTCGTGAGTATTGGCAGAATCCGAGTAGTTTTGGCTATTGAATTCAAATAATTGGATGGCTGTTTTGATCTCTTTTTTATTCATTAAAAAGAAGTAGCCAGTATTATTAATCACACCTTCTGAGGGCAGTATGGTGTAACCATATTGTGCTGATACGGCTTGATAATATTGTTTGATTGCGCCAAGTCCTTTTTGTGCCTTAATCGCAGGCATGTCAATTGGCAGGAATAAATGACGAAAAGCAGCAAATTGCCCGGCGGCAGCGGTAAGGTTATGGGGCACGTTGTCAAAGGCTTGTGATTTGAAGGCAAACCCGGCAGGCATATTTTGTTGTAAACCATTGACCAAACCATCATAAACATCCCGCATCTCACCACCTTCACTGCCAATGTTCATATACAAGTTGTTGTTCAATTGCGGGGTTTTAGCCATAAAAGCAAGGGTGCGTTTAATGGTTTTTCTGACACTCCACCAAACACTCGGACTAAAGGCAAAATGCGCCTGAAATAATTGAGGTCGCGATTGCAAACTATGAATAGCCAACAAACCACCAGCAGAATGACCCGCTAGTATTTTGAAGTCTCTGGTACGATACTTTTTGTTGATGTAAGGAATAAGTTCGGTTTCAATAAAATCAAGAAATTGATCGCCACCGCCGCCACTGCCCAGTGGCCCGCCTCGGGTATCTTCATTAATGGTTGGCGTGAGATCTCTGCTTCTATCAGTATTGTTAATGCCAACAATAATCAACTCAGGTGCTGCGTCAGATTGATGCAAAATATCCAATGTGCCTGCGGTATGGTCAATGTTTCTCTGCCCATCGAGCAAATACAACACCCCATAATGTGATTTTGGTTTATCGTAATAGCTTTTGGGCAGTTGGATCACCAAGGGGCGATCTTCTTTGAGTATTGTTGAATAAGTGCTGTCGCTCACGCTGGCGTACAGTGAATGAGAACAGAGAAGGACAAGTGCGAATATCGCGGGGATCAGGGTTTTTATCATGGGGTTTCCTTGTTTACTGGCATCGTTTACTGGCATCGTTTACTGGCTTCGTTTATTGGCTTCGTTTACTAGCATCGCTGACTGCTTTGAATGAGTCAAAGCAGTCTACCGTAACGAAAACGCGATGCACAGGGAGACAAGTCAGTTGCCGTTGAGCTCAATCCGTCAATACCTTATGCTTCTTGGCCCAATTATTAAGAGTTTGCGGATTGGCAAGCCCCAACAGCTCGGCGGCCTGAGTTTTATTATTTGCCGTTTGCGCCAGAGTCCTGGGAATATAGTGTTGCACCACTTCATCAATTATTTTTTGAATATCAATGCCCTGCGTTATATCACGGCCTAAAATTTCTGATTGACCAGCAGGCAAGGTAAACAGTGCTCGCTCAATATCTGCTGCACTAACCAGCTCACTTTCAGACCATAATACGGCTCGTAACAGGGTAGTCTGCAGCTCGCGAATGTTACCCCGCCAGAGTTGCAGCAATAACAGTTGTTGTGCTTCTACTGCCATTTCTTTGGCCTTGGCTAATTTTAGTTGTTTAGCAATATTGTCCAGTAAATGACTGGCAATCAATAACAAGTCACCTGCTCTTTGACGCAGTGGCGGCAGATGTAATACCCCGGCGGCGACGCGGTAAAACAAATCTTCCCTAAAGCGTCCCTCTACGACTTCCAGCATCAAATCACGATTGGTTGCTGCAATTATTCTCACATCCACTGTTGTCGGCTCACTAGCCCCAACGGGCATCACTTCGCCACTTTGCAATACCCTTAACAAGCGCACCTGTACAGACGGTGCCAATTCACCAAATTCATCCAAAAACAAGGTGCCGCCATCAGCTTGCTGAAAATAACCCGACTTATCACGATTAGCTCCAGTAAATGCATTTTTTAAATGACCAAAGAACACTGAATCAATCAACTCCGGCGGTATAGCGCCACAATTGACGGCAACAAATTGCTTAACTGAGCGCTGACTTGCATTATGGATCGCCGCCGCAAACAACTCCTTGCCAGTCCCGGATTCTCCGGTGATCAACACAGATACATCAAACCCAGCCAACACTGTCGCCTGATGTTTTAGTAACTGCATCTGCGGATTTTGAGTAATAATGTCATCAAAAGCTGCATTCACCGAGACTTCACCTGAGGCCAAGTCGGTGAATTGTCGTGTTGCCTTTAAAACCTGCTGAGGCAAGTATTCGGCGGCAAGCGTAAAAGGGATCTCTACACTTTCAACACCCTGCTCAAGTGAAGATTGATAAAACTGAACCTGATAGCGGGCTTTCCCCAGTATGATCCAAACTGCCTGCATCGCTGGTGTGCCGGGGCTTAGCAATATCGCAACAGTTTCATTACTGCGTGCATACAGTTGAGATAATAAAGCGTCAGCTGCCGCTGTAATATCATGAAAGTCTGTTGGCGATTTTAGCGCTATCCATTGCGCAGTCACTATATCGCCATACAATGCAAGCAATTGCTGCAAATAGGGCTTTACCTGCGCCTTTGGATAGTTATATATCAACTGTATATCGCTAAATTCAAAGGCTTTGAGCGTATCGGCAACAGGACCTTTAAGTTCTCCACCTTCGCTTAATCTCAAATCGTTACCACCAATCCAGCTGACTAATCTCATGGTTGTTTATCTCCATTTTCAAGGGTTAACTGCCAATCGTGGCGAGCTAAATTTTCAAAACCATCAGCAGTCGATGAATTAACCGGTTTAACCACCAACTGCCGATGACCCGAGGTATCGCGCCTTACTTCCCATTGATGCTCACATTGACTATTAACAATAGCAAAACAACGCTGTTCCCGAGCTAACCATTGTTGCTCATTGGCTTTTTGACCACACGCCGGACAATACAACAATTGTTCAAAATGATTAGCCTGTTTGTCAAATTCAGCCAATGACCGCACGATTGCCGGATCAACTTTGCCCCTATGCTTATTTATCTGCGACAATACTGCGGCAAAAGGTTTATTAAAAGTGATCCTCTTGCCCTCAATCACCCAAGCATCCGTTTTTACGGACTTGAATAAATTGAGAAAAGTCCCGGGTAAGCGGTCTTTTTTAAAGCCCAATACATCAATATTTTGCCGGACAATCCACTTTGCCAAATACAACACAATGACTTCAAGGGTATAAAAGTAGATTGGACAAACAGTTAAACCATCCTCATTCTGGCGCAGCGATAATAGTACTCGGGAAGAATCAAGGCCAGTATTACCCTGTTGCGTCAGCGATAAATATGAACTATCGGTTACCACAGTAAGCTGCTGCTTTGATGATTGCAGGATAATCTCAGCTTGCCTACTTATGCTTATTTTAATCTCAAATGAACCTCTGACAAACGTTTGCGCCTGTTGCTCAAAACCCAGCTCATTCAAGGCCCTTTTCACTAAACCCTGACAATACTCAAGATAATCCTTAGTCCGTGATTGATTACGCTGATAGATGTCCGCTGGTGTCTGTTTTGCTTTAACTGAGCAGTCAACCCAGTCATGCCACAGCCGGGTTACATGGCGATAATGCGGGTCATGTAATAACACGTTGGTGAGATTTATTTTTGACCGTATTATTGATCCCCTACCACATTGAAGGTAGACTGATGATTGCTTTAATTGCCGGACTGTTTTCAATAAACGGCCAAGAACATTTATAGTGGTTGAGCTATTAGCCGCCATAGCATCGACGGTATCGGCACTGCCGCTAAACCCTTCGCCCCACAACTGACAAATATTCTCCCGTAACTGATAATACAGTGACGACTGGTTTTTGTTTTGCACCTCCCGTTCGAATTTATCATACAAATCCGCCAGTTTCTTTACATCCCGACAACGCCGAGCAAGATAAACCTCAAGGTGGTCAAGCAATTTGGCATACACCCGGTTTTCATAAATATCGAGCTGATCTTCACTTTCCAGCGCCAACACAGATTTGGGGATAATGCCGTTAAAAGTACGACTTTGCCAACACTCAGAATGGGCCGCCAAATGACGGTGAGCGCTGGACGATAGCCTTTTGGCGCGAGATATCGGCAGTAGATGTTGTTGATATACCAGCTCAGTTCGGGGTTTACGGGCAATTTCCTGTAAATGCCCTTTACTCAACACCTCGGCAATGGCCTGATCGAAGGGTAATAATTCGAGCTGTGACAACAAGGTTTCGGGGAGCAAAAAACCGGCCTCGCCCGTTTCTTCCATTTGCTGGTGGTAAGTAAATAATGCCTGTTCAATAAAACCTTGCTCAGTAACATCATCCAGCAAGTGAGCGCTTTTGATAAAAGTCGCTTCCTGTAATTTATCACTGCCATCACTAACTAGTAAGTCACCCGGCTGTAAAGTGGTGTGTCCATTGACAAGAAACACCTCATTAGCCGCATAACGCCCCGGCACAATCAGTGCTGGTAACGCTTTAACGTCTTTCCCGGTGAAACGATCAAACCAGCTAGCCATCAGTCTTGCTCACCTTTGGTTTTCAGTTCTTTTTTCAACAGCGACAAACACACTTCGGGTTCATCATTGAGTTTATTGGTTTGCCAAAACTCTTTAAGCGATTCAATCAATAACTCAACATCCTCCCGTTGCGTATCATAACGGGCTGTCGCTTTACCTGCCCGTAACACTTTAGTCGCCAACAGGTGATCAACAGCAAAACCCAAGGTACTACCACAAGCGATCATCACCGGAATAAACCTTAACATTTGACGCTCCAGCCGATTGCCCCAACCAACGTTAAAATCATCTGCCAGACATTGAGAAAACGCTGACGCATCCAGTGCTTTAATCAGTTTCTTTACTTTGTTTTTGTGTTTGCTGCCGGCCTGTGCAAAAGCCTGCTCGATTGATAAATAGCTATAGGTGATATTGCTTAAATTTTTATCAAGGTCAAATTCTTGCTGATGACGCGGTAATTCCATCACATGAGCACGGTCATAAGTTTTGTCGGCAAATTCAAAGGTGGTTTCGTCATGATTGGCAGTGCCAATAAACCAAACGTTGGGCGGAATAATAATGTCTTTGCCATTTTTCAGCAATTCAGGCCCAGATGACTGACCGACAGTCATCAGATTAAGTAAACGATCTTTAGGGTCGAGTTCAAGGGCCGATAAAAACTCGGCAAAATACTGCTCGGGCCGTGACAGGTTCACTTCATCCAGCAAGATAATGTAAGGTCTATCGTGATAAAACGGTGTCTGTGCCTGATACAATCCCTGCAACGCCGGGCGCTCATAAAACTTTTTCTCAAAGGCATTATAATGCCCGATTAAATCATCTTTGTCCCGCCAACCGGCTTGCACCGAAACCGCTGTACAGCCACCATCGACCGCCCGGGCAAAGGCTTTGGCCAAACTGGTTTTACCGGTACCGCTAATGCCCTGCAAAATATGCAACTGGCTCATCGCCAACCCGGCAATAAACAACTGAATATCGCTTTTGCTGTAATACAGCGCTTTTTGCTCTTGTGAGTCCCAACCAATTCGCTGTTGTAAATCATCAACAAAATCAGCCAAGTCAGGAATTTTTTCAACCAATGCCTTACCTTGATGTACTTTGTCCATCTCCAGCAAAGCAGGAAAAGCCGTTAGCCCTTCTTTTCTGCCCCGTAAGTCATCGACATCGACGGCTAAACTATCGAGCTTGGCTTGCAACAATTGGTTGTGTTTTTCAATCACCTGCTTTTGTTTGTCCCGCTGCTCTAGTTCAATACAAGACAGCTGATTTTTATGCAGTTGAGTTTTAACTTGCGTCAGTTCGCTTTGGTGGTCCAACTCAGTTTGTTGAAGTTGCTGATAATTATGCTGCAAAGTTTTGTAACTCTGTTCAAGCTCATCACTGGGCTTGGCATCAAGTTGCTGTTGTAAGCTCTGCAACTGGGTTTTGGTGTCTTCAAATTGCATCAATAATTGTTGTGGCGACAGGCCAGCCAATTGTCGTTCAATTTGTTTAAAAGCGCTGATTTGATTGAGATAATCATCTTCTTGCTGCTGATACTGTTCAATCTGTTGCGACAATATCTGGTTCTGACTGCTAAGCGAGCTAACCTGTTGGGTGAATTCACTTTCAACGTCTTCTCTTATTTCTGCCTTATATTGTTCAGTCTCAGCAGCGCTCATCTCCACTCGTTGCTGTTTGCGTGCAATGGATCTTTTTTTATTTTCTTGCTCAAAAGCCACTGTCTCCAGCTCAGCCTGTTTTTCAGCCAAGTGCTCAGTCAGCCCTTGCATTTTTTGCTGTTGTGCTTTAAATATACCCGTTTTATCGACGTGCAAATCAGCAATCTCACTTTCAATTACCTGTTTTTGTTGTTCGAATTGCGCTAGCATGGCCAGATTTTTATCGGCAAAATTATTATCGGCATCCATTTCACGCACCATTAAATCACGTAAACGTTCAACCAAATCAGCTTTTTTCGTGGCCAGTTGCTTTACATTATCAGCATGTAACTGCTGTTCAGCCGTCAACTGCTCACGCGCCTGCTTTAAGTCATCTATGTCTGATAGTTTGCGTGATAACGCCTGCTTATGAGCTTGCTCAGCCTCTTTTGATACCTCAAGTTGCGCCCTTATCTCTGTCACCAATTGCCTGAGATCAGCAACCAATGAGCTGGGGACAGTGGCCTCACTTATCGCCATAGATTGTTGCACTTTATCAGTCAACTCAGCGATCTTACCCGGGGTCTGATTGTTACTCACCAATTGACCAACAGCCGACATAGCACTACGTAAACCATTACCCTGACCGTTTGTTTTGACTACGGCTGGTTTTTTATTCTTTTTTCCTTTACTCATGAGTCTCTCCCAGGATAGTTGCTAATACAGTTAATAATGTTTCGACAGTGGCACAATGATTTAACGCCTCTGTTTTATTTAATTTGTCCAAGCTGGCATGACTGGCTTTACGGTTACGATCATTAGCTAAACAAATAATATCATCGAGCCAATCAGCGTAAACTTGGTTGATTTGCTCAACCACTAGTGGAAAAGCCAGCAACACTGCTGCCAGCATCGCTTTTAAAGACTGATTGCCATGGGTCAGTGCCGAGCGAATATTACCGCCTCTGACCGTGGCCAATTGAGTGGCGGCATACTCACTGTTGCAACCCAACTGTTGAAACATGGCTTTGAGTAACAGTTTGCTATTGTTATACACCGGATAGCCATTACCACCCCAATCTTTAACCAAAACATGCCAGTCGGTATTAGCCGGGTCCGGTTTCACCAGCGTTTTCGCCCAAGCTTCAACCACATTTTGTGACTCGCTCAACAGACTGTTTAGCAACTCTGGCCGGGGCGCTTCTCCCGCTTCATTTACCCGGATTTTAAGCCGCAACATACTGAGTACTTGATCGTGAATCAATGAATACTTGTCAGTCCAACCATAGTTTTCCCACAATGCCAAATTAGCCCTTTCGTCAAAAACTTTCTGTTGTGCTTGGTAACTACTATCACCTTTATCGCCTTGTACTTCGGCGATCCCCATAACGCTATCAATATAGCCATTAAGGCTTTTATTATTTTTGGCACATTGGATCACACTATCACGCAACAGAGGTAACGCCTGCGTCAAACCCGCAGGGTCGGAAATATACCAAGGTTGCTCGCCGCCAATGCTCGAAAAAATCTGTAAATGAACATAAACAGGAATGGGTTCTGCCTCAATCAATTGTACGGTACCGGACTTCAAACTGTCGTCAGCCAGCTCAACGCCCCCTTGTTTGAGCTGATTGCGCTCAAGTCGGTGTTGTTTCACCGCATCGGCCATTTGTTGCGGTTTTGGCGGTTCAGGTTGTCGGCCATTGGTTTTAATCAGCAACGGTGTCACCCGCTTGCCCGATGAACGACTTTTAACAAAGCTAGGGAACTCCTGACTCAAATCTATTGTATCAATATGGGATATTTTACTAAACAGACGAGGTAACAATTGACCACTTTGGGCATCCTGAATTAAGTAATAGCTATCATAGTGCGTTGACTGTTGCTGTATCCCCCCAAGCACTTCAATGCCTTGCTCAGTGACCTGCCAACCATCAAGCAGCCCTTTATTTTCAAGCTCAGCAATGATATGCAATACCAGTTCTTTATCCAGGTTGCTGTAACTGACCAATGAGTCTAGTACCTGACAACCAGACCTGATCAGCTTTAACAATAATGTCTGAAACAAATTTAACTCAGGCACATCACTAGGTGCCAATACCCGCCAGAGAAAAAATGGCCAAAATACACTGCGGCTTTGTTCATAATGAACCCCACTGACTCGATGCGGCGATATAAAACTAATAGCAAACCAATCGTTATGGCTGAACATTTGCGCGCTCCTCACATAACTGACGAATAAATCCGGCAATGGACGGTACTGCCAACTTAGCCTCAGTACCACTAAACATTTGTTTGTCACCGACCGCAGTAATAAATCGCTTCGCCCGGCTAAAAGCCACATTTAAGCGGTTTGGGGTGCGAATAAAGCCAAACTTGCGATTCAGACTCACTTCATCTTCACCTTTATGGCGATTGGAACGCACCGTTGAAAGAATAACAATATCAAACTCCTTGCCTTGAAAAGCATCAACTGAACCAACTCGTAGTCGCTCTGAACCATCAAGGGTTGCCCGATAGTCTGACTTATACAGCCACCCAGATTCGTCCTTATCGCAAATTTCTAGCTGCTGCAATGCCTCAAATATCTCTTCACGTTGAGGCGCATAAAAAGTGATCACGCCAATACTGAGTTTATCGGTTTGATTTAGCAGCTGTTTCACAATCTCTGCAACTTTGACTGCCTCAGCCCTGCGGTAATAACTGTGTGAGCGACGCTTCTCACCGCCAGCCTGATGAGGAACATCCACCCATTTGGCGACACCTTTATCGTAACCGGACAAATCAACGGCAAAATCCTCTGCTGGTAATATCGAGTTTATTTTTGGCTGTTGCTCGGCCTCATAAAAATGACGACTGACAAAATCACCAATTTTAGGATGCATCCGAAACTGGGTATCAAGCATCACCGTGCGCGGCCTGCCGTCTTTGGCCTCACGCGCTTTCAACTGCTCATATAACCGTTGAAACAGACTCTTTTTTAACGCCTCACTGGTCAATTGATTCAAATCCGATTGGTCTAGCATTTGTTCTTCAATCGCTGGTTCCAGCATTTGTGGCAACTGAAAGTGGTCGCCCACCAAGATGATCCGCCGTCTGGCCAGCGCCATGGGAATAAACAAATCCAGCGGATTAGCTCTGGCAGCTTCATCAACAATCACGGTATCGAAGCTGATACTCTGCTGACTGTCCAGCTCCGCTAATGACGGTACTATCGCTTGTTTATACTGTGCCAGTCGCTCAGATCCGGCACGCTGACACGAAGCCCCCACAGCAATGGTATATTGCTGCACCGAACTAGCTACATAGTCTGGTTGCGACTCAATGGTCTGTCGATACTCAGCCAAAATATCAGGCACACCCGCTAAACAAGTGGCCAACTGATCACTCAATACCGCGTCTATCGCATAAAGTGTCGATATCACAGGTTGAGATAAACCACCCCGAATGATTCGAGGACGTGAACTGACCATCAACGCATCAATAAGTGCTTCTTTTATCAGCCCAATACTGTCTAGTTGTGCTTGACTTAACGGTTCAAACACATCGGCAAGCATGTTTAGTGTCTCGATGGCTTTTTTATCCCGGACATTATCTTGACGTTTTAATGCCTGGATACAACGCCATAACATCTGGGGGCCATCATCTGCAAAGCTTTTTGTGGTGGTTCTTAATCCCCGGATCTTATTCAGTAATTTGCTATTATCCTGTGATGTGCTTGAAGGCGGCGCAAATAGTTGCTCAAGCTCGATTAACCGTCGTCGTAAATCCAGAGTCACTTTAAACCCATGCAGCTGGTGTAAATCATCAACAATAACCGCCAACTTTTCACAGTACTGATGACGTTCAGTTTCAGCAGTACGGCTGTTTAATAGCACCGCAATAGCCGCGCGGGCATTTGTCATCAGGCTATAGGCACTATCAGTCTGATTCATGCTAGCCAACTCGCTGTCAAGATGACTGATTTGCTTTCGGTTCCACTGTTCAAGCAACAACCCGGCCCGATGTTTATCGTCGGCCCGCACCGCCGGTAAACCAAAAGCCTCAGAGCGGGCGACGACATTATCGACCGCATCATTTTGAAAGCTGGTCAGTAGAATATCAGCGGTCAAACCGGCTTTATGTTCTTCTGCCAGACGATGTTGCAGCGCACTGATCACTTGGGTTTTACCTGTCCCCGGCGGGCCGAGGATCAAGGCGATATCCGGCGTATTCAGTGCCACATGCAAGGCTTCTTGCTGTTTTGCGGTAGCTTGGGCTTTAAATGACTTCCTCACCGTCGGTGTCATCGCTTCGAGGGTTTTATCAGCACGACGTGGCAGGTCAAAATCAATGTTCTCTATCAATGCCCGCAATTGCGGCATCGGGTTGGCCGCCGTTGTAATAGCATCTCTGGCCCTTTCACGGCGTTGCATTTGTACCATGGTGCCGCTGATAGACGGATAGATAACCCCTTTGGTCGGCGGCTGACCACGCTGCTCCAGTTTCAGCACCACAAATTGTGCCGTATAACTAAGCAATTTGGCTTTTTGCGGTTCTTTCCCATGCATCGAAGTGGCTGCTGTCGAGTCTGCGATGTTGCTTAACCAATCCGGTATTTCAGTAGCAATTTCAACATTTCCCATACTGTCTGTTGGCGACTCCCGCAATGCCTCAAACATGACTTTGACTGCATCAGTGTCTTTTTGGTGATAATAAAACTGCCACTGCGCCCCATCCACATGATTGTTGAATTCACATTTGACAAAACGAACAAAACCAATGGCCTTCGCAGCCGCTACCGCCTGTTGCTGGCCAATCTGATTATATTCATTCCACAGCGCAATATAAGCGCCATTGTTGCGCTGTAACTCAGCAAACTTTTGCTGCACCAACGGGTCTTGCAACTGCACCGCCAAAGTAGCATCAACAAACTCAGTCGTGGCAGTCAGTGAACTAATCTGGTAATTTCTATTTCTCGGCGCAGGCTGAATTTTTCTGATCAATAAACGCCCAACGCTGGCAAATTCCAACGTCAAATGATACTGACTACCAATACAAATCAGGGTTTGGTTATTGAGATAAGACAGTTCAGCCCTAGCGATATCGCTGGCATAAGTGGTATCGTTAGCATAAGTTGCCAGCAACAAGGCACTTTGTTGATTTATCATCACAATAAAGGTTGCTTGTAACCAGTCACATACAGCTTTAATTGCAGGGTCGACAAGCCCGGCCAACCTGGCCACATCGGCACAAATTTTCTCATCAACACCAAGCTGTAAGGTTTGCTCAAATGCAACCCTTAATGGCATACAGGGGATCACCTGTAAAAACAGTTTTTCTTGTTTAACCGTCGTCAATTGCCACAAATAATGGTCAAAATTGCCCAGAGCCTGTGCATTAGCGGCGTCATTCAATTCAACCAGCTGATCATTACTGCGGATAAATACCACGCCATCGAGATCATGTAATGTCACCTCATCACCAGAGCTCAGCTCAACCGAAGGCGCTTTAGTGCTCACTTCAATAATTTGCTCATTGCATAGGTAGGTTAATTGATTAATTTTCATCTTGTATTACCACCTTAACCAACAGACATTTTTTAACCCATCATCGGCATTGTCTGTAACAATACGCAATGATCTCCCTTTACGAGCAGACTGTTGCAAGGTCACTGGCTGGCTCATCACTCTTGGTTTGCCATCGCCTCTGGTAATGCTTAAATGGACACCAGCACAAGGAGTGATCAGTAACACTTGTTCATCCAATTTCAGATGAAACAAGGGTTTAGCGGTTAACCAAAACTGACTACCCGGGGGCGAACTTTTAATGATCAAAGTGGTGTGAATATTTAATATTTGGCGTTCACCAGTATCAATATAACAATCTGCCGATTCAGTGTGTTCAATCTGTGCGATTGTCGCGTCATAAAGAAAATGGCGTAAATAAACCAATTGCTGCTGATGCGCTTGCTCAGGGCAAAATGGACATTCCAGATGCTCGTTATCAGGTAAAAATCGGTAAGTTGCGCGACACTCATGATTTTGACAATCCACCAGCAATTCACTCAGACGTTCAAAGGTTTCAGCCCATTCACTCATTGAAGGTCGGGCAAAGGGATCTGCTTTACCCGCTTCAAAACAACGAGCGAAAGCTGCTATCAGTGGTTTTAGTGCCACCAACTCCAACGGGATACCAGTCGTGACTTCGTTGGTATGATCTTGAGAATGATAAACCCAAGGTAATTTGCCATTAAAGGCATCCGCCTCAAGCTCAGGCTCGCCATCATTAACTAAGTCACCGATAAAGGGATGATTGGTGGTCAGCAATTTAAAGGCGATCACCGCAAAGCTCCATGAGTCGGTCAATGATGACACCAGTGAATCCCCACTAATCACCTCAGGTGCGCCAAAACCGGGGCTATAAATACCGCTGGCCCGGCCTTCGTGTTCAGCCGAATCAAACGCGTTACGCTGATTTAAACAAATATTGTCACAATCGATAAGCCACAATTCATTGTGCTCAATCTCACCGGAGACAAAAATATTGGCCGGAGACAAATCACCATAAGCCAGCCCTCTGCCGTGTAAATCCGCCAGTGTTCTGGCCAGTTTCGCCATTAATGTCATACGCCGTTTGATCCCGCCGCTTTGCAAATAAAAAAGCGGACTAGCAGTCTCGGCCATTGCCTGTTCACTGTCATCCATCAATTGTTGCAGCGGCGTCAGGCCATCCATTAATTCCATCACATAACCGGCATGGTTTTTTGCTTCAATACATGAAATTGGTTTGGCAACATTAAGCTTTTCAAGGGGTTGGCGTATCAGCCAGCGTACATGCTCAAGCCAGCGTTGGCGTTTGGCGACTTGTGATATTCGACTCATTTTAACCAGCACATTGTCATAATCAGTGGTAAAAACAATCCCCTGTCCGCCCTCACCTACCGCTTTGCCAAGGATAAATCGCTGATCATGCTCATCGGTAACTTTCCTTTTTACAGTTTTACTCTTTGTTGTTTTATTCATTACTTCACTATCCATTCAGTGTTAATAACGCCAATGTTTTATCATCCAGATGATGCGGGGTTGCCCAGTCCACCAATTCGTTTTTCAACCAACTTTTGCGTCTTCGCAAACCATAGCGGTGACACCTTTGGATAATGGTGTTGGCAAAATCCAGCTCCATGCTAGGGAGTAAATCATCACTGATGCCATCACTCATCAATATCACCGCTTCACCCGGTTTAAGCGTTTGCGAGGTAACCTGCCAGTCTGAAAACTTTTTGGCAAAACCCAGTCCAGTGGTTTGATTGCCAAAACTCTGCGACTCCGCAGCTTTTGTTACCACACCATAGGGCACCGTCATAATCACACCATCACCCAATTGAAAGGTCCGCAACCTGCCGTTATGACCTAACCAGACAAACAAACAAGTGGTTACTGCTTGAGTCGGGTCAATCGTTTTTAAGTTGTCTAACCAATGCTGGTAAACATCCCGGATCAACTCTCTGTTATCTCGTTCAAAAGCACTGCTTGCCACCACGGCACGAACTGAGCGACACGCCTGTTTTGCCCCAATATCCGCCTTCGAACGAGAGCCCATGCCATCACACACCACCGCCAGATAACCACTGTTGACCTTGCCAACAAAACAAGCATCCTGATTTGGTAGACCATTAGCAATATGCCCAGGACCTTTGACTGACACCGCCAACGAAGTGACCTTCACCATTTACCTGTTGAATACAAACCAAGGTCGTCATCACCTTCTTCGGGCAACTCATCAAAATCAATGGGGATTAGATCATTTGGTGTCTGGCTACGTGAACGGGTGGTTACACTCATGGTAACCGCGCGGAAAAAACGGTGAATATCTCCTGCCTCATGAGCTTTAAACACACCCGCTTCAACATCGTTATTAAACTGGGCGAGCATTTGCTCATCGGCCTCGCTACCGATGGCCATGGCAAAACGAGCCGCTTTATCGGCCCGGGGTGATTGACATAATTCGGCAAATTTTTCTTGCCAGTTGTCGGTAGGAATACCATCTGAAACGAGGATAATTACCGGTTGGTAGTCTCGTGAAGTGATCAGCGCTTGGTCTTCAACCAACGATTGTGCCAACTCGAAAGCCCCGCCCATTGGTGTGCGACCATCTGCCGATAAATGCAAAGGTTGCTCAATGTCAGCTACAGCCGTCAGCGGTAAATGGAGCCGTGCGGCCTCACCACCAAAAGTGATCACACCGACCTGTATCTGTGCCTGACGGACCGACTCTTGAGCAAAGGTTGCCAGCATATTTTGCATCGCTTCATTTAATGCTGCGATTTTGCCGTTTACCGACATACTGCCGCTGGTATCGGCAAGAATAATCAGCGGCAAAACCCGAGCTTTGGCAGCGGTGAATTTTTTCAGACTCATTATTATTTTTCCTTTGTTGTTTAGTTTAAGTGTTTAGTTTAAGTGTTTGATTTAAGTTACGTTCCATTGAGCTAGTACAAGCAGCTATAACAAAAACCATACCAACTATTTAAATACTTATTTATCAATGGATTAGTGTCATTTACAAATATTAAACAGCCACTAACCATAAGATTATTTATACCAAATTAAGATTATTTAGGGTTTACACCATAGGGTGCTGTCTCAATCTTATTTGGAACAAAAGGAACCGCACTGTAACAGAAAAATGTCGATATGACATTCCTTTTTTCATGCCGGGCAGGAGATTTATGTTGACCTGTATAAAGAACAGTCAATTTTGGTGGAAATAAGCGGTGTACAACAAAATGCATCGGGCTAATGGGGATAGTTTAATCGGGATGGCAAGTCAAGCATTAAGTGAAATAGCCATTAATCGTAGACAAAAACAATAGCTATATCGCACTAAAAAAGAAATCGGCAGTACTAAATTACGCACTGCCGAAAAGCGGTAATAGAAGTATAACGGAGTACTTTTCTACCAAAGATCCTTAGCTAAATCACTGCTACCAGCACCACATTTAGCTCGGATATTGTCTCGTTTTAAATTAGCTGTTTTTGCGGGAATATCTTTCTGTAACGCTAATAAAACAAAATCCACTTGACTCGTTAATAAAAAAACGGTCTTTTTTATCATTTTCCAACTCCGTTTTAATGGCTTCGCATAAAATTGTTGCAAGCTGTTTTTGAGCAGTACTTTTAACAACAGCATCCTCTACCTTCAATTGGCCAATACTGCCCTTAGCTTTGGTGAAATGTTTTAATTGAGCGATAGAGCCACCGAGACTGGTTAATTTACTAGTAAGTTCCTCGATATTTTGATCAGTGATATCCTGGTTTTTCTGTAAAAACTCAGAGAAAAGTTGTCCAGCATCCTGATCTGTCGCATCTTCACCCGATGAAACCCGAATAGTAAACCAGGTTCTTTTACGATACGTTTTCTTTTTACTCCCGGTTCCAGTTACATCTTCAACCAATAATCCGGTAGCGGGATCCAGTGTAACCTCTTCTCCCCAGTCAAAATCTACACTACGATTTTCCTGCCGTACAAAAGCATAGGTACCTGTAGTTAACGGCAAATGATATTCATCTTTTTCTCTAGCTAGTTTGTAGCTATCAAATTCAAGTAGATACCTTAATTCCAGATCATCCTTATCACCACTTAATAATGAGCCACCCAACGCGTTAAGTATTTCTAGGCTACCGGAAGAAGGAGGGTAGGCTTGACCACCAATCGTGGCAAGTGTTTGCATAATCGCCTGCATATTGGAATTTTCATTATTATCCAATTCCAGAATATTAAATTCGAGGTTAAAAGGTTTTCCACTATATGTTATAGGACCATAAATAGGCAAGTTAGCAAAATTCAGCAACTGCCCCGACTCTGCAACATCCTGACTATAAAAAATCAATCGACCATCTTTTTTAATATCACTGTAATTAAATGAGAGCGAATTGCCTTTTTTACGTTCAAATGCTTTGGCGACAATCGCAATTTCTCCTGTTGCGGTTTGTGCATCGTACCAGTAACCATTTCCGCCATTATCACATTTAGGGCTATTATTGGCCGTTTTAACCCATTCCGTTAAACTGAATTCCGTAAAATCACAGATATGTGCTCGAAGCAGCTTTATAGTCACTGTTTCGCCAGGTTTTATCGGTTTAACAACTTCACTTCCTTTAAAAAACATACCAGCAAGAGACTTGTTACTGCCAATCATAGCTCGGTAATCACTTGCTCCCTCATTAGTGCTTGTCCCCGAACATCCAACAATAAAAGTAACCCCCAGTATCGCGCCCCACTGTCTCACTTTAAAATTTGCCATGATGAAATTCCTCTAAATAGGGCTACTTACCTCCACAACAAACTCATCGGCCCTAATTCAATATAGCAACGGTCCTAAAAAAAGCATGATATAAAATGAAATTTATTCGCCTGCTAGCCAACCTCAATCTGGCAAATATTTAAATTGAATTTTTTGCGCCGCCGTGTAACACACCAGCTTTAACATTATCGCGTAGATAATGGTTAAAATGGATACCGCAAAAGCCTGACCAATGACAGTTGAAAATTCAGCCGCTTTAATATTCGCGCCCATTGATACCCAGCCGATCAGGGTCATCACAACCGCCAAATACATGCCGCTGGTACCAGTCACGGTTAAAAAGTGACAGGCACTTTTAGCCGTTTGCCGATCAACTTCCAGCTGATCAACAAAAGCCAATCGTATACTGTTTTTATAAGCATCAACCGAACTGGCCGCAATACCAAAAGCAATCGCCGGTGGTACGACAATAAGCAAAGAAGGTATATCCCAATAGAATCCTAGCGCCCCACCCAACAACATCGCGCCCAAAGTCATAACAATCAAAATAATAATACTCACTATAAAGGCCATAAAGCCCCCCTTTTCTTTGTATAAATAAAACAAAGCAGTATCGACACTTTGTCGCCAAAACCAAATTTGTGCCAACAACTTACCATCGCTATTACTGTGCAATTGCTCAAACTGTTCAAATAAATCACCAATCAATTGATCACGAATTTTGGCAGGTAAGCACCAATGCAACAGCTTTTCAGCAATCTTGGGCGGCACTGCTCGTCGTTCATTATGCTCAGACATATATTTATTAAGCCCTTAGTGATACATCTTGCCACATGGTATCGATAGCATGACGCGTACGCCTTAACGCCGCTTTGCCTTTGGCGCTCACCTCAAAATAACGCTTAGCCCGCCCGCCTCGCTCTGGCGTCGATTCGCCCAAAAACGATTGCACCAAACCCTTACCTTCCAACCTTTCCAAAGTTGCATACATCGCGCCTATCGACACCTCCCGCTCAATCACTTCTTTCAGCAACTGGCGAATTTTTGCGCCGTAAGCCTCTTTATCCAGTCGGATCAGCGCCAGCAACAACATATGCTCAAACTCACCTAAGTATTTTTCTTTATCTGCCACGTCTTGCCTCCATCCATTTATTCTATAATGTAGTAGATATAAAACGAAAGGCAAGTAATTTATTCTATTTTGTAGATTAAATAATTTAGGGTAGAGGTGTGGTTATTGGTAGCTCGTGGATTTATCCACGCAAAAACAAAAACCCGGCTATATGCCGGGCTTTTTAGTTTCAAAATCACGATGGTCCGACACTTCGGTCGGTGCTCGTTACACTAGTCAATAAAAACCTGATATTTTTCACCGTTATAGGCTAAATCCTGAATTTGAACACGGCTTTTTTGCAGTATCGCAGCAGTGCGGTTGGCATTGTGAGTCACCGCAAAAGCATGAACATTTTCACTATTACAAACCAATTTTTGATTGATAGTATAGACGTCCAAATTAGCGTCTTTTAGCGATTGTTTTAATTGGAAAACACTATCGGATTTCACCGACTTGCAAACATTAACCAGTGCAGCCTCAACACGCTTGCCGATCATACCCTCGGCAGCAACAGTTAAACTCATGGATACGGTTAGGGCTAATCCTGTAACAGCAGTTATTGCAACAAATTTTTTCATGATCTTCTTCCTCATCAGACATACTCAAAGTAGGCTCAAAATAAACTCAAATGGCGCTCAACGGCTTAGTCGATCATGATGGCAAGCAGGTCGGCTAAGACTTCTTTAGGTTTAGAACAAAAAAATGACTAATGTTTGAGCGAACGTAAGCAGAGGTTTCGATTTGTGACTGTCAGCGGATTATAGTGAGAAGTATTACATTTGGACAAACTTGCTCATAGAATAAACAAGATTAATACTGGAGGAATTATTGATTTTGCAGGTGTTCTACTTTGACATTCAATATGCCGATAGATTTTTCATTGTTCGAGATGCGACTTGAAATCTGGATCATATCATCTTTAGTGGCCATTTTAGATTCTATTTTAGCTAGCGTAACAATCATTTGGTCTTGCTTGGCTTCAACTTTCTCAAAACGACCATCCACCACTGCGACCCGGCTAGTCCAAGTCCATGCACACACTGCAACAAATAAGCTAAATACCATCGCAGCAATAGTTTCAAAGCTTATAAACTGTCTGGCGGTTACTGTTGATTCTGTCATAAATACATCGCTGAGCGCTGATATAGCATAAGTAATGCTTGTCAGTATAAGCGGTGATAATTTCTGCAGCAAGCGATTTCTCTTTACGGTACCGCATGGGTAACAACACACATCAACCAAAATAACGGTTAACCACGAAGTTAAAAGCCCGACTATAAAAGCCGGGCTTGTTATTACACTTCGATTGGTGCTTTGCTATTAAAACAGCGCTATTAGAACTGCAATGACCAGTTATTCAGCTGACCTACGTCACCCCAATATTGATCTTTAACTTGCAACGTCCAGTTACCCGCAGCGTCGCCAGAAACATCGACAGTATAGGTGGCCTTGATGTCTGCCACATTGTCTTTACGTGCATGTTTTTTCAGCACATAAACACTACCATCTGGCGCAATCAATTCGAGCTTGATGTTGCCACGATCGGTATGCGAGATACCAACGCTAACGGCAACGGTGTTCGCCGCCCCTTCACGGTCTACCACCATATCACTGTATGCCCAGTTATGGTCTGGGATAACAGTGGTAGTGGTATTCTCAAAGTACGACGGAATTTCAACAGTAATGGTTTGCGTCGTCTGTGCCGTAGCACCGTCTTCATCAGTAACAGTTAAAGTCACGTCATAGTCACCGTAAACGCCAAATCCATAAGCTGGGTTAACGCCTGTGGCACTGTTACCGTCACCGAAGCGCCAGCTGTAAGCGGTGATCATGCCATCAACATCACTGCTTTGGCTAGCATCAAACTGACACTTAACCCCGTGACAAGTTGCGCTAAACGCAGCAACTGGCGGTAAGTTTGGCTCACCCAATGTTTGACCATTATTCACCGCACCGGTGGTGTTCGCAGCCACTGACTGCCAAGTAAAGTCACTGTATTGCGTCCCTTCACCAGCTAATTGCAATGAATAACCCAATGGTGTTGATGATGATTCTCTCACACCTACATCCGTTGAACTCATGCCCGCAGCAACACCATTTGTAGCTGTCACTGTGCCTTCATAACTGAGGAATTGAACGATGTTACCCGCATTGCTCACCAAGGCAAAACCATCTGGTGAACCATTCTGTAAACCGCTAATCGCAAAGTTCAGGGTACCAAAACCACCTTGCTGATCGGTGATCACACCAGACAATTCAACGGTTTTATAAGTTGTACCATTAGAGCCGTTATAGGCGACCAATGTCCAACCGCTTAAGTCAGTACCAGCGGCACCGGCAATTTCAACGCCTTCTTCACGGTCAGTGCTAGCATTGTCATAATGGAACTCGTTAACCCAAGGTTGATCAGACAAATCAGCAACTGTGATCATCGTCGCCAAACTGTCAGTGGCACCGCCATCATCAGTGATCGTCAAAACAACGTTGTAGCTGCCTTCAAGCGCATAAGCGTTGGTCGGATTGACGCCAGTGGCCGTATTACCGTCACCAAAGTCCCAGCTATAACTGACGATTGTGCCATCAGCATCTTCGCTGTCACCCGCGTTGAAAGTACAGGTTAAGGCGTTACAGTTACGGCTAAATGCCGCTGTAGGCGCTTCATTTGCTGGTGGCTCAGTGGTTCCACCAAAACTTTGACCATTATTTAGTGTGGCAAAAGTACTGGTCGCTGCCGCTTGCCAGCTAAAGTCACTGTAATTGCTGCCAGTACCAGATAATTGTAATGAGTAACCCGCTGGAGTTGAACTGGTTTCTGCAACCAGAATATCAACAGATGTTTGGCCGTTAGCCGGACCATTGGTCGCGATGAAAGCACCTTCATAGCTAAGGAATTGCACCACAACACCGTTGTTGTCTACTAAAGCGATGCCATCAGGACCACCATTTTGCAAACTCGTCGCAGCAAAACTGAGTGTGCCCATGCCGCCATTTTGGTCAGCAATCACACCTGACAATGCCACTGTCTTATAGCTTGCGCCGCCGTTACCGTTGTAAGCAACCAGGCTCCAACCAGTCAAATCAGTGCCTGCTGAACCAGCAATCTCTACCGCTTCGCCGCTATCTGTGCTGGCGTTGTCATAATGTAATTCGTTGATCCACACACTGGCATCACCTACTGGTGGTGGCGGTGGTGTGCTACCGACATCAGTGGTTGCGCTGGCCTCAGGGCTGGCAGCAGACTGGTTGAATGAGGTATCAATCGCTTTAATCACATAAAAATACGTGGTGTCATCAGCAACGTTGGTATCAATAAAGCTGCTGCCTGTTACCACACTGGCATTCACTTTACTATTCGCCAAACCGTTGGTCACACCACGATAGATGTTATAACCCGCCAAATCGCTTTCGCTGTTAGTCGCCCAAGTCAGTGTTACTTTGCCGTCGCCACCTGCTGCACTTAAACCGCCTGGTGCTGCTGGTGCAACAGTATCACCGCCACCACTACACACGTTTTCAAAAACACAGGCAACGTACTCAGGATGATCAACAAACGGGTTACGATTGCCTTGGAACAAATAAACCGTATCGTTATGACGTCGTTCGAAGTCGTCAACCGGATCTTCTTTGTGCCATTGTAACAACACCGATTTAAGCCCCATATAAGCCACACCGATGTTACTGCCCTGATTAGATGAATCAATCAAAGCGCGATCGTCAGTCAAAATCAAATCTGGCTCAGACACCCCCGTCACTGAGTGTGTGCCACCTTCATAGCGCACGGCCATATACATCAAGGCACGAGCAGTATCGCCTTTACGGCCTGACCATGTTTGCCAGCTGCCGTCAGAGAATGAGCCACCAGTCCAGTTAGACTCCCCTGCCCCACCGCCACGGCTATCGTTTAATAAGGTGACTTTTTCAGCGCAACCCGAGGTACAGTTGGCATAGGGTTTGTTGCTACGGCTGCTGTTATAAGAACTATCAGATAAAAACAGGTGATGAGTATCGGTGTAAGGATAGTTATCGCTACCATCACTAGGAAACCCATAAGATTTAGGCCAGGTGTGCTCGCGATTATAAAAGTTGTTGCCGCCGCCTACTTTGGCGTAGCTGGCATTTTTATAAATATCGATGATATTGGCAGGATTTGCCGGATCTTCATCGGCCGATTCAAGGATATCCCAAGTATCAGTAGAGCTGGAGGTATAAGGAAAACGTTGGTGATCATCAATTGTTTCGTGCAACGCGTTACGTAATGCCGCCGGATTTGAAGTATTGGCATCATCATAATAGCCAGCGGGGATCTCCGCATAAGCGGCCGGTAAAGCACTTAATAAACAAAGTAATGTTGAACCGCGTACGATACGGCCTGGCTTCTTACAAAAAGGGTCGATTTTCATCTGAAGTCTCTTTCGGTTTTGTGTTTGGGTTTTGGTCATTAAACATCGCGGCTGGCGATGCCTTAATCTCCTGTGTTTTCCTTTGTTGTTATTAATGGTGATCGGCTACGACAACGTGGCTAGATAACTTTTTGCTAGTTTTCAGTACCTCGTCAAAGTGTCGAAAACGCCACAAGGATATAGATTTTTCGTTACAATTTCATTACATTTCTTTGGTTTTAATAAAAAACTGGTGAAAGGGGCAGAAATAATCAACCAAATATTAGGCGGTACATCGTGTTTTTAAAGGCATTGAGCGTATTTAAGCAATATTAAAATTTTAAACTGACCATTTAGACAGGTTTATGCGTATTAGTTACACAATTAGGCTAGTAACGTAAAATTAACATCGTTACAGTAAAGCAGTTGCCCCGGAACACCATCCATGGCCGTCATCAATGTGCTTTTTTGCGCGTAATAAATGGATGCTCAACCATCATTAAAATCAATATTGAAATGATGATGAAGACAAGGGCCGTCATCGATGTGCTTTTTCCCCTGCGATTTTTAGACTCTCAGAAAAAATGGCTAAAAAAATAGTTAAAAAAATAGCTAAAAAATGCCACATCAGTTCGTTATAGACGCTCTTTTTTACGGCTGATTTGTAGATCCTCACCGATAATGCCACGCGACATCAACGGTTTTAGCAGTCGTTATAGATGCTCTTTTGTAAAACCAATAGCCCAATAATGCAGTGACCATTTAATCTTAAAGCTTGGTTTTAAAGGGTTTGACAAGCAGTGTGGATGAGTACCAATGATGAAGTAGTTCAAGAATGAGTGAAATCTATCGTTATAAATGTGCTTTTTAGGCCGCATTTCTTGGACTCTCGGCGTATCGCCGCTTATATGATCTCAATCTATCACGTTATAGAAGCTCATTTACGTTGCAGGTTTCGTCATATCGCGAAATAATGGTAACAATATCAAGGCTTTCGTTATCAATGTTGGTTTTTAGTGGCAAAGAGTAGACTCTCAACTGCCAACTGAACAATGAATATCCAAAGCCATTAATAGCCGTTATGGATGTACTTTTTGACTCCCTGATTTTAGACGCTACAATGCGGTCTCTGACAGATAAAACAGCAATGACGATCACCAGCAGTTTATCGTAATAGACGCAGATATTACGTTATAGACGCAGGTTTTAAAACAAACTGTGGATATGCTGGGATTAAGCTGTGGATAAGCTGTGAATTGCTCGTTATGGACGCAAGTTTATTTCGTTATAGAGGTTACTTTTGTCGTTATGGATGTTAGTTTGAAAACGTTGTAGATGTTAGTGATCACGTATTCGATCCGCAGCATAGCGTTATAGACGCTTGTATTGTCGTAGTAGATCGTCATTAACTCGTTATAGACGCTCAAACAATACTTCTATCTCTTTGTTTTTATTAAACTTTTCAGCAATAACCAACGCCTAATAATAGAAAGAACAAGTGATCAACAATGATCATATACAGATCTAAACAAACCAAAAAAATAAAAAGATCAGATTATAAAGATCAGCCTAAATAATTTGAAAAACGATAAAAATAATGATTGATCTTTTATAAATAAGCGTCTATTTTAAGTGCTTAATTAGATCCTTAAACAATATTTTAAGTTAAGCAATAATAATGATGATCCGCATTACAGGTAGTGCTATTTACTGCACACGAAATGAATTCAGACTACATCTCCAAGGGATCAACTCATTAGTGACCCTCGGACATCTCAATAAAAGCGATTTATTATTTTGGAATACTGCTTATTCCATTTTACTTGAGCAACCTGAAGGACCCGTCTTTATTCCTTTTAATCAAGTGTTTGATTTACTCGTTGGTATCCCTAATCCAGATTTAATTAGCCGTTCACCACTTAAATTTTCCCGAGCCAATCGACACATCAAAATAACCCGATTTAAAGATGCTGGTATTATTGAAATAAACCCTACCCCACAAAAAAAACTCAATGTGTTTACCCGGGGACAAATCTACAACTTAGCGACACTCAATTTATCAGATAAAACCCCCAAACAATCTAGCGGCAATGTGCTTCGAACCAAATCAACCGAAGAACTCAGTTTGTATGAAAACCGAAGTGATATTGCCTTAATCAAACAAATCGACAAAATTTATTCTTTTGGTTTTGCCACCAATTATCTTGATATCGTGTTAGCACCAGCACCTAATTTTGAACAAAAAACCATTGAAGCGTCAATCATGATTAAAACGGATGACAATCAATTTCAACCGCTTAAAGTGAAATCAACCTGTTTTGATGATTCACGATTAATGACACCCAAAGATAAGATCGTCGCTAAATATTATCAAAGTGCTGCGATCCAATACATGTGGCAAAATACCGATAAATTTATTTCAGATGATGCCGCTAATCGATTTACTTTTAATTTAAAAGATACTTTACTCAGTACAGGTACTAGTGATTCAGGCTCAGCTCGCTGGGAATTGTATATGTCGATTTTACGTATTTGCAGTAATAAATTTGAATTAGACGGCACCGCTTGCCCTGAATTTATGCAAGAAGCCGATTTTATTGATGAAAATGGCAATACCATGAACCGTACTTGGTATAGTCATTTAATGCTGGTGGGTGAAACAGACGAGTCCCCTACCCCATCAAGCAACCCTGGCACTAACCTACAAACCCGCCAAGCACCACTGTACGTAACATTAGCGATACCAGATAAACTCTATCAACCGACACGTAAAGCCTTGATTCTGTCTGCACAAAATAAAGATATCTCAGCGGTTAGACCGTTATTATTTAAAAACTATGAATTACTTAAATTCAAAGAAACCACTGGCTATCAAGATACATTATCAGACTATTTAAAAACCAAAGCCGTTTATGGCAACTCAATGCGCTCAAAACTCAAACGAGTGTTAAGTAAATGGTTAAAGGCTAACGTTAAACAGCCCGCTTCTGGGGTTTTTCAATTCTTTCGATCAATTGATGAATGTTTAATTAACTATGCACAAAAAGCACGGGGCACCCGAGGACAATGCCGTTATCAATCTTGCATTGGTTACTTCTCAGAATTTGTGTTTGAATGTAAAGTGATTAATGAAGGTAGCCAAAAGCAATTTGCCAATATTGATTACGATGTGGTTTTTCATCATATTTACCCTCATCAAGCTGAAAAAATTCGCGCTTATATTCAAACCATGAATCACAAACGATTAAAAAATGCTGATCAGTATATCCATAACCTACCTTTTGAAGATCAACAGTTTGCTAATTGGTTTGAACACACCATGAGTGTTGAAGGAATGAATGAAGCAAAAACTTATCATAATAGTAGACAGTCAACCGCCAATATCAGTAATGATGGCTTAATGGTATCACCTATTTATACGCAATAAACTACTTAACTCATTGATTTGAATAGGATTGACACTGCCAATCCTAAAATGATTATGACCATTCAACTTATAGATAATTCAATAAATACTCCCTACCCTATGATCAACATCCATGTTTTTTTGTTTATTTGTATTTTTTCGTTGATCAGCATGATACCTTAAGCGCAATTCTTTTAGTTTGGCAAAATATCGATGGAACAAGAAACCAATAAACAACAACATACCTTAGATACAATCAATGAACTTTCCAATGCCTTTGGTACCATGATTGAGCATAATAAAGAACAAGTACTGACATCTAGCAGTTTTAATGGCAAATTTCCTCGAACCTATAATCAACGAGAAGCCGCTGATGCAACCGATTGTCATCCACGTAAATTAACTCAGTTGTGTAATGAACTCGATATTAATCCCAACACTGAAGGGAACAAATGGAAAATTAATATTCACGATATCTATAAGATACGTCAGGCAATCGTCACTCCGCTATTTAAGCGCTCACCCGAACAAAAATTACAAATCTTCACTACTTCACAATTAAAAGGTGGTGCAGGCAAAACCGTCGCTACAGTAACACTCGCCACCGGTTTGGCCACTGAATTAAATAATAACTATCGCATTGGTGTGATTGACCTCGATACTCAAGGCACCGCCTCGATGTTTCTTAAGCCTAATCTAGATGATGACGATTTATCAGTTGGTGATCTGCTAATGGAAAAATATGAACTCGAAGCGGGTGAAACCTTTGCGACAGTGTGCAAAGAGGCATTTTATCCGACTAACGTGCCTAACCTCAGAGTACTGTGCTGCCGTGCAAGCGATAGAGAATATGAGTATCAAGCGATCACTAGTCAGTATGAGGCCACTCAACAAAAATCCTCTTATAACGCTTACGACGGACTCAAAGAAATCATTGATGCTGTTGAAGATGAATTCGATATTATTTTGATTGATACTGCGCCGCAGTTTTCAGCCTTAACCATTGCTGGCCATTATGTTGCCAACTCATTGATTATCCCGATGCGGCCATCAGAAAATGACCGAGATTCATCAAAGAAATATTTTGAATTCTTAGCCAAAATGTACAAACTGTTAATTGGTTTGGGTCATCCAGGCATGGATTCTGTCAGGCTATTGATCACCGCTATAAGGGCTAACAGCAGAGCACAAACAAGGATGGCACAAGCTATTCGTCGGGCGTGTAAACCGAGTAATATATTCACTCATGAACTGTTCGAATCTGATGCCGTTATTAACTGTGCTGAGGATTTTTGCACTGTATTTGATATGAGTGCCAGCGAATACCCGGTGACTAAATCATCACTCAGGCTTGCTCAACAAGGTTATACCAATATTTTGCTTGAACTCGAAACGCTGATACTGGCCAATTGGGGAGAAACCAATGAATAACGCAGCAGATAATAAACCAGCCACACCGGTTAAAAGACGTCGAAAAGCTGGAATTATCAATGCTTCACCTGAGTTTCCGGGCATCAGCAGTGAGGACATATCAACCGCATCACAAAAATCCGACAAATTGCTCAATTCCGGCGATGACAGTATTCAGCTACCGATTGCCAACGGCATCACTGCTAAGTTTGTTTTGCATACCATCCCATGGCAGCAAATTGAACAACAAACCACAGTGCTTGAAGCGAATCAGCGAGATCAGGAGTTACTCAACGAAACCTCGCTTAGCGACATTCTGCCGACCATTAAAGATCATGGTCAGCTAACGCCAGCCATCGGCATGAAGGGCAGGGGAGACACCATTGTTATTTTGGAAGGCACTCGACGACGTGCTAGCTGTTTGTTGGCACAAAAAGACTATATGGTTTACGTCACCGACGCCGAAGTCACGCCTAGTCAAGCCAGCAATATTTCACAGATAGGCAATAAACACCGTCAACTGTCGTTATATGAAATGGGTAAAAGCTTTGAGCAAATGATCACCAGCAATCAATACGCCCACGGTAAAGCTCTCGGCGAATCACAAGGTGTTGACCCCTCAACCGTTTCAATCGCCCGCAAAGCCTGGTCGCTGCCCCGAGCCTTGATTAAATTGTTTCCGTCGGTCAATGCCATTGGCAAACCCACCATCAACAAACTGAGCAAAATCACTGATACGCTCAAAGAAAAAGAACTCTCTGAGCTTATCGACCAATTGGCGACTATCACCATTGATGAGCTAAAAACAGCCAGTATCAGTGCCACTGAAAAAGCCTTAAATGCGGCGATGATGACGCATATAGAAACTCAAGCAAACAGCGTATCTAAACGACCCACAGCGAAAAAAACAGTGCGTATGGCGCTGGCTGATGGTGGCTCGTTACTGTGTGCTGAGAGTAAAAATAAAGTCACTTACACCTTTAGTGATTTGAATCAACAGCAAAAAGATCGGATTGCGGTTTTGCTAAAAGAGCTGGAGAGTGGAGTCGGGTAGGGATTGTCGCTAACGAGGTTGAAACCTCGTCTACGGTAGAGCTGGTGCGTCGTAGACGCGAATTCATTCGCGTTTTTTAGACTGATTGTGGTAACTTTTGAGGGGGCAGTCTTTTTTGCAGGGTGGCGCAGAGCCTTAGCGATGCCCACCGGAAGGATCGTAATAGTTACAATCACTTTTAATATTAAAGCAAAAACTACGAGTTAAAAGACTTATCTGAATTTGAAATAGGAGCCAGTGGTTTTGCGGCATCCGAGTCGCAAAGTACGGATGTGCAATCGGTGTTTGTGCAAACCGGTTACCTCACCATTAAAAGTTATAATGATCCTATGTATACGCTGGATTTTCCCAACTATGAGGTGAAAAAATCATTTTATGATTCGGTGGTGGGTTATTACAGTTATATTGGGCGGTTTGTTAAGGAAGCGCTATAGCCGTAAAATGGTTAATAAACCTCAGTCTGATATTTATTTTTCGTGCTGCGGATAATAGATAAATGCTTAATAGTTAGGAGCACAGGAAGATGGTAAACACTCATTATAAATTTGGCTATATAAGAAGAACTATTGAGTCGATTGAGCTTACGCTAAAAAATTTTGAAATTGAAATCACAACTCATCCTGATCCTGATGGTTGTGGCCTCTTCGATCAATATGAGCAATTTTTAGGTATCGGTTTTGCCATTTATCAAACCTTTTTATCATCAGTACATAAAGGTGACAACAACAAAGGAGAGGCTTTTCAAAAAGGCCCTTTACATTCGAGTGGTAAGTCATACGCACAAATCATCAATGCATGTGCTAATTATTGGAAGCATCATGAAGAATGGGATAAAGCTAATTTAAAGAAGTCAGCAAAAATAACAATAAATATATTCGAACACCTTTCTGTAGATGTTTGGAGTTTTTATCCTCTTTCGCAAATGTTCTGTATTTTAGTTGGTCAAAAGGGTTCCTTTAGTGAATTGCTGAATTATTTAAATTGTTGGGCAAATGAAATCGAGAAAGAAGCCTGACAAAAACATCATGCAGGATTTATTGGACTACGCTTTTTAGCTGTTGATCATATATCGTCATCCTGGATAACTGTTTTACCTGACTGCGTGTTGCGAGTAATATACGCTCTGCGCACAACTTTAATCTTATATAACAATAGCTTGGGTAAGTTTTGACATTTGTGTGTAAAGTGTACACTTCAATAAAAATCCAACCCCATCAACCCCAATCTCCCGACCTAAGTAATCAGCCGAACGAAACCAAATCGTAACTATTCAGCTTGTGGATAATTGTCCTTTGGTGGGCATCGCTGGCGCTCTGTCACACCCTACAAAATACTGTCCCCCTAAAGGTTGTCGTAATTAGTTGATATTACAGGCTTTTGTAGTCCGATACTTCGAATAAATCCCCTATCTACGCCAACTCCGTAGAACGTGGATTTATCCACGAGGGGTCTTTGAGGCGCACATAAATGTGCGTGCTACGACAAAGGCTATTGAGCGCTTTGATGCTATTATTTTTCATGCCACTTTTTCGCTATTCTTACTTCACTTTGTCGACAATTCACGTCAAAAAATTTGACAGAGCACAAATACACGACTATATTGTCGACAAATAAGCTGTTCAGTGTTTGGTTTTTATGTCATTTTTCAATGAAGAAGCAATTACCGTTGCAGATAAAACGTTTTTCCAGTTAAGAAAGGCCATTGTGGGTGGTGATATTGCTGCCGGGTCAAAATTGAGTGAGGCGGAGCTGGCTGGCAATTATGCGGTGAGTCGGGCGGTTATTCGTGAGGCGATTAACCGTTTGGTGGCGTGTCATATTGTTGAGCGCAAAGCCAATATTGGTGCCAGAGTGGTGGCTTTATCGCCTGAAGGGCTGGTTGAGCTTTATCAGGTTCGTGGTGCGCTCGAAGGCATGGCGGCAAGGTTGGCAGCAACCCATATGACCGATGAAGAAATTGCGGATTTAAGCACCTTACTCAATGGTCATTTCGAAAAAGTCCAAAGCGACGGATCCTATTACCAAGATGCGGGTGATGTTGATTTTCATTACCGTATTATCCTCGGCAGCAAAAATAGCCATCTGATCACCCTGTTGATTAACGGCATTTATCATTTAGTGCGGATGTATCGGGTGCAACTGGGCATGAAAGGTCCGAGAGTTGCCAATGCTTTTGACGAACATAAACACATTGTTCAGGCCATATCCAATCGTGATGGTGAGCTGGCCGAGATGTTGATGCGCCGCCATATTACTTATTCGCGTAATAACATTGCGCAAAAATTAGATGTTTAATTCAATTTCAATCACTAGCTAATACCTATTAGTAAGAGGAGAAAACCATGAGTGCAGGTAAAAAGTTCCGTCAAGCGCTGGCTGACAATCACCCATTGCAAATCGTTGGTACCATTAACGCTTATTCTGCGATGATGGCCAAGCAAATCGGCCATCAGGCTATTTATCTATCCGGCGGCGGTGTCGCTAATGCTTCTTATGGCTTGCCTGACTTGGGCATGACTTCGCTTAACGACGTAATAGTTGACGTGCAGCGTATTACCTCGGCCTGTGATCTGCCTTTATTGGTGGATATCGATACCGGGTGGGGTGGGGCATTCAACATTGCCAAAACTGTGCGCGATATGGAAAAAGCCGGTGCCGCTGCGGTACATATGGAAGATCAGGTGGCGCAAAAACGTTGTGGTCATCGTCCGAACAAAGAAATCGTCTCTGTTGACGAAATGGTGGATCGCATCCGCTCGGCGGTTGATGCCCGTACTGATCCAGACTTCTTTATCATGGCTCGTACAGATTCATTCGCTCAAGAAGGTCTTGAAGCGGCTATCGCACGGGCTAAAGCCTATGTTGCTGCCGGTGCTGATGGCATTTTTGCCGAAGCGGTGAAAACTGAAGCACATTACCGTGCCTTTGCCGAGGCGCTGGATGTGCCAATTCTGGCCAATATCACTGAGTTTGGTCAAACTGAATTATGGAATAAAAAAGAGCTAGGCGAGTGGGGCGCGGCGATGGTGTTGTATCCATTGAGTGCGTTCCGGGCAATGAATAAAGCAGCAGAAATGGTGTACACGTCTATTCTTGAACAGGGC
>CBDIDQ010000132.1:0-41276 GCA_965277695.1 Alteromonadaceae bacterium
TTGTTGTGGCAAGTTATGCGCCTTGATGTATTTTAAACTGGCGAGCCCAGTCGCCATGGCCAGCTGGTTACCCCGGAAAGTGCCTATATGGGCACCGGGTAACCACTGATCGAACTTCTTATGATAAATAATCACCGATAACGGCAGGCTGCCGCCGATGGCTTTGGATAAAATAAGGATATCCGGCACAATATTGGCGTGTTCAAAGGCAAAGAGTTTGCCGGTACGACCAAACCCGGTTTGTACTTCGTCGATGATTAATGGAATGTCATGTTCTGTGGTGATCCGGCGGATCTCCTGCATCCATTCGATAGGGGCGGGGATGGCACCACCTTCGCCTTGTACTGGTTCTAGTATACAAGCCGCTGGGGTGATAATGCCACTCTCAGGGTCGTTTAAGATGTTTTCAATGTAACGACTGCTTAGCTTGTGGCCTTGTTTGCCACTCACACCAAATGGGCAGCGGTAAGAGTACGGGTAAGGTAAGAAATGTACATCAGGCACTAGCCCAGGTACTGCGCTTTTTTGACCCAAATTACCACTTAAACTCATGGTTGCATGGGATGAGCCGTGATAGCCGCCATGAAAAGCAAACACACCGCTTCTGCCTGTGGCTATTTTCGCCAGTTTTATTGCCGCTTCAACCCCATCAGCCCCGGTTGGGCCACAAAAATGAATGCGGGCATCTTTAGCAAATTCGGCTGGCAGGCTGGCGAATAACTCATCGATAAAGTCTGCTTTTAAAGGGGTCATCAAATCTAGCGAGTGTAGTGGTATCTGTTTGTCGAGATTAGATTTGATTGCATCAGTGACTACTGGGTGATTGTGTCCCAACGCCAAAGTACCAGCCCCTGCGAGGCAGTCAATGTAGGTTTTATCGTCCATATCGGTAATATGAATACCTGCTGCCTTTTTGATCGCCAAAGGCAGTCTTCTCGGATAGGTTCTGGCGTTGGATTCTCTTGCTGCTTGACTCTCAAGTAGAGGAGCATTCTTGCTGCATTCAGTGACATAGGGTTGTGACATAATTAACTATTCCTTTTTTAAAATGGCTCACATCAGCAAGCCGTTATTCGTGGGTGAGTGTTCAGTGATGGGAATGGTAATCGTAATGAGAATGATTATCAATAGCATTTGTGAAAAAATTTAACCATATAACAATGACTTAGATTTCTGGACAAGTGTCGGCATTGTCGAAAACCATCAAATAAATACGATTCTTAATGATAACCATTCGCATTACCATTTGTTTTTGTGTATCATGCCCGTCACAATTTATGACTATTTGTTGACGGAAAAAATGCCAATTAAAACCCTTAGAACCTTGTTACCATTTATCCCGCTCTTTATTCCACTGGCTATGCCCGTAGCATCATTGGCAAATGAAAAAAGTACTCAGGATGAAGTAGAAACGATCACCATAGTATCGAGTCGTTCAAACACTCAATTACAACAGTCAGCGCAAGTTGTTAGTGTCTTTACTAGAGAAGACATAGAGCAATTGGCGATCACTAACGATTCATCGAAAATACTCAGTAGCTTGTTACCTGCCTTTGCGCCAAGTGCGCAAAAGTTGTCTGGTCGTGGCGAGACATTTCGCGGTCGTACGCCGTTGATCATGATTGATGGAGTGCCGCAATCAAATCCGCTCAGACCAACGGGTCGTTCCGCTCATACCATTGATTTGACGATGGTAGAGAGAATTGAAGTGATCCACGGGGCTAATGCCATTCATGGTATTGGCTCTACTGGCGGCATCATCAACTACATCACCCGACGGGCCGAAAAAGAAAGCTTCAAGCAAACCGCTGGTGTGCAATTGACTGCGCCAACCGCTGAATTGGATTCGCAAACGGCGACCCATAAATTCAATTACCGGCTCAGTGGCAATCACAATGATTTAGATTATGTTGTGGGTCTTACCCATGAAAGTCAGGGCATGTATTTGGATGCCGACGATAATGCCGTTGGCGTGGATAATACCCAGGGCGATTTGATGGATTCGAAAATCTATGACCTGTTTGCCAATTTGGGTTACTGGTTCGATGATGATCAGAAAATCGAACTACAGCTAAATCGTTATGTGTTAGAGGGCAACAACAATTATGTCAGTGTCGCAGGCGACAGAGAAAACGGCATCGCGACCACCTCCAAAAGAGAAAAACCCGTAGGCATGGCACCGAGCAACAAGGTGACGACAGTAAATGTCAGTTATAAAAACGAAGATTTCAACGGTTTGCAGCTGGCATTTCAGCTCTATCATCAGGATTTTGCCGGATTGTTTGGTGCTACTGATTCATCAACCTTTCAGGACGAATCAATTGCACCACTTGGCAGTTTATTTGATCAATCAGAGGCGAAATCAAAAAAATTAGGTGCCAAGTTCACGGTGATTAAAGATGATTTATTGGATGATACGGTGAAAATTACCGCCGGTTTTGATGTGCAAAAAGACACTACGGAGCAGAGTTTGGCCTTAACTCAGCGCAGTTGGGTACCAGAATCCGACTTTATTAACACTGCGCCGTTTATTCAGTTGCAAGCGGCACTGAGCGACAACTTGATTTTGCACTCGGGAATTCGCCATGAATCGGCAGAATTAAAGGTGGATACTTTTCAAACTGTCGCCTCGAAAAATAGTGTTATCGTTGATGGCGGTAAGCCAGATTTTAACGAATCATTAGTTAACTTTGGCGCGGTTTATCATCCGACCGAAAATATCCGTTTGTTTGCCAACTATACCGAAGGTTTTGAAATGGCGGATATTGGCCGTGTTTTAAGGGGCATCAAAGCGCCAGATTTAGATGTTGATACCTTTTTGGACCTGTCGCCGATAGTGACAGACAACCAAGAGATTGGCTTCAGTTTTGATGGCAAAGCGGTTGAGCTAGAGTTAAGTTATTATCATTCCTCATCTGATTTTGGTGCGCGTTTAAAGGCAGATGGTGATCAGTTTATTCTACAAAGACAGAAAACCGAAACCTCAGGGGTAGAAGCCAGTATTAGTTATAAGGTTAATCGGCAGCATAAATTAAAACTCGGTTACTCTTATATAAAAGGAGAGTTTGACAGTGACGGGGATGGTTCGGTGGACGCCAAGTTAGATGGTCGTAACGTGTCACCTGATCGGCTGATCGCCACATGGAGCGGGGTATGGCAAGAGCGGATAAACACTCTATTGCAAATTAATCATGCCTTTAGTCGTTCATTTGATGATGCTGACAAGGCGTTTAGCGGTTACACCTTGGTTGACGCTTCTATTCGTTATCAATTGCCAGATGAATACGGTACCGCCAGCTTATCATTGTCAAATCTGCTCAATAAAGATTACTTCACTTACTTTTCACAAAGCGGTGAAGTGAATGATGACCGTTATTTTAAAGGTAGAGGTAGAACGGTGAGTATGGGTTACTCGGTTGATTTTTAGGCTATTGTCGAAATCCGCAGGCGGCTACATCGCGTCCGCCTTGCTATACCCCGATTATCTGATTTAATCCATCAATGATGTGTGCTAATTGCTCGGGTTCAACAACACCCAGCTTTTTACCAATGCGTTCCACTGATAACGTGCGTATTTGGCTTATTTTAACCCATGATGGTTTCTGTAATTGACCAGAGTCCAATAGGTAGGTTAGTGGAAAACCCGCCTTTTGTGGCTGACTCGATAATGCCATAGCAATGACCGTTCCAGAACGGTCATTGAAAACATCCTGACTGAGGATCAGTACTGGTCTGTGTCCGGCCTGTTCATGGCCACGGGTAGGGTTTAATTCAGCCCAACGCACTTGACCTCTTAGTATTCGGGCCATTGGGATAAATCCTCAGTAAAACCTTCATCCGCCAGTGTTTTCTCGTGCTCAGGATCTAACTTCGCACACTCCTGAGCCAGCAAGCTATGGTTCATTCGTTGCAGTTTTTCCTTTACTGCCTCTTGAATTGCCCGACTTCGACTTGGGAATAAATGTTTTTTTACTAGCGCATCAACCTCAGCTAATAGGCCGGGTTCCATGGTAATTGCAATTTTGCTGCTGTTCATAGAATACCTTCTCTCTCTTCAATGGTATGATTATTCATCATACCACAGGGTAGGTCAATGGACAGTATTAAACCGTACCTTGTTTGTCATTGGGCATCAATACATTAACCCTCATATTACCAGACGATAAACATAACCGTTTAAAAGCGCTGGCCGCATCAGGAGATGTTGAAAAAGGTCTGACTATTTTAGATAAATTGGATAACTATTTTGAAGACAAATAAAGCGCTTTGGCGCAGCTCTGTTCAACTCGCTTTTAATATCCACCTTTTGCTGCTGTAAGTTCTGACAGCGGCAGTTATTCATTATCAGCGCTTGTCCCTTCGGTGTGGTGAACTACAATGGCTTATATTCATTAAGATAATTCACCCCAATAGGGTTAGCCAATAATGCAACGAACTGCCTTATCCATAGTTTGGTAATGCTGCCTGAATCTGACTTTGCTGACCTGTACAGGGACACTGACTGCTGAGACTGCTGAGGCTGCTAGTGGCAAAGTGGACTCGGCGTTATGGTCGCTGCTGACAACGGCAGAGAAAACTTACCTTGAACAACACCGATCCTTTACTGTGCAAAGTGAAAGAGACTTCCCGCCTTTTAACTATACGCTTGGGGTTAAACCCACCGGTTTTAGTATTGATCATATCTAATTAGTGGCCAGTCAACTGAAGATGAAAGTTGAGTTTGTCCGCAACAAATCTTGGCACGAGTACCTCTTTGGCTGGCAAACGTATTGCGCTCGTTGAAGGGTTTGTGCTGAATCAGCGGCTACGAGAAATATTTACACAGAGTACTTTTATTATCGAACAAGATCCCTTGGCGGCATTAACAGCGGTTTCAAGCAAAAAGGCTGATGTCTATATTGAAGGGAGGCCGATGGTTAACTATCTGCTTGGTAAGCATTTTATGACCGATTTACAAGTCATTTCAATTAAAGAGTCTCTTGATATACCAGCTCAACTGACCAGTATTGCGACCCATAAAGACAATACCGTATTATTTGGCTTGATACAAAAAGCCATTAATGTGATCCCCGATCATCAGCTGATCAAACTGAGAAGTAAGTGGTTTAAAGGGGCCAGGGAAGCGTTGCCAAATGTATCCCTAACCAGAGAAGAGCAAGATTACCTCGATGACAAAACCGCATTGAAGATCAATGTTCATGAGTCTGTGGCACCGATGGCTTTCATTATCAATCAACAAGAACAAGGCTTTACCGTTGATTTGATACGCTATATGGTTCAGTTGCTGGATAGTCGAATTGAATTTATACGGGGTACTTGGACGCAACAGATGCAGCAACTGCAACAGGGTGCTATTGATGTGCTGGTGGATGTAGATAATACCAAGGAACGGCGAACAATCATGCGTTTTACTCAGCCTTATATGCAAACCAAACGGATTATCGTGATGCGAAACAACCAAGCACAAACGGAAATGTCGTTGGCTAAGCTTACAGGTAAACGCATTGCTGTGGTTAAAGGTTATGCAACTACAAGGTATTTGGAACGACAATATCCAGATATTCAGTTGCATTATGTCAATAGTGAGCTTGAAGCATTATTGGCTGTGGCTGAACTCAAAGTGGATGCTTGTATCGACTACACATTGAGCGTTAACTATCTGATTCAAAAGCACAGCATCAACAATGTGCAATTGATCCCGTTGTCTGAATGGATTAATCATGCCACCGATACTTCGTCATTTGCTGTGCGCCATGATAATCCGGTGTTGCAGAGTATTCTCAATAAAGCGTTGTTGGCTGTACCCGAATAAAAAATGATTGAACTAAGAAGCAAATGGTTTGGCACGATTGATTCCAGAGTTGGTACGATGACTAAACTTAGCAAGGATGAAAAACATTGGTTGTTAGCACATCCGCAATTGCGTTTTCATCTGCCTGATTTTGGCTTGCCACTGGGAACAGATATAAAGCAGGAATACAAGGGAATAGTGGCCGATCACATTAGTTATTTTGACAGCCAGCTGTCGACGCAATGGTCACCGGATGATCGCTTTGATGCATCGTTGTTAACTGTCGACTTAAGTGAAGCCGATATTACCATCGGTAATAACCTGAATCCCCAACTTAATGAAAATTACCTTTTTTCTCGACCTGTGATTAAGATGCCCGTGGTGATGTTAACCGCCAATCCATCCCGGGTTTATGTCGATGGGCTGACTGAGCTGGGCGAGGTTAAAGCGGCGGTCTTAGCGGTCAATAGTGGTGATGTGGATATTTTACTGTGCCCACTGCTTCATTGCTCATATCTAATGAATGAATTGGTTACCCAAAATATTCGAGTTATTGGCCAGACGGCATTGACCGACACTTTAAGTTTTTCGGTACTAAAAGGTTGGCCTGTATTATTATCGATTATCAACAAGTTATTGGCGGCAATGACACCGCAACAAAAAAAACAATATTTACAAACACTGGAATAGTCGTGAAGATGTCTTGGTTAAAACCGATTATAGGCTTTTTTAGCAACTACTGGCAGTTGTTTGTGTTGTGATTGCGTTGGGGGTTATCAGGCACCGAAGTATCGTCAAATATGCCAAGACCATTGAAGTGGCTTATGAAGAAACCAAAGCCGCCCATGAGAAGTTGAAAAATACCCAACAACAACTGATACATGCCGAAAAAATGGCCTCCTTGGGTATACTGACAGCCGGAGTCGCCGATGAAATCAATAATCCGACTAATTTTGCCCACGTTGGGATACAAAACCTTGAAGTGGATTTGGCCCGAGTACAACAGTTTTTTGTCGATTTGGCTGGTGATGATGCCGATGACGAAATCCTCGCCAGTTTTGCCGCGCAATTTGCTCCGCTGTATGACCATATTAAAACCATTGCTAATGGTACCGAGCGGATTAAAACCATCGTCGAGGACCTGCGGACTTTTACCCGGCTCGATAGTGGCAGTAAAACCACAGTGGATATCACCGATTGTATTGAATCAACCCTGCATTTGGTTAAAACCAAATACCGCGAAGTCTGTGAATTTGTCACCGACTTTAGCCCAGTGCCGAAGCTGTTATGCCATGCGCCGCAAATCAATCTGCTGGTCAATGCCTGCGATGCCATTCAAGACAGACAAAATAACCACGAGGATCAGTACTCAGGTCAGATTGTGATCCGCTGTGGTTTGCATCATGATAGCGTGGTTATTGAGGTTCGGGATAACGGCTGTGGGATGAGTGAGGAACATGGCGGCACTATTGAGGTGACGTCGACGCCGGGTATGGAGTCGGTGATTGCGATTTATTTACCCGTTGAAGGCTAGGTATGCATCACCGATTACTAATTATAATGTTGCCAGCTCTCTAAACGGGAAATCATTATGCACAGCGACAATCGCACAGTGTCAGTGGTTTGCAGGTATAAGTGCTTCGTAAATCACCGATAGCGTCTTGTGCTTTGTTGTGTCCACCACCAATGTGAGTCGTCGCTTCCATCGGTAATATAGGTAATAAATGGTTATCTTTGGTTAGGTTTTTAAGTTTCTTTTTGTTTAATTGTAATTTCATCGTCGTTCCTCGTTCTCTTGTTAGTTAGTGTCCGTCCGAAAACACTTTTTCGCGCTGCCAAATGGCAGGACGGGCGCTATGCCGCATTAGCGGTAAGGCTTATTAATCAATAAGTTAATGAGTTTATCAGATATAAAGTAAACTTTCGGCAACGCCGGAATTTACGTTTCTGCATGAACACTAGTTAGTGCGATGGGAAAACCCCAACGGTAAATATCATGGTAAAGAAACGGTCTAATGTCAAAACTTTGTTAATATTCATTTGCTGGTGGTCTTTTGCTGGTCGATTTATGGCTATTCTACCCGCAGCAACACTTCATAATGAGTGAGAATATTCTGTCGGAATGACTCAGGGATACGTAACCAGTCCAGTACTTGGATCATGATTGGAATGTTAGATTGTTGCAGTGCCAGTTTGAAGGCGACTAACTGTTCGACGTCTAGTGGCTGTTCAGCTGGGGTGTTGATCACTAAATCTAGGTCACTGGTATCATGACTGGTGCCTTTCACTCGGCTGCCATAGGCCCATAGTTCAGTGTTGGGCGCAAAAATATCGTTGGCCAATCGGCAAATTTCCGCCCTGTCTTTCTCTCTGAGGTCAATCATGGTTACTGGCCTTAAAAACCATTTCAATCGCTTTGGCATCAATAATAAACTGATCTAATAAGGTCAGGGTTTTGTCAGCGAAATGAACCCCATAATCATGGGCTGTGGTATTACGATTATCCCGGTAAATCAACCAATTTTCAGCTTGCTCAATGGTGATTAAGTCATGCTGAGATGCTTGTCTGAACAAGTCTTTAAAAACCAGTTTGTCTACCGCTTTGGGGCTGTGAAAAAAGGGTTTGAGGCATTTTTTTAGCAGTTTGCCTGCCTGTTCGAGGATCATTTCAAACTCTTTCACACAGGCAGAACGATACATGTCATATTCGATACTTTCCGGGTCGGCCTTCTCGACTAGGCTATATGCCCGCTCCAAAGTTAATATGCAACGGTTAAAAAAAGTTGTGTCGATTTGCCCGGCTGCCATAACGTTATTTTATTCCTGATAATAATGTTGATTGTAGTGTTAATAGTCCTGCTGATGGCGGTATCGTAGCACTAAAGGATTAACGGATCCAACGGTCGCACTTTGCTGTTGCTTGCCTTCCTCTTATCTTGTTTTTGTCCCTTTGAAGTTTGGTTGTCGATCAAATGACCCAAGGTTTTGTAGTGCTATTGCAGGTGGTGTTAAACTTTGGTTGATAAGGAAGTCGAATGATTATAGGATGTAACCTATAATTTGAGTAAGGCAAATCTATGTGGCAAGTCATCGCAACTGACAGATTTAGTGATTGGTTAAGACAGTTGGGTAAAACAGACCGGGTAAGAGTGCTTGCCGGGATATACTTGTTAAAAGAAAAAGGCCCGCATTTGGCCAGACCTTATGCTGATACCGTTGAAGGGTCTGAGTTTTCGAATATGAATAGAGTTAAGAGTACAAAGTAGAGGTGATCCACTTAGGGCATTTTTTGTTTTTGACCCAACAAGAAAAAGGTGTTTTATTGTGTGCGGGCAATAAGGTTGGTGACGAGAAGCGTTTTTATAAACGCATGATCCCAATTGCTGACAAAGAATATCAAGGCTACTTAGAAGAATTAAGTGCGAAGAATTGAGGAAAGACAATGACCAAAACATTTGAAGAAATACTAAACAATGAAGATCCGCAAGTGGTTGAACAAGCCAAAGCAATGGCCACTGAAATGTTGCTCGATATTCATCTTGCTGAATTAAGAAACCGAGCAGAATTAACCCAAAAACAAGTCGCCAATGCGATGGGCATAAAACAACCGACAGTGGCAGGTATGGAAAAAGCGGGGCAAGACATTAAATTATCTTCACTCAAAAAATATATAGAGGCCACTGGCGGTAAACTTCGCCTAGATATCGAAATGTCTGATGGTAGTCATTTTGGTTTTGGTGTGTAGACGAGGTTTCAATCTCGTCAATGTTGAGGGATAATTGACAGCTTAATTTTCTGGCGGTTTTTTCAGCATTAAGTGTTTAATGTTGCTTTTAATTGTTAATCATTAGCCGCTTGTTTAAGTCAATAAAACACCCGGGATAAATCCGCTAGCTACAAACGTGCTTGATTGGAGCCCTTTCCCTTATCTTCTTTTTACCTTTCTCTTGCCTTCCTCTATATCTTGTTTTTGCCCCAGTTGCTGCTATTTTGCCCAACAACAAAAAAATTAGAGTAACCACGCGGGGTGGGGTATACTACACGGCGTTTTTTATTAAGGCCCAGTAAACTTTTGGTGTGATTTATGTCGTTCGAAGAATTTGCTTTTTCACAGCAGGACCTGCCTCAACATGTTGCCATCATTATGGATGGCAATGGTCGTTGGGCGCAGCAAAAAAACAAGCCCAGAGTGTGGGGGCATAAAAACGGGGTCGAAGCGGTGAGACGCTCTGTGAGCTTTTGTCGTAAACACGGCATTAAAGCCTTAACCCTATTCGCCTTTAGCAGTGAGAATTGGCGTCGACCCGAAGATGAGGTGTCGACCTTAATGGATCTGTTTATGATGGTGTTGACCAAGGAAGTTAAAAAACTCGACAAAAATAATGTGCGCTTGAGGGTGATTGGCGATATCAGCCGATTTTCAGACAAGTTGCAGGAAAAAATTGCCAAAGCCGAAGCACAAACTGAAAATAACACGGCTTTAATGCTGAATATCGCTGCCAATTATGGCGGTCGCTGGGACATTACTGAAGCGGCGAAAAGAGCGGCACAAGAGTGCCATGATAATCAGCAATCGCTGGATGCGATGGACGAGACATTAATTGATAAACATATGGCGTTGGCTGAACAGCCGCCGTTGGATTTGTTAATCAGAACCGGTGGCGACTATCGTATCAGCAACTTCCTGATATGGCAGGCGGCTTATGCCGAGTTGTATTTTACAGAACATTTATGGCCTGATTTTGATGATGCTATTTTTGCCGGCGCGGTTGCTGCTTATGTTGAGCGCGAACGACGATTCGGCTGTACTGGCGAGCAAATCAAACAGCTTTTGCTTAAATAACCGCTTGTGCTTGGATAGCCGCTTGAGGAATTAACTTGCTTAAACAACGAATTATTACCGCACTAGTGTTGGCTCCGCTAACATTGGCTTGCGTTTTCTTTCTCGGTGCTGAGGCTTTCGCGCTGTTTTGTGCCGTGGTGATCTTGATTGGTGCATGGGAATGGGGACCTTTAATGGGACTCAATGCGACCATCAGCCGTTTGGCATTTATGGCCGTAAACGCTGCCATCATTGGCTTTTTGGCTTTCACTGTTCCGGTCGAAACCATGTGGCTGAACGATCATCAGCTATTATCTGAGTCAGCGCTCAAACTCCAACCTATTTATCAAAATATCCTGCTAGCTGCTGGTGTCTGGTGGTTACTGTCAACCGCACTGGTTTATTCTTATCCGAATAGTGCTGCTGCATGGCGCGACAACTTAGTTGTTAAAGGTTTGATGGGGTTGCTGACGCTTATTCCTGCTTGGATTGCTTTTGTTGCTATTAGAACTCTCGATATCAATAATCACTTTTACTTTGGTGCCACTTTATTATTCGCTTCGTTGGCTATTGTTTGGGCGGCGGATGTTGGTGCGTATTTCTTTGGTAAACGCTTTGGCAAGCGCAAGTTGATGCCGCAGGTCAGCCCGAATAAAACCCTTGAAGGATTTTTAGGTGGTCTGTTTGCTGTGGCTGTTTTAGTTTTAGTGCTCAATTTGAGCTTTAGTATCGAACTGAATCATTATTTGCCTTATCTCATGGTGGCGATTATTACCGCTATTGTCTCGGCGGTAGGCGATTTGAATGAGAGTATGCTCAAACGAGCGGCGGGCATTAAAGACAGTGGCTCGATATTGCCGGGACATGGTGGTTTACTCGATCGCATTGATTCTTTGGTCGCTGCTGCACCGGTGTTCATTTTGCTTTATATGTTCGTGCTTCGCTAATGGCTGCTTTTATGGATCGTGTGCAAACTTTATCAATTCTGGGCTCAACTGGGTCTATCGGTAAGAGCACGTTGGATGTCGTGTCTCGCCACCCTGAGCGTTATCAAGTTTATGCCTTGACCGCTTTTACTAATGTCACTGTGATGGCGCAGCAGTGCATCGAGTTTAAGCCTGCGGTTGCGGTGATGGTTGATGCTGATGCCGCCAAAGCCCTTGACCAGCAGTTAAAAACCACCAATTGTCAAACTGAGGTGTTATCTGGCACTGAGGCTTTGGCGGTTGTCAGCGCGGCTGACGGCGTTGATACTGTGATGGCGGCGATTGTTGGCGCGGCTGGATTGTTGCCGACCTTGGCGGCAGTTGAGGCGGGTAAAAAAGTCTTGCTAGCCAATAAAGAAGCCTTGGTGATGACCGGTGCTTTGTTCATCGATAAAGTGAAAAAACATGGTGCAACCTTGTTGCCTATCGACAGCGAGCACAATGCGATTTTTCAGTGTTTGCCTCAAGCGATGCAGCAAAATATGAGTGCGGCGGATAACACTGAGTTTGGTGTTGAGAAAATTCTATTGACCGGCTCTGGTGGTCCGTTTTTGACCAAACCGTTAAGCGAGTTTGCCAGTATTACCCCGGCTCAGGCAGTGGCACATCCGAATTGGTCGATGGGGCAAAAAATATCTGTCGATTCTGCCACTATGATGAACAAAGGGCTCGAATATATCGAAGCTTGTGTGATGTTCAATTTAAAGCCGGCCAATATTGAAGTGGTGATTCATCCACAAAGTGTGATCCATTCGATGGTGCAATACGTCGATGGCTCTGTATTGGCGCAAATGGGCAATCCAGATATGCGCACACCGATTGCTCATGCATTGGCTTATCCTGAGCGTATCAGTGCCGGGGTTGAGCCACTGGATTTTTTCAAAACTAAAGATTTTACCTTTGCCGAGCCTGATTTTAGCCGTTATCCCAACCTTAAATTGGCGATGGATGCGTGTGAGCAAGGGCAGGGAGCGACGACAATTTTGAATGCCGCCAACGAGGTTACTGTTGAAGCATTTTTGCAAGGCAAAATCGGCTTTGTTGATATCAGTCGAATAAACGAGCAATGCCTTGCCAGAGGGTGCAATATTGCCGCTGACTCACTTGAGGCTATTCTTGAAATTGACCGTCAGACGCGAGTTGTGGCGACACAATTGCTAACTTAAAGGTAATAAATCAATATGCTGGTTTTTTTATGGAATGCAATGTCTTTTATCGTCGCCCTCGGTGTATTGGTGACGGTACACGAGTTTGGCCATTTTTGGGTCGCTCGACGCAATGGCATCACAGTGCAACGTTTTTCTATCGGTTTTGGTAAAACCCTGTATAGCTGGGAAGACAAGCATGGCACTGAATTTGTTATTGCGCTAATTCCCTTGGGCGGTTACGTCAGAATGCTGGATGGGCGCATCGATGAGGTGCCTGATGAGCAAAAAGATCAGGCATTTAACAATAAGTCAGTACAGCAACGCATGGCGGTGATTTTCGCCGGACCCGCAGCCAATTTTATTTTTGCTGTGCTGGTGTTATGGGTGATGTATTTGATTGGCGAAGCGTCGGTAAAACCGATGGTTGGCGAGGTTAAAGCCGATTCGATTGCCGCTCAAAGCGGGATGCGCTCAAACCGACAAATTATAGCGATTAATGGCAGCGACACCATTGACTGGCAAGCGGTTAATTTGGCTTTGGTGGCCAGTATTGGTGACCCGACGGTGACCATTGAGACCGCTAATTTAGATGGCAGTCAGGCCAGGGCAAGTTAAGTTAGATACCCGGCGATGGCAGTTTGAGCCAGATAAACAATCGGCGTTTGATAGCTTGGGGATCACCATGTTTCGCCCCCGTATCAGCACTAAAATTGCTCAGGTCAGCCCAGATTCTGCGGCCCTTGCGGCGGGTTTGTTACAAGGCGATGAGATTAAGGCGGTTGACGGTAATGCCGTCACTCGCTGGCAGGATTTAGTTGGCGTGATTCAAAATAATGCTAACAAGCCGTTGGCTTTTACCATTGATCGCAATGGTGAGTTGCTGGTGCTTGAGGTCACACCTCGGGCACGTGAAGTGGCTAATGGGTTTACTCAGGGGTTTGTTGGTTTGGCCCCTGTCGGTGAACCGTGGCCAGAAAGTCATCGGATCACCATTCAATATGGCGTAGTTGATGCGCTATATCATGGTTTTATTAAAACCGGACAGTTAATCAAGTTAAGTTTTGTTATGATCGGCAAGCTATTAACGGGTGATGTCTCGGTGAAAAATTTAAGTGGGCCGATTTCGATTGCTCAAGGGGCTGGTACTAGTGCCAATTATGGCATTGTGCCATTTTTGTCATTTCTGGCCCTGATCAGTGTCAATTTAGGCGTGATTAACCTATTACCGTTGCCAATACTGGACGGTGGGCACTTATTTTTCTATATGATTGAACTTATCCGTGGTAAATCGGTCTCTGAAAGAACACAAGAATTAGGCTTTAAGTTTGGCGCTGTGATTCTGTTTTTATTAATGAGTATCGCGCTCATCAATGACATTTCTCGTTTGTCGTAGTCGTAGGAAACTTTTTAAAATAATGATGGTAAAAACAATGCTCTCCACTGCACTCTCCACTGCACTCTCCACTGCATTTTGTTCTGCATTGTTGCTAGGCACTAGTCCGGCAGCTAACGCTGATGATAAATTTGTAGTGAAGGACATGAAGGTCCAAGGTTTACAACGAGTGACGGTCGGTGCTGCACTGACACATATTCCGTTTAGTGTCGGTGATGAAATTTCCGAGTTTACCTTGACCCGTACGGTCCGGCGTTTATATGGCTCGGGCTTTTTTGATAAAATCGAAGTCTACAGAGATGGCAACAATATTATTTTCGGGGTTAAAGAACGGCCGATCATTGATAATGTGACCTTTGATGGTAACAAAGATATCAAAGACGAGCAGTTGCAAGAAAGTCTCGAAGGCAATGGTCTCGTCGCTGGTGAAACCCTCGATAAAACCACTTTGCAGCAAATCAAAAACGGGCTGTTGGATTTCTTCCACAGTGTTGGTAAATACAACGCGTCGATGGAAATCGATTTGGTTGATTTACCGCGTAACCGCGTCGGTATCAATTTTGTCTTTGACGAAGGCGCAGCCGCTGCGGTTAAACAAATTAATATTGTTGGTAACTCAGTGTTCAGTGATGAAGTGTTGATGAAAGACTTCGAATCTGAGCAAAATGTGCCTTGGTGGCGCTTTATGACTGATGACCGTTACCGCAAACAAACCTTGCAGGGTGATGTTGAAAAACTGCAAAGTTTTTACCTCGACCGAGGTTATCTGCGTTATAACGTCGACTCCACCCAAGTGTCTGTTACGCCCAATAAAGAATCGGTTTACGTCACCTTAAATATTACTGAGGGTGAGGAATACACCGTGACCGGTTTTGATTTTATCGGTGACTTACTCGGTCGTGAAGAGACCATGCGTAAGGTTATTCCTATCATCCCAGGGCAGTTATATAACGGTGCGGTGGTGACTTACACCGAAAAGCTGATCAATCAGTTTATGAGCCGTTTTGGTTATGCTAATGCTAAAGTGCAGACCATTCCTGATATCGATGACGAGAAAAAAGAAGTGAAGCTAACCATCTCAGTGACGCCGGGTAAACGTATTTACGTTAACCGGATTAACTTTGTCGGTAATGGCACCACGTCGGATGAAGTTATTCGTCGTGAAATTCGTCAGATGGAAGGTTCGTGGTTGTCTAACGATTTGCTTGAATTGTCAAAAAGCCGGATTCAACGTTTGCCGTATATGGAAACTGTGGAGTTTGAAACTGAACCTGTGGTTGGCGAAGACGATCAGGTTGACGTCACCTTTACTATAAAAGAGCAGCTGTCTGGGTCATTTAATGTTGGTGTTTCTTATGGCGACTTCAACGGTTTGGCGTTTCAGGCTGGGGTGCAACAGAATAACTTCTTAGGTACCGGTAACCGTATCGGTTTTGGTCTCAATACCTCGAAAGGTTTTGAAAGCTTTAACATCTCTTATACTGACCCCTATTTCACCATTGATGCGGTAAGCCTCGGTGGTAGTTTGAGTTATAGTAATTACGATGCCAGTAAGCAGCGGGCGTTTACTGACTATGAGGCGCAGTCTTATAGTTTAGGCGCGACGTTGGGTTTTCCTATTGATGAAAAGAACAGTCTTAATGTCGGTTTGACGTTTAAACATGAAAACGTCTCACGAATTAATGAATATGAACAAATCAAAGTGTTCAAGTCGTTATTTGAAGACCCAAATAATCCTGATCAGGGGATTAAATACAATAACCTTGAAGCCAGTGTTGGTTGGTATCGTAGCACCATTAACCGGGGTACTTTCCCGACTGACGGCAGTACGCAAAGTGCTCAGTTTAAAGTGACGGTACCGGGCTCTGATGTACAGTATTTCAAAATGACCTATAACGGTAGTTTTTACTTCCCTATTGACCGGGCACAAACTTGGTCGGTATTGGCAAAAAGTAAACTCGGTTATGGTAATGGTTTTGGTGATAAAAACGGCTTTGATCAGGTGTTGCCATTTAGAGAGAATTTCAGGACTGGACAAAACGAGGTCCGGGGGTTTGAAGTCAATACCATAGGTCCTAAAGCGGTTTATAAAATCCCGCAACAGATTGGTGGTGCACCAGATGAAACCGGTGGTACCGGGCCGATTGTTCTGGGGCCGACCAATGATATCGTCACCACCTTGCCGGGCTTCTCTAGAGACCAGCAGGCGGTGGGCGGTAATGCCGTAGCTACCGGGTCTTTGTCGTTGATTTTCCCATTGCCATTTATCTCTGATGAAATCCGTTCATCAATTCGTACGAGCTTATTTGTTGATGCGGGAAATATCTGGGATACCGAATTTGATTATGATACTCTCTCCCAGCTGCCAAATAATGATGATCTAGAAATGCTGGATTATTCGGATCCGAATCTGTATCGTGCATCCGGCGGGATATCATTACAATGGCTGTCGCCGATGGGTCCGATGGTGTTTAACTTCGCCAAGGGCATTAAAGAACGCCCGGGTGATAAATTGAAAGTATTTAGTTTTAATATTGGTACAACTTTTTAACCGATATTCACGAGGTTAAAACCTCGTCTAGGTAGACGCGAATTTATTCGCGTTTTTCAGGCGATTAAATATAACCTTCTTTAAAACACAGATAACCAAATAAATTATTAAAATTATATATATAGAGGACAGTATGTTGAATAAAGCAGTAAAGAACGTGGCATTGGTACTTTTAGGTTCATTGATGTTGATGGGCAATGCCTCGGCGAAAGATCAAAAAGTCGGGATTGTAGATGTTCAGTCCGTGGCGCAGCAATTACCGCGTATGGCGGCTATTCAGCAAACGGTCAATGACGAGTTTAAAGAGCAAATTGAAGCGCTTAAAAAGTTGCAGGCAGATGCTAAATTCAATTATGAAAAATTGCAACGTGAAGGCGCAACTTTAAGCACCACAGAGCAAGATGAGTTGAAAAAAACCATCATTGAGCAACAGCAAAAGCTTGAAGCGCAAAGCAAACCTTTGCAACAACAAATTCAGCGTCGTGGTGCTGAAGAGCAAGCAAAAATTTATACTTTGGTAGAACAAGCGATTGAGCAAGTGGCTAAAAGTGACGGTTATGATGTGGTGTTACACAAAACCTCAGTGGCTTTCATGGTCAATGACAGCAAATCTGATATCTCTAACAAAGTGGCCGAACGGGTTAAAAAGATTAAATAATGAGTCTTTCTCTTAAGCGTTTTGCTGTTGCGGACATTGCGCAACAGTTGGGCGGTAAAGTTGTTGGTGATGACACCATTGAAGTGGTGCGTATTGCGACATTGGCAAACGCCACGGCCCAATGCATCAGCTTTTTAACCAATGCCAAATATCGGCCACAACTGGCCGCTACTCAAGCCTCAGTGGTGCTTATTCATCCCGATGAGCTAGCATTCTGCCAAGCCAACAGCAAAGCTACCGCGATTGTTCTTGATAACCCGTATCTGGGTTATGCCACATTAGCGCACATTATGGACAGCACCCCGGGTCAAGCCGTGGGGATTGCTGCTTCTGCGGTGGTTGACGAAACCGCCACCATTGCAGCAACCGCTTCTATTGGTGAACACACCGTGATAGCCGCAGGCGTGGTGATTGAAGATAATGTGATCATTGGTAGCAATTGTTTTGTCGGTCAAGGCACCACGCTTGGCAAAAACACCCGGTTATGGGCCAATGTGTCGATTTACCATCACGTTAAAGTGGGTCACTCGTGTTTGTTCCACTCTGGTGTGGTAATAGGTGCGGATGGTTTTGGTTTTGCACCGCATGAAGGCCAATGGCACAAAATTCCTCAGCTTGGTGGTGTAACCATTGGCGACCGGGTTGAAGTCGGCGCAAATAGCGCTATTGACCGGGGCGCATTGGATGATACCACGATTGGCAATGGGGTGATTATTGACAACCTCTGTCATGTCGCGCACAACGTGATCATTGGTGATAACTCGGCGATGGCTGGGGGAGCGATGGTGGCGGGTAGTACCACGATTGGTTCAGGCTGTGTGCTGGCGGGTAAAGCTGGCATTGCGGGTCATTTAACCATTACTGATAATGTGACATTCAATGGGATGGCTCAAGTCCTTCAGGATGTCAAAGAGCCGGGCTCTTATTCATCGGGTATGGCGAGTATGCCACTTAAAGAGTGGCGCAAAGTGAATGTCCGCATTCGTCAACTGGACGATATGCATCAAAAAATACGTAAGAACCAAAAAGCGATCAGCGAGTTGCAGGTTTTACAACAAAATAAGTAGCCGAAGCTACTAGATACACACAATAGGAAACTTTAATCGTGGTTGATCAACAAAGCACCAACGAGACTGCTGAGTCAGGAAATATAGCCGCCGTGGATAATGGATTTGATATTCAGCATATCTTGGAATTGTTACCCCATCGTTACCCAATGTTATTGGTTGACCGAGTGATAGGGTACGATAAAGGTAAAAGTTTACATGCGATAAAAAACGTCACGTTTAATGAACCTGTGTTTACTGGACACTTTCCCGGCAAGCCGATTTTTCCCGGTGTGCTGATCCTCGAAGCACTGGCTCAGGCGACGGGTTTGTTGGGCTTTAAAATGGTTGAAGACCGTGAAGAGAACGAATTGTATTTGTTTGCCGGTATTGATAAAGCCCGTTTTAAGCGTCAGGTTGGTCCTGGAGACACCATGCATTTGCATGTTGAGGTGGTGAAAACTCGCCGGGGTATTTGGAAGTTTTATGGCGAAGCCCGAGTTGAGGGTAAAGTGGCTTGTAGTGCTGAGCTGACGTTGGCTAGGGTTAAAGTTTAAATTTGTGCATGTCTTAAAGGTTTAAGGGGCTTTTCAAGTTATTGGAGCGCTTCGTTCTTAAAAATAAAAAATATTTTGACCACGGAGACACGGAGATACGGAGAAAAACACAGTTAAAAAAATCAACAATTTTAACTGTTTTGCTTTTGATCTTCTCCGTGCCCCCGTGTCTCCGTGGTGAATGCTTTTGATTGTAAAGAACGAAGGGCTCTAGATACCTGAACAGCCCAGCTGCCCATATAACGGTAGCACTAAAAGAAAAAGACTTTAAATCAATAGTTATACTGAATAATTACGAAATTTGTAGGCGGTGCATTTATGCCCGCTTGTTTATTCGCACAGGAGAGGCACCATGATCCACGAATCTGCAATAATCGACCCCAGCGCCGTGATTGGCGAAAATGTCACCATTGGTCCATGGACTTTGATTGGCGCTGATGTTGAGATTGGTGATGATAATGTTATCGAATCTCATGTGGTTATTAAAGGTCCTAGCAAAATTGGCAAGGGCAACCATATTTATCAGCACAGTTCGATTGGCGAAGCTTGCCAAGACAAGAAATATGCTGGTGAGCCTACGGTGTTGACGATTGGCGATAACAATATTTTTCGAGAATGTGTCACAGTTCACCGAGGTACGATTCAAGATAACAGTTTGACCGCGATTGGCAGTGACAATCTGTTTATGGCTTATGCTCATATTGCCCATGATTGCACCATCGGTGATAACAACATTCTCGCCAATAACGCTTCATTGGCGGGTCATGTGCAAGTGGGTGATTGGTGTATTTTGGCTGGATTTGTGTGTGTTCACCAATTTTGCCATATTGGCTCGCACAGCTTTTGTGCTGCCAACAGCCTGATCCTCAAAGATGTTCCCCCTTATGTTATGGCTTCTGGTCTTAAAGCCGAACCTTTTGGTTTGAATACCGAAGGCATGAAACGACGGGGTTTTGAAAAAGACACCATTACCGCGATTAAGCGGGCTTACCGACAAGTGTATCGTAAGGGGCAGACGGTTGCCGAGGCGGTCGCTGAGTTAGGCGAAGCGTCAGACACTTATCCACAGGTGAAATTGTTCACTGATTTTATCGTTAACTCCCCTCGTGGCATTATTCGTTAGAAGAAGCAAAAAAGTGGTTGATAAAGTAAGCGAAAGAAAATTACGCATAGGCATTGTTGCCGGTGAAGCTTCCGGCGATATACTCGGTGCTGGTTTGATCAAGGCATTAAAAGTGCAACATCCTAATGCTATTTTTGAAGGCATAGGCGGACCGTTGATGCTGGCTGAGGGTTTTCGCACTTTATATCCGCTGGAAGAGCTTTCTGTCATGGGCTTGGTTGAAGTATTAAGCCGATTGCGGCGATTGTTTGCTATTCGTAGAGAACTGGTTGAGTACTTTTGTCGTCGTTCGCCGGATGTGTTTATTGGCATCGATGCGCCGGACTTCAACCTTGGTTTGGAGTTGCGTTTAAAAGCGGCGAAGATCAAAACAGTCCATTATGTCAGTCCATCGGTATGGGCATGGCGTGAAAAACGTATTTTCAAAATTGCCAAAGCCACTGATATGGTGTTGTGTTTATTGCCTTTCGAGCAAGAAATTTATCAAAAACACAATGTACCTTGTCAATTTGTTGGTCATACCTTGGCCGATGAAATCCCCCTTGAAGTTAATCAACAGCGAGCCAGAGCTTTGCTTGGCATTGACCAAAATGCCAAAGTGCTGGCGTTATTACCTGGCAGCCGAGGCACTGAGTTGGCGATGCTGGCAGAGCCATTTATGAAAGCGGCGTTATTGCTGCAAGCCAAATACGACAATCTGATAGTGGTCATCCCGGTGGTGAATAAAGCACGCAGAGCCCAGTTGATGGCGATTAAAACCCTCACCGCCGAGGGTTTAAAAATACAAATTGTCGATGGTCAATCCCGCGAAGTCATGACCGCTTGTGACGCAATCTTAATGGCGTCAGGCACTGCAACCCTTGAAGGCATGTTAATCAAACGACCGATGGTGGTGGCGTATAAATTCAAATGGTTTGTCTTACCAAATTTTCAAACGCTTAATCAATGTCGATAACTTCTCATTGCCTAACCTATTAGCGGGCAAAACCATTGTGCCCGAAGTGCTGCAAGATGAAGTGAGACCAGCGCATCTGGCCGAATTGGTCGGCGGTTTTCTCGATAGTGATAACGCCGAACTCATCGCTGAATTTAAACGTATTCACCTAGGTTTACGCCTCGATGCCAGCGAGCACGCCGCCAAGGCGGTGCTTGGGGTTGTTAATAATTAACGATTGATGATTACGGATTGTGGATGCCTTATGGGTTTAACGGGCTTTTCAGGTTATTGGAGTCCTTCGTTCTTTACAATCAAAAGCATTCACCACGGAGACACGGAGGCACGGAGAAGGTCAAAAGCAAAACAGTTAAAATTTTTGGTTTTTGACGTTGTTTTTCTCCGTATCTCCGTGTCTCCGTGGTCAAAATGTTTTTATTTTTTAAGAACGAAGCGCTCCAGATACCTGAACAGCCCATTTGCCCGCATAACGGTAGTGCAACAACAAAAAGACTTTAAATCAATAAAGGAAACCCCCAATGCCAACACTACCAGCCATAACCAGACCGAATGTTGCCTTGATTGCTGGGGTTGATGAAGTCGGGCGTGGGCCATTGGTGGGCGATGTGGTGACGGCTGCGGTGATTTTGGACCCGCGTCATCCGATTGCAGGCTTAGCTGATTCGAAAAAACTCTCCGAAAAAAAACGTGACTTGCTGGCTGAGCAAATCAAAGCACATGCCTTGTGCTGGGCGATTGGGCGGGCGAGCCCGGCAGAAATCGATGACTTGAATATTCTCCATGCCACCATGCTGGCAATGACTCGGGCGGTGGCTAATTTGTCGGTAACCCCTGAATTTGTCTTTATTGATGGCAATCGTTGCCCGGCTTTGACCATGCCAGCTGAGGCGGTGGTTAAAGGGGATGCGCGAGTGGCTGAAATCAGCGCCGCGTCGATTATTGCCAAAGTTACCCGTGATTTAGAGATGAAACAGCTCGATAGTCAATTCCCCCAATATGGTTTTGCTAAACACAAAGGTTATCCCACCGCCTTACATCTTGAAATGCTTGAACAGCATGGGGTGACCGAACATCATCGTAAGAGCTTCAAACCGGTGAGTCGGGTTATTAACCGGACTATTAACCGGACTATTAACCGAGAAGCGCTATTGACCCAAGGAGACGTGACATGAACGATCCGAAGTTTGTCCATTTACGGCTGCACAGTGATTTCTCGATGCGAGATGGGCTCAATAAAGTCAAACCTATCATTGCTCAGCTGATTGAAAATAATATGCCAGCGGTGGGCCTGACCGACCAGATGAATATGTGTGGTCTGGTGAAATATTACGGTGCCGCCCATGGCGCGGGGATTAAACCGATTATTGGCGTTGATGCCTGGATGCGCTCTGATTTGATGGAAGACGAGTTATTCCGTCTGGTGTTGCTGGCAAAAAACAATAAAGGTTATGCCAATATCACTGAACTGATTTCAAAGGCTTATTTACGCGGCCATATTGAAGAAAGAGCGGTGATGGACCAAGACTGGTTGGTCGAACATGCCGAGGGCGTGATCATCCTCTCGGGTGGCAGAGAAGGCGATATCGGCAAAGCCCTGCTTAAGGGCAATAATGAACACGTCAATGAAATGACCGCTTTTTATCAACAGCATTTTGCCGATCACTTTTATCTGGAGCTGATCCGCACCGAGCGGGCCGATGAAGAGAATTACCTCCACGGCGCGATTGCATTATCTCAGCATACACAAATTCCGGTGGTCGCCACCAACGATGTGGTTTTTCTCAAAGAAAGCGATTTCGATGCCCATGAAATCCGCGTCTGTATCCATGATGGTTTTGTGCTCGGCGATAGTCGTCGTCCACAACGTTACAGTGCTAAACAGTATCTGCGTTCGGCTGATGAAATGGCAGAAGTGTTTGCCGATATCCCTGAGGCGCTGGAAAACTCGGTGGAGATCGCCAAACGCTGTAATGTCACGGTGCGTTTGGGTGAATACTTTTTGCCTAACTTTCCTACTGGCGACCTGAATATCGAAGAGTTTCTGGTCAAGGTGTCACAAGACGGCCTTGAAGAGCGGCTGAGCCTGTTGTTTCCGGATGAAAAAGTCCGCGCTGAGAAACGCCCGGAATACGACGAACGACTGGATATTGAATTAGGCGTTGTCAATAAAATGGGTTTTCCTGGTTACTTCCTAATTGTAATGGAGTTTATCCAGTGGAGTAAAGACAACAACATTCCGGTGGGACCGGGCAGGGGCTCCGGTGCCGGGTCACTAGTCGCCTATGCGCTGAAGATCACTGATTTGGATCCGCTGGAATTTGACCTACTATTCGAACGTTTCCTTAACCCTGAACGGGTATCGATGCCTGACTTTGATATCGATTTTTGCATGGACCGCCGCGATGAGGTAATAGATCATGTTGCCGACATTTATGGACGTGATGCGGTATCGCAGATCATCACCTTTGGTACCATGGCGGCTAAAGCGGTTATTCGTGATGTCGGCCGGGTGTTGGGTCATCCGTTTGGTTTTGTCGACCGAATATCCAAATTAATCCCTGGCGATCCGGGCATGACACTGGGCAAAGCCTTTGAAATGGAGCCGCAATTACCCGCCATTTATGAGCAGGATGATGAAGTTCGTGATTTGATTGATATGGCGCGTCGGCTTGAAGGGGTGACGCGTAACGCCGGTAAACATGCTGGTGGCGTGGTGATCTCGCCCACTACCATCACCGATTTTGCGCCCTTGTATTGTGATGAGGAAGGTAAAAACCCGGTTACCCAATTTGATAAAAACGATGTTGAAACCGCCGGGCTGGTTAAATTCGACTTTTTGGGTTTAAGAACCCTGACCATTATTCAGTGGGCGCTGGATATGGTTAACGACACCCGGGCCAAAACGGGCAAAGCACCGGTTGATATCGCGGAAATTCCACTGACTGACAAAGCCAGTTTTGCGATGTTATTACGCTATGAAACCACGGCGGTATTCCAGCTCGAATCCCGAGGGATGAAAGACTTAATCAAACGGCTTAAACCGGATTGTTTTGAAGATATGATCGCCCTAGTGGCGCTATTTCGTCCCGGTCCTTTGCAATCGGGCATGGTTGATAACTTCATTGATCGTAAACTGGGCAACGAAGAAATCTCTTACCCTGATGCGCAATATCAGCATGATAGCCTTAAACCGATACTAGAGCCGACTTATGGCATCATTCTTTATCAAGAACAGGTGATGCAGATTGCCCAAGTATTGGCGGGTTATAGTCTCGGTGGGGCAGACATGTTACGCCGCGCCATGGGTAAGAAAAAACCCGAAGAAATGGCCAAACAACGGGCGGGTTTTGAATCTGGCTCAATAGACAATGGCATTGACGGCGAGTTGGCGATGAAAATCTTCGACTTGGTAGAAAAATTCGCCGGTTATGGTTTCAACAAATCTCACTCTGCCGCTTATGCTTTGGTGTCGTATCAAACCTTATGGATGAAAACCCATTACCCGGCGGAATTTATGGCAGCGGTAATGTCGGCGGATATGGATAACACTGAAAAAATCGTTACCTTGGTGGACGAATGCGAAACGGATGAAGCTCAAACTCAACCCACCGGATGTGAACAGTGGCCGGTATAAATTTACCGTCAACGAAAAAAACCAAGTGGTTTACGGTATTGGCGCGGTAAAAGGCGTGGGTGAAGGCCCGGTTGAAGCGATTTTAGCGGCTCGGGACGAAAAAGGCCGATTTAAAGACTTGTTTGATTTTTGTGCCCGAGTTGACCTGAAAAAAGTCAATAAACGTATTTTAGAAAAACTAGTGTATGCTGGCGCATTAGATAACTTAGGTCCTCATCGGGCGGCACTGATGGCGACAGTACCCGAGGCGTTAAAAGCCGCGACTCAGCATGAAAAAGCCGAAGCTACCGGACAAACCGACATGTTTGGTTTGATTGCCACCGCAGAGCATGATGTGCAACAAACCTTTAAAGAGGTACCTAAATGGGCGGATAAAGTGTGGCTTGATGGTGAGCGCGAAACATTAGGCTTGTACCTGACGGGACATCCGATCAACCAATTTCGCAAAGAGATCAGAAAATTACACCTCAAACCGGATCATTGACTTGCAACCGACGGCCAGAGACGTGTCAGTCACTGCGGTGGGTTTGGTGATTGGGGTGCGGGTGATGATCAACAAAAAAGGCAAACGTTGGGGTTTGGTGACGCTGGATGATAAAAGTGCCCGAATTGAAGTACGTTTTTTCAATCAAGACTTTGAAGCGTTTGTTGAGCTGCTAGAAAAAGACCGCATATTAGTGGTTAGTGGACAGGTCAGCTTTGATGATTTTAGTGGTGGGCTTACAATGACCGGCCGTGATGTGATGGACATCATGACCGCCCGGGAAAAATACGTGACGGGTGTGAATGTGAGCATCGATCAAAGTCAAATTGATGACTCCTTTGTTGAGCGATTTCATGCTATATTGTCGCCCTATAAAAATGGCACTTGTCCATTAAATGTTTTTTACCGCAGTGCACAAGCACAAGCGAAGTTAACCCTTGGGGTTGAGTGGCGAGTATCGCCAGTGGATGAACTGTTGCATGAGCTTAAACCACTGGTTAAAGACGTTGAGTTGAAGTTTAACTAAAACCTAACTAGCGGTTTAAATAAAAACCGTTAGAGAAAGAATTAATCGACTTAACAGGTCTATGCTTGCGACGTATTATTTTTACGATTTTTATTTTATAAACAACGATTTAGTTTAAAAACAACATTTATTTTTAAAAACAACTATGGGTAGCCTTTGCGCCATGAGCCTTAACTATTTAGAATTTGAACGACCGATTGCCGACTTGATTGCCAAAACCCAAGAGCTGAAAAGTGTCAACCGTGGTGGAGAACTTGATTTGGGTCTTGAAGAGCAAATCAGTCAACTTGAAGCGAAAAGTGTTGAACTGACACAGAATATCTTCTCCGATTTAAGCGCTTGGCAAACCGCCCAAGTGGCCCGTCATCCGCTACGTCCTTATACTCAGGATTATATCAACAACATCTTCACCGAATTTGATGAATTATGTGGTGATCGCGCCTTTGCTAACGATCCGGCATTGATTGGTGGCATTGCTCGACTCGACGACGAAGCGGTAATGATTATTGGTCATCAAAAAGGCCGAGATACCGCCGAAAAAATTAAACGTAACTTCGGGATGCCAAAACCTGAAGGTTATCGCAAAGCTTTGCGTTTAATGGAAATGGCTGAGCGTTTTAATCTACCAATTATCACTTTTATTGATACTCCGGGTGCTTACCCAGGGGTTGGTGCCGAGGAGCGCGGACAAAGTGAAGCGATTGCGAAAAACCTCAAAGTGATGTCTGGCCTAAAGGTGCCAATCATCTGTACTGTTATCGGTGAAGGTGGATCCGGTGGCGCTTTAGCCATTGGTGTTGGCGACAAAGTGAACATGCTACGATACAGCACCTACTCGGTGATTTCTCCGGAAGGTTGTGCCTCAATCTTGTGGAAAAGCGCCGAGAAAGCCTCTGTTGCTGCCGAAGCCATGGGCATTGTGGCACCAAAACTCAAAGAACTGGACTTAATCGACAGCATCGTGGATGAACCTTTAGGTGGCGCTCACCGTAATCATGTTGCGATGGCCACGAGTCTTAAAGCGACATTGAAAAAAGATCTCGCGGCACTGCGGGAATTCAGCACCGAAGAGTTGCTAGAGAACCGGTATAACCGTTTGATGTCATTTGGTTATTGCTGATTGGCTTTGATGGTTTCGCCGGGCAATAAACAATAATGAATACACTATTTAGCCCAATCGAAACCAGCCTACAACCTCATCTGCCTAGCGCTTCACAAATCGCCGTTGCTTATAGCGGCGGTTTGGATTCAACCGTATTACTTCATACTATTGTGCAGTTGTATGAAGATACGCCGATTATTGCCATTCATGTTAATCATAACCTCAGCCCTAATGCGGCAGCCTGGCAAGCCCATTGTGTGGCCAGCTGTAAAGCCCTTGGAGTTGAACTGCATGTTCAATCAGTGCATCTCACTGCTAACGGTAAAGGGCTTGAAGCCGAAGCGCGAGAATTACGTTATGCAGCGATTGCTGACTGTATTGCCAGCAACGCCTTGGTTTTGACCGGACAGCATCAACAAGATCAAATCGAAACGTTTTTACTGCAACTCAAACGCGGTGCCGGACCTAAAGGGTTATCGGCGATGCCACAGAGTCTAGCCTTTGCCAAAGACTCGCTGTTGCTGCGTCCTTTGCTCAATTGCAGCCAAGCAGATTTACAACGTTATGCTGACATTCATCAACTAAGTTGGATTGAAGATGAAAGCAATCTCGACACCCACTTCGAGCGTAATTTTCTCAGGCAAAAGGTATTGCCACAAATCACCCAACGTTGGCCGGGATTTGACAAAGCCGCCAGTCGCTCTATCAGTTTAATTGCCGAACAACAGCAACTGGTTGACGAATTGGCGGCGCAAGATTTGGCTGGGGTTAAGGTTGGGGTTGAGGGTGAGGTTGAAAGTAATTCGCTGAATATTGTGCGGATTGGTCGACTGTCAACTATTCGTCAGCGTAATTTGTTGCGTTATTGGCTGGCCAAACAAAACGTCAGTCTACCTTCCCGCGAGGTACTCAATACCCTGATTAATGAAGTGATTCTGGCTAAAGCTGATGCCAATCCCAAAGTGCAGTGGGCGGGGGTTCAGTTAAGACGTTTTCGCGATGAGATTTTTCTACTAGCCAATGCTATCGAGCACAGCGGCGAAGCTGTCGAACTGCAACTCGATCAGACCGTCGTTTTTGAGCATGGCATTGGTTCGTTGACGCTTAGCACACTTAACATAGGTGGCGGCGGACAACTCAGACTGCCTCATGCTGATGAAAAAATCACCGTACGCTTTGATGTGACCGGGGTGTCGTGCAAACCGCAGGGCTCAGCCCATACTCGCAAGCTCAGGCATCTGTTTAAACAATATAAGGTGCCGCCTTGGCAACGCAGTCGTACGCCATTGATTTATTATGGTGAGCAGCTGGTGGCTGTTGCGGGCCTGTTTGTATGTGAAGAGGTGCGTGAAGGGGTTGCTTGTGGAGGGGGTGTAAGTATACACTTCAAAGCCAAATCTTGCGGGCTTGAGAAAGATTAACTGGAGAGGTTCATTGGCTAAAATTGATGTCACAAGACGAGAGTTCCATGGCGCTTGGAGGGCACATAAATTACTGTGGCACAGTGCCACTGTACAATCTAATGCTGCATTGACCTGTTTGTTTTATGCCATTGAATGTGGATTGAAAGCGGCTATTTTGAAACAGCAAAGCCGGGAAGTATCAGGTGCTAAAGAAGGCGAATTAGGGCATGACATTAATAAAATGCTCAGTGAACTCAGAGTGGATGCTTCTTTGCTTATTGATCAGTATCAGTTGAGTGATTTAAAAAATCCTGACAGACCGCGTAATATCGATAGCAGTCAGATTAATCAGGCATTTCGTTATGGTATCAAATTCAAAGATGAGCCGAAAAAAGCCGAGTTGGTCAATAAATTAACGTCCATTGCTAAGTGGATAGAAGGGGAATTGAGATGATGTTGTTAAGTTGGTTTGATGTCAGAAAAACGCTGGCGGCCAAAACGAACAGCTTTACCGTTTATCCTGCTGGCATTGTTAATATCCAGTGTTTTAGTGATGCTGTAGAAGTTGAATCTGATGATATCGAAGCAGCTGAAAAATGGTTTGCCGACTTGTTTAAAAACCAATGGGACAGCACCAATAAAGCTGTTAATTATGATATTGCTGGCAGCCATCTGGCTGTTGAGTTCTCTGAAGCTCACGGTGATGCTCAGCCGTTGAAGATTCGACCATTATGGCAGGATGTCGGTTATATCAATCAAGGCGATGCTTTTGATATTCAGTATAAAAACAGCGTCGAAGGCGACCCGGGTTTAATGGCTTTTTATTCTTTTAAAGGCGGTGTGGGCAGGACTACGGCGTTATTGACCTATCTGTCGGCACTGATTGATAACCATCGTAAATTGGCTGAAAAAAGTAAAAAAATCAAATTGTTGCTAGTCGATGCCGATTTGGAAGCTCCGGGTATCACCTACTTGTTACCGAGCTATGAGCGAGCACAAGTGTCATGGATCCAATTCATGGAATCGATGCAATATCCGGTGTCAACAGTTGAAAACGTGGTTAGTGTTTATGCCAAAGAGTTAAAGAAAGTATCCATTGAGAAAGCCGGGGTTGAGCTGTTTATCTTGCCTGCTTTTTCTGGGGCGGCGATGCAAGGCATGTCGCAAATCGCTGATGTACAAATCAAACCTGAACACCTGACCAAAGCGGTTGATTCTCCCTGGCACTGTACTGACATCATCTTAAGCTTGACTAAAAAGCTCGGTGCTGATTATGCGCTGGTCGATTTACGGGCGGGTTTAAGTGAGCTATCGAGTCCTTTGTTGTTTGATCCCCGGGTCGAGCGTTTTGTGGTTACTACCATGGCTGAACAGGCGATTTGTGGCACCGAATATGTGCTGTCGAAAATGGCGGCGATGGTCAGTGAGCAAAAAATCCAATCCACTGATTTTGAAGAAACGAAAACGCCAACCGTGATCACCACCTTTGTCACTAAAGAATTCAGGGATACACAAAACTACGAGAGGAACCTCGGCAGGTTGATGTCAGCTTATGAGCCGCAGAAAGTCACCGAGTTTGGTCACTTGATTAATATTGTTGAAGGCGAATTCTCTTCCCAGTTATTACATATCAGTACACTTGATGAATATATCTCGACGATCACCAGCCACAGCTCTTTGTACCATTCAGCGTTGGCTTGGGCCAAGAGCAAAAACGTTCAAACTGTGTTGTCTGACAGTGACAAGGTAGATAAACAAGGTGAGATTGAAAAGTTGAAGAATTTCCTAGTGGGTCAAATAGCGGCTAAAAATGGGCTTAGTGATGAGGTGTTTATTACTGAACCGTTGAAAAATCTGGCAAAAAGACATGTCACCAATTTACCGAATGTTGCATCTGTTGGTGCGCAAGGCTGCGGAAAAACCTTTAACTTCATGCAAATGTGCGCAAAACCGAATTGGTATGAGTTTGTTAAGAGTATTTCTCCCGATAGCATTGAAGCACAGGATAAAGCGTGGCTTGAAAATACTTTAATTTTTCCTATAACCTTTTCATCGACATTAGGTGAGGAGGCTAAAGCGATTGTTGAGCGAAGTCGGCAAACGGTGATTGAGCGAGTGGGCGGGCGACAAGATTATTCTTTAACGAAACTGATCCGACGCATTGAGCTAAGTGATACTAAGGTTGTGTTTATGCTGGATGGGTTAGAGGAATCTTTTCTTGATAGTTTTCTGCGCCTGTGGAACTCGTCAGAAAAAGATATCGGTATAGTTGTTTTTATCAGAGAAGATAGGCTTGAGCAGCTTGAAAAAAGTGATTGGCGGCTTCAGAGCTTTTTTTTGGACAATCATCAACCATACGAATTAACATGGAACAGTGAATCATTCTTAAAATTCGCGTATTGGGGCTGTCAGCAAGCAGGACTATCAATGGCAACAAGAGACGTCCAAGCGTTGTTACCCCATGAAGTCTCACAAAAGTTAACACAGCTGTGGGGGGCAAAGCTTGGTAAGTCCAATTCCACAGAGGCTCATACAATCAGGTGGGTTTACGCGGCTCTGGCTGATTTTAAAGGTCAGGTGCAGCCGGGTGATATTATTGGTTTCCTTGCCTGTGTCTGTGAATATGCACTAACAGATACAGAATATTCGGATGACAGACTATTGGCACCTGAATCTTTGGCAAAAGGGTTAGCTGCATTCAGTGTAAAAAGGGTTGAAGCGGCAAAGGCTGAACTGCCTGTGTTTACCTCTTGGACGACGAAGCTGGCTGATGTATCTGTGGAATTTAAATCAATGCCTTTTTCAGCGGGTGAAACCCAGCTTGAACCTGATGAACTCAGCGTATTGATGGCTGTAGGTATCATTTATGAAGAGCAGGGGGTAAGGGACAGTGATAAACGCTATTATTTGCCTGAGCTTTATCGTCAGGGCTTGGGCTTTACTATCACCGCTGGTGTCAGGTCGAAAATACAGCTGATGTTAAAAGAATCGTTGGATAAATTGCCGGTGGATGTTTAAAACAAAAAAAAGGGTCCCGAAGGACCCCATCGAAGGGTAAAGCAAAAAAAGTTACCTGTTATTCAAACGGTCTTAGTACAATTACGGCCAAAATCTTTAGCCGCATAAAGGGCGCTGTCGGCGCGGGTATATAAACTTGAAACTGAATCGTTTTGACGGAAAAAAGTAAAACCAATACTGGTCGACACGCCGTATTGGGTCATGATGGGGTCTTTGGCGACATTGTGCTGGATTCTGGCGGCAACGACGCTCGCTTGTGTATCTACCTTACCTTGAGCGATTACGGCAAATTCATCGCCGCCTAGTCTGAATACGGTATCATCCCCTCGTACTGATTTTAATAGCACACTAGCGATGGCTTTGATCACGTCATCACCACATTGATGACCGTGATTATCGTTGACCTGTTTGAATTCATCTAAGTCCAACATCATTAGCGTGAAAGTATTTCGGTTACGTTTAGCGTGTGACATTGCCTGATTGAGTGAATCATCAAAATGACCGCGATTATTTAAACCGGTTAGGGCATCCTTAAGCGCCAGTTTCTTGATTTTGTCAAAAGCTAGGGCGTTTCTTAATGGGTATAATAATTGCTGGTGTAAGGTTTCGAGTTGACGGATGGTGGTTTTACTTAAACCTTCGGTCAAATTATAAGACAATTGGCCGAGCATTTGATGGCTCAATGACAGGTTAAAACAGCAGCGATGTTTGCCCGGGACTGAACCCCGTACAGCAATTGATTGACCGTTAAAATGCAGTGTCAGGCCACAGAAGCGTAGGGTTTTTGCGGCTTCCATGGAAAAAATCTCCAATAACTCATCTATCTCTAAGGTTGTTTGGAGTTGTTCGACTAAACTAACAGGAGGTTGGTCAGTGTAATGGTCAGGAATTGTTAACCCAAACAACGGGGTAAATTCATTTTCCAAGGTGGTCATAAAATGTGTCGTTGGTATATTTTCCATTTGGCTAACCCTCAAATCAAACAGATAGTTGTCGTTGTCTGTTAAAGAAGCCAATTTTATGCCACTTTGTATTCTGGTATGATAAAATGATGATAAGTGCATGATAACTGTACAATAATTGAAAACCCAAGCGGTTAAAAATTAATGATTTTGAGGCTCAACCGGTCAGGCGGCAATTTATTGTCGGCAAGCTATTGCCAGACTTTTGCCGAGCTTCATCCACTATTTTAAGGGAACCCTATGGAAAACGGTGTATTCACCGAATTAATCGGCTTACTCGCGCTGGCCGTGTTTTTTGTCTGGATATTTAAACGCATGAATTTGCCGCCGATACTGGCTTATTTGGCCACCGGGCTGGTGGCGGGTTCAAGTGTCACCGGGCTGATTGCCGATCCTGATCAATTTCATATCACCGCTGAACTCGGTATCGTTTTTTTATTATTTACCCTCGGACTCGAATTCTCATTTCCCAAGTTAATGGCTATGCGCCATCTGGTATTCGGCGCGGGCAGCGCTCAAGTTATTTTGTCTATTTTGGCTGCCATGGGCGGTGCTATGTTACTGGGTTACGATTGGGTCGCGGCGTTAACCATCGGTGGCATCCTCGCGCTCTCATCTACCGCTATTGTGATCAAACAACTCAACGAAACTGGGGCATTACAGAATAATCGCGGCCAGCTGGCGGTGAGTATATTGCTGTTTCAAGATATTGCCGTGGTGCCTTTGTTGATTGCCATTCCTATTTTAGCTGGCACTTCGGCAGGCGGAGAAGGCGTCGGATTTGCCTTATTAAAGGCGATTTTAAAAGGCATGGCAGTATTTGCCATTTTATTGGCAGTAGGTAAATGGGTACTGCCTCGGGTGTTTAACGAAATCGCCAAAGCCCGCACCGAAGAATTATTTGTACTAACCACTTTACTGGTGACTTTAATTGCCAGCGGTCTGACTTATTGGTTTGGTTTATCCATGGCACTAGGCGCTTTTTTGGCTGGCATGATGCTGGGTGAAAGCCAATATCGCCATCAGCTCGAAGCGGATATCCGGCCATTTAGAGATATTCTAATGGGGCTGTTTTTTACTACTATCGGGATGCAACTGAATCTAGGCGAAATATACAAAAACTGGTTGGCGTTGTTGGTGCTGTTGGCTGTAGTGATGTTCATTAAAATTTTGATCGGACGGTTGAGTGCCTGGATGGTGAAAAGCAAACCTGCTGATGGCTGGGCGATTGGTTTGATGGTCTGTCAGGTGGGTGAGTTTGGTTTTGTTTTGATCTCTTTGGCGATGGAACACAAGGTATTTGATAACGAAACGGCTTCTTTGTTGATTGGGGTCGGGGTGATCAGCATGGCGCTTACGCCGTCATTAATTCATCATAGTGAGTTTTTGGCGAAAAAAATCACCGGTGGCGATGAGCATAACGAAAAAGAGAGTGTACCAGAGTATCAAAATCAGCTGACAGAGCATGTGATCATCTGCGGTTTTGGTCGGGTTGGTCAAACGATTAGCCGTTTTTTAAAGCTCGAAGCGGTGCCCTTTATGGCTTTGGATACTGATCCTATTCGGGTCGGAGAAGCCCGAACGGCGGGTGAAAACGTCCAGTTTGGTAATGCCCGTTACAGTGAGATCCTCCAAGCAGCTGGGGTTGAGCGGGCAAAGTTGGTCATTGTTACTTTTGGTGATTATCACAAATCTGAAGCGGTGGTTGAAAATGTATTAAAACTGGCACCAAATACCAAAATTCTAGTGAGAACCCGCAGTGATGAACATCTGGAGCGGCTTAAAGAAATGGGCGTGGCCGAAGTCGTACCAGAGAATCTTGAAGGCAGCTTAATGCTGGTTTCTCATGTGCTGTATATGACGGGAGTACCTGTGGGTCGAATTTTCAAACGGGTGCAGCGTGAGCGCAAAAATCGTTATGGCAAGTTGCACGGCTTTTATCGTGGTGAAGAGACCGACATGGGGCCATCGAAGGTCGATATGTTGGAATTTCTCCATGCGGTATCGTTATCTAACGATGCCAAGGCGATTGGTAAAACTATCGCTGAATTACGTCTGGCAGATAGACGGGTGGAATTGAGTGGCTTTAGAAGAAACGGTGTAGAGCTGAGCAATCCCTCAGAAGATACTATGTTGATTGCTCAGGATGTGTTGATTATCAAAGGTAAACCTCGGCGGGTTGAACGTGCCGAGCAGTATATCTTGGCTGGTTAAGCGCTTTAGCGCTTAACTCTTATCGGTTAAAAAGCGCCAACACCAGCTTTAACATTGATTTGTGATAGGGCGGGTGGATAAATTGCACCGAATTAAACCGGCCTTTGGCGTGTATGCTACGGGCTTTGGAGAACGTTTTAAACCCTTCGCGGCCGTGATAATGGCCCATACCTGAGGGACCGACGCCGCCAGCAGGTAAATCTTTTTGACCAAAGTGCAGCACCGTATCATTAATTGTTACGCCTCCTGAATGAGTGTTATCCAATACTCTGCGTTGCCAATCCTTATCAAAACTCATGATGTATAACGCTAATGGGCGAGGTCTGTCCTGAACATAACGAATGGCGTCATTGACTGAATCATAACCAATAATCGGCAGTAGCGGGCCGAAAATTTCTTGTTGCAACAGTTGATGATTGTCATCGGCATTTAATATCAGTTGCAGCGGCAATTTGCGTTCTGTTTCATCAATAGCAAAGTCGGCGACGGTGCTGACAATTTTGGCACCCGCTTGTGATGCTTCATCAAGCCAACTGCGTAAGCGTTGATATTGGCGATCATTCACCACATAGGTGTAGTCTTTGTTATTAGCAAAATCGGGATAAAGCTTATTGAATTGACTGCTGATTTGGCTGACCAATTCGTCGATTTTACCTTTGGGGCAGAGAATATAATCTGGGGCAACACAGGTTTGACCAGCGTTGACCGATTTACCAAATACAATACGCTCAGCGGCGGTTGCGATACTGATTTTGTCATCGACCAGCACCGGCGATTTACCACCTAGCTCTAGGGTGACAGGCGTGAGGTTTTCAGCAGCGGCTTTCATCACATGTTTGCCGACGCTAGTGGAGCCGGTGAACATCAGATGATCAAACGGCAAGCGGGAGAATTCGGCGGCAACATCGGCTTCACCTTCTATTACTGCGACCCAATTTTCATCGAAACATTCGGCCACCAGCTTTTTGAATACTTGGTTTAATGCTGGGGTAAATTCTGACATTTTCAGCATCGCCCGGTTGCCTGAGGCGATGGCGGCAATCAGTGGACCCATAGACAGATACAGCGGGTAGTTCCATGGTACGATAATACCGACTACGCCCAACGGCTGATAAATAATGGTATTACTGGCGGGTTGAAACTGTATCGCCACATCGCGTTTTTCTGCTTTCATCCAGCTGCGTAGATTATCGAGGGCAAAATTGATATCGCCGACACTGGTCATCACTTCAAGAAATTGGGTTTCATCATGATTGCGATAGCCGAAATCTTGGCTGATGGCTTCGGCAATGTTTTGTTTATGGCTCAACAGTGATTGCTTTAATTGGCGTAACTGCCGCTTTCTTTGACTGATGTCTGGGTTTGGCTGTTGATTAAAAGCTTTTTTCTGTTGCGCGAAAATCTGTTTCATCGGTAAAATACTTAAACGGTCGTTTGAATATGGCTAATTTAGAGCATTTGATCAGGTATTACAAACTAGTTTTCGTCCGAAAACGTTAAAATTTTGCACAGAACGGTTAAAGCAATAGCTGCAATTAGCGACAGTATTGCGTAAAATCTCGGTCTGATTTTTCGTTTTGGGTTGTAACTGTTCATGCGTGTTGACCACCACTATCAAGATCTTATTGAGATATTTCAGCAGACTTTTTATTCACAGTACCAAACTCGTTTGGTAAAAGGTGAAGGTGAACCGGTTTATTTGCCCGGTGATCAGGCTGATCCTGATCATCGAATTGTCTTCGCTTATGGCTATTTTGCCAGTGCGTTACATGAAATTTCTCATTGGTTGGTGGCTGGAGCTAAGCGGCGTCAACTCGAAGATTTTGGCTATTGGTATAATCCTGATGGTCGCACTGCGCAACAGCAGGCGGTTTTTGAGTCGGTTGAGGTTAAACCTCAAGCGATTGAATGGTTACTTTGTGTCGCTGCCGGATTTAATTTTAATGTCAGTTGTGACAACCTCAATGGTGAGCCGACTGACCGCCTGACATTTCAACACAATGTTCATCAACAAGTGCTCCGTTATATCGAGCAAGGTTTTAGCAAAAGACTAGGACTATTAATTGCGGCTTTGGCTGACTTTTATCAAACGTCATTTCCGTTGACTGTTGAACAATTTGCTTTTGATAGTGTGACGCCAATTACCACTCTGATCCCGCCAGAACCGCTCACGACTCCTTTAATGTCTAGGAGCTTGACTTCATGAATTCACTCTCGACTTTCACTATTGGCCTTATCATTAACCCTGTTGCTGGTGTGGGTGGTTCAGTGGCATTAAAAGGCAGTGATAATGTGGCCGAACAAGCGTTGTCTTTGGGCGCAATACCACAAGCGAATAAGCGTTCGCAAATGGCTTTAACTGAATTAGTGGCTCATAAAGAACGCTTTGAGATTTTAACTGTTAACGGTGCGATGGGTGAAGATGCCTGCCGTGAGTTGGGGCTAAATTATCGGCTGGTTTATCACAGTAAAGGTGAGAGTAAAGAAGAGAGTGAAGGTAAGAGTGAAGGTAAGAGTAATACCACAGCGCAAGATAGTCGTAACGCTGCCAAAGTACTAGCGGAGGCCAAGGTTGATTTGATTGTTTTTGCGGGTGGTGATGGTACTGCCAGAGATATTTGCGCGATTGTTGATACCGGCGCTTTGGTGTTGGGTATTCCGGCCGGTTGTAAGATCCATTCTGGGGTTTATGCAGTGACGCCTAAAGCTGCTGGACGGTTATTGGCGATGTTAGTCAGTGGCGAGATGCTCAGTGTGGCGGATGCTGATGTGATGGATATTGATGAAGTGGCATTCAGACAAGGGGCGGTGAAGGCGCGTTTGTATGGCGAAATGCAGGTACCGTCAGAGTTGCGCTACATGCAAAACGTCAAGATGGGTGGTAAAGAATCTGATGAAATGGTGTTGCAAGACATCGCTGAGTACGTAATTGGCGAGATGGAAGCAGAGCAATATTACATTATGGGTTCCGGTTCGACAGTGGCGTTTATCATGGAAGAGTTAGGTCTGGATAACACTTTGCTTGGTGTTGATGTGATTAACGATCATCAATTACTGCACCGTGATATGACCGCTGAAAAGCTGCTGGCTATTGCCCGAGAAGTGGGCAAAGCCGCCGTGAAACTGGTTATTACTGTGATTGGCGGTCAAGGCCATATTTTAGGCCGAGGTAATCAACAATTATCCGCAGAACTGGTTCGTTTTATCGGCAAAGAAAACATCATTGTGGTGGCCACCAAAACCAAACTTAAAGCTCTTAATGGCAGACCCTTGTTGGTCGATACTGGCGATAATGCGCTGGACGACGAGCTGTCTGGCCTCATCAAAGTGACCACCGGATATAAAGACCATGTGATGTATCCGGTGGGGTCGTAGACGCGAATTCATTCGCGTTTTTGGGCGACGCCAAAATAAATCGTAGACGCGAATTTATTCTGTCTCTTAGTCACATCTTTATTTGCATTTTTGGCTTGTGTCTGATTCAGCTTAAACTTGTGTCTTATTTAGTATCATTGAAATTAACTGTGATATTTCACTTGCTTTTTTTCACCATTGTGATCAAATACGCTTTTTTCACAGGGTGGTCAGTAGATGTTTGAATCCGATGCCGAAAGCTGGGCTGAAAAAACTTTCGGAAAAGCGCAGTTGAATGACAAAAGAAGAACAAAACGCTTGGTTAAGGTCGCCGCTGATATGGCCGACGGGGCGGGCAAGTCAGTAGTTAAAGCGAGTAAGGATTCTGCCAGTATTGAAGGGGCCTACCGTTTTATTGAAAATAATTATGTTGATGCGTCAGCCATCGCTCAGGCCGGTTTTGAAACAACGGCGGCAGAATGTGCTGAGCGCCGTCTTGTTCTTGCGCTCGAAGATACCACAGGGTTAAGTTATACACATGATGTGTGTGACGATCTTGGGAATAATCCGGCAGGCAAAAACCGCGATGTCAAAGGCCGCTCACTTTTCCAGCATTCTATTCTTGCGCTAGATGCAGACACGGAAACCGTGATTGGCTTGGCACATCAACAGAATTATATTCGTAGTGAATTACCAAAAGCGTTGAAAGGTTCCGGTTCAGCCCGGGCGCGGCGACCTAAAGAGGAGAAAGATAGTTATCGTTGGGAAGAATCTGCTGCCAAAATGGACGAAACCTTCATCCGAACTGATAATGTGATTCATGTGTGCGACAGAGAAGCTGACTCATATGAGTATATGGATCAACATTTAAATAACGATAGGCGATTTATTATCCGGTGTCAGCACAATCGAGCGCTTCAATTGCCCAATCATGATAAGACCGTCAAATTAAAGGATATGATAAACTTTCCGGTTGCGGCTGAACAATCCCTTAAAATTGAACAAAAAGGGAAAAGTAAAAACACCAAAAATAGACCCGCTCGGACGGCGAAAATGGGCATCAGTTACCATTCAGTTTCCTTCAAAAGAACACATGACGCCGATAAAAACACCCGAGATGAAATGTCGCTGAACTTAGTGATTTGCCGTGAGCTTGACTTACGCGGTGAAGCGTCTGATTTATGCTGGTTTTTATACACCAATGAACCAATCAACACGATAGAAGATGCGCAAAAAATTGTTCGCTACTATGAGTTACGTTGGCGGATAGAAGATTTCCACAAAGTTTGGAAATCAGAGGGTACTCAGGTTGAAAAACTGAGGCTGCAAACCCGTGCCAATACTGAACGCATGGGTACCATTTTAGCGTTTGTGGCAGTGCGGTTGATGCAATTAAAGGAGATGGCCGAAAATAAAGAAAAAGCCAAACAGCAATCCTGTGAGCTCATGTTCAGTGTGGTGGAATGGCAAATGCTGTGGTTGAAAATAGAGGAAAAGAAACTCCCGACAGAACCGCCTTCCATTTTTTGGGGTTATTATGCATTGGCGAAACTGGGCGGCTGGCACGATAGTAAAAGGACAGGACGAGTGAGTGCGAAAACTATTTGGGAGGGTTGGGCGGCGTTAATGCTGATGCTTGATGGACACCGAACCATGACAGAAAACATTGCCCTATCAGGATGAACAACGGTCAAATATTAGAGGATGTTCCTCAAAATACACACAAAAAGTGGACAGTCTAGCAGCGACGGACTTGAACTGATGATTCTGCCTGTAATTAATTTAGCGCTGATCATATAACATCATCTGGCAATCATCGGCATTGAAACGGTTAAGTATGAAAAAGGAACTGTCGCCAAAATTAAAATTGGAAATCCTCACCGACTTACTCGTATTGGTGTGCATCACTAAGGCTCTGCGCCACTGTACAAGAGCCTGCTCTCTAAAAGGTAATCACAATCATTTGATATTACCGCCTTTTTAGGGGGCGCGACGGCTCTATGTTTCGATAAAATGTAACAGCACGTAGCAACGCCCACCTTTTGTAGATAAAAAAGATAATGCCCAAATTTATTCGCAAAATCAGCAATTACGCTAAATAGTGACAATCAAATTTAGATAGTACCATTAAAGATGTGATCAAGAGACAGAATTCATTCGCGTTTTTGGGGCGACGGCAAAACCACAACACGAGGTTAAAACCTCCCCTACGGTTGTTTCGCGCCAATCAAACGCAGTAAAAATGCCGCCGCAAAAATGGCGCTATAAATGGCAAAAACCACAATCATCCATTGCGGCATACTGTAATCAAAAAACTGCCAGTTGATGTCACCGCAATCGCCTCGGGCTTCAAAAATAGCCGGTAGCCATTGGTGTAAAGGCATAAAACTGGGGAAGTTGGGGATGCTTTCGCAGGTGGCGAAGGCAAAAGGGTCGGTGGTGGTTTGGATGGAGACATGTTCCATGGCGATGATTAACCCCCATATTGACGAGACTGCCCAGCCGCTAAAGCCGACTATTCGCATCAGCATTAATTGGGGAGCGATAGCGGTGATAAAACCTGACAACATAATGCCAATGATGGCCACTCGTTGATAAATACACATAATGCAGGGTTCAAGCTTGAGACCGTATTGAAAATATAATGCGGTTAACTCCAGTGCCAGAGTTGAAAACCCCAATAATAACCAAGGGGTACGTGTGGTTGCCCAATTTGCCAGTGCTAACATTGGTGGATTCTCTCTCTTTCGAATTGTTGGGTTTGTTGTCTAAGTCGATGGATTCTATCCCATTGTTTGTGTGATTCATACTGGCAACAGGGGGCGATTTGGATTATTTAAAGCGCTATTAGAAACGACCACCTGAATTTGTGACTTTATATAGCGAAGACAAAGACTCAGCGCTTGTTTGCTGAGGATCATCTGGTACAATCAGTTGCATCTTAACCTAGCTACGATGGACAATTTAATGACGTTGATAAAAGCGCAGAGCCCGGCCGGATTCGCCGAGGAATATATTGTCACCTCAATTTGGAATGGCAAATTTGCGCCTGGCAGTATTCTCCCGGCTGAAAGAGAGCTATCTGAATTGATTGGTGTCACCAGAACAACACTGCGAGAGGTATTGCAACGTTTGTCCAGAGATGGCTGGTTGACCATTAAACACGGTAAACCCACCAAGGTTAATGATTTTTGGCAAACCTCAGGTTTGAATATTCTTGAAACGCTAGCCCAGCTCGATCAGGAGGGGGTGGCTGATTTAGTCGACCAATTGCTCGCAGCCCGCACCAATATCTCAGCGGTGTTTATTCGCGGCGCAATCAAAAATAATCCAGATAAAGTGGTCGAAGCACTAGATAAAAGCAGCTCAATTGTTGAGGACGGCCAGAGCTTTGCCAATTTCGATTATAAGCTAAATCACGATTTTGCGGTGGCCTCAGCTAATGCCATTTATGTGCTGACGATGAATGGTTTCAGAGGGTTGTATGCCAAAATAGCGACCTTTTATTTTTCTTATCCGCAATCCAGAGAGCTGGCAAAAAGCTATTAT
>CBDIDQ010000133.1:0-11411 GCA_965277695.1 Alteromonadaceae bacterium
CATTTGAAAATCAATTAATAGCAAAGCGGTATTAGACATAATAATCTCTCTGGTGTTTTATCTGTATTGTTTAGCTGGTTTGTTAAAGCTATTATGCAAAACACCAATCAATCACACCTATGGCGTAACTGCCATAAAACAGTGTAAAAATGACAAAACCTATTAATGTCGTAATTATCGATTATCCTGATGCATTACAAAGTGCCGTACAGGGCCTAAAAGAGCTATTTTTACTAGCGAATCAGATTGTGATCGACAATCAGCTGGACATGCAGTTTATCGTTAGTGTGGTTCAGCCCGACTCAGCGCTGAGTAGTATCAATCAAAGTGACATTGTGATTCTTCCTCCTAATTTGTCTGGCCATTATTACAATGCACCCCAAGCAGCGTTATTGACGTTTCTTAACGATGCTCACCAAGCGGGATCAATATTATGCTCTGTCTGTGCGGGGGCATTTATACTTGCCAAAACGGGTTTGCTGGATAACCGAGCAGCGACGACACACTGGCAGTTAGCGGATGAGTTTAATCAACAATTCCCGGCAGTCTCGCTTAAAATTGACCGTTTGCTGATCAATGATGGCGATATCATCAGTGCTGGTGGTTTGATGTCATGGATTGATTTGGGCTTAGAGATAGTGGCACAATTTACTCGACCACATATTATGCGCGCGTTGGGAAAATATCTTATTGTCGATACAGGCAAGCGGGAGCAGCGTTATTATGGCAGCTTCACGCCAAAGTTTAATCATGGCAATCAAGCGATATTACAAGTGCAACACTATATTCAGGCAAATTATAATCAAGCTCTTAATATCGCTTTGTTAGCCGATTTAGCCTGCATGACTGAACGCACATTTTTACGTCAATTTACCAATGCCACAAGCTTAAAGCCGGTGCAGTATATTCAAAGAGTCAGGGTACAAAAAGCTTGTCAATTATTGGAATCAACCACCCAGCGTTTTGAACAAATCGCGCTTAATATTGGCTATGATGATGTTAATAGTTTTCGCAAAGTGTTTATTAAAATTATAGGGTTAAGCCCATCGGCCTTTAAAGCTCGGTTTGTTTGAATATCTGCTGAGTTAAGTGTAAACCGCTGGCAAACTATTCTTCTAAAGTGTCTTTTGGGCATTCAAATGAAAACCTTATCTGGCAATATTAATTTCCAAATGACCACCTAAAGCTTCGGCGTATTTATTTAAAGTTTTTATTGTTGGGTTGCCTTGGGCACTTTCTAACCTAGCAACGACAGATTGTTTGGTATTCATTCGTTTGGCCATTTCTTGTTGGCTGAATCCCGAGGCTTCACGAGCAGTGATCAGTGCCTCATATTCAGTTTGATATTCTGGATCTTTTAGCCAGTTTTGGTGTAAGTCATTAACTTTTGTCATGTTTAACCTCTTTTGCTCTTTTTTGGGGTTTTTTTGTGTTTTTTTAACAAAAACCCGTAAAACAACAATTCGTTTTTCATGCGCTGTAACGTATATCGCCTTTGAGATGCCATCTTTTCCTTTACAGCGTATTTCCCATAACTCATCAACAAGATGCTTCACATGAGGTTCATGCACATTTTGTAAACCCACAGCGGTAATAAGTTCAGAGATACGAAAAAAACGGGCACGCATATCGGCTGGTAGCGTTTAACTCGTCATCAACTAGGGTATTTAGTGTTTCAACTGACCATTTAATGGTAATTAAGTTATAGCATATATGCTATATAGTCAATGTGTTGAGTTATAACTCAGCGATTCTCGCTTAACTAAAGCGGAACGGAATTTAGTACCTCATTCATCTGTTGACAATCGGTTTCGGACACAAGGAAATCCAAATCAGACACGCGTTATTTTTGTTTCAGGTAGGCACGATCCTATATAATTAAACGCATAGGGGGGTAAACATCTCACCTAAATTCGGTTAACTATCGTCTAACGTAAATTCCTTATGTTTCGGATTCAAGCACCAAGCAAACAGCCAGTACCAATCTGGAATAATAAACATATTCGTGATTTGCCGGATATGCTCCGATAAATTTCGCTTCGAGCCATACATCTTTCGACACAGCTGGTAGGCTTCGTCGCACAACTCCAGTATCTGGTGTAAGAAAAATGCTAATAGTATTAATAGGTACATGTTCTGAGACAGATATTTTTTGCCATGTCCGAAATTATGTTCTATTTTGTAGCCCTGATTCTTTAAGGTATTAAAGCATTCATTTTCGATTTTCCAGCGATACCGCCAGCTCGGATCAGTCGCCAGATGTTTGATCGGGTCACTTCAAGATCGGTTACCCAACTATTTCGGTAGACTCTACCCGTTTCAATATTAACATCTTCGTATTCAAGAAAATTGACTTCTGGTGCCGTTGACTGCCCTGACAAGGGCACCCCGTTACGCCAGCGATAGCGATGCAAATGTCCCTTGTCAGTATGTTCAATCCAAGGCTAATCTTCGCCATGAGACTGGTCAAATTCAGGTTTTTTTTAATGTTAAAGTGAGGTTGATAGTTTTCGATTCTTGGTTGTAATTTCATGATTCCATTACCAATATAATAATTATGCGCATTATATACTGGTACGATATATCAAGTAGACATTAATTTGAGATTTTTTTCAAAAAAATTTTGCTCGTTTGCGGGAGAGGTTTATTTTTAATGCCGCTACAGCCCTTGAATATAGGGCTTCTCAGGGAGACGGAGATCTGCTGATATTAACCGTATCGCAGTATATTTTTCTTTCACTTACCTCATTTCAATCATAGATATTTTTTCTGTGGCTGGCTCGTAGCACCAATACAACCAAGTGATCGTCCTCAATATTACAAATTAGGCGATAGTCTTTTACTCTATAGCGCCACAATCCTGTTTTATTACCGACTAGGGCTTTACCGAAACGCCTTGGAGATTCATCTGTTGCTATGCGGGTTCTTAAATAGTTTAGGATTTCTTTTTGGGTGTGTTTATCTATTTTTCTGAGTTCTTTTCGTGCGCGGTCATCCCATTCAACTTTCCAAATCAAGTTCATTCTCCAGATCGTCTAAGGACCAACGTTTTTCTGGTTTTTCTAACCGATCTAATGCGATATAACTATCTTCCATTTCATCGAGGAATTTTAAGATAGCTTCTTTGGCATAAAAGGTTTTGGTACGTCCGGTCGTTTGGGCTAACTTGGTTAATCGGTCTTCTATCTCTGTGGGCAAACGAAGTGATAACATACTTTTTTATCTCTGTCATACATGTCATATTCGTACAGCATAGCTTGAGGGGTTGTCGGGTGCAATGATTAAATTGCGTATTCTGGGGATCGATAATATTGAGCAAGCGGATCCATTCGCCTGCCTATTTCTTATAAGGTATAGAGCATAAGCCCTTAAGCCTTATGTCTTTCTTGCAACACCGCAATCACTTCACTTAATTCAATATCATTGGCTTGCAACAATACCAGTAGGTGAAACAATAAATCAGCGCTTTCATTTTTTAGCTCTTCCATGTCGCCTACGGCGGCGGCCAGCGCAGTTTCTACGCCTTCTTCACCAACTTTTTGGGCGATGCGTTTAATGCCGCTGTTGAACAACGAGGCGGTGTAGCTGCTGTCTTTGTCGGCGGTTTTTCTTGATTTGATCACTTGCTCTAAATCTGCAATAAAGCTCAGTTGTGGTTGTTGAACGTCGCCCCAGCAAGTGGTGGTGCCGAGGTGGCAGGTGGGGCCGATGGGGTCTGCCAAGGCGATGATGCTGTCTTGATCACAGTCGGCTGATAGGCTGATTAGCTTGAGGCTGTTACCGGACTCTTCGCCTTTGGTCCACAGCCGTTGCTTTGAACGGCTGAAAAAAGTCACCAGTTGGCAATCAAGGGTTTTTTCCAGCGCCGCTTGGTTCATATAACCTTGCATCAGCACTTGACCTGAAAAGTGGTGTTGCACAATCACCGGAATAAGACCGTTGGTTTTTGACCAGTTAAGCTGGTCCATGGTTTGGAATGTTAGGTTCATATGCGGATCTCCAGCCTTTGGGATTTAAGGTATTGTTTTAAATCAGGAATAGTCATAATGTCTTTGTGAAAAACGCTCGCGGCTAAGGCACCATCAACGTCGGTTTGGCTAAAAACGGTGCTGAAATGGTCCATGGTACCGGCTCCACCTGAGGCTATTAGCGGAATGTTACAGGCCGCTCGGGCCAGTTTGAGTTGGGTCAAATCATAACCGTCTCTGACGCCATCTTTGTTCATGCAGTTCAAGACGATTTCGCCGGCCCCCAAATCTTGTACTTTGGCTATCCAGTCCATGGTCTGCCATTGGGTCTTTTGGGTTTTTTTGTCATCGCCAGTAAATTGATAAACTTGATACTGGTTAGTCTCGGTATCAAAATAACTGTCGATGCCAACGACCACGCATTGTTGGCCAAATTGCTCGCACAACTGGGTGATTAAGTCCGGGTTAGACAGGGCAGGGGAGTTGATGCTGATTTTGTCTGCACCCATTTGTAAAATCGCTTGCGCTTGTGCCGGGGTTTTTATTCCGCCTGCGACGCAAAAAGGAATGTCGATGACTTCGGCGATTTTACTGACCCAGCTTTTATCTACCACCCGGTTATCTGAACTGGCAGTAATGTCATAGAACACCAGTTCATCAGCCCCGGCTTCGGCATATTTTTGTGCCAGCGGTACGATGTCGCCAATAATTTCGTGGTCGCGAAATTTAACGCCTTTGACCACTAAACCATTACGAACGTCCAGACAAGGAATTATGCGTTTTGCCAACATTCGATTGCCTCCTCAAGAGTAAATTTGCCTTCTAGTAACGCTCGGCCCAAAATCACGCCAATGACGCCAGTTGGCTTGAGTTGTTTGATATCATCGAGTTTGCCAATGCCGCCAGAGGCTTGCCATTGAATATCAGGATAGCGAGCACTCACTTCCTTGTATAGCTCGACATTTGAACCGGTCAGGGTGCCGTCTTTGCTGATGTCGGTGCACAAAACGTGTTTTACATCGACGCTTTGATAGCTGTCGAGCAGGTCTTCAAGGCGGACATTACTTTTTTCTATCCAGCCGTGAGTAGGTAGCCATTTGTTGCCATTTTCGTCGATATTGATGTCTAGCGCGAGGACGATTTTTTCGTTGCCGTATTGGCTGATCCAGCCTTTGACTAGCTCAGGTTGTTTGATGGCTAAACTGCCGATCACCACGCGATTTGCGCCAATCTCCAGCAAATCTTCAACATCTTGCTGAGCGCGAATACCGCCGCCGACCTGAATGTTGATATTGCTGCCGTTTTGGTCAATTAGTTGTTTTAATACGGTGATTTGACGTTGGCTGCTGTCTTTAGCGCCATCTAAGTCAACCAAATGAAGCCAGCTGGCGTCAGTGGCGGCATAACCTGCGCTGATTTGCAGTGGCGTACGCTCGTAGTTGGTTTTTTTGTTGTAATCACCCTGATATAAACGAACGGTTTCGCCGCCGATCAGGTCAATTGCGGGTATGATCATGCGGCCATCTCCAGAAAGTTTTGTAATAGTTGTCTGCCCATTTTGCCTGAACGCTCTGGGTGAAATTGCACACCAAAAAAGTTGTCTTTGGCAATTGCGGCTGAAAAAGTCACCCCATCACCAGCTGTATCTGGGTCGGCATAGGCGTTGTATTGACATTGAGCTAGGGTATAGGGCGATATTGGTGCACCGTAACTATGAACATAATAAAAATAGTCTTGTAGTGCGATATCTTTAAATAATCGGTGCTGTGCAATGTCGCTGTAAGTATTCCAACCCATGTGCGGCACTCGTAATGGTTTGGCGTCATCAGCTTTGAGCAGGTCAATGCGAGTAGGGATGATGCCTAGACAGGGGATTTCCTCTCCGTCACGACCTTCTTTGGAGCTATCGGTGAGCAGTTGCATTCCCAAACAAACGCCTAGCACTGGTTGGCTGAGTTGTTTGATGACGGTATCCAGTCCTGCTGATTTGAGGTTTTGCATGGCGTGTTTGGCTGTACCAACGCCGGGCAAAAAGACTTTATCTGCTTGCTGGATGATGGCCGCTTCTGCGCTGATTTCAACCGGGTAACCGAGCCGCTCAATCGCGCATTTTAGCGACAGCAGGTTGGCACAACCGGTATCGATGATCACATTCATTTAGAGCACTCCTTTTGAACTCGGCATGGCGTCACCTTCGACCTTGATGGCTTGACCCAAAGCACGGCCAAAGACTTTAAACAGGCTTTCGACTTTGTGATGGGTGTTGTTGCCATTGGTTTTCAGGTGCAGGGTGATGGCCATGGCGTCGGTTAATGAACGGAAAAAGTGTGACACCATTTCGGTGTTCAAGGTGCCCAGTTGCATCACTGGTAATTCGGTGTCGAAAACCAGGAAAGGTCGGCCGGATAAGTCCAAGGAGCATTCCGCTTTGCATTCGTCCATCGGTAAGACAAAACCGAAACGGTTGATGCCACGTTTGTTGCCAAGAGCTTGTTTTAACGCCAAGCCCAGTGCTAGTGCGGTGTCTTCAACACTGTGGTGGTCGTCAATGTGCAGGTCGCCTTGGACTTGACAGTTGAGGTAGAAACCGCCGTGGGTGGCGATTTGGTCAAGCATGTGATCATAAAAGCCAATGCCGGTGTTGATTGTTGATTTGGCTTTGCTGTCTAGGTCGACGGTCACAGCAATCGATGTTTCTGAGGTATTACGCTCAATCGTTGCGGTGCGATTGTTGCTTAGCAGTTGCTTTTCGATTGCTAGCCAGTTGGTGACTTCGCGGTCGTATTTAATGCCTTCAATCGCCATGTTTTCAGCTAATTGCATGTCGGTGTCTCGGTCACCGATGACGTAACTGTTGGCAAAATCGATTTTGCCTTGTTTGAGGTAGTCGCTAACTAAGCCTAAACGCGGTTTGCGGCAGCTGCAATTGGCGGCGTCAAAGTGCGGACAAATCAGTTCGTCATCAAAATAAACTCCTTGCGAATTAAATACCTGGTTCATTTTGTTGTGGGCTAAGTCAAAGTCAGCTTGGGGGAAGGCATCGGTGCCCAACCCGTCTTGATTGGATACTAGTACCAGTTTGTAACCGGCCTGTTGCAGTTTGCTCAGCACGGGGATCACCATTGGTTCAAAAACCAGCTTGGCCAGCGTGTCGAGTTGCTTGTCAATTGGCGGCTCTTCTACCAGAGTGCCGTCACGGTCGATAAATAATATGGCTTGTTTGTTCATGGGTTTATCTCTTTAAATATGTCAGTTACGGCTTGCATCTCAATCGGGTTACCGATGGTAATACGAACGCAATCGGCCAGCGTCGGTTGGCTGGATTGGTCTCGAATAAGGATGTTGCGTTGTTGCATCGCGTCGAGCAGTTGTTGCTTGTCGGTCACTTTGATCAGCACAAAGTTGGTGTCGCTGCGGATGATTTTTTCGACATTGGCAAAGTCGCTGAGTTGGGCAATAAAACCTTGTTTTTGCTGATTAAGTTGTACAACTTGCTGCTTGGTTTGGGCAATGCCATCATCGCTTAATGCTTGTAGGGCGATTTGCTCTACTGGTGCCGGGATAGGATAAGGCGCAATGACTTTTTGCAACATCGCAATGGTGTCGGCTTGAGCTAGGGTGAAGCCGCAGCGAATACCAGCCAAAGCGAAGGCTTTTGACAGGGTGCGTAAAATCACCAAATTGGGGTATTGCTTGATTAACCCGGTGACCGCATCGTCTGGAGAAAAATCAATATAAGCTTCGTCAACCACCACTAAAGCGGTGTCTTTGTAGGCGTCGAGCACATCAATGATTTGCTGTTGCGCAATTAATTCGCCCGTTGGGTTATTCGGCGAGCAGATGAAAACCAGCTTTAGCGTCTTACTTTGCTGATTGATAATTTGCTCAACATCCAGTTGATATTCATTGGTTAATGGCACTTTTATGGTTTCAACATTAAAGGTGGTCGCACAGATGTTGTACATGCCATAAGTGGGCGGGTTGATTAAAATGCTGTCTTGTCCCGGTGTGCAAAAGGTTCTGACCAGCAGTTCAATGCCTTCGTCGGCACCTCGGGTGACTAATACTTGCTCAGGCTCAACTCCGGCATAACGGGCATAGCGGCTGATCAGCTGTTCTGGTTGAAAATTGGGGTAGCGATTAAATCCTGCGTTGCTTTTTACATTGTCTTTTACATTGTCTTTTACATTGCCTTTTACATTGTCAAAAGGGCTTTCATTGGCGTTAAGCCAGATGGATTGCTCCGCCACTTTGGTGTTCATTAGTTCACGTTTGGCTGATGAATAAGGCACCAGTTGACGGATATATTCAGGGGTAATGCTATCGATAAAATTCATGATTATTCTCCCTTCTTGGTCGGGGTTGAGGCTAGTGAAGCCATGCGCACGGCGACGGCGTTACTGTGGGCTTGTAATCCTTCGGCTTGGGCCAAGTCCATAATCGCATCGCTGATGCTCGATAATCCTTGGGCTGTTAAGGTTTGTACGGTAAAACGTTTGCAAAAATCCGCTAAACTCAAGCTGCTTAACACTTTGCTGTAACCATAAGTCGGTAATACATGGTTAGTGCCGCTGGCGTAATCGCCGGCAGATTCTGGCGACCAGGCACCAACAAAAATCGACGAGGCATTGGTGAATTGATCAACAATTTCACTGGCGTTTTCAGTCTGAACAATTAAGTGCTCCGGTGCATAGGCGTTGGTCACTTCAATTGATTGAGCTTGCGAATCGGTGAGTATAAACGAGCCGTTTTTCAGCGCTTCGCTGGCAATCGATTGTCGTGGTAATGCTGCAAGCTGTTGATTAATGACGATATTGACTTGTTCAATCAAAGCCTCGCTGTCACTGACCAGTAGTACTTGCGAATCTGGGCCGTGTTCAGCTTGCGATAATAAATCAGCAGCAATAAAGGCCGGGTTGGCTTGGCCATCGGCAATCACTAAGACTTCTGACGGACCAGCTGGCATGTCAATGGCAACACATTGGTTGGCGTTGCTGACCAGCTGTTTGGCCATGGTGACAAAGCGGTTGCCCGGGCCAAAAATCTTGTCGACTTGGCTGATGGTTTCTGTGCCATAAGCCATCGCTGCAACGGCTTGTGCACCGCCTGCTAGGTAGACTTGGTTGATGTCACATTTTAAGGCGGCATAGGCGATGGCCGGGTTAATTTGTCCTTGGGCATCTGGTGGTGTGCACAAAACGCGGCGTGGGTTATTGGCGATCTGCGCCGGAATGCCTAACATTAAAACGGTCGATGGTAACGGCGCGGTGCCACCAGGGATGTACAGGCCGATGCTTTCAATCGGACGCTGGCGTAATTCGCATAATACCCCTTTGGTGGTCTCAACCTGCAAGTCTTCGCTTTGTTGCTGCTGGTGAAAGCAGAAGATTTGCTGATAGGCACAATCAATCGCTTGTTTCACTTTATCTGGTAAATCAGCCGCTAACCGCTCAAGGGTGGCTTGATTGAGCAGCAAAGTGTCAAGCTTAACCTTGTCAAAGCGTTGGGCAAAGTCAGTTAAGGCTTTGTCGCCATCGCTTTTTACCTGCTCGATGATTTGTTTGACGGTAGCCGTCAGTTGGTCATCGGTGCTGGTGAGCGGACGTTGCAACAACTGGGTTTGTGCTTGGTTATTCAGCTGGTTCCAGCGAGTCGTTTTAATGTTTGCCATGGTCTTTTATCCCAACATTTTTTCAATTGGCAGTACCAAAATCGAGCTGGCACCGAGCTTTTTCAGTTCTTCCATGGTTTCCCAAAACAGATTCTCTGAGCTGACTGCGTGTATTGCCACTAGTTGATCGTTACCTGCCAGTGGCAAAACGGTGGCATCGCCTGCACAAGGCAACAGTTGGGTGACGGCTTCAAGCTGGTTTTTTGGTGCGTGTAACATGATGTATTTGCTTTCTTTGGCCTGCATCATGCCGTTAATGCGCGGCAACAAGGTGTTGATCATGTCTTGTTTGTTGCTTTCGTTGAGGTTCTTTTTCTGAATCAATACGGCGGTGCTGTTGTAAATTTCTTGCACTTCTTTAAGGCCGTTGGCTTCAAGGGTGGCACCGGTAGAAACCAAGTCACAAATGGCGTCAGCTAAACCGGCGCGTGGAGCCACTTCAACTGAGCCTTTAAGTTCAACCACTTGGGCTTTTACATTTTGTTTGTTGAGGTATTCAATCAACAAACGCGGGTAGGTGGTGGCAATACGTTTGCCTTCGAGCTGGCTAACGTCGGTGTAGTTTTCTTCGGCGGGCAGGGCGATGGATAAACGACATTTGCCAAAATCGAGGCGTTTGAGGATTTCATATTCAAACGGGGCGCTGTCTGCTTGTCCGGCAGCGAGTTCTCTTTCAAGGCGAATCTCGTCAAGTACGTTCTCGCCAACGACGCCTAAATCACACACGCCATCCATGATAAGGCTTGGGATATCGTCATCTCTAACACGCAGAATATCGATGTCCATGTTTTCAACGCGGGCGATAAGTTGCTGTTCTCTCAGGTTAATTTTCAAACCACAGTTTTTTAGCAGCTTCTGGGTTTCGACACTGAGTCGACCAGATTTTTGCATCGCGATACGTAAACGATCTTTATTGCTTTTAGTTGTGTTGCTCTCGGTATTGGTGCTGTTAGTCATTTTTTTAACTCCTCATTACGAAAAAACCCCGGAGGTTTTATCCTCCGGGGTTTCTAAAAGAAGTTCACCTGGAGGACGGTCACGAGCCTCCAGGAAATAAACCTACAGGCTATCTCTTATGGTGATGATGTGAATGGATAGCTGTAAAGTTTATAAACATTTTAATATGTACCTGTATAATTGAGTACGATGCCAGTATTTTTTTAAGGCTAAAAGTAGCTTAAGTCACCCTGACACACGTCGAATCTGTTTAAGTGTGCTTGTTCACACTTGCTATATAAAGTAAATTGTCTGGCCTTGTTTTGCAACGCTTATTTTGACTTGTCGTTATAACTTTTTGTCAACCTTTGTGGATAAAAGGTTATTATGGTTTTTTTGCCGGGGGTCATTATCTCGTCATACTCAATTGTTATTAACACCGGAGTCTTTCTATGAATAAAGAATATCAATCGTTTGCGGCCTTTTGGCCTTTTTATGTCTCGCAACATAGTAAACCATTGACGAGAAGATTACACTTTGTCGGCACCTTCGCGTTATTTCCCCTCGTTTTCTTCGCTTTTAGCTACAATGCTTGGTTATTGCTATTATTGCCCGTGGTCGGTTATGGCTTTGCTTGGACGGCGCATTTTTTTGTTGAAGATAACCGTCCGGCGACTTTTACTTATCCGTTATGGTCACTGTTGAGTGACTTTAAAATGGCTTGGTTGATGCTGCTGGGTAAGATGGATGATGAGGTTGAGCGCTGTTGTGGTAAATCGTGAGAAATTATCGTAGACGAGAATTTATTCTCGTAGGGGGCAGAGCGACTGTGAACC
>CBDIDQ010000134.1:0-130168 GCA_965277695.1 Alteromonadaceae bacterium
GGCACACCAAAACTGCTAACCAACAGCGCCGCAAAGCCAGTATGGCAAGCCAGCTATACACCGTTTGGTTTAGCGATCATTAATGCCGATGTCGATAATAACGGTGTGGCAGTGACGCTGAATATTCGTTTTCCAGGACAGTATTATGATGCTGAAAGCGGATTGCATTATAACTGGTTTCGTTATTACGACCCGACGATTGGGCGCTATGTGACTAGCGACCCGATTGGTTTGGCTGGGGATTAATACTTATGGGTATGTTGGGGGTAATCCTGTAATTAACACTGACTTCATGGGCTTAGCTAACGACAACTCACCTTATACCGGGACTGCCATTTCACGTAGCTGATGCGTTTAGGGAATATCAGAGACAACAAGCAATACAGCGTACTGAATTGATATATGGCACATATGACTTCTACAGAAATTACAGTGATATGCGTGATGCAAATACTATTGGTGCGGACAAATATTTCCAACTGTAAAGCTAACTGCGAAGCAACAAAAAGAGGTAAAGGTGGAGAAGATGCTGCATGTTCCATCAGTGATTCACGAGAGTGGTTTGATCAAAATATAAAAGGAGACCCTGCTTCTGCATCCGCCGCAGATCAGGTTGCAAATATCTTTGGTCGAAGCAATGCGTCAGGTTCTCAGTCATGCAGTCAAATATGCAGCCCATTTAGACCTAACGGGCTACCTCCGAGGTATTAGAAAATGAGCAAACGAAAAATAATAACAGCCGTCACCGTAATATTCATTGTACTGATGGTTTTTTGGTTTACAGCATTCATGAAGGTTGATTCATGTTTAGACCAAGGGGGCAAATGGGATCACAATAAAGAAGTATGTATCTTCAAAGAGTAAATGTGATTTCTTTCCTAAAGAGGTTTGTGAATGCCAATAATAAAATCCAAATTGCTCATATTATTAATATTCATACTGAATAGTGAATACTGAATTGGCATATGCTCACGGGGATATGACTATTGCTGGCTTTGGTATATTGTCGGTTGTGTTGCAATTGATTGTTATGGTATGGATATGGTTGTCGAATCCGCTTAAACCAATAAAACGATCGCTGTTATTAATGTCAGTTGTAGTGTTTGTACTAATTTGGTTGTAACTATTCAGCTTGTGGATAACTCATGGTAGGAACGAGCTCCAGCTCGTGATTTGTGCCGAAGCGGGATGCCGCCCAGATGGAACATTTTTGAAACGGCTACGCCATTTAATCGTGAGCTGGAGCTCACTCCTGAGCCTTCCCCGACATTCATGTCGGTGAAAAACATTAATACCCTTCTACGACGCTACTTCAACCCAACAATACGATAATTACCGCTGGTTTTAAGTGTTATGGTCACTGCTTTATCGCTGCTGTTTTTCCAGTACCAGCCGTGGATGCCAGTGAAAGGCGCGGTAAACTGACCTTTCATTTCGTGTGATGTGGCAATGGTATAACTTTCATAATAGCCAGTAGTGTCTCCCTCAGGCTCGCCGTGTAAATCAAAAAATAGTGGTTCCTTATCTGCCGTTTGCCATTGATATTTCATGGTTTTAAATTGCTCAAGCTGAAATTTATATTCGATTCCCCGACCTGCATCTACTATTACTTCAACACTGTCTTCGGAAGCAGCTGATTGCGAATCACTATTCTCGTTTGCTGTTTCTCCAGCCAAGGGGAATATTTGTGGCAGCGTTGACGATGAGCTTGTCTGGCTGGCAGCGGCCTCTTGAGCAGATTGACTGAGCTGGGTTAATCCGAGTTGCTCGCCAAGACCGGTAGGGTCGATGTTATATTCAGCAGGTAAAATTACGGTGAGTAAAATTACCGCAGCCACTAAAGTGGCGATTATTGTGGCTTTAATGAGAGTAGCTGGTGAAGCGGTTTGTTCATTCATAATGGATATCCAATTGTTTTTGCTTTGTTTTGCTTTGCTTTTAATTATTAATTATTAATTGTTAACTAAGTGTTAGCTGACAAAGTAGCCAGTTAATTGATAGCCCATGAGCATTAAACCGCAGCTCATTAGCAAGGTGTTGGTGGCAGTTGAAAAGTGGTTGAAACTGCGAAAATTACGCCAGTAACCAATAATTAGCAAGATGAAGGCTAACACGGTGAATTGACCCAGTTCAACGCCGATATTAAAGGCTATGAGGTTTTCGAGTAAACCCTCGGGCTTTAATTGTAGCTCTTGTAATTTGCTCGCCAGTCCCAAGCCATGAAATAAACCAAAGACAAAGACGATATTTTTGTTGTTGAAACTTTTACCGAGCCAGTGTTTCAGCCCGCCAAGGTTTTCGAAACCTTTATAAACCACCGACAGGCCGATGATCGCATCAATCAAATAGGCATTGACCTGAATATTGGCTAATACCCCAATAAGTAAGGTGATACTGTGCCCTGCGGTAAATAAGCTGACATACAGCAGGACGTCTTTGGGTCGGTAGAGAAAAAACACCACGCCAGCGAGAAACAGTAAGTGATCATAACCGGTGACCATGTGTTTTGCCCCAAAGTACAAAAAGGGGATGATTTGTACGCCGCTATTTTGCAGCAAGAATGAGCGGGTGGTGTCATCTACGCCATGGGCAAACACAGACAATGAAAATAAGCTGACGAAAAACAATAAACTGAATTGCCAAAGGCGTTTGGTGTTTGCAGAAGTACTGGAGGTAGTTGTAATGGTATTGGGCATTTTCTTGTGGCTTTTTATTATCAAGATGATACAGGTTGAGCAAGTTACCATTGGTGCCAACTGAATTCAAATAGCAATTCGACAAAATGGTTGAATTAGCGTCGTTGATTGTTTGATGTATTGCTAAACTTATATAACCAGCCTCACGCCTAAGCGCCGCATTTTAATACAAAGCAGAGAAAGCAATGTTAAACAAACTCAAATTTGCCCACAAAATAATTTTCGTTGCTGGTGGTTTATTGGCATTTGCCCTAGTGAGCACCACGGTGATCAATTATTTGATGCTTAAACAAACTACACAACAAAACCTCGATAGTTCAATCAGTGAAATTACCCATTCAGTTTCAGGCAACATCGCTAACTGGCTTAATGGTAAGTTGCAAATCATTGAAGCGGTTGCCAGTGCAGCGAGTAAAACATCGGATAAAGCGCAAATTCTGGCGATTGTTCAACTCGGCGATAGTGCCGGGGATTTTAAAAATGCTTATGTTGGTCTTGAAGCCGGAGATTTTATTCTTGATGACTCGGCTGTACAGGCAACGCTACCAGCGGGCTTTGACCCTCGTGGACGACCTTGGTATATCCAGGTAAAAAGCTCACGGCAAAGTTCGTTCACCGACCCTTATATTGATGTCACCATTAATACTCATATTATTTCTGCGGTGGCCCCGGTGCAAGCATCAGGTCAGTTCATTGGTGTTGCCGGTGGTGATATTTTGTTGGGCGAGATTAAAAACATCATTAATGCGATTGACTTTTTAGGCTTGGGTTATGGTTATTTAATGACCGAAAAAGGCAATATTCTCAGTCATCCTCAGGCACAGTTTATTGATAAGAATGTCAGCACGATCTTTGGTCATATCCCCGCCAGAGTCTCTGAATTACAAACGGTAAAGATTGATGGTGAGGCGCATTTGGTTTCTTTTGTCAAAATTGAGGGCATTGCTTCAGTCAATTGGTATTTGGGCGTGGTGCTGAATAAAAAACAAGCGTTTGCTTCTATCGCAACTGCTCGTAATTGGTCATTGCTATTTGGTTTGTTTGGTCTGGTGTTTACTGTGGTGTGTATGCAGTTTTTACTGCGATTTTTACTGCGACCAGTCAATCAATTGAGTTTGGCTATTCAGGATATTTCTCAGGGCGATGGCGATTTAACCAAACGCTTGGAGGTGAGCAGTAGTGATGAAATTGGTTTGTTGTCAACGGATTTCAATCAATTTCTCGATACCATTCATCGTTCGATTACTGGGGTTAATCAGGCCGCAATCCAATTAAAAGAGAGCATCGCTGATGTGCGGGAGGTAACAGATAGTTCTATTGAAATATCTGAGCAGCAGTTAGGTCGAGTGAATAATGTCACTGTTGCGGTGAGCGAATTGGGTCAGTCAGCACAAGAAATCACCCATAATGCCGCTAATGCTTCCACCTTAACTAGCAGTGTTCAGCTCAAATCTGAGGAAAGCCTATCAGCCCTGAATGACAATATTGCCGCGATGGATACCTTATCAGACAATATGCAGATCTCCAGTGGGCATATGGATAAGTTGAGTATCGAAACCGCTAATATTGATAATATTCTTGAAGTGATTAAAGGGGTAAGCTCACAAACTAATTTGTTGGCACTAAACGCTGCCATCGAAGCGGCTCGTGCTGGTGAGATGGGGCGCGGATTTGCGGTGGTCGCCGATGAAGTGCGACAGCTGGCACAAAGGACCCATCAATCCACTCAAGAAATAGAAGTATTAATTGAAAACTTACAACAAGGGGCCAAAGCTGCTGTGCAAACCATGGAACAAAGTCAGGCTAGTAGTCAGTCTAGTGTCGCCATGGCTAACAATGCCGGTGAAAAAATGCAGTTTATACTCAGTTCGTTATCTGCTATTGATAGTGAAAATGTGGCGGTGGCTCAAGCGACAAAACAGCAAGAGAAATTGATCAATGGCATTGAAGAGGAGATGACCTTGGTTAACTCGCTTAATGATAATAGGGAGGCTAATTTGCAACATACCATTACCGCGTGCGATCAGCTCCAGCAGCAATTTAATCAACTCGATGTGTTGGTGAGTCAATTTAAGGTATGATGATTAGCGGTCATATTACGGGAATATTGCTCTTGAAAAATGAGATATCTCCTTGATAATATTCTGTGCTATAGTCTGACAGATGGCATTGGTCCTACCTCCTAACTTATTTTGTGGTTTTTTTATATGGCTAAGCAAACGCTTGAAATACGTGACAAGACAATATTTGACGGTTTTATCGTTAAATTTATTATGAAATTTCTATTTATGATTTGGTTTAAGCTGACTGGCTGGCGGACGACAGAATCAGCGCCAAATGGCACCGGCATTACCATTGCTGCACCTCATACCTCCAACTGGGATTTCTTTTACGCCCTTGGTGCGGCTATTTTACTGGACGTAAAAATCTATTTTTCGATTAAAGACAGCTGGTGCCGCAAACCGGGTATTGGCTCTTTTATTATGTGGTTAGGTGCTATCCCGATTGATCGCTCCGCCGGCGGTAGAGGGCAGGTTGAGATGATTAAACGCTTTGCCAATAAGCATCGAGACCGACGGGTGTTCTTTTTATTTACCCCAGAGGGGACTCGCGGCAGGGTTGAGAAGTGGAAAACTGGGTTTTATCATGTTGCAGAAGGCTGCGGTTTGCCAATCTTTTTAGCCAAAGTGGATTACGTCACCAAACGCTCTGGGGTCTTCCATTCTTATCAGCTGACAGGCGATAAAACCGAAGATGTCAGCGCCATTCAAGCCTCATATAAAAGTATTATTGGCAAGTTCACTGAAAAACAATACCCAGCTTATGTTGGCCCGGTGCCAGAGATCACTGAATCAGAAGCTATCGTAATGCGGGCAATGTATTCATTTAAGGGGGTTGCCACCAAAATGGATATTGCAGCCAAAGCTAAGCTAGGCTCTTTGTCGACAGTGATGCTGGATTTTTTAATTGAAAAAGGTGTACTGGAACAGGCGGGTAACCGTATTGGCGGTAAGAATGAACCTACTTACCGCCTGACTTTTGCAGGTAAAGGGTGTTTGTTACACCTGTATCCAACGCTTACGCCAGCGTAGACGAGGTTTCACTCCCGTTTGTTCTAGTTTGTGAATTTCTGAGTAGCGCTACACAACGTTTGTAGGGTAGCGCTGGACTGAAATAAAACCCCTGGATGTAATGACATCCAAATCCCCGTAGCATTTCAAGCTGCTGTTTGTTTTCTACTCCTTCGGCAATCACTCGCATGTCGAGTTTTTTCGCCAAATCAATCAAGGTCGACACCAGTATCTGATGATTGTTGTCAGTGAGCATCGAATCAACGAAAGATTTGTCGATTTTAAGAAAATCGGTTTTGTATTCTATTAGATTACTTAATGAAGAATAACCAGTGCAAAAGTCATCTAAAGCGACTTTTACCCCGCAGGCTCTGAGGTCTGCTAACGCTTGCTCGGTATGGTTGCTTGACGACATCGCCACTGATTCGGTGATTTCGATAACGATGGATTCATAGGGTAAACCTGCTGCTGCTATCGCTTGGCTAATGATATTACCCTGATCGGCTTTTTGGCTGAATTCACTGATGGAACGGTTAATTGAAAAGCTGACGTTAGTATATCCGAGCAGGTGTAGTTGTTTTAAGTCATGACAGGCTCGGTCCAGCACAAACTGACCCACCCGGTGGATCAGGTTGAACTCTTCGGCAATAGGAATAAACGTCGCCGGAGAAATAAACCCGCCATTGCCATCCGGCCAGCGCACCAGCGCTTCAAATTTGTCGATACTGTGATGGGGTAAATCAACAATTGGCTGATAGTAAACCTCAAATTGCTGGTATTCAATCGCTAGTTTGAGTCGATCACGTAATTTCAGTTTGGCCAGATATTTGACTTGCAAAGCATCGTTATGAAAGGTGATACCACCTTGTTCTTGCTTTTTAATGCTGTGCATGGCGTGATTCGCATTACGCAGCAAAGTGGTTGCGGTAGCCCCGCTAGTATATTCGGCAATACCAATACTACAGGTGATATCCAGTGAGAGTTGTTCAAGCTTGAAGGTTTTACTTAATTCATTACGGCACTTTTCAGCTACTAAACGACTCTGTGTGGTGCTGGTATTGGTTAATAAAATAGTGAATTCATCACCACCATAACGGCATACCATATCTTCTATGCGCATTATTTTGGCCAACCGATCAGCAACCGCTCGTAACAGCTGATCACCGATATGATGACCATGGACATCGTTAACTTCTTTAAACCGATCGATATCAAGAAATAACACACAAAACAGGCTATCGTGGCGTTTGCTGACGGCAATTTGTTGCTCTACTGCGTGGATGAAACGGCGGCGATTAGCCAGACCAGTTAATGACTCATTATTGGCATAAAAGCTCAGTTGCTTTTCGGTGGCTTTAAATCTGGAAATATCCCGAAAGATGCCAATAAAGTTACTGACCTTTCCTTGTTCGTTCCTGACCACACTCAGTGATAGCTCTTCGGGAAAAACCTCACCATTTTTGCGTTGATTATAAAGCTCACCCTTCCAATGATCATGAACCAATAAGTCATCCCACATTTGTTGGTAAAAAGATTTATCGTGTCGTCCGGATGAGAAATAGTTGGGGTTTTTGCCAATGAGTTCCTGTTTTTTATAACCTGTAATTAATTCAAGTGCACTGTTAACAGTGATGATCCTATTGTTCTTATCAGTGATCATAATGGCTTCAGCCGTGTTTTCAAACACCGCATTTTTTAGTATTGATAGAGGTAAGTTCTCTGCGATCATAATGTTACGGCCTGTTTATCATTCGCCATAGACTATCATTAAGGGGTCAGCTGTATAAGTCTCAAATAGCCGGAATAGGTGAAAATGGTTCAAAAGCTGATCTAGATCAAGTTATTGGGTTGGCTTTTATTTTTGTTGGTTACTCAGGGAACTGTCAATTGGCTATTTTTTGACACCGCAGTTCAGCTGAGCGTGTTTGAATATATTGGCTATACTAATAAACCAAGTCATCAATGTTGGTTTAATTAAATCATTGATAATCAATGGATTTAATGAGAGAGATTTTATGAGTCAAAACTTTCAGCTGCATCAACAAAATGCTGAGCAAAGAGAAAAACTGATTAAGGCGGGATCACTCAACTGGATACACTGGTTGGTTGTCGCACTTTCTATTTTATTGACTGTCGGTGCTTGGTATTTTTCGAAAGAGCAGTTGTTAGAGAAAGTTGAACTACAATTTCAACGTGAAGCTAATCAGGCGGTAGAACTGGTACAAGAACGGATGGAATTGTACAAAAACGCGTTATGGGGAGGAGTCTCATTGATTGATTCTAACCAAGGAGAGATTTTTTATGACCAATGGAAAGCTTATGCTACCAGCTTGCATATTGACCAAACTTACCCGGGGATCAATGGCATTGGGGTGATATTTAATATTCAACCTGAGCAGATGAAAGATTATCTAGCCAAAGAACGTACCCGACGACCGGATTATCAGTTGCATCCGGCTCATCAAGAAGCAGAATTCTGGCCGATCACTTATATCGAACCGCTAAAAGGTAATGTTAAGGCGGTTGGCCTTGATATGGCGTTTGAGACTAATCGTTATACCTCGATTAAAAAAGCCCGTGATAGCGGTAAAGCTCAGGTGAGCGGTCCGATCAACCTCGTTCAGGATGCGAAAAAGACCCCCGGATTTTTGTTCTACGCCCCCTTTTACCAACTTGGCGCAAAACCACAGACCATCACTTCAAGGCGTGAAAAGATTGTCGGTGTCACCTATGCCCCTTTTATTATGAATAAGCTAATGAACGGCACCCTAGCGAGACAGAAAAGGTTGGTGGGTATTCGGATAATCGATGGTGAGGAGCTGCTGTTTGCCGATCTAACTGTTGAATCTGGTGATGACCGACAGACTCCACGGTTTAGCAAGCATGTTGATGTACAAATGTATGGTAGAACTTGGCAGTTTAGTATTTGGTCCAATCAGGCGTTTGAACAATCGTTGTCAAATAATCAGCCTTATTGGATTTTGATTGGCGGGGTCATTATCGACAGCTTGTTGTTGTCATTGTTTGTCTTTCTCTCCCGGGCCAACCGTACGGCTTTATCTTATGCTGACCAAATGACTCGTGAGCTTGAGCAAAAGACCCTTCATCTTGAAAAGTCCAACCATGACCTTGAGCAATTCTCTTATGTGGCTTCCCACGATTTAAAATCACCATTACGAGGTATCGATCAGCTAACCACCTGGATTATCGAGGATATTGACGACAAGGAAGAAACCCAATCGCACTTGAAGTTAATGCGTAACCGGGTCAACCGCATGGAAAATTTACTCGACGACCTGCTGACCTATGCCCGTATTGGCCGAGAAGATGAGAAAATTCAACAAGTTGACAGTAAAGATATGCTGGAATCTCTGTATGATCTAATGTCACCACCGAGTACCTTCACTTTGGATTTATCAGGTGACTTCCCATCATTTGAAACCGCTCGGGTGCCCTTTCAAGTTGTTTTTCGTAACCTGATTAATAATGCGATAAAACATCACGATAAAGTGGATGGTAAAGTGACGATCACAGTGACACAAGAGGAGCAGTCTTATATATTTACAGTTCATGATGACGGGCCGGGCATTGCTGTTCAATATCATGAGAAAATTTTTGCCTTGTTTCAGACCCTTAAACCCAGAGATGAGGTTGAGGGCAGTGGTATGGGACTGGCAATCATTAAACGTATGGTGAGTCATATTGGTGGTGATATTCGCGTAGAATCCGCAGAAGGCGCGGGGGCGTGTTTTATTGTTATTTGGCCGATCCAAGTATTGTCTCACACTGTTGACGATCAGGCGCAGGGAACATTTTAAAAAATGAATGCATTAAATATTCTGTTGATAGATGACGACATCATTGATCGTAAGCAGATCCTCAGGCAGCTTAACGGCTCGGCATCGAACATTACCGTGGCGATGACGGGTGAAGATGGACTCGATAAATTAAGAAATACTCACTATGACGTGGTATTGCTCGATTATCGTCTAGCCAATATCACTGGTGTTGAAATTTTGCTGGCGATGGACAAAGAAGGATTATTGACGGTACCTGTGATCATGCTCAGTGGCATGGATGATGAGACTTTGATGCTCAAATGCCTTGAGCACGGGGCTCAGGATTATCTAGTCAAGTCCGAGGTCAACGCGAAAATTTTGCAGCGAGCGATTCGTTATGCCAAAGAGCGTCAGGGTTTACAACAGCAACTATTGGTGTTGGCTAAATATGATTCACTGACTGGTTTGGCTAATCGAGAGCTGTTTGTGACTGAGTTAAAATCAGTGATTGCCAAGGCTAAACGCCGTAGCGAACAGTGTGCGGTATTGTTTATTGATTTAGATCACTTCAAAATTATCAATGATACGCTTGGCCATGCTACTGGTGATGAATTGTTAGTGAGCGTGGCTGCCAGATTAAAGGCATCAATACGAGATGAGGATATGGTAGCTCGCCTCGGTGGTGATGAGTTTGCGGTATTGTTAGAAAATATCAAAGGGGCCAGTAACGCAGCGAAAATAGCAGAGAAACTGTTGCATGATCTGGCATCACCTCATCAATGTGCTCAACACGTCATTGATATCAGTCCAAGTATTGGTATTGCGACTTACCCTGACTGTGGAATTGATTTGGATACGTTAATGCAGGCGGCGGATACCGCGATGTATGAAGCCAAAAATTGTGGTCGCAATAATTTTCAGTTTTTTTCTCGCCATTTGCAACAATTGGTCAGTGATCGTCATTCGATGGAAAGTTGTTTATCTGATGCCTTGCAAGCTAATGAATTAATGGTACATTATCAGGCGTTGGTAGATACCAAAAGCCGGGAGGTTATTGCCACCGAAGCTTTACTGCGTTGGCATAATCCTAAAATAGGCAATGTGTTACCAGAGCAGTTTATTCCCATTGCCGAAGATACCGGGTTAATTAATGCCATTGGTGCTTGGGTATTACTCAATGCTTGTCAGCAAAATGAACAATGGTCAGATGATCTTAATATTAAAACGCCGCTGATGATTGCCATTAATGTCTCATCTATTCAGCTTAAATCTGTGACCTTCGTTGACCAGCTCAGTGGCTTACTTTCACAAATTTCGATTAAACCGCAACAGCTGGTGATTGAAGTGACTGAAAAGGTGTTGCAGTCTGAGCCTGAGGTAATGAGTGCGGTATTAAATCAGTTGCATCAACTCGGTGTATTGATTGCGATTGATGATTTTGGTTCGGGTTACACCTGTTTGGCTGATTTGGCTAAATTGCCAGTGTCTTGGTTAAAAATAGATCCTTTGTTTATTACGGCCATCGGCCAGGATAATACTGCTGAGGGGGTTATTAAAGGGGTGATCACTTTGGCACATAGTCTGGGTTTAAAGGTGGTGGCAGAAGGGGTCGAAACCGCTCAACAAGTGAGTTTTTTAGAACAAAATCAATGTGATATATTGCAAGGCTACTATTTTAGCAGACCTGATAATGGAGTTGAAATCGGGCGTTATCTCAGTATAAATAGCACTTCATGAATAAGGATTGGATTATGGCTAAAAGCGTAAAACCACTAGAGATACTGGTGGTCGAAGATGATGATATTGATGCGATGGGTATTGAAAGAGCGATGAGAAAACTGAGAATACTCAATACTATGCATCGGGCTAAAGATGGCATTGAGGCATTATCAATATTGCGTGAGACAGCACCAGCACGACTTTCAAAACCTTATATTATTTTATTGGATATCAATATGCCAAGAATGAATGGGTTGGAATTTTTGGCCGAACTTCGTGTCGATAATAACCTTAGTGATGCGGTGGTGTTTGTTTTAACCACCTCAAAAGCTGATGAAGATCGGGTTGCTGCATTTAATTATAATGTGGCCGGTTTTATGGTGAAGTCGAATCTCGAAGAGGGTTTTATCAGTGCCCTCGGTTTAGTCGAACATTATTGGCGTATGGTTGAATTGCCGGTTTAAACCAACGTCAACATTGACGTAGACGCGAATTCATTCGCGTTAACCCAGCCCAGTTCAGCCCAGCCGATAGGATTGATATTTTTAAACCTCAACACTATCCTGAGAGTTATTGTTATTCAGTTTTTGTTGCGCCAGTGCTAGTAGTTGATTCACATTTTGTTGAATCGGGGCCATGTTTTCATCTTTGAGTAGCTCTTCGAGCAGTGCCGCTATTTCACTAAGCTCTAGATAACCGAGTGTACTGGCAGCCCCTTTGAGTGAGTGGGCATCTCGCTGTAATGCTGCCCAGTCTTGGCTGTCGAAGTTTTCTGCCAAACTATTGAGATATTGAGGTAGGTTGGACTCAAATTGCTGCTGTAATTCGTCTATTTCCTCTTTACTTAGTTCTACATCAATATAATCACTGGTTTGTCCAAGATAGTGAGCTATTTTTGATACAAACGGTTTACGCTCAATCGGTTTGGCCAGATGATCACTAAAACCAACGCGTAAATATTCATTAACCTCGTGTTTCATGGCGTTGGCTGTTAAGGCGATCACTGGAGTCGAATTACTGATCGAATTGAGCATCTCCAGGGTCTCTAAGCCATCCATGATCGGCATTTGAATATCTAGCAAGATAAGGTCGAAATCATCGGTTAAGTAAGCTTCTATCGCTTCTTTGCCATTAGCAGTGCCAACCACCGTCAAGCTCATTTTTTCGAGCATTTTGACAATCAACTGTAAGTTTTCTGGCTGGTCTTCGGCCACCAAAATATGACCTTCGAGCTGTGATACCGGGGCATTACTGGCTCCAGCGATATCGTTACGGTAATTATGCAAAGCCTTGAGTGATTGAATGCACTGGGTTTGTTCCAGCGTGGTTAATTCAATTGAGACGGTAAAGGTACTGCCATTGCCCAGTTCGCTATGGGCGATAATATCCCCGCCGAGCATTTGTGACAGGCTTTTGGAGATGGTTAAGCCCAAACCGGTACCGCCATATTTGCGTTGCACCGTTTTATCTGCTTGTTCGAAGGCAAAAAACAATGAGCCGATACTTTCTTTTGTGATCCCCACGCCGGTATCGGTAACTTCAAAGTAAAGTAGGTTATCTCGGATATAAACGCGCAGGGTAACACCGCCAACTTCGGTAAACTTGATGGCGTTGGACAACAAGTTGAGCAGAATTTGATTGAGTCGAGTCGGATCGGTAGAAATGATATCCGGCAATGGCAGCTCAAGATCGATAGTAAAATCAATGCCTTTGGATTTGACCATGCCAGAGGTCAGTGATTCGAGGTTGGTGAGCATTTCAATCAGGTTAACTTCGAGCATTTCGACCAGTAGCTGACCAGCTTCAATTTTCGAAAAGTCAAGAATATCGTTGATCAACAGCAATAAATGCTTGCCGCTGTTGGCAATGGTCTGAATTGCCTGTTGGTGATCTTTTGTCTCGATGTCACCAAACAAGACACCCTCGGCAAAACCAATGACCGTGGTGAGCGGAGTGCGAATTTCGTGGCTCATGTTGGCTAAAAATAGCGACTTGGTTTCGTTAGCTTTGTCGGCTTTATCTTTTTCGTTATTGAGCTGCTCGGTGCGTTTTTTGACCTTCTCTTCCAAGCTGTCATATAACCAGGCATTCAGCAGTGATACCGCTGCCTGAGAGCCTAGCAGTTCAAGGGTTTCAAGGTGTTGAGCAGTGAAAGCGTGTTTGGTCAGGTTGTTTTCTAGATAGACGATAGCAACCAATTTGCCTTGACCAATAATTGGCAATACTAACACCGACTTAGGCTGCACCAGTTGTAGATAAGTGTTATGTGAAAAACGTTGATCTTCAACTGGGTTATTGAGCAATAGGGTTTCTTGGGTTTGTTGTACATAACGAATTAACGAATCGGGCAATAAAGGCGGTGACTCGGCACAGGTTTCGGCCAGTGTTGCGTTGAGCAATTGGTGACTGATGCCACCATCAAGGGTATTATGCCTGCCCATGATCTCTACTCGTAATTGGCTGTCTTGGTCGAAGATAATCGCCCCTTGCTGGGCACCGGCATTTTCAAGCAAGATCATCATCATTTTTTGCAGCAGCAGGTCAACATGAATTTCTTCAGCCAGCAATTGGTTGGCTTTGAGCAATGAGTGGATATCGAGCTGGCTTGATTGTGCCTGGTTGATCGATTGTGAGGTGGTGTTGACTGTGCGTTCATAATTGGCAGAGGTTTTCTCGGCGAATTTAAACGATACCAGTGGCCATTGTTCTTCAATTAGGTTGCATTTGGCCACCGCTCCCCAATGCTGATAAAGATAATGAGCTTCTTTGATAAACGTTTTGGCCACCCGGGATTGATTTTGGTTGAGCCAAAAGCTGGCGTATAGCTCATTCGCTAGCGCCTCACATTGAATAAAACCGGCTTTTTCTGCACTTTCAATAGCTCGATCATACAAGCTCATTGCCGAGTTGACATCACCACTGACCCGGGCAATTTCTGCGGCGACGATAAGGTATTTATGCTCATAATTTTGTGGGCAAAAGTCGGCCCATTGTTTGATTTGTTTCGCCAGTTTTTTACTTTGAATAATATTGTCAATGAACGCAGGCTCGCCAGCCACGGCAAAACCCAACAGACTCAGAGCAGTATAAAAAGTGCTTTCGGTCATCAGTGGGCTGTCTGGCATCAGGCTGATAACGACGGGTAGGTTGCGGACAAATTGTCGTTGCAAACCCCGATTGCCCATGATGTAAGCGTGGCGGATCATGGCATAGCTATAAAGTGCCAGCTCCATTGAAGGGGTGGTGTAATCGCCTTTGAAAAAGTGGTTAACTGAAACGGTTTCACAATCGAATGATTGCGGGTCCGGGGTTTTGTTTTGCAAAGCTAATATTGGTTGTAGTGAACTGAATAAAACATAGTTGGCAGAGGCATTTTGATGACTCTGGTGCATGAAATCGAGCCCCTGAGTGATCTCCAGTTCCAGTTTAGGCAAACTGACCCCTTTGACCGCTTTGAGAATATTAACCAGCACCACAGAATAACAGGCGTAGACTAGGTTAATCCCCTCTTGACCCCATTTTATTGCTTGCTCCATGTAGGAAAATGAGTTTTGCAGCGGCTCACACCAATGTTGATAACCGCCAGAAAAATACTGATAAACCGATGAGCGATGGTATTTGTTACCCCGATGATCAGCCAACTCAACCGCCAAGCGACCCATCTGATAGCAACGGGGATAGGGTTCTTTCATCATCGCCATGACAACCATGTAGGAGCGGTAGCCGATAGCACTCAAATCACTTTGACCGTGCTTGAGTGTGAGTAACACCATTTTGCAGGCACTGAGGCTATAAGATTGAAAGCGACCAATTAAATATAATGCTGACAATAGGTTGGAATGTAATTGCATCGCCATTAAATGTTCGTGGCGGGTCATTTCGTCTAGTGCCAATAACTGTTTGGTATCACTGGTGGCGAGTAATTTTTCGACCGAATCAAATAATTCAGGTAATTGTTGTAATGAGATCTCTTCACAGTCAGATTGATCATCACCGAGCAAATTAAGGCCGCTAATCAATGCGGCAATAGATTCGGGGAATTTGGTTTGTAACTGGTATTGCTCAGATTGCACTAAGATCAGGGTGATTTTGGCTAGCGTGTCGCTCGCTCCGGCTATGCCTTCGGCATAAAGCTTGTCGGCAGCATCGAAGTTGCCAGCCAGATATTCAGCCTCTGAGAGCTCTTTGTAAACGGTCAGTGTTTGATTAGGGTGTTGCTCCCAAGCGTTTTCGATCAGTGACGCTTTAGCAATGCGTAATAAACTGACGGCAGCCTGAAAAGCCGAGGCATTTTTAGCCTTGATCCCGGCGCGAACGTTTAACGCTAGCATACAGGCTTTTTCAACCGGCTCGGTGATTAAATGGCGAGCATTATTTAAAGGCTCCAAGATAGTAAATAGTTGCCCATCAAGGTCATTGGAAGGAGTGTTTTGCAATAATAATCGGCCAATATTCAGTTCCAGCGGCGGACGGTCTTTATCTTCAATCAGCGAGTAGGCGGCTTGTTGCACCCGATCATGCAAAAATCGATAGCGGGCCTGACTGACGGTTTCAATATCCTGGGTAAATTTATAGCTTTCGTCCAGCGGTTGGATCAGGTTGCTTTTGAGTGCTGGCCACAAATGTTTGGCGGTGATTAAAGCATCTTGTTCGTAGACAATGGCCAGTTGATGCATACTGAATCGATTACCCAAATGGGATGCCAGAGAAAGCAGTTGCTGGGTATTGAGCGGCAATTTACGCAGTTTACGGGCCATTAATTCGACCACATTGTCGGTCATATCCTGACCTTGAATATGGCTGATATCCCAATCCCACGCACCTCTACTACGGCTGTAATCTATATCGCCGTTTTCGTATAAAGTGGTCAGAAACTGATTCAGAAAAAACGGATTGCCTTGGGTTTTTTCAATGCACAGTTCGGTGAGTTTTACCGCATCTTTGGGTTTACAGCGAAAGCTGTCAACAATCAACTCTTGCACGCAGCTATGGGGCAAGTTGTCGAGAAACAACGATTTGACTTTGCCTTGAGCCAGCTCGATGTTTTGTAAAGTGGTTAATAATGGATGGCCCTGTTTAACTTCGTTATCCCGATAAGCCCCAACAATTAATACCGCATTATTTTCATTGCTGGCCATTTGCCGTTCGAGTAATTTCAGCGTTGGTACATCGGACCATTGCAAGTCATCGAGAAAAATCACCAATGGATGACCACTAGAAGATAAGGCTTTGACGAAGTGGCTGAAAGTGATGTGAAAACGCTTTTCGGTTTCGGCAGGCGGTAATTCGGGCAAGTCGGGGATCTCACCAATCAATCGAACCAAATCAGGGATGATCTCGGCGATCACCGCAGCATTATTACCTAGAGCAGTACGCAACTTACTACGCCAGTAACGCAGGCGATCTTCTCCTTCACTGAGCAGTTGGCCCATTAATGCGCCGAAAGCTTGGATCAGCGCAACATAAGGCTGGTTGCGATTATATTGGTCACATTTGCCACTGCTGAAAAAGCCACGTTTGGCGACGATGGGTTTATGCAGTTCATTGACCAGTGCTGATTTGCCGATCCCCGAATAACCACCGACCAGAATAAGCTCAGCCTGACCAACACTAGTGCGGTCAAACGCTGCCATTATTTCTGCTAATTGTTTGTCGCGGCCATAAATCCGTTGTGAAATACTAAATTGCTCCGGAATATCACTTTGAGCGATAGTAAAATGATCAACCTGACCTTTGGTTTGCCACTGCTTGAGACAATCTTTTAAATCAGCCAATAAACCATAACTGCTTTGGTAACGATCATCAGGAGATTTGGCCAGTAATTTGAGCACGATTGCTGAGATTTCTGTGGGGATTTTGTTGTCCAGAGAATCAAGCGGTTCAGGCAGCCGGGCAATGTGTGAGTGCAGCAGGGTCATTGGGTCGTCAAAAGCAAAGGGTTTGCGACCGCTAAACAGCTCATAAAGTGTGACACCAAGGGAATAGAAATCGCTGCGATAATTAACATCGATATTGGTGCGACCGGTTAATTCCGGTGACATATATTCCATCGTACCCCATAAATGGGTATTTTTGATTTGTGGTTGTTCGCGTGTCAGGGTTGACGCCAGAGCAAAATCACAGAGCTTGATGGCTAATGTATCGGGGTTGATGAGAATGTTTTTTGGTGCAATATCCCGATGAATCAAATGGTGTTGATGGACTTCACTGAGGGCTTTGGTGAGCTGACAAGCTATTTTTAGTCGCTGGGTAAAATTGAGGTTATTTTGCTGAATCACCCAGCCTAAGGTGAATGATGAAAAATCTTCGAGCACTAAAATGTGGCTATTGTTGGTATTTAGTAGCTCAATCGCTTTGACAACATGATTTGAATCAATGGTTTGTAGAACTTGGTATTCATGTTTCCACAAGGCATCCAGTTCAATGGAGGGGTACTCAGTGTTTTGATATTTAATGATCACAGAAACGTCTTCCGGGCTCAGTGCCCTGGCAACCACGGTATCTTCAAATGAATATATAACTTCTGTGACAGTGAAACCGGCTAGTTTCATCAATAAAGCACCTCAAAAAAATGACCTGACAATCAATGTACCATCAATGATTGTGTTATAAGTTAACGGATTTGCAGAACAATGAACAGCCTTAAATCAATCAGTTTATCAGTAAATCCAGAGTAAAAAGTATAGCTTATTTTGACGTTTGCATTATCAGCAATATCAGGGCTTGTACTAAAGACACCGTTGGAGGCTAAATTAGGGGTTAAGTTAGGGGCTAGAATTCGAGCCCAAACAATAACTCGGCCAAGTCTGGTTGCCACTGAAATTCCTTTAGTTTTACCCGGTTGTTAAGTACCACAACGTTTTCTTGTTGCAGCAAACCGGTTTGTAATTGCGCCTGCTCAGAGCCTTTGGCAAACGCCAACTGCCCGCTACTTCTTAATACTCGATACCAAGGGACTTCGGCATTTTCAGGCAGGTTGCCCAGCGATTTACCCACCAATCGAGAGCGGCCAGGTAATCCAGCCAGATCGGCGATTTGACCATAACTGGCGACTTTACCCGCAGGGATGGTTTTGACTGTCTGCCAAATCCGTTGTTGCTTTTGATTATCCATGGAAATTGCCTTAGTCATTTAAGACGGAATGGGAGCGGTGGGCTTGCACTTTTTGCCCATTGATGATGACGTGGTAAACCCGGTCGTATTCTGATTCGCTGATTGGATCAAAAGGGGTTTCAGCATCATCAGGCGCAGCGCCTAACAGCTGTACCATTTCAACTGTGGTATTGCTGTGACCAACCACCACAAACGTGCCTTCGCTATGTTGCAGCATTTTAGCCAAATCGGCGAGCTTACGCGGGTTATATGAAGTGATAGGTAAACCGATTTTTTTTGCCAAAGGCGTCACGGTTTGCTGGGTGCGTTTGTAATCGGTGCTGTAAATGCGTTTGATTTTTTTGTCTTTAAGCCAGTGAGCAAGCCATTTTGCCCGGGCTTCACCAGCTTGGGTCAATGCGGGATCACGACCACTGTCGGTCAGTTTTTCAGCATGACGAAACAAATAAATATCAGTAGCAGCGGTAACGCAAAAGCTCGACAACAGGGTTAAGATCAGGCAAAAAGCCGGGATAGTTCGGATATTCATTAAAATCACTTATGCTAGTCGACAAAAAACTCAATATAACACTGCTTGTAAGGGTTTTATAAGGCACTAGCCGATTCTTTTCTCATCTTTTGGGCTTAACCACCGATAACCCATTTAACTCGTTGATAAACAAAGTTGCCTGAGGTGGTTATTATGAATGTAAAAGAAGTGATGCTGGAGTCGTTATTGACTTGTATTGAAGAGGACGAACAACCTTGTGTCGAAAGCCATATTGTCGATGAAATTATCAGTAATATCCAATTGATCCGCCGTAGCATTGAATCAAGTAAACAGTTGCTCCATCGCCAGAAGTAACTGCCAGAAATAGCTGGTTGAATTACGCCTCTCTTAGTCTATAGTTTAATTAACCGGATGTGCTGGTCTGTCATTTTATCTCACCAGCCCATCTTCAAGGAAAGAAACGACGACAGCAAAGGAGTGTCTCATGACAACCAAACCACAGCTTATTCAGACTCATCAATCTACTCAACCCACTCAAAGCAAGCAAACCTTACCCAAACCACTCTACGAATCACTGCCCTATTTTTATATGGCCATCGGTATGGCGATCATTGGCCATTTTCAAACGGTATTAATGTCATTTTCTGGTGTCTGTTTTTTTATAGCTGGGGCAGTCATGTGGGTATTGCGTTCAGACAATCGACGTAAAGATGTGCTATTTAAACGCCGTAACGATAGCACTGGCAGACCAGAGCTTTATGAATTAAAACCGTTTATTTATCTGCTAGCAGGGGTGCTGTGCTCAAGTTGGGCTGAATTGGCCACTGAGCACGCGGTAATACTGGATATTATTGGTGTGGCAATTGCGATGAGCGGATTGTATTTATTGCTTAAGCGGATGATCTATCGACGTTAGTAACTCGATTGGCCAGTAAACAAGCTTTTGATTTTTCTTTTAGCACTATCGTTATGTGGGCTAGTGGGTTGTTCAGGTAATCTGGAGCGCTTTGTTCTCTACAAGCAAAAGCATTCACCACGGAGACACGGGGGCACGGAGAAGGTTAAAAGCAAAATTGTTGTTTTTCTCCGTAGCTCCGTGGTCAAAACATTTTTATTTTTTAAGAACGAAGCGCTCCAATGACTTGAAAAGCCCATTAAACCCTTAAGGCATTCACAATGTTCATTCCTAAAGCCCAACGTTATCAACATAGTGATTAATTGCAGCAATTAAGCCTTGTTGCTCAATAAACTGGTAGCGATAACACTGTTCCTTTTGTTGTTCGCTTTGCTTTTTAGCCTGTGGTTCGGCGTAGCATAAATAAACCAGTTCGAGTGATTTATTGATGATCACTCGCTGACTGGAATCAATAAATTGCCCTGGGGTACCAAACCAGCCCGGTAGGTAGACACTGCGAGCCACTAGGTTGAGCTTTTTATACACGATAAGTTGGGGTTTGGGCACGATAACTAAACCGACCAGCACCAGCACCAAAAAGGTCAGCACCAGTCGTTTGAAGACGCCACTTTTTTTCTTTGGTTGGGCTTTGCTTCGGCTAGCTCTTGGTGCTGCGGTATTTGCTGCGTTGCGGTCCGGATTCGACGCTGCGGGTTTTTTGTTCTTTTTGCCCTTGTCATTATTGAGCAGGGTTTGACGCTTTAATTCAATAGCCATAAATGCTTAGTAGATACTCAAAGGCTTAACTTTAATCAAAGTAACACAGCTCAGTGGCTTTGTGTAAATTATAATAGTTGATTGGTGGATAATAATTGCCTACGGCTATTATAAAAAGTCACAATCCTTGCTATATTTGCTTCAACAATGATAATCAAGGGATTCACAAAGGAAAACAACTTATGGTTAAAGACTCCACTGAGCAAGGGCAGTCAGTTCTGATTGTCGATGATGTCAGCACAGTTCGTAGTTTTTTGCGACAAACACTCTCTCATTTGGGGGTCCGCGAAGTCAGAGAAGCTGCCAGCGGTGGCGAATGCGTCAAGTTATTTAAACAAGAGCAAGCAGACATCGTGTTTTTGGATATTGAATTGCCAGACTTTGATGGTAATGAAGTGTTAAGACAACTTCACGAAGTTAACCCCAGAGTCAACGTGGTGATGATCTCGGCTCATAGCACTGTTGATAATGTGAAAGAATCAATTGAAAACGGAGCCAAAGGGTTTATTGTCAAACCTTTCTCGCCTAAGAAAATTGCCGCAGTACTGAAGAAATTCGAATAGTATCAATTAACTAAGTAAACAAAAACTTAGTCAAAAAGCAGTCAAAAAAAAACCGCCTGAGGGCGGTTTTTTACTTACTTTTAGCGGCTAAAAGCAAAGGCAATTACATGACTTTGATTTTGCTGCTAAGACGGCTCTTATGACGAGCAGCCTTATTTTTGTGGATCAGACCTTTAGTGGCGTAACGGTCCAAAATTGGAAGCGCTGCTACATAAGCTGTAGTAGCTTCTTCTTTATTACCTGATTCAATGGCAACGTTTACTTTTTTTAATAAAGTACGCATCATTGAACGACGGCTTGCGTTATGTTGACGATTCTTTTCTGCCTGAACCGCGCGCTTCTTTGCTGACTTACTGTTAGCCAAGGTGAAACTCCTAAATCTTTAAAACCCAATTCTAATTAAGGCGGAGGAATATGCCTGTTTTATTTTAATTTGTCAAATGAATTATCTGTTATTGTCGAGGACCAGTGTCGACAGTCAGTGTCGAATCTATTACTCACTCAGGCTATACTATCGCCCCACTATTGCTGCACTTGTCACCGCCGCTGTTGATGCTGAATGCGCCGCCATTGAAAACAATAAGGTTATCACTTGTCAAAAAAATTATTAAAGTCGGGGATCATTGTCAGTGCCATGACGATGATTTCTCGTGTGCTCGGGCTGGTCAGGGATGTGGTGATCGCCAATATGATTGGCACCAGTGCCGGAGCGGATGTGTATTTCTTTGCAAATCGTATCCCCAACTTTCTGCGTCGTCTATTTGCTGAGGGCGCATTTGCTCAAGCCTTTGTGCCAGTGATGGCTGAGGTCAGAGAAAAGGAAGGTGACGATAAGGTCAGGGAGTTGCTGGCAAAAGTGTCTGGCACACTCGGTGGGGTGGTCACTGTGGTGACTTTGCTCGGTGTGTTGGGCTCTTCGGTGATTGTTGCCATTTTTGCCTTTAACTGGTTTTTACAATGGTTTAATGGCGACAGCGGTGGAGACAAGTTTGAGCTGGCGTCATTAATGTTAAAAATCACCTTTCCTTATCTGTGGTTTGTGACTTTGGTGGCACTCAGTGGCGCTATTCTTAATACCTATAATAAATTTGCCGTAGCGGCTTTTACTCCGGTGTTTCTAAATATTTCAATTATTTGTTGTGCTTGGTTGCTGTCGCCGTATTTTGATGTGCCAGCGATGTCTCTAGCTGTTGGGGTGTTTATTGGTGGTTTGGTGCAGTTTTTGTTTCAGTTGCCGTTTTTGGCCAAACAGGGGTTGTTGGTGCGGCCACGCTGGGCTTGGCAGGATGAAAACGTAAAGAAAATAAGAACGCTGATGTTACCTGCTTTATTTGGTGTATCGGTGAATCAAATTAATATGTTGGTCGATACCCTAATCGCGTCATTCTTGGTCACGGGTTCGATCAGCTGGCTGTATTATGCCGATCGTTTAATTGAGTTTCCGTTGGGTTTGTTTGGTATTGGCATTGCCACGGTTATTTTGCCGACGTTATCGCGTCAGCACGTTAGCAAGGATCCAAAGCAGTTTAGTCGTACCATGGATTGGGGAGTTCGGTTTATTGCGGTATTAGGTGTGCCCGCTATGGTTGGTTTGATAGTGCTGGCTAAGCCGATTATTGCGGTATTGTATTTGCGCGGGGAGTTCAGCGAGTCGGCGGTTGATATGGTGTCTTATAGCCTTATCGCTTATGCCTGTGGTTTACTCAGTTATATGATGATCAAAGTACTGGCTCCGGGGTATTACTCTCGCCAAGATATCAAAACACCGGTCAGGATTGGCATCATCGCAATGGTGGCGAATATGGGGTTGAATCTGATCTTGGTGTGGTTTTTGGCTTATGTCGGTTTAGCACTCGCGACAGCGTTGTCAGCGACATTAAATGCATTTTTGCTGTATCGCGGTTTGAAAAATGAACAGGTCTATCAGTTTTCAGCCAAAACCTTGCGTTTTTTCATCAAATTGATTGTCGCCGCTGCTGCTATGGCGATTTTGTTAGTTTGGCTTACGCCGGGCATGGAACGCTGGTTTGAATTTAATTTAATCAGTAAAATCAGTTGGTTAGCATTTATTATTGGTTGCGGTGCCAGCACTTATTTGGCCGCTTTGCTGGTTTTGGGTGTACGGAGTGCTGATTTTAAGTCCGCTGAATAGGTTTATGAGGGAACGGCTGTAAATATAGGGGCTGATCAATCGCCGATTACGGGGTATAATTCGTCGTTTTTTATTTCAGGCAATTTTTTTATTTCAGGCAATTTTTTATTTCAGGCTAAGTTTTAGCCTATCTAGCGTAACTAAATTAAACGGTGGTTTTTGGGGTTAATGGAGTTTATTCGAGGGTTACATAATATTAAGCCGTCACACCGGGGGACGGTGTTGACCATTGGCAATTTTGACGGCGTTCATCAGGGCCATCAGGCGGTGATTGAAGGCGCTATTGCCAAGGCAAAAGCCCTAGGTTTGACGGCAACTGTGATGCTGTTTGAACCTCAACCAATGGAAGTGTTTATTAAAGACAAAGCACCAGCACGCTTGTATCGGTTGCGGGATAAGGTCTTGCGATTGCAGCATCTGGGCGTTGACCAGTTATTGTGTATTCGCTTTAGTTATGCCTTTGCGGCGATGGATGCGATGGCGTTTATTGAACAGTTGTTGGTGGCACAATTGGATACCAAACATTTGATTGTCGGTGATGACTTTTGTTTTGGTAAAGACCGTCAGGGTAATTTTGCCATGTTGGTTGAAGCCGGACGCCAGTTTGGCTTTGGGGTGACTGACACCCAAAGTTATCGCCTAAAAGACTGTCGTATTAGTAGCACTGCGATTCGGGCTGCCTTGACCAGCGGTGAATTCGAACACGCCAAGCTGATGCTAGGTCATCCGTTTAGTATCAGTGGCAAAGTATCCCACGGCGATAAAAAAGGCCGAACCATTGGTTTCCCGACTGCTAACATTGCGTTGAAACGTAATGTTTCGCCAGTGCACGGTGTATTCGCAGTGCGGGCGAATACCAGTTACGGTGAGTTTGAAGGCGTTGCCAACATTGGCAATCGACCAACCGTCAACGGTACTATCCCTCTTTTGGAAGTCCATTTATTCGCTTTCTCACACCAGATTTATGGCGAACAGATTGAAGTGGTGTTGCACCATAAACTACGGGATGAATGCAAATTTGACTCGCTTGATGGATTAAAGGCGCAGATCGCCTTGGATGTCGAACAAGCAAAAATATTTTTTACCAACTCCTTACGAACTCCTTACAAGTTAAATGAAAGCGGAAAAAAGCATAGATGAGTGATTATAAACAGACATTAAATTTGCCGGAAACCGCGTTTCCGATGCGTGGCAACTTGGCCAACAACGAGCCAAAGATGCTCAAGCAGTGGCAACAAAAAGATCTCTATCAGCAGATCAGAAAAGCCAAAGCGGGCAAACCTCAGTTCGTTTTGCATGACGGCCCTCCGTACGCCAACGGCAATATTCATATTGGTCATGCGGTCAATAAAATCCTCAAAGATATTATTATCAAATCCAAAACCTTATCAGATTTCGATGCCCCTTATATTCCGGGTTGGGATTGCCACGGCTTGCCGATTGAGTTGATGGTTGAGAAAAAACATGGCAAACCAGGCAAAAAAATCACGGCGGCTGAATTCAGAGTAAAATGTCGTGAATATGCTAAAAAGCAAGTTGAAGGGCAAAAAGCCGATTTTGTTCGTTTAGGCGTTTTGGGTGATTGGGATAAACCTTATTTGACCATGGACTTTGATTTTGAAGCCAATATCATTCGTTCTTTGGGCAAAATTATTGATAACGGTCATTTGCAAAAAGGCTTTAAGCCAGTGCATTGGTGTACTGACTGTGCTTCTGCGTTAGCCGAAGCTGAGGTTGAGTATCAAAACAAAAAGTCACCAGCGATTGATGTCAAGTTCACAGCGGTTGATGAGAGCGCTTTGGTAGAATGTTTTGCACATCCTGAGGGACATATCGGTGAAGGGCCAGTATCTGTGGTTATCTGGACCACTACGCCTTGGACGCTACCGGCTAACCGCGCGGTTGCTGTCAGTGCCAAACTCGAATATAGCCTAGTACAGATTGAAACAGAAAACGGCAAGGAGCGTTTAGTACTTGGCTCTGAGCTGGTTAAAGATGCAATGGATCGTTACGGTATCGAAAACTATCATGCCTTGGGTTATTGCAAAGGCAAAGCGCTGGACCTAATGGTGCTTAATCATCCGTTTTATAACCGTGAAGTGCCGGTTATTTTGGGTGATCATGTAACCACTGAATCAGGTACTGGTTGTGTTCACACCGCACCTGCTCATGGTCAAGAAGATTTCGTGGTAGGCAAGCAATACGGTTTGGAAGTGGCTAATCCGGTTGGCGCTAACGGCGTATTTATTGAAGGCACCGAGTTATTCGCTGGAGAGCATGTGTTTAAAGCCAATGCCCATGTGGTTGAAGTGCTTAAAGATAAAAATGCGCTGATGCATCACCATGCTTATGAGCATAGCTATCCTCATTGCTGGCGTCATAAAACGCCAATTATTTTCCGTGCTACGCCGCAGTGGTTTGTCAGCATGGAAACCGAAGGGTTACGTGAAAAGTCACTGGCAGAAATCAAAAAAACCGAGTGGATCCCCGAGTGGGGCGAAAGCCGCATTGAGCAAATGGTAGCGGGTCGACCAGATTGGTGTATTTCACGTCAACGCACTTGGGGTGTGCCGATTGCTCTGTTTGTTCACAAAGACAGTGGTGAATTACATCCGCGCTCGGCTGAGTTGATTGAAGCAGTCGCCCAGCGGGTTGAAAAAGCAGGTATTCAGGCGTGGTTCGATTTGGAAGCGGCTGAATTGATTGGTGATGATGCCAATGAGTTTGTCAAAGTGGCTGATACCTTGGATGTTTGGTTCGATTCTGGTTCGACTCATGCTTGTGTGGTCGATGCTAGAGACGAATACACTAAAGCGGCGGATTTGTATCTTGAGGGTTCTGATCAGCATCGCGGTTGGTTTATGTCCTCTATGATGACAGGTGTGGCAATCAATGGTGTGGCACCTTATCGTCAAGTGTTGACCCATGGCTTCACTGTTGATGCTCAGGGCCGCAAAATGTCTAAATCTATTGGTAATGTTGTTGCGCCATTGACCGTGGTTAATAAGCTGGGGGCTGACATTCTCAGATTATGGGTGTCTTCTGCTGATTACACTGCTGAAATGACAGTCTCTGATGAAATTTTAAAACGGGCGGCAGATAAGTATCGTCGTATCCGTAATACCTCACGCTTTTTGTTATCCAACTTAAGTGGTTTCAATCCAGCTACTGATATGGTGGCGCAAACTGACATGATTGAATTGGATCGCTGGATTGTTAGACGAACCGCGACTTTACAAGCCGAAATCATTGAAGCTTATGACCAATATCAATTCCATCTGGTGGCACAAAAATTAATGAATTTCTGTACCGTCGAGCTTGGTAGCTTCTATCTTGATGTGATCAAAGACCGTCAATATACCGCTAAATCTGATGGCTTGGCACGTCGCTCTTGTCAAACGGCCTTATATCACATTGCCGAAGCGATGACTTGCTGGATGGCTCCGGTATTGAGTTTTACCGCTCAGGAAATTTGGGCCTTGCTACCTGGCGAGCGTGATGAGTTTGTTTTGACGGGGACTTGGTATAAAGGCTTGCCTGAGATCAAAGATGACAGTGTTTATAGTGATAGCTATTGGACTCAGGTCTTATCGGTGCGTGACGAAATCAATCGGGTGCTAGAAAAAGCCCGTCGTGATGATGTGGTTGGCGCGACTTTGCAGGCAGAGGTAACACTGTTTGTTAATGATGAGCTGTTTGATGTGTTGTCGTTACTCAAAGATGAGTTACGTTTTGTATTGATCACCTCTGTGGTTGATGTACAGCGATTAGATGCCGCTGCTGATGATGGTACACAATCGACAGAAATTGATGGGTTGTTGGTCAAGGTAACGGCTTCAGAGGCTGAAAAGTGCGAGCGTTGCTGGCATTACAGCGATGATGTCGGTTCGGATGAGAGCAACAGCACTTTATGTGGTCGTTGTGTGACCAATATTGCTGGGCAAGGTGAGACTCGTCTCTATGCTTAATGAAAAAGAGCTTAAAGAAAAAGCGGCTAATGAAGAAAAAAGCCAACCAAAAACCGTTTACAGTTTCACTCAAAGTGGCTTGTGGTGGTTGTGGTTAACCGTATTGGTGGCTGTGCTTGATCAGGCCACCAAGCTGTGGATCATTGATTCACTGGAGCTGTTTGGCAAAATTAAATTGTTGCCAGTGTTCAATATTACTCATGTCCATAACTATGGTGCGGCGTTTAGCTTTTTGAGCGATGCCGGTGGTTGGCAGCGCTGGTTCTTTACCGGGATCACCATTGCAGTGAGTATTTTTTTGCTGTGGTCGTTGAAACAAAACTCCCGCAGCAACAAGTTGCTGGGCCTAGCCTATTCGCTGATCCTCGGTGGCGCGTTGGGCAATTTGTATGATCGGATGAGTTACGGTTATGTCGAGGATTTTATCCATGTGTTTTATCAAAACTGGCATTTTCCTGCGTTTAATATTGCGGATTCGGCCATTACCATTGGCGCGATCTTATTGATATATGATGCCTTCACTAATGGTGCGGACAGTGAAAAAACCGAGCAACAAACGTCTTAGAATGAGGTATTAAGTGATAGAAAGTAGTAATGATGTGATTGGCGCTAACTGTATTGGTGCTGGCAGCGAAGTGGTAATGCACTTTTCGATTAACCTCTCAGATGGTTCGGCAGCAGAGAGCACTCGGGTGAACAATAAACCCGCCAAGTTCGTTATGGGTGATGGTAGCTTGACCGAGAACTTTGAAAAGTGCTTGCTTGGTTTGAACGTCAATCAGCAAAAACAGTTTGAACTAGCTCCAGAAGATGGTTTTGGTTTGCCTAATCCTGACAATATTCATTATGTTGATCGCAGTCGTTTTTCTGCTGAAGCACCGGCTGAAGTCGGTGCTATTATCAGCTTTACCCAGCCGAATGGTGCTGAGCTGCCGGGGATCGTCAGAGCGGTTGAAGGCGATTCGGTGACAGTAGATTTTAATCATCCGCTGGCGGGTCAGACATTGACTTTTGATGTCGAAATTTTGTCAATAAACTGAGGTAGTGCTAAAGATGAATATTCTGTTGGCTAATCCACGTGGATTTTGTGCTGGTGTTGATCGAGCCATTAGCATTGTTGAGCGGGCGCTAGAATTATTTGAGCATCCCATTTACGTGCGACATGAGGTGGTTCATAACAAATTTGTGGTTGAAGGGCTTAAACGTCGTGGAGCCATTTTTGTTGAAGAACTTGATGAAGTGCCGGCCAACAAAATTGTCATTTTCAGTGCTCATGGGGTTTCGCAAGCGGTCAGGACGCAAGCTAAAGCGCGTGATCTCAAAGTGTTTGATGCCACTTGTCCGCTAGTTACCAAAGTACATATGGAAGTGATGCGAGCCAGTAGAAAAGGGCTTGAATGCGTGTTGATTGGTCATCGTGGTCACCCAGAAGTCGAAGGTACCATGGGTCAGTACGATAATGCTGCGGGCGGGATTTATCTGGTTGAGTCGGTTGATGACGTGCAAAGTCTTGAGGTTAAAGACCCGGGCAACCTGAGCTACAGTTCGCAAACCACTTTATCGGTAGATGATACCAGCAATATTGTTGATGCCTTGAGGGATAAATTCCCGCTGATCAACGGGCCGCGTAAAGACGATATTTGTTATGCCACCCAAAACCGTCAAGATGCGGTGCGAGATTTGGCGGCCAAAAGTGATTTGGTGTTGGTGGTGGGGGCAAAAAACAGCTCTAACTCCAATCGTTTGGCCGAAGTGGCGCAAAAACTGGGTGCACAAGCTCATCTTATTGATGATGCTGAATCTATCGATCCTTCATGGGTGACTGGTGTTGAAAACGTAGGCGTTACTGCGGGTGCATCGGCTCCGGCAGTGCTGGTTACTGAGGTGATCGAAAGACTGGAGCAACTCGGTGGCGTTAAAGTGATTGAAAACCCTGGGATTAAGGAAAATACGGTTTTTGCCTTACCAGCAGAGCTAAGGTAGGACTACGATGGCTGCTCTTTTAGATGGTTTTCGGCTCACTGGTAGTGGGCCTGCGGTGGTGCTTTTGCACAGTTCACTCAGCTCAAGCACCCAGTGGTTTGAGCTGAGCAAAAGTCTCGACTCGCATTTCACTTGTATCAATATTGATTTATTCGGTTATGGTCGGGCTCCTGAGGTGGATGATCCTGAAAGCTTTCAGTTACTCACTGAAGTTGAGCGGGTCATTGCCATTATCGAGTCACAAATCGGTGATGCCAATTTTAGTATTGTCGGCCATTCATTTGGTGGTGCGGTTGGCCTGAGATTGGCTTACGCGCTGCCATCGCGTATCTGTGCGATGGTGTTGTATGAACCTGTTGCTTTTCATCTGTTAGATCCTCAATCTGAGGCCCATACTGAAATCATGCAAATGGCGGGTTCATTGAACGCACAAGTGATAAACGCGGGGGCACAAATCTTTGTTGATTACTGGAATGGCAAAGGTTTTTTCCAGCAAATGCCTGATAAAGTACAAACCTCGTTTCAACAACAAATGGCCAAAGTGATGCTCGATTTCAAAGCGATCACCTCAGAGACTTGTACTATCGCCGATTATGTCACGCTAACTTGCCCCATACTGGTGATGGAAGGCCGTAGCAGCCGCCTGTCGGCTAAAACGTTGGCCAAGCTACTGGCGGATGAATTGCCCAATGCCAGCCACCAAGTGTTTGATGGGGGCCATATGGCACCTTTGTCTCATAGTGTTGCGGTGGCTGGGGTTATTCGGGGCTTTTTAAAATTAATAATTAATAATTAAAAGCAAATACCTGAAAAGCCCAGCGACTCTGCCGACAAATAACATTTATAACGTAGTAGCTAAAGCTCTTACCGCAGCCAACACACCCTCATAATCAGGTGCTTGAGACAGGGTTGGCACCACTTCTTTGTAGGTCACTATGCCTTGAGGGTTGATGACAAACAAAGCTCGGGTGAGGGTGCCCATGTCTTTAATCAACAAGCCATAATTTGCGCCAAAATTTTGCCATACCGCGTCGGACAGTAATGGGTGCTGGGTGACGTTTTCATCATGGGCGAAACGTTGTTGGGCAAATGGGGTGTCGGTGCTGATAGTGAGAATGACAACATTGTTGGGTAAATTAGTCACTTCACTGTCGATACGTTTGGTTTGCAGTGAGCCGACGCCGGTGTCAATGCTTGGCACTATATTCAATAAAATAGTTTTTCCACTGTATTGACTTAGCTGGACGGGTTTGAAGCGTTGGTTAACGACTTTGAAATCTGGTGCGGTATTGCCCGTTGAGATGGTTGAACCGAGCAATACTATTGCTTTGTTTCGCGCTTTGTTTCTGGTTTTATTACTGTTGTTATCGGTTTTTTCAGCGGTTGTATTATCCGATTTGTTACCGAGCGTGACCAAATCCGTTGAAAATGGCAAGTTTTCACCGACAGTGGTTGAATACGCGGGTTGGAATATGTTAAAAAAGATTAAAAATATGGTGAACATCGTGGTGGGGAAGGCTTGGTAAATGGTTTTATAAATCATAAAATTCTCAATCAATTCAAATTTTTGCGTATATACTTAAAATCAAGGGGTGCCAAGGATCTAATGATTTACTGTCAGAGTAAAGATAAATTTGCTTTAATCTCTGTTAACATCCCCGCCCGAGTATTCAGCCCTAGCCCATAGTCACGGTAGTACACGTGGTTTAAAAGAGTAGAAAAAATGCCAACACCCGTACTAATATGTGATGATTCCAACCTGGCACGAAAACAAATTGCCCGTTGTTTACCCAAAGACTGGGATATTGATGTCAGTTTTGCTGAAAACGGCCAGCAAGCGATAGAAGTGATAGCCATGGGACAGGTGGATTTACTGTTTCTTGATTTGAATATGCCGGTGATGGATGGTTATCAAGTGCTTGAGACCATGCAAAAGCAAGAGTTACCCACCTTAACCATCGTTGTTTCTGGAGATATACAACCCACAGCCCACGCCCGAGTCATGAGTCTTGGTGCACTTGCCTTTATTAAAAAGCCGATTGATCGCGAAAAACTAGCGGAGATCCTCGATAAATATGGGGTTAAATCTGATCGCAAATTGGCTGCACTCAAAGCGTCGAAAATTGAAGATACCATGGATGCTGAGCTTCGTGATGTGTTCCAAGAGTTGACTAATGTCGCCATGGGGCAGGCGGGTGACTTATTGGCGCGACTGCTGAATGTTTTTGTCGAATTGCCAATCCCTAACGTCAACGTGATGGAAGTCAGTGAGTTACACATGGCGTTGCAATCGATTGAGTATAACCGGGCAACCTCAGGGGTGTGTCAGGGCTTTATCGGCAGCGGTGTAGCGGGAGAAGCGCTGTTAATTCTTAACGACTCCAGTTTTAAAGATATTGCTTCATTATTGAATTACCAGGGCGATTTAAGTGATGATATTCAACTCGAATTACTGATGGATGTGGGCAATATCTTGATTGGCGCGATACTCAAGGGGTTGTCTACTCAGCTGGATATGCATTTTAGCCAAGGACATCCGGTGGTATTGGGTCAGCACAGCAATGTGTCTGAGTTGATAAGCTCGAATGTAGGTAACTGGAAACGGACCTTGACGATAGAGATCAGTTACGGCATTGAAAATTACGATATTACTTGTGATCTGTTGCTGGTTTTCACCGAAGACTCGATCCAAACCTTAAAAAACAAAGTTAATTATTTATTAGAAGATTAAAGCTATGCCACTTTCCCAGTCAGATATGAGCGAGATCCATTGGATGATGGATATGTTCCAAACCGTCGATGTTGGTCTGGTGGTACTTGATCGCCAGTACAATGTGCAGATATTCAACGGCTTTATGGAAAACCATAGTGGCCATACACCGAGCAGGGCCAAGGGTTCATTGATTTTTGAATTGTTTCCAGAGCTTGACGAAGAGTGGTTTCGGCATAAAGCGGAACCGGTGTTTTTGCTGAAAAACCGGGCTTTTACTATTTGGGAGCAACGTAACTACATTTTCAAATTCAGAAATTATCGTCCAATCACCAGCTCAGCCAGCTTCATGTATCAAAATTCAACTTTTATTCCATTGTCAGATGTTCGGGGTCAGGTGGAGCATATTTGTGTCATTGTTTATGATGTCACCGATGTTGCGGTTAACAGGCAAGAGTTGCAAACCGTTAATGACGAGTTGAAACGATTGAGCCGTACAGATCGTTTAACCGATTTGAATAATCGCGGCTATTGGGAAGAATGCCTAAACCGTGAATACAGTCGCTTAAAACGCAGTACGGTGAAAGTCAGTTCACTATTGATGTTTGATATTGATCACTTTAAGCGAGTTAACGATGGTTATGGTCACGCAGCGGGAGATTTGGCGATTCAGCATTGTGCCAATATATTAAAAGCCAATTTACGTGATACTGATGTCGCTGGTCGTTATGGCGGCGAAGAATATGCGGTATTGTTGATTGATACTACTGCGGTTGAATCAATGATTTTTGCCGAGCGGATCCGCAAGGCATTGGAGGATTCGTTTGTTAAATACGAAGATATTGTGATTAAGTTTACAGTGAGCTTAGGTATTGCCGAGTTTACCAATGAATTTAGCAATCATACCAAATGGATAGCGGCTGCTGATACGGCGTTATATTACTCAAAAGAAAACGGTCGTAATATGACCTCAATATACGAGCCATTCATGGGCGAGTCCAGCGCTTAGCTATTAGCCTGCTCAGCTATCAACCGGCTCAGCGGTTAACTGGCTCAGCTATTAATTGGCTCAGCAGTTAACCCAAAGCGTTTATTATTCAAACAGGCAATCCAATACCGAGTATTTACGTAGTTCGCCAGCTGCCGTGCTACAACCTAGTACGGCTTCACTTAATGCTTCGATAGTCGTGCAACTTTCTAACAATTGGTGCCATTGTGCCAATTGAGGTGCTTCTGGGTTGCACTGTTGTTTTTCACGCCAATTTTGCCAGACCTTTTCCATCAATTGCGGATTGTGTTTGATTTTGTTTAACGCCAGTTGATGATTTCTCAGTCGGGTATAATTCTGATTATCACAGGCTTCATGATGAGGGTGGTATTGATGGGAACTTACGCGCCTTTTTTGCGCACGATTTTTTAACTGGCGATGGTTTGTATGTCGAAACATAGGCATTAGACAATCCTTGGGGCGTCAATGTTACCAGCTTTGAGTATTTCAAGTGTAGCAGACAATACTGCTGAAAATGCAGTCTGCGGTGCATTTATGCTCGCTAATATTTCGACAGTAGTCAATTTTTTAGCTAAGAGTTGACCAAGCAATTAACCATTGGGCAGAGTAATAAGTTAACAGAATAACCCGTTGAGCGTGGTGAAAGGAGAGTTTAAATTTATCAAATGCCAGCGTAGCATCAGAAATCATAAAAACTACTGCGCCGATAAAAGCTGCCAGAGCAGCACTGCTGCCTGAGGCAAGATAAACCGCCAAGCTAAGAAATGCCATTATCACAATGGCTGAGACGTAAACTAAGACTGGTAACTTGAGCTCTGCTAATCCGTTATACAGATAACCATAAAATATGATGGCGGGTAGGACTAACGGGATCAGACTAAGCCATGGTAAAGGCGTAGTCAATTGTTGATAAAAGGCGACGCAGTAGATGATATGGGCGACAAGGAAGCTTAAAAGCCCGGCGATAAACTGCTGCTTGCGCAACATCAAAAAAATATCACCGAACATCGAACAGATAAGCCCGGCGATGATTAGTTGCTGGTAGGCATTGGGGTCACCATCACTGAAAACGCTAAAAACAGTAAAGATGATGATTAAGACAGTGAGCGGTTTGAAAATATAAATCGCTGGATAGTGCTTTTTATATTCAAAAAAGATATGAGCAAAACCGCTCAAGCTGCTCAATGACAGCAAAATGATCACCATTGTATCCATTACTACTCTTTTTAACCGCTATTGCCCCAAATCGAAAGCAATGCTATCACTTGCGGTTTTTTCTCGCAATGGACAGTAGCTGGTTTTAGTGACTGCATTATTTTCATTGAGGTGTTCGAGTTTGACATCAAAACCCCATAACCGATGCAGATGTTTGAGTACATCATCAAAACCCTCAGCTAGCGGTACTCTATTTTGTGGTACATAACGTAGCGTTAATGAGCGATCACCTGTGGTATCAACATCAAACACTTGAATATTCGGTTCTAGATTACTGAGGTTGTACTGTGCTGATAATTGCTCTCTGACTCTGATATAACCTTGCTTGTCATGGATGGCTGATATCTCCAAGTTAGGGTTTTTGTCATTGTCTAAAATAGAAAATAAGCGAAAATCTCGCATCATTTTCGGTGACAAGAACTGGGCGATAAAGCTTTCATCCTTAAAGTTAGCCATGGCGAAGTGCACAGTATCGAGCCAGTTAGAGCCTGCGATCTCAGGAAACCATTCTTTGTCTTCATCGGTTGGGTTTTCGCATATTCGTCGAATATCTATGAACATGTTAAAACCCAAGGCATAAGGATTGATGCCGGAATAATACGGGCTGTTATAAGGTGGTTGGTAAACCACGTTGGTATGGCTGTGTAAAAAGCCCATGATAAAGTTTTCAGTGACCAGACCATCGTCATAAAGGTGATTGAGAATGGTGTAATGCCAAAAGGTTGCCCAGCCTTCATTCATCACTTGGGTTTGTTTTTGCGGATAGAAATATTGTGAAACTTTACGCACAATACGCACCACTTCACGTTGCCAAGGTTTGAGTAAAGGGGCATTTTTTTCGATAAAGTAAAGAATGTTTTCTTGTGGCTCTACCGGGAAACGTTTTTCTTTGAGTTTGGTTTCTTCTTCGGTTTTAGGGATGGTTCGCCATAACTCATTGACTTGTGATTGCAGGTAATCCTCTCTTTCTTCTTGTCTTTTTTGTTCTTCGAACAAGGATATTTTTTGTGGTCGTTTATAACGGTCAACACCGTAATTCATCAGGGCATGACAAGAATCAATCAGGTTCTCGACTTCATCAATACCATAACGTTCCTCACATTTGGCGATATAGTTTTTTGCAAATAACAAATAATCAATGATAGAGCCAGCGTCAGTCCAGGTTTTGAACAGGTAGTTACCTTTGAAAAAAGAGTTATGACCATAGCAGGCATGGGCAATTACTAGCGCTTGCATAGTGATGGTATTTTCTTCCATCAGGTAAGCAATACAAGGGTCTGAATTGATCACAATTTCATAAGCTAGCCCCATTTGACCACGTTTATAATCTTGCTCAGTCTGAATAAATTTCTTGCCGTAGGACCAGTGACTGTAGCCTAGCGGCATACCGACACTGGAATAAGCATCCATCATTTGTTCGGCGGTGATCACTTCAATTTGGTTGGGATAAGTGTCGAGACGGTAGTGGGCAGCAATCCGTTTGATCTCGACGTGATATTGTTCTAATAATTCAAAAGTCCAGTCTGGTCCGTCAGACAGTTGCCGGGATTTAGTGTCTTGTGTCATATGCTAGGCCGCCTGTTTCTTAAATAGCTCTCTGAACACCGGATAGATATCTTGAGCATCGCGAATATGCTGTAGAGCAAAGTTGTCAAAATACGTGGCAATGCGTTCATACTCCCGCCATAAACTTTGATGGGAGCGTTTGGTGATCTCGATGTAAGAATAATAACGGACCACCGGCAGGATGTTTTCAGTCAGCAGTTTGGTGCATTTTGGTGAGTCGTCAGCCCAGTTATCGCCATCCGAGGCTTGGGCTGCGTAGATATTCCATTGTGATGGGTTATATCTGTCTTTGATAATTTTGTCCATCATATGCAAGGCGCTAGAAACAATGGTACCGCCTGTTTCTTGCGAGTAAAAGAATTCTTGTTCGTCGACTTCTTTGGCTTGAGTATGATGGCGAATATAAACCACTTCGATATTTTTATAGGTTCGGGTGAGGAACAAATACAGCAGAATATAAAAACGCTTGGCGACTTCTTTGGTGGCTTGATCCATTGAACCAGAGACATCCATTAAACAAAACATCACTGCCTTGGTGGTGGGTACTGGGCGTTTTTCATAATTGCGATAACGCAAATCAAAAGTGTCGATGAAAGGCACCGCTTTAATTTTGCGTTTAAGTTCTTCTATTGTCAGGTGCAGGGCATGGATCTGGTTGGTGTCGTCACTGTTTTGCTGCTCTAGCACTTCAAGCTCTGTTTCGGCGAGTTTCAGGCGGCGCTTTTTGTCGCCACTCATGGCTAATCTTCTGGCTAGTGAACCTTTTAATGAGCGCACAATATCAATATTACTGGGGATCCCCTCGGCACAGAAACCTGAGCGAGTGTTTTTATATTCAACAATTTTGTCGAGCACGGTATATTCAAGGTTGGGCAATTCCAAATCTTCAAATAACAAGTCTAGGTATTCATCTTTGGAGATTGAAAAGACAAAATCGTCTTGTCCTTCGCCATCAGCACTGGCATTGCCTTCGCCAGACCCCCCTTTGCCGCCACCCTGGGGGCGTTTGATTTTATCGCCAGTAACAAACTGATCGTTACCCGGGTGAACTCGCTCGCGACTGCCGCCTTGACCATGGTGGAAAAAAGGCTCTGAAATATCCCGTGAAGGGATAGTTACACTTTCGCCACTGTCAATGTCGGTGACACTTCGTTTACTAATGGCGTCAGTTACTGCGCGTTTTATTTGTGCTTTGTAGCGACGAATAAAACGCTGCCGATTGACCGTGCTTTTATTTTTACCGTTTAAACGGCGGTCGATAAAATGCGCCATACATTCTCCGCTTTATCCAATGTGAAGCGCGACCAAAGTCGCGCTTACAGTGTAATGATTAAGGTACACATTATAGTGCTTTTGACAGATTTATAATGTTATTGCGATTTACGAACGCGCAAGTACCATTCTGACAGCAAGCGAACTTGTTTACGGGTATAGCCTTTTTCCATCATCCGATTAACAAAGTCATCGTGTTTTTTCTGATCATCGTTGGATGTTTTGGCGTTAAAGGAGATCACTGGTAACAGCTCTTCGGTGTTGGAGAACATTTTCTTCTCAATGACTGTTCTGAGTTTCTCGTAACTGATCCATGCTGGGTTTTTACCGGCATTATTGGCTCTGGCTCTTAGCACAAAGTTGACAATTTCGTTTCTGAAATCTTTTGGATTGCTGATCCCCGCTGGTTTTTCGATTTTTTCTAGTTCGTTGTTTAACGCCTCTCGGTCAAACAGCTGGCCGGTATCCGGGTCTCGGTACTCCTGATCTTGGATCCAAAAGTCAGCGTAAATGACATAACGGTCGAATATGTTCTGACCATACTCAGAATAGGACTCCAGATAAGCGGTTTGAATCTCTTTACCAATGAACTCAACATAACGCGGTGTTAGGAAGCCTTTTAACAATTCCATGTAACGTTCATGCATGTCTTGGGGAAACTGTTCTTTTTCAATTTGCTGTTCAAGCACATAAAACAAATGCACTGGGTTAGCGGCGACTTCAACCTGATCGAAGTTAAACACCTTAGCTAAAATTTTGAAGGCAAAACGGGTAGATAATCCATTCATGCCTTCATCAACTCCGGCATAATCTCGGTATTCTTGATGAGATTTGGCTTTTGGATCGGTGTCTTTGAGGCTTTCTCCGTCATACACTCGCATTTTGGAGTAAATACTAGAGTTATCTGGATCTTTTAAACGTGACAACACTGAGAATTGCGCCATTAATTCCAACGTATCCGGTGCACAAGGCGCTGCTGATAACTCGCTGTTTGTTAATAGTTTTTTGTAAATTTTAACTTCTTCAGAAACGCGTAAGCAATAAGGCACTTTGACGATATAAACCCGGTCAAGGAAGGCTTCATTATTTTTGTTATTTCTGAATGTTTGCCATTCTGACTCATTGGAGTGAGCAAGAATGATGCCTTCAAAAGGTAGCGCAGAAAGCCCCTCGGTGCCGTTGTAGTTACCTTCTTGTGTTGCTGTCAGTAAGGGATGTAGCACCTTGATGGGCGCTTTAAACATTTCTACAAATTCCATCAAACCTTGATTGGCCAAACATAATGAACCGGAATAGCTGTAAGCGTCCGGATCGTTTTGGGCGAAGTGTTCGAGCTGGCGAATATCGACTTTGCCGACTAAGGCGGAAATATCCTGATTATTTTCATCACCTGGCTCGGTTTTGGCGATGGCAATTTGATTGAGGATGGACGGGTGTTTTTTGACAATTTTAAATTTACTGATGTCGCCGCCGTGTTCTTTGAGTCGTTTGGCGGCCCAAGGTGACATAATATTTTTTAGGTAGCGTTTGGGGATATTGTATTCTTGCTCTAACAGATTGCCGTCTTCTTCTGGATCAAACAGGCAAAAAGGGTGGTCATTTAACGGTGAACCCTTGATGCAATAAATTGGTAAGGCTTGCATTAAGGCTTTGAGCTTTTCGGCTAGTGAGGATTTACCACCACCGACAGGCCCTAATAGATATAAAATCTGTTTCTTTTCTTCGAGACCTTGAGCAGCGTGCTTGAGATAAGAGACGATTTGCTCAATGGCTTCTTCCATACCAAAAAAATCTTTGAATTCGGGATATCGGGCGATCACCCGGTTGGAAAATATCCGGCTTAGCGCGGCATCTTGTGAGGTATCACACATTTCGGGCTCGCCAATGGCGGCTAATAATCGCTCGGGGGCACTAATGTAGGCATCTCGGTCTTCTTTGCAAATTTCGAGAAATTCGTTCAGCGTGTATTCTTCTTCTTGCGCCAACTCATAGCGCTGTTTGTAATGTTCAAAAATGCTCATTGTCACCTCCAAATAACCAGGAAAGATATACGGATAATAATAAAAACAGTTTGACCAACGGGATAAAGAAGACAGACTGCTTTCGTTGGAGAATAGAATGACTTCCCTCAAGTAAAAGAATAGCCGCTGTTGATGGAATGCGCTTGTTTTTTTTAGACTTTTTTTTACCTGTTCTAACTAGTGGGTCAGTAGGCAAGTCATTGAACAAAATCGTTTTAATTGGTAATCAGGCTAAAAATGGACTGCTTGACTGGCCAGCTGAGAGGCGTTGAAGGGGTTATTTTTTTGCGAAAAAAAAGAGCAGGGTTTTAGGCCTGCTCTTTGCTTACTTGAATATTTAAACAGGGTGCTTAACCAGCAAAGTTTGCGCTGGCAAATTCCCAGTTCATCAATTGCCATACACCAGCCAAATAAGCTGGACGAGCATTGCGGTAATCGACGTAATATGCATGTTCCCACAAGTCTACTGTTAAGACGGCTGTTACGTTTTCGTCTTGAATTGGCGTCGCTGCATTTGAGGTATTTACGATGGCCAAGCTACCGTCGGCAGTTTTAACCAACCAAGTCCAACTTGAACCAAAGTTATTGACTGCACTATCGTTGAAAGCTGCTTGGAACTCTGCAAATGAACCCCAAGTCGCATTGATTGCTTGAGCCAAAGCACCGGTAGGTTCGCCGCCGCCATTTGGGCTTAAGCAGTGCCAGTAGAAAGTGTGGTTCCAAACTTGAGCTGCATTATTGAAAATACCGCCTTGTGTGGTACGGATCAGCTCTTCCAAAGATTTGTCAGCCATGTCAGTGCCTTCAACCAAACCGTTAAGTTTGGCGACATAAGTGGCATGGTGTTTACCGTGATGATAATCCAAAGTTTCAGCTGAAATATGAGGGGCTAATGCATCTTTGTTAAAAGGTAGAGCGGGTAGTTCAAATGCCATGATATCTCTCCGGTGGCTAGGTTTGTTGGCAGATAAGTGATAAAATCTATACCTGAGTAATTTAGTCAAGTTTTATTCACTTAGAAAAATTGACGCTAGTATAGTTTACAAAACCAATTTTCGTCAATATATAAACTTGATACTTTATATATTGGCAATTGATATAATCTATTTACCCTGAAGTGTTTAAAAAATTAGAGGATCCGTGATGGAAACTGTTGAGAAAATTAAAAAGCAAATTGCTGAAAACCCTATTCTTGTTTATATGAAAGGATCACCAAAACTACCTAGTTGTGGTTTCTCCTCTCAGGTGTCTCAAGTGATGATGTCTTGTGGTGAACCGTTTGCTTATGTGGATATTTTACAAAATCCGGATATTCGCAGCGAGTTACCAAAATTTGCTGATTGGCCAACTTTTCCACAATTGTGGGTTGACGGTGAATTGATCGGTGGTTGTGATATTATCGTTGAAATGTTCCAAAAAGGTGAGTTGCAACCTTTGGTTGCTGAGACCGCAAGCAAACATAAAGATGAATCCGGTGAAGCCAAAGACGAAGCTTAAGTCGCTTGTGTGATGTTCGTCAGGTGGTAAGTGATAATTATTAATGTTTACGCTTGCCACCTAAATTTGCCTTACGTAGCCAGTCAGTCTACACTTTAAATTACATCCAGCAAAAACGAGAATAAATTCTCGTCTACAATTTACCGTAATCTACCGCAGTCTACCGCAGTCTACCGTGAAGACTTCTTCATTGTTCTTTCTTTTTGACGTTGCCAGTCTTTGTCTTTAATATCATTACGTTTATCGTGGTTCTTTTTACCCTTACCAAGATAAAACTCCACTTTGACCCAGCATTTTTTCCAGTACATGGCGGTGGCTATCATCGAATAACCATCCCGGTCTACTGAGCCTATCAGGCGATTAATTTCTCGTTGGTTTAATAGCAGTTTTCTGATGCGAGTGGGATCACAAACAACGTGGCTTGAGGCTTGACTCATCGGTTGGATTTGGGTGCCTGATAAAAAGGCTTCACCGTCTTTAAGAAAGATGTAGCTTTCGGTCAGGTTTACTTTACCTTCTCGAATACTTTTGACTTCCCAGCCTTGCAAGCTGATGCCAGCTTCGAATTTGCCTTCAAGGATATAGTCGTGACGGGCTTTTTTGTTCAGGGCGATGGTGCTGCTAGATGATTTACTTTTTTTCCGGCTCATTGGCTTTAAAACACTGCTCTATTATTCGATTTAACCATTGGCGACGATTATACGAAACAATGCTTATGATTACAGATTTATTTTTGGCTTTTTATTATCGGCTTGACGTTATTTATTAAGACAAAATCAGATTTTTTGTTAAAATGACGCTCTTTATCCTTAATCTGATCAAACAAAGATAGTCTATGCCGCAAATTAGCCGTAACGCATTAGTGATGCACAGTGCCCAATCATTATTTGATTTAGTGAATGATATTGAACAATACCCGGCGTTTCTCCCCAATTGCTCCAATGCGGCGATTATTTCGTCCAGTGAAAATCAAATCACCGCTTCGGTGGAAATTAAAAAAGGCCCGGTGTGCAAAGCTTTTACCACTAAAAATACCTTGTCTGATGGTAATAAGATCACCATGGAGTTGGTGAGTGGACCATTCAAACAGTTGCATGGTCAGTGGTTATTTACCAAGCTTGATGAGAATGCCTGCAAGGTTGAGTTAACCTTACAGTACGAGTTTTCCAGTAAGTTAATCGAAATGGCTTTTGGCAATGTGTTTAAGGAAGTTGCCAATAATTTGGTACAAGCTTTTACCCAACGAGCCAAGGTTATTTACGCTAATAAAACACGGTGATCAAATACTATGACCAAACAAATTAAGGTAGAAGTTGTTTATGGCTTACCCCATCAACAATCATTGTTGAGTGTGAATGTTGATGAAGGTTCGACAATAGAGGCGGCGATCAATACGTCGGGTATGTTAGATCAGTATCAGGAAATTGATTTGGCGGTAAATAAAGTCGGTATATGGAATAAATCAAAAAAACTGGCTGAAACCGTGCGTGAAAATGACCGGATTGAAATTTATCGGCCATTAATTGCCGATCCGAAACAAGTGAGAAAAGTCAGGGCTGAAAAAGCCAAAGAACAAGGCAGGGCAGATAAAGTGACCGGCGGGCGGGTTGACCCACAACGCCGATCATCAGAAAAAACATCACAATAGTGATGGATTAGAGTTCTAACGGGGTATCGAATTCTTCTGGTCTGTCGAAAGTGCCAGTAATATCAGCGACTTTATCACCGTTGAAATGGACGATTAATTCAAGCCGTTGAATTTTGCTTTTGTTTTTATTGAGCAGATAAAGGTAATGCCATTTTTTGTTGTCAAAAGTATTCTCGGCGACCGGGCTGCCAAGAATAAACAATACTTGTTCTCGGGTCATTTCTACGCGAAGTTTGTTGACTTGTTTTTGCTCGACATAATTGCCCTGAGGGATATCAATTCGATAAATCCAACTAGTACAGCCGCCCAGCATTAAAGTGCATAAGACGCTAATTAATACAAACCAGCGAGACATCGCCGTTTTTGACGAAGTGAATAAACTAGTGCTCGAAACAGCGGTGGTACAATGCATACTACAAACCTTTAAACTCTTGGATGGGCGATAATACCTAAGCAGCCCGCATTATTAAACCCATTTTTTCAATTTAAGCGCACAATGACCAATAAAATCCCCGAGCTGTATAGCCGCTGGGGATATCATTGTTTTTGAGGCAGGTTGTTAAGGTGGTTTTAAACTGGCTGCTTAACATTCGCAGGCTTAGAGCGGTTAATTGAGTAAAAGTTCAGATGCATTGGCTTTTGTTGTTGCAGTGATATTACTACCGCCTAATAATCGGGCGATTTCGTCAATTCGGTCAGATTCGTTAAGTTGGCGAATAGAGGTTTCAGTTTGGCTATCGAAAGTGGTTTTTTCAACAAACAGTTGTTGATGACCTTTACTGGCGACCTGAGGTAAATGAGTGACACAAATCACTTGGGTTGATTGCCCTAAGGATCGCAATAAATCGGCGACAGATGCCGCTGTCGGACCACTGATCCCCACATCTACTTCATCAAATATTAACGTCGGTGTGGTGCTGGTATTGGCAATGATCACTTGAATAGCCAAGCTGATACGAGCCAGCTCTCCCCCAGAGGCCACTTTGTTTAATGGTTGCAAGGGTTGCCCTGGGTTAGCGGTTACCTGAAACTCCACTCTGTCAGTGCCTGATGGTGACAGGCTTTCATTATTGCCAGAACTGTTAAGTGGGCTAATAACCGCTTTGAAAATACCATCGGGCATATTCAAGCTGCGCATACTGTCGGTGATTTGTTTATTGAGGGTATTGGCGGCTTTTTTACGGCTGGCGGTGAGTTTTTTCGCTTGTTTGAGATATTTGTCTTTGGCGATATTGATGTCAGCTTCGAGGCTGCCCAGACGGTTATTTTGTGTGTTGAGATGATCAAGCTTCTGTGCCAGCGTTTGATGTAATTCGGGTAATTTTGCTGGGTTGACCTGATGTTTGCGCGACAGGTCGAGTGCTTTGGTTAACCGTGCTTCGACTTCTGTGAGTCGGGCAGGGTCGAGCGCCAAATGATCGCAATAATGACGGATGTCATGGGAGGCTTCTTCAATTTGTATCGCAGATTCAAATAGTAAATCGGCGATGGGTTGTAATTTAGCATCAATTTGGGCGAGTTCGGTAAAGTTATGTGCGGCATCACTAACCAGACTATGGGCTGTATGATCGCTGTTGCCATTGCTCTCGTAGAGCCCATCAAGGTAGGTTTGGCTTTGACTGAGCAACTCTTGACCGTGAGATAGGGTTTTATGCTCTTCTTCAATTTGTTCAAATTCACCGCTTTGCAAGGCAAATTCATTAAGCTCGCTGACTTGGTATTCGAGTAATTGTTTTTGTGAGTCTCGCTCGGATTGCTGACGCTTAAGGGTGGCAAATTCTTTTTCAATTTCTCGCCAGTGTTGATATTGCTTATTAACTGTATTGAGCAAGGCACCATGGCTTGACCCTTGGCTGGCATAGAGATCGAGTAATTGTTGCTGGTATTCTGTTTTGGCTAATAACTGGTGGGCATGTTGACCATGAATGCTGATCAGTTGTTCACCGAGCTGACGAATTTGCTGTAACGGTACTTTGGAGCCATTAATATAAGCTTTGGAGCGCCCCTCGCGTGAGATAATGCGGCGAATAATACAATCATCTTCGTCGGTCAGCTCGTTATCTTGGAGCCACTGACGCACTTTGGGTTGCTGACTGATATCGAAGGTGGCAATGACTTCGGCTTTTTCACTGCCCGGGCGTACCATGGCGGCTTCAGCTCGTTCACCGAGTGCCAATGACAGGGCGTCAATGGCAATTGATTTGCCCGCACCAGTTTCGCCAGTGATGGCGGTCATTCCCGCAGACCAGTCAATCTCTAGTGATTTAACAATGGCAAGACTACGAATTTGTAAGTGGCTTAACATATCCAATACTCTATAAATAATGACAAAACAACATTACTGTCAATCTATACAGTAATTGGTTATTTATCAAGTAAAATGCCGACAAATTTTAGCTTTTCACTGTTATTTGTTATTAGTACAACTGACTACCCCAATTGAGTTTAGACCTTAGTACGTTGTAATAGCTGTAGTTTTTTGGATGAATGAGTTTTAATTGGTTGGGACTTTTGGTGACTACAATTTCATCGCCGGGTAATACGGTCATTGAAATATGGCTGTCACAACTGACTTGCATGTCAGCACCGTTATTCGGTGAGACTTTGAGTTTGATTTCACAATTGCTGTCGACCACTAAAGGTCGGCTATTGAGGGTGTGCGGAAACATCGGCACCATAGTGACAGCATCTAAATTAGGATTTATAATTGGTCCTCCACCAGATAGTGAATAGGCGGTGGAGCCTGTTGGAGTGGCAATAATTAGCCCGTCTGAGCGTTGACTGAAAACAAATTCATCGTTGATATAGGCTTCAAATTTAATCATATGCGCGATTTTATCGGCGTGTAAAACCACTTCATTGACTGAGCTGTTACTGCTTTTTTGCAGTTGTTGACGATAGACTTTGGTTTCGAGCAAAAAACGATGTTCGACCAGAAATTCGCCTGCGAGTACCGCTGTTAGTGGTTGTTCGAATGAGTCTGGGTCGAGATCGGTTAAAAATCCGAGGTTACCTCGGTTAACCCCAATCACGCCGACATCAAAACGGGCAAGGGTTCTGGCTGCACCGAGCATGTAACCGTCGCCGCCAACCACTACAGCCAAATCACATGATTGACCGAGGTCGGCCAAATCTTGAAATTCGAGATCATCAAGGGTCAGCTGACCACTGAGTCGACTATCAACAATGACGCGGTAATTGGCGTCTTTTAAGAAATTATACAGCGAGATCAGAGTATTGTTGGCCCCTAAGTGATTGGGTTTGCCAATCAGGCCGATGCAGCTAAAGACTTGAGACATAAGCGTTTGTTGCCATTTTTTTGCTGTTAATGTCGGGTTATGATGACACCGCGACGGGTTATTGGAATTTTCGCTAGTATACCGCGAACAATAAAAAATACACCTTAAACTTGACTCTGAGCAAACCACCCCCATTATACTTGGCAGTTTTTATTTTTGGAGAATCCCTATGTCTGAAGAGCAGATGCAAAATGACACCGATGCCGCTAATGTAAATGCCGCAGAAGCCGCCCAACAAAACCAAGACGCTGAGCAAGTGGCCGCAGAGGTTGATACTGCTGATAACGTTGATAACAGCGCTGCGCGTATTGCTGAACTGGAAAAAGCATTGGCGGTTGCCGAGGCAAAGGTCGATGCACAAAAAGATTCAGTCATTCGTGCTAAAGCTGACGTTGAGAATATCCGTCGCCGTTCGGCACAAGATGTTGAAAAAGCCCATAAATTTGCGTTAGAAAAATTTGCTTCAGAGTTATTGCCAGTGTTGGATAACATTGAACGTGCGATTATGTTTGCTGATAAAGAAAATGAAGCAACTAAGAGTATTCTTGATGGTGTTGAATTGACCCATCAGAGTTTTATCTCCGGTGTAGAAAAATTCGGTATGGAAGTGGTTGATCCACAAGACCAACCGTTTAATCCTGAACGCCATCAGGCGATGTCAATGCAGGAAAATGCCGATGTTAAACCGAATACGGTTATTGCGGTGATGCAAAAAGGTTATACCCTTAATGGTCGGTTGTTACGTCCGGCGATGGTAATGGTATCTAAATCGCCTTCTGAGTCAGTCGATACGACGGCTTGAGAGAAAATGGTGAATAAGGTTCGCCGATTGTTTTGAAAAGAAGGTTTTGAAAAGAAGGTTTTGAACAAATAGTTCACATAAAAAAAGCCAGCTGACAGCTGGCTTTTTCAACCATGGACGGTTGAATGCCTGCGTGCAGGAGCACAACGCAGGTACAACCATGGATGGTTGAATGCCTGCGTGCAGGAGCACAACGCAGGTAGGTTAATTAAGTTTACTGACCTTTCAAAAAGTCTTCGCTCAATTCAATATCAGCATTTTTGTTGATGCCGATACCTTGTTCAATGATTAAGCCCGCTGTGACTTTGGCTTCATCTAGCGAATGCATTGCCGCAGTGCCACATTGATATAAGTTAAGCTCAGGGATTTGATCTTGAGATTCAACACCTTGTACATCTTTCATTGAAGCCATCCAAGCTGAGGAGACTTGTTCTTCAGTTGGCTCGCCAATCAGGCTCATGTAAAAACCAGTGCGACAGCCCATAGGTGACAAGTCGATGATTTCAACGTTGTCGCTGTTAAGGTGGTCGCGCATGAAGCCAGCAAACAAATGCTCTAGGGTATGAATCGATTTTTCAGAGATGATATCTTCGTTAGGAATGCAAAAGCGCAAGTCGAATACGGTGATGTTGTCGCCGCTCGGTGTACTCATTGTTTTTGCCACGCGAACTGCCGGGGCGTTCATGATAGTGTGGTCAACTTTAAAGCTATCTAATAATGGCATTGCTTTGTTACTCTTTAAGTTTGGTTAAACTGAATTATTGCTGTCGAAGCTATTATATGAATCTGGGCCAGCAAGTAAAATAATTTCGTCTTTATCTCTTGACGACCTGCTGGCCAGCTTTTTTGAGATTTTTTTTGTTTTTTTTTTCTGCGCTGTTGAAATGCCTTTTATCAACCCCACTTATATTGACATCGAAGTTAGTTGAATTAATTTATTACAGTTGGAGATATAATCATGGGTAGAATTATCGGTATAGACTTGGGCACTACAAACTCTTGTGTGGCTGTGTTGGATGGCGATAGCCCTCGGGTAATTGAAAATGCAGAAGGCGATCGTACAACCCCTTCTATTGTTGCCTATACAGATGATAACGAAACGTTGGTTGGTCAACCGGCTAAACGTCAGTCGGTAACAAACCCTAAAAATACTTTATTTGCGATCAAACGTCTGATTGGTCGACGTTTTGAAGATAAAGAAGTACAACGTGATATCGGCATCATGCCATTTAACATTATTAAAGCTGACAATGGCGATGCTTGGGTTGAAAGTAAAGGCGGCAAGACTGCGCCACCACAGGTTTCTGCTGAAATCCTGAAAAAAATGAAAAAAACTGCCGAGGAGTTTCTTGGTGAAGCGGTAACAGAAGCGGTTATTACTGTACCAGCTTATTTTAATGACTCACAACGTCAAGCCACTAAAGATGCGGGTCGTATCGCTGGTTTGGAAGTTAAGCGTATTATCAATGAGCCAACGGCTGCGGCACTGGCATACGGTGTTGACAAAGGTAAAGGCGACAGTGTTGTTGCTGTATATGACCTTGGTGGTGGTACTTTTGATATCTCTATCATTGAAATTGATATCGTTGATGGTGAGCATACTTTCGAAGTATTGGCGACTAACGGTGACACTCACTTAGGTGGTGAAGATTTCGATAACCGTTTGATTAATTATTTGGTAGAAGAGTTCAACAAAGATCAAGGTATTGATTTGCGTAAAGATCCTTTGGCGATGCAACGGGTTAAAGAAGCCGCTGAAAAAGCCAAAATCGAACTCTCTACTGCACAACAAACAGATGTTAACTTGCCTTACGTAACCGCTGATGCGTCTGGTCCTAAGCACATGAACATCAAAATTACTCGTGCCAAATTAGAGTCGTTGGTTGAAGACATGGTTCAGGCCACATTAGAGCCGTTGAAAAAAGCCCTTGGCGATGCTGATTTGTCAGTTAGCGAAATCAACGATGTGATTTTGGTTGGTGGTCAGACTCGAATGCCTGCGGTACAAAAAGCGGTAACTGATTTCTTCGGTAAAGCGCCACGTAAAGATGTGAACCCTGACGAAGCGGTTGCCGTTGGTGCTGCTATCCAGGGCGGTGTATTGTCTGGTGATGTGACTGACGTATTGTTGTTGGATGTGTGTCCGTTATCTTTGGGTATTGAGACTATGGGTGGCGTGATGACTAAGGTTATCGAGAAAAACACCACTATCCCGACTAAGCAATCACAGACTTTCTCAACTGCTGATGATAATCAGGCTGCGGTGACTATTCATGTACTGCAAGGTGAGCGTAAGCGTACTGGCGATAACAAGTCTTTGGGTCAGTTCAACCTTGAAGGTATTCGTCCAGCACAGCGTGGTGTGCCACAGATTGAAGTGACTTTTGATGTTGATGCTGATGGTATCTTACATGTATCTGCGAAAGACAAAGATACTGGTAAAGAGCAGAAGATCACTATTCAGGCGTCTTCTGGTTTGTCTGACGATGAAGTCGAAGCGATGGTACGTGATGCCGAAGCGAATGCTGAGGAAGATAAAAAGTTTGAAGAGTTGATTCAAGTACGTAACCAAGCTGATGGTTTGGTTCATGCGACTCGCAAGCAAGTTGAAGAAGCGGGTGATGATTTACCAGCTGATGACAAAACTGTGATTGAAGCGGCTATCTCTGAGCTTGAAGAAGCGGTTAAAGGCGATGATAAAGACGCGGTGGAGGCGAAATCTCAGGCGCTTATCGAAGCTTCTGCTAAGTTGGCTGAAATTGCTCAGGCTAAAGCGCAAGCCGGTGCAGGTCCTGAGGGAGCAGCGGCTGGCGCAGCTGGTGCTGGCGCAGCTGGTGCTGAGGCATCAGCCTCACAGGATGATGAAGTGATGGATGCTGAGTTTGAAGAAGTAAAAGACGACAAATAATCGACACTTCTTAATACCAGGTTGACGGGTGCAGCGGCAAAATGTCTCTGCACCCGTTGTTGTTTGAGAAACGTTAATGTTAGATGTGAATTATGTCAAAACGCGATTATTACGAAGTACTTGATGTTGCCAAAGATGCTGGCGAACGTGAAATTAAAAAAGCTTATAAGCGCTTTGCGATGAAATATCACCCGGACAGAACTCAGGGTGATAAAGCAAAGGAAGAAAAGTTTAAAGAAATTAAAGAAGCTTATGAAATCTTAACTGATCCACAAAAGCGGGCGGCTTATGATCAGTATGGTCATGCTGGCGTCGATCCGAATCGTGGTGGCGGTGGCGGTGCTGATTTTGGTGATATCTTTGGTGATGTATTTGGTGATATTTTCGGCGGCGGTGGTGGCGGCGGTGGCGGTCGACGTCAATCCAGAGCACAGCGTGGCGCTGATTTGCGTTACAACTATGAATTAAGCCTTGAAGATGCCGTTAAAGGCAAAAACGTTGAGATTAAAGTGCCGACTTGGGTCGGTTGTTCTCCGTGTGATGGTTCTGGGGCTAAAAAAGGCACCAAACCAAAAACCTGTGCGAGTTGTAAAGGCTCAGGTCAGGTGCATTTGCGTCAGGGATTCTTTGCAGTGCAACAAACCTGTCCGACCTGTCAGGGTCGTGGTCAGGTGATTGCCGACCCATGTAACAAGTGTCATGGTCAAGGTCGAGTTGAAAAAACCAAAACTTTATCGGTCAAAATTCCGGCCGGGGTAGACAGTGGCGATCGTATTCGCTTGTCTGGTGAAGGTGAAGCAGGTCAGTTTGGTGCACCTGCGGGTGATTTGTACGTGCAGATGCATGTTAAAGATCATGCTATCTTTACCCGTGACGGTAATAATCTGTATTGTGAAGTGCCTATCGGATTTACTCAATCAGCCCTTGGTGGTGACATTGAAGTGCCGACACTTGATGGTAAAGCTCGCTTGAAGATCCCCAAAGAAACGCAAACTGGCAAAATGTTCAGGTTACGTGGTAAAGGGGTTAAATCGGTGCGTAGTGGTTCAATTGGTGACTTGATTTGTAAAGTGATCATTGAAACGCCAGTCAATCTGACCGAAAAACAAAGAACCTTGTTGCGTCAACTTGAAGATGCGATGGGGACCGGTGAAGAAGTGGCTAAATACCGACCGAAGGAAAAAGGTTTTTTCGACGGTGTGAAGAAGTTTTTTGATGATTTAACTAATTAATAGCTTAATTGTTTTGATATAAAGGGAGGGTCTGTTGACCCTCCCTTTTTTTATCTACCAGTTATTTAGAGGGTTTTAAATAATAATTATTTTTGATCTTCTCCGTATCTCTGTGTCTCCGTGGTAATCGGTTTTTATTTTTTAAGGAACGAAGCGCTCCAGTAACCTTGATAAGCCCACCTGACCTTGTAACGATAGTGTTACTTGGACCTGATGTTATCTTTGAAGCTGATGGACTTTTCAGATTTTTGGAGCGCTTCGTTCTTTAAAATCAAAAGCATTTTCACCACGGAGACACGGAGGCACGGAGAAAAGCAAATGATTTTTCCAAGCTTATCTAAACCACAACAAGGCCCAACGGGTGCCGTTTGGATCGCCCTGACATAATGCCGAACCGAGAAAATCTGGTCGATGGGTGCCTCTGGCGGCCCAGCAATGGGTGACTTGTTGAATGTCTCGTTGCCAGCCAACCACTGAGTTGCCAGCGTAGCCTGAACCCGATAACGTACAAAAAGCGAACTCGGTCGAAGGGTCTCGATAGGTTGTTGAGCAGTTCGGTGCGTCAAAACCTGCTGCGAGTCTTTCGGTGTAATCTATATAGCCCCATGAGCCGCGTATGGTGATTAATTGATCTTCAGTTAATCCCTCGGAATAAGCATTTTTACAGCTGCTGCCAGTGCAAGAGATTTGTTCTCGGGCATCTGTAAAGGCATTCAATGGGCCTTGATACAGACCTGCAATGGTTGGGTTGTTGGGGTTATTATCCGGAGTTGCGGCATAATCTGTAATACGAGTTTTACCACCGGGTTCATTTTTAGGATAGCTACCGATGAGAGTCCAGCCACCGCCGTTGGTGGTCATATCACAATAAGCATTGAATGGCGCTGTTGCGCCACTGTTACCATCCGGGTCGATGGTGTAAATGCCATCGCCAGTACTGTTACCACTGTCCAAAATCATTTTACATGAGGTAATCGCGGTATCGGCACCGTCACAACCACCGTCATCAATTAGGCTGACGGCTGCTTGCGCCTGCACCAGACCGTGACCGTAAACGTCATCGCGACCTGCTGCTCCTTTATCTTGTGCGGTTCTTTGCAGGATATCGCGAATTTGTCGGTTGGTGCATTCAGGATGGGCGCTCCAGACTAAAGCGGCGACACCGGATACATAAGGTGTAGATACCGAGGTGCCATCCATATAACCATAACGATTATTTGGCAAAGTGGAGTGAATGCCGACTCCCGGGGCTGTTAGTTCAATCTGATCGTTGGTTTGGGTGTTTGCCCAAGCGTCACCTGACTGATCGACTGCGCCGACGGCAATCACAGAATCATAAGAAGCGGGATAATAGTGGTCACCGTTACCTCTGTTACCTGCTGCACCAACCAATAAGACACCATTATCATAGGCGTTATCAATGGCTTGTTGTTCGGCAACGCTGTTCATGGTACCTGCAAGGCTCATATTTATTACCGTTGATCCTGCTGCCTGACAGCGGTTAACCGCATCAATGACGTCTGAACCCCAGTAATTCCAATAGTTGTCTTTGTGGATCACTTTGACAATATGCAAATTAAGCAAGCTGCTGCCGCTGACGCCTTCGATACCAATAGTATTGTTTAGCGCTGAAATGATACCGGCGACGTGAGTGCCGTGACCATAGACGTCGGTTGACCACTCTCCCAAATCAATCGAGGCGGTGAGGGTGTTACTGACTTCACCGGTAACATTAGCCCCATTGATTAAATCCTGATGACTAATATCATAACCGGTATCAATGACACAGACTTTTTGATTACCTATGGCGGCATCACTGACTAGATTGGCTTGTACCATGTTGATGCCATAAGGGATTGATTGGGCTTGTACGCTGCGTTGTACATCTGCTTCAATCAGAGTGACTTCGGGATTGTTATTGAGTTGTTTTATTTGTCCGGGGGTTAATTGGGCGGCGATAGCTGAAATAGATTTGAGCTGGCGTTTGATAATGCCACCGTGTTGTTGAATAAGGTTGGCTGCTTTGTCTGCTGAAAAGTGACCAGTGCTAAAAACACTGGCTGGGTTTATTTTGCTTGCTTTTGACTGGCTTGCTTTTAACTGGCTTAGCAAAGCGCTATCTTTGAACATCACAATATAGCGGTTATTGCTGTTTGGTTTTTCAGCTTTGATGAGTGGAGTGGCTGCTAATATGGGCATTGCTGAAATAGCCGATAGTAAACCGAGCAAAGGGAGCGTCTGGTGTATTGGGTATTTTTTCATTAAGGGCCTGCGTCATGTTGCGTTTATTGTCATAAAAATAACAGGGAAACGTTCCCTGTAGTTGTGGAAGTGGCGAGAATTTAATCAATAACAGCGTAAAAGTCAACGGGGTGAGAGCAACGGTTTAAAAGCCAAGTCCGGTGTTATCAAGTTAAAAAATCCCGTAGAATACGGCCCATTGACAACGGCAACTTAATTTAACTCACACAATTTAGACAAAATAAAGGTAAAACTAGATGAATAACAACAAATTGGCGATCGGTGTTTTTGGCGCGAATGGTCGTATGGGACGGGCATTGATTGAAGCGGTTGATGGGGATTGCAATAGCTCGTTGTCAGCCGCTTTTGTGCGTCAGGACTCTGAGTTAACCGGGATTGATGCCGGGACTTTAATTGGTCATGCCGCTAATGGGGTTTGTTTGTCAACGCCCACTACAGATTATGACGAATGTAATACCCAAGTGTTTATTGATTTCACTTTGCCTGATGCATTGGTCGACAATCTTAATTGGTGCCGGGCGCAGCGCAAAGCGATGGTTATTGGCACCACGGGATTAAACGCTGAACAATTGGCATTGATTGACGATGCCGCCAAGGATATTCCGATTGTTTTTGCACCGAACTATAGCGTCGGTATTAATCTGATGCTCAATTTATTAAAAACTTGCGCTGATGTCGTCGGTAATAATAGTGATATTGAAATCATTGAAGGCCATCATCGTTTTAAGCAAGATGCGCCTTCAGGCACTGCACTTAAGTTGGGTCAGGTGATTGCCGATCAGCTTGGGCGTGATTTAAGTAAATGTGCTATTTACGGCAGGGAAGGCATAGAACCGCAGCGAAGCGCCGAAACAATTGGTTTTTCGACTATTAGAGCAGGTGATATTGTTGGCGAACACACGGTAATGTTTGCAGACATGGGTGAAAGGCTCGAAATCACCCATAAAGCCACGAGTCGGCTGACATTTGCCAAAGGTGCGGTGCGGGCGTCATTGTGGTTGAAAAACCAACCGCCAGGACTTTATGACATGCAAACAGTGCTAGGTTTGAAGTAGATCACTATGACTTTTGTTGACTTGGTGGTCAGATTCTTCGTAAAGCGTTGTTTTGGGCAGTTTGCGACTAACTTATAGTAAAACTTTATAGTTAATATTATGGTAAAGGGTCGCAAAGTAGACTAGAATACCGCAAATTCAACTGGCTAATCGTTATTCACTCAATTGGGTAACAATATTGGCTTTTTTTGGAAAGGAAAAGACGGGTTCATAGGCCATCAGGTTTAAACCCGTTTTTTGCTGTTTGGAGGTTCACTTGACTACATCATCCGCGCTTTTGGTTTTGGAAGACGGTACTATTTTTCATGGACGCGCATTCGGCGCATTGGGGTTATCGGTCGGAGAAGTTGTTTTTAACACCTCAATGACCGGCTATCAGGAAATATTAACCGACCCCTCATACGCACAACAAATTGTTACCCTCACTTATCCACACATCGGCAATACTGGCACCAACAGCGAAGATCAGGAATCAGATAATATCTGGGCCAAAGGTCTGATCATCAGAGATTTACCACTTCTACAAAGTAACTTCCGCAGTGAGCAAAGCCTCAGCGACTATCTTAAGCAACGTAACATCCTTGGCATTTGCGATATTGATACGCGCAAGTTGACGCGTTTGCTACGAGAAAAAGGCAGCTTGAACGGTTGTATCATTGCCAGTGAAAATGCTGACGAGCTGGATGTGGCCAAGGCGCTGGCACAAGCCAAAGCTTTCCCTGGTCTCAAAGGTATGGATTTAGCTAAAGTGGTGTCAACCAAAACCCAATATCACTGGGATGAAGGTAGTTGGCAGTTAGGGGAGGGTTATTCAACACTGGCCGCTGCTGACAGCAAGTTCCATGTTGTTGCTTATGACTTTGGGGTTAAACGCAATATCCTCAGAATGATGGTTGACCGGGGTTGTCGTTTGACCGTCGTACCTGCACAAACATCCGCAGCTGAGGTTTTGGCATTATCGCCTGACGGTATATTCTTGTCTAACGGCCCTGGTGATCCAGAGCCATGTGACTACGCCATCAGCGCGATCAAAGCATTTTTGCAAACGGACACACCAATCTTTGGCATTTGTTTGGGCCATCAGTTGCTGGGTTTGGCCAGTGGTGCCAGTACAGTGAAGATGAAGTTTGGTCATCATGGGGCAAATCATCCGGTGCAGGACATTACCAGTGGTAAAGTGATGATCACCAGTCAAAACCATGGTTTTGCGGTTGATGAAGCCTCATTGCCTGACAATATTAAAGTGACCCACAAATCATTGTTTGATGGCACTTTGCAGGGCATTCATTTGACGGATAAAGGCGCATTTAGTTTCCAGGGTCATCCAGAAGCAAGTCCGGGACCTCATGAAGCCGCTGAGTTGTTTGATCATTTTATTGAGTTGATGAGCTAAGCCAGAGGCAAAACCCATTAGGATCGGATAATAAACGACGATACTTTAGGTGTTTTCACCGCAATGATGGGTTTCGCTGGGGCTCACCCATCCTACGCAACGCTTATCCACAGCAATTACTGAACAGTTGAAAGAAAAAGAGAATTTGAGATTATGCCAAAACGTACTGACTTAAAAAGCATCCTGATCCTGGGCGCAGGACCGATTGTTATTGGTCAAGCTTGTGAGTTTGATTACTCTGGTGCCCAAGCTTGTAAAGCATTGCGCGAGGAAGGTTATCGGGTGATCTTGGTGAACTCCAATCCAGCCACGATCATGACCGACCCTGACATGGCTGATGCCACTTATATTGAGCCCATTCATTGGGAAGTGGTTAAAAATATTATTGCCAAAGAAAGACCCGATGCGGTTTTGCCGACCATGGGAGGGCAAACAGCCCTTAACTGTGCGTTGGAATTAGAAAAGCAGGGCGTATTGGCCGAATACAATGTTGAAATGATTGGTGCTACGGCGGATGCCATTGATAAAGCCGAAGATCGCAATCGTTTTGATGTCGCGATGAAAAGCATTGGTCTTGATACCCCTAAAGCTAAAATCGTTCACACCCTTGAAGAAGCCCTTGAAGCCAACAAAGTATTGGGTTTCCCTTGTATTATTCGTCCTTCATTCACTATGGGCGGCAGTGGTGGCGGTATTGCTTATAACATGGAAGAGTACAAAGATATTTGTACTAACGGGCTGGATTTATCGCCAACCAATGAGTTGTTGATTGATGAATCGCTGATTGGCTGGAAAGAATATGAAATGGAAGTGGTACGGGACAAAAATGATAACTGTATCATTATTTGTGCGATTGAGAACTTTGATCCGATGGGCGTACATACTGGGGATTCAATTACAGTTGCTCCGGCCCAGACATTAACGGATAAAGAATATCAAATCATGCGTAACGCCTCGTTAGCGGTTTTGCGTGAGATTGGCGTAGAAACTGGCGGTTCGAATGTACAGTTTGGTATTGACCCGGATACCGGGCGCATGGTTATTATCGAGATGAACCCACGGGTTTCTCGCTCTTCGGCATTGGCGTCTAAAGCGACTGGCTTCCCGATTGCCAAAATCGCTGCCAAGCTGGCGATTGGTTATACCCTTGATGAATTGGCTAATGACATTACTGGTGGTATTACACCAGCTTCATTTGAGCCATCAATTGACTATGTTGTGACTAAAATTCCTCGTTTTAACTTTGAAAAATTTGATGGTGCCAATGACCGCCTGACCACCCAGATGAAGTCTGTTGGTGAAGTGATGGCAATAGGCCGAAATCAGCAAGAGTCATTGCAAAAGGCATTACGAGGTCTTGAAATCGGTGTGCATGGTCTTGAGCCAATCATTGATCAAAATGACGATGATGCCCATGCCCGATTGATCCATGAATTAAAAGAGCCTGGTGCTGAGCGGATTTGGTATATCGCTGACGCCTTCCGTCATGGTCTTGATATTGATGCGATTTTTAAACTGACCAAAATTGACGTCTGGTTTTTGGTGCAAATTGAAGACATCGTGAAACAAGAAGCGCAAATTCAGCGTGATGGTGTATCGGGTCTTAACGAAGACTTCTTACGGCAGTTAAAGCGTAAAGGTTTTGCTGATAAGCGTATTGCTGACTTGCTGGGCATCGCTGAATCTGAGTTACGTAAAAAACGTCAAGCGTTGAATATTCACCCGGTTTATAAACGGGTAGACACTTGTGCTGCTGAATTTTCTTCTGATACCGCTTATATGTACTCCACTTATGATGAAGAGTGTGAGGCTAACCCGACTGAGCGCGATAAAGTTATGGTGATTGGCGGTGGACCTAACCGAATTGGACAGGGCATCGAATTTGATTACTGCTGTGTTCATGCCGCGTTGTCTTTGCGTGAAGACGGTTATGAAACCATTATGGTCAATTGTAATCCTGAAACGGTTTCAACGGATTATGACACCTCAGACCGCTTGTACTTTGAGCCGGTAACCCTTGAAGATGTGTTGGCGATTGTAGCAGTTGAAAAGCCTAAAGGCGTGATTGTGCAATATGGCGGTCAAACGCCATTGAAATTGGCGCGTGAGTTGGAGGCTAATGGAGTGCCAATCATTGGCACATCTCCGGATGCTATTGACCGTGCAGAAGATCGTGAACGTTTTGTGCAGATGATTCAGCGTTTGGATTTATTGCAGCCAGAAAACGCCACTGTGACTTCGCTTGATGAAGCTTTGGTTAAGGCTGCTGAAATCGGCTTCCCGATGGTGGTTCGTCCGTCTTATGTATTGGGTGGTCGGGCAATGGAAATTGTTTATGACGAAGCTGATTTGAAACGTTATATGACCGAGGCGGTGAGTGTTTCTAATGAAGCACCGGTATTACTTGACCGTTTCCTTGATAACGCCATCGAAGTGGATATTGATGCGATTTGTGATGGTGAAGAGGTGATCATCGGTGGGGTAATGGAGCATATCGAACAGGCGGGTGTCCACTCCGGTGATTCGGCTTGTTCTTTACCGCCACAGAGCTTGTCTATGGCGATACAAGATAGAATGCGTGAGCAGGTCAAGGCGATGGCACTGGAATTGGGGGTTATCGGTTTGATGAATACCCAGTTTGCGATCAAAGATGGCAAGATTTATCTTATCGAAGTGAATCCTCGGGCTGCTCGGACTGTGCCGTTTGTTTCTAAAGCAACCGGTGTGCCTTTGGCAAAAGTGGCTGCTCGGGTGATGGCAGGTAAATCGCTTAAAGCGCAAGGGATCACTGAAGAGACTATTCCGCCGTATTATTCGGTGAAAGAAGTGGTGATGCCGTTTAACAAGTTTGCTGGTGTCGATCCGCTGCGTGGCCCTGAGATGCGTTCTACTGGTGAAGTGATGGGGGTTGGTGAAACGTTTGCTGATGCTTATGCAAAAGCTCAGCTGGGGGCGAGTAATATCGTACCTAGAGATGGCAGAGCGCTGATCTCGGTTAGAGATGGTGATAAAATCAAAGCAATTGAGTTGGCGCACAAATTAACCGAACTGGGTTTTGAAATTGATGCGACTCGGGGAACTTATGATGCGTTAACTGAGGCGGGCATTGACTGTCGTAAAGTGAATAAAGTTTATGAAGGTCGACCGCATATACTCGACCGGATTAAAAACAGTGAGTATAGTTACATCATTAACACCACCGAGGGCCGTCAGGCGATTGAAGATTCTAAGGTCTTGCGCCGGGGGGCATTGCGTTATAAAGCCAACTATACTACGACGTTAAATGCAGCGTTTGCGACTTGTCAGGCGCATACCGCTGATGATCGTAAAACAGTAAATACTGTACAAGAGCTGCATCAACGGATAGCATCGTTGTCATCGTAGTTTCTGTGCAGTAGAGTACAGTACAGTTTAAAGCAGAGAATAAGAGAAAATATCAATGAGTCAAATACCAATGACAGTGCTCGGAGAAGCACAGTTAAGAGAAGAATTAACCCGTTTAAAAACTGTTGAGCGGCCAAAAATTTCAAAAGATATCGCCACTGCCCGAGAGCATGGTGATTTGAAAGAAAACGCCGAATATCATGCGGCTAAAGAGCAGCAAGGGTTTTGTGAAGGAAGGGTGCAGGACATCGAAGCTAAATTGTCCAATGTTCAGGTAATTGATGTCACTAAAATGACCAATACCGGACGGGTTATTTTTGGCACCACAGTGACGATTGTCAATTGTGATACCGATGAAGAAAGTACTTACCGCATTGTTGGTGAAGATGAAGCCGATTACAAAATGAATCAAATCTCAGTAACCTCACCGATTGCCCGTGGTCTGATTGGCAAATCAGTTAATGATGTCGCCAACGTCCAGACTCCTGGTGGGCTGATTGAGTATGAGATCCTTGAGGTGTTGTACGTTTAGTTTGCTATGAATACCGTTCTAGGGAGGGGCTCTCTCTCCCTTGAAACTTCAATCTTAAGTGTCATAATTTTTCCGATATAAATTTATTTTGTTCAATAATTAAAACGTTAAAACAGCTGCTTAGGGCATTTATGCCTGGGTGCCCTGTGGCTTCGAGGCGCTTCCGTAGATAAATCTACAAGTGTTACCATAAAACACGGGGATTTGATCAGAGCCTGACGGTAGGTGTATCGTTGCGTCAATGGTTTTATAATTTTAATCGCCGAAATGTCGGACCATAACGCTAGCAATAACATATAAGGGTGAATATGCATATTCCGAGTAAATTTAACCAAAATGAAGAAAGTCAGTTGATCGCGATAATGCGTGAATATCCCTTTGCGACATTAGTCACGCACACTGAAGCTGGTATAGAAGCGACTCACCTACCTGTTATTCTCGGCCAAGCTGATGGAAAAACCATTATTAAGGCCCATATTGCTAAGGCTAATAAACTATGGCAAACGGTTAAAGCAGGTGCTGATAGTTTACTCATTTTTAATGGTCCCAATTGTTATGTTTCGCCAAACTATTACCCAACAAAAAAAGAATCAGGAAAAGCCGTGCCAACATGGAATTACGTTGTGGTTCATGTCAAAGGAGCGATTTCATTTATTGATGATGAAAAATGGATTTATAACCTGATTAATTCATTGACTCAGGCGCATGAATCTACGCAAGATACGCCCTGGTCAATATCAGACGCGCCAGATACTTATATCAATAAAATGCTATCAGCAATCGTGGGTATCGAGATCGCTATTGATTCCATCGAAGGTCAATGGAAATTAAGTCAAAATCAACCCGAAGTTAACAAATTTGGTGTTGTACAAGGTCTTTTTGAAAAAGGCGAGGCTGATGAGGTTAAAGTTTCAGCGTTAGTCAAAGCGCAAATAAGTTAATTGGTTATTTCATGAAACAAGGTAATTAGTAATGATTAATACAAAAATATACAAGTCCGTCTATCATTTGTCTGAAAAATTAATGGCAGCTGCCAAAAAAGAAGATAGAGAGGCATTCGAATCGCTTTATGCAGAGCTGAAAGCAGTTTGCACTGATAATGAGAATACCGACAAAGATCACCCAGAGCAATGGGAAACACTGGCCGACTTTACAGAAGAGTTAGAAGATGCTGTGGTAGGTTACAAAAAAGCCTTAGCAAAAGCGGTTGCTATTAATTCGAAAGACCATATGTCGTCAATTGCATTTTCTATGGCAACATTGCAAATTGAATTAGGTCAGACAGATGCCGCGATTAAAAGCCTTCAAAACGGAAAAGTCAGTGCTAATAAAATTGAAGATAAAGACCTTAAAAAAGAGATAGATGAGCTGCTTGAATCGCTATTAGCAGATTAGGCGCATGATGTTTCTAAGTCATTAACTTAACGTGAGGAAGCAATGAAAATTCATTCGAGAAAATTAGATCAGTCCGACTTTAACAAAATGAAAACCCTGATATTAGAATATGGACCCAATGACTGGAATTTTCTTTCTGAGCAAAGTATCGAAGAGCAATTTCAATTAATCAGGGATGGTAATGGGCTGGCTGTTTTGGCTGAAAGTGATGAAATTTTAGCTTTTGCGGTGCTAATTTTCAGGGAGTTTTGTCCAGCTAAACTAGCAAAATATACCAGCTTATCAACCATTGATTATATTAATGATGTCGTGGTTAACACCAACCATAGTGGTAAAGGCATCGGCAATAAGTTGCTTAACGAATGTATGGCGATAGCGCGGCAGCGTAATTCTATGGCGGTTTATATCGAGAGGCATGAAGAGAATTTAGCATCGGCCGGGATGATGAGAAAAGCGGGTTTTGAGATGGTAGAAACTCACTATGATCCAACAAAACGATTTGTTGGCACTAAAAATACCTCAGTGTTAAAAAAATCCACATAAAGTAATAAGGTTTAGATAAGCGCTATATCCTGATATTGCGCTGGAGATTATAGTGTTTGTGAATTTGCGATTAAATAGATGTAGTTGCATGTAACTGTGTTTAGGGGTACTCTATTAACGCTTTATTATAGGACACGATAATTTACGTTTAAAATCAATTTATTAGGAATACGTTATGAAAAATTTAAGCCGGTGCCTGTTGGCATTAACCGTTACTACCAGCTGCTTTCTCAGCAGTGCCGCAGTACACGCATCCGAGCAAGTTAAAGTACTTAAAGGTCAGGCTGTTACCGGGGTAAACCGCGTCGTTGGTGTGCCGACTACAGATTATGGTGAGCCGCTAGGGGCTTTTGGTTTTTACAATATGGCTGTTTACAACCCTAATGGCGACAAGCCAATCTTGTTAACCAGCGAAACTCCTGACGATGCCGTGCTAGCGACAGTCGTTGATCCAGCCTTTTTGATTGCCGCTGGTTTACCACTGGGCTTGATTGATGAAAGCCTCAACAACATTCCATTGCTTGATGTTGGCATTAATGTCAGCCCAGATGGTGAAACTCGCGCTACTTTACCATCAACCCTGAGTGTTGACCCTTTGGAGCCGAGTCAGGCTGAGCCGATGGATCAGGTGACGCTTAAAGATTGGTTATCTGCCAAAGGTAAAGCGCGTATTAGCTGTACTGACGAAGGTAACTCAATTAGCATTAAAGCTCGTCATTTATTACCTAATCGCTTATATACCATTTGGGGTGTCTTTGAAACGGCTGATGGCAGGTTTAATGCGGTGACTATCGGTGGTACGCCTAACGCAGTGAGTACTGATAAAAAGGGTCGGGCCAAATTTGAGCGCGAATTGGGTTTTTGTCCGTTTGAAAGAACTGAATCTGGTGCCCGTTTATTAGCCATTGATGTGGTTTATCATTCAGATCATCAGGTCTACGGTACAGTGCCAAGTTTCACCGCAAAAAGTTTTATCACAGGTACTGTGACTCACAGCCATCTGGAGTTTACAGTTGCTGGCGAACCGATTAATAACTGATTAATAACGAAAGGAATATAGTAACCGATAGGGTGGGTTGTGCTTCATTTGTTCTAAATGTCGCTAACTCACCCTAATGTGAACCGATGTTTATGGAGTTGTTTAAACTCTGGTTTTAAACTCTGGTTTTAAACTCTGGTTTTAAAGTCTAGGAATAGTGATTTTCTGTTCAGTGCTGGCTTTATATAATACCAGCATATTGCCGATGGTATGGACTTTTACCGCAGCGGTTTCGCGTACGATAGCTTCGATGATCAAGGCTTTGGTTTGGCGGTCTTCAGCCGCCACCTTGATTTTGATTAATTCATGAAAATTAAGCGCGACTTCGATTTCTGCCACCACCGCTTCGGTTAAACCATTACTGCCAAGCAGCACGACGGGTTTGAGGTCATGGGCAAGGCCACGCAAGTGTTGGATCTGTTTTTTTGATAAATTCATCTGTTTACAAATTAATTCTTTAGTTAAAGGTTGAATTCCGGCTATTCTACCGCCATCTTCACTGCATTACTAACGGTCAGTGAAGTTAAAACCCGCTAAATGACAAAAAAGAAGCAATCAGCAAGCTCCCAGCGCTGGCTTAAAGAGCACTTTGAAGACAAGTATGTTAAGCAGGCACAAGAACAGGGATTACGTTCCAGAGCGGTGTTTAAAATCGATGAGATCCAGCAAAAGGATAAGTTGATTAAACCCGGTATGACAGTGGTTGACCTAGGTGCTGCACCTGGTGGTTGGTCGCAGTTTTGCGCCGAAGCGGTTGGTGGATCAGGCAGGGTGATTGCTTGTGATATCTTGCCCATGGATGCGATTGCTGGGGTGGATTTTTTGCATGGTGATTTCAGGGAAGACAATGTGCTTGAGACACTACTCAATCGCATTGACGGACGTAACGTTGACGTGGTTTTATCTGATATGGCACCAAATATGGCTGGTAATGATAGTGTTGATCAAAGCCGCTCAATGTATCTGGTTGAGCTGGCGCTAGATATGTGTCACCAGGTGTTAAAGAAAAATGGCGCTTTTGCGGTCAAAGTGTTTCAGGGTGAAGGCTCTGAGCAATACCTCAAGGAAGTCAGAAAGGTGTTTACTACGGTTAAAATTCGTAAGCCCGATTCCTCCAGAGCGCGCTCTAGAGAGGTATATATAGTGGCGACCGGGTTCAAATTGTAGTAAATTAATAGGCCGCCGCAGTAGTGGCGAACAATACAGTACAATCGTCGTTAGCAAACAGCGAATTTTATTTAAATTAAAGAGGTCATTACCTTGAGTGATATGGCAAAGAACCTGATTCTGTGGTTGGTGATAGCTGTCGTTTTAATGTCAGTATTTCAGAGCTTTACCCCTGATAATACGGTCGAACAGCAAACTGATTATACCCAATTTCTAAAAGAAGTGAGTCAGAATCAAATTCGTGAAGTGCGAATGTCCCGAGACGGTCGAATCAAGGGAATGAAACGTAATGGCGAACAGTTTGAGATCATGCAGCCGACATATGATGACAAACTGGTTGATGAATTATATAAATACAACGTGCGCTTTATCGGCGTCCCTCCCGAAGAACCTAGCATCCTCGCCAATATCCTGATCTCATGGTTCCCCATGATTTTATTGATTGGTGTGTGGATCTTCTTCATGCGGCAAATGCAAGGCGGTGGCGGCAAAGGGGCAATGACCTTTGGCAAAAGCAAAGCTAAATTGCTTTCAGAAGATCAAATTAAAACCACTTTTGCTGATGTCGCTGGCTGTGAAGAAGCCAAAGAAGATGTTGAAGAACTGGTTGATTACCTTAAAGAACCGGGCAAGTTCCAAAAGCTCGGCGGCAAAATTCCTAAAGGCGTATTGCTGGTTGGCCCTCCAGGTACAGGTAAAACCTTGCTGGCTAAAGCCATTGCTGGCGAAGCTAAAGTGCCATTCTTTGCCATTTCAGGCTCCGACTTTGTTGAAATGTTTGTTGGTGTCGGTGCCTCAAGGGTACGTGACATGTTTGAGCAAGCGAAAAAAGCCGCACCGTGTATTATCTTTATTGATGAAATTGACGCCGTAGGTCGACAACGTGGCGCTGGTTTAGGTGGTGGTCATGATGAGCGTGAACAAACCCTTAACCAAATGCTGGTAGAGATGGATGGTTTTGGCGGCAATGAAGGCGTTATCGTTATTGCTGCAACTAACCGACCTGATGTATTGGATCCGGCGTTGTTGCGTCCTGGCCGTTTTGACCGTCAGGTCACTGTTGGCTTGCCAGATGTACGTGGGCGTGAACAAATTCTTAAAGTCCATATGCGTAAAGTGCCACTGGGCGAAGACGTTAAAGCTTCTGTTATTGCTCGCGGTACGCCGGGCTTCTCTGGTGCTGATTTGGCAAACTTGGTTAACGAAGCGGCATTGATGTCAGCGCGCTTTAGTCGTCGTGTGGTATCGATGGAAGAATTCGATAAAGCCAAAGACAAAATCATGATGGGTGCTGAACGTAAAACCATGGTGATGGGCGAGAAAGAAAAAATTATGACGGCTTATCATGAAGCGGGTCATGCTATCGTCGGACGTTTGGTACCAGATCACGATCCGGTATACAAAGTGTCAATCATTCCACGAGGCAGAGCATTGGGTGTAACCATGTATTTGCCAGAGCAAGACCGTTACAGCCACAGTAAACAGCATCTTGAAAGCATGATCTCCAGCTTATATGGTGGTCGAATTGCTGAGCAGGTGATTTATGGTGATGACTTGGTAACTACTGGTGCTTCTAACGATATTGAGCGGGCGACTCACATTGCTCGTAATATGGTTACGCAATGGGGTTTGTCTACTAAGCTGGGGCCTATGTTGTATGCCGAAGATGATGGCGAGGTTTTCCTTGGCCGCTCGGTAGCAAAATCGTCACAAATGTCTGAAGAGACTGCCACGGTTATTGACGCTGAAATTAAACAGATTGTGAATGACAATTATGATCGGGCGAAAAAGCTGATTGAAGAAAACCTTGATATTCTTCACGCGATGAAAGATGCGTTGATGAAATATGAAACCATTGATGCGTTGCAGATTGAAGATTTGATGGAAAGAAAAACCGTCAGAGAACCAAAAGACTGGGACAACGACGATGACAAACCTAAAGGTCAGCCGAAAAAGCCGGATATTAATCTAGAAAAGAAAGTTGAAGGGTCAGGCGATGATGCGGAGCCTTCTAATGGACCTGTTCATTAATCATCGATTTGATTGATAAAAACCCCGGGCTTTGCCTGGGGTTTTTGCGTATATGGCCACCAATTCCCAAAAAATTAAATAGAAGCTTATGACCGAACAGTCAATGAACCGCACTAATTACTTCACTAATGACTCACCTGCCGTAATGGGCATTCTCAATGTCACACCCGATTCATTTTCTGATGGCGGGCATTTTAATTTGATTGATCAGGCGGTTGAGCAGGGCGCATTGATGCTGCGCCAAGGTGCGTCGATCATTGATATCGGTGGCGAAAGTACCCGACCGGGTGCCAAAGCGGTCAATGCGGATGAAGAACTGCAACGGGTTATCCCTGTCATCGAAGCGCTCAGACAGCGTTTTGATTGTGCTATTTCTATTGATACCAGCAAAGCGAGTGTGATGCGTGCGGCGGTAGCTGCGGGGGCAAATATCGTTAACGATGTCAAAGCGCTGGCAGCGCCCGGTTGTATGGAAGCTGTCGCTGAACTCAATGTACCTGTATGTTTAATGCATATGCAAGGTGAGCCGCGAACCATGCAACATAATCCGGTTTATAACGATGTTGTCGAAGATGTGAAAGCTTTTTTTACCACTCGTGTGGCGCAATGTTCGGCAGCAGGCATCGATCCATCTAATATTTGTCTTGACCCGGGATTTGGTTTTGGCAAAACTCTAACACAGAATTATCAGTTGCTTAATCAGCTTGAGTCGTTCGAGTCGCTAGGTTTACCCTTGTTGGTTGGAATGTCTCGTAAGTCGATGATTGGCAATATATTAAATAATCAGATTGAAGAACGGTTAAGCGGTAGTTTGGCCTGTGCGGTGATTGCAGCAATGAAAGGAGCCGCGATACTCCGGGTTCATGATGTGAAAGAGACCGTCGAAGTATTAAAAATTGTCGCCGCAACGGTAAACAATTAAGAACGATGTAGACGCGAATGTATTCGTGTTTGCCTGTATTTGACCAAGAGAATCGATCAGATAAAAAAGTGGAGTGAACTGTGAGCAATAACGATAAAAAACAACGAAAGTATTTTGGTACCGACGGTATTCGTGGCTTGGTTGGTGAAGCGCCCATTACCCCTGAGTTTGTATTGAAACTTGGCTGGGCTGCTGGTCGGGTGCTGTCGAAGGTTGGCACCAAAAAAGTGATGATTGGCAAAGATACTCGAATTTCAGGTTATATGCTAGAAACGGCATTAGAGTCCGGCTTGATTGCGGCAGGTTTAGACGTCGATTTATTAGGCCCGATGCCGACACCAGCCGTAGCCTATTTGACCAACACTTTTCGTGCCGAAGCGGGCATTGTGATCAGTGCTTCTCACAACCCGTTTTATGATAATGGTATCAAGTTCTTTTCATCTGAAGGATTAAAACTTGATGATGAAGTGGAATTGGCGATTGAAGCTAAGCTCGATCAACCGATGACTTGTGTCGATTCAAAAGACTTGGGTAAAGCGACTCGGATTGTTGATGCCGCAGGGCGTTACATTGAGTTCTGTAAAAGCCGTTTTCCTAGCCATTTGTCGCTTAAGGGGCTGAAAATTGCCCTTGATTGTGCCAATGGAGCCACTTATCACATTGCACCTAGTGTATTTCGTGAGTTGGGTGCCGAGGTCTGTGAGATTGCGGTAGAGCCTAATGGTTTGAATATTAATGACAACTGTGGCGCGACGAGCACTGACTTGATCCGCAAAGCGGTGATTGACAATGAAGCTGACTTGGGGATTGCACTGGATGGTGATGGCGACCGGATCATGATGGTTGATCATACCGGTTACGTCGTCGATGGTGATGAAATTGTCTATATCATTGCCAGAGAAGCACTGAAGAGCGGCCGTCTGCAAGGTGGGGTGGTGGGTACCCTGATGAGTAATCTGGGTCTTGAAGTGGCGTTGAATGAGTTAGGTATCCCGTTTGCTCGTGCTAATGTCGGTGATCGCTATGTGATGTCGATGTTGAAAGAGAAAGGTTGGCAGATTGGCGGTGAAAATTCTGGCCATGTGCTGGACTTGGCTTCTGCGTCAACTGGAGATGGCATTATCTCCGGCTTGCAGGTGTTAACCGCATTGTGCCAGACCGGCATGAAATTGGCTGATTTACGTAAAGGCATGAGCAAATATCCGCAGAAATTGATTAATGTGCGCTATAACAAAGGTTCGGATCCGCTGGATAACCTAGAGGTTGATGAATTGATTAATCAAGTCTCTGAACAGTTGGCTGATGAAGGCCGAGTGCTAATTCGTAAATCGGGCACTGAGCCGGTGATCCGGGTGATGGTTGAAGGCAAGGATATTGACCGGGTAACGGCGGCGGCGCAGCAGATTGCCGATAAAGTCGAAAGCTTTACCTAGGCGGTGCATTTATGGCCGCTTCTGGTTGAGTGCTATTTAACTGGAAGTTGGTGTAAAATTAAGCCTTGGTTGAAAAAACGGCGTTAAAGCCGTTTTTTTACAACTTTTTTTCAGCAAAGCGATTAAAAAGACTGTAACTGACTTGTAACTTTGGGTCAGGTTAGTTAATATCTCGCCCGCTATTATTGTAGGGCTATTATTGGATGGTACGGTTATGTCAGTAAGACCACAGTTGGCCGTTGCTAATTGGAAACTCAATGGTGATTTGGCTTTAATTGAACGGATGTCAAAAGCATTAAATCAATTAAACGAAAACGCTGTTGAAGCCGTGATATGTCCTTCATATCCGTATTTGGCTGCTGCTGCAACCAGTAAGCAAGGTTTCAGCTTAGGTTGTCAGAATATGTCTGAGCATGAGCAAGGGGCGTATACCGGTGAAGTATCGGCATCAATGCTTAAAGCGTTTGATGTTAAATATGTTATCCTCGGGCACTCTGAAAGACGAACGATATTTAATGAAAGCAATGAAACCATTGCACAGAAGTTTCAACAAACCATTAATCAAGGTTTGACGCCGATCCTGTGTGTCGGTGAGACTGAAACTCAACGAATGAATAACCAAACTGATACGGTGATCGCCACTCAACTTGAAACGGTGATCAACAAGGTCGGGATCGCAGGGTTTAGTCAGGCAGTTATTGCCTATGAACCAGTCTGGGCGATTGGCACAGGCAAAACGGCGACAACTGAGATGGCCCAAGCGGTTCATCAGTTTATCCGAGAAAAAATAGCCGCTTATGATCAAGTCATTAGCGCAACATTACCAATATTATATGGCGGTAGTGTTAATGGTAGTAATTGTGAAGCATTGTTTGCACAAGCGGATATCGACGGTGGTTTAATCGGCGGCGCAAGTTTGAAAGTTGATGAGTTTTTGGCTATATGCCGAGGTTTTAAAGGAACCGCTTAAATGTACGAAATTTTATTGATAGTTTATTTGGTAGTTGCTTTATCGCTGGTTTTTTTAATCTTGATCCAGCAAGGTAAAGGCGCTGATATGGGGGCATCATTTGGTGCAGGTTCATCGAATACGTTATTTGGTGCATCTGGCTCAGGTAATTTCCTCACCAAGACCACAACCGGATTAGCAACAGGGTTCTTTGTTTTGAGTATCTTGTTAGGTAACTTAACTGCTAATCAAGTGAAACAAACAGATGAATGGAGTGACTTGGCCGATCCAGCAGCTGCTGTGACTGAAATCATTCCACAGGCAGAAGATGTGCCTAGCAGCGATAAAGTGATCCCGGTTACTGATGTACCAGCAGATGTGCCGGTGAGCAGCGAAGATAAATCAGGTGATGTACCTGCGGGTGACAAGTAATACGGTATAAGCAGTACAGTACACAGTAGCAACAGCACGAATTTGCCGAGGTGGTGGAATTGGTAGACACGCTACCTTGAGGGGGTAGTGTCCTATGGACGTGCGGGTTCAAGTCCCGCTCTCGGCACCATTTTAGAAACCAGCGTTTACGCTGGTTTTTTTATGTCTGTTGGTTAACGGTAGAGTTGATGCGCCAATTCAATGGCGTTTTTCAGACCATTCAATGTGATTCTATTTGATTGATTTTGACCCCTCAAGTCGAGTTTGTTCAGGGCTTATTCCCGGTGTTTTTGAAAAATCTTTGCAGTTGCAAACAAATCAAATTATTGGTTGCGTTAACAAGGCATTAGGCATACAATGCCGTGGCTTTCTGGCGCGGGATGGAGCAGTTTGGTAGCTCGTCGGGCTCATAACCCGAAGGTCGTTGGTTCAAATCCAGCTCCCGCAACCATTTTGTCAGTTAAGTTGATTGTGCTTTATTGTTATTTATGCACATCAAACAGGCTTTTGATAGAAGCGCCCCGCTCGTCCGGGGCGTTTTTACATCTGGCGATTGTGAATTATCACAATCCTGCAACAGGGCTATATGGCCCTTTTTTTATTTTTATTTCGGAGGTTTTTTTGGCCAGGCTTGAACAGCAACTCACCCAATTATTTACACCTGCGGTAGAAGCGCTAGGTTTCGAACTGGTTGGTCTGGAATTTGTTCGCGCAGGAAAACATTCTACGTTACGTGTGTATATCGATCACGATGATGGCATTGATGTAGATAACTGTGCAGACGTCAGTCATCAGGTCAGTGCGATCCTCGATGTTGAAGACCCGATCTCAACAGAGTATTTCCTTGAAGTGTCATCACCTGGCGCTGACAGACGATTATTTAAAGCTGAACATTATCAGAAATTTACGGGTGAAAAAGTGGCAATTAGATTGAATACGCCACAACAGGGTAGACGAAATTTCAGCGGCGTTTTAACGGCGCTTGAAGATGATATGGTGGTGGTGACTGTAGATGGTGAAGAATTTCGCTTGATGCTGACAAACATCGAAAAAGCCAATATCGTACCGACTTTTGAATTGTAAACTTTGAGGGAAAATGGGGGCAATAAAAAATGGCTAAAGAGATATTATTAGTTATCGAGGCTGTGTCGAATGAGAAAGCCGTTCCTCGGGAAAAGATTGTTGAGGCACTAGAAATTGCTTTGGCAACTGCGACCAAGAAAAAACATGTTGGTGATATTGAAGCACGTGTTTGTATTGACGAAAAAACCGGCGAATATGATACTTTCCGTCGTTGGATGGTGGTTGAAGATTCTGACCAAGGGTTTGAAAACCCTTACCGCGAAATCAGTTTGTCGGCGGCTCAAGTAGAAGACCCTGAGATCCAATTGGGCGATTACGTTGAAGAGCCAATGGAATCAGTGGTCTTTGATCGCATCACCACTCAAACAGCAAAACAGGTGATCGTACAAAAAGTACGTGAAGCTGAAAGAGCCATGGTGGTTGAAGCTTATGAAAACCAAGTCGGTGAGTTAATTACCGGTGTGGTTAAACGAGCTGGACGAGATAGCGTTATCCTTGACCTTGGCAACAATGCTGAAGCGGTTATTTTCCGTGATGAACTCATCCCTAAAGAATCTTTTCACCCAGGTGATCGGGTGCGTGGTTTGTTATATGAAGTACGCCCTGAGGCCCGTGGTGCACAGTTATTTGTGACCCGAACCCGTCCTGAAATGCTGATTGAATTATTCCGTATTGAAGTGCCAGAAATTGGCGAAGAAATGATCGAAATCAAAGGCGCTGCCCGTGATAAAGGCTCAAGAGCCAAGATCGCGGTGAAATCTAATGATAAGCGTATCGATCCAATTGGTGCTTGTGTGGGGATGCGAGGCGCTCGTGTTCAGGCCGTTTCTACCGAATTAGGTGGTGAGCGGATTGATATCGTGTTGTATGACGATAATCCGGCGCAATACATTATCAACGCGATGTCTCCGGCAGAAGTCGAATCCATTGTGCTTGATGAAGATTCTCATTCAATGGATGTCGCGGTTGAAGAATCAAACCTAGCGATGGCGATTGGCCGTAATGGTCAGAATATTCGTTTGGCCAGTCAGTTGACCGGTTGGGAATTGAACGTCATGACCGTTGCTGATATGCGCAAAAAGCATGAAGCAGAAAGCAGTCAGTTTATTTCAGTGTTTACCGAAGGCTTGGATATTGACGATGAATTTGCTCAGGTGTTGATTGACGAAGGGTTTAGCTCTTTGGAAGAAATCGCCTATGTACCAGTATCTGAATTGTTGGAGATTGATGGCTTAGACGAAGAAACAGTGAATGCACTGCGTGATCGAGCTAAAGCGACATTGACAACTCAGGCACTGGCAAAAGAAGAATCTTTGGAAGGTAATAAACCAGCCGATGATTTGCTCAACCTGGAAGGGCTTGAAAGCCACTTGGCTTATGTGTTTGCCAGTATGGGGATTTTAACCCTAGAAGAATTGGCAGAGCAGGGCGTTGATGATATTTCAGGTGTGGAAGGATTAACAGATGAACGTGCTGGTGAACTTATCATGGCGGCACGGAATATTTGTTGGTTCAGTGAAGAAGATAGTGAATAAGTCAACGGAGAAAATATAGAAAATGGCAGATTTAACAATAGATAGACTGGCAAAAGATATAGGAACAGATGTTGACCGTTTGATTAAGCAACTGTCCGAAGCTGGTATCGACAAAGGCGCTGACAGTATGGTCAGCGAAGAAGAGAAATCAAAATTACTCGCGCACCTGAACAAAGCGCATGGCGGTAGTGGCACCGAGCCTACTCGTATGACGTTGAAGCGCACCACCAAAAGCACTTTGAATGTGCGCGGTGGCTCTGGTCGTAACAAATCAGTGAAAGTCGAAGTACGTAAAAAGCGTACTTACATCAAAAAAGGCGCTGCTGAGCTTAAAGAAATGGCTGAGCGCGAAGCCGAAGCTAAACTCGATGCGGCGAAGGAGAAAAAAGCTCAGGATGAAGCTGCTGTATTGGCTCGTGAAGCTGCTGCGCAAAATGCGGTTAAAGCGAAAATTGATGCAGTAAAACAAGCCGCAGTGAGAAAAGAAGCCGAAGAAGCCAAAGCGAAAAGAGAAAGTTTGTCGGTTGAAGACAAACGTTTACTCGAAGAGCAAGAGCGAATTAAAGCAGAGCAAGAAAAAACTGCTGCTGAAAAAGCTGAAAAAGAAGCACGAAAACTGGTCGAAGAAGCTAAGCGACTGGCAGAAGAGAATTCTGAGCGTTGGGCGCTGGAAGAAAAAGCGCGTAATGAAGCTTTTGAAAAACAAGACTTGCATTTACACTCCTCAACAGCTGCTCGTGAAGCGGAAGATAGTGTTGAAAGTGAAGAAGAAAAGCGCGACAGGCGTTCTGGTCAAAGTGCTAGTCCGGCAGTGAAAAAAGGACGCAAAAAAGCGGCCAAACAACCACAGCTGAAAATGAATAAAGGCGCGAAAGGCAAATTGAAAGCCCCGACGTCGTTACAACAAGGTTTCCAAAAACCGACTCAGGCAGTCAGTAAAGAAATCATTGTTGGTGAAACCATTACAGTCGCTGAATTGGCCAATAAAATGGCGGTTAAAGCGGCCGAAGTGATTAAAGTGATGATGAAAATGGGCGCGATGGCAACCATTAACCAAGTCATTGATCAAGATACAGCTGTTCTCGTTTGTGAAGAGATGGGCATCAAGATTGTACTGCGCAAAGAGAATGAGCTTGAAGATAAGTTGATGTCTGAACGTGGTATCAGTGGTGAGCAAGAATCAAGAGCGCCAGTAGTTACCGTTATGGGTCACGTTGACCATGGTAAAACGTCACTGCTCGATTGTATCCGTAAAGCTAAAATTGCTGATGGTGAAGCCGGTGGTATTACTCAGCACATTGGTGCTTATCACGTTGAAACTGGTCACGGTATGATCACTTTCCTTGATACTCCGGGTCACGCGGCGTTTACGTCAATGCGTGCTCGCGGTGCAAAAGCGACGGATATCGTTATCTTGGTTGTTGCCGCTGATGATGGTGTGATGCCACAAACGGTTGAAGCGGTACAACATGCCAAAGCGGCTGGGGTTCCTTTGATTGTTGCGGTAAACAAAATTGATAAGCCTGAGGCAGATCCTGATCGAGTAATGACTGAATTGTCACAACATAGCGTTATTCCAGAAGACTGGGGTGGCGATGTGCAGTTTATTCAGGTATCGGCCAAAGCAGCATTGAATATTGATGAATTGTTGGATGCGGTATTACTGCAATCAGAAGTACTCGAATTGACAGCGGTTAAAGATACCATGGCCTCTGGTGTGGTAATTGAATCGAAACTGGACAAAGGTCGTGGTCCAGTGGCTTCGGTATTGGTTCAGGAAGGGACTTTACGTAAGGGCGACATTGTATTGTGTGGCTTTGAGTATGGTCGCGTTCGTGCCATGAATGATGAAAACGGTAAACCCACTGAGTCTGCGGGTCCAGCTATTCCGGTGGAGATCCTCGGGTTATCTGGGGTGCCTCAAGCGGGCGATGAAGTAACCGTGGTAAAAGATGAGCGTAAAGCGCGTGAAGTTGCTTTGTTCCGTCAAGGTAAATTCCGTGAGATCAAACTGGCTAGACAGCAAAAATCGAAACTTGAAAACATGTTTGCCAACGTTCGAGCAGGCGAAGTTTCTGAGCTTAACTTGGTGGTTAAATCTGATGTACAGGGTTCACTTGAGGCTATCACTGATGCCTTGATGAAACTGTCTACTGAAGAAGTTAAAGTCAAAATCATCGGTTCTGGTGTAGGTGGTATTACTGAAACCGACGCCACTCTGGCTGAGGCGTCAAATGCGATCGTTATCGGCTTTAACGTTCGTGCTGATGCGGTTGCTCGTAAGACTATTGAAGCGGCTAGTGTTGATTTGCGTTATTACAGCATCATTTATAACTTGATTGATGAAGTTAGAATGGCGATGGAAGGCATGTTAGCTCCTGAGTTCAAACAAGAAATCATTGGTTTGGCTGAGGTTCGTGATGTGTTTAAATCACCGAAAATTGGTGCTATTGCTGGTTGTATGGTTACCGAGGGTATGGTTAAACGTAGCGCACCAATTCGTGTCTTACGTGAAAACATTGTTATCTATGAAGGTGAGCTTGAATCACTGCGTCGCTTTAAAGACGATGTGCAGGAGGTTCGCAACAACATGGAATGTGGTATCGGGGTGAAGAACTACAACGATGTCAAAGTTGGCGATTCCATTGAAGTATTTGAGACAGTAGAAGTGAAGCGTACGCTTTAACTGGGCCACTGTAGCGACAATAAAGGGGCTACGGCCCCTTTTTTTACGTCCATTAATGTTATTGAAAGAAGAGAAAATAGTGATGAAACGTGACTTTTCACGAACAGACCGGGTATCTCAGCAAATCCAAAAGGAAATTGCTCAGATTATCCAGCGGGAGATCAAAGACCCGCGTGTGGGTATGGCAACGGTATCGAGTGTCGATGTTTCCAGGGACTTATCTTATGCCAAAGTCTTTGTCACCTTATATAATGCCGAAGAAGAAAAATCCAAATTGGCGGTCGAAATACTAAACGATGCCGCTGGTTTTGTTCGTTCACTGTTGGGTAAGCGGATCCGGGCGCGAATTATGCCTGAATTACGCTTTGTGCTGGATACCACTTTAATGGACGGGATGCGTATTTCGAATCTGGTTGATCAAGTGATTGCCACAGACAAGAAAAAGCAAGGCGACACTGATAACAATGATGTAGAAGGCGATGTAGAAGGCGATGTCAAAGCTGATGTTGCAGCTAATGATAGCGACGAGGCTGCGAAATAAGGATGGGGCGAGTAAAAAAAGGCCGTCCGATTAATGGCATTATTCTGATTGACAAGCATCAGGGTGAATCTTCGAACCGGGTGTTGCAGCAAGTTAAGCGGGTCTATTTTGCGCAAAAGGCTGGTCACACTGGTGCCTTGGATCCACTGGCCACCGGCATGTTACCGATTTGTCTTGGTGAAGCCACCAAGTTTTCCCAATTCCTCCTTGATACCGACAAAACTTATGTGGTTACCGCCAAGCTGGGTGTCAGAACCACCACCAGTGATGCTGATGGTGAGATTGTGGCTGAAAAGCCAGTTGATGTATCAGCTGAGCAACTGGATAACGCCATAAACTCATTTAGAGGTACTACCGAGCAAATGCCATCAATGTACAGTGCATTGAAGCATGAAGGTCAGCCTTTATATAAGTATGCTCGCCAAGGCATTGAAGTTCCGCGCAAAGTCCGAGAAATCACCGTATACGCCATTGATTTGCTGCGTTTTGCAGGGGATGAAGTGGATATGCGTATTCACTGTAGTAAAGGCACTTATATTCGTACCATCGTTGATGATATGGGCGAATTGCTCAGGTGTGGTGCCCATGTTAAACATTTACGGCGCTCAGGTGTCGGTCACTATCCTGCTGACAAAATGATTAGCGTTGAGCAGCTAGAGCAACTGCTTGGTGAAGATGCTGAGAATAAAGCAGCCGTTGATCAATTGCTATTGCCAATGGACACCGCAGCGCAGCTACTTGAGGTATTGACTATCACTGAACAGGACACGGTGGCTTTTCAGCATGGTAATCCGGTTGATGGTGATTTTGGCCAGCCTGATTCAGATACGCTTAGCGGCATGTTTAGAATATACAATGACAAGGCGTTGTTTCTTGGTGTTGGTTTTATTGACGAGCATGGTCGGTTGGCACCGAAACGGGTGGTTAATTACGTGGCATAGAAGGTGGGTGGTAGCGGGCGGTCTACGGTCGCTTAGGCTTCCTACACGAATAAATTCGCGTCTAGCAGTTTCAACATTGATGGATTTGATTTATTTATTGTTAATTGTCAATGGTGCTGCTAGAATGCGGCCTCGCTCAAAACGAGTGAGTTTTTGGACTGTCAGCTGAATTAGTGATCGGCGGCGGTAAACATTATTAAAATTAAACATCAGGAGTTTAATATGTCACTAAGTAATACACAAAAAGCGGCTATCGTTGCTGACTACGCACAAGGCGAAGGCGATACGGGTTCTCCGGAAGTTCAAGTTGCATTGTTGACTGCACAAATCAATCACCTTCAAGGTCACTTCAAAAAGCATATCCATGATCATCATTCACGTCGTGGATTGTTGCGTATGGTAAGCCAACGTCGTAGCTTGCTGGACTATTTGAAGCGTAAAAACACCGAACGTTACACTACGTTGATTGGTCGTTTAAGCTTACGTCGATAAGTTTTCAAGATTGTTTGAAAAAAAGAGCCTATTGGCTCTTTTTTTTTGCATGATTAAGGCTAATCCGAAAACTTATTAAGTGCTATTAAGCTGTTGTTTTAGTATACTGTGCGGCGAATAAATGAGTCATAAATTAAAGAAAATAAGCAAAGGAACATAGAATTGAATCCTATAATCAAGTCGTTCGAATACGGTCAACATACCGTAACTATTGAAACTGGCGTAATTGCCCGTCAAGCCACGGCTGCCGTGATGGCGAGCATCGGTGATACTTCCGTGTTGGTAAGTGTTGTCGCAAAAAAAGAAAGTAAAGAAGGTCAGGATTTTTTCCCCCTAACAGTTAACTATCAAGAGCGTACTTACGCTGCTGGTAAAATTCCAGGTGGTTTCTTCAAACGTGAAGGACGCCCATCTGAAAGCGAGACCCTAATCTGTCGTCTAATTGACAGACCTATTCGTCCATTATTCCCGGATGCATTTAAAAACGAAGTACAAGTCATTGCTACTGTCATGTCAGTTAATCCTGATATCCAACCTGATCTGGTTGCTATGCTAGGCACTTCAGCGGCATTGGCCATTTCTGGTGTGCCATTCAGCGGTCCTATCGGTGCTGCACGTGTCGGTTATGTTGATGATCAATATGTGCTTAACCCATCAATTGCCGAGCTGGAAAACAGTCGTTTAGAATTGATGGTTGCTGGTACCGAAGGTGCCGTATTGATGGTTGAGTCAGAAGCTGACGTATTGTCAGAAGACGTCATGTTAGGTGCGGTTGTTTATGGTCATGAGCAAATGCAAGTGGCTATCAAAGCAATTAAAGAGTTGGCGGCTGAGGTTGCGACTCCAGCATGGGATTGGGTTGCACCGGTTGTTAACACTGATTTGTATGACAAAGTAAAATCATTGGCTGGCGCAGGCATTGGTGAAGCTTATCTGATGACTGACAAAATGCAGCGTAAAGATGCGGTTAATGTCGTTAGAGGACAAGTCAATGAAGCACTTACTGCTGAAATGGGCAATGATGTTGATTTTGATGAAGTAAAAGACTTCCTTGGCGCGGTTGAGAAATCAACAGTACGTAACCGCATTATCGCCGGTGAGCCACGTATTGATGGTCGTGAACCAGATATGGTTCGTGCACTGGACGTGATGACGGGGGTATTACCGCGAACTCATGGTTCTTCATTGTTTACCCGAGGTGAAACTCAGGCGTTGGTTACTTGTACTTTGGGTACTCAACGAGATGCACAAATCATTGATGCCATTACTGGCGAAATCAAAGACCCGTTCCTGTTCCATTACAACTTCCCTCCATACTGTGTTGGTGAAACTGGTTTTGTTGGTTCACCAAAACGTCGCGAAATTGGTCATGGTAAATTAGCTAAACGCGGTATGCAGGCAGTAATGCCAAGTCAAGCTGAATTCCCATATACTGTTCGTGTGGTTTCTGAAATCACTGAGTCTAACGGTTCGTCTTCAATGGCATCAGTTTGTGGTTCATCATTGGCATTAATGGATGCGGGTGTTCCAATCAAGTCATCGGTTGCTGGTATTGCAATGGGTCTAGTAAAAGAAGGCGACAACTTTGTTGTTTTGTCTGACATTCTTGGTGATGAAGATCACTTGGGTGACATGGACTTTAAAGTAGCGGGTACTGATGACGGTATCACGGCTTTGCAAATGGATATCAAAATCGAAGGTATCACTGCTGAGATCATGCAAGTGGCATTGACTCAGGCTAAAGGTGCACGTTTGCACATTTTGAAAGTGATGCAAGAAGCGATCTCTGGTCACCGTGAAGAATTGTCTGATTTTGCTCCACGTATCTATACCTTGAAAATTCATCCGAAGAAAATTGCTGAAGTCATTGGTAAAGGTGGCGCGACTATCCGTGCCCTTACTGAAGAAACAGGCACTACCATCGAGATTGAAGATGACGGTACGATCAAAATTGCAGCGACAGATGGTGCCAGCGCCAAAGATGCGATTGCTCGTATCGAAGCTCTGACAGCTGAAATCGAAGTCGGCACAATTTACCACGGTAAAGTCATGCGTATTGTTGATTTTGGTGCGTTTGTTAACATCTTACCTGGTAAAGACGGTTTGGTTCACATCTCACAAATTGCTGAAGAGCGTGTGAACAATGTGTCTGACCATCTTAAAGAAGGCCAGGAAGTGGATGTTAAAGTCCTCGAAGTTGACCGTCAGGGTCGTATCCGTTTGAGTATTAAAGAAGCGGCTCAAACAGGTGCAGCACCAGCTGCCGCTCCTGCTGAATAAATTATCTGAAAAAACGAGAATGAATTCTCGTCTATGTGGTATCTATTCTGCCACAGACGAGATTTTAGCCTGGTTAATGCACGGATAGTTCAAGAACCTCAAAAGGGAGCCTGTTGGCTCCTTTTTTTCATTCTTGCAGGTAAGAACTGGAAACAAAATAAAACATTTCTCGCAGTTACCCGCTAAGGCTTTATACTGTAGTATACCAAAATGCTTAAACGTCAGCTTTTGACAAAAGATTGCTTAGGTAGCAGATGAAAATTAATAAAATAAGCTCGCTGATAGGGCTGGGTTTGGCAGGTTTGATCGCCTTGAGTGGTTGTTCCTCTACTGATATCACCTTGTCCGATATTGTTTTTACCGAGCCCTTACCCGCTGAATATGAAAAAGAAGAGCAGTTGTCGCGACTGAATGGCTTTTTGGCGACGGCTCAGGTGACACCGGAACAAAGGGCACAATTATTATTTCAACGCGGCATGATTTACGATGAGTTGGGTTTGCAATCTTTGGCCCGATTTGATTTTAGTCAAGCGCTGAAGATTAAACCTGATTTAGCCGAAGCCTATAATTACATGGGCGTTTACTGGACGCTGGCGGCTCGGTTTGATCGCGCCTATGAAGCTTTCGATTCCGTTAACGAACTCAAACCCAACTATCAATTTGCCTTTTTAAGTCGGGGTATTGCACTTTATTATGGTAACCGTGCAAAATTGGCTAGTGCTGATGTTGAGCGTTATTTGGCATTTTCTCCCACAGACCCTTATCGTATTATCTGGCAATATATTGTTCGCAGTAAAGTGGATAATGAAGCCGCTTTGACAATCTTAAAAACCAGCGCGATTAAGGCGAAAAAAGACGATTGGGCAACGACAGTGATCAAGCTTTATTTGGGGCAAATTAGTGAGAAGGCGTTTTTACAAACGTTAGAAGTCGGCATTACATCACCAACCCATCGTGCTCATCGACTCTGCGAAGCGTATTTTTATCTCGGTAAATTTAAAAGTATTAATGGCGATGAGCAAGCGGCGGACACTTATTATCGTCTGTCTTTGGCGACTAACGTTCATGGTTTTATTGAACATAAATATGCCAAGCTAGAACTCGATTTAAAAAAAAAGATTAATTTAGCCGGGTGATCTTGATTGCTCAAGCGGCTTTACTATCAATATTTATTATTAATCCTTATCTGCCCGCTGTTACTGGCGGGTTCAATTACTTGGGAACCAATGGTCATTAATGGCCATTATCGCGACCAGCCAACCTCTAGTTATTTATATCAAGCGGTAAAACTCAATTATCCACAGGCATTACTCCATTATTATCGTTTAAACCCAGATTGGTCGCTGAGCGAAAGGGCTCGCTGGCTATCTCATCGGGCTATCGTCAAACTACCAGCAACGGACTACCAACAAGGGTTGAACTACTATCAAAGTGGGCAGACAGCACGTGCTAGGTTATGGCTCAATAGCGGCTGGCAAAAAGGCCATGTTGCGGCGGGTGTGTTACTTGCACGGTTACAATTGGCGCAAGGAGAATACCAGTCGGCGAAAAAGACCTTATCGTCAGTTGCTTTAAAGGATGATAGTGAGGCCAAATTGCTGCTTGCTGAAACTATGCTACAAAGCAGTGAGATCGCAGCTGCGCAAAAATTATTAATGTCATTACCGCAAAATAACATGGCCAAAAACTTATTGGTTCAAATTGAAAACAAGTTAACCCTTCATTTTAGTGCTCCTAATAATCAATGTGCAGTGAAGTTGCAATTTGTCGTTGCCGGTTACCATGAACTCACTTACGCCGAGTCATTGCTTAATCAGTGGCAACAAGAAAGTGCCATGAGTGCATTGCCTGTGTGTTTTAAGCAACCGATTATTTTTAAGCCGCAGCACTATCAATGTCGTGATTTGAGGGGAGAGCAGCAGCAGTGTGACTTGACCTTGATGGCTAAAAGGCTGGCATTGCCTGATGATGTGATCCCTTTGGTTATTTATGGCAGTGCGGGAGTCGCAAATTATAGCAACGGTATTATTTATTTAAATCGTCATAAGAGCTACCAAGTGTTCAAGCATGAACTGTTTCATCATTTTGGTTTTGTTGATGAGTACCCATTGACAAAATCAGTCGCAGCCAGAGTGTGCCGAGGCGAAGCGCCATATTTTAGTGGTGAAAATTTATATATTGTCGCACAAGACCAGGTAGATAAGGTTAACTGGCAGCAAGTTAAAGCTCGCTGGCAGCAAAAGTTTAATGATTCTTTTAATCACATTACTGCTGTATCGAGTTGTAAGGACTCCGGTTATGTCGCTTATAAACCGATAGCCGAATTGACCCTGATGCAGTATATGGATCAACCCTTACCTGTGGCTTATATTCTCAGGGCACAACAAAAGATGTTTACTGAGCCTGAAACTTTTGCCAATTACCAATATGCTTATGCTTTGGCTTATGATCAGCTAGGTGATCTTAATGGCTATCGGTATTGGTTGGAACAGTCGGCTGCACAAGGGTACTTGGTAGCGAACAGGTTGCTGAACAATATGTGTCTAAAATCGAAGTGTTAGATCGGTTAACACATTGATTAGTATTAAATTAGTAAAATAACGAAAAAAAATCACATAAAATAGTGGAAATACTAAATATGCCAGTCTATTGTTAAAAGGCAGTAAGGATTTACCACACGACACATCATTTCACAAGGAACGATATTATGAAACACACCAAAAAAGCACTTTCATTACTAATTCTGTCCTCAACCATGTTATTTAGTCCTCTTTCTGCTGCCTTTGGCGGTGAGCAAGGGGACGTTGATATGAATACGCTCATCGGAACCGCTGCTGGTTCAGTCACTGTAGCGTCCGAGGGAAAATTTAGTGGTGTACTGTCAGACGCGGTAGACGAAGAAGCTGTGCCGAATTCGTTAGTTGGACAGCCTAAAGTGAATATTAATCTGGCAAGTTATGAACAGCTGATTTCACTGCCGGGGATTGGCAGAGTGAAAGCAGCGGCGATTCTTAATTACCGTAAAGAAGTTGGCATGTTTAAGGTTCTTGAGGATATCCAAAATATCAAAGGGATTGGTCAAAAGCTGTTTGTTAGATTGCAAGATAAAATTGATATCTAAAGACTTAATGCCAACAGGGAGTGGCTAAAGCAGGAAGTCGTTACAACAGGAGAAAAAAGGAGAAAAAAGGAGAAGAAAGCAAAAAGGGAGTAAGGAAGAAAATGGATAAAGGAGAATATCAGACAGGGAAGGGTAAAATGGATTTGACCAGAAAGGATCACGAACGGGAAGTCGCTTTAAGGGAATAATAAAAAGGGAAGCTTAGCTTCCCTTTTTTGCCTTGAGATTTTAACTTATGCCTTAAACACCTAGGGCTTCCATTTGTTTATCAGCCCAATGAGCGGCTTCTTGACTTAAAGACCCGACTTTTTGTTTATCCAGTCCTAGCTTTTCAATAATATCATCCGCCAAATCCCAACTAGCCAACTCAAAATGTTGGACTATCTCCAAATAATTAGCCAGTACACCGGTTTTATGAATTAAAGCATCTTTGATTTCTTGTGATAGCGGGAGTTTTTTCATCACACTTTCAATTGGCTCATCAAGCAGAGCGTCTATTAATGACATCATTCCGGTTAAAAATGCTCTGGAAGTATCCTGACCATGAGATTCTGCCAGTAATTCAGCAAAGCGAGCCCTGACCATTGACAGCTTCATCAACTCTGGTGGTTTTTCTGAACCGACTTGGGCGGCAAACAGTACCGAGAGAAATTTTTTCAATTCTTTCTGTCCGAGTACAACCAATGCTTGCTTTATATTGGCGACTTCTGTACGACGTTTGAAAATCGATGAATTGGAATAACGCAACAATTTATAAGCCAGATTAACATCTCGTTCAAACACCATAGTGACTTTGGTCAAATCGACGTCAGGCTTGGAGGTTTCATAAAGCAACTCTGCTAGTGTGAGCTGAGCAGGGGAGAGCGCTTTACTTTTAACCACCTCGGGTTTAGAGAAGAAATAACCTTGAAAATAACAAAAACCCAGTTCAAGGGCTTTTTCAAACTCCTCGATAGTTTCGACTTTTTCAGCTAACAACTTGATATGAGGAAATTCCTCAATGGCAACTTTGATCTCGCCCATCAATTCATAAGAGGTATCTTTAAAATCTATTTTGATAATATCGATAAAGGGATAAAAGTGTCGCCAAACTGGTTGATGAATATAGTCGTCTAAAGCGATGGTATAACCCTGTTCCTTTAGAAATTTACATTCATTGAGCAGCTTTTTACCTGGTTGCACCGTTTCAAGGATTTCGACCACGATATGATCTTGATGGATCATGGTGGGATATTTCTTTAACAGAGTGTCGAGGGTAAAGTTGATGAATGCGGGTTTGTCACCAGTAAAATCTTCAACACCGATATTGAGCTGGCTTTCAATCAGTTTTGAAGTCGCTTCGTTTGCGTCAATTTCAGGAAATACATTCTCAAGGCTATCCCGAAACAATAACTCATAAGCGAAGAGATTTTTATCGCTGTCCAAAATGGGTTGTCGTGCTGCATATAAAAACATAGTGAAACAAAAATTCCTTATCTGTGCCGTTGACTTATTGGCTGTGCTAAAACTTAGCACTTAACGACTTTAATTGGAATGACCCTGAGGTCTAAATGGGCATATTTTTAACTGATTGATAACTATTGGCTAAATGACTTGGAAATGGTATCCAGATTGGTAATTTAGAGTAAATACGATTGACTGGTGCAATTGCGGTTGTGTTGCGGTGAAGCATAACATTGACCCCAGTGATAAGCCTGATGATTGTTGGGTTTTCAGGGGCTTATAAAAGTCCAACTAAATACAAAGAAATCTTTTACCCCGAGCATAATTAGTCTAGGATATATTTAGTCGTCTATAGGATTTTTACACCGCTAATCCGGGATAATCAAATTGGCTAATAAATGAAAATGCAGTGGTTTGTGATCGCCTGTCGGCGTGAGATTGTTTTGCGGTCTTTTAGAGTCGCACTGGTGGTGGGGAGTTTGCTGACGCTGATCAATCATGCTGACTTTGTTTACAAAGAAGGCATAGAGGGGATTGATATCAAGAGAATGTTAAAAATTGTCCTGACGTTTTGTGTACCGTACATCGTTTCAACTTACGCAAGTGTTAGTACGCAAACCAACAGAATAAAAAATCCTAATAAGTAAGGGCTTAGAATATGTTAAAATTTTTTGGACTGGGAGAAACTCGCGTCCCGGATGGTCAAACTTTAATCAACAAAAGAGAATTGGATGAGCTGCAAGAAAAAGCCGCTCTATACGACCGTTTCAGTGCCGGCAATAGTAAAAGCATTGCCGCCGAAATGACACAAACGGCCAGAGACGTCAATAATGCTACTCGGCAACGTTTAGCGTCTATTGAAACCAGTTATCAATTAGTTAAAGATTTTATTGAGCAATCGCAAAATGTGGCTGGACTGTCACAAAGCTCATTCGAATCTGCTTCAGAAACCTCCAGTACTACTGAAGACTGTATAGAAGAGTTGGATAAACTAGTATCCAATATCCGCAGTTCCGCCCAGTTTATCAGCGAATTTACTACCTTGCTGGCCAATCTTGATGAAAACAGTAAAAACATCGATCATTTGGTTGAATCGATAAAAGGCATTGCAGAGCAAACCAACTTGTTGGCCCTGAATGCGGCGATTGAAGCGGCGCGGGCGGGCGAGCATGGTCGAGGTTTTGCCGTGGTTGCTGATGAAGTGCGATCACTGGCCAATACTGCTAACAGCTCAGCTGATCAAATCCAGACTGAAATGAAAAAAATCATGGATGTCTCCAGTTCAATTATCAAAAAGCAAAAAGAAGTTCAGGAGCTAATTGACAGCAGTGTTAGCATGGCCGATGAAACCTCTTCTCATTTGGGCTCACTTGCCGATTTGGCGAAAAACAGCTCGCAGTCCGTTGAACAAATGATCGATCAGGTTCGCGATCAACTCAGTCATTCAGAAGAAATTGTCAAAAATATGGAATACCTAGTTGATGATACCAACAAGGCTCTTGATGGTTCATCGAAAAACATGGAACTCGGTGAATCGCTATTGAATGAACTGGGGTAATGTTACGACGAAGCTCTAAGAGGCCCTACCAGTTTTAGAGGAACGATGATAGTGTTTTTTTAGCTATCTTACTGATTTAATGGCACGACAGCCTGATAAACTGGTAGTATAGCGGGGCATTCACCGTGATAAGCCGTCATATCGCCGCAAAACTTCGGCTGAACCGGAAGTCGGCCAGCTTGTTTGGTTGACAAATTATTTTAATTCATAGAAGATTTGGTGGATTTTGTCGCTCATGCGGCAAACCCTCTAAATAATGTGAATGCATTTATCAATCTCTTTTTTGGCCATGCTGCATCCTGGTATAGGCCAGCAAAGAGGCTATTTTATTACAAATAAATGGTTGGGAACTATGTCTGTGAAAATCAGAAAGAGTCTAATAGTATCGGCAATGGCTGGTGCATTAGCATTTATCGGCAGCAACGCTGTTGCAGAGCCGCTTGAAGATTTACATAAAGTGGAAAATCAAATTCACAAAGCTGGCGCAAAGTCACAGGAAAAAATTAACAATACGTATGAACAAGGTCAGGTGTTAGTTGGGGAATACCGTGGCGTTGTTGATGAAACTGAAAACCTTAAAGTCTATAACGACTATGTGGCCGGACTGGTCAGAAGTCAGCAGGCTGATATCGACTCACTCAATGGCCAAATCCAGGAAATTGAGAACACCAAAAAGAACGTCGTTCCTCTGATGTTCAAAATGATCGACACCCTCGAAGCTTTTGTTAAAGCTGATATTCCGATTAAAAAAGAAGAGCGTTTAGCCCGTGTTGCGACATTACGTGACAACATGAGCCGTGCTGATATCACGGTATCTGAGCGTTATCGTCAGGTGCTCGAAGCTTACCAAATCGAAAAAGACTATGGTTCATTGACTCAGGCATGGCAGGATACGCTGAATGTTGATGGTCGTGAGCGTACAGTTGATTTCGTTCAATTTGGCCGTATTGCATTTTTGGCTCAATCACTCGACATGAAAAATGCTTGGGTGTGGGATAACAATAATGGTGATTGGAAGAAGCTGGATGACAGCTACCTTCGCTCAGTGTCCAGAGCTATTCGTGTAGCCCGTGGTCAATCAGCACCAGAACTCGTTAAATTACCAATATTTGCAGCGGAGTAAGCCATAATGAAGAAACTAATCAAGAGTTTGGCTGTTGTTGCGACTTTCGCTTTATCAGCTAGCTCATTCACCCTCCAGGCTGCTGATGGCAAGCTGGATCAATTGCTTGAACAAGTGAAAACTGACCGTATTTCTGACGGTAAAATCAACAAGCAACGTGAAGCCGCGTTTACTGCTCAAAGAGCAGACAAACAGGCGCTGTTAAACAAAGCCGAAAGGGAGTTGAAAGCAGAAAAAGCCAGAGGTGATCGTTTAAGCAAACAGTTTGCCCAAAACGAAATTACCCTGACACAAAAAGCAGTCGAACTGGATAATGCCAAAGGTGACTTAGGTGAAATTTTTGGGGTTGTTCGTCGTCAGGCCAATGAAACAATTGGTACTATTACAGGTTCAATTATCAGCGCTCAATTTCCTGATCGTGAAAAGGTCTTAGGCAAATTGGCAGAAGCTAAAGAATTGCCAACGATCCGCGAGTTGGAAGAGTTGTGGATTGCTTTGCAAACTGAAATGACTGAATCAGGTAAGGTTGCTAAGTTTGAAACCGAAGTTGTAGCACTTGATGGTGCGACTAGTATTCAACAGCTCACTCGTGTTGGTACTTTCAACTTGATGGGACCAAATCAATATCTGATTTATAATATTGATACTTTACAAGTACAGCCTTTGGGTCGTCCTGCTGAAGGTCACTTTTTAGATTCAGTGAAAAGCTTTAATGCGGCATCATCTGGTAGTTATGTGCCTTTATATTTGGATCCTTCAAAAGGCAGTTTGCTACGTTTGAACACGCAAAAAGCCACGTTACAAGATCGTTATGAAGCGGGTGGTTTAGTTGGTTACATTATTACTGGCGTATTAGCCCTTGGTATGTTGATCTTCTTGTTGCGTGTTATCGGTTTGACGTTGACACAAATCCAAATGAGCAGTCAGCTTAAAAATACAGATAAGCCAAGCAAATCAAATCCTTTGGGTCGTATCTTGACGGTTTACCATGCCAACAAAGATGCTGATGTTGAAAATCTGGAATTGAAACTTGATGAAGCTATCTTACGTGAATTACCGTCTATTGACCGTGGTATCACCGTTATTAAAATCCTTGCTGCTATCGCACCGCTGTTGGGTCTGTTAGGTACGGTTGTTGGTATGATCAACACCTTCCAACAAATCACATTGTTTGGTACGGGTGACCCGAAAATCATGGCCGGTTCAATCTCAATGGCATTGGTTACTACGGCACAGGGTCTGATTGCTGCATTGCCTCTTATTTTCGTTCACTCTTTGGTCGCCGGACAAGCGAAGTCTGTAACTAACATTCTTGATTTACAGAGTGCTGGTATCATTGCTGCGCATTCGGAGAAGGAGAACGCCTAATGTTATTCCTGATAGAGGTATGGGAATCTGTCAGGGATTTTATTGCAACCGGTGGTGACGTCCTTTATATCGTCGCCATGGTGCTCGTCATCATGTGGGTTATGATGTTAGAGCGTTATATGTTTTTAGTTGCGGTCTTTCCAAAAATGCGCAAAAAGGTTATTGCGGATTGGGATGCCAGAGCTGACACAACATCATGGTATGCACATAGAATTCGTGACGGATGGATTTCTGAGGCATCGGAGCAACTTGATGCCCGAATGCTCATAATTAAAACGTTGGTGGCAATGTGTCCGCTGGTTGGTTTGCTTGGTACGGTAACTGGGATGATCTCAGTGTTCGAAACCATGGGCAACCAAGGCACAGGTAATCCGAGACTAATGGCAGAAGGCATATCAATGGCAACTATCCCCACTATGGCGGGAATGGTCGCAGCGATATCAGGAGTGTTTTTCAGCTCTCGCATAGAAGCTAAAGTTAAGATGGCTAAAGATGGTTTAGTCGATAGTATGCCACATCATTAGAGAGAAAATAGTATGGCTCGTAAACGTATTCGTGAAGAAGAAGAAGCAGCTATCGACATGACGCCGATGTTGGACATCGTGTTTATCATGTTGATATTCTTTATCGTATCAACTTCTTTTTTGAAAGAAGCCGGTATTGAGGTTCAAAAACCGAAAGCTGCTAAAGCAACTAAGACCAACAAAGCCAATATCTTTATCGCGATCAGAGATACCGGAGAAATCTGGATGGATAAGCGCGTTGTTGATGTTGAACGTGTCGCCGCTAATATCGAAAGAATGTTAGCTGAAACACCCACTGAGGTTATTGTTATACAGGCTGACAAAGAGGCAAAACATGGCGTAGTAGTTAAAGTCATGGATGCTATCAAGGCAGCTAACGATGATCTAAGAATATCTATAGCCGCGAAGGATAAATAATATGATCCGTTTATTACTGTCAATCGTTGTTGGTTCGTCAGTAAGTTTCGGCTTATTTTACTTTATGGCGCTTTTAATATCTGGCGGTGAAAACCGTAATGCGGATGTGAAAGAAGAGATAAGGGTCGAACTACTTACTGCACCGCCAAAGTCCAACGTGCAAACTAAGCGTCGGGTTCCACCACCGCCGCCACCGCCGCCAAAGGCACCACCTAAGGTACCTGAGCCAGAGCCTGATAATTCCAATTTGGATTCATCAACGTTACAGTTCAATATCCCTAGTGTTGATGTTGGTGGTGACAATATGTCATTGAGCGGACCGGGTTCTGGTATTGGTCGAGATGGTGATGCTACACCTATCGTCCGGATTGAACCTAAATATCCGATGACTGCGCAACGTAATGGTACCGAAGGCTGGGTTAAATTGTCCTTTAGTATCAATGAAGTTGGCGGTGTTGAAGATGTTACTGTGATTGAAGCTCAACCTAAACGTGTTTTTGACCGTGCTGCAAAACGTGCACTTAAGCGTTGGAAATACAAAGCCAAGATTGTTGATGGCAAACCGATTAAGCAAACCGGGTTAACCGTTCAGCTTGATTTCTCAATGGAACAGGACGAGGGGTAATTGATGAAGAATTTTAAAAAATATTTGTCTAAGCTTGCCTCTACCTTCGCTGTTGTTGGTTTTTTGGTTGCGCCAGTAATGTATAGCAGTTCTGCTAATGCATTGACGCCAGCAGAGATCGAAGAACGCCAAAACGCGAAAACCAAAATTGCTTCACCTTCGGTAGGTAAGAAAATCCAAAAGGCTTTTGAACTTTATGGCCTGGAAGATATTGATGGTGCGTTGGCTATTCTGTTGGACGTTAATACCAGTAAAGCGTTTGATCAAGCATTTTTGAACAAGTTTATTGGTAATCTATATGCAACGATGGAAGGTAAAAGTGACCTAGCTATCAAGTATATGGCATTAGCGATCAAAGATGACGTGCTCAATTATAAAGAGCAGGGCGAAGCGATTCAGTTGCTGGCTCAGCTTTATATGATGGGTAAAAATTACCAAAAAGCGATTGATGCCTACAAAGAGTGGATGTCGTTTACAGGTAAGCAAGATCCAAAAGTTTACATTCGTATTGCCAATGGTTATTACGAGTTGAAGCAATTGGATAAAGTCATTGAACCTGCTGATAAAGCGATAGCTTTGGCAACTGAGAAAGAGGTAACACCTTATATCTTAAAACTGGCTTCTTATTACGAACGTAAAGATTATAAGAATACAGTGAAGATGGGTGAGACTCTGGTTCGGTTATTTCCAGAAGAAAAGCGTTACTGGACTCAATTGGGGATGTTTTATGTGTTGGTCGAAGACTACAAAAAAGCATTATCTATTTTTGAGCTAGCTTACAAGCAAGGTTTCTTGGAAAAAGCGAATGAATTCAAAACACTGGCGCAAATGTATTCACAACTTGAGGTGCCGATTAAAGCGGCTACTATTCAAGAGAAGTACATTAAACTTGGTGTGATGAAGCGCAATGAGCAATCTTTGAAGCGTTTGGCTAATTACTTCTTGGCAGCTAAAGAGATGATTAAAGCAGCTAAGTATTTTGGTGAAGCAGCTGAAATGAGTGGTGATGCTAAGCTGTATCGACGTCAAGGTGAGATGTTGTTTCAGGCTGAGAAGTATGCTCAGGCGGTGACTGCATTGAACAAGGCGCTTGAAAAAGGTGTTTCGAAAGTTGGTGCTGTGCAGTTGACTTTGATGCAATCTTACTTCTATCAAGGTAAGTACAAGCAAGCGTATGCGAAAATGCAAGAGGCATCCAAACTTAGCAGCTCGAAGAAACAAGCGGCTAACTGGAAGCAATATATTAAAGATAAAGCAAAGCGCAATGGCGTAACCTTGTAGCTTGACCTTGTTATATTATCTTTAAAAATGGAAAGGGCGTTATAGCATGACTATAACGCCCTTTTTTGTTGTTTTGATTTTATATTGTTTAATTAAGCGTAAATTGACGCAATTCGTAACTTAGCTTGTCTGATTTTGAACGGGTTTTTATTGTTGCTGTTGAGGTAATTGATTTTACTTGCTCAAATAATCCGTTAATGTCCATTTGTCTGTCCGGGCAAATATTGACGCCGCCGATAAAGGCATTTCTTGTTTGGCCGTTGCTATGCTGGCTAACAGCTGAACTGATACGGTCAATGACCATTGTGGTACCGGAGGGATCTAAGTTAAACAGTCCAATGATAAATTCGTTATTTTGGTACCTTGATACCAGATCGGTGGTTCTCCAAGTATTTTCTTCTAGTAGATGCCCCAGTGTAATGAATTCCTTTAATGCCTCGGGTTCAACAATATTCAAGTTCGGTTGCATGATCAGTAGAGACAGTGCTTGATTTTCCCGGACGACGCGGTGCCATTCACGATAAAAAATTTCCATAAAATAAGCTTGACTGTATAATCCGGTCTCTTGATCTCGAAATGAAGCGTCTTGGAAAGAATGGATCATGGATCAGTTACCTCGCTACGTTGTCATCAGTTGTTGTAATGGAAGTGAATAGGTGATGCATATGGTTAAATTATAGCTGGCTTACTTTATCTTGCACGGTTGTCGAATTAATTGTGTAAATTTTATAGCTAAGAGGCACTATGTTGCCTTGACCATATGGCTAAATTAATTTAGATTAATATCAATGGCTTAGCCATCTAACGCAATAACTTGAAGCAAGTGTTTAATTGGTTGAACATAACACCATCGAAGACCAGCCAACAGGCACTAGCGAAAAAAAACAATCGCTGATGAAAGAATTCTATAGTGGTTTGGGTCTTTTAATTTAACCATGCGTAAGCTAAGCATAATCAAAAATTTAATAACGTTTTAATTGAAACGTAATTTATTCACCCTGAGGGATTTAAAATGAAGACACTTAATAAATCAAACGTAGCGATGGCATTAGGTTCATTAATGGTTACAGCTGTTGCCATGACACCCGTTAGCGCACAAGCTAACCCGTTTGAAGCCGCAGAATTAACGGCCGGTTATCAGCTAAGTGCTGGAGAAGGTAAATGTGGTGAAGGCAAATGTGGCGGCGACAAAACTAAAAAAGCTGACAGCAAAAAATCTGAAGGCAAATGTGGCGAAGGTAAATGCGGCGGCGATAAAGCTAAAAAAGCTGACAGTAAAAAATCTGAAGGCAAATGTGGCGAAGGTAAATGCGGCGGCGATAAAGCCAAAAAATCTGAAGGCAAGTGTGGCGAAGGTAAATGCGGCGGCGACAAAGCCAAAAAATCTGAAGGCAAATGTGGCGAAGGTAAATGCGGCGGCGACAAAGCCAAAAAATCTGACAGCAAAAAAGCTGAAGGTAAATGTGGTGAAGGCAAATGCGGCGGCGACAAAGCCAAAAAAGCTGACAGCAAGAAAAAAGAAGGTAAATGTGGCGAAGGCAAATGTGGCGGTTCAAAATAATTTGACCCACAGCCTTGGCTGATAGTTTAGCCAACTGGCGCTCTTGATAATTGAAAGTAGCGCAGCAAAAAGTTCAACAGCCAGCATTTATGCTGGCTGTTTTCGTTTATATTGACAATTCAATGTAGATCTTCGTTTAGGTCAGAGAGGAAGAATAATGGTAGATGGTGCAGGATTAGGGTTTCGGCGTGAAATGCTGGATGATATTGCTGAGCTAGCAGCCACTCCACCAGCGTTTATGGAAGTGGCACCTGAGAATTGGATCCCATTGGGCGGGAAGTTAGGGCGTAAATTTAAGGAGTTAAGTGAACAGTTTTCGTTTCTTTGTCACGGTTTATCCTTATCTATCGGGAGCCCGGCTCCACTGGATATTGATTTTGTCAAAGCAGTGAAGCAATTTAATCAGCAACATGACATTGCGTTATATTCAGAACACTTAAGTTATTGCTCTGGCAGTGGCCACCTCTATGACTTGATGCCTATCCCATTCACAGAAGAAGCGGTCAGTTATGTAGCTGAACGCATTCGTACTGTCCAGGATATCCTCGAACAAAAAATCGCTATTGAAAACGTTTCCTATTATGCCGCACCGGGCCAAGAGCTGAAGGAAATTGACTTTCTCAATGCGGTGCTGGAGCAAGCCGATTGTCTGTTACTACTTGATGTCAACAATATCTACGTGAATGCCACTAACCATGGTTATGATGCTGACGCTTTTTTGCGGGCGATGCCAAGCGATAGAATTGCTTATGGCCATGTCGCTGGTCATTATGTTGAAGCCGTTGATTTGATTGTTGATACCCATGGTGCTGATGTTATCGATCCGGTGTGGGCGTTATTAGATAAAGCCTATGAATATCACGGTGTATTTCCTACCTTGCTGGAACGAGATTTCAATATTCCTGAGATGACGACTTTGTTGAAAGAGGTTGATGTTATTCGCGATTTGCAGGCTAAGTACGCCACTCGGGCGGTAAACCCGGCGATTGCGAAAAATTGTGCGTCGCTAACGAATTTAATTAATAGCCGTTCAATTAATGGCTCTTCAATCAATAGCAAGGGGAGTGTTTGAGATGAAAGCTTTTCAACAAACCCAGCAGCAATTTGTTGACCACATCAAAGATCCGCAAAACCACCCGCAAGTAGAAGGCATTGAAGATCGTCGTCTAGAGATTTATCGGGATTTATTTTTTAATAACGTCAATGGTTTTGTTTCTACCGGTTTTCCCGTACTTCGAAGTTTATTTGATGAAGATGACTGGACAACAATGGTCAGAGACTTCTTCATTAATCATGATTGTCATAGCCCTTATTTTGTCGATATTGCCAAAGAATTTGTTGACTACCTGGTCAATGAACGCGAAGCCCGAGATCAAGATTTACCATTTTTGGTTGAACTCGCCCATTATGAGTGGGTAGAGCTGGATGTTTCCGTGCGTCATGAAGTGCACAATTATCGCTGGCTTAAAGCTGACGAAATCGAGCAGGCTGAAATGGTGCTCTCAGAGACTGCTTGGCCATTAAGTTATTCTTACCCAGTGCATCAGATATCCATTGATTTTATGCCCACAGAGGGGGCTCCAGGTAGTGTCAGCTTGATTGTTTATCGAGATGATGAAGATGAAGTGCAATTTATGCTGATAAATGGCGTTACGGCGATGTTATTGCAACTATTGGCAGCTAACCCTGGGGCTCAATTAGGTGCCTTGGTAGACACCCTAGTGACTCAGTTGCCGCAGTTTGAAGAGCAGCAGATCACCCAAGGGGCAAAGGATGTTGTTGATAAGCTGGTGAGCAAGGGCATTATCCGGGGTAATTAGTACGTCGGCTAACTACCCAGACTATTGACTTAGGCTATTTACCTAGATTATTTAGCTAAACTGTTTACCTAGGGAAAGTGTCAGGCATTGAGTTTTTTATTCTCCTCAATTTTCAATAATTTCAAATAATGCTGGAAAGTCCGGCTGATTTTGGTGGTATTGTTAATCATCTCTAATTGGGGCCAGGTGGCCCTTTCTGCACTTTCAATCAATTTGGTGATACTTTGTTCTGTTGGGTTAGACAGTATGTGTCGTAGATTAGCGATATTACGCGGTGGTAAAATATTAATGTCGCCAACATATTGCTGTTCGATGATTGATCTGACTTTATGCACACCGAGTTTTCCGGTAGTACTGGGGATCACACTTTCAACCATATCACAGGCATAGATACTGCTTTCTTTGGCTACTTTGGCCATGTGACGGCCAGTGATTGATAATAACCCGGCTTTTTTCTTACGGCTTCTTGATAAAAACGGCACGGCCAACGGATTAGTTTGGCTGACAATACTGTGATTGATTGAATATAAACGAGACAATCGGTCAATTGGCATATCTGCCATGATAGAGCCGTCGGCAAATTTTCGATTCGGCACATAGGGGACCACTTCGCCTTGAGCATTTTTGGCTTTGAGCTCGATAGGCTCAAACAAGAATGGAATGGCACAAGAGGCTCTGACTGCCTGAGTAATGATGGCGTTGGGTGAGGTCCTGTTGTTTAACATCCTGGAGTCTTGGTGTAAATCAGCTGGTGACACCGTGATATTGATTTCTCTGCCGGTTTTTTCATGTGCTTCTTCAAAGGTGGTCAAATCAAACAGCTCTATTAAGGCATTTTCAATATTCTCGCTGTCTAACATCGCGGTATTATTAAAGCCTTGCCATTTACCCCAATTTTTAAAGTATTGATAAATTGTCGGGGCGGTTAGCAGGGTTTTTAGTTCTTCGTTTGAGCGGGTGCCGAGCATGGCGGTAATGATGGCACCGGCACTGGCTCCGGAGATGACATTGGGCAGTAAATTGGTGCTCAACAGGGCTTTGACTACGCCACAATGAAAAAATCCCAATCCGGCACCACCGCTTAGCATCAGGCAACTTTGACCGTAGGCATGGCTAGTATCTTCAAAAAAAGACAGTTTGTCGAAGAAGCTGATATCACTGGGGTTGGCTTGATAAATCAGTTCCAAGGCCGTGCACACTTCGTTAAGAAAGTCGTTGATCAAGGCTTTGGTGCCAAATTTAGTGTGATGGTATAAATTGGGATTGGCGATATTGCCTAAATTGCCATGAATGCCTTCATGGAGCATATACATCAGCCCAACAGCATCCTGATTCATTCGGGCTTGCCTGATACGCTCTAGACGTTTGCGGACTAGCTTGTAGTCATACTCTTTGGACTCATCATTATATTTCCATTTATTGTTACCAGCTGCCATATCATAGCTCAGGCTGGCGGCTGTGAATTCTGCGTAAGTGCTCGCGTTGGCGATGGATTTTTTAATTGAATCAAGTTTACTGCCATACATATTGTTTTATGATCCCGGGGTTATTCACCATTAATCTGTCAAGGATTGTCCATCTGGTTAGAAAACACAATCAAAAACAGTTATATTGATGGGCCATCAGGCGGTAACAATCACCGGAGTAAGGTAAATATGTTGAAACACCCGCATTTTTCAGTTCTTTTTGCGTTTATATCATTTTTGGCTTGGTATTCTGACAGTGCTATGGCTGATGCCGCAAATATTCATGCTATTGCGATGATTGCTGATGATCCGCAACGTAGTGAGGATAACCGTCAGCGCAATCAATTTCGTCACCCGGGTCAAACCCTAGATTTTTTTGGTATCAAAAATGACATGAAGGTAACGGAATTATGGCCGGTGAAAGGCTGGTATACCGAAGTATTGGCACCTTATCTGAAAGATGCAGGCCAGCTGAGTATTGCTAATTTCCCAACAGATGTCTCTGGTGGGGCTAAAAGCCAAGATAAAAAAGATCTCTACTATGCCAAATTAGGCAGAAAATTAAGCAGCCGGATTAATCAGCAAGCAAACTTTTTCGGTTCGGTGTTAGAAGTACCTTTCGATCCAAAACAAGATAGCCGCATTGGTCCTGATAGTAGTCAGGATATGGTATTGGCTTTTCGAAATATTCATAACTGGGATTCTACTGGTTCATTTAAAAATGTCATGGCGGCGGCCTTTGCTGCGCTTAAACCCGGTGGTGTGCTGGGAATTGTCGAGCATAAAGCTGATCAGTTAAGCAATATCTCATCTAGTGCTGTCGAAGGGTATACCGATGAAAGTTATGTGAGAGCTGTGGTTGAGTCGGTGGGTTTTAAATTTGATGGCAGTACGGGCATTAATTTTAATGCCAAAGATACTAAAAACTATCCCAAAGGGGTCTATGCATTGCCGCCGACTTTGGCGATGGGCGACGTTGAGCGGGAGAAGTATTTGGCTATCGGCGAGAGTGACCGAATGACTCTGAAATTTGTTAAACCGATTTAACTCATTAACAATGAACAGGTTACTTACAGACAGGCGATACGCACTGATTAATTATTATTGTTTAAACGCCTAAGATTAAAATATATAGGAAAAACCAGTGTAATGATGAAAGAAGTAGAATTTGTTTTGCCGCATATTACGCTGGCGGGATGGACTAATAATAACGTCGGTAAGCCGGTATTGTTGGCATTGCATGGTTGGCTTGATAATTCATCGAGTTTTGAGCCTTTGCTGCCTTTTTTAACTGATTATCATGTTGTTGCGGTTGATTTACCCGGTCATGGTTTATCGGCACACCGTGGGGCGGATGCTCACTATCATTTTGTTGAGTGGGCGTTTGATGTTGCAGAGCTTATTCGAGTTGCCCAGTGGGATAAAATAATGATTGTCGGCCACTCCATGGGCGGCATGATCGCCACTGTCGTGGCGGCGGTGCTGCCACAGCAAGTTAAGGCGGTGGTGTTGATTGAGGCAATCGGATTAATTACCACGCCGGATGAAACGGCCTGTGAACAACTCAGTAAGGCCATTATCAGTCGTCATCGTGTTAGTCAAAAAGACAAACCCTTACATCCCACATTTGAATCGGCATTGGAAGCTCGTATCGGTGCTGGCGATTTATCTGATAAGGAAGCCAGGTTACTGCTCAAACGAGGGCTTGAGGCGGTGCAGGGCGGTTACGTTTGGCGTACTGATCAGCGCCTTAGGACCCATTCTGCGATGCGTTTTTCGGTCGGTCAGGCAACTAGTTTTGTGACTAATGTCAAATGTCCGGTATTACTGATTGAAGGAGAAAAAGGCTTTAAGCAGATCAGCCAGAATCGAAAACTGTTTGGTTCTTCTTATGTGGATCTTAAAGTTGGGCAGATACCAGGGGGGCACCATTGTCATATGGAATACCCGGCATTGGCTTGGCAGATGATGGCGACCTTCTTTAAATAAAGCCGCTATTCTTGACTCACTTTTTTCAGTTGTTGAACCCGAATTCGTGACATCTCGACCAAGCATTCTTTGTAGCTGATGGCACCGGCGGTGGTGTCGGGGATCTGCTCTAGGTATTGCCAACGGCAGTTGTTTTCACGGTATTTGGTAAAACTCTTTTGGGCTTTTTTGAATAAGTGCAGGACATCTTTTCGACCGGTGTCTTTGGCTTTAGCTTCTAAGGCAAAGATCTTGTTATTGTTCCATAGGGTGATTTCATTGTTTAAAGCACTGAGTTTTCTGTCGAGACAACGGAGGTACTCTACTGAGCTTTCACGGCTTTGGGCGCATTGCGTCAGGCTGCCTGCGGCAATTGCAGGTTTAGTCAACAGGGAGAAGACAATAAGTAATAAAAACGAAATGGGTTTGTTCATGTTTGTATTGGGCTTCTTTTGATCTGGGCCTTATGGCTGTTCAAAGTGTACTACAAATTTAGCACCACCCAAAGGCGAATCCAAAATTTCCAGCTGGCCGGCATAGGAATGCACTAAATCATTGACAATTGCCATGCCGACCCCATGACCATCGGTATAGGTATCTAATCGTTGACCACGAATGAGCAATTGTTCACGATGTTCAGCTTTGATGCCTGGTCCATCATCTTCAACTGTCAATATCAATGTCTTGGTGTTTTTATCTGACTCAGCACTGAGCTTTATTTGGCCACCGCAAGCTTTACAGGCGTTATCAATCAAATTGCCTAATACTTCCATTAAGTCTGCTTCATCGCCGTAAAAGTGGGCGCTTTCAGATAGTTCTTGATTAAAGTCGATGGCTTTATCGCGGTAGATTTTAGTCATAACACCGAGCAGTTTTTCAGCGACTGGCTTAACCGCGACTTTTTTCTTCCAGACATCCGCGCCACCGGATGATGCCTTGCGTAATTGATGTTCGATAATATGGGTCATTCTATCGAGTTGTTCGGTGACCATGGCATCATCGGCGATACTGGATGATTTTAATACTGCCACTGGGGTTTTCAGGGCATGAGTCAAATCGCTTAACGAACTGCGATAACGATTTTTTTGCCGTTCTTGTTGGGCGATCAGCAAGTTGAGGTTTTCTTTCACCCGAGTAAGCTCCTTGGGGAAATGACCTTCAACCGTCTGGCTAATACCTTGTTCAACTTGGGTGATTTGCAAGTCGAGTTTGTTTATCGGCCCCAGCGTCGAACGTAGTCCGAAGGCTAGTGCTAGTACTAAGATGGTGGCGATGGCAAAGAACCAGCGGATGATAATTTGTCTGAACTGGTCGACTTGGGCGTTGAGAATACGCTGATGTTGACGCACGTGAATGATTAAGTTGCGGGTGCCGAATTCGTTGTCAAAAAATAATGCATAGGTGTATTGCCAGTGATTATTGGCAAAGAAAAACTGCGATTGTCCGGGCTCGGTGGTTTTGTCGCTGAGTTGCGCATGGTTATTCAGTGCTGAATCTGAGCGCCAAACAATTTGTCCATCTTGTTCAATCAACGCTTCAGTGCCTGAGTCTAATTGATTGAGCTGGGGCGGTAAAAAGGCACCGGAGATTGTGGTGTCTTTGGCGTCAAGATCAATCTCGCCAATGATTAAGTAGAGATTGACTTGTAGTTGTTGTTCGAGTGCTTTGATTTGTGACTGCTTAAATGCTTGCTCAACAGAGAGCAGCAAAGCGGGCAGTACCAGTACAATGATGCCGACAAATATCAGGATTTGGCGGCTTTTCAGTGAAAGTGTCATGTTAGTCAATGGTGAGATTGAAGCGGTAACCACGTCCCCGCAGGGTTTCAATTGGCTGGAGCTCACCTGTGGGGTCGAGCTTTTTACGTAAGCGCAAAACGAAGACTTCAATGACATTACTGTCCAAGTCAAAGTCCTGATCGTAGATGTGTTCGGTCAACTCGGTTTTTGAAATCACCTTTTCTGGCGTCAGCATCAGGTATTCTAATACCTTGTATTCATAGGCGGTGAGTGTGATGGCTTGGTCATTGACCCAGACTTGCTGACTACGGGTGTTGATCTTCAATGGTCCGGCGGTCATTTCTGGGTTGGATTTACCCACTGCTCGGCGGATCAGGGCGTTGCAGCGTGCCAGTAACTCTTCATTGTGAAAGGGTTTGGTAAGGTAGTCGTCGGCACCAGCATCAAGTCCTTCGACTTTTTCTTGCCAGCGGTCGCGAGCGGTGAGAATAAGCACGGGAATAGTGACTCCTGCTGCTCGGGCTTCTCTGATCAACGACATGCCATCTTTTTTTGGTAGACCAATATCAATAATGGCCAAATCATAAGGAAATTCAACTAATTGAAATAAACCCTCTGCGCCATCGTGGCAAACATCTACGCCAAAGTGGTTGTCTTCGAGCATTTTCTTTAGGTTAGCGGCGAGGGTGAGATCATCTTCGGTGAGTAAAACGCGCATTTATCGTCCTTTTCTATGTTTGCCTGACTGGATCACTTTTCCACTGGCTTTGTCGACTTTAACGGTGACGACCCGGCCATCTTTTTGTAATAAACGCACTTGATAATGCCTTTTACCATTGCTGATTTTAATTACCTTACCTGGATATTTACGTTTGGCAGCTTGAACTGCCTGACTTTTATCGACATGTTTGCCTTTAGCCACTGCAACAGGCACTTGAAGCAAGCAGCACATGAGTAATGTCATCAGCATTTTGGCCAATAGGGACATAATAACGCTCCGGTTAGACTAAATCGTAAAGAGTATAAACCAAATCAATTGCTTGAGATACTTTCGCAAGACTTTCGTAATGCCGTGCAATAGTAGGCCGCTTTTCCTTAACGCTAGCTGAATGTTGTTAAAGGCACCGATTACAGCGGTGCCAAATGTTGCTACGGTAGCACTTTTTTGAACGGTTTGACGGTCGATTTTTTATACACACCTGCGGCGATGTAAGGGTCTTCACTGGCCCATTGCTCGGCCGCTGTAAGGGAGTCAAATTCTACAATCAGTAATGAACCGGTAAAACCAGCGTCACCGGGGTTTTCACTGTCAATCGCAGGCAAAGGACCCGCCGCCATTAATCGGCCTTGTTGGTTCAATTCGTTGAGTCTGGCAAGGTGTTTATCACGGGTTTGCATACGTAATTCGAGGCTGTTGTCGATATCTTCAGAGTAAATCATGTACCACATGGTTGTTTTTCCTTTTATTAATATAACTAGAGTTAAATATTGCTGGAATGCAAGCAAGCCGCCAGCAATGCGGCCATTTGTTGTTTGCCCTTACGTCGAGTCAGGGCGATATTTTTTTCGGGGATCTGCTCAGGCTGAGGATAATCAGCCAATGCTTGGGTGATGTCCGCTTCGCGTATCAGGTGAATAGTGGGATAGGGCGCACGGTTGGTGTAGTTAGCCGCATCTTCCTCATCGCTATCAGCAAAACAGTATTGGGGATGAAAGCTGGCCAGTTGATAGATGCCTTCGTAACGGCGGTCGATAATTTTGCTTTGAATGCTATCGACCAAATCTAGATAACACTCAAAGTCGTCACAACCCTCGGGAATAATCAGTAAAGTGGTGGCGGTATCTGGGTTATTGTCGAGGTGAATACACTCTTCAAGTACCATCGCGGTGATGGCTTTGAATGACACACTATCGCTGATGCTATAACGAATGCTGTGGCGTTCAAGTTCTTTGCGGGCAAAAGGACAGAAATTATATTTGACGATCACCGTCTCAATCCAGCGCCGGGTGGCTGCGATAATCTGGCTTGCTTGGGTCATGCTAAGGGTCGACTTGCTGAAAATAATGCGGGCTAGAATAGCATATTATAAAAAGGGCGCGATAAAAAAAGGCGCAAAAAAGTTTGCGCCCGAGTAGTTATTTGATTGTTTAGGTTGGCTATTATGCTTGAGCCATCGCTGTGGCAGGTGCACGCATTCCGGTGGGTAAACCCGCTAATGGAGAGCGAGGGGGTCTGCCGATAGTGCCTCTGACCAGTGGTTTTGACTCTGCTTGTTTGGGTTTGCCGAGTTTAAACAACACGCAATTGCGGATATCTTCGACCTTGTAACCAGCTTTGATTTTAATCCTAATATGTGGGATAGCAGCAGCTTCAAGGGTGCCGTTAACAAACCAGTCTGATTTGGCACGGTGACCGTCTTTGGAGCTGTTGTTGATTAAATCAATCACACCACTGATGGCTAGGGTTTTCTTGTCACATAAAACAAAATCGACGCTTTTGGCATTGGCTTTTATTAAAGCCGCTCGTTTGTTTTTTGATGAGGCCGCGCCTTTGGTTTCAACGATGTCGGTTAGCTTAACCCGGGTGAGAATTTTATAGTCATTACCGACGGCTTTCTCAAGTAATTGGTAAAATGATCGTTCAGTACTGCTGTAGATGGTCTGTTTTTTGCTGAACGGATAAGGGTTACTATTATCAACAAAACGACTGGCGATCAGGGCGATAATAATAATAAAAATAGTGATTAGTAATAAGATGATTTCCATTGGCTGCTCCGTAACAACTTTTTGACAGTAAGAGTTTGACTATGGTCAAAGCACAAGTCATGCCAAGGTTGAAAGGCTGAAATACATTATGTTACTGCCACCTGCTTATGGACATTAAACCCCTTGATTAACAGCGGCATAACGACTTGGGCATCCACTGGTTTGGAAAAATAATACCCTTGTATTTGCATCGGGGCGCTCAGTTGTAAAAACTCAAATTGGTCAAAGGTTTCAACCCCTTCAGCGACAAGTTCGAGTTCGAGGTTTTGGGCGAGGTTAATGATAATGTCTACCAACGCCTTGCCTTTGGGGTGTTGGTGGATGGCACTAACAAAAGAGCGGTCTATCTTCAACGTATGCACCGGGAAGCGATGGAGGTAACTCAATGAAGAATAGCCTGTGCCAAAATCGTCAACAGAAATATGACAACCTAATTCATTCAGTTTATGTAGGTCGGCGATAGTGGCTTCGACATCATTCATCAACATGCTTTCGGTAATTTCTAACTCCAGTTTGGCTGGTGGCAGCTGATAAAGTTGCAAGGTTTGGTCAATAAATTCAACCAAATCATAATGACTGAATAACCGAGGTGATAAGTTCACCGACAGGCTGATCTCGGTGAAACCCGCATTTCGCCAAGTTTTTAGTTGATTACAGGCTTGTTTAATCACCCATTCACTCATTGGTACAATTAAACCGGAGTCTTCGGCAATATCAATAAAATAGCCCGGAGCAATTAAGCCTTTCTCTGGATGCTGCCAGCGGATCAAGGCTTCGATGCTAGCTACCTGACCATCAGTCGAGTTCACCCGGGGCTGGTAATGCAAAACAAATTGTTGAGACTCAATCGCCCGGCGTAATTCGTTTTCAATCGATAAACGTTCAAAGGCTTTAACATTCATCGATTGGGTATAAAACTGAAAATTGTTGCGGCCCTGTGCTTTGACATGATACATCGCCGTATCGGCATTTTTCAGCAGGTGTTGTGAGGTTTGACCGTCGTTAGGGAAAACGGTTATACCAATACTGGTACTGGTCGATACTTCATAGCCAGTCAGTGAAAATGGCTTGGCTAACTCAGCAATAATTTGGCTGGCAACATGGGTTAATTGATTCAGATCCGCATAATCTTCGACAATAATGACAAATTCATCACCGCCCAAACGGGCAAAAGTATCGTCGTCTTTGAGGACTTTGGAAATACGCTCAGCCACGTTAATCAATAGCAAGTCACCAACATCATGGCCCAAAGAGTCGTTAACATGCTTGAAACGGTCTAAATCAAGAAAAAATAACCCCAACTGTTGTTCTTCTCGGCGGGCATGGACAATGGCATGATCGAGTCTGTCCTGTAAAAGTGTGCGGTTGGGCAAGTCGGTTAGGGCGTCATATTTGGCTAATTTGCGTAGCTCCTCTTCGGCCTTGAGTCGCTCGGTGATATCTGAAAACACGCCAACAAAATGAGAAACCTGTTGCTCTTCATTGGTGACTGAACTGATGGTCATTTCTACCGCGATATCCTTGCCTTGTTTGTTTGACTGCCAGATTTCGCCATGCCATTGCTGCTCCTCATCCAAAGTTGCCCAAATATGCTCATAAAAGTCATTACTATGCTTTATTGAGTTGATGATATTAGTACCAGCATTTTTAACTTCTTTTTCTGAATAACCAGTGATTGTGGTGAACGCCGCATTTACCGCCACAATGGTGCGGGAGCGGTGCATGATCATCACGCCCTCAGAGGTGTTTTTAAAAGCTTCGGCAAACAGTCTGTTTTGGTGATGCATTAGCCTTCTGTCGTTGCGTCTTTGTTTACGACTGATATGGATGGTATAAGCCAGCACTGCGGCGCTGATCAGATAGGCGATATAGGCATAAAATGTGCGCCACCAAGGCGAGTTAACAATAATGGTCAATTGCCGGGGTTCGCCCCAGTCGGCATTAATATCGCTTTTACTACGTAAGCTGAAAGTAAACTGCCCAGTGGTTAAATGGTGCAGAGTTACGTGCTGGTCATTGCCGATATCAATCCAGTTATCATTGAGCTGGTTGAATTGGTAGGCATAACGGGTTTGTTTCGGCGTGGCGTAATTCAAATTGGTGTGGTGTAAAGTGACAGCGTAAGCACCATGTTCGAGCGTTAGGCTGTTTTGTTCTATTAAAGGCAGAGTGTAATTGCCATCATGTCGGTTTATAGCTGCTTTTGTCCATAGTAAGTGTTTACTTTTCTTTGCTACGGTGATCTGCGCCGGATTGACAATGGTAAGGCCATTGGTACTGCCAAAGTAGAGTGCACCATCATTGCCAACATTGTAAGCACCGCCATTGAATTCACTGCCGAGCAAACCTTCTTTGGCGGTAAATATTCGTGGCGGAGCACCATTTAAACGGTATTGCACCAAACCGCTCATTGTACTGATCCACGCACTGCCGACATGATCAGGAATGATGCCAAAAATGGTATTAGTGGGTAGCCCATTGCTGATCCCAATATGACTGGTGGTGGGATTGAGCTTGTTGACACCAGTGTCTGAGGTGAAGTTTAAAGTGGTAATACCGCTACGGCTGTAACCGACCCAAATTTGTCCTCTTTTAACCTCAGCCATTGCGGTGATGGTATTGGTTTCACTGTGATAGGCACTTAACTGATCACTTTTTTGTCTAGTTAGGAAGCGATCAAAGTTGTCGCTGACTGGGTTATAACGGTTAAGCCCGTTGTTGGTGCCCACCCACAAGGTGCCGCTGGAATCGGTGAGTAATTTGGTCACTGAGGTATTGGGGCTCAGACTGTGATGGTCATCAGGTGAATGGGCGTAATGGTGCAGTTTATTATTTTGTAGGTCTAACCGATTGAGTCCGGTAGCGCTGGCAATCCATAGCTGGCGTTGATTATCCAGTTCGATATCATAAATGAAATCACTGGCCAGTGAATGGGGATCATCGTCGTGATGCTGCCACTGTGCTATTACGCCGTTGATTGGGTCAAAGTGATTAAGCCCTTTATTGGTGGCGACCCAAAGCGTATTGCTGTGCGGGTCATTTTCGATATCGTGAATACGGTAACTTGTGAGAGGTGTGGTGGTGTTTTTTGGATTTGAGGCGACAAAGCGGGTGACCTCCTGGGTTTTATCTGAGATGCGGTTGAGTCCTTGCTCAGTGCCTACCCACAGGTTGCCTTGGTGATCAGGTTCAATTGACCAGATCATGTTATCGGATAGCGAGTTGGGGTCGCCCGGATTCTGTGACATGTGACCGAAAGCCCGACTGGTGGGATTGAAAATACTAACGCCATAACTTTCGCTGCCGATCCATAACAGTCCGGTATTGTCGAAAAACAGTTTTCTGATAGCGTTAGTGCTCAAGCCGTGATGAATAGCAGGTTGGTAGCCGTAAAATTTGAAGTCATTGCCTGACGCATTGTCTGACTCGTTGGTTGAACTGCTGTCTGAGCTGCTGCGTGGGTTAAGTGACAATATGCCATTGCCATATATTGCTACCCAGATGTAACCGTCGTCATCCTCGGTGATTGAGCGAATACGTTGACGCCTCATACCGTCAATGTTGAGTGAGTTGAGTACATTGCCCAAACTTTTTTTGTGATAAAAGTCGTATTTTATCAATCCCTGATTGGTGCCGATCCACAATTGCTCGCGGTCATCAAAAAATAGTGCCCTGATCTCGTTAACATCTTCGTTGGCCGGGTTTGGCTCATAATACAGTATGGAGAAGCGATTTTTATTTGGCTCATACAGCAACACGCCTTGGTTTTGGGTGCCAATGATCAACAAGCCATCAGGGGTTTCAGCCAGTGTGGTGATTTCATTGGCATTAGCCAATACTTGGGGGGGGATTTTATGCACGGTAAAACGTTTATCTTGATAAGAGTAATGATGCAATCCGTCATAGGTGGCGACCCACATGGTACCGTCGCTGTGTTTAATCATGGCTGAAATATTTTTCGAGGCGAGGCCGTTGTTGCGTTCAGAGAACTGATTTGTCTGGGGATCATATACCGAGATACCGTCATTACTGCCGATCCATATCTGGCGAAATTGGTCTTCGCTGATACTGCTGATATTTTGCTCGAAACTGGCGACGGCATTTTTGCCAAATTGACTGAATTCATAGCCGTCGTAACGGTTGACGCCTTTTTCTGTAGCCAGCCAAATAAAGCCGAAGCTGTCTTGAAATACTTCATGAACTGAACTTTGAGATAAACCGTCCTCGACAGTTAGCTGACGGACGATGATTGCACTGGCAGTGTTGGCAGCGTGAGCTTGGCTAGCGGGAAATAAAATAACACTCGATGCCAATACACAGAGTAAAAGTAAAACTTGGATGGGTTGTCTCATAGTGTCAGATTAACGCCTGATTCATTGTATATCCTGTTGACTCATTAAATTAACAGCCTCGTAGATTTCGCCGTGTTTAGTCCGTAAGTATAATCAAAACCATTGATTTGTAAAAGTTTCATTGGCATAACTGCAAATCCTAGCCTAGGCTGGATTTTGGTGGTCATCATTATTACCTTTATACTTTGACTTTCAACCGTTTAATGTGAAAACAGCCACAAGGGGTTGCTTATGTTGAGTTTGAAACGCTCATTATCGCTAGAGTTATCAAAAGGGTTACCGACGTGGTTAATAGCACTCATATTGATTAGCTGTGGTTTTGACGCGCAAGCTTTGACGCTCGAAAAGTGTCATGTTGCCGGGGTCAGGGAGCAGGTTTTATGTGGCGAGTTGCTAGTGGCAGAAAACCCTAATCAGCCAGCTAAGCAAATTCCATTGAATATTGTGGTGTTACCGGGTTTTAGTGCGTCAGGCGTGGGTTCTCACGATGCGAATAAAAGCACTCCTTTGCTGATTTTAGCTGGAGGTCCGGGACAATCGGCAGTGGAACAGTCGGGATTAATCAATAGTATCTTCCAAACGGTGAGGCAAACCCGAGATATTGTATTGATTGATCAACGGGGCACGGGCAAATCCAATCCATTACAATGCACTAATTTTGAGATTGATGACCTTGGATTGAATATTAATTTTGCCGAGCAGGACATGCAAGCTCAGGCAAAAGAATGTTTGGTGCTACTTAGCGACTCGGTTAGCGACTCGGTTAGTGGCTCTGCACTGGCGCATTATTCGACCAATCAAGCGATTGACGATTTCGAAGCGGTGCGTAAGGCGCTGGGTTATCAGCAATTTCATTTATATGGTGGCTCTTACGGCACCCGCGCTGGACTGGTTTATTTGCGTCGTTACCCCAATTCAATCGCCAGTGCGGTGCTCGATAGTGTGGCTCCGACTCAAGTGGCGATTGGCGCATTTGGTAAAAGTAGTGAACGCTCATTTGAGTTGTTGCTTGCCAACTGTGCACAAAACCCTGCTTGTCATGCCGCTTACCCTCAACTTAAGCAGGATTTACTGCAATTACTGGCAACCTTGTCTGAGGTTTCAACCCATGAAACCATTGCGGATCCGGTGACGGGAGAACCAACGTCTTTACTGTTTGCGCGAATGAAGTTTCTTAATACCTTACGAACCTCATTGTACTCCACCAGTTTGCGCAAACTATTGCCTTTGGTGATCCATCAAGCCAATAAAGGCAATTACAAGCCTTTTGCTGGGCTCTATGGGGCGTTAAACAGTGGCTCGGGCAGCGGCATGTATATGGGGTTGACTCTGACTATTTTGTGTAGTGAAGACTGGCCAAGAATGAGTCGTGAGCAGGTGGCGGCAGATAATGATAATTACGTGGTAGGTAATATGAGTAGCCTACCGTGGGAACAAATGTGTAGTGTCTGGCCGCATTATAAAGTGGACGATAGGTTCAGTCAGCCGGTGGTGAGTGATGTGCCTGTGCTGCTGTTATCTGGTCAACTCGATCCTGTTACGCCACCGGCATGGGCAGAAATGGCAGCGCAAACGTTAAGTCGTTCAAGACACTTGGTAGCGGTTAATGGGGCGCATACGATTGTGACTCATACTTGTGCGGCGAAGTTGGTCGGCGATTTTCTTGATAGTCAGGACTTGGCGGCGTTGGATGATAGTTGTTTAACTAAAAAACGTCATATTCCTTTTATGATCAACACTGGCACGACGAGCTTAGGCGCAACTAGTTTAAAGGCAGGACAACATGTTACAGGTCACTAATCTTGAAAAGTCCTTTGGCCAGCTAAAGGCATTAGATGGTTTGAGTTTTAGCGCCAATGATCAACAGATCACCGGTATTCTCGGCCCTAACGGCGCGGGTAAAACCACTTGTTTACGGACCTTGTTTGGCTTGTTGCAACCGGATGTCGGTGAAGTTAGCGTAGATGACATTGATGTTTTGGCCGATCCGATTGCCGCTCGGCGCAAGATTGGTATTTTTCCGGATAAGTTTGGTTTATATGAACGCCTGAGCTGTCGGGAACAAATCCGTTATTTCGCCAATATCCATGGCATCACTGGGCATCAATGTGATGCGGCGATAGATAAGATGGTCGTCAGTTTGGCCCTAGAGGATATTATTGACCGCCGGGCTGCTGGTTTCTCTCAGGGCCAGCGGATGAAAGTGGCGTTGGCTCAGGCAATGGTACACCAACCGAAAAACCTGATCCTCGATGAACCGACCCGAGGACTTGACGTGATGAGCACCCGGCTATTGCGAGAAATCTTACTGGCATTGAAAGCCGAGGGCCATTGTATTTTGTTTTCTAGCCATGTGATGCATGAGGTAGCGGCGTTATGTGATCGGGTGGTTATAGTCGCCAATGGTAAGCTCGCAGCGCAAGGTACGCCACAAGAGCTATGCGAGCTGGCAGGAGAAAGCCAATTGGAAGAAGCCTTTGTTTCTATCATTGGCAGTGATGAAGGGGTCGCCGCATGAACCGTTTATTTATTAACTTGCTGAAAAAAGAATGGTTAGATTCAATTAGGGATAAACGCGCATTTACCGCCGCTATGGCGATTGCGGTATTAGGACCGGGCATGTTTGCGATGTCATTGATGTTGGCAGTGAATAAATCGCAATCGCTGGAGCCCATCACTATTACTTTGCAAGGGGCTGAACAGTTTCCGGCTTTGGTTGATTTGTTGGCAGAGGAAAAAATCTACAGTGACCAGACCAGCCTTGAAGGCGTTGAGGGGGCAGTTGATAGTAAAATTACCCTCATTATTGATAGCGACTTTGCTGCTAATGTTAATCAATCTGAATCGGCTAAACTGACGCTACGGGCGGATTATTCTGATAAATCGATTCAGCCACGGATTGATCGGGTAATGCGGGTGCTTAATGGTTATTCCAACCAGCTGGTGGCGATGCGCTTGATTGTTAGGGGGATTGCACCAGTGGTGGTGCAAGCTGTTGATATTGTCGAACAGGACACCAGCAGTCCACAGTCTCGGGCGGGCTTTTACTTAGGGATGATGTCAACCTTCGTATTGATGTCGGTGTTTGTTGCAGCAACCAATGTGGCTATTGACACCAGTGCAGGGGAGCGTGAGCGTCATTCGCTGGAATTTCTCTTGGCTCAGCCAGTCGAGCCGGTGGTATTGGTGTTGGCAAAAACCGTTAATACCAGTTTTTTTGGCATTGTTGGGGCAGGGCTAACGTTAGCCTTGATGGTGGTGGTTTTACAATTTGTGCCCTTACATTTGATTGGTTTGGGTTTTGATTTTACTGGGGTGATGGCATTGATGATTTGGGTGGCGTTGATCCCGCTGGCGACATTGGCTGCTGCAATGCAGTTGGTGACCTCGTTTTTAGCTAAAACGTTCAAAGAAGCCCAGTCGTATATCACCTTAACCATTATGCTGCCTTTGATGATGCCGATGATTATTTTGGTTGCTGACATTCAACATCCACTGTTGAGCTGGTTACCGCTGACTGGACAGAATCAACTGATTGGTGATTTTCTCAAAGGCTCAGACATCAACGTGATGGCGTTGATGGTTTGCTCTGGTGCTTCATTGGGGTTAGCCGGGTTATGCATTGTGGTGATGGCCAGAGGACTTAAATCCGAGAAGATGATCTTGGGGTTGTGATCACTCCATGGTGACAATCTTTGGCAAGCGTAAATGAGTGATCCGCCCGGCTGAGCGGTTGGCGTCAGAAAATAGTTTAATTTCACGTAACACGGTTTTGATGATCTCTTGACCACCACGGCCAAATTTCTCCGCATAAATCAACGGTATTAAGGCGCTTTCGCTGTCATTAATTTGCTGCCAGGCGTGATGAATTTGTTGCCAGTACAAGGTGCCCATGGTCATACCTAGCATGGCACCTATGCCTTTATCACGATACTCTGGCAGTACATAGGCGTAAAGAAAGTCACATTTAAGGCCAATTAAATTGACATCAGCGTCCATTTCGTTTTGTTCTATATTCTCAGTTAAAAATAAATCAAAAGAAGTGAAACCAATGGGTTTGGTGGGGTCTTCGGCGCTATACATGATGATACGGTAGTCGCGAGTCTGGTGGTCTGGTTGGCGTTTTTCTTTACCATCGAGCGCCAGACAAATGTGATCTCGTTCATCTTGGTTGCTGGCAAAATTACAAAAATAGTCCATTAATTCACTTTGGCTGATAAAAGCTGGACAATCATAAACTAATATTGGTGGTTGTTGACGAATGGATTCCCAGTTTGGGTGTTTTTCGAGGCAGATTTCCATATCCATATGAGAGATCACTTCGACAAACCCGACTTCGTTGGGGTATACCGCGTAACCGGCAAATAACTCTAATTCGCCAAAAATAAGGTGTTCATCATTTTTATTCATAGTAACGACTATCTGTCTGTTGCTGAGAACGATAAGAAAAGTCTAGTCCAGACACCCGGACACCGCAACGTTGGGGAAATTGACCCCGGTTATTAACCTGACTTTTAACCTGACTTTTAACCTGACTTTTAACCTAGTCTGGCCAAATGCTAGCTGGACTCTGGTTGAGCGGTAAGTTTACGCTGACAATCTGCACTGACAATGGCGAGTGCATCGAGGGCTTGTTGTGGCGGAATATCGTTTTGCTCCAATAACATGATCAAATCTACGGCGAGTTTGACATGTGCTGGAGCACTTTGCAGGGGGTGAAGTGAAGAGTCACTCACTAGGTTCAGCTTCTCGTAAATCTTTACTATCGAGATACTCTATGGCTCGCTCGATGGTTTTTTTCACTTTCATTTCCATTTCAATACGTTCGTGCTGAGGCAAATAAAACGCCATATCGACTTGATAACGGATGTAACGCGGGGGCAGTTGATTGAGTACAATACAGGATAAATCGGCGATGTAATCGGCGGTTCTTGTTTTGTTCAAGGCCATGATTTCAAAATGCGCCAGTACCAGATGTTCATAAAAGTTATGGATATCGTTGTCTAATTTCATGCTTTAAATTCCAGATGATATGTTTTACCTACGATTTGGCTGATAAGACTATGCTGGCAGGCGATATTTTGTCAACTAAAAACCGTTTAAAAGGGTTTTAACACCGCGAGAAAAATCACCGCCAACAGCACTAATACCGGCATCTCATTGAATATCCGGTAAAATTTATCACTGCGCTGGTTTTGGTCAGTTTTGAAGTCTTTCAGCAATTTAAAACAATAACCATGGTAAACCACCAAACTGGCGACCAACAGCAGTTTTAAATGCAGCCAATGGGCCGCTTTAAACCACTGCATACCGTAACTGTAGATCAATAAAAAACCAAAAATCAGGGTTAACAATGCAAATGGGGTGACAAAGTACAACAACCGTCGTTCCATGGTTTTAAGTAAATTGCTAGTGTTGGTATTGGTATTGGTATTAGTTTTACTGAGCATTGAGTGGTAGACAAATAACCGAGGTAGATAAAAAATGCCAGCAAACCAAGCCACCATAAAAAACAAATGTAATGCTTTAAAGATTAATAATGTTGTCATATTGCCTCTTTGTTTGACTCTTTGTTTGACTCTTTGTTTGACTCTTTGTTTGCGCTATATCAATGGATTAGTTTTGATTAATAAAGCACGTAATTGTCGCCAGTGAATGATGCCGATGATATTTTCAAAATTGTCTCTGTAGACATAAACTGCGCCACCTCGGTGTTCATGTAACAGTTCAAACGCTTCTGCGAGTGTTGACTCACTGGGAATACCTTGCATCGGCCAGTAGTGAATATCATTTTTGTTTGTAATCATTTGCCGATCATCATCGAAACTGGCGTACTCTGCCAGTTTTAATTCTGAGCCGACAACATAATTGTCGCGGATGATCAAGCTGCTACCGAGTGGGCGTGACACCATATAATGGGCAGTTTCGGTATTATCGGCATTGTCGATGATCTGATAGTCGGTGTCGAGATAAGCCAGTACGCCGACCTGTTGCAACGCAGCGGTTGCGGGAGAAACTCGATAGGGCAGCTGTTGATATTCTAATTGCTGGATCAAGATTGAACGATTGCCAAAGAGCTGAACGGTAAAGGTGTAAGCGATGGCAATGACGAACATAGCGGGGGCAATCAAGTCGGGATTGGCGGTGAGTTCGAGCAAAGCGACTAAGGCGGCTAATGGCGAATGTAGTGTGGCTGCCATTAATCCGGACATGCCTAATAGCGCATACAGGGCAATATTCTCATTGCTGAGCCCCAAATAACTGGCCATTAAGCCAAATAAAGTACCAAGTAAAACCCCAAGTCCCAATATGGGGCCAATAATGCCACCGGGGATCCCCAGACCCAACGCAATAATGGTGGCGAGAAACTTGGCCAGTAAAATGGTGCTGATCAGATAGAACCCTGAAGCATCAGATAAGGCAAATTGGATTGCACCCATGCCTGAGCCCAGCGCTTCAGGGACCAAAAAGCCAATGATGGCGGTTAGGATACCGGCCAACAGCAGTCGCGATAACATGCCTACCGGGCGAAAGCCCACCATGACTTTCATCAAGCTGGTGTTGAATACCCAAGCGACAGCGGCAATCAAAGTGCTGCAAGCAATCAGGTAAAAGTAATTGATATTGCTGACTGAGGGGACGATGAAAAAGGATAATTCGTGGTGATCGCCAAAGACCATTCTGGTGAGCATGGCACCAATAACGGCAGATAGCATGATAGGGATAAAAATATGAATTTTGTATTCGCGATAGACCACTTCCATGACAAAAATGACCGCTGCCAGTGGGGTGTTAAAAGAAGCCGCAATGGCTGCCGAGATACCACAGCCTGTTAGGGTTCTGACACTGTTATAGGGGAGTTTCAGGCTGTTGCCGAGTAATCCCGCGCTGGATGCCCCGATATGCACGGCTGGGCCTTCACGACCAACTGAAAATCCGCTGATCAGCGCCAGTGCACCACCGACAAATTGGTTGATGGCGTTTTTGATTGGCATGTCGCCATAATGCATCTTGATCCGATGGATAACGAAGGGGATGCCCATGCGATAGTGTTTGTAGCGGCTGACGATGGCGCTACCAGCGATCAGTACGGAACCTGCGAGGGGTAAAATAAACCGTTCTAGGTCACTGAGGCTGGTAAAGTTGTCAAATTGTGTGACAAATTGCAATTGCAGCTTTTCTATTGTCAGGCGAAAGAGGATAATGACGACCGCTGAACTGACACCGGCTAGTACGCCTAATAAGCCTAGTTGAATGCTGGTGGTCGGGTGTGCAAGTTGACGCCTGATGCGGTCAAGCGACATCGGGACTTCCCTGAGAAAACGATTAGAATGTGGCTATTATAAGCAAAGAGACAGATAGTAAGCAAAGGTAAAAGCACAGATCCATGAAGCAACATTTATCAATTCATCAGTTAAAACAAGAATATGGCCGATTCAGGCTTTTTGTCAGCGTTATCGTTGTGATTATTGGTTGCCTGTATAGTGGTTATCGACTGGGTTTTTACACTTTGTCAGAGCACCAATCACTGGTTAATCAGCAACAACAAAGGCTCGACGGCCTATATAAGGTAAGTGATCAGCAGTTGCAACAAATCGACTTTCTTAAAGTTGAAATTGAAGTAGAGAAGCAGGCAGGACAATATGTCAAAGGTCAGTTGCAATTATTGCAAGAAGAAAACTTCAAGCTGCAAAAAGAACTGAGTTTTTATCAAAAAGTGATGGCTCCTGAGCTAGAAGCCGAAGGTATGGAGCTGGACAGTTTTAGTGTCAGTAAAACCCACAGTGAGCGAGTGTTTCACTATAAAGTGGTATTGGTGCAAACCACCAAGCGCAAGCGTTTTGCCAAAGGTTATGTTGAACTCAAAATCAAAGGCAGTTTAAATAATAAAGTGAAAACTTTTGATATTAAGGCGCTGATCGACAAATCTGCCGAGAAGTTTGATAAAAAGTCACTGAATTTCAGTTTTCGTTATTTTCAAATCCTTGAGGGGGATCTGACTTTACCTGAAGGGTTTATAGCTGAAACGGTTTTTGTTGCCGCAATACTGCCAACACGCAAATGGCAGAAGTATTCGCGACTGGATCGCCAATATCCTTTTGTTGCCATCGAGCCGTAGGATGGGTTTCGCCTCTGGCTCACCGCATCCTACTGTCAATCGAAAGTATAATCTCGCCTTAAAACAGTCGTATTGGTTGATTAAGCAATAGTTGACTAAATTACTCAAGTACTAGATAATTCCGCAGTAAAATTTAACCTGAGTACACTTGAATATGTCAACGCCTGAAATAGCTATATCGTTTTCTGATGCTGCCGCCCATAGGGTCAAGCAACTAATTGTTGAAGAAGAAAATCCCGAGTTGAAATTACGGGTATATGTGACCGGTGGTGGATGCTCCGGGTTTCAATATGGTTTTACTTTTGATGAAAAGTGTAACCCTGGCGATATGGAAATTGTCAAAAATGAAGTGACCATGGTGGTCGACCCGATGAGCCTGCAATATTTGGTTGGCGGTGAGGTTGATTTTATCGAAGGTCTTGAAGGAGCCAGATTTTTGGTTAACAACCCTAATGCAACCACGACCTGTGGCTGCGGTGCTTCTTTTAGTGTTTAATTAGTGTTTAATTAGCGTTTAATGCGTTAAAAACAGCATTAAAGTGAAAAAAGCGGCGATTGCGCCGCTAAAGCTTAAAATATAGATAAAACCTTGCTTGCCCTGTACCAATGTCCAATTATTCATACGTAAATAGCTGAACCACAGCAAACACAAAATAAGTGGTAGTAAAAATAACATCCTCAGCATTGATTGGCCTCTTCTTGTTGATTGCTTCGATTTTTCCGATTGTTGTCGTTGTGATTCATTTTGTATCGTTTATACATATAAAATCATGATTTTTGTCAGCCAAATTCGCCTTAATATCAATAGGGTATATAATAGACCAAACAAAACCAATTTTATTATGTATTTTTTACGTTACAGTGGGTAAAACGCTTGTAAATCGTACCTCTAATATTTATACTATGGCCGCTCGACAGCGCTTATGTTGTTAACAGTGGATTGACTGTCAATTAACGTAATTATTGATTTAACTCACTTTAGCTCATTCAGCTCATTCAACGTATCACGACCGGATAAACGGTAACAAAAATGCCAAAGCAGCAAAATCTGCCAAATTTATTGTCAAGTTTACATTCTTTACACTCAGTGGGCACACGTCATGCGTCTTGGCAGCAATTTGCCGATCAAACCTCAGATTTATTTGATGCCGACGGTTGCTTGTTTTGTTTTAGAGAGATTAAACATCCAGATACGCCAATTGCGGTCGGAGTGGGTAAGCTGAGTGAAGAATTTGCCCGCCAGATTATCTCCACCACCTCAAAAAGTCCTTATTATCGTCTGCTCAGAGATTCTGCGGTGGGTAAAATCATTGGTAATGGGGATATTATCACTGAAGATCAGGCTCAAACTAAGGTGGGTTTAGAAGAATATTACGGTGATGTGCTGCAATCGACCAAATTTGACCAAGTGATGGGAGCGATTGTTTATCGAGATGATAAATATGAAGCAGCGCTGTCAATTGCCCGAAATAAAGATAGAATTGGCTTCGCTCCCCATGAGCAACAGTTGTTTAATGAGTTTTTACCTCATTTGCGGGCGATGATTGAAATCTATTTTCAGCATTATATTAAGCCACATAACGAAGATGTGGGTGCTTTTATCAATCAATTGTGTGAGAATTTGGCAATTCTTGATAGTAACGCTATTATGCTACAAAGTAATAGCGCTTTTGATAAATTGAAATCACGTAAATCTCTACTCTACGTCTATGGCGGTAAAGTACATTTTTACGATAAAGTGGCACAACAGTGGTTTAACGATTTTTTGACCACACAGCATAAATCCGGTAGTAGTGAAATATACCGAATAAAAGCGGATGATCATACGGCGGTGGTGAAGTTAAGTGTATTCGGACCAAAACAAAAAACCTTGGCCGATATTGCATGTCCCCGTTATATTTTATCCATTGACCACTTTGATGTAGACGAAAGATTCGTCCAATATAAGCAATTATTTGGTCTGACCAGAGCAGAAGCGCAATTAGCCGCGCATTTATCTCAAGGTAAGACTATAAACCAGTTAGCGGACGAGAAATTGCTTTCAAAGCATACACTTAGGACGCAATTGAAGAGCATTTTTATGAAGACAGATACGCATTCTCAGAATGAATTAATCGTTTTATTAAAAAATGTTGTATAAATTTCCCAAATTAGCTATACCTTATCCTCAGGATGTGGTTAAATATGTGTTGCCGAAGAATCTGTATGGATATATGTACAAATTCCCAGGTAATTTTGAACTCAAGGGAGCCAGGATCGGTTCGTACTTGAATTACTTTTGTTGGTTAAATTTCTCCAAATAGGGGTTTTAAGAATATGATGGGTAAAACAGTCGCTTCAGACGAAAATGTAAAATTGACCGGTTGGTTAAAAGACAAGCGTAAAGAGAAAGGTCACACTATGCGTAGTTTGGCACAAATCTTGGGAACGCCTCATTCTTTCATCGGTAAAATCGAAAACCAAGAACGTCGTTTAGATGTTGTTGAGTTTGTGCGTTATTGCAACGCATTAGAAATCGATCCACAAGAAGGTTTGACAATAGCTATCGAAGGCTAATTTCAAACACTGATTGTAAATCGTCCAACAAAGCAGCCTTCGGGCTGCTTTGTTTTTTTGTAGACGAGAATTTATTCTCGTTTTGTGCCTAAGGCACAAGGTTTTTGAAATCCACCACTATTTGTCGTTGCGAGGGCGCAGTTCCTACCCTGATAGATAAAATATCCGCTACAGCTCCCTGTAGTCCCCTCAGGCACGTTAAAATCCTTTTTTAATAACTTCCCTAAGCTGAAACTATTTCGTTGAACTGGCTGCCTTGTGCACGTTTTTGTGGCTGTTTTCGATGGCGTTAAGTCGATCCTTGAGAAAATACAAAATAACTAAGCTTGGAAGTACCATTAAAGTGGTTAAAATGAAGAACAATGACCAGTTACCATTGAGGTAATCAACCAAGGCACCGCTGGATGAACCAATCAAGGTTCTGCCTAGGGTACTGAGCGACGCGAGTAGGGCATATTGTGAGGCAGTAAAGGAACGGTTGCATAACATTGAGATAAACGCGACAAAGGCCACTGATGACCATGCAGAGGTATAACCATCGACAATCACTGTGGCGAGGAACAACAGTTTGTTCGGACCTACCATTGCCATCAGAGCAAACATCAGATTACTTGCTGACATTGCCAGGCCGCCGATAAACAGTCCTTTAACGATGCCAAAGTGCATAATGAACAAACTGCCAATCAGAGAAAACAAAATCGTCACCCACCAGCCGATGAGTTTGGAGTAAATACCAATGTCTGTATTACTAAAGCCAACTTCTTTGTAAAACACCACAGACATGCGGCCTAAAAAGGCTTCGCCAATTTTGAATAAGACAATAAACAATAATAGTGAAACCGCCAACTTAACGCCGTTGCGATCAAAAAATTCTTTGATTGGTTCAACCAGTGTCACGGTTAACCAGATAATGACTTTTTTCAATTGGCTGGAAAAATCATTATGCTGATTAAATTCATCAAGTTTGTGTAAATATCGAACTTCGAGTTGTTTTTGCAGTTGATCACGCTCAGATTTAGGCTCTTTGGCTAATAGCACCACGATCACAAATGAACTCATGATGATGGCCAGCAACAAATATACGTCCGACCAACTCCAGCCATCCCAATCGGCGAGAAAAAAAGCAATGGCACCGAGACCAGCGTACCCAGTCCACCAACCTGAGGTGGCCATGGCAGCGGCGGCGGAGATCTTTTCGTGTTCGCCTTGAGGAATAATATCGATGCGATAAGCATCAATAGCAATATCTTGAGTGGCAGAGCTGACAGAAATCAACAAAGCGGCCATACCAGCCATCACTAATCCAGAGCCGGGGTCCATCGTCGCTAATAACAGACAGCCGCTGATGATCCCCGTTTGCATTAATAAAATCCAGCTGCGGCGTTGACCGAGCCATGAATTTAATAACGGCAGTTTGATCCGGTCTATCAGCGGTGACCAGAGAAAGTTGATCGAATAGGCAAAAAACACCACACCAAAATAGCCAATGGCCGAGCGGGATAAGCCTTCTTCTTTTAACCAGGCTGACATGGCTGAGCCAATCATCACCCAAGGAAAACCGCTGGCAACGCCAAACAGAAAGATGGTTAATAAACGTCGATCATAAAAATGGCGGATATAGCCAGTTAACCGTTCGGTAGCAGTCATTTGTAGTTTCAATAGTGAAGGAGAAAACAGGTGAGTAACAATAACTTAAAACACATCTAGTGGGTAGTGTAACAGGGTTGATAGTATTTTTAGATTACAGTGCAATCAGGTGGAAAGGCGAAAGCGGTTGTTAAGGGCGAATACCAATACAATCGATAGGGTAGCGGCCAATACCTTCTAAGTAGTCAACACAATTGGTCAGTTCACCGCGCAGATATTTATCATTTTCTAACATGTTTTCGGACCAGAAACTGATTTGATGCAACAAATGCCAAAAAACTCTTTCTTTGGTGGTGTAAGGTTCACCCTTTCTCAGTCGTACTTGTGACCATTCTTCGAGGGTATCCCACAAGTATAAATCAATCTCGGAATAGGGGATTTGGTGGGAAAAATAGGCTTTGATATAGAAGGCCAATTGTCCCGCTTTATTGTTTACAAAAATGATTGGTGTTTTCAAACCACCCTCCCTATACCAGTGACGCTAGCACTGACTTTCTTGCCCCTGAGGGCGACTGCTTTTTACATGGACATTGCCTTAAACATTGCCTTAAACATTGCCTTAAACATTGCCAAAAATACGGTTTAAAACCTGACGTAAGTATAGCCACAATTTAACATTGCGATAGTTGGCCAATACTTTTTTTCGATTTAATTTACCTCAAGTGATACAACTTCAGGCTTTAAAATTGTAACTCTTTTTAATATAAGCATTTTCTTTGGCACCGTCGGCCAGCCTAATTTTTCATTATCACCAACTTCAACTGCTTTCATCGCTTCAAGAACCTCAAAACCTTCAACCACAGCACCAAATACCGCGTAACCCCATTTCCGTCCCGGGTCGAGACTCGGGTTATCATTGACGTTGAAGAAAAACTGTCGTGTCGCCGAGTGTGGCCCGGTCAATCTGGCCATGGCGATGGTGCCTTCCTCATTCTTCAATCCATTACCGGATTCATTGAATATTGGTTTGCCATCTTTTAACGCTTCATACTGTTGATTGTAACCACCACCTTGCACCACAAACTCACTTTCTACCCGATGAAAAATGCTGTTGTCATATTGGCCTTGGGCGACGATAGCAAGAAAATTATTCACGGTTATTTTGGCCCGATGACGGTCTAACTCTATCACCAAATCGCCCAGTGAGGTTTCCATTTTAACTTTTGGATAAAGGTTGTCAGGTTGAATATATTGGCCTTGAATATCTGCGCCGATACTTAGAACGGGCAGAAATAAAAACAGACCTAAAACGACTGAACGAAAAAGAGACTTCATTGCTTTATACCTCGATGTTTTGGCGGACCTGAAGGTCGGCATAAATGGTGTCAAATACCGCACTCACCAGCTTATTCAGTTCCTGCTCCATTTTGGCAACGTCATAACGCAAAATGCCTTTGTTGGTCGCATTGCCAGTAAAAATTTTACTGAAGGTTTTGTTGCCTTGGGTTATTTGCAGTTTGAATTCGACGACAAAGGCGGCGTTATATTCAAAGTTGTCCTGTTTGACAATGGCTTCGAGCTGGTTAACCGATAAAGTGATGGTTGGCGCAACAGCAGGATCGGCATCAATGTTAATACCTTGAACCGCAAAGCCTGTTTGCAGATTATCTTTGAGTTGGTTATTAATCGGTGAGCTTGACGGATAACTTTGTTTCTTGCCATCGCTATCTGTGACGCGAAGTAAGTGTTTACTTGTGCGTTTATCATCCACCTCGATGGCAAAGCTTTGGCCATTGTAAATAGTCGCCATGGTGTAGTTTTTTTGCGGCGCAAAAACCATTGAGTGAGGGCTGCTGCAACCTGTGATAACTGCCAGTGAAATAATCACAAACAGTGAAAATAACGCCTTTGCTGGTAAATTCTTCATGAATGCGCCTTTTTATCCGCTTTTGTCGCAGATAAAGCTGCTGACAAAACAATGAATTTTTTATTGCTGTCTAACGTTTGGCAGTGACCAAACAATCGATTGAGTTTGACATGATAAGCGAGGTTGCGGTTGCCGACAATGATCAGTCTGCCAGTGGGCTTTAATACACGACGGGCATCTTTAAACATTTGCCACGCAATGTGATCGGTAACTGCTTGCTGTTGATGAAAAGGCGGATTGCACAAAATAATGTCGGCACTGTCGTTAGCTTGTGAGGTCAGGCAGTCATCGACAGTAAATTCACATTGTGCCACTTGCTCAGGCAAGTTGCTTTGAATGGTTTGTTGCGCCGAGGCGACCGCCATATACGATTCATCAACAAAAGTGACAGCGGTATTTGGTGATTTGGCTAATAGCGACAAACCAATAACACCATTGCCACAACCCAAATCAATCACTTTGAGTCCGTTGGTGTCATTAGGCAGGCTATTAATAAATAAACGAGCACCAATATCGAGGCTGTCGCGAGAAAAGACATTCGCATGATTGACGATGGTAAAAGGGGTATTTTCCAGCGGCCAGCATTTGGGCTGTTTGCTTTGTTGTGGTGCTTTAGTTAGCGTGGCAAAAACCAGCCGAGATTTCTTTTTGGCCAGACTGGTACGGGTTTCACCAATGAAACGTTCAAATAATGCCGAGGTTGAATTGTGGATGTCGGTGGTTTTTCCCGCAGCGATGATTTGAGTGCCTGGTTTGAGGCATTGGCTGAGCTGACCGAGCATAAATTCAAGATAGCCATTATTTTTTGGTAGCTTAAGCAACACCAAATCAATGTCGTTGGGTAGATCATCCATGCTACCCAATTGTTGGGCTTTGCTGATGGTCAGACCGTTGTTTTCTATATTATGCAGTGCCGCCTGATGAGCGATGAAAGAGTCAACCACACTGACCGGATTGTGCCCGGCAAACCAGCAAGATAGCGCCCCGAAGCTGTCGTTAATCAATAAAATCCGACTATTCGGGTTAACTAGGTTCGCTTCCTCGACATGATTAATTAGGTATTCATCGCTTGAGTCCCAAGCTTGCAAGGTGCGGTTTTTCTGATCTAAAGGCCAGCGGTGCAGTTCAAGCGTCCGATCTAGTAATGTAAATAAGCAAGGTGGTGTTGAGTTCATTGATGATCAGCCACTTTTAAAGAAAAAGTTAAAGAAAAACGAGGGCGAATTTTGCCACGGCACGGGTGAAGTTAAAAGCGATGGGGTTAAAAAAAGCGGCTGGACGGACGAATCAATCTGATCTTTCGTTACACCCGTACGCTGTGCTAGAATCCATCGCCAATTCGTCAGCCTTTAATTAGCCTTTAATTTAATAAAAAGTAGAAGTTAAGCTTATGTCGACCGTCCAACGTATTATCGAAGAAAAACTTGCCACCGCTTTTAGCCCCAGTCACTTGGCAGTGCTCAATGAAAGCAATAACCACAATGTCGCTCCGGGCTCTGAATCCCATTTTAATGCCACCATTGTCAGCAGTGAATTTGACGGCAAACGTTTATTACAACGTCACCGAGCAGTCAATAAAGTGTTAAGCGATGAGCTGGCCAATCATATTCATGCACTAGCGTTGCATACCTACACCGAAGAAGAGTGGCAGGCACAAGCGCAGCAATCTCCACAATCACCTCAGTGTTTAGGTGGTGAAGGAAAAGGTGGCGACAAGTAATGCTGTCTAATTTAGCTGCGATAAAATCGGCCATCGAAGGTTTTATCGACCTGATTGGCCGAATGATTTCATGGTTCACACTGATTATGGTGGTGTTGATGACCCTGATCGTGTTGTTACGTTATGGCTTCAATGTTGGCTGGATTGCGATGCAAGAGTCGGTCATTTATCTGCACGCTATGGTGTTTATGTTGGGGGCCGCTTATACCCTTAAAGAAAACGAACACGTCAGGGTTGATATTTTTTATCAGCGTTTTAGTGCCAAAAACAAGGCTTGGGTAGATTTGTTCGGTAGTCTGTTGATTCTTTTTCCGGTCTGTATGGCGATTTTCTATTTTAGTTGGGGTTATGTATTGTCATCCTGGGAGCTGCTTGAAGGATCTGGCGAGGCTGGTGGTATTCCGGCAGTATTTGCTCTTAAGAGTTTATTATTGGTGATGCCTGCATTGATGATGTTACAGGGCATTGCGACGGTCATTCAACAGTTATTGACGTTAGCTGATAAGGAAAATAGCTGATGGAATATGCCCCTATAATTATGTTCGTTGTGGTTTGTTTGGTGTTGATGCTCGGTTATCCGGTGGCGTTATCACTGGCGGGTACTGCGTTGACCTTTGCCTGGTTTGGTATGTTGACAGGCACTTTTGATGGCACCTTCCTTAATGCATTGCCCAGTCGTTTATATGGTGTGCTAAATAATCAAACCTTGCTGGCGGTGCCGTTATTTGTCTTTATGGGCATTATGCTCGAAAAATCAAAAATCGCCGAAAACCTGCTCGATGGTATGTCGTTAATCTTTGGCCGTTTTCATGCCGGGCTGGGCATATCGGTGGTTTTGGTTGGTATGTTACTCGCCGCCAGCACCGGGATTGTTGGTGCCACGGTGGTGACTATGGGATTAATGTCGCTCCCGACTATGTTGAAACGAGGTTACGACAAGCGATATGCCACTGGGGTTATTGCCGCAACCGGGACCTTGGGGCAAATCATTCCACCATCTATTGCGTTGGTCTTGTTGGGTGATGTGTTGTCCACAGCTTATCAGCAAGCACAATTAAAAATGGGCATTTACTCACCAGAAACCGTCTCTGTTGGCGATTTGTTTGCTGGGGCGATGATCCCCGGCTTATTGCTGGTGGGGTTATATATTATCTACTCGTTGGCGGTTGGTATTTTCAAACCTGATCAAGCGCCTAAAGTGACCCGGGAAGACTTAGAGAGTTTTTCACATAATCAATCCACCGCTCATATTCTGCTATCTGCGTTGGTGCCACCGTTGTTGTTGATCTTGGTGGTGTTAGGCTCGATTCTATTTGGTTATGCGACGCCGACCGAAGCCTCCGGTGTTGGGGCGGTTGGGGCCACTTTATTGGCTTATGCCAAAGGTCAAATGACGCTGAGTAAATTGCAAGAAGTGATGTTATCGACGGTAAAAGTCACTTCAATGGTCTTTTTAATTTTGATTGGCGCATCGGTATTTTCGTTGGTGTTTCGAGGTTTTGGTGGCGAAGAGCTGATCCACGAAGTGTTTAATCATCTACCTGGTGGTGAGTTTGGCGCGTTATTGCTGGTGATGACGGTGATTTTCCTGCTTGGTTTCATTTTGGATTTTATTGAAATCACGTTTGTTGTGGTGCCAATCGTCGGCCCGGTGTTGTTAGCCATGGGCTTTGATCCGGTGTGGTTGGGCGTGATGATCGCTATCAACCTGCAAACCTCATTTTTAACCCCGCCGTTTGGTTTTGCGTTATTTTATTTACGCGGGGTGACGCCCCCTGAGGTTAAAACCTCAGATATATACAAAGGTGTGATCCCGTTTATTATCATGCAACTGCTACTAATGGTCGGCCTTTATATCTGGCCGCAAATAGCCACTTGGTTACCCAATTTAATTTACAAATAAAGAGAGAAGAGAAACGTAATAATGAAACAATTAGTCAATCGGCTGTTAATCACCACCCTCTCATTAGGTATGGCTGTTGGGCTTGAGTGCTTGCGGCGAACAAACATCAGACACCGGCTCAGCAGCCGCTGCACCGCAAAAAACTTTCAAATGGAAAATGGTCACCAGCTGGCCAAAAAACTTCCCCGGGCTGGGCATCGCACCTGAGAACTTCGCCAAAAATGTTGAAGCCATGTCAGCTGGCCGTTTAAAGATTAAGGTGTACGGTGCTGGTGAATTGGTGCCTGCGTTTGAAGTATTTGATTCGGTGGCCAATGGCACCGCGCAAATGGGTCATGATGCATCATACTACGCCAAAGGTAAAATTCCGGCAGCGCAAATGTTCACGGCCATTCCTTTTGGTATGAATGTACAGGAAATGAATGCTTGGTTGCATTATGGCGGCGGACTGGAATTATGGGAAGAATTGTACGCACCGTTTGGCATTGTGCCAATGGCAGGTGGTAGCACGGGCATTCAGATGGCCGGTTGGTTCAAAAAAGAAATCAACAGTATTGACGATTTACAAGGGTTGAAAATGCGTATTCCCGGGCTGGCCGGTGAAGTGCTCAAGCGAGTCGGCGGTATTCCGGTGACTTTAAGTGGCGGCGAATTGTTTACGGCGTTGCAAAGTGGCGTGATTGACGCTACTGAATGGGTTGGTCCATACAATGATATGGCTTTTGGTTTTTATAAAGCGGCTGATTACTACTATTATTCACCTTGGCACGAGCCGGGCGCAACCTTGCAATTTATGGTCAATAAACAGGCTTTAGAAAGCTTACCTGCTGATTTACAGGCGATTGTTAAAATCGCTGCACGGGCGGCCAATGGCGATATGCTAGAAGAGTATACCGCACGTAATAATACGGCATTAAAGCAGTTGGTGGGCAAACATGGGGTGAAGCTCAAAAGATTCCCTGATGAAGTATTAGCCAAACTGAAATCGGCAACCGCCGAGGTGATGGCAGAGAAAATCGCCAAAGATCCGGCGATGAAAAAAGTCTGGGATTCGTATCAAACGTTCTTCCAGCAAGCCAAAGAATATCATGATATATCGGAAAAAGAATATTACTTGACCCGGTAACACAAAATAACGCAACAGGAATACTTATGGTTATCAAACCCAAAATTCGTGGATTCATCTGTACCAACGCCCATCCGGTGGGCTGTGCAGAGCATGTTAACGAACAGATAAACTATATAAAACAACAAGGTCCAGTGGCCAATGGGCCAAAAAACGTGTTGGTCATCGGGTCTTCAACTGGTTATGGTTTGGCATCGAGGATCACCGCCGCTTTTGGTTGTGGGGCTAAAACCCTAGGGCTGTTTTTTGAAAAGCCCGGCACAGAAAAAAGAACTGGCTCAGCAGGCTGGTATAATACCGCTGCATTTCAAGCCGCCGCAGATGCCGAAGGTTTGTGGGCTAAGCACATTAACGGCGATGCCTTTTCTGATGAAATGAAAGATAAAGCGATTGATGTGATCAGCGCCGATATGGGCAAAATTGATTTGGTGGTGTACAGCTTGGCGTCGCCTCGTCGTACTGATCCAGAGTCTGGCGTTGTTTATAATTCAACCTTAAAACCCATCGGTCAGTCTTATACTGCTAACACCTTAAATACTTCAAGCCGGGCGATTGAATCGGTGAGTGTTGAACCTGCCAACGAGCAGGAAATTGCCGATACGATTAAAGTGATGGGTGGCGAAGACTGGGAAAGATGGATTGACCGTCTGCATGACGCCGGTTTGTTGGCAGAAAACTGTCAAACCGTCTCTTATACCTACATCGGTAAAGAATTGACTTGGCCAATCTATGGTAAAGCGACGATTGGTAAAGCCAAAGAAGATTTAGATCGTGCCGCTGCTGCTATCAGTGAAAAAATGGCTGATGTTAACGGCAAAGGTTATGTCGCTTCGTTAAAAGCCTTAGTGACTCAAGCCAGCTCTGCTATTCCAATTATGCCGCTGTATATCTCACTGATGTATCGGGTGATGAAAGCACAAGGCACTCATGAAGGTTGTATTGAGCAAATTCGTGGTTTGTTTGAACAGTGCCTTTATGTCACAGGTGATGGTGAGCCGGTGATGGATGATAAAGGTCACTTGCGAATGGACGGCAAAGAACTGGCTGAGCATGTGCAAAAGCAAATTGCCGATTTATGGCCACAGGTCACTACTGAGAATATCGATGAGCTGACGGATTACGTCGGTTATCACAACGAGTTCTTGCGTTTATTCGGCTTTGGTTACGATCATGTCGATTATGACGCCGACATCCCAACCGTCGTTGATATAAACGGGGTGGTGTGATCCCCGGTTTTATTTTTTACTCGGTTTAATTTGGCTTTTTTGATGATAAAGGCAACCTTTTGGGGTTGCCTTTTCTATTCGGCGAACTATAGTTAACCTGAATACTAAATTAATTACAAATGAGATTGATTCGTATTTATCGCCATGGTTTAATAGCGCGAAAACTAGAATCCAAAATCAACTACTATTACATGGAATGCCGCAATGAAGCTTAAACGATCCCTCATCGCCACTGCTATTTTAACCCTCCTGTCAACTAACGCTGCTGCTGAAAGCGGCGGTTTTGAACAAATTACTATCATCGGCTCAGCTAACGACGTCAATGACATCCCGGGCTCAGGTGCCTATCTCAATAATGATGATATTCAAGAGTTTGAATATACTGACATCATGCGTTTATTGTCCTCGGTGCCGGGGGTTTATGTCATGGAAGAGGACGGTTATGGTTTGCGGCCAAACATCGGTATGCGTGGTGTACCGTTGGACCGCAGCGAAAAAATTACCGTAATGGAAGATGGCGTATTGGCAGCTCCTGCGGCTTATGCCGCACCCGCAGCGTATTACTTCCCAACTTTTGGCCGTATGACCGCCATTGAAGTATTGAAGGGTTCGTCAAGTGTGATGTATGGTCCGCGTACCTCGGGTGGCGTGATCAATATGGTTTCTCGTCAAATTCCTGATGAGGAACTCAGCGGTAGCATGGATGTGGCGTTAGGCGAAGATAATTATCGTAAAGTTCATGGTCATGTTGGCGGTGGAAACAACGAAATGGGCGGCTTGTTGGAAGTCTTCCGTTATGAAGCCGATGGCTTTAAACGTTTGCCAGTTAACCGTGACAGCGGTTTCGAAAAAAATGATGTGATGGGTAAATTTCGCCTCACATTGGGCGAGCGCAATAAACATCAAATCGAATTGAAACTTAAATACGCTGACGAAACCTCCGATGAAACCTATCTCGGCCTGACAGGCGCTGATTATAAGGCTAAACCTTATCATCGTTATGCCGCCTCGCAATTGGATGAGATGGATACCGAGCACAAGAGTTATCAACTGAACTACGAGTATGAGTTTTCTGATAACACTGAATTTAACCTGACCGCTTATTACAACGATTTTCATCGTAACTGGTATAAAGCCAGCAAAGTCGGTGGCAAGAGTTTAGGTAGTGGTGCAGAAGAGCTAGCAGCTGATTTTGACAACGGTGTTATCGATACCCTGAATGTTGACGTTAAAGCCAACAATCGGGATTATTTATCAAAAGGTGTTCAGGTTCAGTTGATCACTGACATTGAAGATCATCACCTGACCTTTGGTTTACGTATCCATGAAGATGAAATGGACCGTTTCCAGTGGGTTGATAAATATACCCTTAATGATGATAAAAGCATGACTGCGGTCAGTGCAGGCGTACCGGGCACAGATTCCAACCGAATTGATACTGGTGAAGCCATCGCTATCTATATTCATGATGAATACAGCTGGGATAACCTAGTGGTTAAAGGTGGTCTGCGTTATGAAGATATGGATATTGAACGTGACGACTGGGGTAAAACCAATCCGGCGCGTGATGAAACCCCGGCCCATAAAGAAAACTCCACCAGTGTGGTTATTCCTTCTTTGGGTGTCACTTACCGAGTCGATGACGAGCTGATTTTATTGGCAGGTGTACAAAAAGGTTTTGCTCCGGCTGCACCGGGTAATAGCAATGCCGAGGAAGAAGAGTCTTGGAACTACGAAGCGGGTCTTCGTTATGCCGCAGGTAAATTCTCCGGTGAAGTGATTGGTTTTTACAGTGACTACGAAAACATGCACGGCAACTGTACGGCTAGTCAAGGCTGTAACGAAGAGAATATCGGTGATCAATTTAACGCTGGTGAAGTCGAAATCGAAGGTGTTGAGCTTAAAGTGGCTTATGAGTATGGTGCAGCAGGTTATAACGTGCCGGTATCACTGTCTTATACCTATTCGAGCAGCGAGTTTAAGAATGATTTCAGCTCTGACTTGGGTATCTGGGGTGATGTAGTCAGTGGCGATGAAGTGCCTTATATTCCAGAGCAACAGTTACAGTTCCAAATTGGCTTGAATAGCGATAACTGGGATTTCGCCTTGTCTGGTCGTTATCTTGATCAAATTCGTATCGTTGCCGGTCATGGTGACATTATTGATGACGAACGTATTGCCTCAAGAACCGTTTGGGATGTATCGGCAAAATACAAATTGGCCGATAACCAGCTGATTTATGTCTCTGTTGATAACTTGTTCGATAAAGAATATGTCGGCACCCGTACCCACGGTGGCATCCAACCGGGTAAATATCGCACCATGCAAATGGGTTATACCTATTCGTTTTAAAACAAACAGGGGGTAACCTACCGTTGCCATGCGCACCGTTGTATTAATCGGGGTTTGGCAACGTAATAACCCTCACGGTGGATTACGTTTCATTTGTTCCAAATGAGACTAATCCACCCGACGCACTCACCAAAACAACTCAATTTCCCAAAACTTTCGCCGTTTTAAATATATCCCCGATTGGACTGGCGTTTTTTTGCCCAGCGCTAATACTTTGTAAGCACAAATGTCTAATTCCCGTAGAAAAAGCAGGGGGTTTGGTGGTAGAATCCCGCCCCAAATCGAATCTAATTTTGACTGTGGTTTTATTAATCAATTTCAATGAGTTCTCTAATACTGTTTTGAGTCGCCATCAGCGCGACACTTAATGATGACAGTCGATGATTAGTAAAGCACCAGCAATTGCTGCTACAGCAAAGAACCCTTTATTTCTTAATTTTTAAAATCAAAAGCGAAGCGTATGATGAAATTGAAAAAAGGCTTGGATATCCCCATCAAGGGATCTCCTCAGCAGGTCATCCATGATGGGCCTGTAATAAAAACCGTTGCCATCCTCGGTGAGGAATATAATGGTATGCGGCCCTCCATGAAAATCCGCGTAGGTGACCGAGTGCAAAAGGGTCAGGTCATCTTTGAAGATAAAAAAACCGCAGGCGTTAAGTTTACCGCACCTGCTAGCGGTGAAGTTATCGAAGTCAACCGTGGCTCAAAACGAGTTTTGCAGTCCGTGGTGATTAAAATCGAAGGTAACCAACAAGTGACCTTTGATAAATATGACAGCGCTGAACTTGGCCGCTTAGCGCGTGACAAAGTGGTCGAAAACCTAGTCGCTTCTGGCTTATGGACTGCCTTTCGCACTCGGCCTTTTAGCAAGGTGCCAGCCATAGATGCTGAGCCTGCTGCTATTTTCGTTACTGCAATGGACACCAACCCATTGGCCGCTGATGCCGATTTGGTGATCAAAGAAAACGAAGCTGCTTTTAAACACGGTGTCACCTTGCTTTCTCGCCTGACCTCAGGCAATGTTCATGTTTGTAAACGCGCTGGCAGCACTATTGGTGCGGTATCGGTTAACAACGTTAAAGAACATCAAATTGACGGTCCTCACCCAGCGGGTTTAGCTGGCACGCATATCCATTTAATTGACCCAGTAGATGCTGGCAAAACTGTATGGTCAGTGGGTTATCAGGATGTGATGGCGTTTGGTACTTTGTTCACCACTGGTGAACTCAATTCAAGCCGAGTGATTTCTCTGGCCGGTCCTACGGTTAAAAACCCTCGTCTTATCCGCACACAAATTGGTGCTAATACCACTGAATTGACTGCCGGTGAGCTTGAAGGCGACGACAATCGCGTTATTTCTGGCTCTGTGTTGTCAGGGGCGACGGCTAATGGTGTTCACGGCTATTTAGGTCGCTACCATTTGCAAGTGTCTGTTTTGGCAGAAGGGCGCGAAAAAGAGCTGTTGGGCTGGATTGCGCCGGGCTCAGACAAATTCTCAGTGACTCGTTCATTTATCTCTCATTTAAATCCTAAGCGTTTATTCGATATGACCACCAGCACAGGTGGTTCAGATCGTGCCATGGTGCCACTGGGCAACTATGAAAGAGTGATGCCGCTAGATTTGCTACCGACCTTGTTGTTACGTGACTTATTGTCAGGTGATACCGATGGCGCGGCGAGCCTTGGCTGCCTAGAGCTGGATGAAGAAGATTTGGCACTGTGTACGTTTGTTTGTCCGGGTAAATATGAGTACGGACCAATCTTGCGTGAATGTCTCGACACTATTGAGAAGGAAGGCTAGCAATGGGCTTAAAACAGTTTCTTGAAAATATCGAACCGCAGTTTGAAGCGGGCGGTAAATATGAAAAATGGTATGCGTTGTACGAAGCCTTCGCCACCATTATGTATACGCCGGGTTTGGTGACTAAAACCAGCTCGCATGTACGAGATAATATCGATTTAAAACGCATCATGATCATGGTTTGGCTGGCGGTATTTCCGGCGATGTTCTTTGGCATGTACAACATCGGCGTACAG
>CBDIDQ010000135.1:0-20678 GCA_965277695.1 Alteromonadaceae bacterium
GACTGATAGCAACAACCCCATCAACTTCAACCGTTCCAATGTTACCGCCCATTAACGCGTAGTTTCCAGGAGGTGCTAAATGGTAAACAGCAGAGTATCCACCTTGAGATACACCCGGGGCAAATTGCCATCCCGAACCATAATTGACTAAGATATAAGCTTTTAATAATCCAAAAGGTTCTGATTCAGTTACACGAAGAGACTGTGGACCACTGGCACAATTAGAGTAATACGGGTCTCCGCTCAGATATCCTGGTTGTAAGTTTCGTACATAATAATCACTCTTAATGCTAAGGCAACCCAGTAACTGATTATCTGCCAAAACAGAATTGTCATTGTTGGATTCAAGTTGCTTGTCCAACTTGTCACCTACTTTTTTGATCGCCTCCAGACTAAAACCGGTATCTAACAATGCTTGCAGGGTTTTTTCATCAAAAGAATAATTTGACATGTCAATTACCGTATTCACAAGCTTTATTGGTGCTTTTGATATGTCAAATAATTGGCCATCCAACTCAACTGGACCTTGCAACGCTGGCGGCTCGCTCTGAGCGACAGTACTAAAAGCCAGAATAGATGAGGTCAGTAGAACGTTTTTTAAAATTTTCGAAAAATGCATTAAATTTCCTATTATATGTTTATATGAACTGATTTGTATCCTCCGTGTGGACACCTTTTTTAACTTAAAACAGTCTGATTTCATTGTCAAAGAATATTTGTCCCTTGAGTGAATTTTCTAATTCAAGAACACTTTGTAATTAAGGAATATTAAAATAAACTTGAAATTGATAATAAAAACAATATATTAGTCATGCGACTTGAAGGCAGACCTGAAACCTCTGATCTTGTGATTAATTAGATGGGGAAATTTTAATAAGGTAATAAAAAGAACGTTATGAGATGAAAAAACAATCGTTTAAATTTTAAGTAAACCTGACGAATAAACTCTTTAATCAGTGGTAAATTGTTGGCAAAAACACACGCCATCAGATGAGAGGATAATTGATATACCGTTGAAAGAAATGACAAACGCGCAACATTAAGGAAATCATAATTATGATGATATCAGCGGCGATTAAACAAGGTTTGCCACTTAGTGAATTCTCGTCTACGTCAAATTAGCTCAGCCGTAGACGAGTTTTTTTTCGTGAATATTAAAAAATGAATCCCCTAGCCACGAAACTCATTGTAAGCACGAACGGCACTGTCAAGTAATCGAGCAGACGCAGCCGCATCGATAACACTGGCAGTAGACAATTGCGTCAGATTATCTGTAACACAGCTGGTGTAACTCTCTACGTTGGTCCAGCTTGCTTGATAATCGCAAGGGATCTCAGGGAAAGTCACTTGCTCGCCATGTTTAACCGCATACAAACGGTTATTGACGCCACCTGGCCATAACACATCAACTGTGCCCTCTTCGGCCTCGGCACCCAAGCCAAAAGTATTGATCAGGCTGTCTTGTGATAAATGGCTGGCACCACCTAAAACAGGCTGCATCGCGGTTTTTCCGCCATCCGGAGTAAACTTAACAATCGCACCGATGCCATCACGGTTAACTTGGCCATTGCTGGTCAAATCAATCGCACCTAGCAATTCGACTTGCACCCAAGAGTTGCCATTATCCGCGCTGTTCATTTCAATCGACAAGCTACCGTTAGGATAAGTAACGCCCGACCAAACCAGTTCACCATCGGTATCACTAGGAATAAACATGGGGATCAGGTTAGCAAAACCGTCAAAAGGACTGTCAAAGCTGATCCCGATGGGGCTTGCGGTCGCCGATGTTGGATGATCAAAACCAGATACCGAAATAAAGTCAACAAACCCATTGTTATCCAAATCGCCAGCCGCTAAACCATGCACACTACGGCCTGAATGATTTTTTGATAGCGCATCGGCATCATAAACAAAGTTAGCTTCGCCATCATTTTGCAAAATAACGCCCGGATTACTCGCCGTAGTCGACATAATAATGTCCATACCACCATAAAGCAGAACATCCGTGTCACCATCGTTGTTATAGTCTTTGGCTACGGTTCCCCATGAAAAAGGTAATGCACCCAAACTCCCCACACCCGGCTCAGCAAAAGAGCCATCTTCTTGCGCCAAGAACCAACGTGGAGCCGCCTCGCCTGCTTCGTAAGGCACATTAATTGACTGACGGAAACCCGCTGAGGCATAATCACCAGCATTGGTGACAAACATGTCAAGCAGACCATCACTGTTAAAGTCAGCAAAAGATAAGCCCATCCAAGCACCCACTTTAGCAAGACCAACATCAATACTGACATCCTCAAAATGACCCGTACCATCATTATTAAAGACATGTAATGTGCCACGATCAACCCCGCCATGTGCAGCAGGTAAGAAGAAGCCATTATCATCCGCCGAGACAATATCGATATCGCCATCTAGGTCATAATCAACCATGGCGATAGCCCAGCTGACACCAGCCGCATTGGCAATCGAAGGGTCTTGTCCTTTGAGGGTTTCAATACCAGATTCGGTACTGTAGTTGCTAAAGATGTTGTCTTGCTGGTTCAAATATAATTGGTTGTGCTGATTATATTCAAACGGTTCAACCCACCAAGCAATGGCGTTATCTATCGGTAACGAATTGGCGACGACAATATCTAACAGACCATCACCGTTAACGTCGCCCATCGAGCAACCGGTAGAGTTTAAGTTACCACCACCGATATTGGCCGTTTCGCTGATCTCAGCAAATGTGCCGTCACCTTTGTTTTCAAACAGCTTATTGCTATGCCCCATGCCTAAAACCATCAGGTCATGATCACCATCATTATCGATATCGCCATAGCAAATACCAGAGCTGTCTTGTTCGTTAGCACCAACACCCGCTTGTGCCCCGGCATCAACAAAGCTGACACTGCCAGACTCGATAAGCTGATTGACGTACAGGCTATTAGCCACCTCAGGACCATTGGTAACATATAAGTCCATATCACCATCCCGATCAAAATCGAGCACGGCGATACCAGGCCAACCTCGGGTTTCAATCGGTAACTGGGCAAGATTTTCCGTCGAGTTTGGCTCATTTGGTCCAAACAATAGCGGCTTTTGCTTATATTCATTTAACACCGCATCAGCGGGAGAAGGGAAACGTTCATAGCTGATGCCACTGTTCGAATCAGCCGCGATATCAACAAACGTAATGCTATTAACAGTAACTTCATCCGGAACAGTCACACTAGTAGATGAATTTGAATCGTTGCAGCCTAATAATGGCAGCGTCCCAGCAGCCATAATACATGACAGCTTAAAGGCATGAATAACCTGTTGTTTAACCACAGTTATGTTTTTGTTCTTGTCTAACATAAAAAATTTCCCTAATTAATAATAAATAATGTTGTTGGCCAGTGCTGTCGTTATCCTTAACCTTCCGTGTACAGCTGGCCGTGTTCCTGCAGGCTTTTCAGCATAGACGTCCCGGGTTTTAGAGTACAGCCACTAGACCGTGGATTTAGGGCCATTCATCGCATTTAACTGATTGATTTTAAAGACAATATTAATTTTAGACGAAAAGTGGTAAAAATTTAATCGAATAAAATCAATGGGTTATATTTTACGGGACTGTTACTTATACACAATGCGCAAGAGGTTAAAAAAGTGCATAAACAGGCAAAAAAAGCTTGTCGTCAGTAAACAATGACTAATTAATCAGTTTTTACTTTTTATTTGCCCGCTGGCTAGCTACACTTAGCGGCTTTGCCAAACCGAGCCCGTTGTGATGTTTTTTCGAGTCAGTTGTATTTGTTTATCGCTTTTTTTTATCCCCCTCTGTTATGGCAGCGACGCCAGTAAACTGACCGATTTCAATAAAGCCTTTGCAGCCAATGTGACCAGCGAACTGAAAAAATTCAGTATTCCCGGCGCAGCCTATGCCATCGTCAAAAAAGATAAGGTGATCGCGCTAGAAACCTTTGGTCATATTGACAAAGTTAAGTCGCAAAAGGTTAATCGCGATACGGTTTTTCGTTTGGCATCAGTCTCTAAAACTTTTGCCGCGACCATTACCACCATGCTCGCCCGTGAGCAGCAGCTGAGCTTGTCAGATCCAATCACCAAGTATATTCCGCATTTTGCCTTAGCCAAAAAAGGCGCAGCTGAGAAAATTCAACTGAAACACTTATTAAGTCATTCAAGTGGGCTAATGCCCAACGCTTATGACAACCTGCTGCACGAAAACTGGAGTATGAAGAAGATCATCGGTCGCTTTGATCGCGTCACGCCTATTTGTAAACCAGCCAAATGTTATGGCTACCAAAACATTGCCTATGGTTTTTTACAATCAGCGATAGAAGCCAGCCAGCCTAAAAGCTATTCAAGCTTGCTCCAAGACAGAGTGTTTTCACCACTGAAGATGAACAACGCCTCTGTGGGGATTAATGTGTTTTTGCAGCAAAAAAATACCGCCAAACCACATATTCTAAAAAAACGCATCAAAACCAAGAAGAAAGATAAACAAGGCAAAGCGATCAGAAAATACATTTGGCGCACCACTAAGGTCACCCCAGATTTTTATAAAGTGGCACCAGCGGCTGGTATTAATGCCAGTATCACCGACTTGACCAAATGGTTGATCGCCAACTTGGGCCATAACCCTAAAGTATTGCCCCCTGCCCTGCTCAAGGAATTAACCACTCCAAGGATAAAAACCAAAAGAACCTTACGCCGACGATTTTGGCGAGAGCATTTAACCGATGCCCACTATGGTTATGGTTGGCGGATATATCAGTTAACCAACTTTCCAATCATCTATCATTCAGGCTGGGTCGCAGGCTTTCGCTGTGATATTGGTTATTCACCAGATTTGGATATTGGTTTTGCCATGATGATCAATGCCGAATCAAATGCCATCAATAAAATGTCGAGCCAGTTTTGGCAGCAAGCCGAACAATTGGTCGAGCCACTGACTAACCCACGAACTAAAAAACCCATTTAGATAGGACTTATTATGCGAGATTTATTGATAATCGGACTTTTATTACTGTCAGCTTCGTGCTTTTCATCGCCCTTGATCCTGGCTGAAAAGTTTATCACTGTATCTGATGCCACCAAGGTTAAAGGTGCGACAGCAAAAGAGATTAAATTAGTCGCCGATTTGCTAACCGACGACATGCGTTATCAACACCCTAAATATCAAGTGGATGTGTCAAAACAAGCGTTTATTGCTGGTCTGAAACATTGGATGGGCAGCGCTGAGCAGTTAAACAGCACAATTAAAAACAGCATTGTCGGCGACAATGCTGTGGTGATATCTTATATCTCAAAGAGTAAAAGAGCAGGCAAAATTGAAATTGATGAAACCCCGTTAATGCGCTTGTTTGAGTTCAAAGACGGTAAAATATCGCTAGTGCGAGAGTATTGGTAAGCGCATTATATCGGACACAACAAGCCGCCATTGCGGCTGTAACCTTTAAGCACTTCAAAGTCACCATTAGTCCGCCCCGGGCCAATTCTGGGCTGACCACAGCTGGTGACAAACTCGGCATTAAGCTGACCGTTCACCATAATTTGAATACTCGACCCCATGGTTTTATCCCGAGATGCGCCGTAAAACTCAAAACTATCGCCTAATTGCACCACACCAGCAAACAAGGTATCTGACTGGTTAGCATTTTTACGTTGCAACACTTCAATTTCTGCATCAGCCAGCCCACCGCTATACTGTAATTGCAGGTTAGTCACCTGTCCGGCGCAGCTTGAACACTCTTCCTTTTCACAGCTGACTTTAATGGTTTGATAAGCGACTTTTTCACAGCTGTCACACACTGCCGGAGTGATCTTTATATCGTTATCCTGCTCAGCTGTCAGGCAAACATTGCCCGAGAACAAACCGTCAGGACGCAATACTAAATCAAGCGCCTGTTCAGCAGTGGTTTGGTTGACGATCTCGATGCCAACCAAGCCTACCAGATTATCATTAGGCAGCTTTTCAACCACCTCAGTGCTGTCATGTTGATAATAAATACCGTTAGTGATCGCCGAAACCGTCGGTAAGGTGGTCAATTGACTGTCAATATTCACCGGAAAGGTGTTGATGGTAATACCGTCACTGGCTACATTCGCTGCGGCTTCAATTGCTGAGAGTCGATCAGACGGCTCTTGCGTTGTGCCACTACCAAAAGGCGCAGTGGGAATACCGTCAGACAAAAAAGCCACGGTTTTGATATCACGGTTATCCAAATTGACATTGCCAAAGGTGGTTCTGACCAATTCAAGCGCCGCTTGATAATTGGTGGCGGCCCCACTAGTCCCAGACGTTTGGGCGGTAATACCTGCCAATGCGGTTTTAACGCCAGTTAAATCAGTGGAAAACTCCATCACCACTTCAGCCTGAGTAGCAAATTTAATCACCCCCACATACGTGGTATCACTGGCCGTGAGATTATCAACCAGTGCGGTGAGCGATTCGATTTCAATATCAAATACCCGCTTGTCACCCACCATATTGGCGTCAGTGCTACCTGAGGTATCAACCACCAACAAAATATATAATTCAGATTTGTCTTCACCATCTTTACTCGCCCTACCCTCAATGCTCACCACGCAATCACAGGCTCCTTCCATAGCATTAACCGCCATGCGACCAAAAGTTGGGTTATCAAACGTGCGATCAACGATATTTCCTAGCGAATTACCTACCGACACCACGTTGATTTCGAGAAAGCCCCAAGGGTCGATAGCGGCCAGTGCAATGTTCTGCTCCAATTGATACGCATTGTCGCCATCGCCAGTTAACAACGACAGCGTTTGACTAAATGACTCATAACCATCTTTGGCAATAGTGACCACCACATCATTGTCAAACTCAACGTCACTTTGCACCTTAAAATGGCCCGTTTGATCAGACAAGCTGCTCGCTTGAATGCCTGCAACACTAATTAATGCCCCTGCCACTGGTGTTTGCGTTTCATCAAACACATCACCTTGGACACTATATATAGCAGGCGGCTCTTCGACTGGTGGCACGACGACTGGCGGAACAACAACCGGCGGCGGGGTGACAGGTTCACTAGCAACAGGGCTCGAACCGCCACCGCCGCCACCACAACCAAATAGCAGTAACATAGACATAAAAAGTACACAGCAAGACAAACTGTGTGGATAGCATTTTATTGGATGATTCACTCGGGTTTTCATTTTGGTTTCCTCGGTATAGTAATGTTACCGATCACCAACGGTTACTGCTGTTAGTGTCGCTATTCTCAACCCCTTAATCGCAGCTTTTATGCCACTTATTCTCTTTATTGAAAGTTAAATAATAACCTTAAGTATCAGTCGGTTAAGATTATGGTTTGATTTAACCATGATGAGCTAGATGCGGGTGACTGAAGCGCTTTATATTGCAATGCAATTTGCAGTAGGGCCGTTGCAAAATGCGAGCTTTAAGGGGACGTAAAACGATATAATACCAAGTCGAGTAAATTAAGCTGACAATTATCCTTTAACATTAACGAGGTTGAAACCTCGTCTACGGCAGAGCGGTACGCCGTAGACGCGTTTTTGACCAATCAATTGTTACCCTATTTCATCGGAGCCAAATAACACATTGATTATATTAAAAATTTAATTATAATCCGTGCCCCTATCGATCCCAGATAGTAAGCAATCAACAATGATAAGGACAATTTGATGTTATTAACACTGGTAAGACCTGAAAACTACCCCTTAAACCAATATTTTGAACAACTGAAACGCGAGCAGGATCCCTTTCATGAAGGCGATTTGAGTCGTGAATACGGCTTCTTTCCTCAATTTACCCCGGTTGCTCGCCTGCCGGCGGCTTTTGCCAAAGTCGACCAACTCGCCAATGAATTCCCTGCCCTACTTGAAAACCTCGGCATTTGTCAACGCATCAAGGCAATGATCGCAATAACCGATGCATTTCCTAATGATAAGGCGATAAATCAGTTAGATCGCCAAGAACTCTCCCGAGCCTGCATTATTTATGGTCACATTGCCCACCTCTGGGCATTTGAAAATCAATTACAGCAAACCGAACAACCCTTGCCTGAACACATTATGCAATCATGGCAGCTCATTTCAAAGCGTTCAGGGCGACCGATCACCGGTTTATCGCTGATTGATTATGCTTACCATAACTGGCAAAAAATCGATCACAATGGACCTGTCGAAGTTGAAAACCTACAACGCCTTATTCCAATTGCGGGTGAGTTTGACCGGGTTTCTTATGTCGCCATCGCCGAAATTGAAATGAAAGCCAAAACCCTAGTTGCTGAGGTGCTCGATATGGAAGAGGCGATTGTTGATGGCGATGAAGCCGCCTGCATCAATTGCATTAATGCCATCACCCGAATCATCTTTCAAATGTGCGATGCCTTTTTAAAAATTAACCATCAACGGTTAAATACCAATTACGTCAATCAGTTAGCCTGGTATTTATTAACTGGCGATATGGCTGCACCGTTTTATAAAGCGCAGGGAGAATTGGGTTTTAATGGCGTCGCTTCGGCAACCATTAATTTATTAGACGTGATGATGGATCGGCGTTTTGAGACCCCTTTTGGCCAAAGTCAACTGAAATACCGCCAGCAAATGACCCCGAAAATCCATCAACAATTCATTGCTAAAGTCGACGCACTCAAATTGACCAGCCGACTGCCACAAACCGATGCGGTGAAATTTGCTTGGCAACAACTGGGCAATGCCTATTTTACTTTCCACGAGTTACATCGAATCAAAATTTACGGCACCCTGATCATGGCATTCGAAATGGGTCGAGGGGGCACCAATGGCGGTTTTACCGCCACCTCAGAACACGCCGTCAGCTTGCTTAATGAACAATTTTTACTATCGATTGGCGAACGCTTTGCCAAATTGGATCCTTACCTTGCGGGGACCGTAAGCACCGTGACAATACGCGGCAGCCTCGCAGAAGTAAAAATCACCACTGCCGCCAGAGTCATCGCCCAGCCGGGTGATTTACTCTATCTTAAAAATAACGATGGCGATCAACATGAAAGGTGTTATTCAGTGTCCAAAGTCGACAGCGATGGGCTCTTTTTAACGGTCAAAACCGGCCATGCGGGTAAAACCTCGACCCTGCTCAGTGATTCCGCCAATATCGCGAACTCGTTGCGTTTTCGTCTGGTCAAAAATACTTTGCTCAGTTTGCCAAAAGACAGCACAGTGCCGTTACTCTTTTTTGCCGCAGGCTCTGGTATCGCGCCTTTTATTGGCGCTTGTAAAGCCGATAAAAACATGATGTTTTTGAGTATCCGTGAAGAGGCTGACATTCCTTATATTGATGACCTGCCCGACCTGCTGTATATCAACATCTCTTCTCAAGGTGTCAGTATTACCGACCTCATCAAGCAGCAAGCCAGCGAAATCATACAAGCACTGATTGAATCAGAGGCCAAGATTTACATTTGTGGCGGTTATGGTTTTGTCACAGCGGTATTAGACAGCATCGCCCTTATTCTCGATAGCGACGAAGTACAAGCCAGACGTACAATCACTCAATGGATACAGGCAGGACGTATTCACCAAGAGGTTTTTCCGTCATTATCACCCGACAGTCATTTACCCAACCTGACACAAAATACAGTACAAAACCTGATAGCGCAGGATAAAACCTTGGTGGTCATTGATGGCGATGTTTATGACCTCAGTGATTATCATGATCATCCTGGCGGCAGTGATATATTCACCTTGTTAAACGGGCAAGATGTGTCAAAGGCGTTTCATGATATCCATTACAGTCACCACCATATCATCAGAAGGTTAGAATGTTATAAAATAGGCCGCTATATCGCCAGTGATGGCGATGACGTCCAGTGTTTGCAGCAATATCGGCAAAACCGCATAAAACTGATTGAAGGTTTGAAGCACACGGCATTGACCGCCACAAGGACAGAAACAAAGACAGAAACAAAGGCAGAAAATCAAAAGTCCGCACTAAAAACCAAACTGATTGAAAACTTAAGCAGAATATTGCTCTAGCGAGCAACAACAGCGGCGAGGATGGCGTTATGCCACTCCTCTACCTGCTTGATTTTGCTGCTGTTCATTATCCTGCTCGTTACTCTGTTTTTATCTATTCAGCTTGTGAATAAACTGTCCTTTGGTGGGCATTGCTAGAGCGCTGTCACACCCAAAAGACTGTCCCCTCAAAGACTATCGCATTGGTTGGCTCCAATCAAATAGGATCACATTTAAGCGTTTGAAAAACGTGATGGCATTGCCGTGAATAATTATTCACTGTAGAATGGGTAGTTATTCATTTCATCATCATCAACAACGTTAAACTTAATCGACAAACAAGGAAATAATAATGAAAAAACCCGCCAAACTAAACATTGCGATCGCCGCGACACTAGCCACTTGTTTGAGCTTGCCCGCTTTTGCCGCGATTAAAGATAACTGTGAGTCGACCCCACGCTGGGCTAGCGATACGGTTTATCAAGCGGGTGAACAAGTCCAATATGCTGGCAAAGCGTATCAATCAAAATGGTGGAATAAAAACACTCAGCCAATGGCAACTAACCATCATTCAGCGTGGGCAGTTCAAAACGAATGCCTGACGAGAACCACATTGCAAACGCCCCTACCCTCAGGCGAAGGCAAAGACCACAGCTTTTTTGAACAGATCGCCGAAGATGACCCTTACATCAACGTCTTTCGTGTTTACCCGGGGGTGTATGCCATCAATGAAACCTTTATTGATATTCAATTTGAAAGTGTGACTGCCTATCTTATCGTTGGTACCAAACAAGCGGCACTGTTTGATTCTGGGTTAGGTTTGGGTGATTTGAAAAAAGTGGTGGCACAGTTAACCGACAAACCAATTTTATTAGTCAACTCTCACTACCATTACGACCATGTAGCCGCTAACGCCGACTTTCCTTTTATCATGGCCGCCGATGATGAATACACGCGTAAAGGCGAGAAAGGACTGAACAACACTGATTTAATCGACTTTTTGAAAATTGCTTATGGTCCGTTTTACCGGGATGTCGGCCCAGACTATTATATGAGACCTTACGAAGTGGATATCTACTTAAGAGATAAAACCAAAATCAACTTGGGCGGCATTCTACTAGAAGTGATCACCGCCCCAGGCCATTCACCGGATGCTATCGTGTTATTAGATGAAGAGCGCAAGTTGATGTATACCGGTGATGTTTTCTACCAAAGCAGCTTGTTCGGTCATTTACCCGAATCCAATTTTGACGCTTATTATCAATCGGCGCAAAAACTCAAAGCGATGCAACATAAAGTCGAGCGAGTATTACCTAACCATTCCGTGCCAATGGCCGATGGTCAGGCGTTAACCCAGATGGGTAACGCGTTTGAAGCGATTAAAGGCGGTATGCCACCTGCTGGCATTGAAGATGGTTTATTGTTTTATCCATTTGAGAAATTCAGTGTAGTTTTGAAAGACGAGTTTTAAATGATTATCAGCAGGCTGCCTCAATTCAAAAGACAATTGAGACTTTAGTATGAACGAGGACTCAGGGAAAGATCCCGACCCTTTGTCCTTTATTTTCCTGCTCATCATTCTGCTTTTTACCTTGCTTTTTACTTTGCAAGGCCGCCAACTCATTCGTCACCGTCACCAACTGTCCATTCAAATTTGCCAATTCTCTTTTTGATGTTTCATCCTGATTATTTTGCAACTGTGCCACTTCTTGCCTCAGTTCATTCATTTTGCCTTGGGCTTCTGTCAGCAATCGTTCAATGCTGGTGTCTGGTGCTGTAGTTTGTGTTGTTGGTGTAGTTTGTGTCGTTGTTGTTGGTGTAGCTGCTGACAACCTGCGACCTTCGGCGGAGATTTCAACAATATCTGGTTTTAATTTCTGACTGCCAATATCGAGGTTATTTGCACGAGGACTTGTTTCGATTGGATCCGGAGCACGACGAAGGCTTGCTATATCTTGGATTTGCAAAAACTGATTGAGCTTGGCGTTGATAGTATTCATCGTCGCACTGGTGAGTCATGGTTAAGGAGATTGAGTGATTAATTATAAGTGATAAATTGAGGTAGGAGGGCCGTCCCGCCGCGATTTTTTGAAATAGCTGCGCCATTTATCGCGGCGAGGACGCCCCTCCTAGCAATCAACGTTTTTGAAAGCCCTGAAATTAATGAAGATTTCACCCTGAAATAAAATCAAAAAAGTCATTAAAATCAAGAAGGTAAAAGGTTTATTTAGGTGAAGAAAAGTTCATTGAAAATGAGCTTTAATTTTGTCGCTGATTAAAGCTTCAAGCTCTTTTTGTAAGCTGTCAGGTAACTGTAAAAACTCATAACTGACTTTACGACCATCGACTTTTTTCCGCGCATATTGGTTTTTATTATCAAATTGATGTAGCGGCGTGACCACCGCTTTGGGCTTTTTCGCTTTAGATAATAATGTGTCGGTATGCTGCTTATAAGCGCTCATGATGGCGGTTTTAGCGTCTTCTACAGTCAGTGGGGTAGGTTGCTCGGCAAACTCGGTATAGACCGCCTCAATGAGCTGGTGCAGCGCCAGTTTTTTGCTGTTGAGCTTAGTGCAGGTATCTAGCAAGAACTTATAATCTGGATAATTCAGTGCCGCTTGATCTGGAAATAAATTCAACATTTGTTTAGGCACTTTTGCCGCTTGTAATGCCCGGGTGACTTTGGCTTCTGATAAGCCGTTCATTTTGGCGATGTCTTTTTGCTTAATGCCTTGTTGTTCAAATGACAATAACTGTAAACCGACTTCTCGCAAGTTATGCTCACGCGCGGTTTGAATATCTTTAGCCAGTTGACGGGCATCTTCCGTCGTCAGTTCATCATCAGTGACCAGGATAAACAGGCCAGTGTTTTTGTAAATCGCTGCTGCACGACGTCGAGAGCCATCGAGAATTTCAATTTTATCATCAACATAACGGCCAATGGTGGGCAAAAATTGTTGCAAGGTGATGGTGCGAGAAATATCAGCAACGGCGTCTTCGGTTAAAGCACTTTGATCACGACCGTTGTTTTGTTGAATAACAAACGTTTTATCTGCTAGGGTCTCGGCTGAAATGGTTTCAGGCATAAACGTCGCTTTGAGACCTGATTTAAGCGTAAAAACTTGTCCTGCTGCTGTCGGCTCAGCAGGTTTGAGTTTGGTTAATGTACGGCCTATTGGCTTACGTATGGTCGATTTAGAGGTCATGGTTTTTCTCAGTTAGCGCGAATGAATTCGATGCGATCATAAAATGATTTGGCAAAAATATAGGCAGAAGAGCGAGCTTCTTTTAAGGCTTCGGTGCTGCCAACGTAATTAACCGGATTAATCGAAAATACCGTATCATAAGTCTCACCACTGCGTTCAAAACCATCTCGTCTCGGTAATACCGCATCAAGCATATCACCACCAAAAATTTCTTTGGCTAAACTGTGACAAATCTTGTGATCACTCTTGTTGGCTAGTTTTGACATAAAACCAATATGTCCCATGATGTTGTCATCACAACCGTCGGCTTCTAATAAGGATAAAAGCTCTGGCAAACGGGTGAGGTATTTTAATGTTGAGTGAAAATCAACTTGAGCCGGTGGGATAGGGGTGAGCAGCAAATTAGCCGCACCTAATGCATTCATCAGGTAAGCATCAAGGTGAGGACCACTATCAATTAAAATGAAATCATAATCACCACTGATTTTATCAATAACGTTTTTTTTCAGCACCGAATAAATTGATTGTTCAGGCAAGTGTTCGGCGCACAGCTCTTCCCATTTTGATGCAATAAAAGCGTCATCAATAGAAGCAGGCATTAAATCAACACCCGGTACGCCTGATCCAACAATAAATTCATCTAGTAGGGTTTGACGAGGTAAGTTTTGTAACATCGCTTGAGCGGCGGTTTCTTCAACATAACCAATCGAATGCTCATGATTTAAAAACATCGTCGCGGATGATTGTGGATCTAAATCAATAACCAAAATCCGTAAATCTGCATGGAGTAGGGTAGGGTGGGTGCGTAAGCCATGGGCAAGTGATACGGTGCTCACCGTTTTGCTGACACCGCCTTTTAAATTGCCAATAAAGACGGTAAAAGCATCATCATAGCGATCTCGATATTTATCGATTTTGCGATAAGCATAAATATCAATGATGTTATTGATGGTCATGGTATATTTTTGCGCTGTTCCTGCGGTTTTCTTTTCAAATTGATAACCCGTGCTTTCCATTTCTGACACGGTTTTATCCACAATCGCTTTGCTTAATAGCGGTAGTTTACTGACCGCTGCTTTTGAATAAGTTTGAAAATAATGATTAGCTTGCAGTTCATTTTTAGCCGATTTTATTTGTGCGGTGAGTTCTTGTAGCATATTTTCAGAACGCTCAGCCAAACGGCTATGGTTTTTAGTATTGTATTTGCTATCGTACATGGTTTTTTTTACCTCAGGTCAAACTACATGTTGTCATCAGACAATAAGCAGAAAAACTGAATAAAGTTTAAAAAGTTGCATGTAGCTGATGATGCAGCACAAAAGCCAAAAAGTAAAATGATGATTGAATTATTTGCTGATCAGCAGGATTTTAGTAGACTTTGGCGTCGGGTAGGGTTTTGGTTTCGCCAGTCACTAACTTATTGTTGATAATTCTCAGTCCTTTGGCTTTGGCGTTAGCTTGTTTAATATCTTCAACAAATTGGGTGGTTGGTTCTAAAAAATAAATATAATCAACGATATTATTTTGTTGAACTTTTTTTGCCGTAGGCACATGGGTAAACCAGCCATCTTGAACCAGTAAGCTCATGGCTTCTCTTAAATCTCGGCGCTTTTGTGGCATCGAAATTCCACTTTTACCAAAAGCTTCCATGATCGCATTGGTTGATAGTTGTTTGAGTACACCGATATTAGCATTGAGCCAGTAAGCGGTTAGATAGCTGTGTAAAAAGCGGGCGAGGGTGGCTTTGTGAGCATGTACTTTACCAAACGGATATTGACGGTAATTTAATGATTGAATGGCAGTAACAACGTAATCACTAAAAGTGATAAAACAACGGTTACGGGCACGACCTTTGCCTTCAACTTCAAGTGCAGCGTCAGCAAAGACGTTATGAGTGATGGTGATTTCTTTTTTATCTTGTTTTTGCGAGATAATGATTTTGGAATCGCGGATCACCGTTAGGGCTTCGCGAATAACATCGTAAGATTTTGTTTTACCAATTTTTTTAAGTTCTTCTCTGATCTCATATAACGTAAAAGACACACCATAACGTTTAATGCCACCAGCGGTGTTTCTTAATTCTAATCCTTTGTTTGCGGCAATGAGAAAGAGCACTTTTTCGATCAGTTCTTCTCTGTCACCGGGATAAGCGTGGTATTCAACTGGGATGCCATCAACATGGTGTCTGATGATGGCGGGTTGTATCCGACAAATCAATTCGTGTTGACCAATATGATAGCGGTTTTCAATGATTAGGCTTTGGTTGGGTTTGATTTCGGTGGATTTGATGGCTTTATTAACCCCTCGACGAAATCGAGGAACCAAGTCAATACTGGCAATAGAATTAGAATAAATAGAATCAAAAGAAGTGGGATCAGTGGGTGAATCTAATAAAGAAAAAAGATTCATTTGCAAAGCAGCAAGTTCTTCTTCAGGCAAGATACTTTGGTTGGTTATTGCTGTATTAATATTTGTTGTTGTATTAGCTGATTCGTCTGTCATTTCATTTGTCATATTGATACTAATTGTTGTTAGATCCACAAGGTTTACAATAAAGGATTTCAGTATTGGATGCATTAATCGTTTAGTACTCTGTGGTGATCTTATTAGTGCTTTGTAATGATCTTTTAAGATTTTGATCAATTCTTTGGGTTTTAGTCTGTATGTTATCTGGCTCTAATCAAATAGGGTTACATTTTATTATCTGAAAAACGCGAATAAATTCGCGTCTACGGCGCAGCCGCTCTGTCGTAGACGAGGTTTCAACCTCGTGAATGTTGAAGGAAATTGTAACCTTAATTTGCTTCATATGGTCAGAGCCTGTTATCTCATTGAATGTTATTAGTGATGATGAATTAACCCTAAGGTAAAGGTAAGATCTTTTTAGGTGTTTAAGGGTTAGGATTAGGTTAGGGGAGTTCAAACAAAAACCTTATAATACAGTACGTTAGTATTCATTGCGATCACTTGCAAGTGGTATGATGGGGCTGTTTAGGTAGTAATGCGATCAAACAAAGGTATTATCGTGATCATCATCAGGTATTAATCGTGATCACTCAAAGGCAGTATTTAAAATAGCCGATTTGATCTTATTCACCGAGTTATTCACAAAATGGCTTGTGATGATCACCATCAGGTAGTAAAAAATCCCTGATACACACAATTTTATACACAGCTTTTCCACATACATTAATATCGTTGGGCTAATTAGGTAGTATTCGATCAGTAAAGAGTATTAACCCGATCACCACAAAGTACTGGCTGAATGGCCTTATCCACAAGGGATTGTCGCGAAGTATCAGCGTTTGATGTGCACTTTAGGTAGTATTCAAGTTGCTCAATCCGTTTTGACCTTTCTCCGATGTGCAATTCAGGTAGTATTCACTGGCCTTAACCCTGCTTCGATGTGCGATTCAGGTAGTATTCGCCTCCTCCGATGCGCTATTCAGGTAGTATTGCCTGCCTCCGATGTGCGATTTAGGTAGTATCAACGCCTTCGATGTGCGATTCAGGTAGTATTAATCGCCTTCGATGTGTTGATCAGGTAGTAATCTATCGGTTTTGCTGCCAACGATAGTGCGGTTCAAGCTTGATGTATTTTAATTCGTGACGCTCGATGTGCTGATCAGGTAGTATTGTCGTGACCAAAACCAGCCATTGCTGCGCCGATGTGCTGATTAGGTAGTATTGTCAGTCATGTTCTTTTTCTTACCAGCTCGCCAGATCGGCAAAAGACGCCAACACCTTGGGCGTAAACCATTGTTCAAACAACCGTACTTTCTGCCAGCTAAATTGTTGTTCTGGGGCGACCAGATATAGCGAGTAGGGGCTTTGGCAGACGAAATTCAATAAAGTGATCAGGCGGCCAGCCCGCAAATGTTCCACCACCAGCGAGCTATTGGCCATGACAAAGCCGTGACCTTCTACGGCACCTTCAATCAGTGGCATGGCGCTGGCCGATTGTAAGATTGGTTTTTTCGGATTGATTTTGACTTGTTGGCAGTAGGTCATAAAGCATTCGTGGATCCCCTCGGTGGTATCTTCCATTCTGGGCAGCTCAAAGACTTGTTTGGGATCGGTGATATCAATGTTTTTAACCAGTGCCGGACTGGCGACGAACAACAGATTATCACTGAGAATCTTTTTCTCCACTAATCCGGGATAACCGCCCCGGCCCATGCGAATGGCCAAGTCAATATTGGCATCTTTAAAGTCGATGAGATTGTTGACCGGGGCCAGCTGCACCATGATCTCCGGATGTAATTGCTGAAACGTCTGCAAGCGGGGGATCAGCCATAATGAGGTGAAAGAGTGCAGGGTAGAGAGCCGCAACACATTGGGTTGTGGATCGCCATTTAGGGCTTGCACACCTTCATTGAGGGCGTCAAACCCGCGTTGCATAAACGGCAGCAATCGACTGCCGGCCTCAGTTAACACCGTTTGTTTACTGTTGCGATCAAACAACTTCACTTGCAGATGGGTTTCTAACTGGCGAATTTGCTGGCTCACCGCCGCCTGAGTCACATTCAGCTGTGCTGCTGCCTGCTTAAAACTCTGACATTGCCCGGCAATCAAGAAGGTCTGTAGTGATTTTAGTGGTGGTAAATAGTTCATGACTTAAGTTTTTCTTAACTGTGCTTCAGTTTATATCGTTTGTTTGAGCGGCCTGTCAGCAGTAATCTGTTTCCCAAGCCAAGCAATGTTGCAGGCTAAAAGAGACCTTATTTAAACGGAGCTATTATGAAACATTTCAATCAAAACCCGAGTTTAATCACTGCTGTACAAGGTGCTGTCATTAGTATAGCCGCCAGTATAGCGTTATTCTCCAGTCACGCCAATGCCCAGACTCAAGCTGTCAGTCAGTTCACTGATAATGTCGTTGAGCATGTGGTTGAAAAGGCTTATAGCAGTAAAGGTTACCCTTACAAAAACCTGATCCATCGCAACAAAGCGATTAAGATTTTCTATCGTCAAGAGCAAGCGAATATTCAGTGCCGAGTTGAAGTGGCATTGAATGACAGCACTGTGACAGCTTCAACTGTTAGAGAAATTGATCAGCAGGCATTTGCTGATACGCCATTGTCGAGCTGTTTACCGCGTGATCAGGCTAAACGGTTATTGGCACAGACGTTTTGATGGTGAATATACCAATAGAGACACAGAGAATAAATGTGCTACAGTCGTATATTTAATTGTTGATCATAGTTTTATATTTGTCTATAATAGAGTCCATTGTTACTACAGTAGACTCTATGGCTTCATCATGACAGATTCAAATATCCCGCTCACTTCAAGACATTTTTTGAGTGTCGAGTATTACGTAGTGACGTCAAAGCCATCAGTGTGGTTAACAATCATAGGTTAGATGTGCTAGAAAAAATGCATCCTCAAGCTGAGCATCATGCTCATTAGTGTCTGTTGAGCCATTAAACTATCAAAAACAACCTGCTTTTTGGCTCTGCTCAAATCCCCATGTTTTAGAGTAACACTTGTAGCCGATTTATCTGCGGGAGTGCCTCGAAGCCACGGTACATGCGGGCATGAATGCCCTAACTACGGTCAATCCCAAAGGAAATTTGTTACCCAGAAAAATCAGAGCCCGCCTTTTTTATAGGATCACTTTTAAAAAGTGATTCGTAATTTTCCTTAATTCAGCAAGAAATCAATGATAAAAAGTTGGTGGTCTGGAGGGAGCTGGCGGCAATCTCGCGATATTTTATGATAGTAAATGTCTGAAATAGAGCCAAATTATATTTTGGATTAGGTAAGATATGGCTGGTTAATGTAGATTTACCACCTCATTTTGTTACACCTATGGGGTTGCTTGGATTGAACCAGTCAAGATATGATTGCTGGCACTTTTAACTAAATTTATAGGGTTTTTATGGGATATAGAAGAAAAAATAACAATGCAGAAGTGCTTGGTGATTTCATTGGTATGTTTTGGCAAGTAGGGGCGGTGATTACGGTGGTTTGTTTATTGTTGATAATTCCAGTGTTGTCGTGGGCTATCTCTCTAGCATCGACTCCGAGCATCTTGCCTACAGCCTTTAATTACCTGTTCTTTCTTGCTCCTGTCGGGGTGTTGGTATGTGCCCTGACTTTTGGCTTGATTACTTGGTCTAGTTATAAAAAAACCTTACCAGCAAGTTTTGGTTAGTTTCGAAAAAGGTCGCATTACTTGTTTGGGAGCATTTTTATAGTTTGCTCATTTTTTTCCGAAGCGAGCAAAGAATTTTGATAGAAACATCGATAACCCTCAATGATCACTAAGTTCGTCAGTTTGGTGCGGGTGATGCTCTGCTCGCTATTGCCACTTAGCGAGCTGTAATAAGTCGTGCCAATTATGCATTTGAGATTAAGTAGAGTATGACAAGCCATATATTGACCACTACACACTACTATCCTAAATTCATTTTGTTGCCAGTATTTAAAATAAATAAGCAAAAATTAACGTAAATTCAAAGTATCCATTGCTGTTCACTGGACGATTTAGCGTGGTTATGGTAATTTTTGTTCGCCTTGGAATATTGGAAAAAAAATAATGAAACCGTACCCAATTTTAAAATTAGTATTCATCACTGCACTTTTTATTTTAACAAATCAAAGCCTGCTTTTGAGGAAGAAATAAACAAGCTTTCTTCAAAAATGGCAAAAAAGATTGTTGAGAAGAAAAAGAAGAAACTGGCCGTCGTTGATTTTACTGACCTTCAAGGAAACGTAACTGAGCTAGGCAGATTTATTTCGGAAGAAATGTCTGTTTCTTTAGCTGAATCAGGTGGATTCAGCATAGTTGATAGAACGCATCTTAAAGCGCTTATCAAAGAGCATAAGTTATCAGATACAGGCGTAATTAATCCTGAAACAGCAAGAAAGCTTGGTAAAATTTCAGGAGTTGAAGCTCTAATAACGGGTACTATTACGCCATTTGGCGAAAAAGTTCGGATACACGTTAAAGTGTTGGACACTGTAACAGCTGAAATAATAAGCTCCATTCGAGGCAATATTGCTAAAACGCAGGGGATTGAGGAATTACTGTCTACTGATATTTCAACTTCAATTGCTTCAAGTACACTGTCTTCCGGTGATACGAACAAGCCAAAAAAAATAAGCTTTAAAACCAGTACTGATTTAGTGAATGAAGTTGAAGGGTTTGAATTTAAGCTCAGGAAATGCTTGGCTGCTGGCAGTGTTCTAAAGTGTACTTTCATTATAACGAATTTAAAGAATGATAGAGCGCTTAGGCTGCATGGCACTTATCGTGGTCGCTCCCGAGTTATCAATACTTTTGGTGATGAATTCAAATCAACTGGAGTTCAGCTTGGCAATAGCTCGGGAGAAAAATATACTGGAAAAAAGATGATTCCTAAAAACATTCCAATAAAAGCAAGTGTGACATATAAAATAAAAAGTAGAACTAATTTTCTTTCTTTGGTCGAATTAAGTATGGAACGGAATGTTGGCCCCAAAACATCCGTTCAATTTAGAAATGTCGCA
>CBDIDQ010000136.1:0-45401 GCA_965277695.1 Alteromonadaceae bacterium
TAAGCAGCTGATGAGTGAAGTTAATGTCAAAAGCACTTACGGATAAAAATATTAAAAAACAATGCTACAGGAGAAATTATTAATCGTTAAAGCGTCATATAGCTGAGGAGATAGCCGGCGGTCGTTAAACAGGTTTACCCGAATAAACCTATCTAACTAACCGGACATCAATGGATCAACAACAAAGCCTCCGTTGTTTATCCAGTTCCATCCAACTACTTGTCGCTGGTTCAAAGCGCTTCGTTTGCTTTAGTCTCTACGCCAATAGAGAATAAAACGGTGAAGATGCTTTAATAGCTCAAGTTACTTAACTGCCACTTACGAACTAGGCTTATCACTCTACCCTAATAGAGATAACGCTGCTTGTGGACGCTGGTTAGCCTGAGATAAAATCGTACTACTGGCTTGCTGCAGGATCTGCGCTTTAGTTAAAGCAGCGGTTTCTGAAGCAAAGTCAGTATCTCTAATACGCGAACGTGCTGCTGACAGGTTTTCCGAAACGTTAGTTTGGTTTCGGATAGTGGATGAGAATCGATTTTGCACCGCACCAAGCTCTGCCCGTTTTGCATCAATCGCCCCAATCATCGCATCAACCGCACCCAGCATAGACTGAGCCTTATCGACTGAGGTAAATGACATACTACTGAGGTTGGCAAAAGCCACCGATGCACCACCACCTGTGCCTGTGATATTACTCGCAGCCAGCGCTAACTCACTCATTGAGAAATTAACCACACTTAAGTTAGTACCATCAAAGCTGGTAATACCTGTCATGGTCATGCTGATTACCTGGCCGGCATCCGCGCCTACCTGAAATTCTGCGGTAAAAGAACCATCAAGCAAATTGGTGCCACCAAAGGTGGTATCACTGGCAATCCGATTAACTTCGCTACCCAGTGCTCGCATTTCTAGTTGCAGTGCAGCCCTGTCCTGGACTGTGTTTGAGCCGTTTGCCGCCTGTGCTGACAACGTTCGCATCCGTTGATACATGTTGGTCATTTCATCCAATGAACCCTCAGCGGTTTGCGCCAAAGAGATACCATCATTGGCATTTCGATTACCTTGATCCAAGCCTTGGATTTGTGATGTCAGTCGATCGGATATTTGTAAACCGGCCGAATCATCTTTGGCACTGTTGATCCTCAAACCTGATGATAAACGCTGAAATGCGGTATCCAGTGCATCGCCTGAATTAAGCATCTGTCTTTGAGCATTTAAGCTCGATACATTAGTGTTGACAAATAAAGCCATAGCTATATCTCCCGTGCTATTGATTTAGACCCCAAAGAAATTATTTCTTGGGAAGTTACTGCCAAAAAACCTTAATTAAGCCAGCGGATATTGTTAGTCCTGTGCATTTAATCGTTATCAAAAACCATTTTTGTTTACTGTGTTATGCGTTAATTCATTGCTCGTCATATTAATAAGCAGACAAAACCCTGTGCTTGCATCCGTGAATATGCCCTTCCATGGTCATGAATGAGGTCCTTGCTTTTACTCATGTCATAAAAGCGTCGCAATCAATACTGTTTCCATTGACCTCTTATCAACCGGTGGTGGGTAAATTGATGGGCAAGTTGTTGCCACACTTTTGCCACACTTGGTCGCTTCTTAGCACTTTTTTGCCGTGTTAACTAAACAGTCACACAATAAAACTTCTGTTTTTGATCAACTGCTCCTTAGTGGTTATTTCATCAAACAAATAACCCGATTTTAGTTTTGAATAATTTATCGACCTCAGCATAATCTTTTTAATGGTGGCTGATGGTGTTCTGTGGAAACACTATCAGCACAGCAACTGTATGAAACAGCGGCACATTTCCAATAAAAAAACATACCATCACCTCAGTGATAAAAAACCCATGACTACTTTTTATTTGATCACTATTAACGCCCTCAAAAGATTTACCACTATCTGGCTTTGTTCTGTGGAAACAAAATCGACAGCAGAGCCTCGAAAAAGAGAATTTTGCCAGCAACGCCAAAACATCGCGGCAAAAGTGTCAAATAATGCATAGAGACTTAACAACCTCGCCAAATGCCATAAAGGGATTCAGACTCAGCTTCTATTAAGCTAACTAGGCTATCGGCAAGAAAAGGTTGAACTTTAGGAGAAAAGTGGCAAAAATTGCCGCTTTATTAAGATTTTTAACTGAAGGGCTTAAAAGTAGATGTTTACGAAATGTTCCGTAGTAATATATCGGCGGTAAACGAAGAAACTTTAGTTTTTTTTCGGCTTTTTTACGGTTTTTTTTCATTATTTTACAACCCGTAATCATGTAACTTTATTTTAACTTTTTGTTCACATTATAAAATAATCAACCGACAAAAATAGTCACTCCGGCAAAAACAGGGTCAATTAGTTGCCGCTAATATAAAAGCGGCAAAACAGCCTAGCGGCAACAAGGTGGCAATAATTGTCCCGACGGTAACATCGGTTAATAACAAGGACACGTCGCTACGTGAATAAAATTCGTTTTTGTGGGTTATGCCGGGCAGATTTCACGTAGGTGTGCGTTGGGGTAAAACCGTAGACGAGGTTTTAACCTCGTTTTGTTAAGAGATTAACGGATAAAATCGAACAGACTCAATCGACTGACTCGACCGAAGGTGGCTTGCGCCGCTTCTAACGCAGATTCTTCTTTCATTAAATCGGTGACCGCTTCTGCGTAATCAACTTCGGCCAGATCAGAACGGGTTTTTTGATTGGCGTGATTTATTTCTAGATTAGAGTCGAGCACACTGTCGATCACATTTAAGCGACCACCTAAAGAAGCCTGGACAGTAGCGACCTGACTTGCGGCATGAGTAGTTTGGGTTAACGCGTCTTTTAACTGGCTTTTTAACAGCGGGGTAAAACCGCCACCAGCATTCAAGGCATCAAACAAATCATTTAATGTTGTGGCGATATTTTTTTTGCTCGGGGTCGATAAACTAAAATCCACTTGTCCCGGCACACCGTTACCAGCCACCTGAATATTCAGACCATTAAAATCAATACCACCACCAGAATTATAAGGTCCGGTTACCGGCGGTACCATCGCTGCACCATTTTGCCGAATTTCATAAGCATCAGGCACACCAGCGGTTAGAATGGCACTGTAATTATTATTACCCGGGGTCACCTGATCATAGTTTTGTTTATGAAACAAATCGAACTGACCTTGATTATCGACCACCACTGACGCACTAGTGCCTGCGCCCGCAGCAACCGTTGCATTAACCGCTTGCAATCGGGTATCAACATCTTCGAACAGTTTTTTACCGCTGTCACCAGCAGACAATTTCACCGATGAAGAAATTTGCAATTTCAATTCACCCTCATCACCGAGATAGTCATACACTCTGGTCGCCTGATTAAAGGTAAAAGGTTGCACATTAGACTGAAAACCGGCAAAGATATAATCGCCACCAGCGTTTCGGGTATTCATCAAATCAACCACTTCATCACGAATACTGGCAATTTCAAAACCAATACCCACTCTGTCTGAGTCAGTCAACGAACCACTACCTGCTTGGATAACCAGTACTTTGGCGCGATCCATCGCCACCTTGATACCATTCATAGCAACTTCTTCGCCATTTAAATGGTTTTCTAAGATAGTACCGTTGGTTTCATACTGTTTGGTTAATTCGATTCTTTCATTTAAGCGCATAACCTGAGCGGTTGCTGCGGGATCATCCGAAGGGGTAAGTAGTTTGGTTTGATTGGTCACCCGGTCTTGGGCTTTGGTTAATCTCGCCTGAGTATCTAGGATGCTTTTTACACCCTGATTAAATATCTGATTGGTCGACAGTCTCATAACAACACCTTTATATCTCTGTTCTGCCTATCTTAACTATCTCACTGAACTGAGCAGTGTCTCAAACGTGGCTTGAGCCACTGAAATGATTTTCGCTGCGGCTGAATAAGCTTGTTGAAACCTGACTAAATTGGCCGCTTCTTCATCTAGGTTTACGCCAGAAATAGATTGGTGCCACGAAGTAGATTGATCTAATAATGCCTCAAATGCCTGTTCATTACCATTGGCCTGGGCGGTTTTCTCCCCGACAATGCTGACCAGTTGGGCATAAGATTCATGGAACGTTAAAGTATTATCGGCCGCTGCGGTAGAAACTACATTTTTTCTCATCAACTCGTCGCTTTGCAATGCCGCCAGCTTCAAACCATTACGGTTATCGTTAAAACCGCTGGTATTGAATTTTACTGTAAAAGTATCGTTAGCTTGTGGTGTGCCAACAATATTAAAGTCATAACCAAAACCACTGGTCGGTGCCCCAGCTGAGGCCATAATATTATTAAATTGCCCGGCAGGCAGTGCCGCAGTAGTGCCCAATAAAACCGCCCCACCGGCACCAGGACCAGGACCCGGATTACCATTATAAATAGTAAATACGTTACCACCATCATAACGAACAAATACCGGATCGTTAGTTAACCCGCCAGGTGCAGTGAAATCAGAAGTGGCTGGCGCGGTATCTGTTACCGTTCCAGGACTAACCACCCCAGTGCCAATATTATTTAAATTCGCTTCGGTTCGGACCGGTCCGGCCAAAGCGATATCTTCTGGTCGTAAAGATAACAGCTCAATAGTGGTCGCTGCATTACCTGCTGGTTTTAACAGGTATGTATTGGTATCCGCTGGTGGCGCATCTATAGTAATACTCAAACCAAACAAACTGCCGCCAGGGGCATTAGTTGAATCAAAAGTCGCCGGATAGCCACCCGCCACAGTCAACACTTTGGTTGACCCAGCAATAATAGCGCCCTGCTCATCCAATGCATCAATAGTGTAAGCATCAGGACCTGCGGCATAGGTAATTTGAAAATCAGATGATGTCAAACTAGCGCCTTTACCGGGCTCCACTGACGCGACAATGCTGATCGCCGGACCTGTATTGGCCGCATACGAAGACGCTGAGGTTGAAGGCAACTGAAATATATTGCCACCAATTTCACCATCAGCATCCATACCCAATTTGTTTTGCTGATTAAAAGCGTCGGTTAATGCCAACGCCAATTGTCCGAGCCTATTTTGAGTCGGTTCAAGTACTTCCTGTCGAAACGCCAACAGACCGCCAATTTTAGAACCCACTTTGTTCGCTTCCATGCCAACAGTCAAACTACTGTTGGTGGTTAAGCCCAATTGCAAATCTTTACGGTTCGGATCCGGATCGCCATTAATAGCGAATAGGGTAAAATCACCATCCTTTAATACCAACGACTGACCAGTATTAAGAAAGACTAACTTCTCTCCCTGCGAACCATCCAGGGTATTGATTTCAATCAGCTCGGATAGTTTACGCAGCGACTCATCCCGCTCACTCTTCAATGTATTCGGAGAAGCTGATGCATTGGCAATGCCCAAACCGGTGATACTTTTGTTTAACTTAGCGATATTCTGGATCAGACTGTTGGTTTCGTTAGTGAAAATATCCAGCTGCTCATTAATCGTGGTCGCTTGATCAAGCACCAAACCATTAAGGGTTTGAAAAGTCCCGAGCATACCTTCAGCTTCACTGATCACCAACTGTCTGGCGGCAATAGATGAAGGGTCATCAGCAGCCCCTTGAAGACGTTGGAAAAATCCATCCAGCGAAGTGGCCACACTATTGGCAGTACCGGCAAACAAAGTGTCTACCCGGATTGCCTCTGTAACAAACTGATCGTAATAACTGTGATTGGCGGTATCCCGACGCATTTGACGCTGAGCAAACTCACTGACCACCCGATTAACCTCAGAGCCACCAATGCCACCAAAAGGAGATGCGGAGAGCTCAACCCGTTCCAGCACATGGCCCGGAGTATTGACGTTGGCAATATTGTGCCCCGCAGTCTCCAGTAAAAGACTGCTGGCCATGACACCCGAGGTGCCTATTTGCAGCATATCAGCCATGATAACTCCTGATTAATTGACTATTGGTTATTGGTTATTGGTTATTGGTTATAAAGAGGCGATTTTTTTGACATTAACGCGGTTAAAACCTCGTCTACTCCTTACTGCTTAAGGTCTGCAAATATCTTGCCATTAAGTATATTCACCACTTTTTTCGCATAGTTCGGATCCGTCGCGTAACCTGCTGATTGTAAAGCATTAAAATACTTAGTCGGATCTTTGACATTATCCATCGCGGCTTTATAACGGTCGTCTGACGAGAGAAAATTAATATAATCTTTGACGCTCTCTTCAACCGAGTTATAAGCCCTGAAAAAGGCGTTTTCTTTCTTCGCCACTCCGTCTTTATATTCCAGCGTTTGAACCTTAGCTTTATCACCCTGCCAACGTGAATCAGCTTTAATACCAAACAAGTTGTGGCTACTAGAACCGTCTTGTTTTTTGATGACCTTTTGACCCCAACCGGTTTCAAGTGCAGCTTGAGCCACCAGCATCAAAGGCTCCATGCCTTTATGCGCCGCCACTTTTCTGGCGTGGGGCAATATGCCTTTAATAAAGCTAGCAGGACTGTCAAACAAACTTTCTTTTTGTACTTGACCAGCCACAGCTGCATTAACAGGGCTAACAGTAGGCGCAGCAGGAGCAGCAACAGGGCTGTCAGTTTTACTTACTGGTTCGCCTATCGCTCTTAGTCGTTGATTTTGTAACGCTACCGCTTTACTGCCAGGGACTATAAAGTCCATAGCAGTGGCTTTTTTGTCTTCAGCCCCTAACCCGCTTAAACCACCGTCAGAGCGTAATATTGACGCAGGTTTAAAATCAGGATTGGTGCCGCCAAGTTGTTCCATGATCATGTCTGCCAAACCCAAACCGCCGGTATCGGCGATATTGGCAACCATCTGTTGATCATGCATATCACGATAAAATTTGGTCGACTGGCTATTAAAAGGACTATCTGATTCCAGCACTTCGCTGGCTTTACGCATACTGGTCAACAACATTTTGGTGAAAATGGATTCAAACTGCTTCGCCGCCGCCTTTAACGCTGACTTATCGTCTGGTGAAGACGAGCGTAGTTTGTTCAAACCAGCAAAATCGTAGTAGTTGCTGGCTTGTTCTTGGGCTTGTGCTAATTTATCCATGATATTTCACCGCTGTTCTGTGCTATGACTCAGGTTATATAACAATTAATTCGCCGTGGATGGCACCAGCTTCTTTAAGTGCTTCCAAGATAGCCATTAAATCACCGGGCGCTGCGCCCACTTCATTAACTGCTCTAACTAATTCGTTAAGGCTGACGCCAGGTTCAAATACAAACATCCGGGTATCATCTACCGAAACATCAACAATCGAACGTTCATTGACCACTGTCTGACCTTCGGTGAAGGCATCAGGCTGAACAACAACTGGCTCTTCTGAAATGGTCACCGTCAAATTACCGTGGGTAATAGCTGCTGGTAGCAGTTGTACATTTTTACCAATAACAATGGTACCGGTGCGTGAGTTAACAATAATCTTGGCTGCACTGTCAGCCGGTTTAAATTCAAGGTTTTCTAAAATCGACAGATACGAAATCCTTTTGGAAATATCTCTCGGTGCAGTCACCCGAATAGACGCCGCATCAAACGGTGTCGCCACATTGGCATCAACACTACCACCAAACATTTTGTTGATAACATCAGACAAACGTTTAGCCGTAGTAAAATCTGGATTACGTAAATTAAAAGTAATGTAATCACCCTGACCAAAAGGACTGACCACTTCTCGCTCAACGATAGCGCCATTAGCAATCCGCCCCACGGTCGGACTATTAATGATAATTCTTGAACCATCTAATCCTTCGGCACCCAAACCACTAACCACTAAGCTCCCCTGAGCAATGGCATACACTTCACCATCCAAACCTTTCATAAAGGTCTGGATCAGAGTGCCACCTTTAAGGCTTTGTGCGCTGCCGATAGATGAAACGGTGACATCAATACGTTGTCCAGGCTTGGTAAAAGCCGGTAAATCCGCATGAACAGCAACAGCTGCGACATTTTTAATTTTAGGTTTAACGCCCGGCGGCATCGCAATACCAAAGTTGGCTAGCATCATTTTAAAGCTTTGCTCAGTAAAAGGACTGCTTTCACCAGAGCCAGGCAAGCCGACCACCAAACCATAACCCACCAACTGATTGACACGAACGCCCTCAATATCAGCGACATCTTTAACTCTGACCGCTAATGTCTGCTGACTAAAAACAAATAATGTCAGCAAGCATAATCGTCGTACAGTTTTTAATGAAATTGACAAACTTATCATGACACTATCCTCTTAAGTAAAATAAGTTAAAATGGCCACCAACCGCTGGTGAAGAATTTTGAAAACCAACCCGGTTGCTGCCCTCTATGGAAGCTACCAGTACCGCTATATTCAATTCGCGCATTGGCCACTTTAGTCGATAAAATGGTATTATCAGCGCCAATATCTTGTTGTCTAATCACCCCGGTCAAACGAATATATTCGCGCCCGGTATTCAGACCTATCCACTTTTCACCACGGATCATTAAATTACCGTTAGGATAAACCCGCAACACATTAACCGACACTGTACCCGTCAAACTATTACTTTGGTCGGCTTTCGAATCCCCTTTGAAATCATTTGAAGCATCAAGACCAAACTGAATCGCTCTGTTACCATTTTTAATTGGCAAACCACCAAAACCAGTGATCGGGTTAAGGGTGTTTGTCGCTTCACTACCGTACTCATTCTTGGCTTTTTTAGTCGCCTGAGTACTTTCTTGTAAGGTGATAGAAATAATATCGCCGACTCGTCTGGCTTTAGAGTCAGAATAAAGACTGCTAGCCAAAGATGTTTTAAACAGCGAGCCGGTAGCCACGATTTGGTCATCCGGTTGCTCCGGCACCACAGGTTCAAAAAACGTACTGTCTTGCACCGGCACTTCCATTGTCGTAGTACAACCAGCCAACAATACTGTCATTGCTAATGTGGCTGCTTTTGTTAATACTGGAAATAGTGTTTTCATCATAACCTCTCCTTTCTCTAACCAATCGCAATAACGATTATAATTGTTGGATTGCGGTACCAAGCATTTGATCAATTGACGAAATAACTTTTGAGTTCATTTCATAAACCCGTTGGCTTTCAATCAGGTTAACCAACTCTTCGGTAACGTTAACGTTAGATGTTTCCAACGCGCCCTGTACCATAGTCCCTAACCCTTCCAATCCAGGAGTGCCCTGAACAGGTGCTCCACTAACAGCCGTTTCGGTATACAGGTTTTGACCGATAGGCTCCATACCGGCTGGATTGATAAAACTCGAAATAGTGATCTGGCCAACATTAACATTATCGGCAGTGCCTCTAACGCGCACCGACACCTGACCATCCTGAGAAATCGTTACCGCTTGCGCATCTGCCGGTACGGTAATACTAGGCTGTAACGGAAAACCAGCACCTGAGGTGACAATCTGACCGGTTTCATCAGTAGTAAACTGACCACTTCGGGTATAAGCAATCGTGCCATCAGGTTGTAAAATCTCGAAGAAGCCTTTACCTTGCACCATGATATCCAACGGATTTTCAGTGGTTAGCATATTGCCTTGAGAGAAATTCTTTTGTGTTGCGACCACTTTGGTACCAGCACCTAACATTAAACCATTGGGCAATTCAGTATCGGCTGACGAACGACCGCCAGGTTGATTGACGTTTTGATACAGCAAATCTTCAAACACTGTACGGCTTTTTTTGAAACCGACGGTACTGGCATTAGCCAGATTATTGGAGATCACCGAGATATCTCTTTGCTGGGCATCTAAGCCGGTTTTACTGATCCATAATGCTGGGTGCATAAGCCACCTCCGGTTATAAGTTACTGCTAATTAAAGAGCGCCGAATTAAACGACACGGAAAATTTGGTTATGATGCTGGTCGTTATCTTCTGCGGCCTTCATCATTTTCACCTGCATTTCAAATTGACGTTGAATACTGATGAGGTTGGTCATTTCACCGACCGCGTTAACGTTACTGGTTTCAAGCACACCGCTAACCAAGGTGACCTCCGCTGCGGCATCTTCAATCACACCATCTTTGCGACGGAACAGGCCATCTTTACCTTTGGTTATATCAGGTCCATCCGGGTTAACCAGTTTGATCCGGTCGACATCTTCCAGTGCTTCGGCAGGTGCGCCTAATGGCAACACAGTGATAGTGCCGTCTCGGCCAATTTCAACTTTTTCCACCGGTACCGGTAAGGTGATAGGACCACCGTCACCCATGACCATTAAGCCGTCTGAGGTTTCCAAAGTGCCAGTTGCGGTGATTTGTAGGCTGCCTTTACGAGTGTAAGCTTCGTTGCCGTCGGCATCTTGCACTGCAACCCAACCTTTACCTTCTACAGCAATGTCCAAATCCCTGCCTGTGCTCTTCAAAGCACCGCCGTCAAAGTTTTGACTTGGCACTTCAGTCATAGCAAATACTCGGGTTGGCATTCCTTCACCAAAAGCTTGCATCGAACGGGCTTGTTCCATATCAGCTTTAAAGCCATTGGTTTTGACGTTAGCCAAGTTATTGGCGCTGATTGAAATCGCGTTAAGGTTCTGCTTGGCTCCACTGGCAGCGATATATAGCATACGATCCATAACTTACCCCTGATGTTTTGGCGCTTTTAGCACATTAACTGAATATATAAGAGATATTGCAAGGAGAGTGCCAGATGGCGTGAACGTTTTTTTGGCGGCGGAATTAAAAAGATCTTGTGAATAATTCGTGGTAGGAACGAGCTCCAGCTCGTGATTTATGCCGAACACAACAAATGTGTCCGGCTGACGTAACATTGAAAAAAAATTATCGAATCTGTAGTACTGTTTGTTGCAGTGTACTGTTAACTTCCAGTGCCCTTGAGTTGGCCTGGAAATTTCGTTGCGCGGCAATCAAGTCAACCAGTTCATTGGTCAAGTTAACGTTCGAGGCTTCGAGTGCGGATGAATTAATACTACCAAACGTCCCCGTATTTGCCTCCCCAGCCAGTGGCTCACCGGAATCAAGACTCTTTTTCCATGCCGTATTACCGACCTGACGTAACCCTTGCACATTACCAAAACGAGCAACAGCAATCTGACCAAGGAAAGAAGAGTCACCATTACTGTATGACGCGACAACTTTACCCGAGGCATTGATATCAATACCAGTCAATCGACCAACAGTGGCACCATCCTGTTCCAAGTTATTGACTTCAAACTTAGATGCAAACTGTGTCGGTGTTTTAGTGCCCGCACTATCGCGGAAATTGAAATTCATAATTGCCGGAAATTCAGCACCATTGGTCAACACATTAGTAATACCCGTGCCAGTACCACCAGTAAAGGGTACCAAAGGTAATGGATTAGGATTCGGTTGACCATCTGCGGTAAAGTTTACTGTCGCTGCCGGTATCGCCACACCCGAACCATTCACACCCGACAAATTCTGACCATCAATGGTGTAATGCACATCCCACTGATTGTCTACAGCGGTTTTGGCAAAAAATACCCCTAATACATGAGATTCACCCAAACTGTCATAAATAGTGGTTGATGTTGATGAACTATAGGTCGCAATATCCGACGGATTAAAGGGCGCAACCAAAGGCGTTGTCAAACGAGAATCCAGATTCATTGATAAAAAGACATTGGTGGTAGAACGAGGTGCGCCAGCTGAATCGGGGATCTGAATTGGCTGTGTCGTGGTTAAACTCACCGACGTTGTTGCCCCAGTACTCGGATCGGTTTGAAACCCTTGTAAAAAGTTGCCCTGAGAATCAACAATAAAATTGTCTTTATTCAGTTTAAATGCACCAGCTCGGGTAAATGTCATATCCCGAGAAGCCAAATCAGGTGTCATGGCATAAAAACCGTCACCGGTGATCGCCAAATCCAGTGAGTTATTGGTGAACTCCAATGCCCCCTGATGAAATTGCTGGGCAACTTGGGATGTCGATACACCATCACCGACTTTGGTTTTACCTGAACTAAAAATTGACGATGCATAAACATTGGCAAACTCAGCACGAGATTCCTTGAAACCCGTAGTACTCACGTTGGAAATGTTATTGGCTGTCGTATCCAGATCTTTCTGGGCAGCGGCAATACCGCTTAAAGCTATACCAAAACTCATAATCTACCTCGTTATTCGCATTAACCGCGATGTCTTTTAAAGTGACCCGGCGTTAAAAACATCAACTCACCTGCTCTGTTGTCAAGCGGGAGTGGTTTTATTTCCCAGGTGTCGTGCTGAACCTTACTTTTCTATTGATTTTATACTGTCTTTATACTTTCTATATTAGCAACGCTAACTGTCACCAATTTCTTCGATGTCATCTAATTTTACAGAACCCATATTAGTATTAATGGTCAATCCGGTGCCATTAGCACCAATGCTGACGCTCTGTACATGGGCATAAGTCGATACAGGGAATGTTGTCCCCTCGTTACCCATAGTACCTTCTGCATGAATTTTGTAGTCACCTTCGGCCACCGGATTACCATTATTATCCAGTCCATCCCATTCATAACGGTGTTTACCACTGGGTAAATTACCCATTTCGATAGTACGGATCAACTGCCCGGCATCATCTTCAATTCGAACTTGCACGTTCTGCACTGACTGAGGCAGAGAAAAGGCTCCTGCTGAGCTTCTTTCACCCTCAACACCTTGCAACACCGCTTTATCGCCAGGCACAAGTACTTGTTGCCCAACCAAAGAAGAAGCCTGAAGCGCCTGATTCGAGGTCATTGATGCGGCAAAGTCAGCGAAATTACTATTTAACCCAGATATGCCATCTGCCATGGTAAAATTCGTCATCTGCGAAATCATCTGATCATTTTCGACCGGTTTGGTCGGATCTTGATAGGATAACTGTTGGGTCAACAGGGCGAAAAAATCCTCTTGGCTCAACGCCTGATTTGGATCAGATGTTGGCACCGAGGTGGTAGCCGTACCGCCTAACCCGTCTAATATGCTATTGCTGCTTAATGGATCCACTGTCATCACCTCAATCCGCTATCTATGGCTTGTCTTTGCCCTATCTTTGTCCGAGTTGCAAAGTCTTTGCCAACATTTGCTTTGCCGCATCAGCAACCTGAACATTGGTTTGATAAGTCCGGGAAGACGAGATCATATTGGCCATTTCTTCCATAATATTGACGTTAGGCTTGTAAATGTAGCCGTTTTCATCGGCCTGCGGGTGATTTGGCGAATATTCTATGTTCAGTGGTGCCTCACTCTCAACCACCCCGAGTACCTTAACACCTGCCGATTCACCTTGTTGTGCCCCGGCAGCTTTTGTCAATTCAGCGGCAAATACTGGCTGTCTCGCCCGATAAGTCTGATCAACACTGCTCGAAACCGTATTGGCATTGGCAATATTACTCGCCGTAGTATTGAGCCGTAATGACTGTGCACTCATGCCGGTTCCGGCGATATTAAATACGTTATATAAACTCATAAGGGTTCTCCTACGGTTAGAGATTGCGACTGAGTACTCATTTCATTACCCAAAAGTCCAGCAATATTAAAAACATTATATAAACTCATAAAAACTCTCCTGCGGCTAACCGCTATTAACCACTATTGACCGGTAATGGCTTTTTTAAGACCCGAAATACGTCCGGTCAAAAAGCGTAAGCTCCCCTGATACTCCATCGAGTTTTCTAGGAACTTGTTTCTTTCCATTTGAATGTCAACAGTGTTCCCATCACCAGTATCCGGTTGATCGGGTGTAACAAAATAGGTATCACCGCGCCCGGCGTGGGGCAATTTGAAATGTTTTTCGTGGGTGGTAGTAATATGGGTAGATTGCTTCGAGCGGGCGTTTTTCATCACCTCCTGGAAGTTAATGTCTTTGGCTTTAAAATTGGGGGTGTCAGCATTGGCTATATTATTAGCCAATACTTCTGCTCGACGACCACGAGCAATAATACTGTGCTCATGGATGCCAAATGCTTTATCAAAACTTATCGCCATAATAATCACTCTCGAAAACAACTTAATTACATAAGTGCTCTCAAAGCAATTAGCAGACCAACCTGCACAAGCAAGTTAAAGCGGGAGGTGGGGTTTATTTTTTCTGGTAAATAATACCTGGATTACAGCGCACCATATTGAACCTGTCACTCAAACCTGACATAGATTCGGAAGCACCCAAGAATAAATAACCGTTATCATTCAGGGCATTAGCGAATTTATCAATAATCTGTGCCTTTATTTCAGGGGCGAAATAAATTAACACATTGCGGCAAAAAATAATGTCAAAACGACCAAGCAAGGTATAACTATCGAGTAAATTCAAGTGTCGAAAATTTGTCAATCGTCGAACATTGCTCTTTACCTGCATCATTCCACGACCACTATCTTCAAAAAATTTACGCTTACGTTCCTCAGAAAGTCCCCGTGCCAACGCCAGCGCATCATACTGCGCCAACTTACAGTGATCTAACATAGTATTAGAAATATCAGTACCAAGAATACTAATTGACGGCGATAAACCGCGAGGATTCATTGCTTGAAACTCAGCAATACACATAGCAATAGAATAGGGCTCTTGTCCGGAAGATGACGCTGCCGACCAAATTTTTAAACCACCTCGTTGATTGCCTAATTCAGGCAACAATTTATTTTTCATTAAATCAAAAGGGTAGCTATCGCGAAACCATAAGGTTTCATTGGTAGTCATCGCATCTACCACAGCGGCTCTTAACTGCCGCTCGGTAGGTTTAAGGGTTTGCACAATCAACTCAGACAATGTAGCCACATTAAAGCGGTTCATTAATGGTCCAAGTCGGCTTTTCACCAAATAGAGTTTATTGTCTCCTAGTACAATACCGCACTGTTGTTCCAAAAAATTTCGGAAACGTGTATACTCATTGTCATCCAATTGCTTATCTGGCACTTTCTGCTCACCCGTCCTGTTATGACTTATTCAACATGCAACCATTTTTTGACCGCTGCGGCCAGATCATCTGGGTTAAACTTGGCAATAAAGTCATTGGCCCCCACCTTTTCAACCATGGCATGATTAAATACGCCACTAAGTGAAGTGTGCAGGATAATATGTAATTTCGACAACTTAGGATTAGCACGAATTTCAGCAGCCAAGGTATAACCATCCATTTCCGGCATTTCAATGTCTGAAATCAACAAACCAACCCTCTCGGTAATGCAAGAGTGACACGTTTCTGCAATGGATACCAGTTGATCCAATGCATCCCGACCATTTTTAGCCAGTACCATTTCAACACCCAAAGGCCCCAACGCTCTTTTCACCTGATTACGAGCAACAGCAGAATCATCGGCGATCAGAATTACCCGCTCTCCTAAATCCTGTTGCATCTCACCATCATCAACCAAATCTTCACTGACTTCAGTTTGCTGAGGCGCGATTTCATCAAGGATTTTTTCAACGTCCAAAATTTCGATTAACTCGTTATCAACTTCTGTCACTGCGGTTAAATAACTCTGTTTGCCTGCCCCTTTCGGTGGTGGCATTACATCTCCCCAGTTAAGGTTGATAATACGCTCAACAGATTCGACCAAAAAACCCTGAACCGTACGGTTATACTCGGCAATAATAATAAAAGCAGTGGTCAAGTCGTGTACCGGGCGACCACCCGTTGCAGAGCTTAAGTCAATCACTGAAATGGTTTGCCCCCTGATGTAAGCCACCCCTTTAACAAGGTGATTTTGCTTGGGGATTTGAGTTAACGGAGGGCACTGCAAGACTTCCCGGACCTTAAATACATTGATGCCATAGCGTTGACGCCCCTGTAATTTAAAAAGCAGCAACTCCAGTCGATTCGCACCAACTAATTGGGTTCGCTGGTTAACCGAATCAAGTACACCTGCCATATTAAACTCCTACTTATTTTAGATACCAACTGAAAAGTCTGGAATGATATTTGCTTATAGCTATAAAGCGCCAAAAAAGCGTCTAGAAAGTGTCGATAAAGCGTTAATAGAACGCGATACCACACCCTAAAAAGCGATTAGTAAAACGATTGTAAAACGGATTGGCAAAGCATCATTTACAGACCATGATTAACGTCCGATCCCTTTGATTGTCAAAGATAAATTGCCAAAATTTGACACTCGCCCCAGATATAATACGACACTAGTGTCATTATATAACTCATCCGGTCTTTAAAGCATAGTAAAACGCCATGAAAATGTTGATTTTTTTTATAAAGAAGCCATTAGAAACCTTGAGTTACGGGATAATTTACAGCTTATTCAGTGCTATTTTTCTGCTGTCAGTCAATCCGGCTACAGCCGCTGAGAGTAGCCAATACAACAAAAGATATCTAGAGAAAAAACGCATAGAACAGCGGGCTGTTGATTATGTTCAAGCACTTTTTCCCCCGCCTGAACTTGGTGAAATCAGCTATCAGGCTGTGCCACTCGACCGACGAATAAAAATCAAGCCCTGCGACAGTGAATTACAACTCAGTATTCCAGGCACCGCGACACTCACCAAACGAACAACAGTATTAGTGCGCTGCCCCGCCAATGCTAGCGCAGACACGGTGGCGAAAAAAAGCTGGAACTTATACGTCCAGGTGAAAATCATCCAATTAGTGCCAGTCGTTGTTGCGCTAACCAGCCTATCTCCCGGAGTGGTCATTGATCACAGTAACGTCACTGTCATGCTTAAAGACAAAAATCAAATCAGGGGTCGTACCCTGCAACGCCCGAATCTGCTGTTTGGTGCCAAAGCCAGCAGGCATGTTTCCGCTGGACAACCAGTCACGCTAAAGCAGGTTTGCTTGGTCTGTAAAGGCGATAGTGTTACTATCATCGCAAAAATAAAAGGACTGAGTGTAAAAACCTCAGGGATCTCTCAACAAAACGGGAGTTTGGGCGATAACATTGCTATACTCAACACGCGCAGCAGTAAGCGGATAGACGCTCGGGTTGTTGCGGTTAACCGTGTTGAAATTAGTATTTAATAGCAGCAGTAGGGTATATAAAGGACGCTGACTTGCATCCAAGCTTACAGCTAGACTTATACCCAAATTTATACCCAAACTTATACCCAAACTTATACCCAAAGAAATAGTAAAAAAGATGAATAAAAAGATTAAAGTTTTGGCTAATACTGCCGTTAATATAAGTAAGAGAATCAAGAGCGCCGTGGGGTTAGTAAAATGTCCATAAATTTCAACAATTTACCAGGTGGCCAAGTTGGCAACCAACAAGTCGGCAGTGACAAAGCCGAACAAAGAACACAGGTTCGTCAACAAACAACACAGCAAGCCACCGTGCAGCAGCAATCAACTGCCAGCCGACAGGATTCTGTTTCGTTGACACCACAAGCGCAGCAACTGAAAAGTTTGCAGCAAAAAGCGAGCAACGCCTCTGGTGTTGATCAAAACAAAGTGAGTGATATCAAAAAGGCGATTTCCGAAGGGAAATACGAGGTGAATATCCAACGCCTAGCTGAAAAGCTAGCGTCCTTTGAGTCTGACTTATTTAACTAAAAAACAATGAGCAGACCATGAGCACTCCTCTTCTCGATTTACTTCTCGACTTGCTACAACAGCAATATGACCAACTCGTTCGCATGAACGAGTTGCTTGTTTCTGAGCGTGAGGCAATTACCAGTCGCTCACCAGAAAAAGTGGTATTAGCCAGCCAACAAAAAGCTGAACTATTACAACAGCTACAACAAACCGACCAACAAATCTCCACTCAGTTCAGTGCTGCCGATTTACAGCATGAGTCAATCAAACCACTGAGAAACGACATTGATAACCTACTCACTGAAATCAAACACCACAATGAAGTCAATGGCAAAATCATCGAAAACAATCAGGTCACAGTGAAAATGCTCAAAGGCATTCTATTCGATTCGAAAAAAGATCAATCCTCAATGACCTATAACCAAATGGGTCAAAAAACTGCCGCCTCCAGATACAAACCGATTAAAGCCTAATATTCCTCATCTTAAAAGTAACCAATAAAAAAAGCGCAAATAATTTTGCGCTTTTTTGGGTTCTTGAGAAACACAATTAATAATAACGAACAGTCTTAAGTCGACGGGTTTTATTATTCACCTTATATAAGTTATAAACCACTTTCATATCTAGCGTCAGCTCTGTGGTATAGATGTCACCGAGCGCATAGTTTTTAACAACTTTGGCTCCGCGAATAAGACCATTAACTTTCGCTTTAAGCGTATCATTGCTGGCGACCATGCCTTTTACTGACGTCGCGCCATTAATATTATAACCATATACTTGTTCAGCCAATTCACGATAGGCATCCAGCTTTGAAGAACGAATAGCCAAAACCATTTTCTGACTGTCACTCTTGCCTTTTTGTAAGCTGATGGGGGCATAACCTACCGCCTTAACCACTGGAAACGTTTCAGGTTCAACATATTCCCATTCAACATGTTTATCGACGATACTGGCACAGCCACCCAAGCTTAAGCTCAGTGTAGCCACCATTAACACTCCGGTTAATCGCCTGATATTAAATAATTTAACCATGATAACCCTTCCCTACTGTTTAAAGTGAATCAATACATACTCAGCTGTTATGCACAAAATACACCACTATTAACCACTATTAGCATTAGCCATTGTTGGATGATTTGGTTAATAAGCTGATACTCCGGCATAGATCATGCTATGTAAAATGCATTGGCAGTCAAAACAGTTATATGAGGCCCAAAGTGATGTTCAAAATGAAGACCCTATCAACCCGACTACTGTCAGCCCTGATGCTGTCACTGGTTATGATAAGCAACAGTCATGCCCAATGGATAGAGGCGACAAGCTCTGCGCCAGTACGTAACGGCAATAAAGCCATGGCAAAAAACAAAGCCGTACAGGATGCAATTAAAGAAGCCCTAATGTTTGCAGGCGCATCAGTCTCTAGTGTTCAGCAGGTTACTGACGGTTTATTGACTCAAGACGATTTTCAGCTCACCTCTCATGGCAGCATCCAACAACTTGAACTGGTAGAAGAACTCTATCAACAAGGTGAAATTTGGGTGACCATTCGTGCTGATGTTATTCCGCAGGAGAAGCAGTGTTTCGCTGCCGATTTTAAAAAATCTGTCGCCATCACCCAATTCGGTTTAACTAGCCGCGAGCAAGCCAAAGTCGGCGGCTTGTATCAAATCGGCAAAGCCTTTTCACAACGATTGTTTAATCAGATGCACCAGCAAAGCAACAGTGTACTGGCTCGCCCTTGGTTACAACAAAAAATCAACAGTCACAGCAGTTTCTCTCAATATTATAATGATGATGTTAAAGTTATTGATACCATCGGTCAGTCCAGTGAAAGTCAATTTGTACTGCTCGGTGAAATCACTGATTTGTCATTTGGTCAACAAACCTCTAATAATTTGATGTTTTGGCAAGGCAAAGAAACAGAACGATATTTTGCCATTGATTTACTGCTATACAACACCAGCACCAAGGAACAAGTCTTCCGTCAGCAATTTGATACTGCCGCCAACTGGTCCAATGGCAAACAAAAGTCGGTTAATGTTGCGGGTAGACGCTTTTGGCAAAGCACCTATGGTAGTGCTATTGATAGTTTGGTCAGTGAAGTACAAATGGCGATTGAAGATGTGGTTCATTGCCAGCCGGTACAAGGCAAGATCGTCAAAGTGGATGATAATCAAATCCAATTTAATCTCGGCACAGAACATGGAGTGAGTAAAGGCCAGCTGTTTTCGGTGATCCACCAATCCCACTTTATTACTGAGAACGGCAAACATCTACCCCGGTTTGTGATCAGTCCTTATCAAGTCAAGGTGACAGACGTTTATACCAAAACCAGCGTCGCCCATTCAGTTGATGACGAGTTGCTCGGTAACATCCAAACCACAGATCACGTCATACTCAGAGAAATTCCTGAGATAGGCTTTGATTAACGGCCTATTTCAAGACTGATATGAGTTAAGCGCTCAAATCCCATAGCAGCCAACTTTTGCTGTTTGTCAGCAGATAAAACCCGGGTAGAGAACAGCTGTTTTTTACCCGTTGAGAGATATTTTTCAGTTTTTTGCCCTAACAATGATTGCACCCTATTAGCAATCGCCGCCCCTGAATCGACCAATAAAACCTCATCATCCAGCGCCTGTTGAATAATATCCTTAATCAGCGGAAAGTGCGTACACCCCAACACAATAGTATCCACAGCCTCAAACTCAGCCACAATTCGCTGAACTTCAGCAACTCCCCTTGTTTGTTGCTGCCCCTCTTGCCTTCCCGCTTGCCCCCAAAAGAGCATCTCAGCCAAATGCACCAGCTCACTAGAGCCCACACGCTGCACTGTACAGTGCAAAGCGAAGTCATGGATTAACTGATCCATATAATCACCTTTCACCGTCGCAGGCGTCGCTAACACCCCAATACGGGCAGACGAACTGGCGATGGCTGCGGGTTTAACCGCAGGTACGACACCAACAAAATCACCGACAAAAGTGGCTTTAAAACGTTGACGAAGAAAATCTAAAGATTGGGTAGAGGCGGTATTACAGGCAATAACGATAATATCGGGTGCAGACAGGCCGAGCAGAAACTCAACGATACGCTCTAGCCGATTAAGCAAATCCGCCTGACTTAATTCGCCATAAGGCAAATATAAGTTATCCATGAAGTAACTCACTGTTACTTCTGGCATTTTCGCTTCGATTTCGGCCAACACCGAAAAACCACCGATGCCGGAGTCAATCAGTGCAATATGAGACGAGCGAGCTGTCGTCACGGAAAATATCATGGCAAAAAAATACCCACGTAAATTAATGGTGGGTATTGTGCATTTATCTTAAAGCGTTTGACAGTTTTTTGTCGCTTTAGCTATTAGCTGAATGATTAGCCTTCACCAGACTCGGTTTCAGGTCGTCCCGGTGCTTCACCGGTACGTGAAGCGGCTTCATCTGAACGTCCAGATCCTGGCGCTTGTGGCTCTGGTCCAGGCCCCGGTCCTATGGTTTCGAGCAACCGCTGATTAAACGCGGCGAATCGTTCCAGCGAGGCTGATACATCCACTTCACCTTTAAATTCCAGATACTTGTTCACTGACTCAGAAACCAACTGTTGTAAGTCGTTGCCATCATTAAGCTGCTCTGTGGCTTTCTCCAAGAAGGCCAATAAATCCTTCATATAACCGGCCACGGGTTTCATCAACTGATTAATATTCTGATTGGGCTGGTCGAGGCCCTGACCTCTATTTTGTCCTCTGGGCGCATTATCATATTGCGCCACTTGCTGATAAGCCTGACTGACACTGATTTTCTCAACTCGGGTCATTTCTAATGAAAAACCAGATAATTCACTTTCATCAAAACCCAGCTGGGTGGCTTGTTCAAAGGCTTTATCTAGGTCGCCGTTAAAAAACTCATCTGCCAATTTACTGACATCTTTAACCAAAGCACCAATCGCTTCTTTTTCATCGTCATCAAGCTCACCTTCAACACTGAAAGAAAACCCTACCGCATGAAAACGCGATTCACTGCTTTGACTGAAATTAACCTGAGTGCTTTGACCATTTGCGTCAACACTGGTGTATGAGCCACTTTGCTGACGGTTTTGATAACTCAAGGCTTCGGCAAAATCGATAGTGACCGTATCACCATCATTGGTTTGAATGGTGATCGACGAATCTTTAGTTAAGGAGTAATTTAACTCGGCGTTAGAAATTGATAACTGTTCCATTTCTTGTGGTTTAAACAGCTTATCTTCAAAACGAGATAGACCTTCTTGAATCAAGTCATAGCTTTTACCAATCCCCTGACTCATCTCGTCATCCATTTCGCCCATTTCATCAAGCTCACTACGAGCCTGAGCAAAACCTTCGTCAATCCCTTTTCTTGCCTGTGCCATCATTTCGGCTAGCTTGCCGTTGTCGGCACCGCCACCTTTGGCTTTCATTACCATTTTTTCAACAAACGACAGCACATTTTTCGCTACTTCCTCAAAATCGAACAAGCTTTCATTTTTCTTCGCTGTCGCCTCGGGATCTAACGTCTGTAATTTATCAGTAACCACTTTATTGAGCACATTAAAGCCCAACAAGCTCGATTGACTACGCTGTACAATGGCCGCTGAGCCACCGAGTTTACTGAGGTTTGGCTGGATTTGATTATCCCGCCCCTTGGGGCCTTGTGCCCTTTCACCGTCAAATAACGGTGCACCTTTTAAAAAGGATTTAATTTCGCCAAAGTTCATCGCCTTTGCCTCTGTTTTTTCATCTGCTTCTCGTCAGTTTGTTTATCGGCCCCAAGCCAGTTTTATTTAGTCTTTTTTTGTAAAAACCACAGCGTATTTTCTGCTTGAAAATACGCTGTAAATACCAGCCTTAACATCAGTGATTAAGTTAACAAAGTATAAAGAAGTGCATCAGATTTGACTAACCTATTTTCAACCGGGCTTTACACCAGACTTTACATTTGTGCACCAATCCATAAAATAGCGCCCTTAGTGCATGTCGCATCCATGATGAGTATTTTTTCAATGTCGTTTACAGCAATAAACCCCAGCCTTTACCAACAACATTTAGCCGATAAATGCGAGCGCACCGAAGCGCTGTTTGAGCAATTTAACGTAAGCCAGTTTGAGGTTTTCCCCTCAGCTAAAACTCACTACCGCTTACGTGCTGAATTCAGGGTATGGCATGAAGGCGACGACTTATACCACATCATGTTCGACCCGGCAGATAAACGCAAAATCCGTATTGACCAATGGTTGCCTGCGGCACCGGTGATTTATCAGCTAATGCCACTATTAATCGACAAATTAAAGCAAAACCCGATCCTGCGCAAAAAACTGTTTCAGATTGATTATCTCTCAACCCTCAGTGGCGAAATACTGGTCTCACTGCTTTATCATCGCCAATTAGAAGATCAATGGCTCAGTGAAATTAAACAGCTAAAAACCGAACTATCAGCCCAATTCAATATTGATATTATTGGTCGGGCGAAAAAACAAAAATTTGTTCTCGGTCGGGATTATGTCACTGAGCAGTTAACGATTAATGGCAAAAACATCGAATATCAACAAGTTGAAAACAGTTTCACCCAACCCAACGGACTGATCAACCAACAAATGATTGAATGGGCAATCGCTAACAGCAAAGACAATGGTGGCGATTTACTCGAATTATATTGCGGCAATGGCAACTTTTCTCTCGGCCTTGCCAGTCATTTTGATCGCGTTTTGGCCACTGAAATCGCCAAAAGCTCAGTCAACTCGGCGCAGCATAATATTCAGGCTAATAACATCACCAATGTTGATATCATTCGCATGTCGAGTGAAGAGTTTGTTGAAGCCATGAGCGGCACTCGCCAATTTAGACGGCTTGAAGGGATTGATTTGAGCAGTTACAACTGCAACACCATTTTGGTCGATCCGCCGCGCAGTGGTCTGGACAAAACCACCGAAGCCTTGGTGCAGCAATACGACAACATTATTTATATTTCGTGCAACCCACAAACCCTGACCGACAACCTCAAGGTATTGGTCGAAACCCATAAAATTGCCAAATTTGCCTTTTTTGACCAATTCCCTTATACCGACCATATGGAATGCGGGGTTTATCTGGTTCGTCGGTAACGCGTTTTTGCATTGTTAATTGTTAATTGTTAATTGTTAGCTAATCACTTGGGGTTTCTTGCGATACCAATTAGCCCCTTTGGTGATCAATCGGAGCTGCTTTTTAATGCGGTCGGACAATTCCGCGCGTTTTTCCTTATCTAAATCCAGTGCTTCTGCGCCGCCGTTAAACACAATAGTCACCATGGCATCAGCTTCAATTCTGGCACTTTCGACACTGGATTCCCCTTCACGGCATAAATAATCGGTCATTTCAGCGCTAAAATGTTGGATCTCCCGTCGCACCGCCAAACGAAAAGCCGCTGATGTTCCGGAACGTTCACGCAACAGCAAGCGAAAAACATCACTATTACCCTCAACAAATTCCATAAAAGTATCAACAGAAGTGTGGATCACACTGCCGCCACCAGCAATTCTTTCTCTCGCCTGACGCATCAATTGACGCAAGGTTAAACCCGCTTCATCGACCATCGTCAAACCTAACTCGTTCATATCACTAAAATGGCGATAAAAGGACGTCGGGGCTATACCCGCCTCACGTGACACCTCCCGTAAACTCAGACTTGAGAAGCTTTTGTCACTGCTGAGCTGACTAAAAGCGGCGTCAATTAACGCTCGTCTGGTTTTTTCTTTTTGCTCTGCTCTTATGCCCATTTATTATGCCTATTTAAACCCTATCAATCGCTTTTTCACATCAACGAAACATTTTATTGCCACATTATGCCAATCTTCATCGCAGACCACTAATAATTTGACAATAAACCGTGGTTATCGCAAAATCGGCGTACACTTGTAAGCTTAGATAAAAACACTCATGAACAAACCTAAAATCGTCTGGTTAAATGTCAGCATTTTTGCCATAACCGGGTTGATTGCCCTAATTGGCGTACCTTATTATGCCATATTTCATGGATTCGACTCATTTACCATCATTGCGACCATCATCACTATTGGTTATTGCGGCATGTCTATCACTGCTGGATATCATCGCTTGTGGGCGCACAAAACCTACCAAGCCCATCCCATAATCGAGTTTATTTTTGCCATTGGCGGTGCTTTTGCGCTGCAAAACAGTGCGTTGCATTGGGCATCTGATCACCGAGTGCATCACAAGCATGTTGATGACAATGATAAAGACCCCTACTCCGCCAAACGCGGTTTTTGGTATAGCCATATTGGTTGGATGTTGCGAGAATACCAGTCGCAACGTTATCATGATTACAACAATGTCCGAGACCTGCAACGCAACAAAATTGTCGCTTGGCAGCACAAATATTACGTCCCGCTAACGCTTGGCACCAACTTTGGCATTCCTATCGCCCTTGGCTTTATCCACGGTGAAATGGTTGCCATGATATTATCAGTTGGTGTATTGAGACTGGTGATTAACCATCACGCCACCTTCTTTATTAACTCACTTGCTCACATCTGGGGTAAACGACCTTATACCGACAAAAACACCGCCCGAGACAACGGTATTTTGGCGTTTTTCACCTATGGTGAAGGCTATCACAACTTCCATCACATTTTTGAGCATGACTATCGAAATGGCATTAAGTGGTGGCATTACGATCCAACCAAATGGTTGATTAAGTCGTTCTCATACCTCAAATTAACCAGTGGTTTACGTACCTCGCCAGAAGACCGGATTGAAAAAGCCCGAGCAGACATGCTACTTAAATCAACCACTGCCAAACTGCAAAAAATGGCTAACTACCATGAGCAGCTTGAGAGATTGCAACAAGAACACGAAAAGTTGATGATCCGGTTAAACGAATATTATGGCACCAAGCGTGAATTGCTCGAATTGAAGAAGCAAAAAATGGCCGACAGTTTTGAGCATTCGCAATTGAACGAGCGTTATCAGTCATTTAAAAGTAACTGGGATAGTCAGAAAAAACAATGGCTTAAAATTAACCAGCAACTGTTATTTAGTCATCAAACGGCCTAACAGCTGTAACTATTGATAGCTATGTGATAACTATGTGATAACGACACGACGATAAAACCATCAATTGGCGCAATAAACTTGCGCCAGCACAAAACTAGCGCATTGAGTCATCCACATTTGCGCTGATCCTTGTTATTATCCCTGCTCAATCATGACGGGGATAAACCATGACAGAGACAGCAATCGATAATACCGCAATCGCCACAGAGTCTGAGACAGCAGCCATAGAATCTAAGCCATCATATCAATACGATACTATTATCATAGGTACTGGTCCCGGTGGTGAAGGGGCTGCGATGAATCTAGCCAAGTTTAATCGCCGAGTTGCCATTATTGAACGTTTTAATGCCGTCGGTGGTAGCTGCACCCATCAAGGTACAATCCCATCCAAAGCATTACGTCACTCTGTCAGTCGACTGATCGAATACAACGCCAATCCGTTGTTTAATCCTGATGAAACCCCTAAACGCTTGAGTTTTGGTGAGATCCTGACTCATGCTAATTCAGTGATCTCCAAACAAACCAAATTGCGCAGCTCTTTTTACAGTCGTAATAATGTCACCCTTATCCATGGCAGTGCCTCATTTATTGACCGTCATACCTTATCGGTTATCCGTCCTGATGGTACCGAAGACATACTGACCGCTGAAACCGTGGTGATAGCCTGTGGCTCACGACCTTATCGCCCAGAAAACGTTGATTTTGACCATCCTCATATCTATGACAGCGATACAATTTTATCGCTTAAAGACAGTCCACGGTCGATTATCATTATCGGTGCTGGGGTTATCGGCACCGAATATGCCTCGATATTCCGAGGACTCGGGGTCAAGGTTGACTTAATCAACAACCGGGATCGGCTATTGTCGTTTTTGGATGCTGAGATGTCTGATTCACTCAGTTATCACTTACGTAACAGCGGTGTGGTTATTCGTCATGATGAAGAATTTGAGCAAATTGAAGGATCGGATAACCGGGTGGTAATACACCTCAAATCCGGCAAAAAAATGAAAGCCAGCTGTGTATTGTTTGCCAATGGTCGAACCGGTAACACCAATGATCTTAAACTTGAAAATATTGGCCTTGAAGCGGATGGTCGAGGCCAGTTAAAGGTTAACTCGCGTTATCAGACCGAGGTTGACAATATTTATGCGGTTGGCGATATCATTGGTTATCCTAGTCTCGCCAGTGCGGCGTTTGATCAAGGGCGTATTGCTGCCAGCCTGATGGTCAGCACGCTGGCGACCAACATCAAACTAATTGAAGACATTCCCACTGGCATCTACACCATCCCAGAAATCAGTTCTGTGGGTAAAAATGAACAAGAGCTTACCGCTGCCAAAATTCCTTATGAAGTCGGTCGTGCCCAGTTTCAACATTTAGCCAGAGCCCAAATCAGTGGCACCAATGTTGGCATCTTGAAAATTCTGTTTCACCGCGACAGCAAAAAGATTCTGGGGATCCATTGTTTTGGTGAGCGGGCTGCTGAGATCATTCATATCGGTCAGGCTATCATGCAGCAAAAAGGTAAAGGCAATACCATTGAATATTTTGTCAATACCACCTTTAACTACCCGACCATGGCGGAGGCTTATCGGGTGGCGGCGCTTAACGGTTTAAATCGTTTGTTTTGAATCAGAAACCTCGTCTACGGCACGACTAATGCGCCGTAGACGCGAATTTATAGAAAAATGCTGAAAAGATAAACAAAAAAGAAAGTTATTTTGCACACCTCAGGTCTATACCTAACGAACGGTAAATTTGTAAAAAAGGATAATGATTAGAAAACCACCAATAATAAAGGCATTATTCCATGACTAACAAAAAAAACAGCTTAAAGAAAACCCTCACCTTACTGGCAATCAGCTTATCGTCATTTTGCGCTTTTCACGCCAATGCTGATTACAGTCAGGCGCAGCAACAACTTGCTAACGGTGATTACGAACAATCCTTCCCGCAGTTACTGCAACTGGCCAAATTAGGCAATAGCCGGGCACAATTGGCTTTAGCTCAATCTTATGCCAGTGGTTATGGCACTGAGCAAGACTTCACGCAAGCTTATGTTTGGTCATTAATGGCGATGGATAACCATCACCCTGATGCCAAAGCCCATTATTTACAGGTCCGTCGTCAGACACCTTCTAAACGTCAGGCAAAGTCGTTATATCAATCACTGAGTGATCGTTATGGTGTTGAGGCTTTGGACAACAACCTTTATCCGCAAGCTAATTCGATTTATAGAAATCTGATCAAACCTGCGATGGAAAAATATACCCCTCAGCCTGAATATCCTGATGTGCTAACCCAGGGTGAGACAGCCGCCTGGGCGGTGGTCGAATTCAACGTCAACCCTAGTGGCGTGACTGATAACGTACATATTGTCGCCTCTTACCCAGAAGAGACCATTGATAAATATGTACTCAGCGCCGTGGCGCAATGGCAATTTGAATTACAATATGACGACCATAATAAACCGCTCAGTTATCCTTCTCAGCGACGTTTATTTCAATTGTCAGCCACATCTGAAGAGGCTAAGGCTCATTTTGAGCGCCAAAATAGCGCTTATCTTGCACAGCTGCAACAACGTGCGCTAACTGGTAGTGGTGCTCATCAATATTTAGTTTCGGCCTTAATGGATTTAGAATTAGTATCAACTCAGAACAATACAAAAACCGACACACCATTAGGCTGGTTAACCAAAGCCGCCATTAATGGTTATGGCAAGGCCCAATATGAGCTATTTCAATGTTTATCTGCTGGTGGCGGTTGCTTGACTGATGAAAACAAAGCAGTACAGTGGCTAAAAATGGCCAGTGAGCAGGGCAATAAAAACGCGATGTTTTTTCTGGTTAACGCCTACCTAAACCCTGACGGCAACCTAGTCGATTACTCTCCTACAGCCGCCATGTCATTATTACAACAGCTGGTTAAAACCAATTACCTACCTGCCCTTACCTTATATAGCCAGTTATTGGCCAGCAGTGAACAAGGTGGGATAAGAGATCCACAAAAAGCGATTAAGTATGCCCATCAAGCCATGGCACTGGATAACAACAATCCCGACCTACTCGCGACGCTGGGCATTGCCTATTTTGAATTGGGACGAGTCGACAAAGGCCAAGAGTTTTTATTACAAGCGATTCACGAAGCAGATTTAAGACGCTGGACCATTGATTATTATGTTGATGTGCTGGAAGATTATCAGCTGGCGCTGTTACAGGTGAAATAAAGCTTCGCGAATTAACAATGAATAATTAACGTAACCATTCAGCGTAATCGATGATTCTGTGGATAAATGACATCAGACAATGTAGGAGGGCCGTCTCGGCGCGATTTATACCGAAGGTATAAGGTTTTTTGAAATGGCTGCGCCATTTATCGCGGCGGGGACGCCCCTCCTACCTGAGTTATCCACAAGCTGAATAGTTACGAATAATTAAGGCACCAATCAAACAGGGTAACAATTGATAATCAAAAAAACGCGAATGAATTCGCGTCTACGGCCTACCAGCTCTGCCGTAGACGAGGTTTCAACCTCGTGAATGTTGAGGATAACTGTAACCCTAATTTGCTCTATATGGTCGGAGCCGAATAATTAACTATTAATAATTAAGAGCAGAGCAGAGCAAAATCAAAAGCCAGCCAGTTAGACAATAAAATCCAGCTGCTGGATTAATCCCGGTTTGCCATTTTCACTGAGGTAAAAGCCACTTTTACGAATAATAGCCAGCTTCTCATCATTGTCGCTGGCATTGCTTCTGACAGTGAAAGGGGTTTCGGCATTTTGCAGCCCAATCGCGCCAATGTTGGCTTCTTTAAGTGATACCAGCTTGTCGTCACCTTCATTTTTTATCCATACCGACAGCTGACTGAATACTTTGTCATTTTCGTCAATAAAACCATTACCGTCGTCATCATAGTTGGCCAAATCAGCAAACCCATTGCCCGATAGCGCACCAAATAATTCACTGCCGCTGTTGATGGTACCATCTTGGTTTTTATCTAATGCCAAAAATCCGTAACCAGCTTCAAGTAACGCAATGCTGTCTTTTTTGTGGTCGTCATCAATATCAAATTCAAAGCGTTTATTCGATAATTCAATCGGTTTGCTGGTAAAGCTGATGACTAGCGGATCTTTCAATTCTTGACGTTGCATGACTTCAACAGATAGCGATTCGTGCTTTTGTGAAAAACCCACCGCGTAATTGAAATGTGTTTCGCTGCCGTCCTCAAGGGTGATGCTGCCGCTAAAAGACAGCTGGTTGCTTTCACTTTCAAACCGATATTGTTCAACCATGATCAGGTCTTCGGGGTTTTGTGGCGGTTGCGAACCAGCACCATTTTGTAACTCATTGGCACGATTGCTTATTTCATTGGCTTGATTGATAAATTCGTTGGGATTAAACAGCTCGAAGGCTTTGCCAGTCATTTTTTCGAGCAGCAATTTCATGATGAATATACTTTTGTCGTAATAGGCGTTTTCGCTGAGGGCTTTTTGTCCCTCAGGACCCGAAGTTGAGGCTGGGCCGTTAGAAGAATTGGTTACTGGTGGCTTGGGTTTCAGGCCGCTGATATCAACGTCACTGGCCGCCGTTTTAACTGTGGTCACCTGACGTTTTGACACAAACTGGCTTTGATATTGGTTGTTTGCAGCGATTTGTGAAGAGAGAATTTTCATCCTGTTAACCCATAAAATATAACCTGCCGTATGGGAGGTATCGGCTGTACAGGATGAAATATAAGCGCTTTTTTAGATCTGTTAGTTCTAATCAGCTGGTGGATATAACTGTGGCTTCTTTTGCTTTTAATTATTCATTGTTAGCTATTAATTACGCAAACCTACTTCTTCTTCATCATCGCTTTGAGATCAGCAAAGGGGTTATGGGTTGCCGCTTCATGGCTATCGCCGCCGGCCTTAACTTCTGTCGGATATTCTTTGTGTTTGGTGTACTTGTCATGTTCGTTGTCATGACAATAAATGCACAACAGCTCCCAGTTACTGCCATCGTTTGGGTTATTCATGTGATCATGATCGATGTGATGCACCGTTAACTCTCTTAAGTTTGAATAAACAAACTCGCGGGAGCAACGGCCGCAGATCCACGGGAATAATTGCAGTGCGCGTTCCCGATACCCTTTTTCTTGTTGTTTGTAATTAAGGCTAGTGCCAAATCTATCTGATGCTGATGACATAATCGTTCTGCTTTTGCTGAAAATTCGAAAAACTTATTGTAGAGCGAACGCCGGACGATGACAACGATAAAGGCTGGCGCAAATATCGACTGGCTATAAGTCAAACTTATGTCGGTCAATGGCATCCACTCGGCGAATTTCATTGTCATCAAAATACAATTGTCGCAATTGACCGATTTGCGCTTGTCTTGATGTATCAGCCTCACCTTCACTCTTACCCTCAAGTAAGGCACCCAACTGCTGATGGTACTCAGCCAGTTTACTATGCCATTGTTCGCGCTTTTCATCTAACTTCGCCAACCTATCAGCGGCTTCAATACCAAAGGTTTGTTCCCTCAGCTCTCGGACGTCAGACTGACTGCCTTCTTGCTCAAGTAATTGCTGTTGCTGCTGACGATAAACATTTAACTGATTGGCACTTTGCTGCTGCTCACGTAACCAATCGGGGGCTTGTTGTTCAAGTTCAGCCAAAGCTTGCTGGCGTTGCGCCACTGACAACTCTGGGTCGTCGCTAACCGCCTTACTCGCCAACATATAACTGTCATAGGCATCTTCTTCGCCGTAAAATGCTTCAATCACATCGGCAGCCAAAAATTGGTGACGGGCATCAATTAACGTTTGCTGTAACAATTGGAGTTGTTGGTATTGGCTCTCACCCGTAACCTCAAGCGTATTTTGCTGATTAAGAATGCGAGCGACGTCATTGCGATATTGTAAGTAACCTTCGAGGATCACCACTGATTCGACCAAAGCCGATTCCGGCAATTCCTCAGATAACTGATGTTTGATCCGAGCGACAATCAGCTCAAGAGACTCTTCGCCAATAGCCGTCAGATAGAAATCAAATAGCTTACGCACTAATTGATTGACCACTAAATGACCCTGCTCATCCACCTCTAATGATTCAGGCAGTGGCGTATTTCTTAAGGAATTAGGTAATCTAGAAAACACCTCAACAGGAATGGCTTCTACCGGTGGTTGCAGCACCACTGATTTAATCACTGTTTTGGTAATGGTTGGATATTGTTGGCTGAGCTTTTGGCGATCATCCTGGACGATGGTTTTAGCCACTATTTGTTTGTCTTGTTTGTCAGGTGATTTTACTGACCACCAAGCAGTCGCCAATACAGCGGCAACTGGAATAAGATAAATGATTTTTTTCATGATTTTTTCACGTTTGTTTTTATTAGCTAGATTGAACCCTCGTCTACATAATCTTTTATCAGCATGTAGACGAGCATTCATTCTCGTTTTTTCAGGCGATAAACCTCACCCGATTTAATCCGAGCTTATAAACCTGCGCTTTTCAGGCGACGAGCATGTTCACGATAAAGTGGCACTGGATCGGTGGTAAACAAACCACCCAAACCAAAGATTTGGTTAACTTCATCGATGTGATTCATGGTGTAGTCATCGCGGATCACCTGACCCAAATGCGTAGAACAACGTCCAACCAAACCATCATTCTCTTCAAAACCGAAAGGAATAGCGGTTAATGCCAACATTGCATCGCCGACATCCAACGGATTAGAGTTAGTCACAGCAGAATAAGTCCCTGTCCAAGAGTAATATTTCACGCCATTAACCTGATGGGCACCGTCATTCACTGAATAATCACTTTCCCATTGTGGCCAAAACCAGCTACCGACGTTATATTCTGGCGTTTGCCGACATTGCGAGGTCCGTAATGCTTCAGGATACTTAGCATTAAATGCCGCCGCGCCTTCAGAGTTCAACGATTCCATTGCGCCCATAGCATCTTGTGCCAACGAAGCATCACCACCCAAAGCTGAAATCAAGGTGCCAATGGCTCCGCCAATCGAATCGGTTAATCCTTCTAATGGTGAGTTTTTAACAAAATCAGCCGTGTCAGAACCCAAATGCGGAGAACCAACAGAGGTTACAGAAGCCACCAGATCAGGACGAACCGATGCAGCGTAACGAGAATCGATGCCACCTTGTGAGTGACCAATCAAATTAAACTTGGCGGAGCCTGTGACTGCTTGCAACTCTTCGAGATATTCAACCAGTTGCTCACCGCGCACTTCGCTATAATTAACAGCGCTCAATAAAGGGGTATAAACTTTATCGGCACCAACACCAGCCAAATTGTTTTTCACCCCATAAAAGTAGTCCACTAGTATGGTATCAAATCCCGCTAACCCGTGAACCATCACGATAGGATATTGAGTTTTGCCCGACACGTCCGCAGCAATTGCAGTAGGGACAACCATAGCACCAGTAATACACAGTGCTGACATTACGCCAGTCATTTTTTTAAACATTTTTTGCTCCACATTATTCTTGTTTTAAATCTTCAAAGAGATTTTTAGTTAGATTTTTAGTAATCGTTTTATTCGGTTGAGCTGTTGACCAGTCGGTACTCTCTTCTCATTCTTTTGTTACCACGCTTCCGATTTAACTGGTCTGACCTAAGAGGTCGGACCATACTATAGAAGACAATTTTAACCATGGCAACAATAAAATGAACAATAATTTGCTGGTACATCGCCAGTTTTTGAGCTTTTTTCGCACTTATTGGATTTGTAATCGGCAATATATGTAAAATACACCAACGTAGTGAGTGGATCTATCCACGGGTTTATTTACGAATTTCCTCTAAACTTCCTCCCCGAATTTATCCTTGAATTTATGATCGAATTTTTTTGAGGATTAATGGCTACTGCTGATTTTCGCTCTGGCTCCCTGCGGGCATAAATGCCCTAACTACAGTACCTTCATGTCGAAAACCTTCTCTTAATCCAGTGTTATGTCGAAAGTCCTTGCTTAATCTAGTGTTATGTCAAAAATCCCTTCTTAATCTAGTGTTATGTCAAAAAAAACCTCTTAATCTAGTGTTATATCGATAATATCCGCTTAATCCACTATAATGTTTTAAGTAAACCAGTAAGGCACCATTATGTCTCAATTATATTTCAGTCAAGATACTACTGATTCCAGGAAGCTGTCGGCGATGGTTCAATCCGGGGTGCTTAAGCGGATCTATAAGGGAATTTATACCGATGCCCCCTTGATTGAGATTGAAAAAACCGTGTTATCCCGGTGGTACCAAATCGTCAATTATTTAATCCCATCAGCAGTGGCGGCATTTCGCACAGCTCATGAGCTGGTTCCTATCCACAATACGGTATTTGTTATTGATGATATTCGTAAAAGGCGCAACATCATTATTTTCGGCATATTAACCATTGTCATCATACCCGGTGATAACCAAAACCTGACCGAGCTATTCGTTCCTCAGATGCATCGAACCCATCCCATCCGACAATATCTTGAGAACTTAGTTAATTCCCGTGGAAACCCTAAAAAATCGTTAGGTCAGGCATGGGTTGAAGAGCGTTTATGTATTGAATTACGTCGCTCTGGTGAGCAAATCCTCAACGTCATCAGAGATCAGGCAACAGCATTTGTGCAAGCACAGAGTGAGTTTGAACGGGAGTTAGGTGTGCTTAATGGTCTTATCAGTGCGCTATTATCAACCAACAGTTTTAAGGGCACTTTGGTCACTGATATTGGCTTAGCCCATGCCAAAAAAGAGCCTTTTGATACTCACCGATTAAGTTTATTTCGTTCACTCGCCGACTATCTTAATCGTTGTGATCTTGCCCCTGTCGCCTATGAATACAACAAGCTGGGTTGGATGAATCTGTCATTTTTCGAAAGTTACTTTTCAAATTACATCGAAGGCACTGAGTTTGAAATTAGTGAAGCTGAACAGATCATATTCCAAAACCACAAAGTTGATAACCGTCATGCTGACTCCCACGATGTCTTGGCCGTTTACCAACAGATCAGTGATTTTCAAGAAATGAGTCGCCCGCCACAAACCCCCGCAGAACTAATACAAATTTTGCAGGAGCGTCATTTTTCAATGATGCTTGAGCGTCCAGACAAACGCCCCGGTCAGTTCAAAGAAAAAGCCAATCAGGCGGGTACTACTTTGTTTGTTCGACCTGATGAAGTCGAAGGCACCCTCACCCAAGCATTTCCAATTTACCAGAGTCTAAGCAAAGGGCTGGCCAGAGCGATATTTATGCAGTTTCTTATCGCCGAATGCCACCCGTTTGATGACGGAAATGGCCGCTTATCGCGGATAATGATGAACATAGAACTTCATGCCGATGGTCAACACAAGCTGATCGTACCAACCGTGCACCGAGACAGTTATCTAAATGGCTTACGTAATGCCACCCGCAATGGCGAATTCAGAACCCTGGTTAAAGTCCTCTATCAACTACAACATTACACCGCATCAATTGACTGGGCCGACTACGGAGAAGCCAGAGACTCCCTTGAAGCCCATTATGCCAACCAGCTACCTGACCAAGGCGTCGCCGTTTTCAACAACCAAATCCGCCAGTTCAAGTTTTCTGCACCAGTGCAGATGCGTTAAAGCTTCGCGAAATGACGAATGGCCTTGTAGGAACGAGCTCCAGCTCGCGATTTGTGCCGAAGCGGAATGCCGCCCAACGGAATGCCACCCAAACTCACTATTTATCTAGACATCGCCCCAATTGCGCTTTATCCTTTATCACCTAAAAAAATAAAGGAACTCATGCATGGACCAAACTGCTGGTATTCAAATCACATCGCCAAAAAAACTGTGGCAAAAAGACGTCAAGCTATCCCTTAAAGACACCCTGTCTGGCATAGTAAAATCAGCCGTTGATATCGGTTCTGGTAAGTATGATAGCGCGGGTAAAAGCCTGCTTGATATTGTGTTTAAGACTGAATTAGACACTGAGCTTGGCGAAAAAGCCTGGGTACTCATCGTCAATGCGATGATCGCTTCGTTAAAAGATTTGGTCAGTGAGCATAGCCATAGCCTGAATCCTCAAAATGTAGCCGATAATATTGATGCGATTAGTGAGGCATTTGCTGAAAAACTCGGCGCTTTAAACTACCATATCGACCCGCAGTTTTTTGCTCAACCCGACGCCATTTTGACCGCGACAGGTATCGTCAATGACATAAAAGTTTGGTTTGAAAAACTCGGTTATAGCCCGGTCAGTGCCCAAGCATTGGCCAATCGTTTCCCGGCTTATTTTCCTTTTTCATTACAACAAGAATGGCGCAGCAACAATTCTTATTACCAGCCGATTTTTGCCGCCTTTTCAACCCCCTTTACCACCGCCACACTACAGCAAGAAAAACTGGCGTTATATAAAAATCACCTGATAAAACAAGCGCATGAATCGGTTTTTGGCGAACCCATCAGCCTTAAACAAATCTATATTCCATTAAATGCCTATTATTTCACTCGTCAAGAACACAGTGATGACAAAAAGAAACGCGTGGTAAAACTCAGCGAAACACTGACAGAATGGGCCAGCAATGATAGCAACAGCAGCAACAATAAAAATATGGCCGTTCGAGTCATCTCAGGCGGTCCCGGGGCGGGCAAATCCAGTTTTACCAAAATCTGGACTGCTGAAATTGTCGATAACGTCGACTTTCCCGTTTTTTACATTCCACTGCATAATTTTCGCATCAATGATCAATTGATACCCGCTTTAGAAAGCTTTTTTAACGACCAGCTCAACTTTGCCGCATTAAGCCCACTGTTCTCACAAACCGCCAAAATGTTACTGGTTTTTGACGGCCTTGATGAGCTGTCAATGCAAGGTCAACAAGCTGAAATTGTCGCTAATAACTTTGTCGACGAAGTGATTCGTACCCTCGACATGAAAAACGGCAGTGGCGGCAACATCAAAGCCATCATTACTGGGCGTGATTTATCCATACAAAACAATGACAGCAAATGGCGTAGCGAAGGACAGGTATTGCATATCCTGCCTTATCACGTCGAAATCCATAAACACCAACAAGACGACTGGATTGACCCTGACAAACTACTCAACATCGATTTGCGAGATAAATGGTGGCAACAATATGGCCAGCTAAAATCACTAACCGAGCGGCAATTACCCGAGCCGTTTAAACAAGGTCGACTCAATGAAATCAGCAGCCAGCCATTGCTCAACTATTTATTGGCACTGAGCTATCAGGCCAAGCGAATTAACTTTGATGAAAACACCCGTTTAGATCAAGTGTATGAAGACCTTATCACCGGGGTTTATGACAGGCAATATGACTCATCAACCCAACATAAAACCACCCAGCATATTAAAGACAAAGATGACTTCATCCGTATTTTAGAAGAAGTGGCACTGGCGATATGGCACGAAGGCGGACGACGGGCCACAGAAGCGCACATTGCCAAACAAATACAATCAGCCGGTTTAAATGAACTGTTCGACAAATTCCAAGACGCAGCAAAAAGCGGCGTAACTCGATTGTTGATGGCATTTTATTTTCGCAAGAGTCAGGAAATCAAACAAGGTAATTCGACCTTTGAATGGACACATAAAAGTTTTGGCGAATATCTGGTCGCCCGGCGATTAATCCGGCTGCTTGAAAGCATTGAAAAAGAAATGAAGCGCAATCAAAAAAGCTCAGACAGCGGCTGGAGCAAAGAACTCGCCTTAACCAAAATGATTGAAATTGGTGGGGTAAATACCATTGATGAGTATATTAGAGCCTTCATCAGAAATATATTGAAAGGCTACAAGCCCAGCGTAATTAAACACTGGCAAAAACGGCTGGCCAGCTTTATTGAATACATCACCGCCAAGCGTTTACCGATGGAAAATGTCTCCATTGAAGGCGATGGTAAATTTGCTAATCTATGTAACTGGTCAAGAAATTGTGAAGAGTTAATTTTTGTTTTGCACCACAGTTGTGGTGAGTTGACGGGTGTTGCATCAAAAATCAGTTGGCCTAAGCACAATTCATTCAAGGACTTATTTCTTCGGATTGATAATATTGATGGCTCTATTGCATTTAACTTCAGGCAATCCCTTGGTTTTATCGATATTTCAAGACAAGACCTTAGTACATTAAATTTGCAGCTCATTAATTTCACAAATTCGATTTTACACCAAGCAGATTTGGAATTTACCACCTGCCAACATACCTACTTCACAAATACCAAGCTGACTCAGGCCACATTCTTTTATTCATCTTTACTTCACTGTCAATTTAGGGACGCTAACTTAACAAAATCAGATTTCTCATTCAGCCGTATAACTGACCCGATTTTATCTTCAGCAAACCTGACCGATTGCAACTTTCAGGGTGCCATCACAGAAGTTAGAATGTCAGACATAAACAAAGCCATCGGATTAAATAAGGTCCATAACGTGCCCCAATCATGGCTAGATCAACTTGAACTCTCAAAACCCCTATAACAAAAAAGGCAACCCACAAGGGTTGCCTTTTTTATCACTCAGCCCGGCTAATTCAAGATCAGCCAACAGAGCATTATTTCAATGAAGCGTAAAACGCGCCAAGGTTTTCCATATCGGCATCAGATAAACCCATTACCATAGGAGCCATTACTGGGTCTTTACGTTTGCCACTTTTAAAATCTTTCAATTGTTTGGTGATGTACATTTCTTTCTGACCAGCCAGATTAGGGTACATTGGGATGGCGCTGATACCGTTGGCACCATGACAAGCGGCACACATGGCGGCTTTCACTTTACCTGCGGCGGCATCGCCTGCGTTGGCTGAAAATGCACAAACAGACAGTAACAAACTAGCAATAATTTTCTTGCTCATTGGTTTTCCTTAAAAGTTGTAGAAAGTTAAAAAAAGCTTTTCATTAATTTACAAAATGGCTGCTGCGAAGTTTAACCTAATTATCCGTCGGCTTGGGCGTTTATTCAAAAAAAAAGCCCCTATTTGGCCAAAAATTTGATCACAATCACATAGCGAAGGGTAAAATAGCCGGGAAGTATCCTCACAAGACAGGTAAAGTATGACAAAAGTGCGACAACAGCAGATACAGGCCCAGCTCATACAGAAGGCCCAGCTCATACAGGAGGCCCAGCAGATTGAAAACAGCATCATGCTAACCTGCCACAACCCGCCCGATTGGGATAGTTTTGTTGGCTGGGGCCAAAACCTGTTGCGAGCTTTATCCGCGCAGGCTGCGATAGAGGTAACCAGCCAAGTAGACAGTGGTGCCGACAGGCACATGCTAAGCTTTACTTTTAACCAGTTACGCTTTAGCCTTAACCACGAAGCTTATTCAGACAGCCTCTGGATAGCAACAGAAGAGCCCGCTGCAACCGCACAACTGCCCGCCCTTTTGACGCTATTACAGGCGATAGAGCAGGCGATGATAAGCACCCAGCCCGAGTAAATTTACTGAGAGACTGGCGATAATAAAAAAGATAAAAAATCACCGGGGTTAAACTTTGTATTCAAATCAATTTCTTGCCACTTTTACTAACATAGTTGCCGCCAAAGTTAGCCCGCTAACCAACGGTATCCGGACTATTGCCTGGGGTTTTATGCTCTGGTTACTGCTGTTATTCGTCTGCGTTCCGGCCAACGCTTTTCATTTGCCCGGGCAAAAACTCGATGATCGTTTCAGTCAAATCTCCTTCAATCAACCTTTGCGCTATCAAATCACCGCCAAACAGGTCACCTTTGATGAGATCGACAACGACCCAGAACTACATCACAGCTGGCATTCAACCGACCAATCTAACCCCACCTTCAGAATTCCTGATCAAGCGCTGTGGCTCAGCTCTGCGGTTAAAAATGCCAACAGCGATCCCTTGAGTATCATCATTGATTTTGAATTTCCGCTAGCCGATGAAGTTGACTTTTATATCATCGACAGCGGCAATAACCGCATCGTCAAACAGTTTGCTACAGGCACCGATTACACCTATTCACGTCGAGAATTACCCTATCGCACCTTTGCTTTTGAAGTCACCTTGCAGCCCGAACAAGAAGTGAATATTTACTTACGCGTGGTGGATAAAGGCGTGGTCTTTGCCAAATGGAGCCTGTGGAATGAAAAAGATTTTCAAGAACACAAGTTACAAATCTCCAGTTTTGAAGGACTGCTAACTGGCACCATGATCATTCTGGCACTGCTGAACCTACTCATCTTTGCCGGGCTCAGAGAACGACTTTATCTCTATTATGGTGGTTTTCTGATCAGCTTTACCTTGCTGACCACCATTCTTAACGGTTGGGCGTTTCAATTTCTCTGGCCCGACACCCCAGAAGTCAACCAATCGGCGATTTTTGTCGTCGCTGGTATGGTACTGCTATGTGCCAGTTTATTTTCACAAATCATCCACCAGCCCGAAGGCAACAGGCTAATTAACCTATTGCAATTTACCAATATTATCCTCTCTGCCGGGGTGATATTTTCGCCTTTGCTGGCTCCCATCGAATACCACTTGCCGATGTTAATCGGTGCTTCTTTGGTGATAGTTATCATCGGTGCCCTATCAGCCTACTGGCGAGTCTACAAAGGCAGCCCTCAAGCTAACCTACATGCAGTTATTTGGACCACCTTTCTCATTGGTGGCAGTCTGCTATCACTAAGCCGTTTTGGCCTGATCAACAACGTCTATTTTGGCGAGCAACGCGCCTCAATCGCCATTATCTTTACTGCACTGATTGTTTCCCTGTCATTAGTCAAACGCATCCGCTTAGAAAAAAGTGAAACTGAACGTGCTCGCACACTAGCCGCAGAAACCCTGCAACAGTATTTCGACATCTATCAAAATGCCGTCGAAGGGCTATTTACCTTGTCGATGCAAGGACAACTGATCTCTGCCAACCCACAACTGGTCGATGCACTCGGTTACAACACCTTGGCCGAATTACGCAAAGCCATTGGCACCAAAGGCATTTCTAAATTAATTATTGACACTGAACTGGGTAATAAACTACTCAGCGAAGTGATCCAAAAAGGCTCCATCAGCAGCCGAGAAATTCAAGGCATTCGTAAAGATGGCTCACATCTGTGGGGACTGTTATCGATGCGTATTTCCAATACCCCGGCTGACAATGGCGAAGAATTTATTCATGGCGCGGTAGTGGATATCACAGAAAAACATCAGGCATATCAAAAACTTGCCTATATGGCGACGCACGACCCACTAACCGGCGTACTTAACCGCAGCGAATTTGAAAAGAAACTGTACAAAGCCCTGACCAAGTTAAAACAGCATGAACTGCCCTCAACCATGTTATATCTCGACCTAGAGCGGTTTAAGCTGATCAACGATACCAGCGGCCATATTGCTGGCGATACCCTGCTACGCCAAATCAGCGACCAATTAAAATCAGCGATTAACGATCAGGGGATCCTCGCCCGCCTCGGTGGTGACGAATTTGCCGTGCTGCTGCGTGGCATCAATGGCAACGAAGCCTTTGTGATCGCTTATCGCATCATCGAAGCGGTCAAAGAATTTCGTTTTTTATGGGAAGAACGCATCTTTACCGTCGGTGTCAGTATCGGTATGAAAGAGCTCAGTGTTGACGATAACAGCCTGACCCAAATCTTTACCCGAGCCGATGCGGCGTGTTATATCGCCAAAGAAAAAGGCCGTAACCGCATTCACATTTACAGTGATGAAGACAGCGACGTACAACACCATCAATCACAAATGGAATGGATCACCGTGATCAACAACGCACTGGACAACGACCAATTTGTGCTGTTTTATCAACTGATAGTGCCGGTTAACACCAACCCGGACGGCGACCCGCTACATTATGAAATCTTGCTAAGAATGAAAGATGCCGAGAATAATATCATCGGCCCTGATACCTTTATCCCCTCGGCAGAGCGCTACAACCTAATGACCAATATCGACCGCTGGGTGATCAAATCCTATTTCCGCTGGCTGTCACAAAACAAAGCCCATATGAAAGAACTGTCATTATGCAGTATCAACCTATCGGGCACATCCATTGCCGACCCAAGCTTTAAGGACACAGTGCAAGCATTGTTTGTCGAATTCCTGATCCCCCATCACAAAATCTGTTTTGAGATCACCGAAAGCATTGCCATCATCAACTTAAGCGCCACGCTGGATTTCATCGGTCTATTCAAAGACCTCGGCTGTCAATTCTCGCTAGATGATTTTGGCACCGGTTTCTCATCTTATGGGTACCTCAAAAACTTGCCAGTCGATCTGGTTAAAATCGACGGCAGCTTTGTCAAAGACCTGATGATTGACTCGATTGACCGCGCCATGGTCAACTCCATCAACGAAGTCGCCAAAGCCATTGGCATGAAAACCGTAGCCGAATTCGTTGAATCCGAAGCGATTTATAAAGAACTCAAAGAGATCGGCGTGGATTACGCCCAGGGTTATGGCCTACATCGACCGTCGCCACTAAGCCAGCTTACTGCCGGGAAATAACCCAACTAGCCAATCACAGGCTTTTGTTTTTAGTGCTCTTGTTATGCGGGCTGCTAGGTTGTTCAGGTATCTGGAGCGCTCCGTTCTTTACAATCAAAAACTCTCACCACGGAGACACGGAGGCACGGAGAAGATCAAAAGCAATGATTGTTTTAAGGTCTTGTTCTTCTTTTGACTGTGTTTTTCTCCGTATCCCCGTGTCTCCGTGGTCAATATGTTTTTATTTTTTTAAGAACGAAGCGCTCCAATGACTTAAAAAGTCTGCCAATCCCTTAAGACATTCACCGATTGCATTCCTAAAGTCTCATTGTTAATAATCACCCTCTAGGATGGTGCTCTGCATGAATAGATTTCAAACGTTCTTTAACCACATGGGTATAAATTTGTGTAGTCGACAAATCACTATGACCCAACAACAGCTGTACCACCCTTAAATCAGCGCCATGATTAAGCAGGTGGGTGGCAAAGGCATGGCGCAAAGTGTGCGGTGACAAAGGTTTTCTGATGCCTGCTTGCTGAGCATAAAACTTAATTCGATACCAAAAGGTTTGCCGGGTCATTTGGGTTCCCCGATTGCTCGGAAACACCACATCGGTTTGTTGTTTAATCAATTGTGGACGCGCTTCGCCCTTAAACTTATCAATCCAAAAATCGGCTTCTTGTCCCATCGGCACCAAACGTTCTTTATTGCCTTTACCAAACACCCTAACCACCCCCTGACGATGATTAATGTTCTCCAATTTCAAGCTAACCAATTCAGTCACTCGCAGCCCAGTGGCATATAACAATTCAATCATCGCCTTATCTCTGAGTTGGATCGGATCTTCAATGTTGGGCGCATCCAGCAGCGCTTCGACATCTCTTTCGGTGAGGGTTTTTGGCAACGTCGCTTCGAGCTTAGGCATCGCCACATGCAACATCGGATTGAGACTGATCACCTTTTCACGAAAAAGATAACCATATAACCGCCTCAGACTGCTGATGGTTCTGGCGGTACTGCGAGCCTTGAGGCCCTTATCTTTACGATGGCTGAGGTAGTTCTCAATACTCTGTTGCGACACATCAAGAATGTCATCACCCTGTTCCCGCGCAAACAATTCAAACTGGGTTAAATCGGTGCGATAAGAGGTCAACGTATTATCACTTAACCCCTGCTCTAGCCAGATATTATCGAGAAATTGTTCTATGTATTGTGACGTGGGTTGTGACCTGGGTTGTGACCTGGGTTGTGACCTGGGTTGTGACCTGGGTTGTGACCTGGGTTGTGACCTGGGTTGTGAAGAGTATTGTGAATTCATATTGCCTTTTGCACTATTTAAGCTAGACTGCGCCGCATTACTTTTATCAATGGCTATATCAATAGCATAAATAGCCGGATTATCCGAATGAAAATAGCTTTGTTTTACGGCTCCACCACTTGTTACACCGAAATCGCCGCAGAAAAAATTCAACAATTTATTGGCAGCGATATTGTCGAACTGTTTGATATCAAAGACACCCCGCTGACCGCAATGACTGAATATGACTATTTAATTCTTGGCATTTCCACTTGGGATTTTGGTGAATTACAAGAAGACTGGGAAGGCATTTGGGATGACATTGACGACATCGACTTAACAGATAAAATAGTCGCCATCTATGGCATGGGTGATCAACAAGGCTATACCGAATGGTTTCAAGATGCCGTAGGCATGTTACATGACAAAGTGGTGTTACAAGGAGCTATCCCGGTTGGCTACTGGCCTAATCAGGGTTATGAATTTGAAAAGTCATTGGCACTCACCGAAGATAAAACTCAATTTTTAGGTTTGGCGTTAGATGATGAAAGCCAGTATGAATTAACTGACCAACGCATTGCGCAGTGGTGTCCACAAGTACTCGAAGAAATGGCGGCGGGTAACAATTAACAAACATACCTATCAAAGCGCCCCCATCAACAGACGGGGGCAAACCAATTACAAATTCTTGGCAATCCCCACTTCAAGTCCTTCAAACCAATTAATGAAATTACCGACATTTTCACCTTTGAAAATACTACCGTGTTGCGGAGCCATCATATCGATATCCATTCCTCTGACTCGCTTACACCAGTCATTTTTGGCTTGTGCCGAAGGCATCCAGCGTTGATGGAACAGCTTCATACTCGGAATATGTTTTTGAAAGTCCTTAACATACAATGGTGGCTCGCCATCTTCCAATGCCGCACCGATATCGCCGCTCATTAAAATTTTGGCTTGTGGATCGTAGACATTAAAATTACCGGAAGAATGTAAATAATGGGCGGGGCTAAAGTTCAACGAAATGTTACCTAGCCTGATCACCATGCCCGGATCGGGGATTGGCACATATTCAATATGCTCCATGCCAAAGTGACGAATAAACCCTTCCCATAACCAAGGGCTGTATAATTTGGCATTGCTCAAGGTTTTATCCCAAAAACCCAAAGAAGAAATAATGTCTGGGTCTTGATGCGAAGCAAACAGATATTTGATCTGCTCCAGCTCGACATATTTTAAAATTGACGACAACATAGGCGCAAACAACTCAACTCCGCCGGGGTCGAGAATAATCGCCTCATCGCCGGAAATGATCATATACTGATTGGTATCAATTATTTGTCCCGGGCGGTTTGGATCGCGGCCAAACATCACCCATTTATGGGTTGGCCCTTCGTAAATAACCTCTGAATGCATTACAGCTTACCTTTTTTAGTTTATTTATTTTGGCTAATATTCTCGCAGCCAGTGGAAACTCTTATTGACACAATTCATGATAGTACCTGAGGCGACAGCAATATTCTCTGCTACCGAATCCAAGTTATCTTTATATTCTTCGGCCCTGGCGGCCTCGACTTTTGAAGTGGCGGCAATAAAACCTGACGCCCGCATTTGAGTTTTGATGGTTTCGAGCAGTGATTCGAGATTACGCACTAACTTTTGACAGTCTGAGTCAAACCCTCTGACCAGATCTTCAGTATCATTGTACAGCTTATCAAACACTGGTCCGGATATTTTAGCATCCGAATTTTTCACCGTATCCAGTTGATTTAAAAACTCTTTATAGTTTGAGCTGTTCATTGCAACACGGGCAAAATGTAACGACAACTCATTGATTTCATTAGCACATTCAATGGTTAAATTGGCAAATTCATCAATGAAATCAGTGATCACCTTAAAGCCCATAGCTTTCTCACCAGCCCGGATAGCAATCGCCCGGGCATTTTTTGCTGTTAACGACAATTTTTTTGCTTCTTGCTGCGCCACGCTCAAAATTGCCGATATATTAGCCGCAACAATAAAAACCTGAATACTATTTGTTTGCCCCGCCATGAATGGCCTCTTTATTATTTATATCTATTGATAAAAATTCACTGGATAACTCACTGTTCGTTACCTCACCTATTTAAGTAGAAATCCCGGGTTAACGCAATGAATTGATTAGAATATTGGTTATTTACATCATATATATCGACAACTGTCGATTCAA
>CBDIDQ010000137.1:0-29232 GCA_965277695.1 Alteromonadaceae bacterium
TCGACTAGTAGTACTAAACAAAAACGTAATTTGATGGTGTTCATTCGTGCCACTATCGTGCGTAACGAAGAGACTATGAGTCAATTGAGTCATCGTAAGTACAACTATATTCGGGCGCAGCAACTTAAACGCCAAGCGGATGGTGTGACCTTGATGCCTAATACTGATGCGCCAACCTTGCCGAACTGGGATGACGCACTGGAATTACCACCAACGTTTGAAGATTATCTGCAAGTAGATAAGGCTGACGACGATGATTAATACAGAAAAAGCAGACGAACAAGGTTTGGACGAAGATCTCCAGTCTCAAACTGAAGATGAAATCGATTATGAGCTACTTGAACATCGCTTGCCTTTTAGTTTTGCCCGTCGTCATGGCATCTTAATTAGTGTCGAAGACGATGACTTTATCGCCAATATCAAAAACTCCACTACGGTGGAAACGATTGGCGAAGCCCGTCGAGTATTACGTAAACCGTTTTCAATCAATCGGATGCCGGATGATGAATTTGAGTTATTGCTTGAAGCCAGTTTCCAGCGCGATTCGTCTGAAACCAAACAGATGATGGAAGACATCGGTAACGAAGTGGATTTGTTCACTTTGGCCGATGAATTGCCAGAAACCGAAGACCTGCTAGAAAATGACGATGATGCGCCAATTATCAAACTGATCAATGCAATGTTCAGTGAAGCCATCAAAGAAGGCGCTTCGGATATTCATATCGAAACCTTTGAAACCGTATTGATGATCCGCTTCCGGGTTGATGGGGTTCTGCGTGAAGTCCTCAAACCAAATCGTAAACTGGCATCATTGCTGGTCTCGCGGGTTAAGGTTATGGCGAAAATGGATATCGCAGAAAAACGGGTACCGCAAGATGGCCGTATTTCATTACGTATCGCTGGTCGTGGTGTTGATGTTCGTGTGTCCACCATGCCGTCAAACTATGGTGAACGCGTCGTATTGCGTTTGCTTGATAAAAACAACGCCCGCCTAAATCTGCAAGACTTGGGCATGACCGCTGAAAACCGCGAGCATTTCTCGGTGCTGGTGCGTAAACCACACGGTATTATCCTAGTCACCGGTCCTACAGGTTCTGGTAAAAGTACTACCTTATATGCTGGGTTGACTTCAATTAACTCCAAAGACCGCAACATCTTGACTGTTGAAGATCCGATTGAGTATGAACTTGACGGTATCGGTCAGACTCAGGTGAATCCTAAAGTTGACATGACCTTTGCCCGGGGACTCAAAGCGATTTTGCGTCAAGATCCCGATGTGGTGATGGTTGGTGAAATACGTGATCTCGAAACCGGACACATCGGCGTTCAGGCGAGTTTGACCGGTCACTTGGTAATGTCCACGCTGCATACTAATACTGCTGCGGGTGCTTTGACTCGATTGGAAGATATGGGTATTGAACCTTTCTTGTTATCGTCAAGTTTGCTGGCGGTATTATCACAGCGTTTGGTGAGAACCTTATGTAAAGACTGTCGCCAGAGTCATCGTCCAGATCATGAAGAGTGTGTGATGCTTGGCATTGCTGATGATACTGGTAAAGAAATTTATCATCCTAAAGGGTGTGAAAAGTGCAATTACACTGGTTATCGTGGCCGAACTGGTATTCATGAGCTATTGATTGTTGATGAACTGGTGCGTGAGATGATCCACAACGGTAAAGGCGAACAAGCTATCGAAAAGCATATTCGTACTACAACACCGAGTATTCGCCAAGATGGTTTCGCCAAAGTGGTGGCCGGTTACACCACGCTTGAAGAGGTGTTGCGAGTCACCCGTGAAGATGCTTAGGTAAAGAGTGAGTGGAGATGAACTGTGGCAGCATATGAATACAAGGCCCTTGATAGTAAAGGCAAAAACAAAAAAGGTGTAGTTGAGGCTGATTCAGTTAAGCAGGTGCGTCAACAGCTGCGTGAAAAAGGGCTGGTAACATTAGAAGTCAAAGCGGCGGCGCAAAAAGAAAAGCGTCAAGGTGGCCTGTTCAACGCCAAAATTTCGGCTTCCGATTTAGCCTTGATCACCCGCCAGTTAGCCACCTTGGTGCAATCGGCATTACCGATTGAAGCCTCGGTATTAGCGGTGGCAGAACAATGTGAAAAACCACGCATGAAAAGCATGTTGATGGCGGTTCGCAGTAAAGTGGTTGAAGGTTATAGTCTAGCCGAAGGGCTGCGGGAATTTCCGATGACCTTTGACAATTTGTTTTGTTCAATGGTGGCAGCGGGTGAAAAGTCTGGTCATCTCGATCAAGTGTTAGAGCGTCTGGCTGATTATACTGAGCAGCGTCAACATATGCGCTCACAGTTGACTCAGGCGATGATGTATCCGGCGATACTAACCTTTTTTGCGGTGTCGGTTATTTCTATTTTGTTGGCCACTGTGGTGCCAAAAATTGTGGGTCAGTTTGAGAACATGGGGCAACAATTACCGGGCACTACCCAGTTTTTGATCGCCGCCAGTGATTTTGTTCGGGCCTATGGTATTTTCGCTATATTGGCTATTGTGTTGTTAGTGATGCTGGTAAAACGTTTGTTACAAAGACCTAATATTCGTTTACGTTATGATCGGATATTATTGGATATGCCAATGATTGGCAAGATCAGCAAAGGCATCAACACCGCGCGTTTTGCTCGTACTTTAAGTATTTTAACCTCCAGTGCGGTACCTTTACTTGAAGGGATGCAGATCTCCGGCAAAGTGCTTGAGAATCAGCATATTAAGCAGGCTATCGAAGAGGCCGCTTCGCGGGTCAGAGAAGGCGCTGGTTTGAAGGTATCACTGGAAAATACCAAAATTTTTCCACCGATGATGTTGCATATGATTGCCTCCGGTGAAAAAAGTGGTGAGCTTGAGCAGATGCTTGGTCGGGCGGCGGATAATCAGGATCGCGACTTTGAAATGCGGGTGAGCATTTCATTAAAAGTATTTGAACCTGTGTTGGTTGCCGTTATGGCGGGCATGGTACTGTTTATCGTTATGGCGATATTGCAGCCGATTTTAAATCTAAACAATATGGTAGGAATTTAGGCATTATGAAGCATTCAAAAGCAACTCCAACGATCACTCAGGGCGGTTTTACCTTGCTTGAAGTCATGGTAGTAATTGTTATTTTAGGTACGTTGGCGGGCATGGTTGTACCTAGCCTGATGCAAAGTCAAGAAGACGCCAATATTCAAACGGCAGCGATTGAAATCAAAACGATTGAAACCGCGATGAAGATGTACAAATTAAAGAACAACTTTTATCCGAGCACTGAGCAGGGCCTTGAGGCGCTAGTTAATCAAACCGACGTTGAGCCTATTCCACGTACTTTCCCTGAAGAAGGCTTTTTATCTGAAACCCCACGTGATCCATGGAACAACGAATATTTGCTAGTCAGCCCAGGTGAAATGGGTACTATCGATATTTTCAGCATGGGGCCTGATGGCACCGCTGATACCGAAGATGATATTGGTAATTGGTCAACAGAAGAAGATGACAGGTAAATAGCATTAATGGTTAATCATTAACCGTTAATCATTGATTTGGAGCTGGGTAAAAAAGTAATGAAAAAGAACACTGGTTTTACCCTGCTTGAAGTCATGTTGGTGATCTTAATGATAGGTTTGCTGGCAGGTGTGGTGACGCCCAACTTTGATTTGGGTAATGACGAAGATAAGGCGGCGAAACCGGCACGTAAGTTTAAAGCAATATTTGATTTGGCTGGCGATTATGCGATGTTGAATCAATATGAACTGGGGTTGATCATTAAAGACAATAATTATCGATTTGTTGCTTTTGATGGTCAGCGCTGGGTAGATTTTCAGGCAGAGAAATACTTTGCCGCTTCCGACCATGAAGAAGGACTTGACCTCGCGTTGGAACTCGATGGTTTACCTTGGGCAGAGAACAACCTGCTCAATGAGGTGAGTTTGCAAGTTGAAGATGACGAGGATGATGACAAAGAATTATTGAGCCCACAAATCTTTATTCTTTCTTCTGGTGACATTACGCCCTTTCGTTTAAGTTTCAGTTATAAACCTGAATATGGTGATCCGGTTCATTTTCAAGTGACAGGTGATTTCACTACGCCGCTGGCCATTGAAGGCCCACTGGAGGAATTGCCATGAAGCGAGCTGGTATTCATCAGACTCAGCGTGGTTTTACGCTGTTAGAAATATTAGTGGCGATTGCTATTTTAGCGGTGGCCGGTGTGGCTATTATGCGTTCTACCGCAGAGCACCTCAATGCCTTAGGTATTCTCAAAGAGATGACTTATAGCTCTTGGGTGGCGGAGAATCGTTTGGCAGAAGTACAACTTGAAGCGAAATGGCCACCGTCGAACAAAAAAGGCAAAATGGAACTGGCGGGACGGGATTGGTTTTGGCGTCAAGAAGTCGAAAAAACCGAGGATAAATCAATGCGTAAAATTACCGTTTTTGTTCTCGATAAAGAAGGTGGTAAAGAAGCCTTGTATCAGCTTTCGACGTTTTTGGGTGATCCGCAATGAAACGGGCAAGTGGTTTTACCTTACTTGAAATGTTGCTGGCCACCGCGATATTTGCTTTGGTGGGCATTGCGTCTTTTGGCATTCTCACGGCGGTGACTGACAGTGATCAACTGTCTAAAGAGACTTCGGAGCAGTTGCAGGGGATCCAGCGGGCATTTTTTTTAATGGAGCGAGATTTTTTGCAGATCAGCCAACGTCAGGTTCGGGTTGAGGGTGAAAAAGCCACAGATCGGATCTTGACTGGCGGCGAACTGATCATGGAAAGTGAAGGCGGCGCAGTGGCCTTTACTCATGATGGTTGGCGTAATCCGGGTATGATATTGGCGCGGAGCGAATTGCAATCGGTGTCATACCGAATGATGGAAAGCAAACTGGAGCGGTTGTTTTTTAACTATACCGATCCGGTGACGGGTGAAAAACCCCGGACACAGATATTACTTGAGGGTCTTGAGGCGCTTAAGTTTGAATTTTTTGCTGAGCAAGGTTGGGTTGACAAGTGGGAAAAACCCGGTTTGCCCAAAGCGGTTAAGGTTACCATTGAAACCGAAGCACTGGGCGAGTTGCACCGTATTTTTTTATTCAGCGATAATATCTCGGCCAAATAAGCAGGCTGATATAAATAGACTCATATAAATAGATTCATATAAATAGATTCATATAAATAGATTCACCTAAATAAAGAGCAGCGATAAAGATGATCAACAGCAACAAAATCGGCTTAGGTCGGTTACACACCAGCAAACGTCAACAGGCGGGGGTCGCTTTGATCTCCGTGTTGTTTGTCATTGCTTTGGCTGTGATTGTGGCGGTCGAAATGTCTGCTCGCTTGCAGTTGCAATTACAGCGCACTAGTAATCTGACCGGTAATCGTCAAGCGTATTGGTATGCGGTGGGTGCTGAGACCTTGGTCAAACAGCAGATCAAAAAAATTAATGGTAAAGATAGTCGTTCTGATGTTATTCATCTGGGTCAAGACTGGGCCAAAACTGGCATGGTATTTCCGGTAGATGATGGCACTATTTCAGGTGAGCTGACCGATTTACAAGCGTGTTTTAATCTCAATTCGTTGGCTATTACCGACGATGAAAAAAATACCGCACTTAATGCTGGCAACACAACTAAGGGCGGGGCGGTGCAACCTGGTGGTGGTAAAACTCAGTCCGGTGGTGGCAAAGTTCAGCCCGGTGGTGGCAATACTAATCGTCGGCGAAAAGGCGAGCCTTATGCGGTTCAAGCATTTCAGCGGTTGCTCGAAGCACTTGAAGTTGATCAACTCGGTGAGGACCCGCAACCAGCGGAATATCTGGCCCAGCGACTCAAAGATTGGGTAGATGAAGACGACAGACAAACCGGTGGTGGTGGTATGGAAGACGGTGATTATATGTCGCTGCCGATCCCCTATTTGGCTGCCAACACCTTAATGACCAGTGTCAGCGAGTTGCGTTTGGTCGGTGGGTTTAGCCCAGCGGTGATTGCCAAGCTTAAGCCGTATATTTGTGTGTTGCCGGGCAACAAACAGTTAAAAATTAATATTAATACCCTGACGGGTGAAAAAGCCGAATTGCTCAGTGCAATGTTAAAAGGGGTCTCGGTTGACGATGCGCAATCGTTGATTAGTGGATCTGCACCGGACGGTTATCCTTCGGTTGACGAATTTTGGCAAAAGAGTGAAATTAATCAGGTTGATAGTGAGATCAAAGACGAAGCAAAAAAACATTTTGATGTCACCACACAATATTTTGGACTCAAGGCTGAAACCAGCTATGGCGATTCAAAATTCTATTTAAATTCAACGTTACATTTTAATGAGAGCAAGCAGGTAACCGTGATTGCTCGAAAATTCGGAGTTGATTTGTGAGTGAAGTATTACTAATCAGACTGGGCAGTGTGGCGGGGGACGTTATCCCCTGGCTGGTATGGTCTGATACAGAACAAGAAGTGATCGCCTCTGGTGAAGTGGATGATGCTGCGGCGTTATCAACACTTGCAGAGCGTGGAGAACACCGCGAAGTCAGGGTGTTGGTACCAGCGAGTGATTTGACCTTAAAAACCGTAACCTTACCGGGCAAATTGAGTCGTCAGTTATTGTCAGCATTACCATTTATGCTTGAAGAGGATTTGGCGCAAGACGTCGAAGACTTGTTTTTTGCCATTGGCAACAAAACCACCGTGGATGATAAACCCGCTGTTGAAGTGGCGATTGTCGCTAGAGGTTTGCTCGACACTTGGCAGCGCTGGCTGAACGATGCAGGCTTGCATTCTACCGTAATGTTACCGGATGCTTTGTGTTTACCGGATCATCAAGGCATAACGGGTATTGAGCTTAACCAACAGTGGTTAGTGCGTCATCAGGGCTGGCATTGTAATAGCGTTGATGATGGTTGGTTTGATGATTATCTTGGACTGGCAGCGGCGCATCATGTTGGTGAATCGGCTGATGACTCCGAGCAAGAGACCGAAGCTTTAGTGTTTAACAGTTACAGTCCTTGTGACAAAGACATTAAAGACTTAACAGTGGTTGAGCAAAGTGCTGAATTGCCGTTGGAATTGTTGTTAAAGCACAGTGCCGATATTGATTTCAATCTGATGCAAGGCGAGTATTCGCAGAAAAAAGAAGGTTCTAAAACCTGGGGTATTTGGCGTCAAGCCGCGATAGTAGCGGGTGTCGCTATTTTGTTACAACTGAGTTTCCGTGGCAGTATTGCGTGGCAACTCAATGGTGAGCTTGAAACCGAAAAAGCCACTTTTGTCAGTCAATATCGTAAAGCTTTTCCCAATGAAACCCGCACTCGTACTGCCTTGATGGAGCGTCAGCTTAAAAACAAGCTGAAGACTGCACAAAGTGGTGACAGTGGTAGCAGCGGCTTTTTGGTGATGCTTGATCAAGTGGCACCGGTATTTAAAAGCACTCAGGGCATTACACCAAATAGTATTAAATTTGACAGCAAGCGTAACGAATTGCGTTTGCAAGCCACTGGTGATGGTTTTCAGAGCTTTGAGAAATTCAAATCGGCAGTAGAAAACCTCGGTTATGAAGTCCAGCAAGGTTCATTAAACAATGATGGTGACAAAGTGGTTGGCGCGATAACAATAAAGAGGGCCGGGTAATGTTAAAAACTTGGTGGGAAAGTCTCAACGAACGTGAGCATAAACTGGTTATAACGGGCGGCAGTGTATTTTGTGTCGGACTGTTTTATTTTGCCATTTGGAATCCACTGGCTAATGCGGTAGAGCATGGTCAAGCTTCGCTGATCAAACAGCAAACGCTCAATAGCTGGTCTAAAGACGCTATCAGCCAAATTAAAGCGGCTGGCGGTAATGCCAGTGGCAACGGTGGTTCATTGACCCAGGTGGTTAACCAAACCAGTCGTCGTTACAACATCAAAATCGCTCGAATGAATCCTAAAGACGATGAACTGCAATTATGGATTGATGATGTAATATTTAACGATTTGATGAAATGGTTGGCGTTTTTAGAGCAAAAACGAGGCATTGCGATTGACAATATCGACGTTAATGAAGGGGCCGATGCGGGTCTGGTTAATGTCCGACGTTTGGTCATCAAAAAGAGCTAATGCTAATTATTAACAATTAACAGTTGTTAGTGAGTAATACGCATTAAAAATCGTGACAAAACACGAAAAAAGCGAAGAGAAAAATAATGAAGAACTGGAAGTTAAATATCGGTTTATTGGTGGGATTTTATTTCATCTTTATGCTGGCAAATGTACCCGCAGCTATGGTGTTGGAAAAATTAACCTTACCAGCGGATGTTAAAGTCTCTACCGCTAGAGGCACGCTTTGGTCCGGTCAAATGGATGCGATGCAGATTAAAACAGATGTGTTGACTAATGTGAGCTGGGAGCTTAGCCCGTTGAGTTTATTGCTTGGCAATTTATCGGCATCGGTCAAATTTGGCAAGGTAAGAGATGCCCAGTCGATTTCAGGGGTTGGTGATATTAGCAGCAATTTTGCGATGGACAAGTTTAGTGCCAGTGATTTTACCTTACGTTATCCGGCGGCTGATTTAATCAGTCGAGTTGGTTGGAATTTACCCACTAAGATTGGCGGCAAAATCGAATTGAAGCTGAACGATTTTGCTTCTGCCGAACCTTACTGTGAAGCGCTTGATGGCACGGTAATTTGGCGTAAAGCCTCATTACAAGGGTTTAAGGGCAAAATTGCCCTAGGCAAGCTCGATGCTGAACTATCGTGTAAAGCAGGTGAAGTCGTGGCTAAAGTGACCAAGAAAAACCCCTTGGGTTTACAGGTTACCGCAGTGTTGGGAGCCAAGAACAAATCCACGGTGAACGGTTTTGTTAAACCTAATGGTGATATGCCCGATGAAGTACATCAGGCGATGAAATTTCTCGGTCAGCCTGACAGCCAGGGTCGTTTCCCACTGAAGTTCTAAACTCAGTGATTAAATCTAGGAGGGGTCTTTGTCCCTCCTAAATTCAATATATCTTCATCGTTTTGCAGAGATCTCTTACATCACATTAAGGTTGGTTAAATTATAATCAATTCATGTAAGTCAAAACCTACGTCGTATACATGAGCAACCCTATTCTTAATACCCCGCTGGATGAAGAAGTCATCTTTGATCTCGATGACTTACAACCGCTCCAACCAGCCAACTCATCCCAATTAAAACAAGCCCTCAGCGAGCTAGAGCTAGAACTCGCATTACTGCTTGATGTTTGTTATCGGATTAAGTGATTGTAGTATTGTTACGACGATCCCAATGTAGGAGTTGCGTCCTCGCTACGATAAATGGCACAGCCATTTCAGGGTTTTGTGATATTTTTCAGGGATGGGATTGGAGGAGGTTGCGTAATTCCAATCGCGGCAGAGGTGGTCCGACACATCGGCGCTTCGCTGCTGCAGTTATGCCAAGCTTGGCATAACTGCCGCTCCTACCTTCTACATTTACGATAAATGGCGCAGCCATTTCAGGGTTTGCGCCATTGCACGGTTTTTACTTAACGCGCAGCCCGTGAACTCATAGAAGAGTTACGACCGCTATCTTTGGTTTGCGCTGGATCTCTCATGCCACTGGTGTGACACTGGCCAGTTTTATGACCCTTATTGATACCGCCAGACAGCTGACCAGACCATTTTTCGGTGGTGCCATCTTCTGGATCATCAAGGAACAAATCGGTGGCCAAATGACAGTAGTCATATCTCCACCATTCAGTGTCAAACGATGTGGTGTAGTATTCGACTTTGTTACGTGCCCAAGTCGGGATGGTTGATAACCAGTTACTGGCACCGTTGTAAGTCAAATCTGTATTGGTACCGCAACCTGCACCAAATACATCACCGATAGCCGCTAGGTTACCTGCCAATGCAGTACCTTGGTAAGGTGTACCAACCGATTGGATTAAGCTGCCTGAGCCTGCATCATCCAAGCCACTCCAGAATTTAGAGTAAAGCTCTAATGCCGCTGCGCCGCCCTGACTGTGAGCAACAATACCATATGACGAATAAGCATTACCAAAGTTAGCTACTCTTTGAGCAAAGGTATTATGGCTGATGCTTTGTTTGTAATCTTTAAACTCGGCTGAGTTATAAAAATCACTTTCTTTCCAAGCTTGTCCAGAACAATAACCGTGCACTAACAATAACGCCGGACCACCTGTTGGTGCCGCTGCATTACTGACTTGTGTTGATTTGCTGCTTGTCGCCGTTGTAGTTCGAGCCGGCGCTTTGCCCATTAACATCTCAGTGGTGATTTCACTACTGAGGTTTTGCCCAGACTTTGCTGCTTGGGCTAACTGTTTAGTGAGTTTGGCTGAGGATTTCAACGCCAACTCATCACGCTGGGCTAACGGTACGTTCTTGTCAACCGTTTGCAAACGTAATGACTTCAACGTGTAAGGGGCTTTGAGGTTTGCACGAGTTAACCAGCGAGTATCAAAAGCCAGTTCTAGTACAGTGTTTTTGTTGCTATCTTTTGGCGTCACAATGCCACCAGCCCATGCGGCTGACTGGGGTTTGCCATTGGCATTGGTGCCCCAAACCTCAGCAGCTAAGAAGACGGCTTCGCTGTTGTCATGATGTTTAACTGGCACAGACAATAACGCCGAGGTGTTATCTACCGGTGTCAATCGGGCGGGTGCATCACTAAAGCTGAATGAAGCAGCGGCAACCGGGTAAATGTCAGTGGTGGTTCGTGAGAAGCGTTTACCATCGGCGTGTCTGCCGTTGATTTGCACTTGATTGGTGTAAACACCGACTTCGCTGCTAGGCATTTTAGCACCAAATTGGCCATCACCAGCCACTGCGTCACCTTGTACGCCATCATCATTCAAGGCGATGGTGAGGTATTGGCCAGAAGGGGTTTTGATGGTTGCTACTGCGCTGTCAATGCTGTTTCGTAGCGGCTCTTTTTTCACCATCAGTTGGCGATCACCGCGATCTAAGCTGGTGTCAGCCATATGGGCGACAATATTGATGTCATTATTTTGTGTGGTGATGTTAGTGTCGAGATAAGAATAGGCTTGAAGGTTGCTGTCGCCTTTAAACAACAAGTAACCGGCAATATCTTTGTTGGCACTGGCGGCGACTTTGCTGGATGAATCACTCTTGCGAGTCAGCTTGATAGTCCATTGTCCAGCGACTGGGTTTTGCAATGAAAAGGTTTTGCCTTTAAACGACTGTGAGCCCACTTGAATGTCGCTAACAGCCGATTGCTTGCTGGTACTGGTCAACTCGTTATAAACCTGCTTACCGCTGGGGTTGGTGACACTGATAAACCATTGTTCGGCGTCTGGTGTTAGTAATACGATAGGGCTGGTCATGGCACCGTCGAGGTGAATTTTTTGTTCGAACTGTTGAGCGTTGAGGCTTTTACCGGCTTTGTCGCTAACCGCTGACAACGCCGAAGTAAAAATAGGCAACATAGTTGAATGACTAAAAATCCCCTTAGTCTGAGCACTAGGCATTTTCTGCGCATTGATTTGCTCAGGGGCTACTGCAACGTGTTTATACTCAGCGGCGTTGACAGCCATAGCGCTTAATACGCCGACGGCAACAGCCGTTGTGGTGAGGTGGGTGGTGATTAATTTTTTGATAGATTTTGTTTTCATTTGAATTGTTCCTGTATTATTTTTCAGCCTGAACGCTTAATCGCGTTTCTTGTGCTGTTTATTATAATGTTAATTATTAGGTGCTGTTTATTATCGGAAAGTTCAATCCTTTGGTCGGTGCAAAAAAACATTTGCAGTTAGAGGTTCGACCTCTGACTTCTGACCACTGATCAGGTCGTTTATTGTTATATCACGCAAATATTGAGCAATGCAAGGTAAAAAACACACAAAATATTAACATTTTTCGTCAATTTTGCTTTTTTAAAGCAAAAATATTAGAAATTAAAACCTAATATTCACAAATTCGAATTAACCCGGTGGATCGCTTGTTGTTGCCTTGTGATACCATTGCGCCCTACATCAGCAGCACACCAAAGCTGCAAAACAGCAGCGAAACAGCGGAGTCACTTGGCCCAATGAATACCCATCATCATTCAGTGCAAATCTATTACGAAGACACCGACCATTCTGGGGTGGTTTATCACCCTAATTTTCTCAAATACTTTGAGCGTGCCCGTGAGCATGTCATTGGCAGTGATCGGTTGGCACGACTGTGGGATCAGCAGGGCATCGGTTTTGCGGTCTATAAAGCCAACACCATTTTTCAGGACGGAGTAGAATTTGCAGAAGTTTGCGATATTCGCAGCAGTTTTGAATTTGATGGCAAGTATAAAATGCGTTGGCAACAAGCCCTGTGGCGACCGAATGGCAAAAAAGCAGCAGTGCTGGGCGAAATCGAAATGGTTTGCCTCGACAAGGATAAACGCTTGCAACCTATCCCAGATGAGGTTATTGCTGTCTTGTCAGCGTTATAAATTAGTGTCGGTTTTTAAGTAACCAATAGATTAGGAAAAGCGAACTCAGAGCGATTAGATAACAACTGGCGAAAAAAATCACTTGTGTAACATTATAATACTCGGTGAGTACACTTGATAGATAAGCTCCAATAGGGAAAGAACATAAAATTAGCATAGTTGTAATAGAGACTACGTTGGCCAACTCAGCTTTGTCTACTTCGGTTTGCCTTTCGGTATAAAGAATGGTTAAGTTAATTGTGCTCATCATTGTAATAAGATTCCAGCCGATCACTATTTCCCATAAGCTGATGATGTGAGAAAAATAATAAACACATAACCCAGTGATCATACCAGAGCAGGTTAATACCAGCTCCTTGTCCAGTTGTTTTTTATAGATAAAACTAGCGATTTTTTTGCCGGCAATTAAGCCAATTACTGATAGTGAATAAACTAAGCCAACTTCATAATCTGACAGCGTATATTGTTCTTTGAGATAATAAACAAACACGGCGACAAAGCAATTGAGACCAATGCCGGCAAAAAAGAAACGCATGACTGAAAACGTCAAAAAACGTGAAGCCAACATGGCTTTCATGCCGTGGCTAATCGTTGTTATGATAGTGCGTTTTTGCGGCTTGTTGATTGGTGTAAAAAAGATGAAATAAGTTAATAACCAAGACAATAAAAACCCCACAGCGGTTAATAGTAGTGCCGATTCATAGGTGATAATGGCTGCCACAATGGCACCTAATGCAGGTCCTAACACGGGAAAGAATGAGTCAATAAATGCTATCCTAGCAGAGGCTTCCTTAATGGTATCCTGATCGAAAATGCTCGGCAAAGACCCCTGAAAAAATGCGTGGTAAGTTGTTGTCACTGAAGCAACAAAAAAGGAATAAAGAATAAATAGGTCATGGCTCACTGTATCATTCCAAGCGAAATACAATCCAAGACATAATATGAAGCCAGTGAGATCGAGGCAAAGTAGTAATTTTTTATTGTCAAATCGGTCTGAAACATAACCAACAAACAAGGAAAATAGTACCACCGGTAAAAATTGGGCTGCGTAAGCCAGTGCCATCAGTTTTGCCGAGCCGCTAGCAGAAAAAATATATAGTGGGGTGGCGAATTTAAATATCCAATTGCCTGCCGATGAGATGAAATAGGCAATCATCAATAGTGGCATGTTATAACGGGAGTGCTTTAACATCAGCAGGTGTCTCTTATCAATTAATGGTTATTCAGGCAGCTGCCGCCATGGTCATGACTTCTGAATTAATGGTTTGATAGATGACGCTACCTCGCTCGGTAAACACCGCATGTTTATCAATGGTAGCTTTGCCCTCAAAAAATCGCTGTTTCGCACTAAGTCGCATGGTATTAAATTCTGCTTGGTTGCTAAATAGGGCTAACTGGGCAAGTGATTGAAAACTTTGATATATATTGCCAAGTACATAATGGGCATGGAATAACCCTGCCATAGGTCGCAAATCGGTCCTAAAAGGGGCTGGATATTTTTCGTCAGCGTTATTGAGGATTAACTCGTCATGGGCTTGCTCTAAAAATAATCGATGGTGCGCAGATTCATGGATCAAATCTTCAAGGTAGGTGTATATTGAACTGGTGCCGTATGAACCTATAATCACGCATCCAAACAGTTTCACTGTTGATGCAGAGGTAATAAAACGGCTTTGTGTTGGACCTGTTATCAACAGGTTGGGGATCAAGGTGACCAATTGTTTATAATAAGCGGGCAGATGGGTTTGAATGATATTGATAGCCGTTGTCAGTTTATTTTCTTCTTCGGCTAAATTATTATCAAAAGGTCCAAACAGATAAGCTTCTTCATTATTATCAGGCGCATCATAAATGGATCGAATCAACGCTACCTCTGGTGACTTCATAAAATGCTCATTAGCATAGGTGATCGTTAGTTGCGTTTCTGGTACAGCATAGGTGGCGACCGCTTTTTCGATCAGCTCTTTTGCTTGAGAAAAATTCTCTTCATCAATTAATTTTAAACTCGAAAAGTAATAACCGTAGGTCATCCACGAGGGGATTTTATGTTTTGGAATTGATGAATCTATGTCCAAAGTGTCTAGTAAATATTGAATCGAGTTGGAAATATTGTCATCAAAATATTGTTTTTTTTCGTTGAGAGTATCGATATTTTCCATCTAATTCCCCTTTCTCTGATAAAAATAGTAAAGTCGAAAAGCAGAGGTTAACCCTCTGCTTGCATTGGTGTTAAGCGATTATGCTTTTTTCACTTCATTTTTAGACCACAGCTTAACTGCGGTAAAAAGCACACCTTTTGGTTGAAACAGTTTTTTCTTATCTATATTCATAGTTATCTCCAAGTTAATAATTAGCATTTATTGTTTTTACCTGAGTCAGGTTACTGTACCCTACATAATGTAAGTCAATTTGTAAACATGTCGACTAAAAAAAACAAAAAAATAGGTTTATGTATTTTTCGTAATTTTTTTGTAATAGCTTGACAAGAATGTACCCGAGGTTGTAAATTATTAACAGGACAAAGAATAATTTAAAGTAATACTTTTAAATAATAATCTATAATAAATTGAAGTGAATTGAGAAAAAAATATCATGGTCAATCAGGGTCTATTGCTCATTCTATTAATGGTTTTTAACGTTTGTAGTTATGCAAAAGAGAATAAAGGAATAAATAACATCATTATTGATGGCAAACTTGATGAGAGTCGCTGGCAGAATGCACCAAGCTACAGCGACTTTGTGATGACTTATCCGCAAACCAGTAAACCGGGTCGCTGGCACACCGAAGCAAAGGTGTTGACAGATGAGCAAGGTATTTATGTTGGTTTTATCAATCAACAAAGCCAAGTCAGTCAGGCCGACAAAAAACATGCTAGAGACGATTTCAGCTACGCAGATTATGCCAGTGTCACTATTGACTTTGATGGTGCTGGTATCAATGCTTATGAGTTTACCGTGTCGCTGGGGAATTCAATCAAAGATGCAGTTCATTTTAATGAAAATAAAGTCAACTTTGATTGGGATGGTTTATGGCAAAGTGCCACAATTAATGAGGGTGACTTTTGGTTTGCAGAAATATTTATTCCCTGGTCTGTTGCCCCTTTTGGTCAGATAAATAGTGCTAAACGAGATATTCGCTTTTATTTCAAACGATGGATTCAAAATGATAAAAACTTATATTCCTTCCCCGATGCCATTCGCATAAGACCTCGATTTTTAGCTGACTTTGCCACTCTTAATGTACCAAACTACGCCGTTTCCAACTTTCATGTTACTCCATATATTGTACTCTCCCGGGATTTTAGCCAACAGCACGATAATACTGATGCTGGATTGGATTTATTTTACAAACCTAGCTCTGACAAACAGCTTACCGCCACCCTCAACCCTGATTTTGGTCAGGTTGAAGCGGATGAACTTATTGTTAATTTTTCTGCGGTTGAAACTTTAAGAACGGATAAACGCTTGTTTTTTACGGAAAACCAAGAATTGTTTGAGCTTACAGGTAGTGACAATCTGTCGCTTGTGCATACTCGCCGTATTGGCGGGTCTCCGGATGCAGGAGCGGAATCTCGCTCTGACGTGTTGGGGGCTGTGAAAGGCATTGTAATTGGCGAGGATATTGATTATGGGTTTTTTAGTGCATTTGAGGATGATTCGTCATTGGCACAAGGTCGTCAATTTTATGCTGGGCGTTGGCTATATAAGGGGGTTAACGGCACATTCGGTCAATTATTCAGCTTGACTGATAGTCCGACGACTGGACAAAAGCATTATAGCAATGGCTTTGACTTACGTTATCGCTCTGGAGAAGCGCATCAATTTAAAGGATTGATACTTGGTTCTAAAGTTGAAGATCAGACGGGTGTGGGGCTCGATTTTAACTACTCTTATAACCATCAAAAATACTGGATTAATCAGCTTGATTTGCATTTTCTTGATGACAAAATTGATTTAAACGCTTTAGGCTTTATGCCTAGAAATGACATTATTAAACTCAGTTATAATAGCAGTTATGAGTTGCCCGACTTACCAAAAGGCAGCAGCTTACAGCAGCGAAAATGGATTTTTAATCTTGATTACAGTCAAAATAATCAAGGAGATAGGCATCCGGTAAAATTGTCAGGCCAGTGGGAAGATAATTATAAAGATACCAGCGCTTGGCTTATTACATTACAACACCAAACCGATGGGTTTGATGATCTGTTAACTCGGGGAAATGGTAATGTTTGGTTAAATAAAAGAGAGGATCTTAGTGTCAAGTATACCGGGTCTAATCGCCATGCTATCCAATGGAGTGGCCGATTAAATTGGTACCAAGAAGGCGTTGACGGTTGGGCTAGAAGGTTAAATGTCAATGGCAGGTACTTTTTTAACACAACTTATAGTACAGATGTGTCTTTAACATATACAGATAGTGGCGATTGGCTGATATGGCAAGAAAACAGCCTGACCAAGTTTAGTCGTGAGATGTTGCAACTAGCATGGAAAATTGATGCTAAGCTCACTGAAAAACAAGAATTAAAAGCGTTTATTCAATGGTTTGTATTGGATGCCGACGCCAAGCAGGGGTTTGAGAGGCAAAACAATGGACAACTGAGCGGCAGTGACAATTTGGCCGCAAGTTTTAATAGTACAAATTTAGCGCTACAAATTCGTTACCGCTATGAATTGGCCCCTCTATCTAATTTCTATTTAGTTTACAGTCGAGGGGGATCGGTATTTACTAATGAACAACGTAGTTATGGCTCACTATTTAACGATGCGTTGGCAACACCGGATACCAATCAATTTCAAGCAAAACTTAGTTATCGATTTTAATTAAACTTTGGATCATATGTTGGTAACACTAACATTCCGACCTGTCAGCGTTATAAATCTGCTTTGTACCACCAAGAATGTCATTGGCATACATATAAAAACTAAGTCTGAATTGATTCGCATTTAACCTTTAAGTTTTGTTCTAGGTAAAATATTTCGACTTATGGTGGTTTGCTCAGTGGCATTAGCATAGATTGGCCTGGTATTTGTATACAATTTTTTTGAATACCCCATATGAATTAATATTGTAATGAAATGGAGACATGTACCAGTGAGAACATGACATAATTTATAACATTAATTCACAGTGTTTTTACAACCGAATTGGTCTTTTTTATTTTTAATTACTCATAAATTGACCAGATTTTGCCGTTTATTAGTCACTAAACTATCCTATCTAATTGATTCTAAGACTTATTATTTTTAGTTTGGTTAATATAACCTGTCAACCCCCTTTAGTGGGGTTTATGTTATATTAAAAAGTTATATAAAGAAAACTGGACAAGCCTCAATATTTTCATTAAAGTGCGCGGCCTTAACAGTTATTTGGTTAATTTGACATCAACCGACCGTCCGTTAACATTAGTTTGACAGCGATTGGATGAAATAAAGTGAAAATAATTGAAGCATTAGAAAATCTAATGTTTAAAGGTCAGTTTTTTTAATCCTTGTCATATTGGCATAATATTAGACGATTATGATCTGATCGAGATATGTATAGGAACCAGACTAGGAACCAGACTAGGAACCACACTAGTAACCAGTATAAACAGTCGTTACCAGCATCAATTTAGTAAACAGGACATTGAAAACAATGGAAAGCAACACCAAAACCAAGGCGATTGCATTATTGGGCCATCAAGGCACTCCTTCACTTAATGAAGTGACCAGTTTTGCCCATGACAGTGGATTTGAATTAGTGGTATTGACCTCTAAGCCGTCAATGGACTCGCTAATCAAACCGGCTCAAGAAGTCGCACACTTGGTACATATCGTTGATCAAAACTCACTGACACTCGATGATGTGAAAGCCTTCGAAGCCTTGTTGGCTGAGCGTAACATTGAGCTAGTTGCTGCTGTGGCAACCTGGGAAGGTTATCGTCCGTTGATGAGCTATTTGAATAATCAAGTTAATGCCGCTGATTGTTCGGTAGACGCCATTGAAACCTGTCTCGACAAACACAAAATGCGCAAATTGCTAGTCGCTAAAGGCTTATCTGAGTCTAAGGTTGAAGTGCTGGATTTGAATCAACTGGTAGGTAATGTTGATGCGGTATTCGCTCAGCATCAGGGCAAATTCATTAAACCCAGAAGTGGCGCAGCCGCTTTTGCTTGCTTTCGTTTAACTGAGAAAAGCCAGTTAGCGCAATTACAAACCTTCCGCAGTGAAATGATCAATGACCCGGTAATGTCTTCAATCTTCTGCGATAACTTTGACTTTTTGGTCGAAGAATATATTCCGGGCATCGAATTTAGTGTCGAAATTGTCGTGCTCGACAATCACGTTTATACCCTGTGCATCCACGAAAAATATGGGTTGGATCATAAAGCCTTTACCATCTTGGAATCTGTAGTGGTTTCACCACCAGTGTCTGTTGACAGCGAAATTCAGGATGATTTGGTCCGCCACATCACCAACTGTGCCACAGCCATTGGCATCAGCAATGGCGTATTTCATGTTGAAATTAAATATGATATGGACACTCATGTTGCTGAAATTATTGAATTTAATCCCCGTATTGGTGGCTTCTTAATCAGTGACAGCGTAAAAGCTCACACCGAGAATAAATGTTTGGTGAATATGTGGCTGGCCTCTTTGACCTATCAAGGTACAACTAGAGACGAAATGAAACTACGCCTTGAACACATCAGCCACAATGTTTTATGTCCGACCACCAGCACAGTGCAAATTTCACAGTTTGGTGACAGAGGACAAACCATTGCCGAGATTGGCATGGAAGTGTGCTCTCCAGAGCCATCAGTGACCAAATATTATGTGCAAGCCGGCAGCAAGTTATCTGAAGCTGAGCGGGAGATCCCCATCTTTGACGCGATGTGGACCTTCGACCATTTGATTGGTGCAGATAAAATTGATGCTATCGTCGGTCTGGCCAACGATAATTTCAAACTTCAATACGAAGTTTAGCGATGGAGACGAGAATTTACTCTCGTTTTTTTAAATGATCGAACCAGTCAGGTTGGTCAGGGACAATTTTAAATTTTTAATACGGGAAAGAAATCATGCTACATACCATCACACTGACTGATATCGAAGAGCAAACTCAGTTACCGCACAATTCAAAACTGACTGATTTGGCCGAAATGGTTGAAGATGCGATCCCCTTTAGCTGTCTGTCAGGCATTTGTGGTTCTTGTGTGATTGAAGTTGAAGCCGGTGCAGAAAATCTGTCAGCACCAGAGCCGATGGAAAGAACATTTCTAAACAGCTTGGGCTTTCCAGAAGAAGAGTATCGACTGGCTTGTCAGTGCAAATTATCTGGAGATATCGCCATTAATTGTGCGCCGTAGACCCTATTAGAACACCGTTATTTGTAACAAGATGAATTTTTTATAAAAGGAAAATAGTAATGAACCGTTGTAAAAACACTGGCTTAGGCCGCAAAAAACCTTTCTTGAACCCTACTCAATCAGTGATCTTCCGCGCCGAGATTGACAGCATCATCGATCAGCAGATCATCGACTGGAACGCTAACGTGCCAGCGACTGATCAGCATACTAAAAAAGCTGAATTCAACCATCCTATGTATATCCGTGGATTGGCTGAAACCGCTTTGCGTATTCGTTTGTTGCGTGTTATCGAATCAAAAGCGATTGCTGAAATTGCCAAAACTAGCCCAGAAGCGGCAATGATTTGGGCCGAGTACGAATGTGACGAGATGCTACATGATGAAATGTTCATTCAAGACTTGGAAAAAGCCGGTGTTAGCCGCGCTGAATTCCTTGAAATTGAACCGTACATGTCAACTAAATTGTTAGTCGGTTTCTTCTCTTACCTGATGGACCATGAAGGACCAATGGGTGTGGTTGCGTATTCTTATTTGGTAGAGTATGTCAACGTCAGATTAGAGCCTGCTAAGCTGAAAGGGTTGGAAGATATTTTGGGTAAAGACGCCATTGCTGGTCAAATTGCTCATTCTCATACTGACATTAACCATGACCATCCAGGTATGGTTTGGGGTGCATTACGTCATCTGATCACCAGTGATGACGACAAAGTGGCATTGAAAATGTACTTGAAAGAGTTTCAAAAGTTACTGGCGATGTTCTTTGTTGAGATCAACGAAGAGTTTGCAGCACCAGCTCCTATTTCAGCTAAAGCGGCGTAACGACTGATGAAAGCGCAAGGAATTCTTATATTAAGCCACGTCGGTTTTTCGTTTGTTGATCAACTGGCCAAGCAGGCTGACACGCAGGGAATGGAACGGTTTATCCTTTCTTCTCTTCCTGAAAAACAGCATCTGGATCGTCTCACTCTTCTCCAAGATATGGGAGAGTGGTTTAATTCAACCGAACAGCACGAATTATGCTGGGATGACGTATTACACGCCATCGGGCAAATTCAATCACAGGGCAAAACCATTGCCGCCTGTGTATGTGTCTGGGAGGGGTACCGTGAACTCATGGCTCGCGCCAATGAGCATCTAGGTATCAAGGATATTGCGCCGGATTGCGTGCCGTTGTTGACGGATAAACAACAATTGAGAAAAACCCTCTATGCCGAGGGTTTGAGTCAAGTGGTGGTTGAGCCGTTGACCGAACAAAACTTTCTGGCCTATCAGCAACAAGGGGCCAGTAAGTTTATTAAACCGTTTCGCGGTATTGCCTCGTTTGGTACTTTTCAGTTGACCCCACAGGTGAGCTGGGATGACATTCAGGCGTTACAGCACGAGTTACATAGTGACACTGTGTTCAGCAGTATTTTTGCCGAGCATGACACCTTTATCATTGAAGATTTCATCAATGGTACCGAGTACAGCTTTGAAATGCTGGTTGAAGATGGCCGCCAAAGCATTGTCGCCATTCATGAAAAACCTGAAATGTCGCTGGAAAAAATGACCACTTTGGAAAATTCCGTAGTGTGTCCACCAGTGAGTCTGACAGCTGCAGATATCGATACTGCCTCAGCCTGGCTTAAGCAAATTTTTACCACCTTGAATATTGATTCAGGTTGCTTCCATGTCGAAGCCAAATTTGATGGACAGCAGTGGGAAATTATTGAGATCAACCCGCGTGTGGGTGGTTCATTGATTTCACAAAGTGTTGAGCATTTTACCAATGGTCATTCATTGTTGGATATGTGGATCAAACTATTACTGCAAAGCAGTCAACAAGACGCTGGTTTCAGTCAATTGTTGAGTGAGCTGAATATGACTGGGGCTAACCCGTCACCACATCAGCAAGCCTCGTTTTTCCGGGTGTTTTTCGGCGACGCAGGCACCATTGAAACTATCACCACAACAGCTGACAGCAAAAAAGAGGGCGAAGTTGCGCCATTGCTGAGCCAAGTGTTTGTTAAAGCCGGTGATACTTTCAGCTCATCAAGCAAAGAAAACTTTGTTGGACAAGCACTGTGGGCACTGGATTATCAACAGTTGCAACGCAGTTACGAACAAATAAGTTTGCAATCAGAGAGCTTGATTAAGTTGACTTATCACAACCAAACGGAAAACAGTAGCCCAGGAATCGCTAATATGAATACTACCATGAAGATAGTCGATCAAGACGTCACCGCCGATGCGCTATTAATCATCGACTTTAATTTGTCTAGAAGTGAAGACGTTGCCCATATCAGACGTTATGCCGCGACCCAGTATGAGTTACAAACCGTACTTATTCGCGCTAATCCGTCGGCAGCCGACAGTAAACTGGCCAATTTTGTCATTGATTTGTGTCCGCTGGCAGACAACTTCGTGGCTAAAGCGATTGAGCAAATCAACGCCTTACCGACCAATATCAGTGCGGGTGTAGTGTTCTCTGATAATGCCGTTCATACCGGTGCACAACTACTGATCGAAATGGGCTTGCGTAGCGATTCTTCAATTTTGTCAGAAAATGCTTTTTGTAAGCATCAATATCGAATCAAAGAGCAATCGTGTAAAGATATGCTCGAAGCCCAGCAAATGTTTGTGCCTAACGTACAAAAAATTAACTCTGTGGCTTGTCTTGATACCTTCATTAATGAAAATCGTGAAGGCGTGGTGATCAAACCGACCACCGAAGGCAATAATCGTGGTGTGGTATTACTGCACAAACCGACCAATGATGACGTCATGACCGCATTGGCTGAGGTTGAAGAATATATCGACAGCGGCGTGATTGCTGAACAGATGATCCCATTCGAAAAAGAGTTTTCGTATGACGGTATCGGTAGTTCTGGTTTTGTCACTGAAAAATTTACCGCTCCAGGTCGTTACCCGGTGGAATACGCCCAGTTGGTGCCCGCTGATTTAACCGCTGAGCAAGCGGGTTTAATCGCTCGTGCCGGTCAAATGGCTAACATGATTGTCGGTCAAAGTTTTGGACCATTTCATAACGAAATCCGTCTATCTGATGACCATTCAGAAACTGCGGTCATTGAAGCGAATCGTCGTCCAGCCGGGATGAAAATCTGGTCATTGGCTAGCACGGTCTTCGAACAAGACCTGTATGCCTTATGGATTGACACGGTAGTACAGAACAAACAGCTTAACGTTCAATTTACCCCTAAGGGTAGTGCGATGAGCATCATGTTACCGGCTTCTCAGCCTGGTTTGGTGTGCGATATCATCAATGACATGGACTACTTGTTTGAACAGTTGCAAGCCGATTTTGCGGCCAAATATCCACAAGATGCGGATAAACTCAACTGGCTTAACTGCGAAACTATCGCTGTCAGTCAAAAATACATTCATGTGCCGCCGCGTGACAACAGCGACTTCATCGCCTTGGTCACCATCAAAGCGAGCTGGGCATCAAGCGTGATGAAAGCGTACTTGCCAGTCATACAGCATTGCTGGAATGAGGTATTGAACCAGTATTTGGCGATCAATCACAAGACTGTTGCATAAGCACTTAACCGTATAAATGGAATATCGCAAAAGAGGAAATTATGAACATACTGATTTTACACCGCATCCCTTACCACAAAATCGATTACCATCGTGGTATCGATCACAACGTCCATAACGTTGTTTACCTTGGCACTGCTGCGGCACTTAAGAGCATTCCAGCGGATTTAAACTGCCAACAATGGCAACGTCCGGGGGTGGATAAAACCGCAGTTGAAGCGATCAATGTATTGACCGAACGTGGCGAAAAAGAGGGCGAAAGCTTTGATTGCGTCATTTCATTATCAGAATATGAATTGATGAGTGCGGCGATTGTCAGAGAGCATTTCTCTATTGCCGGCGCTACTGTGGCTCAGACCGATATGGTCAGAAACAAATTATTGATGAAACAAGCGGTTGAAGCCGCCGATTTAGTGGTGCCACAAAACTTGTCTTTGGCTGACTTTGCCGTGGCCGAGCAAGTAAAATGGCAAGGCGACACGGTATTAAAACCGGTTGACGGCGCATCAAGCGAAAACGTGTTGGTATTTGACAGCCCAGAGTTGCTCAGTGCCGCATTGGTTAACAACACCACTGGTATCGAGCAATTGGACGGCGGTGACTATGATAATTATCAAGTTGAGCAGTTCATCACTGGTGAGATTTTGCATATTGATGGCCTGATCCTCAATGGTGATTTGAAGCTAGTGGTCACCAGTCAATACATTGGCAGTTGTTTAGCCTTTGCCCATGGTTCTCCACTGGGTTCAGTGCAAATCGAAACCACTGACGAAATTCATCAGTGGACCGCAGACGTACTAAAAGCCACCGAATTGACCACTGGCAGCTTCCATCTTGAAGCGATTGCCACCGATAACGGTTTAGTGTTTTTAGAAGTGGCTAACCGAGTTGGTGGTGCTGACGTGGTTGATGCGATTGAACAAGCGACGGGAATGCATTTGCCTTCTGCTGAGCTTAAAGCTTATTTGGGTGAAAGCGTCGAAACGCCAACAATTGACAATGACGGTAAACGTTATGGCTGGTTCGCCTTTCCGGGTCATCACCTGGAGCAGCAATTTTGCCAAATCAAACACACCGAAGCGTTCAGCAATGACGATATCATGATCCGTTGGAACCAACTGGCTGCCTCACAGCCGTTGACCAAACACATCACTTATCAAGCGGTTGAAGTGCCTATCGCTGGTTTGGTTGGTGCAGATTCTAGCCAGCAACTGGCGGATTTCTTGCGTGATATGTTTGCTACCGTAGAGGTTAGCTAACCAGAATGAATGCTCGTCTACATGGCATTAATTTACAAATGCCGTAGACGAGGTTTCAACCTCGTTAATTTTTTTGTTGGTTCTCTCGTTTTTCTTAGGGGTTTATTGTTATGCAAACGTCACTGTTTGTGCGTTTCTTCATCTCGCGCTTTTTTGCTGCGTTAGGCGATCAGGTATTACTTTTTGCGGTGCCTTTGATCATCTATGCTCAGACCAAATCGGTGGCGTTGGCCGGGTTAGCATTTTTTATTGAATGGTTGCCTCGGGTACTGTCCTTGCCAGTGGCTGGCACCTTGAGTGATCGCTTCGGCGGTAAAGTGGTTTATTTAACCGCAGATATCGTCCGAGCTATCGTCGGTTTTAGTGCTTTTTATCTGTTGCTTAATTTTGCTGATAACACCTTTGTGGTGCTCAGTGTGATGATGGCAATTAGTGCGTTTTTCTACGCTCAGTCTTTTATCGCCATGGAATCTATGGTGCCTAAGTTGGTTGATAAAGCCGACTTAGCCAAGGCCCAAAGCATGTTGCAAGCGATTGAGCAGGGCACTTTAGTGTTCGGACCAATGCTTGGTGCTGCCTTTATTGTTTATTTTGATGCCTTCTATCTGATTGCGGTAGCTGCTGGTTTGTTTTTACTGGCCTTTGCCACTATCGCCACTATCAAGCTGCCAGACATGTCGAATCCTGCGGCGCTGAAAAGCAACATTTTCAAGCAAGTCAAAACCGATTTTATTCATGCTTGGGGTATCATCGTTGCCCGACCTAACCTAGTGCTGCTGATCGTCCTTAGCGTCAGCATTAACTTAATCATTGGTACTGCGATTGCCACCGCTGCGATGTTATCCACTGGTTACTTTAATATCAGCAGTGTCGAGTTTGGTTTTCAACAAAGCTTTGCCGGAGCCGTCACCCTAGTGGTGTTGATTGGCTTGCCGTTTATCATTAACAAAGTCAGTGTGTTTACCCTGGGAATGCTGGCGTATTCAGTGATTTGCATGGGAGCTATCTTTATTGGTGTCTCTAACGAATATTGGATTTATGCCTTGTGTTACGCGCTTATTTTGGCCTCTGGTGACGTGTTTAACGTTTATATCAGAACCGAGCGAGCGCTGGTTATTCCGAAAGAACATTTAGGCAAAACCATCGGTTTAATTGTGTTTCTTAACCAATTGACCTTGCCAATTGCTGGTATCATCGTCAGTACCAGTGCAACAGAAAGCGGCACCAAATCATTGTTTTGGTTGTTGGGTCTGTTTACTGTCGGGGTGATTGCCCTGAGCTTCAAAAAACTTAAATCGAATTCTCAAATGCTGTTGGCACAAGGATAAACACAATGACTGCTAATACTGCAATAAGCGATACTCAAAACCTCACCATTATCGGTGCCGGACTTGCCTGTTTTAATCTGGTGAAGTTTTTGCGTAAGCGTAAATTCAAAGGTAACATCGTAGTGATCAGCGGTTGTCAGGGATCACAATATTACAAGCCGAAATTATCCACTGGGTTTTCTGATGCGATGACACCAGAAGATCATGTACTGGAGCAACCTGAGCAATGGGCTGAAAAGTACGATGTACAACTGGTCAACAATACCTGGGTCGAAAAAATCGTCTCAGCAGATAACCTGTTGCTGACCAGCTCAGGCGAATACCGTTACGACCAATTGGTGTTGGCTTACGGTGCGCAACCGCGCAAATTGACCGACAGCACCGAATTCAAAGACGTATTACATGACGTCAACTCGTTGGAAAGTTACGAAGCCTTCTTCTATCGCACTCAAGATAAAAGCATTAAACCAGCGATTGTTGGTGCTGGCTTAGTGGGTTGTGAACTGGCCAGTGATTTGGCCAATAGCGGTTATTCACCGACCATCATTTCATCAGGTTCTTATCCGTTCCATAACCTGTTTCCACAGGCTTTTAGCGAATACCTTCAAGACAAGCTGATCGATGCGGGCGTGACTTTCATCAATAAAGAAAAAGTAGTTAACTTTGCTCATGCTGATGAGGGCTTGAAGTTGGAGTTATCTTCTGGTGCGCAGCTGCAATCGCCGTTGGCAATCAACTGTGCCGGTTTGACCGTTAACACCGATTTGGCCAAAGCCGCCGGCATCAAAACAGATGCGGGCATCATCACCAATGATTTGCTGCAAACCAACATCGACAACATCTATGCGATTGGTGACTGTGCGCAAATCGGCGGGCAACTGCATCAATATATCGCCCCTATCCTGATCTGCACCCGGGCGCTGGCCAGTACTTTATTAGGCAAACCTAAAGCGGTGAACTTATCGTTTTATCCGATTGAAGTGAAAATCCAGCAATCACCTACTCGTTTCATGATCAAGCAGCAGCCAGACGAGTGGAGCAGCATATTGACCACCAATGGCATGGTCTCCCGAGGTTTCAAAGACGGCGAACTGAGTGCCTTTGCGGTCACCGGTGATGCGATAGGCAGGATGAATGATTTGGTTGTCGAAATGATGGCGTAAAAAAGGGATGAAACGCTACATGTCTTCTGGGCCGCTGGGCTTTTCGGGGTATTTGGAGCGCTTCGTTCTTTAAAAATAAAAGATTTTCTACCACGGAGGCGAAGCGAAACCGAGCACATACTTGCTGCTCGCAGTTCGCTGAGGTGAGTACAGGATGTACGATGTTGCAGGGCTTCATGGATGAAAGTGTACGACAAACCCAGATAGTATCATTTGGTGTTGTCTTCTGGGCCGCTGGGCTTTTCGGGGTATTTGGAGCGCTTCGTTCTTTAAAAATAAAAGATTTTCTACCACGGAGGCGAAGCGAAACCGAGCACATACTTGCTGCTCGCAGTTCGCTGAGGTGAGTACAGGATGTACGATGTTGCAGGGCTTCATGGATGAAAGTGTACGACAAACCAAGATAGTATCATTTGGTGTTGTCTTCTGGGCCGCTGGGCCGCTGGGCTTTTCGGGGTATTTGGAGCGCTTCGTTCTTTAAAAATAAAAGATTTTCTACCACGGAGGCGAAGCGAAACCGAGCACATACTTGCTGCTCGCAGTTCGCTGAGGTGAGTACAGGATGTACGATGTTGCAGGGCTTCATGGATGAAAGTGTACGACAAACCAAGATAGTATCATTTGGTGTTGTCTTCTGGGCCGCTGGGCTTTTCGGGGTATTTGGAGCGCTTCGTTCTTTAAAAATAAAAGATTTTCTACCACGGAGGCGAAGCGAAACCGAGCACATACTTGCTGCTCGCAGTTCGCTGAGGTGAGTACAGGATGTACGATGTTGCAGGGCTTCATGGATGAAAGTGTACGACAAACCAAGATAGTATCATTTGGTGTTGTCTTCTGGGCCGCTGGGCTTTTCGGGGTATTTGGAGCGCTTCGTTCTTTAAAAATAAAAGATTTTCTACCACGGAGGCGAAGCGAAACCGAGCACATACTTGCTGCTCGCAGTTCGCTGAGGTGAGTACAGGATGTACGATGTTGCAGGGCTTCATGGATGAAAGTGTACGACAAACCAAGATAGTATCATTTGGTGTTGTCTTCTGGGCCGCTGGGCTTTTCGGGGTATTTGGAGCACTTCGTTCTTTAAAAATAAAAGATTTTCTACCACGGAGACACGGAGATACGGAGAAGATCAAAAGCAAAATAGTGTTTTAAGGTTTTGACCTTGATTTTGCCTTTAACCTCAACCTTGATGATGATTGATATTAAACGAGATAAAACAAAATGAACCTGGTAACCAAAGCCAACAACAATCCGGTGATTGTGTTTTCGCTGATTTTTTTAATCTTAATCGGTGGCATATTGAGCCTGTTGTCGTTGCCGGTGACCTTGTTTCCTGAGATTGACCGCCCCAGCATGGTGGTTAATACCCAGTGGCGGGCGGCGTCGCCTGCGGAGGTTGAAGCTGAACTGATTGAACCTCAAGAGCAAATGCTCAAGGGCATCCCCAACCTTGAAGAACTAACGGCCACCGCTTATGCCGGTAGTTCGTCAATCCAACTAGTGTTTAAACTCGGCACCAATATGGACCGGGCTTTGGTTGAAGTGCTCGGCAGCTTGTCTAGAGTACGCAAAAAACCCGTTGATGCCTTGCCGCCAGTGATTGATACCAGCTCGCCGTCAGACTCGCTGGTATTTATGTTTGTGCAATACTGGGGCAAAGACGGGCAAAATATTGATGCCTTTGAAGACGAAATCAAAACCCACATCGTGCCATATCTCGAAGATGTTAAAGGGGTGTCGACCTCTGAACTGTATATCTCCTCCGATAAACAAGTCGAAATTAAAGTTGACCCATATTTACTAGTTGAACATAGCTTACAACTGACTGATGTGATGGCCAAAATTCGTCGGTTGCAAAACGTCTCTGGCGGTTTTATTCCCATCGGCAATAAACATTTCAGCCTGCGTTATCAAGGTCAGCAAGCGATTGAAGACATTGGCAAAATCATCGTCAAAGAAGAATTTGGCCAATTTGTGCGAGTTCGTGATATCGCCGAGGTGGTGAATACACGCGGACCGAAGCGGCATTTTGTGCTGCAAAATGGCAATACCGCTGTGGGCCTCAAATTGATGCGCAGCAAAGGTGCGAGTGTTTTAAGTACACTCAACCGCGTCAACCTAGCACTTGAAACCATCAATGCCAACCTAGTCGATAAAAAGCTCAAAGCTGAACTGTCGTTTGACC
>CBDIDQ010000138.1:0-20998 GCA_965277695.1 Alteromonadaceae bacterium
GCGCATCATCATTAATTAAGGAATTAAAAGTATGATCGAATCACTATTGCATCTGTCGATTGCCAGACGCTGGTTTATGATCTCAATGAGTCTGCTATTAATCGGCGTGGGTTATTGGAGCTATCAAAAACTGCCGATTGATGCGGTGCCAGACATTACTAATGTACAGGTGCAAATTAGTACCCGTGCGGCGGGCTATTCTCCATTAGAAACCGAGCAACGTATTACTTATCCGATTGAAACCGCGTTAATGGGGTTGCCGAATTTATCATATACCCGTTCATTGTCGCGTTATGGCTTATCTCAGGTGACGGTGGTGTTTGATGAGGGCACCGATTTGTATTTTGCCCGCAACCTGATCAGCCAACGTTTAAATGCGGTTAAAAACAAACTGCCGTCTGAGCTGGAGCCCGAAATGGGGCCATTGTCGACTGGCTTGGGTGAGATTTTCATGTATACCATTGAGGCGCAGCCTGACGCCTTACAAGCCGATGGTAGTCCGTACAATGCGACAGCTTTGCGCGAAATTCAGGATTGGATCATCAAGCCGCAATTGGCGTTGGTCTTAGGTGTGACCGAAATCAATACTATTGGTGGTTACGATAAGCAATATCACATCACGCCATTGCCGCGAAAAATGCTCGAATTCGGTATTTCATTTGATGACATTGGCATGGCACTGCGCAGTAATAACAGCAACCGTGGTGCGGGTTATATTGAACGCAATGGGCAACAACTGACGGTACGCTCACCGGGTCAGCTGCAATCAATTACTGACATTGAACAGGTGGTGGTGAAAAACATCAATCATACCCCGGTGAAAATCGCCGATGTTGCTGAGGTGGCGATTGGCAAAGCGTTGCGCACTGGTGCGGCGACCCGTGATGGTCGAGAGACCGTGCTTGGTGCGGCGATGATGCTGGTGGGCGAAAATGCTCGTACAGTATCGTTAGCGGTTGCCAAAAAATTAGAGCAGGTTAAAGCGTCTTTGCCTCAGGGCATTAAAGTTGAGGCGGTTTATGATCGCACCACGCTGGTGGATAAAGCAGTGGCGACGGTGCAAAAGAACCTAGTTGAAGGGGCATTATTAGTTATTGTGGTGCTGTTTATACTGTTGGGTAATGTTCGAGCTGCGCTTATCACAGCGGCGGTGATCCCGCTGGCAATGTTGGCGACAATGACTGGCATGGTTCAAGTGGGGGTTTCGGCTAACTTGATGAGTTTGGGCGCATTGGATTTTGGTTTGATTGTTGATGGGGCGGTGATCATCGTTGAAAATGCCATTCGCAGGCTGGCACAGGCGCAGCGACAACAAGGTGGCGTATTAGATCGCAAAACCCGATTAAGTGTGGTTTTTGATGCCACCAATGAGGTCATCAGACCGAGCCTGTTTGGCATTATCATTATTACCGTGGTGTATATTCCGCTGTTTACGCTCACCGGGGTTGAGGGCAAAATGTTCCATCCGATGGCGGCGACGGTGGTGATGGCACTTTTGTCAGCCTTGGTTTTGTCTTTTACCTTGGTGCCCGCTGCGGTTGCACTGTTTATGACGGGTAAAATCAGTGAGCAAGAAAGCCGGGTGGTTTTGGCCGCTAAATGGGTCTATAAACCTTTGTTGCTGTGGGCAATGAAGCTGCGTTGGTTGGTGTTAACCGCTGCGGCTGGGTTTGTGGCTTTTTCAATTTGGCTGGCGACCACGCTGGGTTCAGAGTTTATTCCGCAATTGAATGAAGAGGATATATTGTTACAGGCTATTCGTGTTTCAGGCACGGGTTTGGAACAATCGGTTACCATGCAAAAGGCGTTGGAAGAACGGATTAAAACCTTCCCGCAGGTGAAAAACATCTTTTCGAAGGTTGGCACCCCAGAGGTTGCCAATGATCCGATGCCACCCAATATTGCCGATACCTTTATTATGCTCAAACCTCGTCATCAGTGGCCCAATCCGCAGCAAACCCATGCTCAATTAGCCACTGAAATTGTCGCGGCGGTGTCGGGTCAGCCGGGGAATAATTTTGAATTAACCCAGCCGATAGAGATGCGTTTTAATGAGTTAATTTCCGGGGTCAGAGCCGATTTAGGCATTAAAGTGGTGGGTGATGATTTGGACCAATTACTGACTTCAGCTAAAGCCATCAGAGAAGTGCTCGAAAAAGTTGACGGTGCGACAGATATTCAGGTCGAACAGGTGACCGGTTTGCCGATGTTATCAATAGTGCCCAAACGCATGGCGTTGGCGCGTTATGGGATGAATGTGTCGCAACTGCAAGATTTTGTGGCGACGGCGATTGGTGGTGAAACGGCGGGTTTGATTTTTGCAGGGGATCGGCAATTCAAAATGGTGGTCAGACTGCCAGAGACCATTCGGCGAAACGTCGACAAGCTCAACGAGCTGCCTGTGTCGTTACCGTCAGGTGAATACGTGCCATTGTCAGAGGTTGCCACACTTAATATCGCTCCGGCACCCAATCAAATCAGCCGAGAAAACGGTAAACGTCGTATCGTCGTCACCGCCAATGTACGGGGCAGGGACTTGGGTTCATTCGTTGAGGAAATCAAAGCTCAAGTCAGTCAACAAGTGGCTATCCCGGCTGGTTATTGGTTGGAATATGGCGGTACTTTCGAACAGTTAGCATCAGCCAGTCAACGTTTGTCCATTGTGGTACCACTGACACTAGCGTTGATACTCGGTCTGCTAGTGATGGCGTTTAGCTCAATAAGAGATGCGCTGATCATTTTCACTGGTATTCCGCTGGCATTAACCGGTGGCGTGATTGCCCTATGGCTACGAGACATGCCTTTATCGATATCCGCAGGGGTGGGTTTTATCGCACTGTCTGGGGTGGCGGTATTAAACGGTTTGGTAATGTTGAGCTTTATCCGCGACCTGCATAAAGAGCGAGGTGAGCTGATCCCAGCAATTATTGATGGTGCGATGATCAGATTAAGACCGGTGCTAATGACCGCATTAGTGGCCGGTTTGGGTTTTGTGCCGATGGCGCTGAATATAGGCACTGGCGCTGAAGTGCAACGACCACTGGCAACCGTGGTGATTGGCGGGATTATTTCTTCGACGCTGCTAACCTTACTGGTGTTGCCGATTTTGTATCGGATGGTGCATAAAACGGCGTCGAATTGAGGGAGGGATTTTTTCAACAACGCCGAAATCCTCATATTATTCGCCGATGTACTGATACCTATCAATAGATAATTCCCCTTAAACTTACAGTGCTTATAATTATATTACTTTATTGCACTACAAGTTAACTTAAGAGGTCTTTGCATTGAATCATCGAATACCCGTCAAATATGCTATGGCTGTATTGTCTATTACCACAGCCATGACTACATCTTTTACCACCCTTGCTGACCAGCCATTGTTGCTGCAAGCTCAGCACGGTGTGGATAGTCGAAAAGCCGAATATACGCCGCAAAAGCACTTGCTATCCGGTGGTGAAATCTGTGGCACCACCGTCGAGCGGGGCCACATTTGGCAACCCTCAGCGACGATTAATCCATCATTACTGGCTCGTAGTGAGTCAAAAAATACTCAGGGTGTCGCCGGGTTAACCGCTGCGCCGATAGGTAAATATACCATTCCTGTGGTGGTGCATGTGTTTGGCGCGGCGCATAACTGTGATGACGATAATGGCGTTTGTGTTACCGACGATATTATCAAAGATGCGCTACAACGATCTAACGAAGATTTTCAAAGCCTTAATAGCCTTGATGGACCTATCGCCGCTGAGTTTGAGGCTATTCGCGATAAATTAAATGTTGAGTTTGTGCTGGCTAAAATTGATCCCGAAGGCAATCCCACCAGTGGCATTATTCGTCGGGGTGAAGAAAACGGCCATGGTAATGGCGGTGATAATCAAGCCGTAATACAAAATGCCTGGGATAATTACAAATACATGAATATCTACATCGTTAACGATTTATACGGTGAGGGTAAACTCAATAATTCAGGGGTTGCTTGGTTTCCGAGCAGCGATATGTCAGATAAAGGGCTGGCTCGGGTGGTTTATAACGGAAACTACATCGGTAAAAATGCCAATGAAAACTTTCGCTCGATCTTGACTCATGAGTTTGGTCATTGGCTTAATTTGGGTCATGTTTTCAGTGGCAATGCTTGTCAGGCACAGGGAGAAACATTTTGCTCCACAGAGGGCGATAAGGTTTGTGATACCCCGCAAATGGCTAGTAGCCGAGTGGCTAATAATGGGCTAAATTGCCTCGGTCAGGCGACCAATACTGAAAACTTCATGCATTACACCGATAACTACGCGATGTTTACGCAACAGCAAGTTCAACGGATGACGGCGGCTTTGTATCATCCTGCGCGAGCGCCTTTGTGGAGTGACGAAAACCTCGCGGCAACCGGGTTAAGCGAGCAGATCGCCGAAGATGGGCCGATTTGGGATGGCGTATCAGGTGCTGATCAACGTCCTGAGGGCGAGGTGATATTTGAAAAAACTGGGCTGACGGCGACCAAAGATGATGTCACTGTTTATGAATTTACTGTGCCCGAAGGGAGCAAGGCGATCACCGTTTATCTGGATGGGTTTGAGCAAGATCCGGATATTTATATGTCTCATGGCAAAGCGCCGATTTTGAGCGAAGGTGGCAGCTGGGATCAGGAGTATGTATCGTTTAATAGCAAGGGCAGCCATGAAGCCATTAACGTGTTGGCACCTAAGTCATCAGGCACTTATTATGTTGCGGTTCATGCTTTTTCGGACTATAGCGATGCCCGCTTGTCGGTTGTTAGCGTTGCTGATACCAGCTCATGTGCAGCCTGTGAATTGGTGCTAGTTCATGAAGAAAAAGCGCTGATTGGTTCACAAGGTGCTGAGCCTAAAGTGTTGAGCGTTGAAATACCAGACAACGCCAATTTAGTCGCTTTTGAATTGCCACCCGGTTATAGCGGTGATCCGGATTTACACGTCAGCCATAATTCGGTGCCAGTGATTGATTCGGCAGATTGCTTACCATGGAAAGGCCCCGGGGAGCGTGAGCGATGCGAATTCAGAGGAGAGAATTTGGGTGGCACTTACAATGTGCTGATTAACCCGTATCGGGATTATGCCAATACTTCGTTGACTATTCATTATGGTCAAATTGACGCTGACAGCGATGCGGCTAATAGCGCACCAGTGGCCAGATTAGGCCGTGAATATAAGGCGCTTCAAGGTGGTACGGTTGACTTTAATAGCGACGGCTCGACCGATATTGACGGTTCGATTGCCAGTTATGCCTGGGATTTTGGTGATGGTAATAGCAGTAGTGATGTCAATCCAAGCCATAGTTATGCCGCTTTTGGCCAATATACTGCGCAACTGACCGTGACCGATGATGATGGTGCGACGCATACCAGCGCAAGCCCGGTGTTGATTGGCAGGCCAACGGCTTATTGCGCACCTAGTGCGGATAATTCTCAAGAGCACATTCAAAACGTGGTGTTGGCGAATATGAGCAATGCTTCTAATCAGGCCGCAGTTGATGGATATCAAGACTTTACGGCAATGACAGCCAATTTGATTGAAGGCGATAATGACCTTATTGTAATGAGTGCGGGACCATTGAGTGCGTCACATGCGGAGTTTTGGACCGCGTGGATTGACTTTAATAGTGATGGTGATTTTGATGATGACGGCGAGCAGGTTGCTAGCTTTTCTGGCGAGGGGATGTTGCTGCAAACCATCAATGTGCCTGCGGATTTGAAAGGCTCGACTAGCACCATGCGTATTGCGATGAAATACGGAGAAAGCGCCTTATCTGCCTGTGGTGATTTAGGGCCTGGAGAGTTTGAAGATTACACTATTCATATCAATACCGATCCGGTGGCTCAAGCCAATGGCATCTATGGTGGAGTTGTGGCGCAGCCTGTTAATTTCTCTAGTGCAGGCTCTATTGATGCAGAGGGTGAGGTGAGTTATTTGTGGGATTTTGGTAATGGACAAACCAGCACCGAAGCCAATCCCGTTTTCGCTTATGCCAGTAGCGGTCAGTTCACCGCGACACTAACAGTGACTGACAACAGTGGTATTACTGCATCGGATTCAACATCGGTGAGAATTTTGCCAGCCTCAGTACCGCCAGCACCAAGCAGCAGTGGTGGTAGTTTAGGCATTGTCAGTGCTTTGATGATGTTACTGTTTGGTGGCCGCAGACGAGCTAATAAAAACGTTTAATATTGATAACCCTAATAACCCGGGCAAGGAGCGTCCGGGTTATTTATTACACTACACATTACACATTACACACTACACATTAGGCAAAGGGCTGCATCACTGCATCAAGCGGGGTGTCGGCGATATGATTGACATAGTTGCTCATCACTTTTTGCGATAAACCCAAGACAATTTCAAGTAACTGTTGTTGTTTGTAACCGGCAGCATAAAACGTATTCACCTCTTCATTGGTTAACTTGCCGCGTTGGCGCACCATTTTTAGCGTGGTATCGTGCAATACCTGTAATTTCTCAGTCGGCATTGCGGTGCTATTTCTTAATGCGTTCACCAAGTCTTCATCTATCTTCATGCTATGGGCGATCATGGAATGGGCAGGTACGCAGTAATGACAATCATGCTCTACATTGATTGTTTGCCAAACAACAGTGAGTTCATCGGGGTTAAAAGACGAGTCCATAAAGAGGCTATGTAGTGTTTGATAACCTTTGAGCAAATTAGGCGCTGCTGCCATCACACCATGCAAGTTCGGGATAAAACCAAAGGCGCTAACCGAGTCATTGAGAAAGGGTTGGCTTTTTTCCGGCGCATTTTCTAAAGTATGAACGTCTAGATTATTCATTGCGGTATTCTCCAGTGTTAATCAAAGCATTAAAATAGTTGAGTGCATTCTTGAGCAACTGCTCAAGTTGAATGCTAGAATAGATCACATAGTCCGTTTTAGCAACATGAATTTGAGCGACTGCTCAAAATTAAATGAGTCGAATGATGAATAAGAAAAAATTTGATCGCCAACAAGCACTAGAATCGGCGATGTTGTTGTTTTGGCAAAAAGGTTATCAAGCAACATCAACGCGAGATTTGCAGCAGGCCACCTCATTACAGCCCGGCAGCTTATATGGCACCTTTAAGAATAAAAAAATGTTGTTCTTAGAGACGTTGGATTGTTATGTGCAAACAATGAAACAAGATTTTGACGATTGCCACCATCAGCACAGCGACCCGCTTGAAGCGCTTAGGGTGTTTTCGATTCAGGCGTTAATGGGTCGTTCCGGGCAGGGCGACCTGCCTAGCAATATATGTTTTTTATATAAAAGTGGCATTGAACTCGAAGGCACTGAGTTAAGTGATATCCCCAACACCATGATGAAGGAAATTGAAGGTTGGTTTTTGCAAATCTTTGTCGAAGCCGCTAATAATCATCAGCTGAAAAACCCACAGTCGCCGGCGCATTTAGCGAAAATATATCAGCTGCAATTGTTAGGCTGGCGAGCTTATTTGTCGTTGAGTAATGATGAGGAGTTTGTGAAGCGCAGGGTGGATGAGTTTTTTAATGGGCTTGTTTGATATCAGTGTTGTGAGATCTTCAAACCTCGCCCACGTTGTGTTGTTACAACGTAGACGAGAATTTATTCTCGTTTTTTCAAACGGTTAAAGTTTACTGACAAGCCACCTCTTGCCAAAACCAATTGGTAGTGGTTGGTGTTTCCCACTTGCCTGGATTGTTCTGTGCGATAAAACATTTACCGGCGTGAGTCACTTTATCGCCTTTAACTGCCACGGTAACACCCGCTTCCCAAGTTACAAAGTCAGTGCCCGGGACTGTCGGATCGACTGGATCAGTCGGTACCGGTGGATCAACTGGATCAGTCGGCACTGGTGGCTCAGTGGTATCAGCTACTTTGACAAATTTCCACGGTCCAGCGGCATCAGGTAAATCACCTTTGGTCCACCACAAAGATTCATAAATATTGCCTTGATAAACCACTTGTTCGCCAGCTTGGTCATATACTTTATCAGCACTCCAGCCATTGACACCACCGCTGCCGGGTTCACCGCCGCCGTTAGGATCGGTTGGCATGTCGGCCTCAGCAATAACCCGAATTTTTGGCCAGTTAGCATGAGAGCCATAAAGGTTGGTGACACATTTTTCGTAACCACCAGCTTCAAGTGCGGAATAGGCGGTTTGGAATCCGACTAAATCACACTCAAAAGATTGACCCTCTGGGCGGTCTGAATAGTATTTCCAGTTGCCATCCCAGTTGGTGTAAAGCACGTCTGTCGCACCATTGAGGTTGATGTTTCCGTAAGGGGTTTGTTGATAACAGGTGTTTAATTCATCGGCTTCAATCGGAATTTGATAGTGAGCGGCTAAACCTTCCCAGTAACGAATACGGTTAACCGGTTGACCTTTGGTTTTGTTATGCTCGCCACATTCGATACCGCCATTGATCACATTGATAGTGGTACCAAAACCGTAACCAATACCCGCATCAGTTTCACGTTGTGAAGGCACCCAAGTCCGGTCAATAACATGCAACATCGCTGGTTTTGGCGCTTGTGGTGTCAGGAAGAACCAAATAGCAGAAGCCAGATTTAACCATGAATCAGCCACTAAACCCGGATTTTTTAGCAATACTGAGGCATCGCCGTCAAACATCACCTCAGAAAAAGCGCCATAGTTAAAGTGGTAAGATAGCTGTTTGGCACCGCGACCAAAGTAACCTTGGCCCGGCTCACAAGGCCAGCGGGCGTTTTGCCAATCGTTTTGACCACAACCGGTGGTGTAACCTTCTTGTCCTTCTGACCAACCCATTTCACGAACGTGAACTAAAGCTTGTTGCCACTCTTCAAGACGCTTAGGGTTATCAGAGCTATTATCAATTGAAATGTGACCGCCAGTTTCTTGGGAGAAATGGGCAAATGCCGTCACAATTGATTTTTTACAAATGGCATCGGCATCTCTAGTGCCTTCATAGTTGCCGCAAAACGCTGGAAATTTACCAATGGCGCGTAAAAAACGAGTATAGGTATACTCGGGTGCTGCCATTTGGGTGAGAAAATCCCATTGAGCTTGAGGGAAAACACGCTCAACCCGTTTAACGTTTTCTGGGTTTGATGCTGCACCTGGCACAATGGCTTCAACCACTGAATTAGGTCGGGTTTCTAGTGCTTTAGCCCAAACATCGTACATTGGGTCGGGAGTTTTTGCTGCTTCATCTGCACTGATAGAGGTATCAGCAACAACGTAACCGGCAGCGTTGAGTGGGTCGGTTTGTGGGTTGATCGCATAGCTGTTAGCGGCAAATCCTAAACCGATAAATGATGCAAGTAGACTTGGTTTAAACATTAGATTTTGTTCCTATTTAATTTTGTTAATATTATTAGACTGATTAATAGAGAGCACCGAGAATAAACGTCCTTTTATGCAAAGTCCAGCATTTATTCACTATTTATTCTCATTTTATTCACTTTTATTCATTTTTTTATATCTTTTTGTTATCTTTTATAGCTGGATGGGCTAATAAAAGTCGACATTTTTACCCGTTATGACCTATGTACTTGAGTGATTAAGGTAAATATTGAACCTTGGCTTATTTACCCCTACTATAAGTTGGAGTTTTTTACATCATTAAACAGGATAATAAAATGAACAATACAGCTTCTTCCCCCGTTGATTACCCCACTAAAAAACGCATTGGTATTTTGGTATTTGATAATTTTGAACCACTAGATGTTTGGGGATTTTGTCAAGCGTTCGCGATATCACGATTTATAGGTACAAATTATCAAGAAACACAACATTTACCTTTTGAACTGATATTGATTGCCAACGAAGATAGCGGAGATAGTCAATCCACAGAGCCAGCACCGATTAAAAGTTATAATGGACCTCGTGTTGCACCCGATTTATTTCGTGATCAGGCGCTTGAACAACAATTTGATGTGATCATGGTGCCTGGTGGGCAAGGCGTACGTGAAATTTTCAAAGATGAAAATCAATTGCCGCAAACCAAACAATGGATCACTGCTATCAATGACAATACACAATTAATGACCTCGGTGTGTACCGGTGCGGCTTTGTTGGCTGCCACTGGTTTGCTTGACAATCAAGCGGCTGCGACAAACCATCAAGGGTTTGCTTGGGTGAGTGAACAGGGACCAAATGTGCTGTGGGATAATGTCGCTCGCTGGGTTGATGCTGGGCACTTTGTCACCTCAGCCGGGGTGTCTGCTGGCACTGATATGGCATTTTATTTAGTACAAAAATTGGCTGGACGTGCGGTTGCAGAACAAGCGGCTTTAGCCTCAGAATACGATTGGCATCGCGATCCAAACACCCCTACTTTCTATCCTCAACAGGCAACTGTGGCATAAAGTTAATTTGTTCAATAATGTTTAAGTAAATGCGATAAAAATGATTTTTACCTGTAAAGGTTCTTTTTGGGGCCTTTATCAGTTTTTTATTAGCTTTTTATCAGCTTTTTATCAGCTTTTTATCAGGAAAATGGTGAAATTTTGTGACATAATGGCTGCGTATTTGTTAATAAATTGTATATTAGATCATATGAAAGGCATCATCAGTAACAGATACAACTAAATTAAATAGTTGTTTTATAACCAAGCACAATCAGGTGACATGATGATGAACAAGCAATCGCAAGATCAAATTCAATCAATTAGCAGAAGAGCATTTTTGCAGCGCTCGCTGGCTTCTAGTGTTGCTATAGGTACTGCTTTATCGGGTTATTCATTATTTGCCGGGCAGGCATTTGGTGCTAATTTCAGTGATGAGGCTGACCGGCGTGCGCGAGTAAAGGAAGATAAATTAAAGCAAAGACTGGCAAAAACGGTGTTTAATTTCTATTCCCCTTATCATACCAGTGACCACTTAAGTACACCTCACGCCCACCATGAAATCAAAACGTTGATAGAACAATATACCGACAATAAGGTTTATGTGAAGATCCATGATGGTGGCCGCAACGGGATAGGTTCATCGTTATCTAGCAGTGTCAAACACGGTGTTTGTCAGGGGGCTTTATTGTCTGTAGCAAATTTAGCGCCACTGGTCAAAGAACTGGACGTACTTAACATCCCCTTTTGGTCTGCTGGTGAAGATGAATTGGTGCGCCTATTTGGTTCCCAAATATGGAATAAAAAGGTATTATCGAAAACACATAAGCATAATATTCAGGTGTTATTTCCCTATGTGGTTGGTGCTAGAACCGCCACGTCATTAAAATCTTATGATGAGGTGATAAGTCAACCGGAAGACTTTGAAGATGTGCTATTTAGAGTCCCGGGTTCAGCAAGTTTGTATGAGTTTTATTCGATGGCTAAAGCCAGCCCGATGAAAATAGATTGGAAATTATGTGCTAAAGCGGCTCGCAAACAACGCTTTGAAGCGCTTGATTGTTCGATTAGTGGGCTCTACTCGGGACCTGATCAGTTGCATCGTGAAATTGGTATTATTAGCGAAATAAACTCAGTGCATGATGCTTGGGTGGCTATTGGTAATACAGATTATATTGCCGCTTTAGACAGCCACACTCGTGGCCAGTTTTTGGCGGCATTCGATGAAATTCAACTGAGACAGCGAGAGCAAGCTAAACGGGCAAAAAGCTATTGTAGCGATAAATTTATCGCCGCTGGGGTAGAGATTTATACCCCGACAGTCCGAGAAAAATCATCATTAGAAGCGGCATTTAGTCACTCCAGCTCTCGTTGGTCTCCAGTGAAAAAGCGATTATTAGGCCCAGATGGCATGGCAATTTTTGACCAGCTTTATCAGGTGGCTAAAGGGTAGGAGAGCGAGTATAGCCGGGTATTAAGGGATTGAGGTATAATGCTGCCCATAGTCATTTTGAACAATCAAAACCATCATGCCAGAACCGTTAAAAAATCAGTTTAATCAATCACTTATTGTCGAGCTTAGTGAGGCTATTAGTGCGCTGTTCAATGCCTTTGACACTCAGGGATTTGAACAAGCAGTGCTTGATACAACATGGCAGAGCAGGGAACTCAAAGCGCGGATGCGTCATATTAGCCATTGCTTGAGGGCATTTTTACCGGATGATTATGTGAGTGCTTTAGATATTCTTAAACCAGTTTCAAAGTCTTTCAGTGGCATGATACATATGTTTTTTGCTGACTTTGTTGAAGTATACGGGATTGAGGCGTTTGATGCTTCAATGTCGGCGTTAGCATTATTCACCCAAGGTTCAACGGCTGAGTTTGCAGTCAGGCCATTTATCGAAAAATATCCCGACAAAATGATGGCGCAGATGAACTTGTGGGCCAAATCAGACAATCACCACCTGCGTCGTTTAGCCTCAGAAGGTTGCAGACCCCGACTACCCTGGGCAATGGCATTACCCGCATTTAAAAAAGACCCACAGCCAGTACTTGCATTACTCGAAACCCTACAACATGATGACAGTGAATATGTCAGGCGCAGTGTCGCGAATAATCTCAATGATATTTGTAAAGACAATCCCCAATTGTTAATTGATTTGGCCAAACGCTGGATAGGGCAAAACAAAGAAACCGACTGGATTGTTAAACACGCTTGTCGGACTTTACTCAAACAAGGTGAGCCAGAGATATTGGCATTGTTTGGTTTAACCACGCCGACACATGTCGGTATTGAAGCATTTACCCTGCAAAGTTCGGTTGAGTTGGAGCAAGCGCTAGAATATTCATTTGTGTTGCAGTCTAACCAAGGGCCGCTTGGCAAGTTAAGGATTGAGTACGCCATTGATTTTATGAAAAGCAACGGCAAGCAATCCCGCAAGTTATTTAAAATCGGCGAATCAGATTACGCTCAAACCCGTAAACGAGTGGAGAAACGCCATTCGTTTAAAAGCATCTCTACCCGCAAACATTACCCCGGCGAACATGGTTTTGCGCTGATTGTTAATGGTCAGGAGATGGTGAGTGGGCGATTTGTGGTGGAATAATGAAAATCCATGTTTGAGTCACCAGTGCAATATAATGAATAGCGGTTTGAGCGCTTTTTATTTAAAATGAGCGGCTTGACGAAAGGTAACTAAGGCGACTTCCAAAAAATGATTAATTGGTTAAATTTGCAGAATTTTAAGGCTTGGCAAGCGCTGGATATCGAGTTTGGTCAAGTGACGGGTTTATTTGGTACCAATAGTTCTGGCAAGAGCAGCCTTATTCAATTTTTGCTTATGCTTAAGCAAACCAAAAATACCACGGATCGTAATATTGTGCTGGACTTGGGCAACCCGGATAAGTTCATTGATTTAGGTACATATAAAGATGTGATCCATCAACATCAAGATACTGAAACCTTGTCATATACACTGGATTGGCAAATCAAAACGCCGCTTAAAATCAGTGACCCGTCAAAAAGTAGAAAAACGATATTGTTTCAGGGGGAATCACTGGGCATATTTTGCGAAGTCGCGTTGAAACAGCAAGCCATGGCAGTTAATCATTTGTCTTATGGGTTTAATGAGGTTGATTTTTGTATCGAACCGGAAACGGATGATTTATCAGCCTATCGGCTATTTATTGACTCAGAAAATACCGACAGTGAATTTGATTTTGTTAGAACCAAAGGACGAGACTGGGCATTACCCAAGCCGTTGAAAACCCATTTATTTCCTGATCAAGCCAAAACCTATTACCAAAATGCTGAATTTCTTGGTGAGTTTGAAAGTGAGTATGAAGCTTTAATGGATAACATTCATTACCTTGGGCCTTTAAGGGAACATCCAAAACGAAACTATCAATGGTCAGGTAGTAGCCCTGAAAGTGTTGGTGTGAGAGGCGAATTAACTGTAGAAGCGATACTTTCAGCAACACGGGCGAAAGAAGTCAGGAATCTGGGCAAGGAAACGCTTGATAAACCTTTTGAAGAAGTTATCGCTTATTGGTTAAAACAAATGGGCTTGATTGATGCGTTTTCCATTGGGGAGATAGCGCCAGGTGCCAATTTATACCAAACCAAAGTGAGAAAAGAAGCTGGTGGCAGTGAAGTTTTATTGACTGATGTTGGTTTTGGTGTGTCTCAAGTTTTACCTGTGATTGTTTTGCTTTATTACGTGCCCACAGGCAGTACTGTATTATTTGAACAACCGGAAATTCACTTACACCCCGCCGTGCAAAGTCATTTGGCTGATTTGATGCTTAATGTGGCGAAATCGCGTAATTTGCAAGTTGTTGTTGAAAGCCATAGTGAACACTTTTTACGTCGACTACAACGAAGAGTGGCTGAACAGCAAGCTGAGGCTGATGATATTCGTCTTTATTTTTGCAGCACAGTTAAAGGCAAGGCAAAATTGTCTGCTTTGGCACTTGATCAATATGGTCAAATTGATAATTGGCCAGAAAACTTTTTTGGTGATGAAATGGCTGAAATTTCAGCGACCAGAAGGGCGATGCTGATGCGTAAAAAACGCTAACAGGAGAAGGGTTAACATGGAAGATGATAGTCTGGTTATTGAAACTAATGTGACAATTGTTGCTAATGGAAAAAGTGATCATGCCAGTATTGAATGCGAATTGAGTTGTTTGGATGTGTTGGAAAAGTGTGCGCAACTGAGTTTGGTGCTGGACGAGTCAGGCTTAATCATGGAGGAATACAGTCGTCATTTAAGCCATGCAGGTAGCCCAGGTGTTGGCGATATGTTTTTCAAATATCTGCATGATCATCAATATAGTGATGACAATATCAAGCTTGTGACTATCCGCCCTTCAAGCAACAGTCAAAAAAGCTTCGACGAACTACCTGAAAATTCACTGGATGTATCTGACAGAAAGTTTTTAGCAACCGCTGTTGTCGCGCAAGCTTCGATTGTGAATGCGACCGATAGTGACTGGACAGAGAATCAAGATTTATTGGATGGACTGGGGGTGACTATTCATCAACTTTGTCCTCAACATGCCAGTAAAGTGTTGTCGTGAATTGATCTGGGCAAGTTTTCATACTATGTACGGGTTTTGCGTGTTTTGAGGTTGGTTATAATTTCTTTGTGCACAAAGTGCACACTACGGTATCATTGCCGTGGTTGTAATCAAGCCATCGAATTCGATGGGTTTAACCTCCTTGCTTTTATCCCATCATCTGTCCAGAATTAGTGCCATGCAATAATAAGCCTTCAACGGAATAAACCATGCCAAATCCCTCAGTATTTATTAGCTATTGCCACAAAGATGAAAAATATAAAGACCAGCTTGTGACTCACCTTGGTGTATTACAAAAGCAAAAATTGCTGAGCATTTGGGATGATCGACAAATCGCCGGGGGTGATGATTGGTTGGCTGAAATTGAGCAGGCGATTGAATCGGCGGCGGTGGCTGTGTTGATGATTTCGGCTGAGTTTTTGACTTCTGATTTTATTCTTAATGAAGAGGTGCCTCAGCTTTTAGCTCGTCGAGCTAGCCATGGTTTAAGGGTGATGCCGCTGATTGTTAAACCTTGTGCGTGGCAATTGGTTGATTGGCTTGAAAAGATCAATGTAAGGCCGAAGGACGGTAATGCATTAACCTCAGGTGATGAAAATCGCTTTAATGAAGACCTCACGGCTTTCACCGTAGAAATTAATCAAATATTAACACAACTGCCAACTCCTCCAGCTCCTCCAACGCCTTCACCCTCACAAAAGATAGACCTATCACACCTGCCCAACACCGGCTCAGACATTTTTGGCCGCGAAGCAGAAGTCGCCATATTAGACCAAGCATGGCAAACCCCACAAACCAGGCTAATCAGTTTTATCGCTTGGGGCGGAGTGGGTAAAAGTGCCTTGACCAATCATTGGTTGGGCAAAATGGCGGGGGATAATTATCGTGGGGCAGTGCAGGTTTATGGTTGGTCGTTTTACTCTCAGGGGACTAAACAGAGTCGTCAGGTATCTGCGGATACGTTTATTCATGCGGCGTTTAAGTGGTTTGGTTATCAGGGGGAAATTCCACAATCTGGTCATGAAAAAGGCGTGGCTTTGGCACAATTGATTGGTCAAAGTCGAACTTTGCTGGTGCTCGATGGGTTGGAGCCGATGCAGTTTCCGCCGGGGGTGAATGATGGCAAGCTCAAAGACCAGTCGATGATAGCGCTGTTGAAGAACTTGGCTAGCGCAAATAATGGTTTGTGTATTGTCACGTCGAGAAAGAGAGTGGCGGATTTAAGCGCGATGGAGAAAAGCACGGCACCTTGTTATGAGCTGGGTAATTTGTCGGATGAGGCGGGTGTTCAGGTGTTGAAAAATGCTGGTATTACTGGGCCAGAGGCTGAGCTGAAAAAAGCGGTGCAAGCCAATAAAGGTCATGCATTGGCGTTAAATCTGTTGGCCAGTTTTCTGGGTGCGGTTTATGACGGCGATATTCGCAAGAGGGATATAATCGAAAGTTTATATGACGATGAAGACAAGGGTGCTCATGCCAAAAATATCATGGCGTCTTATGAAATTTGGTTTGCCGAAAACAATCAACCTGAGTTGGATATTTTAACTTTGCTGGGGTTATTTGACCGCCCGGCGTCAAAAGCAGCGATTGATGTGTTAAAAGCCGAGCCTGCTATTGCTGGAGTTAGTGAGCGGTTGCAAAAGCTGTCTTTAGTTAAATGGCAATATGCAGTCAAACGCTTGCGTGAGCTGCAATTGCTGGCGATGCCTGAGAACAAAGAAATCGACAGCCTCGATTGCCATCCATTAATCCGCGAGCATTTTGGTGAGCAGCTGCAACAACAAAACCCGGATGGGTTTAAAGCCGCTCATGGGAGGTTGTATGAGTATTATAAAAACCTGCCAGAGAAACCATTACCCGATACCCTTGAAGAAATGGAACCCTTGTTTATTGCCGTGACCCATGGCTGTTTGGCTGGGTTATATCAGGCGGTGTTTGATGATGTTTTTTGGCATAGGATAAATAGGAAAAATGAATACTATATTCTGCGTCAATTAGGGGCCTTTGACAGCTTTATCTCAGTGTTAGCGAATTTCTTTGCTGAGCCATGGCAGCTTGCACAAGCTGAGTTAGCTGATGATCTAAAAGCGGTATTGTTTAATCAGGCAGGTACTGCCCTTCGGGCGGTGGGTAGATTGGCTGAAGCGATTGAGCCAATGGAAGCTGGGTTGGGGATGGAAATAGAACAAAAGCATTGGAAGTATGCAGCAATTAATGCCAGTAATTTAAGCCAACTGTCGCTAACCATAGGTAAAGTGGCAGCTGCGGTAAACTATGGCGAGCAGAGTGTGACTTTGGCGGATAAAAGTGGTGATGATTTTGAAATGGAAGCAAGACGCACAACCCATGCCGATGCCTTACATCAGGCGGGGCAAGCACAAGCGGCGAAAAAGCGTTTTATTGAAGCCGAACAGATGCAGCAAAAAAGTCAGCCGGATTATGCTTTTCTCTATTCTGTGCGAGGTTTTCTATTCTGTGATTTGCTGCTGGCGCTGGGGCAAACTGAGAATGTTTTGGCGCGGGTGGAAAAAACATTGAAGTGGGCTTTTGACAATAATGCGTCTTTATTAGATATTTCGTTAAACCAACTAACCTTTGGCAAAGCCCTGATGCAACAGGCAATCGCAGAGCACTCCACAGATTTTGACCCGGCGATGAGCTATTTACATCAGGCGGTTGCTGGTTTGCGTGACGCGGGTTCACAGCATCATATACCACGCGGATTATTAGCCCGGGCAAGTCTTTACAGGGTGCAAGGTGATTTTGACAAAGCTTGGCTTGACCTAGAAGAAGTCAGAGATATTGCCGAACAGGGTCATATGCAATTGTTCATGACCGATTATCACCTTGAGGCTTGTCGGACGCTTTTGGTTCAAGGTTTGGCAGCAAAACAAGCAGAATTTGACGAGCATCTTAAACAGGCAACTCAGTTGATTGAACAGACCGGATATCATAGACGGGATGATGAATTGGCTGCTCTTCTGCTGGAAATGTCACAGTAGGGTTGGTGCGACACTTCGACACTATGTGCACAAATTTTGCGTATTTTGAGGTTGGTTGTGATTCATTTGTGCACTATGTGCACAAATTTTGCGTGTTCTGAGGTTGATTGTAATTTCTTTGTGCACGAAGTGCACACTACGGCGTTATTATCGGGGGTTTATCGATAAGTTAGACGCAAAAAAAACGCCACACCCGAAACCGGATGTGGCGTTTTTGGTTATTATCTATCTAACCTTTATTTACAATCCGAAGGTACAAACCAAACATACCATTCGTCACTGCCGGCAGTTGGGTTTTCGCCTTGTGTCCACCATTTGGCTTCATACACAGTGCCGTCAACGCTGGCACGTTGGCCGCCGTTGTAGGCGTCAGCTGCTGTCCAAGCATCTGCGGTACAAGTTGAAGTGCCGGCTGATTTGACTGAGAAAGTCACCGATTGGGTGGCTTTGTAACCTTCATTATCAGTCGCAGTGACTGCTAATGTGTGGTTACCGACTTTAGCGGCTGTCCAGTCGTAGCTGTACGGGGCTGTTGTATCAGCGGTTAATGCAACACCGTCTAATGCAAAGTCTACCGAGACAACTGAACCGTCAGCGTCGCTGGCGTTAGCTGATAAAGTCACCGCTGTGCCTTCATCAAACTCGATGCCGTTAGCTGGGTTAGTGATGGTTACTACTGGCGGTACAGGTGTGGTGCCTGTGCTGTCAGTGACTGTGAAGCTGCTAACCATCTCAGCAGTTGCGCCGTCATCATCAGTGGCAACAACTTTAACGCTGTGGCTGCCTGCTGTGGTGGCGTTATATACCGCGTTGTATGGTGCAGCGATATCAGAAGTCACCATCATATCGTCAACATAAAAGTCAACTGAGGCCACTGAACCGTCTGAATCGGTTGCAGATACAGCTAAGCTAACGTTAGTGCCGATTTCGAAGCTGTCACCGCTAGGGGTCAAGCCGCTTAATACAGGCGCTTTGTTAGTGGGGTTAGTTGGACCACTACAGTCTTTAACGAAGTCCCATGCACCGCCGGTATCAGGCTGTTGGTTTTGGTTCCACCATTTTGACTGGTACTGTTTGTTTTGGAACAACACTTGTTCTGTGGTGTAAACCGCTGTGGCATCCCACTGCTCGCCAGTACACAAGGTCAGGTTGAAGCTGCCCATTGCGGTTTGGCTCATGCCGGCATTGTTGGTCGCTGTAACTGTTACCGTATGCTCGCCGTAAGCCATGGGGTTGTAGCTTGCACTATATTGACCCGGGCTGGTCATTGAACCTGTTAATGATTCAGTACCAACCATGAAGTCAACTGCGGTGATTGAACCGGCTGCGTATTCAGCGGTAGCTGATAATGTGACTGCCGATAGCGGATCCATTACGATGTCGCCAGTAGGACCTTGATAAGATACGGTCGGTCTCAGGTGGTCATCACTAACAGCAACCGTCATTGCTGGCGTTTCTTTCATGTTACCTTGGTTATCGGTAGCAGTAGCGGTGACTTTGTGGTTGCCCGCTGGGGCATTGGTCCACAAGAAGCTAAATGGCGCTGTGGTATCTTTACCCAAAGAAACGCCATTAACGGAGAAAGCCACTTCTGTCACACTACCGTCAGCATCGCTGGCGTTAACCGCTAGGTTAATATCGTCGCCCGGTGCATGTTGGTCACCTTGACTGGGTGAAGTGAAGAAGATAGTCGGACAACCTTGACAACCGGTTGAGAACACTTGGTTGATTTTGTTGGCTAAAGGCTGGTTTACTGTGCCACATTCGGCTAGTTTGCCACTGTGAACCGTGACGCCACCAGTACATTCCAAATCACCCACAACCGTCCAGATAATTGTTCCACCTAATGAATGATCGTTAATGTATTGGGCTTTTTTGCCAATCGAATCAACATCATCATAAGAAAGGAAGTAGTTTTTGCCGTTCACTTCTTTGGTCATGTAAGGCACTTGTGCCGCTTCATCATAACCTTTGGTCCAGCCTGCTTCTTTTTGTTTAATGAAGAAGTAGTTTGGTGTGCCGTCGTAAACTTCTTTAGGCCAGTTGGTGAAATCAGACGCGCTGCTGATAGGACCATCTGGTTGAATAGTGATGTCTACTTTGATGGTCGGTGCATTCAAGTCAGCTGGGTTTTCGGTGTTAACACCACGGCCGTAGAATGGCATACCCATGTTGATTTTGCTGGCGTCAATGCCTTTGTTCAGCATCCATTGGGCTAAAGTATCCCAGTTGAAGAAGGGTACTTCTGAACCCGGATAGTCAAATATCGGGGCATTATGACCGGCTTTGTTTGACCAGCCACCGTTGAAGTCGTAGGTCATCATGTTGAAATGGTCCATGTACTGGTCAAGCACATTCCAGTCAAACCCTTCGAGTTTACGGTGATCGGCAGAGAATGCTGCGGTGATAAGCTTGTCAGCACCAATTTCTGCGCGGATTTCTTTAACTAGGGTTTGGAAGTTGCCATAGTCTGCTTCGGTACCAGTGAAGTTCATGCCGGAAAATGGACCCGGGTATTCCCAGTCCAAATCAATACCGTCAAAACCGATGGCGATAAGGCGACGGACATCTTTCATGAAAGTGGCGCGTTTGACCGGATCCGCTGCCATTTCTGAGAAATGTTTACTCATACTCCAGCCACCAATTGAGGCCATGACTTTTACGCCATTGGCATGGGCATGGTCTAAAATGCCCGGCTTGCCGCCGACTTTTTGCACTGGGATAGGGAAGCCGCCAGACAAGCCATATTGCTCGTGGGTCCAAGTAGTACCACTAGCGGTAAAACCTTGGGCTTTGGCTTCGTCAGTGAGTTCATAGGCTGGCGCTAATTCACCAAACATCAGGTGATAATCCCAGCTAGAGAAGATGTCACTCATCAACAATTCGTTAGGCTGTTGTTGCTCGCCTGCTTTGTAGATGTTTTTGTTTCTGTGGTCGCCTGAGTGTAATGAACCGTCATGGGCAACACCGAAGAACGAATAGTTCAATACAGTGAATTTGCTCATGTCTACGTTCAAGTGGTTAGCGACACCTTTAGCCGCCATACCGGCTTTGCTGTCTTTCCATGGATCCCAATTGGTTATG
>CBDIDQ010000139.1:0-34633 GCA_965277695.1 Alteromonadaceae bacterium
CGTTGGGGTCAATAAAAACACCGCGCAAGCCCGTCAAAACGGCTGAGCGCATTACATAATAAAACAGGAAAACCTAATGAAGAAGCATCTCAAAAATATAACAAAATTACTCGTTTTAACAACAACCGCCTACCTGCCTTTGGCGGGTGCAGCAAGCTCAACCGATATGTTGCTCACCATTGCCGAGCACAACCCGGTATTCATTGAACGGTTAAATACCCTAGCGGTAGAAGATGCAGTGCAGTTTAAGCAGTTAGTCGCGATGGCCAATGCAGACCCGGCACAGCTTGAACGTTTGGTTGCGTTGGCTGAAACCGACGACGCGCTGCTGCAACAATTGCTCACCGTTTATCAGGCGGCGACGGTTAAGCCAGTTCCGGTGGCGAATGGTGGGATTAAGGGTCCTATTATAAAACTCTAATACAAAGCCCTGACGTTGGGGTTATATGATAAAACGCCGTAGGGTGGGTTAGCAAATATTCGGCACGAATATGGCGTAACCCACCATTGTATCGCGACCCTGATTTATTGGCATGGTGGGTTACGTTGCATTTGTTCCAAACTTCGCTGAATCACCCTGCGACGAGTCAATAAAAATAGTGCGTAAGACCAGCGATAGATAAAAGGGGGATTATTGTTGGCTAGGTGGTGCCAGTAAGGCTTGAACGGTGTTATTGAATTATTATGCGGGTTTATGCTGTTATCGTCATTAGCCCGACACTTGGCGGGCTTATGATGATGTGTTTGGTTGTAAATCGCTTAAGCTGGTTCATCCAAGTCATTATCGACCACCAGCGTCAACGTGGGTTCAAGGTCATTTTCTTCGTACTGCGCTTGATTGTTTTTATCATCAGTAACCGGTTCAGTCGCCTGACTGTCAACCTGTTTAACCATAGTTGTCACATGCATAGAACTGCGAAAATACTGCTGTTGCATATCACGAGACATAGGTGTAACAAGTTTTTCAGCAAAATAGTCGTTTGATATCTGTAAAAACTGGGCGGTTGTATAAGTCGGTGCATTTGGATCGTGTTGGTCTGCTAAAGGGGTTCGTGTCATTAATAAAAAAAGCTTAGTACTGACCAGCATTATACTCACAGTCGTGGTTAAAATCTCAAGTATTTCCATCACTTTAAGACTCAATCTTATTTGATTTTTTTTCAACAGAATAATTATAAATTGCTTTGCCCGTAACAACAAAAACCACCAGCAATACACTGATATTAATGCTTGGGATGCTCGCTTGGTAAAAGGGCTTTAAATAATGTGTATCCCACAGCGATCTTTCTGCAAATCTAGCAACCTTTAACAAGGTATCAACGTAATAAGCCTATATAATGGCTTTTGTTACATAACCTTTAGGCAAACGAAACTTTCGATGGGATAAATACATCACAGCCATACCTGCAATATCCGATGTACCAAGCAAACAACATGACTTGATCATGGGCTTTCAACCATAATTGCAATGGTGTTAGGTCTACTTTTGCATTATTCTGCAAAATAAGCAGCCCATATCTGTAGTCTACTCCACCAATAAAGGAACGAATAGTTAATGAAATGGCGTCCGATTTGGTCATTTTATTTTTTGTGGATAAAGACATAAGCCGTAAGAAGCGCTATTAATGCGAATTCTGTTATCTATTCGTAATAATTAACACCAGCATCACTGAGCCCATTGGTTTCAATCAACAACTTACGCTGACTGGTCGGGTCGGTGATCTCATAAGTCTCAATCGCCTGATCAGTGGCCTCAACCACATCTAATTGCACGTCTTCATCAATCGTGGTGACTTTTTTAACAATAATCGATAACTTAAGATTTTCTCGTTCTGCGGTGGTTAGCAAAATGCCATGATCGGCGTTAATCTGCGCCGCTGTTTGTTCGACTTCGGCATTGACCTGATCTAAAGCTTCATCAGCATTCACGGTGCCAGTTAACAGTGAACCTAGTATGGCCAAGCTGACCAATGTTGTTTTTAATAATGTATTATTCCTAATAAGTGTGTTTCGTTCCATCGGTTAAAATAAGTCCTTTGGGGGTAAGTACCGAGTGACAGTTGAGGTCGATACCACGGAGGTCACTTGTGTTACCTGATGTTATAAATAAATCCCTAATGTTCGGTTTTAGGCGCAGGGTGTTGCTAAAACGGCCTTTCTCGGCGATTATAGCCGGGAACAACATCATTGTGCTTGCTTAACGTCATCAGTTGTCTTTACAATGACTGACCAGATTTGCAAAGCAGCATCACTTGGCAAATAGCAAAACAGTAGTCATTAGAGGAGGGCACTTTGGCAGATGTAACAACACCTGAACTTGAAGATAAAGCTAAGGTTAAAGCGCAAATTGTGCGGATGAAGGCCGCGCTTGGGGTTAAAAAGGATAAGGATTTGTCCGCTGCTTTTGGTATCTCAGATACTCGAATTGCGGGAAAGTGGGCTAAAAATGGCAAAATCCCCGATTACATTTTTATGTTGTGCTACGAACTGACTGGCGCGTCGATTGATTGGCTATACGGTGTTCGCAGACAACTTAGCCAAGCACAAACGACCGAAATCCTCGCACAAGGCGCAAGCAAACCTGAAACTGATTGAGGAAACCCGTTACAAAGGCTTTGGCATTATGGCTGATGGCATTAATCACGGGATTTTGACATGCTGAATATGACACCCTCACAAGCAACTGACCTGCAATATAATGAGCAACTACGCCTTAGGGGTCTTCACAAACCCCTTAGTGATGAGACCTAAATCAAATTAATGACTCACTCAATTCACATCACTTGCGGACAATGCGTTGTTCGCTCGTTGCGTGGCACCATCGCCATTGTCAAGTGCCAGCGCGACTAAGGCTTGTGCTGGGTTATATAAACACCATTAAAGCGAGTGACTAGCACGTCAATATGGTCATCTAGGTCGGGGCTATAAATATTGCATCGAGCACGGCCTTACCATGCAATTGGTTTAATGCGTTGGCGCACATGAGGCTATACAGCAGGTCAATGAGATGTTTTCGGTATTTATCGCGGCGGGCACCACACTGAATAACGCGGTTCTATCGAGAAAATCAGCTGCTGCCATCGTCTCTTTGTTTGCCAAACTGATGGATTGACCGCCCGCCAGTATCACCAGATGATGAATGGGTGAATAGCCTGAGTTTAATGGCAGCAAGATGATAATAGCCAAGAAAATCGGTATAGGGGCGCTTTGAAAGTCAAAAATATAATCACTGTCTGGACTGGTATTGACTGACATCACCCATCTAATCCCTCTAAAAATCATCAGGGCCAATGCAATGCTCATGATCCCATAGTTAATATATAATCGGGTTGGGCGGGTGCGGCACCACCGGTGATTAAATTGGCCGCTTGTCCCACACCAGTCCTTGTAAGCTGTTAAACAGTATGTCCTTGTCGGCGATCAAGGTGCTTTTTTCCTCAGGCGCTTGCGCGTAACCAACCGGACTGATGCACAGGCTGATGAACAGCTTGATCATTAGCCAGGGGTTCTTTTCATAAATAGTCAGTTTTTTATTGAGTTGATGGGTATCTCATTCATAATGCGACAATCTAAACGGTTTGCGCCTCAGTGCAATGAAAAAGCGAGTATTTGGCAAATGAGTAACCCGATTGACTTGAAGCGGCGGAACATTGGGTGGCCACCAGCGGTAGCGTTCAGGCTTCAATGAGCATTTACGGGTCACGTTGTTTAATTTGACACCACAACAGCGGTTAACCCTCGGCGATAAAAAAGCGGAGCTGTTGTGGATTTTATTTGCTGGATTGTTTGGTGCAGGTCATCACATCGACAAATATCGTATGGTAATGATATCATCAGTCTACCTTCAAAATTAGCTTAACTATCTACCCACCAATAGTACTTCGTCGACACCCTTACCGGTAAATCAAGAGCTATTTAACATAATCTATAGCTCACCTAAAAAAGGTTTTATGTGACTTGAGACTGTAATTTCAGAAAATAAAGCCCCGATGGATTCGCTAAGCTCATTGTGTAACAATATAAATTATAGGAAATAATTATAAATAGAATGGCTTATCGTATTATTGACAAAAAAGTTAATAATCTCTTTATCAAAAGCTTATCCTTTTGCTATTTTACCCCCCATCACAGTTCATATCACCATGAGCTTTTTTCAAAAATAGGAGATGAAGATGGTATAGCAAATTAACATATTACACCTAGCGATGGTTTCAGCATTACTCACAGCTTGTAGCGGCGACAGCCGACAGCCCATTTCATTTACTCCCGAAGGCTATGATCCGGATGGCATTACCATCAATTACTCATGGAAACAAATAAAAGGTACGACAGTATCGCTGTTACTCGATGATAGTCAAACACTGTTAGTTACCGTATCCGATATTAACTCCGATGAAATACTGACTTTCAAATTTGTCTCGACTGATGATACAAATGCGCCCGCATCCGGTAACTTCCACTTTAATATTCGCGCTGGAAATAAACCCTAATGTCAGTGTTATCCTTTGACGTGCTATAACACATTAGACCGAAGATTTAACACGCAGCGACTATCAATAATGGCACTTCTATTGCGTCATCCCCGATTCCCTAAGCGATATACATTCCGGCTTACTTTCTTATAAACCCTCGCCTACACCCATTCTCCAGTACCAAAATGGCTTAACGTACAAAAATCTATTGTGGCAGATAATTAGGTTTTATGCCGTGACAACGAGCGCCTAACTATCCACCACCGGATATTTTTGTAAAAATAATGTGTTCGCCTTATCATGTTCATTGGTGGCCTGAACCGTGGACTGGTTATGTCTATAACTGATGAGGGTAATTGAAAGTCGTCTGATGATTGAGCATGCCATCACTGTGCTCAACATTTAATTCATACCTCAGGCCGTATTGGAGTTCTTTGGTGATAGCGTCTGAGAGGTCCTTAATCATATTCGAATTGCTGCTGATCAGTAGCGCGGGTAGGTGAATTTGGAGCAACCAATCGAGCGAAGCGCCCGTGTCAAAATGACATTGAAATTGTAGCCCATCGGTATACGACCCATATTTTCCCACTCGTTGACGACCCTGCTCAATAGCTGTAAATGCTGTGCTAATGCGTCATTATTCATCAACCGGTAAGTTGTGAGCATTCTATTCACGATCAAACGAATGCCGAATTTAGATAGCAATCCTATTAAGAACACGTTATTTATGGATTTTAATATCTATTGCCAATATCTAAAACCTAATTCACGATTTATTAAGACGTGAACAGAAAATATTAACATAAATAGTTGATTAATAATCTAATTTCGACACAAAAACATATATTAATGATTTGGTTAAACTGGCTAGGGTATGATATAGAATCTTGTCGTAAGCCACTGACCTATATCAGATTAAAGTGGTTTATCATTTGAAGGTAGACTGATGATTTCGGTTGTTTGAGATAAACATCGCGCGGATTGGGCTACTCGATATCAACCCGACTAAATGCGGGATAACCTGCGATTAACACCGCCACCAACAGGCGATTGCCACGCTGGATAATGTTGCCTGATCAGCTGAGTGGCTGGGCCGCCGGATGCGCCCAGCAATAAAATACCGGCATCAGGCTTGTATTGCCTGTTGCTCTGCCACACTCGAATTGGCACCGACCAGACTCATATTGATGATATTGGCTCCCGCCGCCTGACAGCGCTCAACGGCAGCAATCAAGTCTGAACCATAAAACGGCCACCAACCCGGGTTACTCACCACTTTCACCGCATGAAGTTTAATGTGGCCACCGGGATTAACACCCACAATGCCAATGTTATTTTCAACGGCGGCAGTGGTACCGACCATATGTGGGCCATGGCTATAAGTGTCTGTTGACCACTCGCCAAGGTCGGTTTCAATCGTTAGCGTATTGCTGACTTCGCTAGTGATATTGCCTGCGGTCAAATCTTCATGGGCCAAGCCGATACCAGTATCGGCGATACAGATTTTGATATTAGCACTGTTGTTATCGTTAAGCTGGTCCGCCTGAATTTGGGCAATACCATAAGGACTAACCTGTGCCTGAAAAATTCGCTTGGGGCCGGGTTCAACCAAAGCCACATGCAAGTTGGCTTTCAGCTGAGTCAGTTGGGTGTTATCCAGCTCAACAGCAATACCGGCGACCGACGATAAGGCATGAATGGCTTTGCCGCCCAGCGTGGTTATCAAGTTATTGGCTTTCGCCGTTGAAAAGTGCTTACCATCAAAAACAGACATTGTGCCTGCGTTTTTGGCCGTCACTTTATCGTTAAACAGCACAATATAGTGGCTAGTACTATCAATGGTTTTCTTAGTGATGTCATTTTGTGATTGCGCATGACTGGGTAAAGCAGTCAAAAAGGGGGTGATCGCCAGCAACCCGGCGACGGTAGTCAGTTTGTTCATTGGTTATCTTTGCAAAGTCAGCCACTTTACGCTCTGTTTTAAACGCCTTGGTTAGGATATTCGTCATTATTTTTAACCATGAATTCGCTCACCAATTCTACACCGCTGCTGCCCGGCCACTAACTCGTGCCTTTCATATTTCAAGATTTCACTAAGGTCATAGATTTGTTCGCCAAATGTTTACTTAACCTGGTTGATAAATTCATCAGGCAGCTTGGCCTCTTGTAACAAATGTTTTTCTATATTCCAGTTGTTGCTCATGGTTCCCTCATCCCTTTTGCTTTTTGTCGGCAACCACAGAGGGGGTTCAAGATAACAGAATATTCGATTATTGGCGGAGTTCGCTACTGTTCCAATCCAAAGTCACCGTATTTACACTCGTAAGCGCATGACTTTTAAAGAAAAGAACGGGCAGTGGTAGCCAAACTCAGAGCTGGTCTGGTGTTGCCCAATGATAAGATATTAACTGTAGATATCGATTTTGATAACAACAGTGGTTATCATGATAATCGATGATTTTGGCGTTGAGATACTGGCCACAGCCTTTGAAGTCAAATATTCTAAACCACATGTCGATAAAATCCGCCAGGCTTGGGACCAAAGGCAACAACCGACAGACCCGCGTAAACCCATTTATTTATTAGTTCAAAAGCCTCATACAGCGAATGAATTACCACAAGTGCTTGCTGCTTGTGGCGGTCAAGAACATCCACCGAAATTTGCCCCTGATAGCATTGTTTGATTAATGGGCGGAATGGGGATCCTCTCAATAATTCATGAAGATCCCTCAGCGTTGGACCTAAAAACATGCGATGAAGACCATCCCAAAGTGGGCATAAGGCACAGCAACCTAGGTAGTACCCATTATGAATTACATCAGTATGAAAAAGCTATCGGCTACGTAAATTAGGTCAAATGGACATGGCAACACAAAAAATAAGATAAACAGCCGAAATTTATCTTACCAAAATGGCAAAAGACAATCTTCATTAGCAATAAATAGGATAGATACCACTGAATCTAAAACATCGCCGTTTAACACACCCACAAAAAATGATTGATGGTACTAATAGAGAAATAGAGCAACAGGCGATGTTCCCCCCCCCAACTATTCCGCATAAAACGGGATGAACTACGACAGATAACTGACAGGCTGTTTATTGATGCAAATGATTTTGACATGCTCACTGAAAACTATCCGGGCGCTTTCAAACAGTTGAGCAACAAGCTCGAAAAAGAGGTATTGAAATGGGCGAAGAGTGCGCCACCTGATGGTGAAAAGACAGCGCTCAAAAAGAAGCCAGACAAAGAGTGAGGTAAAAGCAGGGGTTAACGATTATTAAGAAAGCTTTCAAAGCTGATAATGTTATCGTCGGATTCAGGCTCAATAGGCTCAAGTAAATTCACCACCATAATGGTCTTCACCAAGCGCTTACATTGTGCGTTCATTTCCCGACGCATACCGGAACGTGTTTCGTAATCCAACTCTTTGGCTTCATTTACATCAAGGTCATGTAAAGACAGTGCAATATCCACGACCTCTTGATCAGCAGCGGTTAACGGTGAGGGGTTATCGAGCCAGAGATCGTCTGATAACTTGAACGCAACTGCCTTAAAGAAACAACCACATAACGACAAACACAAAACAACTAGTAATAAAAGTTTTACAGTGACCATGATAACCCCTTTTTGCCTCTTTTTATTAGATATCGAGAAATAGTGACGCCTAGCACGATCATAATCGTAGTTAATGAAACACCAATATTGATTGATAAAATACCAAGTTTGTATATATTCTCTACATGACCTTGATTAAAAGTCAATATCTCTGCGTATTGCACAATCTGTAAGTTACCCAACAAGAAAAAGGCAAGTAAGTAAGCATAGGTTATAAAACTATAGTTCTTTTTATACCAAACATGTATTTTAAAAATTGCCATTATTGAAGCCAAGTTAAATAACGCAAAACCGACATACCAAGCAAAAAGACCAATATCAAGCCAAATGATATCACCGGTAGGCAACCTAGCATTTTGAATGAATGCCCCCAAACTTGGAGAATAAGCCGTCATAACACCACCAAGCACAATGCTGACAAGCAGTGTTACTAAGGTAGAGTTGAACTCCTTGTCTTTTTTCGCGTACCAAAGCACACTTAAAAACATCAAAAAATCAAGTAACCACAAAAAGCTATTTAGTCGTTCAACAGTTTCTATATAACCCATTTAATACCCCAAAAATCTGTTTATCGTCCGCCACAAACTAATTCGGAACTACACCGCCACCATTTCCTGAAAGATTTGCTTCTATCTCAATCAACAGTTGACGTTGATCAGTTGGATCAGTGATTTCATAAGTCTGTATTGCACTATCGGTTTTTTCTTGCACGGTTTTAGTGTTTACTTCCTTGTTCACTTTAGTGACCACCAATGAAATTTTCAGATTATTACGTTCCTGGCCAGTCAGCAAAACACCATGATCTCGTTCTATTTGCGCCGCTGTTTGTTCCACCTCAGCAGTAATTTGTGCTAACGCTTCACCGGCATGGGTATGACCTGTGAAAAATGCCCCTAAAACGATAAGGCTAGCCAGTGGTGTTTTGATAAATTTTTTCATATGTGATCCGAAATTAAAGTATATGGACGGCTTGGTAAAAAATAGCCTCTTGGGTAAATAACCCCAGCGGCATTAAACGTTATTGGGGTAAATAAAACAAGCAATTCATTCACATTACGGCAATAAAATGCTAACTTGCGTCCCTTTTGGTAACGGCGGATCGGACTTAGTTACAAAAATAGCAGCTTAATTAGCAACAGGTAAGTTTTTTTGGTTTAACCTTAGCCCTTGAAATACCAATAAGCCAAATTTACTATTAATAGGTTTTACAATAATCATTTATAGTATTCAAATTCACAAAATAAATAACTATTACGTCGCAAAAATCAGCATTGGTGGTGACCTAACGCCTTCTTTTGGTTATCCAATCGCCAATGCTATGACGCCACCAATAAGTACCGATAAATAGATTTTAGCTACTTGTTATCAATCACTTTTTTTAGTCACTGTGTTATCGACACTTAATGTGGGTTTGAAGTCAACCAACGACTCACTTCGGGTTAAACCCAATGAATCTTCAAGCCCCATGATTTTCATTTTTATCGCCGCTAAGCTCCCCATAGGATCACTCTCTTTACATTCAATAAGTGCCTTATAGTACCCATGTAATTCTGTGAGTTGATTTTGTTGCTTGTCAGCCTTGGCTTTATCTGACTGGATAATATTGCCCAGTCGACTCGCTTCATAACCTATCTGTTCAACACGCGCATCAAAGTGATGGACACTCTCCGCGAGCATTTCCGCTAGGAAACTCCTGCCAAAGCGAGCCTCTTCCGATAAATCCTCACTGGATTTTGCCTGTTCATATTCAACTTCTGCCATATACTTTAAAATATCACTCACTCTGGCTAATGATATATCGACACTGATATCAGTGGATCCAATACATAGGTCGCTCGCTAACCGATGAATTTTTTCGTAGCCTGTTGTGCTATTAACCGCGCTACTGAGTTCACTGTCTGCATGGTCCTTGGTATTACTGTTAGATTGATTTATCTCATTAATTACTACGTTAAGATTTAAATAGGGGAACGATATTACCGTCTTAAAAACACCGTTAAGATCGAGTGAAACGCTAACGAAATGAACGTTTCATTTTCGCTAAGCATTATCCAAGCAAACCAGATGGGAACATAATAATCACCAAACGATATTTTCAAAACATTTAAAAGACATTTTTTAATGCTTTTAATTAAATCCAAGACCACTGTTTGTTTATTTCACTCAATTAGCTTTCTGGACAGAACAGTTAACAACCGCTATTTTAAAAACAGCCTTTGACCTCATAAAGACTCAGTAAACGTTAATCTTAAAAGCTTTCGGTTGCACAGTGCACTCGAATTTAAGTAAAATAATCAACATAATAAAATGACTTGGTTCACCCATGTTTAAGCACAAGCCGCTCAGCATCAGAAAAGCACTAGTTAAAGCGATGACCATCAGAATGGCGCAAGCCTATGGCATCAAGCGCTCAGAATTACCTAATTTACTAGATTGCAAAAGAGCAGTCGTTAACAACTGGAGCTATTACGGCCGAATACCCCATGACCATCTGCTCGAATGTCATGAGAAAACGGGGGTGAGCATGGAGTGGTTGTTGTTTGATCAAAAGCCGCAATTTGAACTGACACCAGAAAAGTACGCAGCACTACTACAGTTGACCAGTAAATTATTCATTGATGCGAATGATTTCAACATGATCACCGAAAATTACTTAGGCGCTACCAAGCAATTGGGCGACAAGTTCGAAAAGGATTTACTGAAATGGTTAGGATGTGAGCCACCGGATGAAGCAAAAGCAGCACTCACAAAGACAACCAAGAAATAACCGCTGTTAACGGTTATTCAGCCGCAATGAAATACGATTTGCACCCTTTTTGGTCACAACAATTCGAATTTGGAAACGAAAATACCACCACAACTGATAGGCCGCGTTTTTTTACGTGACCGATGCCCCTTTTGGTCTAGCAACAATCTCATTATTCCTCACCTTTTTCATTGCAACCCTTATACTCGGCTAACGATAATATCCCGACTAAAAGTCAACTGAACAAGCCTGGCTAGTGACAATCGTACCGCCCTACTTTCTGACCAGCTACAAGCATGACACTAACACCTTTGCACCACTACCCACATGCTTACAATCAACGACCCAGTTTTTGGGATACTTCGTAGGCAAAGTCAAACCACCTGACGTTATCGCTTCAAACATTTTGCCAATGCTTGGTGATTAAACAAATAATGTTTACCGCTTTCGCTGATTTTGGTTCGCCAAAGCGGCTCTTTTTTCTCTATTGCTGCTGGTATCACGACATGCACATAAGGATGAAAATAGAGACTACATGAATACGTATGTAGCACAGAAATCGCCCTTATCGGCCTAGGTGTGCCAGAGTGCAGTGCTCAGCTGGCACGGGTTGGCAAAGCATGACCACCAAACGTCGGCCTCGACCGAAATCCGCCAGTCATACCATTTTCTCATAACCCTTTAACAATTCCTGGCGGCACTTGCCCAGATGCTGACGAAAAAGTGAGTGTCCTTAATTAATTACCAAATAGTGCTCAACCGAAGCGTTATTTTCTTCCCCCCCCCCATTTGTTGACACTTTCCCCTTAACGATTATACTGACGGATTAATTTTAACAACAGGATATCATCCAATGTACAAATATCTACTGCCGCTGGGTTGCTTGTCAGTCTTAAGCTGCGCAGCATTCGCAACAACAGACTCTAACCACAACTCAGTCGCTTTAAATAACAACAAACTCAGTAATCAATACATCGTTATTTCAAATCCGATACCAATGAAGCACTCATCAACACCAGTGTCGATGAGATCAACCTAATAAACAACCAAACCCGAAGCCAAATCGATTGAGGCCAACCGAGTGATCCCGCTTAGCTGATTCTTCTGTCCCTTCAGTGAACCATACCATCAGTGCCATCACCACAGACGCTTGGGGCATTAACCGTCTTGGCCAAGCCCAGCTCCCTCTCTACGGCAGCTATGCCCCGGCAGGTTACGGTAGTGACGTTCATGCTTATGTCATTGATACCGGAATCAGAACGACTCACAACCAGTTTAGTGACCGGGCCAATTGGGGATTAACCGCCTCGAATATTAGCGAAGGCAACGACGATGGTAATGGTCACGGTACCCGTTGTAGCGGCCATAGGTGTGAATATCGGTTACTCCCCCACTTTAAATGATGACATTGCCGCCTCAATTGCCGCAGGCGTCACTTATGCCAGCACCAGCAATGATGGAGCGTCGATTTACGCCAATCATGGTGATTGCGTCGATATCTATGCCCCCAGCGCTTTATGTCAAATCCGCTTGGCATACGGACGATCACGTCAACAACAGCATCAGTCATTCGCCCTTAGCCGCAGCCCATGTCGCCGGTGCTGCTGCGGTTATTCGAGGCTTAGACTCAAGCTGTGATGTTGAACAAGTCAACGAAAAACGAATCCAATACAGCCATAGCGAAGTCCTGGCCAACGTGCCAAACAACACTAGCAATTTACTCTTTGGAGTACCGACAGCAGCCGATGGTGAAGTAAGTTGCGCACCAACCGACTGGTTAGGTTTTTTCCATTTACATAACCAATTATTGGCATTAACGGATATTAACCAGTGATATGATTAAGGTACAACTGCAACCCTTAATAATATAGGTTTAAATGACGAAGGCTTCCCTCAATATCCCTTTAATACCAATGCTATCGGCAGTTTTCAATGGTACTTTGATGGGCCAACTCACATTGATTTTATGCAAGGTGTGTCCACAGTAGGAGGAATCTTATTATTAGTAGGTCACTTAATGGCTTGACTGTGCTCCAGAGGCTGTATTATTAAAAAACGCGATGTTTCGACAAACCCTCAACGTTTTTCTATTGCTAAAGACCTTTCACTTCACAACCCTCAACTGGCACCCCCTTATTATAGCGAGATACGACCATCAACCGATGCTATTGATAGATGATTACTCGACCCAACAAGATTATCTACAGACCATGATTGTTGAATTTGTATATTGATCCAAGCGAACAGATTTATACTCAGGTAATTAGCCAACACTTTAATACTGTCATCACTGTGCGCGACAATTAATTCATACCTTAAGCCATATTGTAGTTCCTTGGCTATCGCTTCAGCCAGTTCCTTAATCACATTCGGATTGCTGCTGATAAATTGGGCGGGCGGGTTAATTTGTATTAACCAATCCAGCGAAACGCCCGTGTCAAAATGACATTGAAAAACGTACTCCATCGGTATACGACCAATATTTTCCCACTCGTTGACGGCCCTGCTCGATAGCTGTAAATGCTGTGCTAATGCTTCATTATTCGTCAATTGATAGCATGTGAGCATTCTATTTACGATCAAACGAGTGGCTCTTTGACGCTCTCGCAATGGTTTGCTTTGATAAGTTGCAAAATTGATCATTTGATTCTCTGATTTGTTCTATTTAAATACACATTTATAGATATAAAACCTATTGAGAACACGCTATTTATGGGTTTTAATATCTAATGTCAATATATTATATTTTTTAAATCTTATTCACTAAATATGAAGGAGTAAAAAAGGAATATTAACATAAATGATTGATTAATCATTTTACTTTCACATGAAATCATCTATTTATGATTTTGGAACGTGGATTTTACACGATAAATCTAAACCATTAGTTCAATTCATTTTTAGAACGCCTCTAAGTACCGTATATCGTTGATGTTATCACACCAAATAATCAAAAAGTGCTAGGCACCGTCAATGATTTTACACTTATTTGATAGACATGATAATGCTAACAACCACGTCATTTAAAATCGTCTGATGAGCTACTCACATTACAGCAAAGAGCCCAATAAACTGTGCAGTAAATCAACTTGCCCCAATTACCCAAATCAGATACACTACTTTTTTTTAAAAAACCGGAGAAAGGTTCTCTGGTTAATATGGTATTCACTTAACCTATGGATCATCAATAAAATCTGGAACGGTGGCAGTTGCACCAATCTATCAGAAACCACAGACTTGTTGCAGCCAAGTCGGGCCTCTCAATTTGGCAGAATATTTCACGATGAAAAAAGCGGCGGCGGCAGCGACTATACCGTGATTAGTTTAGAAGACAGCCGCTACGGCAGCTATAATATCGCTGGTGCCGATATTAATAACGCGGGCAATGTGAAATTTGATGTCTGGCCCTACCCCTCTGATTTTGCTTATTTTTACCAGAACCAATTGTTGTACTTTATTAAGTAACGTCGGTTAATACTCAAACTAACCTGCATATAGTCAAAGCAGACCTGTAAAATTTGGCTACCAATCAAACAGGGTAACAATTGATAATCAAAAAAACGCGAGGGTCCGACACTTCGGTGAATTCGCGTCTACGGCCTACCCGTTCTGCCGTAGACGAGGCTTAAGGACTGAAATTAAGGACTTCTATTACCTTAATTTTCCCCACATGGTCCAAGCCTATTTATGATACACACATAATAGTAACTCTCAATGAAAAGACAACAAAAAAGGACTAGGCTCCCCACTGCTGGTGATCACCAAGCTTTTTATCGCCCGTGTCATCGCAACATGCAATAAGGCTCGCTCGCTGAGTTCAAACTCTCTACGCTCAACCGGGTCATCCGATTGAAAATGACCCAACGGGATCACCTGCGCATTGGCACCGGCGATAAACAAGTGTTGGAATTCTAATCCCTTCACCCTGTGCATGGTTGCCACTCTGATACCATCGATATTGCGGTCTTCTACACCATTGGTTTTGATTTCATAGCTTTCAAAGCCCGCTCGCTGTAAAGCATCGGCATAGAAATTTCGTAGTGCGTTGGTCCTCGCCACCAGACAAATTTCACTGCGTTTTACCTTGGCGGCTTCAAGGCTTTCAATAATCTCAATGATCCCCTCCACCTCTTCAGCCTGTGTTGAATATATTTTGTGATCAGGGGTTACCCCATGCATTAACGATACATAACCTTTGTTATCATCTTGACCATCATCTAAATCGTCAATACTGATGCCTTCGAGCACAGAAACCGCCATACGGCGAGTCTCTTCGGTGGTTCGATAGTTAATCCGTAGTTTTTTACTCCGACCGACAATATTAATCCCGCATCGACCCAAAACCACTTTGTTACGGTAAATTCGCTGATGACCATCACCCACCACAAATATATCGTTTTGCTGCTCGGGTACCAAAGCACGAATAAGATTATAAGCTTGAGTGCCCATATCCTGACCTTCATCAACAATAACCGCTTGGTATATCGGGCTGATCGCTTTACTCGCAATAGTTGTTAGGCAATCTTTGGTCGCATCCGCCATTTCTCGCAAGTTCATATGGGTCAATTGCAGTTGGTATTCTTCAAAAACAGCCCAAATAAGCATCCGCTGACTGCGATTTAACCGGGTACCACGACCCGTTCTTTTGGCTTTGATATAGGCTTTTTGCGAGGTAATGCCTTGCTCCTGAACCACCAAAACCCATTCTTCCGAGTAAAAACGTTCAGATAAGGCTAATTCGGCCGGTATTGCATCCATGGCAAATTGCCAACATTTCTTGCGTTTTGGGTTTTTATCATTATGAAAGACCACCTGGTATTTATGGTCATGACGACTAATGAATTGACCCACCCAAGCGTCAATGTTAATCACTTCAATACAATCCAACTCCGCTTGAGTACAAATTTGACGTAAATGGGCATTGATATCAGCGGCAAGGTTTTTAGTGAAAGTGGTAAATAACACTTTTTTATTCGATGATTTTGGTATCCTCGCAGCCAGCCATTTTGCCCGGTGCATGGCAACTACGGTTTTACCTGTACCCGCACCACCGAGAACTCTAACCGGACCATTCCAATCCCGTTCAACTAATTTTCGCTGCGACGGGTGCAAAAACACACGCCACTTTTCGAGTGGCGCTTCTAGCATTTTTTGTAACGCTTCATCATCAACAAAAACAAATTTACGCTGTGAACCATTACGCTTAATGGCGGCAGCGTAGTCATCAACATCAATGATTTCATTGGCATTATTGTCATTGTAATCAGCCAAAACTTCATCGTAGCTCAGCCCGACCGCCACCATATACAAGGCTTCATAGGCATCTACTGGCAACTGTTTTTCGACCCGCTGTAAATCATCCAGAGTGCTTAAAGCCAAAATAATGGCGCTAAACTCTTCTGGCATCCCCAGTTTGATTAACTGTTTTTCATCATAATCAGCAAACAATAAGGTATTGCTTGGTACTTCGACTGCCTCGACGGGGTTTTCTACCTCAGGTTTTACCGCTGCTGGCTGCTCTGCTGTGATGCTCTCAGTCTGGGTCACAAATAACTGTAATGCCCCTGTTTGCGGGTGTATTTCACAGCGGTGTTTTTTCGCCCAATCATAAGCCTCATCATGACTATCTACATAAAGCAAAACATAGACATCTCCCTGCTCAGGCTTTAAAACAATACAGCGATAAGCTTGATCAACCCTGACAGAGCGCATCGCCGAGTTACTGGCACTGTGAATTTTTTCATAGTTGAGTGCATTACTCTGTGGGTTCGTTCTAAATTTATTAACAAACTGATTGACCTTTTTTTGCTGCGCTCGGGGCAACTGGGTGACGGCGGCTAAAAAGTCCGTTGAAATGGCAACTTGGATCATTGACGACTCTCCTGCTTGTTCAATAACTGCTCAGTAACTGTTCAGTAGTTATTCGGTAATAGGTTCACTGATGAGAAGTCTTAGTTCATCAATCAGTTCAGGGGTTACAGGTTCCATCAGGCAGGTCCAACCCGCCTGTTCAAAAACCGCTTTGTCTTGTTGTTCATCAGCACAAAACAGTGCCACTTGTGCGCCTGACCAAGCCAGTTCGGCAATGCCAATCACTTCATCATTTTTCACTAACTCATAACCATCTTCGGCCAAAGTAAATCCCTCTGAACCGAGTAAAGATAACTCGCCACTCAATAGCGAACGCGCCAGCAATTCACCCCATTCAACAGAGCTTAAGGTCAAAGCACTCGCTTGAGGTTCAGGGGTTGAAATACTCGACGAGTTAAGCACCGCTTTGCGAGTGGTCCAACTGACATCAGGCAAAAACTGTAAGATATTAATCAATCGCCAATAACCGTTAAGTGCCGCCTTATAATGCAATTGATGGTGGTCTCGATCATCAAAGCAAATATGGACTTTGATTTTATTCATCAGGTGGTCAAAAAATGCCGCTTTACTTAACCCTTTTACGCTGAATTCGGCAAGCTTGATTGACACCGCAATCTCCACCATTCGCGGTGAACTGCCCAGGGTATCAAGCAAACCACCAAACCAAAACGGCTCAGCGGGCACTAAGTCAGTCACCCTGTCCCCAAAAGAATTTTCACGCAGTTCATAATCCAGTTTTTGGGCAAGGTTAGGGTGTTTAACACTGATACCATCCTTGTTTAACCAGGATAAGGCATGACAACCCGCTGCACCGGAAAAATGGGCTAACGTCTGCTGCGGCTTCTCCAATAAGTTAGCCAATAATTCAAAGCTATTTTGTTGCTTCGCCACGAGTTCCCATTGACTATAATTACTGTCTGAAATTTGTTTGCCAAATTTGTCCCTGACACCTTTCTCCTGAAACAGATCCAGATATTCTTTAACGTGGGCTAGCCCCTTATTTATCAAGTCATACCAACCCAATGTCCAGACAATAAATCGCCCTGATGCATAAATCGCAGCCCGTTTTTGGGCATCGACATCAACAATATCGTAGTGATGTTCAAAACCATCCAAAAATACCGCAATGGGTTTCACTTGACTGTCAGTTCTGGCCGGCCAAAAGACAAAATCCGGTTTACAAGCAATGCCAACCCCATCTTTACTATCGAGGTTAACTTGCGGTTCAATCCGCCATACCACTTCAAGGGCATTTTGTTTACCCACCGTCAGCAAATAGCCGTTTTTATCATTGACCAATGCTTTGGATAACCGCCATTGCTTGCCAGCCACTTTCAGTTTATCGATGAACTTTCGTTCGAGTTCACTTTCAAGCAATACATTGGGATCAATCTCGGCGAGGCTTTGAACGCTTTGCAGTTTGTCACGATTTTCTAATATTTGCTGCATCATCGATTTAGCCCGATCACGGGAGATCAATGGCATCTTTTGCCTGTCTCGATAAGCATATATACATTGATAACAACCATTTTTCTCCGGAACACTGTTACAACCACAATTATCCAGGCAATCATAAGATAACTGGATCAGTCGAAGCAGGTTTTGGGGGTCGCGCATCAGTTCTTTCAAATACCCAGTACCCCCAGGAATGGTGTCATATATCACCAAATAATGACGACGACCTTCACCTTCATTGATTGGTTCATTAAAATCAGTACTTTTGATGTGGTCGATGCTGCCTTTAAAGTACTTTTTTAAACCCAGTTGGATCGCCGCCGCAAATGAAGCTTCACTTTCAGATCCTGCACTATAGCTGGTGACAGGTAATACAATGCGAATGGCCTCAGAGGTCAGCTCTCGATACAAATACAAACAATCGATATAGTTACTCGGGTCTTGGATGGCTTGTTCGTTGCCGTTAAAAGAGCAGGTTAAATCATGCTTGATGTTTTTTGATTTTTTTACCATGCCGCACTCTTTACACACCGCAAACCCGGCACGAGAGGTTAATTCACCGGCAACCGACAGCTGCTCCGCTTGAGCATCCGGCTCGCCAAAATTGATGTCTTTAATCTTAACCTTGCGCACAAAATCAAAACCAAAAGGCATGTCTGCGCTGTCAATTTTGTAAGCGTTAACCACTTGCTCAGGGTCAAAATCCACCAACATTTGGCGTTTATAAAATTTGGGGGTGCGGCTATCGCTATCGTCGGAAATTTTGGCATCACGCTTGTTGGCCCGGGCATACACTTGGCGAAGTTTGAGCATTTGGGTCTTTTGTGCGGAATCATTCCAGCCCGAATGGTTACATTTGGGACACGTCTTATGCACATCACCACTGAGACTAAGATCTTCACAGTGGTTACAGTGATTGCATAACCGCCAGTCTTCAACATCAGATACGTTAAGATCGACTTGTTCAACTTCGACTTTATTGCCACCGGCATAAAATGAGTTTTCAGGGGCTAATTCTGACAGTGCCGCTGATGCCGGGCGTTCATAATCATACGTATCCCGTTGAAACTTGCCACCGCCAGCGTCGATCTCAACCTGTTCTGTTTTACGCCATAATATTGAGCGAATGGTGACACCTGCCTCAGGAAAAGCATAATTGGGCAGCAAACCTTCATCGGTAAAGAAGTTAAGGGTTGATTGACGATTTATTCGGTTGATCAAGCCTCTTATGCCTTGCCTTTCAGCGGTTAACGCATCCAATATCTCTGGATGATCGGGCTGCTGCACCGGTGAATCATTGACTTTTTTGATTTCACGGTCAATTTTGCCAACCCGTGCACTGAGTGACTTGCGATCAGCGACCAATTTGCTTAGGCGATTGGTCATCCGGCCGGTAAGTGTGATCTCATTGGCGGTGCCACACATAAACTCGGTGAGGTGTTTAACCGCATCGCTATCATCCGCCAAATGGTCAAATAAATCGATAAACTGAGTAAACAATTCTCCCTGATGTTGGTTGATAAATGCAAACAAGTTATAAGGAAACTTGGCTTTATGAGCGCCTTCTACGGCATTTAACAAGTCACGGACACTGCCAGGTATCGCCCCATCATCAATGCCACTGGCAACCCAGTTATCAAAACAAAAAGCGGTCAACTGGCGTTCCAATACCGCCAGTGCTTTTAAAAATACCCCAGGCGGTGCCATGGCACCGCTCATCATATTGAGCGGGTCGGCATAATAATACAAATCATGGGGGTTACCGGTGGCAAACGTAATATTTAACGCATTACCATCACGACGACCGGCGCGGCCAATTCTTTGCAAATAATTGGCCTGTGCCGGTGGCACCGAGCACAAAACCACACTGGACAAATCACCAATATCAATCCCCATTTCAAGCGTCGGCGTGGCTGATAACAAGTTGGTATCCCAAGCCTTGTGACCATTAATAAATGACCGCTCAACATTATCTCGAACGGGTCCTTCGAGTAATCCGGTATGTTCATGGCCGTTAATTCGAACCAAATCAGCAGTCGCCCAATTGGTTGGCAGCGCTTGTTTTTTAGTGTTATAAAGGGCCAAATGTCCCTGACAGCTATCGACCAAACACGGCATATGCGTTTGCCAATGGGGCAATACGGTGGTCGGCACTTTATAACGCATTTGACAAAGGTTGCATTGAAGCTCACTGGTATCACGGGACACCATTAATGCTTCGGGTTTTAAGCCCCACACATTTTTGTCGGCGACGTCAACACAGTCAACCAAGTGATGTTTTTTCAATAAAGTCAATGTGCGTTCAAAAACCAACGCCGCATCCGCAGAGGCTAACACCCTGTTACCTGTCGCGATGGTCTTATTAAACCACTGCAAATATTCACCGGGTCTGCTGCTGGCACCTTTGGCAATATAATCAAAGACGCTGGCCACTTTTTCAATAGAAACAAAACGAGGTTTACGGGATGAATAACCAAAATTAGGCATATACAGGCCATTTGCGCCAATCTTGTTAAGCGCATAGATATTGCCAGCCTGTTTGATATAAGGCACTAACGACTGATGCAAAATGGCTCCCCTGACCCGCATCATATGCAACAGCCCAATCACAAAAGCATCAACTGCCGTCGGTGAAAGATGCGCCAAAGCAACAATTTCTTGTTTTAAAGCGGCGTGTAGCAACATACTGGCTTGCTGCACTTGATCAATCTCAGGCGATACCGAGGCAAATCGGGTTTTTTCCAGTGAACGACCCAATTCGGTTTTTAAGCCAAATTCACTAAAAGCTTCCCACTCAAGTCGTTTACACACCAGTGAGCTTAAATCAGAAGCGGACGATAAAGTGCCTTCATTTTTTAAGGTGCCATAATCTCTCAACCACTCCATATCAGGGGCAATGTAAGTACCAACAAAATCAGCAGCTTCAGTCAATTTGGCCTGGGCATATTGGCCAATCTTTAACGATAGTTGCGCCAAGGATATGGGATCGGCTTGATCTGCCACGGTATGGGCTATCAGACTGCGGATCATCAAAGGATAGGTTCTGGCAGTTAAAAACCCGGCCCGATGCGCCGCATCTTGCACCGAGTCGCTAAAGGTGATCAGTTGTTTATCAGCATTAAAATTGGAGCCAAATAATTGTTGTGACATCACCCCAATCAGGCTGGCAGCCTGAGAGCCGAGCACCGAAATACCGTTTTCGCTTTGACAAAAAGGGCAGTTATGGCTGGCCTGCAAGCGGGTTGCACCGCCTGATGTTTTAATTTTGCTGTCATCGATTTTTACCACGTCGGTTAAGCTCTCATGCTCACATAAGCCACACGTTTTTGCCATCGGGTTATTGAGTTGCAAGCAGCTGGGACAAAATTTGTAGTGAGTACCAATGGATTTGTCGACCATGGTTTTGGTATTTTGTGGCAATGGAAACAACATCACCGCATCAGGGTTATTGGCAAAATAGAGTTGATAAAACATCAATAAATCGTCATCGACCTGAGTATCGTTGCTTGGTTTTACACCTCCCCAGCCAGTGGCACTACAGTCGCGACAATGGACAATCGGCAAATAGCGGGTTTCGTCGTCAATGTTGGTCAAGTCATCGCTATAAGTAATGCGTGGCAATTGTGAATACTGCTGCTGACTCACCTCTTGCTGGCCGACACTGGCCACCATGCGGCGTAACTCGCGCAACCACATTTGCAAACGAATTTGTAAAAATGGTAATACTGGTCTGGGCAAATTTTTGCTTTGTCGTTTGGCGCTGGTTTTTTTATCTTCGTTACCTGCTTTTCGCGCCACCGATACCAAGGCACAAAAGCTCTCTAACAACACCGTGCAACTGGCGTTACCAAACAGGTTTTGCACCAAAGCGTCAAAAGCGACGACTTCACCCTGAAGGGTTTTGAGTAGTCGGGTGAAAAAACGATGTTGTTTAAGCGCATCTCCTAAAGCCACTCTTTGCGCCCTCGCTTTATCGCTATCCCAATTTTTATCAATATGCAGTGTGTCACTGCCAAACCAGGCGGTGATCACCTGATTGATGTAACGCTCGGGATTATCGTGGTTGGTTTGCGCCGGTATATCGCTGATGGCGGGTGCATTAAAGTAACTCAGTGAGACGTCTTCGAGGTATTCCTGATGACCAAGCCGATCTTCGATAATCACCGCGTCGGTATCAAATGGGCTATTAAAAATTTGTGCCGCATAATCCCTTAACGCCACATGATCATCGCCAACCGTGGCAGAAGTGCCAATACAGGCAATATGGCCCGGTGGTGTTTTTAGTTTGTGCTGTAATCGTCGCAACAAACAGGATAAATCGGTGCCTTGTGCGCCATCAAAGGTGTGTAATTCATCAACCGCAATATATCGCAGGGTTTCGGGGTCGTTGTGCTGCCACAGCGATTGATCAGCCGGGCGCATCAATAGCAGGTCTAACATTTTATAATTGGTGAGCAAAATATCTGGTGGATATCGGCGCAGTGTCTCTTTGCAGGTGATCACTTTGTCCGGACCCATCACCTTATTGGTTTTAGCCTCCTCTTGGCCAATAAATAAGCCGACACTCACTTTGTTTTTTAACTCGGCATTACCGCTAATGGTTTTGGCAAACCGTTTGGCCTGATCGGTTGCCAATGCATTCATCGGATAGATAATGATTGCTCGCACCCCCTGTGCCTTAGTGGCAGCACAATAATTTAGCAGCGGGTACATAAAACATTCCGTTTTACCAGAGCCAGTGCCTGTGGCAATTAACGTTGATTCGGGTTTTGCCGCTGCTAACCGATGATAGGCTTTAGCCTGATGCGAGTACGGCACAAAGGGCATATCAATATGGGAAAAAAACTGCCGGGACAGTTGGCTATTCCTAAACGGCAAGTTAATCGACAGATAAGGGCCTTTAGATAAGTTACCGGGTTCAGATAAAAAATCACTCATTGCTGTCGTGCCATCTTCACGGCGAAACAATGGCGAACTCATATCAAACGAATGTAATAAAAAGCTTTTTAAGGCATCTTCGATTTGTGTTGTCAGTACTGATGGTAACATTATCGTTGCTCCCCAAATCGACGGTTAAATTCGGCCCAAACCACTTTATAGTCATCTTCACGGTCGCATTTATCAAATGGTGCGATATATTCCAGAGTCCGTTCATGGGGGCCATCTGGCAGGGTGTCGTCCATAAAGGTTTTACTGACGCTGCCTGATTGCAGGTTTTTAATGTCTTCCCAACCCAGCTGAATATCAGTTTCGGTATGGGGTTGTTGCTCGCTGCCAACCCCTTGCTGGCGGTCGATGTATATGGCGTTATGAATGCTAGTGGTAAAGGCATTCTTTTTATTAAATTTGCGGTCTAAACCGACCCCAATCAGTCCTTTACTTGAGGTAAATACAATCCGTCCGTTTTGGTCATACCAAGTATCCGCTTCGTACTGCCGCATCACCGGAAATTGCACTCGGTAAATGGTTTGTAATTCATCCAGGGTTAAACCTAATGCCATGGCGGCGAGTACGTCGATTTCAACCAACGCCTGACGCCGGGCAAAGTCAGTACGTAATGCACAGTCTCTTTGCCACTGTGGGGTGAGGTTTTTGAAGAAACTGTTGGGGAGGCGAGGGTCGGTTTTTGCCCAATATTCTCCATTTGATGACTGTTGCCATTGTGCTGACCATAATGTCTCGTAATCCACCGTTAAACAATTTAGTGCCAAACTGCGTAATTTTAGTGGTTCTATAAATTGTGGCGAATCTGGGATTGGTAGGTGTTGTGCCAAATCGTTTCTAAAGTGACCTTTACCTGTACTCTTAACATAAAAATCGTAAACAACAGAATTAAACAATGCCGTAATATAAGGCAAGATAGCCATATCTTTAAAAACAATAGAAAAGCACAAGTCTAGGTGTCCTATCTCTTTTGGGATAATGGCACTAATTAAAGTCCGCTCCGATGAAGAGCCAATCATAGTTCTAGACGTTAATCTATAATAGTCTGTTACCAATTTACCTGTAATACTTCCATGTTCAATCCATGGTACCTTAGGAATACGGCTTGCATATTCATCATCTGAACAAACCGGAATATAATTGGTTCTAGGAAGATAATTATCCGGTAAGTCTGATAACATTAACTTATCATATGCTTGATTATGGGAGCAAATTTTTCTCGGTGTACTATAAAATGGATTGCCAACAAAAAAGTGAGGCCCAGATAAAACCCATTTCAAGGTAGATTTTGCAAATTGAGTATCACGTTCAATAGTGCCATCACGCTGAGCATAGGTCTCGTCAAACATCACAGTTGACATATAACTACCCTGTGTGTCACTAAGTCGTTTCGGGTGTGCTGCAAACCTTTTCAAAACTGCGACCAATTCAGATGAAAATAATGCAGGCAATCTTGCTACTTTACCACTGGTCCCTTTCCGCATCATAAAGTCGTGCAAATAATTGTAAGTTTTCATCACCAATATTAAGAATTCTAGAAGGATGTCCCGTCAAATCCCATACGCCAGCCTTAGTTTTAATCCCCGGTATATCATCAAGTTGATTACCGGTGAAACATGACTCTATTGTCACCGGACTGAAAAGGTGACTGATATTTTTAAAACTAATGGCTGATTTCATTCCCCCATAAATATTAATGCTAAATTTGACCTGATCATGCACCTCAGCAAATAACATCAAAGCATTGGCAAACTGATAATGCGCCCGTAACCTCGGATAAATCTGCTGCCTAAACTTGCCGCCCTTGGGGTCATCATATGTGCCCTCAGGATGTAAAAAGCCTGACACCCCGGTTTGATTGGTGATCATCCAAGCTTGTGGCAAAAAGCATTTATACAAGTTGGTTTGAATACCCTTTAACACCGGATAGTTGACCATCGCATTTAAAAAGTTTTGTGTGCCCTCAGCCTCTGCATATTCAGCAAAGTAACTGCTGGCCAGCGCGGGTTTTTGCTCAAGGGTTTGTTCTCTTAACTCACTGAGTGTTGACGCCGAAAACTTACGTAATACAAACAAGGGGTTATCATCACCCAATACGCCCCCTTCTTGCCATTCGACTTTAAGCCACGGCGGGTTACCCAGCACTAAATCAAAACCATTATTCTTGGCAAAGATATCAGCAAACTCCAGTTCCCAATGAAAAAATCGATATTGTTGATACAAGTTATCGACGATTTTTAGTCGGGGCAAATACTTGAATATCACCTGTTTATTTAAAGTTCCCTTGGTGGTGATGATACTGGTTTGTTGTTGTGCTGGCTGGGTTAAATGTTGTGCTGGCGCTTGCTGTGGCTCCTCAGCAAACAAATCAGCCTGGGCTGCGGGTAAACTGTCATTACTGTCTTGCATCTTGATTGGTGTATCAGGTACATCAGTAATAACAACAGCATCCGGTTGTACGTAACCATCGAGCAGCGTATTGACATCATGCAAAAACTCAGATCGTTCAGGTAATTCTTCAGCCAGTTCAATGGGCCAAAACCACAAGGCACACCAGTAGTCCATCACCATTTTCAATCGCTGATAAGCACTGGAGCCATCGGTCATGGCTGTGAGTAACATTTTGTCTTTGGTGGCCATATCGCTGCTGTAGCTTGAATCACTTTGGTTTGGCCACACCGGTAATATGTCAGTCGATGTATCACGCTCTTTACTGCGTTGCTGAGTATGTTCGAGCCATAACTTATCGATTTTGTCACAGGTTTGTTGCAGTAAGGCAATGTCTTCATCACACCAGGGTGCATTAAAGGTTTTGCGCCATAAGTGGGTGGCGGCAATTTCGTCAGGTTTCAGCGCTTTAACCGCTTTATCGCTATAGTTGGCCATCCCCAGATCACCTAACAAGAAGTGGTAAATTTGCTGGGTTTGGCGTGGTGATGCTTCACCTTGCTGTAAACCTTTGCCTGGTGGCAGCCGCATAGGGGCCTGATTCAACCAGCTGGGTGCTTTTTGCGATTGATAACTCAGTTGATGGGCCTCAAATACCTGCCGCCGTGCCCCCACCAGAGAGTTGCCGGTAAACAGCTGATAACCAAACCAAGGCACAAACGCCTCGCTGGAGATGGCATTAAGCCATAACGAAACTTCCGCCAGCTCTACAGCCACTGGGTTTAAATCAACCCCAAATACGTTGTTATCAGCAATATACATTTTTACCCGTTGTAGTTCGCGGGTATATTCGTCTTGGGGAATACGTTTGTTTTGTGCTTGTTGCTTATAATCCAGATAAGCGGTCGACAGTTGGTTAATGGCCTCGTTTAAAAACGCCGCGCTACCCATGGCAGGCTCACACACACTAAGACGTAATAGCGCATCGGCTTTTTCATCGGCACTGGTTAACGGGTCAATTTTTTCTTTATACAATTCTTTAAGGGCATGTTTTACCAACGATTGGGTAAGTACCTCAGGGGTATAATAAGAGGCCGATTTTTGTCTGTCACGCCCTGACATCCGATAAATAAATTCACCGCGCTTAACCACTTTAAGCCGTTTTTTACGCTCACCGCCTTCTCGTTGAAAAGTGTAAACCCGCTCATCTTGATGAAACTCAGGCAGCTGATCGGCTTTAACAAAATAACCGGTCTCCAGCTCGTTATGGCTTTCGCCTTTCTTTTTCACCTCATACAAGTCTTCGCTGGCAAAAAAACCACGATAGGATAACAGCGCTTCATAAACCGCACCCAATTGGTTAATGCCCAGTTGTGCATAAGAAATTCGCCCACGCTTTTTGCCTTTGCCATTACCTTCTGGGGGCTTCGACAATGACATCAATTGAATAATGCGCTGCAACGTCGCATTGCTAAAAACCACCTTGTTTAATATCGGTGTTTGGCTGTTATCAAACAAATGGCTATCCAGTTTTCGAATGGTAAAAACATCCTGGCCTTGAGTATCCAGCGCCTCGCGAGGTTGATACCCTTTATGTATCAAGTGAAACAAGATATTGAGACTGTCATGCAAGTAGCGACCATTACGATCTGCTTCATTGGTCAGCGCCACCATTTCCAAATCGCGCAAAGTCTCCAGACTATAACCCCTGAGATAGGTCATTGAATCGAGCTGGGCATAACCCAGTTCAGGTCTGGCTTCGATATAAAACAAAAACAGCATTCGATACATATAACGCAAGCATTCCCGGCTTAGCGCTGTAGGGTCAATGGCACGCTCTCCAGTGTAATTGACTTTTTTGCGTTCAATCAGATATTGAGTGGCTTCGTTACCCAATAATTCGATAGATTCACGCAGCGCATACTTTAAGTCCTCAGACACCGAAAACGCATGTTTGTGGCTTCTTTCATCAAGGTTGTCTAACAATGGCTGGCCATTATCGGGCATCACTGAGTCTTTGTGCAGCAGCGCCGCCGTGGCTTTTAGGGTCTGGGTTTCTTTACGACTGAGAATTTCTTCAAAATCAAAGCGCAATAAGCGATTTTGCGCCCATTTAGTCCGGTCAATCAGCAAGCATTGCCGATTGCCCAGCAATAACACCCAACGCGGTGGTTCAAGCTGGGCAAACACCATTTTTGAAATGATATCTTGCCAACTGTCAGGCTCACCACCTTTGGTTTTAGGTGAACCTTGATATAACTGCTGTTGTTTGTTCAGCGGCTCCTTAGCTGGCTTTTCGCCTTGCCCTTCACCTTGCTCCTCACCTTGTTTTAGGCGGTTATCAAACTGATTCTTTAAAATCGGCAGTGCCAACGGGTCTTGATTGTCTTCGTCATATTTGTCATGGGCCTCAATAATCCATAAAAATGGTGTGTGGTCTTTATTTTGGTATTGGGCCAATACAGGTAATTGCAAGCCTGAATCGAGGGTGATATTGCTAGCCGATAGTTGATAACCCAAGGCGCTTAATATGGGTTGCCAACGTTTGCGTTGTTGTTGCAATCGTTTATCTAAATTGCGTACATGGCTGTGCTCGTTGAGCAATTTAAAGTAAGCCCCAGCATAACTGCTGAGTTGAGCAAAAGGCGTACGATAACCTTTGTCTAGATCACGACCCAATTGTTTTTGCTGGTTTTCGGCGGTTTTAGCCGCACTTTCTTGCGCTTGCCATGACGCCAATACACCACGAATATCGGATTCAAAAAGAGAGTTAATGTAATGATGAGCGTAAAAATCGTTTTCGTTATTAATGCCGGTTAATACCATAATTACCCCTGCGCCCCTGTTAATACTGCAATCACTTGAATATACGGTTGTTTTTCTGAGGTCATGGCATCTTCAATCCACTGTATATAGTCATCAAAAAGTTTGTCAATGCGTTGCTGCTCTTTGGCTTTTTTGCCTTTTACAATCGCTCCAATCCCTTTGCCATCGGATAAATCCAGCTCAAGCTGCTCAATACGCTCACCACGTAATCGCTCCAGTGCATCAACCTGACGTTGCAGTTTGATATTAATGGTTCGATCAGCATCATTACGCACGTTATCAAAATGAATGGCGGCTTTTTCAATCACCTTAGGCAGCATGTTTTGCAGACGCTCCTCACCATTGCTAGTGCCGGGGTTAGATAAGCCAATTTTGGCCAAGTCATACTGTTGTAAAAAATCATCAAACGGTTGCAGACTGGCAAACTCCCCTTGCTCATAGCTTAATGCCGCCCATTCATTGATCATTGGCTGGCCTCTACGATTGGGGAAAACAGCACTTAGCAAAAACACCTCTTTAGTGACGGGTAAATGGTCAGGCATTCGTAATATCGGTGCCTGATGGCGACCAAAATGACTGAGTACTTTGTCATTTAACCATTGCATCACCGGGTGCAATTGCCATAAAAAATGCAGTTTGGGCCATTCATGCTGATCGCCCCGGGCACGTTCAATTTCTTGGTTCATCGCAGCAACACTTTCAGTTAAAAAGAACTGACCATTGGCAGGATAAACCTCTGAGGGCAGCATTTTAAACCGTTGCGTCAGCTCCAGTGGCGCAGTTAAGGTGATCATTTTGTCGTTATTAACTTGGTATTCAATGGCTTGATCATTACGTTTCATCAAGGCTAAAACTTCTGAGGCATAATGCACATTGGAGTCATACAGACTAACCAACTCTTTCACTTCACTTTCGTCTTGGCTTACCTGGGGTGCGTTGGCAAACATAGCTAAGGGATTATCATGACTATTGGCGTCATTATTGGCATTGATATTGTCGTCAAAAAAATCAGCCAAAAAATCAGCCCCATCAACGGTATCTTGTGCCATCACGTCTGCGACTTGTTGCTCTTCGCTGTCTTGCTCATAAACCCCGGTAAACTCGGATGGATCACCGATGTTCAGTTGAGCTTGCTGATCTTTTTCAATCAACACTTCGAGAATACGGCTATCGCCACTAATTTTGGCATTATCACTTTGGGTCAACAAATATCTGATTTGCGGCTGCTGACTTTGGCCATAACGGTCAATGCGGCCATTACGTTGCTGAAACACCATCAAAGACCAAGGAATATCAAAATGGATCATCTTGTGACTGAGGTAATGCAGGTTAATGCCTTCTGAGGCGACGTCGGAGCAGATTAAAAGACGAATTTTCGATTCGGTCTTGCCGAAACCTTCAACAATATTCATGATCTCAATATCTGACATTTGCCCATGTAAAACCGCCAACTGCCCTTCTTTTAGCTTAAGGTCTGCCACCAAATGGTGTTGTAGAAAGTTTAAGGTCACCACGCTTTCGGTGAAAATAACAATGCGATCATCCTTTTTATTTGGCTTCCAACCAAAACCTTGCTTTTTATCCTGGATTTGCAGCAATAATTGCTGATATTTGGCGAAGTTGGTGGCGTCGATAGCCGCAAGGATTTGCGCTAATCCACTTAAAGTTTCAATTTCTTTAGCATGAAGCTGTGGTTGTTTATTCAATCTTTTTAAACGATTGTTGACTGTTGACAAACATGCCATAGGGCTTGAAAAAAGGGCTTTTTCAAGGGTCACTCTAAATAGTCGAGCTTTATTTTTATTGTTTTGGTCAGTAGCAAAATCGCTGTTGATCAATACGCCATAAGCATCTTCTTCAATTGCTGTGGCCTGAGCGCTAATGGTGGCAATTTGACGCGCGGGAAACTCTTTGGCAATTTGATCTTTAACGTCTTTTTTAAATCGTCTGACTATCAGTCCTTTATCTTTAAAGTCTTGATGTTGATAAGTTTTACTATCGTTAATGGCAGTCGCATCGAGCATATTCATCAAGCTGGCAAAACTTTGTGGTTTGCCATCGTGGGGTGTGGCAGAGAGCATAATTAACGCATCAGAGCGGTTGGCGAGTAATTTGGCGACGCGACTACGTTGCGAATTAGTGCCACGTTCGGCGACATTATGCGCTTCATCAATGACAATAATGTCCCAAGCGGCTTTTTCAAGATAATGACGATATTCAATATCTTGTTTAAGGGTATCAATTGAAATAATAGATTTATCGAAAAATAAAAATGGGTTGTGATTGCTCGGTATTCGATTGCGCACCCGCTGCAAACCAGCAGAATCAAGCCGGGTTAATGGAATCGAAAAACGGTTCCACATTTCTTTTTGAAATTGGGTGAGCATTGATTTCACAGCCAGCACCAATATACGTTTGCCCTTACCGCGACGCATCAGCTCTGACATTAATATGCCCGCTTCGAGCGTTTTGCCTAAACCCACCGCATCAGCAATCAAAATGCGCTGACGAGGGCGTTTTAAGGCAGTTAATGTTGGATCAAGTTGAAAAGGCAATGGGTCCATAGCGGCTTTATGGCCAAAATGAATGTTTTCATCGGTAGGTACGCGTTGCCTTAATAGGCTTTCGATGTATAACAAGGTGCCACGATAATTTGATGAACGGTCTTCGACTAGTTTAGTCGTTGCCGGATCTAATATCTTGATCGGGCTTTGGCCAATATCAGGGTCATTTTCGATGGCAGTTAAAAAGCGCCCTTCCTTGCCTCGAACCAGTTCTGACAGGCCCTCGCATTCAATTAAAAAGCCCCCATCGGCGCTCAGATCGGCTTTGCGAACTATCCACTCGGCATCTCGAACAACAATTCTCATACCTGGTGCATAATTGGTTCTGTTGTTATTTTTATCTACTGCATTCATATTATCGTCTCAATACTACGGCTATATTAGCGCTACACTTGTGCATATTTACACTTACCCACTCCACCATTATCACCAGTTAATTTACCAGTAATAATCAAGGGCTTAGAGCCTACCATTAACGACTACAACAAAAAAGAGCTGTGACTAAAAAAGATATGCTTTGTGTCGTCGTACCTTTGGCTTTCAAATCTTAATCAATACAAGCCATCGACTAAACAAACTGGTTTAATCACCCGCAACAACATAATAAAAACAGTGACAGTCGTGATAAACTGGACTTATTGGTGAATAGCAAACACAACCTAGGTATCCGTCAGCTGGCATTATTCGAGGTTGGGAAATACTGAGAACCAACAATAAAACCAGCTTCGATTTAGATCGCAATCACGGGTACTTGATGACTTTCAGTCTGTTTACTTGCCTGCGCCAATGACAGTGGCAAGGCAATTAGGCATAAACGTTGGGTGGGACAAGCTGATTGAAATGATTGAGCGATATACCGCCTTAAAATGGCCTATTGCCCGTTCAACGACATATACATTTACTCAAAGGCGCTTGCGCAAATTAATGGCATGGACCCCAAAAACGCCTTTTGGCTTCACCCAGACAGATGAACAAAACGTTGAACAGTCTTATCAAACCAAAAGCAATGCAGGATTATGGCTTGGCAGCATGAATAAATTCCGGATCAACTCAGACGATCAAGAGCTGGAAAAAAGCCAGCAATGGCAACCGCTTTGAAAATAAATACCTGCCCGCTGATGCAAAGCTGGCTGATATTACCCGCTGCGCAAAGCCTGAGTGAAATCGAAAAATCAGCCATGATAGATGATGTATTTAAACACTATCAGTATCACTTTAAACATTGCGCTGGACAATATGTCAGTCGTACGGATAAGTTGATTTAATCGGATATTTACTGGCTTTGTCGTCTGGCTCAAGTTGCCCGTATTGCCATACTGATGGGTGGCTGACCAGTGAGGGCTGAGCAACTGATCGTCGTACTTTCTTAATCGGTAAGAAAATAATGTACCTTGCTGAAAAAACCGTCGGTGTCAAACCAGCTTGAATGTGATAATAAAGTTGCCTGATTATATGGACTCGTAAAATTAACGGATATGACCAAATCTTGTGTTGCCATTATTTTTTCCCTCATGTGTTGAACAAAACAGTGGCAATATCCGTCATTACACATGAGATTTTCAGGGGGAAAAAATCCATGTTAGGCCGTCCATTTACCCGCACGTTCATCCTGCTTTTTCACAAAAGCTGATATTTAAGCCGTATTTTTTCATTACATTTGACTAGGGCATGTGACAGACTCTACCTTCTACCGTCATACATTTTTTCAATATAACTAATTTCTCCTTATAAATTAAAAAACGGCCCATTTAAAACGAATCCAGAAACAAAATGACTAAATTTGGTCGTTTATCCACTCGCTGCATCTTATAGCAAAACAGTATCGGCAGACATTTTTAACGCCACTTTTTACACCAACACCATTAAAGAAACATTCTCATCATTACTTATCCCATTTTCTGTTTGTTTGACAGATATTTTGTTGTTAACTACAATGCAACCCCGGACAGGGAATTCTTCCCTGTATCGGCCGACAATAATAAACACAATTTTGACAAGGATAACAAATGAACAAACTAGCTATCGCGAGTCTGCTGCTGACAGCAACTCCCGCATTTGCCGACGCCGTTGATTTCACCTCAAAACATGATAAACCGCTGCAAACATCACCGTTTGATCAAACCGAAAAAAGTGCTGACAAACAACGTTATATCATTGTTTTTGATGATAAGACGTCGATTAAAAAACAACAAAACGCCAACATTAACGTTTCCAATAGCTTGCCATTATTCGCCAATGGGCGTTTCTCTGTGCCTAACGCCAACCAACTGATCAACAATCTTGGCGCTACTATGATCCATGTATTGCCTTTAATCTCGGGTATGTCAGCGCAATTAACAGCATCTCAACTGGCTCAGCTTAAAGACCACCCGCAAGTGGCTTTGATTGAACCCGATCCGTTACGGACTTTTCAGGCAGAAGTGCAACCCTATGGCATTGCGCAAGTTCAGGCCGACCAATTAAGTGACAGTAACAGCGGTAGTATTAAAATCTGTATTGCCGACACCGGGATTGACCTGAATCACGAAGATTTGGCCAGTGACAATATTACCGGAGAAGTCAGCAATACGCTGACTGTGGATATCGATATCGGTGAGTGGTTTGAGGACAGTTATGGTCATGGTACGCATATGGCTGGCACCATCGCGGCAGTGGGCGGCAATAACATCGGTTCTGCTGGTGTGAACCCTGGCGGTAACATTAAACTGCATGTGGTTAAAATTGTTCATAACCCGGGATGGTGGCCGTTCTATGGTTCTGACCTGATTGCAGCTGTTGGCCGTTGTCAGGCAGCCGGGGCTAATATTATCAATATGAGTATTGCCGGTGACAACACCAGTGTGGCAGAAGAGCAAGCGATGCAAGCTGCCTGGGATGCCGGGATTTTATTGGTCGGTGCCTCTGGCAAGGGGGGCAGTTCTGCGCATAAATATCCTGCTTCTTATGATTCGGTGATATCTGTTGCCGCCATTGATGCCCAGGAGGCGACATGGACATACTCTCATTTTAATGACCAAATTGAGTTGTCGGCCCCAGGGGTTGATATTAAATCCACCACACCGGGCAATAATTACGCCAATTTCGATGGCACTTCGGTGGCGGCAGCCTACACCTCCGGTACCGCTGGACTAGTTTGGAGCCATCATCAGCAATGTAGCAATGCACAAATTCGCAGTATCTTGCAACAAACAGCCAAAGACCTTACCAGTACGGGGCGTGATGACAATACCGGTTATGGTTTGATTCAGGCAAAAGCGGCGGTAGATTTAATCGATTCACAAGGTTGTGATGGTAATGGCGCATTGAACAATCCCCCAACCATAAACGGGATATCACCAACTCATGTCGACGAAGGACAATTGTATCAATTCTCACCGGTTGTTACTGATATCGATGTGGGTGATACATTAACGCTCAGTATTGCCAACAAACCCGGCTGGGCAAACTTTGATGCTCAAACCGGGGTACTCAGTGGTATACCGGCAGATGGTGATATCGGGGTTTATCATAATATAGCTATCACGGTGACTGATGCCAATGGAGCGAGTGCTTCCACTCAGTTGTTTAGTATTGAAGTAGTTAATGTTGATTTTCCGCCGACAAATGCTGACACAGAGCAGACATTATCACTGGCAGGCTCTGACATTGTACTGACCAATCCGGATGGTAGTGTGATGAGTAAAGTTTCAATTAATGATGCGGATTCGGACCCAAACAACGAGTTACAAACCATCACACAATTTGATGA
>CBDIDQ010000140.1:0-27478 GCA_965277695.1 Alteromonadaceae bacterium
GTTGCTCACGAATTCCCTCAGCAAAATGTCATTGTTGTCGATGCAGGTACTGCCACAACCGTGGATTTTCTCCGCAAAGATAAACAGCATCGGGGCGGCTGGATAGTACCCGGACTAGATTTAATGACTTCATCGGTTACTAGCCAGACGCAAAAAGTGTTCGACGATGATAGCGCTACTTATACCTATGAGATTGGCGTGTCTACACCTATGGCGTTGAAATCCGGTTGTCTGGCAGCGCAATTGGGTTTGATTCATCAAGCGGTGAATGTGTTTGATGAGGATGCCGTGCTGGTGATGACCGGGGGCAATGCTGAGCTGTTGCTGGAACATGTTGAAGCGGTTCATGATCCCTTGATTGTGTTCAAGGGATTGGATAGGTTTTGACGCTTTTGACCTTGCTTTTCTCCGTACCTCCGTGTCTCCGTGGTAAATAATGCTGTTGATTTTTGAACGAAGGGCTCCAAAAACCTTGAAAACCCACCGACCTGAAAGACAACATCAAACCCTAATCGTCGACTTTTCGATTTTGTACTTGTTATAAAGCATGGGGGGCTTTTATGGGTTACTGGAGCGCTTTGTTCTTTAAAAGCAAAAACACCACCACGGAGACACAGGGATACGGAGAAGGTCAAAAGCAAATAAAAAATCTTGATTCCTTTTTCACCTGCTTTTCACCTACTTTTACCTGACTGTAAATCTTTTGTTGCATTCACCAAAAATATACTTATAATGTGCCAACCTGATGAGGCCATGCCATGTCAGGATTAGTTAAACTCTACTCTGCCTTCGGGTATATGGGTTGAGATAACTACCACAGTGACTCCGATAGGGAGTCAAATGATGTAAAGAAGCACACGGCTTCCCGATTGGTTTTTATTAACCGAAAGTAGGGAGGGTCCGCGTGCTTTTTTATGCTCTTTAATGCTCTTTCTAATTGAGGCTTTGATTTTTACATGAGTAGTCAAAGAATTCGTATACGTTTAAAAGCGTTCGATCACCGTCTGATTGACCAATCGACACAGGAAATCGTTGAAACGGCCAAGCGTACTGGTGCACAGGTCCGTGGACCTATCCCATTACCTACCCGTATGGAACGTTTTACCATCCTGATTTCACCGCACGTAAACAAAGATGCGCGTGACCAGTATGAGATCCGCACACACAAGCGTCTAATCGACATTGTTGAGCCAACTGAAAAAACAGTTGACGCGCTGATGCGATTGGATCTTGCTGCTGGTGTTGATGTTCAAATTAGCCTGGGCTAAAAAACGATAAAGAGGTTTAGGAAATGTCTATTGGTATCGTTGGTCGTAAAGTTGGTATGACACGCATCTTCCAAGAAGATGGCGTATCTGTTCCAGTGACCGTTATCGAAGCAACCCCTAACCGCGTTACTCAGTTATTCACTGAAGAAAACGACGGTTATAAAGCCCTTCAAGTCACCGCAGGCACTAAGAAAGCCAATCGCGTCAATAAAGCTGAAGCAGGTCATTTTGCTAAAGCTGGCGTCGAAGCTGGACGAGGTTTGTGGGAATTCCGTCTGAACGAAGGCGAAGGCGAAGGTCTTAGCGTAGGCAGTGAAATTTCGGTAGAAGTTTTCACTGATACAAAAACAGTTGATGTTACTGGTACTTCTAAAGGTAAAGGTTTTGCAGGTGTTGTAAAACGCTATAACTTTGCCATGCAAGATGCTACTCACGGTAACTCTATTTCTCACCGTGCCCCAGGTTCGATTGGTCAAAACCAAACCCCTGGTCGTGTATTTAAAGGTAAGAAAATGGCTGGCCACATGGGTGCTGAACGTGTAACAACTCAAAATCTTGATGTTGTTCGTGTTGATGCAGCGCGTAACTTGCTCCTTATTAAAGGTGCAGTCCCTGGTGCAATCGGAGGCGACGTTATTGTTAAGCCTGCGGTTAAAGCCAAAAAAGCATAAGTCTGGGAGATAGTGATGGAATTAGCATTAAGAGATGCCAAAGGCGGTCTTGAAGTTTCTGAATCTACCTTTGGACGTGACTTTAATGAGGCACTCGTTCACCAGGTAGTCGTAGCTTTCGCTGCTGGCGCTCGTCAAGGAACTCGTGCGCAAAAGACGCGCTCTGAAGTTCGTGGCGGCGGTAAGAAACCGTGGAATCAGAAAGGTACAGGCCGAGCTCGTGCCGGTACTATTCGTAGCCCAATTTGGCGTTCTGGTGGGGTGACTTTTGCGGCTAAGCCACAAGATCACAGCCAGAAAGTTAACAGAAAAATGTATCGTGGTGCTATTCGTAGCATTTTGTCTGAATTGGTTCGCCAAGATCGCTTGATCGTGGTTGAGAAATTCAGCGTAGATACACCAAAAACGAAAGAATTAGTTGCCAAGTTAAAAGATTATGACTTGAAAGACGTTCTTATCGTGACTCCAGAAGTTGAAGAGAACTTGTTCCTTTCAGCTCGCAACCTGTACAAAGTTGATGTGCGTGACGTGGCCGGTATTGATCCTGCCAGCTTAATCGCTTTCGACAAAGTGCTGGTTACTGCTGATGCAGTTAAGCAAATCGAGGAGATGTTAGCATGAGCCGCGAAGAACGTTTGTATAAAGTAGTCCTTGGACCACATATCTCTGAAAAGAGCACTATCTGCGCTGAAGGTTTCAATACGGTTGTTTTCAAAGTAACAACTGATGCGACAAAGCATGAAATCAAAGACGCTGTAGAAAGCAATTTTGACGTCGAAGTTGAAGGCGTACGTACTGTTAACGTTAAGGGTAAAACCAAGCGTACTGGACAGCGTATGGGCCAACGTAACGACTGGAAAAAAGCTTATGTGACACTTAAAGAAGGTAGCGAGCTGGATTTTGAAGGCGGCGCCGAGTAATTTTAGGAGTTTGAAAAATGGCACTAGTTAAGTGTAAACCTACTTCTCCGGGTCGTCGTCACGTTGTTAAAGTGGTTAATCCGGATTTATACAAGGGTAAACCACACGCACCACTGCTGGAAAAAAACAGCAAATCAGGTGGTCGTAACAACAATGGTCGTATTACGGTTCGTCATATCGGTGGTGGTCATAAACAACACTATCGTTTGGTTGACTTTAAACGCTCAAAAGATGGTATCCCGGCCAAGATCGAACGTATTGAATATGATCCGAACCGTTCAGCCAATATTGCTTTAGTGCTTTATGCTGATGGTGAAAGACGATATATCATTGCACCTAAAGGCGTAAGCGCCGGCGATGCTATCCAGTCTGGTGTTGATGCACCAATTAAGGCTGGTAACTCGTTGCCAATGCGTAATATCCCAGTAGGTACAACGGTTCATAACGTTGAAATGAAGCCTGGCAAAGGTGCGCAAATCGCACGTTCTGCTGGTGCATATGTGCAAATCCTTGCGCGTGACGGTGCTTATGTCACCTTACGTCTGCGTTCAGGTGAAATGCGCAAAGTATTATCTGACTGCCGTGCAACTATCGGTGAAGTTGGTAACGCTGAGCACATGCTTCGCTCATTGGGTAAAGCCGGTGCCAATCGCTGGCGTGGTGTTCGACCTACCGTTCGTGGTGTTGCCATGAACCCGGTTGATCATCCGCACGGTGGTGGTGAAGGTAAGACCTCAGGTGGTCGTCATCCTGTGTCTCCATGGGGTGTTCCTACCAAAGGTAAGAAGACTCGTAAGAATAAACGTACTGATAAATATATCATACGTCGTAGTTCTAAATAATCTCAGAGAGGTATAGCCATGCCACGTTCTCTCAAGAAAGGTCCATTTATAGACCTGCACTTGCTGAAGAAGGTAGAGAAAGCGGTGGAAAGCGGGGATAAAAAACCAATTAAAACTTGGTCCCGTCGTTCAATGATCATTCCAAACATGATTGGATTGACCATCGCTGTCCATAACGGCCGTCAACACGTTCCAGTATTTGTAACCGATGAAATGATTGGTCACAAATTGGGTGAATTCGCGCCAACTCGTACTTATCGCGGCCATGCTGCTGATAAGAAAGCCAAAAAACGTTAAGGGGTAAGTAATGGAAGCATTAGCTAAACATACATTTGCCCGTACTTCGCCTCAAAAGGCGCGTTTAGTGGCAGATCAAATACGCGGATTGGGTGTTGAAGAAGCACTGGCCATCTTGCAGTACAGCCCTAAAAAAGCTGGTGCATTGATGAAGAAAGTGCTTGATTCAGCTATCGCTAACGCGGAGCACAACGAAGGTGCAGATATCGATGAGCTGATTGTAGCTAAGGTATTTGTTGACGAGGGTCCTACAATGAAACGTATCAAAACACGTGCTAAAGGCCGTGCTGACCGCGTATTCAAACGTAGTAGCCATATCACTGTTGTGGTTTCGGATAACTAGGAGTTAGACAATGGGACAAAAAGTTCATCCTAATGGTATTCGCCTAGGTATCTCTAAACCATGGAGTTCTACCTGGTACGCGAGTACTAAAGATTTCCCTAATTTTTTGCATGGGGATCATCTGGTACGTCAGTTTTTAACGGCTAAGTTAAAAAGTGCTTCAGTATCACGCATCGTGATTGAACGTCCGGCTAAGAGTATTCGTGTGACTATTCACACGGCTCGTCCGGGTGTTGTTATCGGCAAGAAAGGTGAAGATGTAGAAAAACTGCGTTTACACATTTCGAAGTTGACCGGTGTGCCGGCTCAGATCAATATTTCTGAAATCCGTAAGCCTGAGTTAGACGCACAATTGGTTGGTGATGGTATTGCCAGTCAGCTAGAGCGTCGTGTTATGTTCCGTCGTGCAATGAAACGTTCGGTTCAAAACGCTATGCGTTTAGGCGCTAAAGGCATCAAGATTGAAGTTAGCGGTCGTTTGAATGGCGCAGAGATTGCCCGTTCAGAATGGTATCGTGAAGGTCGTGTACCACTACACACTTTACGTGCTGATATCGACTATGCAACGTCTGAAGCACTAACTACTTACGGCATTTTAGGTGTTAAAGTTTGGATCTTTAAAGGTGATGTGCTTGGCAAATTACCGTTGAAAGTTGAAGAAGCTCCAAAGAAAGCACCTAAGAAACCCCGTAAAAGTACGAAAGCGAGGTAACAGCAATGCTACAACCAAAACGTACTAAATTCCGTAAGATGATGAAAGGTAGTAACCGTGGCCTCGCGCAAACCGGTAATTCCGTCAGCTTTGGTGAGTTTGGTCTTAAATCGGTTGACCGTGGTCGTATGACTGCACGTCAAATTGAAGCGGCACGTCGAGCGATGACTCGTCATGTTAAGCGTCAAGGTAAAATCTGGATCCGTGTATTTCCTGACAAACCTATTACTAAAAAGCCATTAGAAGTTCGAATGGGTAAAGGTAAAGGTTCTGTAGAATACTGGGTTGCCCAAATCAAACCAGGCAAAGTCCTGTATGAGATGGAAGGTGTTCCAGAGTCGTTGGCTCGTGAAGCATTCGCATTAGCGGCTGCCAAACTACCATTCAAAACCACTTTCGTAACTAGGACGGTGATGTAATGAAAGCTAACGAACTTAAAGATAAAAGCGCAGATGAGTTGAATGCAACGCTGATGACTCTTCTTAAAGAACAGTTTAATCTGCGTATGCAAGCAAGTACAAATCAGTTAGCTCAAACTCATGAGTTGAGAAATGTGCGTCGCAACATCGCGCGTGTTAAAACTGTATTGACTCAAAAGGCAGGTGAGTAATGAGCGAAAAGAGCATCCGTACATTACAGGGTACTGTAAGCAGCAACAAAATGGACAAGTCCATTACTGTTGCAATTGAACGCCAGGTAAAACACCCAATTTATGGGAAATATGTCAAGCGTACAACTAAGCTACACGCCCACGATGAAACCAATCAGTGTAACACTGGTGACATCGTTACTATCAGTGAGTGTCGTCCACTATCTAAGACTAAATCTTGGACTTTGGTAGACATTATCACTAAAGCGTCTTAATTGATTTGCTTTGTCTGTCGCTAGACAGCTGATAAAAAGGTCCCTTACGGGGCCTTTTTTTATGGCTGTGATTTGCCGCAGCTGTGATTAGTCGGGATCCAATCAAATAAGGTTACATTTAGTCGTCTGAAACACGCGAATGAATTCGCGTCTACAATTGCCGTACAGCTCTGCCGTAGACGAGGTTTCAACCTCGTTAATTCTAACAGATAACTGTCACCTGAATTTGTTCTATATGGTCGGTGCTTATTAGTTGCTATATCTGAGTTTCTTCCATCTTCAATCCTTATCAATTAGGTTTTACACCCTGATAAATTTAGAGCAAGTATCTGAAACTGTCGAAAATAGTTAGCGCTTATTCGGCTGGGATAGCATCAGCTTCCTGTGTGTGATAGTTGTGTAATATAGGGCAGATGCACAAACTGGTGAGTCGCGATAAACCTTGCTATACGGTGCTCTTGATCCTAACCGTTTGGCGTTATAATTAATTTCTTTTTTGCAAAACAATCAATATTTTTATTCCTTTGTTTGCTGGTGATAGTGCACCAGCGCATCTCTGATTTTATGATGACTGAAAGGTTTGACAATAAAACCGCCTGCGCCGCAGCTGATGGCTTCTTTGACATTGCTTAGTGAGCTGTAGCAGCTGAGCATAATAACAAAGGTTTTTGGCGACTGTTGACGAATTTGCTTGAGTGTTTCAATACCGTTTTGTCGTGGCATTTCGATGTCTAAAAATACAATGTCAGTGGGCTCTTGTGCTAGCTGCCCCAGCGCATCAATGCCATCTTTGGCCTGACTGATATTGAAATAACCTAACTGCTTGAGACAACCTGCGAGAAAGCTTCTCAGCTCTGCCACATCATCAACAATAAGAATTCTAACGGACATTGTTGGCTTCCTCTATTATCTGAGCCTTGAGCGCGTCGAAGTACGCTATTACAGCCGCAAAGTTCGATAGTTTCAGTTGCTGTCCAATATCATTGGCGAGGGTATATAAGGCGTTAAACGCCAGTGAGCCCGCAGTGCCTTTGAGGGTATGAATTAATATTTGTACTTGCTGCCAGTCTTGCTGCGCAATGGCTTGACTGAGGCTGTCGACAAATTGTGGCATTTTTTTGATATAGCTGGCTCTGATCTGCCTGAATTCTTCATCATCCAGCATGTTTGTGCTCAGGTGATGCGTATTCGGTTGGTCGGCTGCGGGTAGATAACGGGCCAAAACAGCAAAAAAATCGGTGCGGTCAATCGGTTTACTGATATGACCATTACAACCGACCGCCAGATAACTTTGCAGCTCGTCTTGGACTATATTGGCGGTAAAAGCCACGATGGGTTTTTGAAAACCGACCTGACGTAAAATTTGTGTCGCTTCAATGCCGTTAACACCGGGCATTTGTATGTCCATTAATACCAAGTCAAAATCCTCAGCCAGCGCTTTTTCTACCGCCTGTTGGCCATCATTAACAAACACCGCCTGTGCGCCGGTTTTTTTGATATACATAGCGACCAAGTTTTGGGTATCCCGACTGTCCTCAGCCACTAATATTCGTCCTTGCAAACTCGGTATGGTGAGATCGGCTGTTGTTGTGGTTATTTTACTGAGTTCAATCTGATGGGTGAGCTGACTGTCGTCCACCAGATCTAAGGCAAAACTAAAGGTGAAGCAGCTGCCCTGACCTAATTCACTGCTGATAGTGAGCTCTCCTTGCATCAGTTGAGCTAGCTTGTTGCAAATGGTTAACCCTAGACCTGTGCCACCATAACGTCGGGTAGTGGTCGCATCGGCCTGAGTGAAGGGTTCGAAGATCTTTTCTTGTTGTGCCTCACCAATACCAATACCGCTGTCGGTAACTGAAATTGCCATTTTGTGCGCCGCAGGCAAATAACGAATATCGACAGTGACGCTACCTTCATGGGTGAACTTGAGCGCGTTGCTGCATAAATTTAGCAAGACCTGTTTAAGCCAAGTGGGATCGCTGGTCAACTTGCTAGGTAGGGGAAAGTGATAATGAATGTTTAGGGCCAAACCCTTTTCAATCGCTTGGGCGCTGAGTTGGTTTTCAACCTCAGATACCCAGTCAAACAGGTTGAAAGTGGTTTGTTCTAGGCTGAAATTTTGTTGTTCAATTTTAGATAGATCAAGAATATCGTTAATGATATTCATCAAGTGGTGAGAGTTACGAATAATCGATGCGCTCGCCAGCTGGGTATCTTGCTCGGTTAAATGTTCATCGGCCAGCGAATTGGCAAAACCAATAATCGAGGTGAGCGGGGTGCGAATTTCATGACTCATATTGGCCAAAAACTCACTTTTGGTTTTGCTGGCTGACAAGGCAATATCCCGAGATTCAGCCAGCTCCATGGTTTGGGCGCTCATGATGTCTTCAAAATGCGCAGATAATAGTTCCATTGATTCGGCTAATTGTGTGCTTTGCGTTCGGGTGCTCGCTAATTCGGCTTTTGCCTGTTGTAGCTGGTGCTCCAGTTGCGCTATTTTTTTGGCTTGCGCTATTTTTTTGGCTTGCGCTATTTTTCTGGCTTGCTGGCTCGCTGTATTCATCATCAATTCCGCTTAATCAAATAACTGGGCTAAAACGCCCTTGGTCCATAAGACCGCTTCGCCATAGGCGATAAATAGTCGATAGCCGGGTAGGTCGATGGCTTGTTTTGCCTGATCAAACTGCCCTTGCTCATAGCTGATGGCTGTATAAAGCAATTGCCCGAGTGGCCCCTGATGGTTGAGCAGCGCTTGATTAATCTCCTCAGACAGAGGTAACAGCTTTAATGCTTGTTGCATTTGGATGTCGAGCATGGCGTCAATAGTCGAAAACAAACCAACCAAAAATGCTTGATCGGGCACACTGGTGTGAGTTTCCTTGGCCAGCAATTCTGCCATTTTGGCCCGTACCAGGGTTGACATTACCAAAGCTTTGGGTTTATCCGAAGACTCAGTAAGCACCATTAAACTGGCCCAATGACAAATCACATCAATACCGAGATAAATCACCGCCTCACGTAGCGAATCAATGGTGCGAGATAATTCATAGGTGGCTGAGTTGATCAAACGTAATAACTTAAAACTCAACTGTGGTGATTGACTGAGCAATTCGGCAATTCGTGCCGGGGTGATATCGCTGGATTCTAGTTCGCCAATCAAGCGCAAACAGGAGATCTGTGAAAAGTTAAGGCTGTGCCCTTCAATGATGCAGGGACGGCAGAGAAAATGGCCCTGCAACAAATCAATATCAAGCGCTCGGCATTGCGCCAATTGCTCTTGAGTATCAATGTTTTGGGCGATGATTTTGGCGTTGTGATTTTTTCTCTTTAGATATTGCAGTTGCTGGTTTAGGCTTGCCATATTGTCGACATTGATTCGAATGTAATCGACCCAAGCTAACGCAGCAAGCGGGTTGTCATCAACCAGATCTAAATGAATGGCAAAACGAAATTGATGTTTTTGATAGTGTTTTAGTGCATTGAGCATCGCAGAGTCAAGGATAAGGGGATCGCTAATATCAAATATGACCTGCTCGGGTGGTAATGATAGTAAGTGTTCACTAGCGAGTAGTTCGTTGGTGACACTGATGAATATGGGAAAATCAATACACATATCATATTTGCTGGAGGTAGCCAGCGCATTGATCAATATTTTACAGATAGCCTGAGTGTGGTCTTTATTGGTTGGTGACAAGTTTTTAATGGTGTTGTTTTGGTATAACAGCTGATAAGCAAAGACTTTCATCTGTCGATTAAAAATCGGTTGTCTTACCAGTAGTGTTTCAGCGGCTTGAGCTGCGATATGAACTGCCATAGTTACATTGCCATAGTTATATTGTCATAGTTACATTGTCATAGTTATATTGCCGTGTTGGCTGTGAGATTTGACTTGACTTAATTTAACTTAACTTGGCTAAAAGGGAAAGCGAAAGGGTTGACGAGGTTAAAACCTCGTCAATGTTGAGCGTGGCTTTATAGGCTGGCAGTTCTGCCACCATCAACAGGCAGGTTAATGCCGTTAATATAACCTGCCGCTGGCGAGGCTAAAAAGGCAACTGCGTTGGCAAACTCACGACTTTCACCAAAACGCTGCATCGGGATCACCGATTTCACTGTGGCTGTGGCTTCTTCAAGAGAAACCCCTAATTCTTTGGCTTTACCTGCTAAAAAGCTATCTAAACGCGCTGTTTTGGTGGCACCTGGCAAGACGTTGTTTACCGTAATATTATATTGACCTAATTCAGTGGCGAGGGTTTTTGCCCAACTAGCGACAGCTGCACGGGCAGCGTTTGATGCGCCGAGTTTTTGCTGCGGCTCTTTTACCGCAGTAGAGATCACATTAATGATGCGACCGTAACCTGCGGCTTTCATCCCCGGTATTAACGCTTGACTTAAATTATGACTATTGACTAAATGCTGATTAAATACGTCAACAAAATCTTGACTAGGCGCGGTGTGGGTGGTTTTTAGTGCCGGACCACCGGTGTTATTCACCAGAATTTCAAATTGAGGCACCTTTTGCAGATGCGCGGTGATTGCCTCTTTTACTTCGGTAGTATCAGTAAAATCAGCAACCAGAATATGATGTTGTTGGTTGTCAGTTGTCGACAGTTCGGCTTTTACTTGACTCAATGTCGCTTCATTACGGGCCAACAGGGTCACCGAAGCTCCCATATCTGCCAATTCCATTGCAATTGCCTTACCCATGCCTTGACTGCTACCACAAACTAAGGCGTTTTTACCGATTAAATTTAAATTCATCATTATAACCCATTATAATTTTCAGCCGGGTACGATAAAGCAAAAAAAATGCAAACTCAAGTCTATTCTTTGAAACTAACCTTTGAAACGAGAGATGGTGTTAAGTTTACGGCTATTGTCGATCATATGGCCGTAACATGACGACATTAGGGTTTTGTTGTATGGCATTTAAATCAACACGCTGACCTGAATGCTGATAACTGATATCGTGGTTTTTCACTGTGGCGTAATATTGCTGTTTATAGTCGCTCAGTCGGCTTTTCCACGCTTCGTTGGCTAGATATTGACTGATGTCTGGGTCCATTTCATCAATGTGAACCCGTTCCATTACCAGACGGTGGGCGCGGGAATAATCAAAATGCTCAGCCGACTCAGGCAGGTTTTGCTCGTGGTATAAGGTAATGAGCAAAGCCTCCTGAGCCAGAATTGTTTTGAATAACCAAGCAATTGCCACCGCTGAGACAATGACCAGCGCCATCAGATAAGCCATGTTAATCCTCTTTTGCCTTTAGCTACGCGAATTCTTGAAATCGTGATCGCCAAAACAAAGAGCATGGCAGTCGCAGCTGTTGCTATGTTAATGCCTGAAATGCCACTGGTATAAAGTGGTTTGATGTAATGTGTATCCCATATTATCCGTTCGCCATATCTTATCAGGTGCAATTGGGCTTTAATAAAAATGCTCAATAACACCATCTTGGTGATAAAGTTATAACGAACGACAAAAGCGAGATGACACTTGTAGATCACCGCCATGGCTGCTGCGTCTATTGCGACAAAACCCAGGTACCAAACAAATAATATGGTGTTTTGTGATGCCGGATTGTTGCTCTGTAACACGTAGGGTGTGTATTGATTCATCAATCCTCCAGCAATTACTGACGTCGCTAGTGCGATTAAGCTGGAGCTGGTTCGTCTATCTTTCCATGCAAAAACCAGCAGAATAACCATTGCGATGAAATCAACAAACCAAGTATAAACGCCTATGGTATCAAGTGTTTCTCTCATGATGATGTTGCTATAAAGCGGGTTCGTCGCCATTACCATCGCCACTACCGTTGGTGACGATATCAGGCAATGCCCGGCTCGCTTCTTTGATGGCGATGTAACGCGCTAATGCAGGTACCAGCTCATATTTATTAATGGCTTGATCGACAGTTAACTCAGTTGATACCACTTCATTATCAATAATATCACCAGTGATCACTTCAATTTCTAAAGCGGTAGGTAATAATCCCATCGCGGTTATTTGTTGTACATGCTGATCAACCCGGTTATTCAAGGCGGCACGGTCGTTAGCATCGGCGCTGACCTGTGGAATGGTTAAAGCTAATCCTAATAAAGCCAATGGTGTGAGTTTGTTGTTCATTAATGGTTTACTCTTTTTTATCAATAAAAAAATCAACGGTTTATTAAAAAACCGCTGTTTGTCGCACCTTGCGACGGCAGATGTAGAGTAAAGTAAAAAATCGCCTGAAACAAGCGGGTAAAATCAACAGGTGGCTACATTGATGATGAAATAATTGTCATTTAAGAGACTGTTTGCCCATTAAATTGTGTTGAATTTAAAATAAATAATTAATAGAATATATCATTTTATGATTTATAGGTTTTCTGCCCATTTTGTCCAATCGCTGGACAAAATAAGGCTGGATTTTTATGAATTTAATTGCGATGAAAAAAAATCAGAAAAAAGCAAAAAAATTAAAAAAACCACAAAGAGTAGATTTATTTTTCCCAAGTGGTCTAAGGTTAAAGAGATAAAGGAATTACTGATACCCACTCCAAACCACGCAAAAGGAAACTTGTCATGCCACTTGCCATCGTTTATAGCCGCGCCCGTTTGGGCATCGAAGCCCCGCTAGTTACTGTTGAAGTCCATTTGTCCGGTGGCTTGCCCGCATTTAGTATTGTAGGACTACCAGATACTTCAGTTAAAGAAGCCCGTGATCGCGTGCGCAGTGCGCTTATCAACTCAAACTTTGAATTTCCAAAAAGCCGGATCACCGTGAGTTTATCTCCGGCTGACTTGCCTAAAGAAGGTGGCCGCTTTGATTTGCCCATTGCCATTGGCATCATTGCGGCGATGGGTAATATTGACCAAGAGACGCTTAATTTGTATGAATTTTGCGGCGAACTGGCGTTATCGGGTGAGATACGGGCGATTATCGGTGAAATTCCCACGGCTTATGCTTGTTATCAAAGTCAGCGAATTTGTATTTTACCGACAGAAAACGCGCACCATGCGGCGTTAATTAATGGCGCGTTGATTATTGGTGTTAACCATCTATTACCTGTGTTTCATCATCTTTTGGCTCAGCAGCCGTTGGCCTTTGAACAGTTGGCTATCACTGAGCAGGGCACTTGTTATGAGCTTGATTTAACCGATGTGGTCGGTCAGCCAATGGCTAAACGGGCGTTGGAAATTGCCGCTTGCGGCGCACATAACCTGTTATTTACTGGACCTGCTGGTACGGGTAAGTCGATGTTGGCCCAGCGATTGACCACAATTTTGCCACCAATGACCGATGAAGAGGCGCTAGAAACCGCTGCTATTCAGTCAATTTGTGGCCACGATATTAACCCGGCGACGTGGAAAAATCGGCCTTTTCGCACACCTCATCATACTTGTTCTGGCGTGGCACTGGTGGGCGGTGGCAGTAATCCTCGGCCTGGAGAGATTAGTTTGTCTCATAATGGGGTGTTGTTTCTTGATGAGTTACCGGAGTTTGATCGCAAAGTGTTGGATGTTTTACGTGAGCCGCTAGAAACCGGCAAAGTGACAATCTCTCGTGCCAGTAGACAAGCGGAGTTTCCGGCTCGGTTTCAGTTGATTGGGGCGATGAATCCTTCGCCCACTGGCGATTATAAAGATGGTCGTTCTTCACCAGATCAAGTGTTACGTTATCTCAATCGTTTATCCGGGCCTTTTCTTGATCGCATCGATATTCAACTGGAAGTGCCACGTTTGCCTAAAGGAACGTTAACCGGGGATGATCCCCAGCGTGGTGAAAGCAGTGACGTGGTGCGCCAAAGGGTGATTCATTCAAGGAATGTGCAGTTGCAAAGAGCAGGTAAACCCAATGCCTTGTTGTCGAGTCGTGAAGTGGATTTGTTTTGTCCGTTGTCAGCCTGTGATGCGATGTTTTTGGAAGATGCATTGGAGAAGTTAAATCTGTCGACTCGGGCCTATCACAAGATACTTAAGGTGTCGCGCACCATAGCGGATTTGAGTCAGCAACAGCAAATCAGTAGAGAGAATCTATGTGAGGCATTGGGATACAGAGCGATGGATCGATTAATACAGCGGTTGAAGTCGGTTTAGCTTGTGTGCAGGGCGATGCTGCTGAAGCGTGAGGATTTATAAATCTAGTTAATACGATGAATCTCAATCTATATCTCAGATATTAGTCTCAAACCCTCAGAGCCACAACAAATATTCTTCACCTGTTTCTCATAAAATGCGCAAAAATATAATAAGAGATTGTTTTTAAACCAATAATAAATATCAATTTATTTTATAAATTTTGTTAAAAATATAATGTTTTGGTTGGTTTTTCAGATATATCTCAGATGTGCTTTATAAACCTGTTACTATGGTCGATTTTTAAACCAGAGCTGTTGTATAAATCAACAATACAATGGCTAAAAGTAGTTGACAGGCATAATTCATAAAAAATTTCAGTGAAAAGTCAGCTATATAGGCTAAAGTGCGATAAAACCATTGGCACTGGCATTTAGGATTGTTATTATTTTACCATGCTCCAAAGTATTAGATGAAGTCTGGAAGGAAAATATGTCGCTTAATGAGAATGAACTCATCCATTTAAATCGCACTGGCGAACAACTGAAAAGTGCAATTCGTAATTTAATATCTGAGATGCCATCTACCGCCCAGTCAATTGCTGGTATGGCTAAATGGTTGGATGCCAATAAATCGACCTGTCAGCGTTTACTCAATGTGATGAACAAAAGTCACGATGGCTTAGAGGTGATCCAGTTGGTGCCAGGCATTGATGGCATTAACCAGTTTATTGAATGTGCGCAAAATCGCGGAGTCGATGGTTTACTTATTCAAGAAGCCATAAAAGCCAATCAAACGTTTAAGCATGACATTCAACTGTATGGTCGCAGCCATTCTGAACTCAAACGTCAGCTCAGCGGATTAAACTCGCAGCAGCAACAGGGTAATTATTCAATGACTACGGCTGAAAATAACCGCAAGGTTCATTATGAAGCCAGTGAGCAGTTATTGGGCGAGTCGTGTGGCTTGGCATTTGCCAGCTTTATCGTCAGACCAAACCCGCTTAATGATCAGTTTTATCAAGAGCTGGCGATTGTGTCGAAACAAAGCGTGAATATAAAGCAGCAGGCACGACCTTTTATGCAGTATTTCTCGAAAGATAATTTGCCGTTTGTTAAAGATCCAAACATGTATACCAGTGCATCTCGGGTGGTTGAGCAATTTGATTTGGGTATTGTCGAGGCGTTTTCGAGCCCTGATTTAAAAGATGCTTATTCAGGTTATTCGCGCACCAGTGGTTCGTTGGTGTTTAATAATCTCAGCAACATCAAAATTCCTTTTGATGCGACATTTTTGTTTAATAACCCTGATGGGGCAGCTAATCCATTAACTTGTGATGTCAGCACCAGTAATCATAGTATTGCGATGAAGATGCCCACCGAAAGGTTTGTGTTTTTAGTGTTTTTGGATAAACGCTTTGCCCGGCGTAGTACCGTGAGTGTCGGCTGTTATCCAAACAGTATGAAAGTTGAAGATACTCAACATGCTTCTGATGAGGTGTGGAATGATCGTTTCCCGGAGTTTCCGGATTTAAAAATTGTTAATCAGTTGACGTCAGTCACAGAGCTGACTGGCATCGGCAATGCCGATGCCATGGTGGAGTATCTGTTTGATTATGGTCAGTTAGACCGGGATGATTTTGTTTGTTATATGATTGACGTCAAATATCCCATTTGGTCATCGAGTTACAAAATCTATTTTGAGTTTGAATGACGTTAGCCGTCGTTATTTGTCTAAACTGAAATCCAATTGTACTCGTAAATTATCTTGGATCACCGGCGCACCGTTGACAAACTTGGCCTTGTAACGCCAGCGTTTCAGCGCATTTTTGGCTTGTCGGTCGAATACTCTGGCTGGTGACGCATCGAGGACTCGTATTTGTGTAACTGAGCCAGTTTTATCAATGCTAAAGCTCAGTTTGACCCAACCTTCTATGCCTTTTCTGGCGGCTTCAATCGGATATTGTGGTTGAACCTGAACGATTGGGCTGGCATTACCGTCGATTGGGCCAGTAATAAATGGCTGTTTCCCGCCACCGACAGTCTCTCCTGCACCTAATCCTTTGGTTATGTCTCCGATTAAACTACGTTCGAATGCCACTTTCTCACTGGTTGCTGGGGTGTTGTCAGTAATGACGGGCATTTTTCGTACCGGTGGGGTGATTGAGTCTTTTGTTGGTAGGCTCTTTATCGGTCGAATATTGGTTCGGGTATCTCGCTGCTGGTTGAATATATCGACCTGTGGTGCGGGGGATTTTATTACAGTGACGTTGCTGGGTTGTTTGACTAAAAATGCCATAAACGAAAACAAGAAAAACGTAACGATCAGGGCAATACTTGAGGGTAGTATCCACTTTTGCATAACTTCGTTTCCTACTTTTATCAGTTTACTTCAGAGTGATCATCCCTGATAAAGTGTGCAGCATCTTGGCGGTATCATCCGGCAAAATACGGCTAACGTCGGGCTTTATCTGACTTTGTTAGCTCAGCTGACAAAACCGTCTGAATTCACCTTAGGCAAAAGCGGCTGCTGAAACAAGCGAAAAACGGTCAATGCCATTGGTCGCAGAATGTTTTATTTGCAGATTAAAAAATCATCATCTATAGTTATTTTGAACAGAGGGACACTGCCAGCCGAAGCCTTTTCGGTGATTTAATTAGCTTAATTAATAAACAAGGATGCCATTATGGATATCAATCATTCAGTCGAAATACTCAAAACACTTGCCAACGGTGTTGATCCAACTTCTGGGGAAGTTTTTCCCGTGGAGTCGGTTTATAACCATCCTGAAATTATCAGAGCACTGTACAACTGCTTGGACTTTCTGGCTAAATCGACAAAAAAAGCCAGACGAACCCCAGAACAAAGACAGCAGGATAATCTCACTAACGGGATGCCGAAAAACGCCAATATGCGCTGGACAGATGAAGCTAAAGCGGCGTTAGCGGAACAGTTTAATGCGGCCATTATGCCTGCTGAATTGGCGACGAGATTTGAACGTAGTAAAACCTCAATTATTGCCCAATTGAAAGCACAGGGATTGATCACCGAAGAAGAGTCTCGTCACTATTAATTGCTTTAGCTGTGAACAATTCGTAGCCAAGTCCCGGGCTACGGGTTGTAAACGGTTGTTAACCATTGCTTTTACTGAGTCTTTGTTTATAGTTAACGGGGTAGTATAAAGTTATAAGTAGCCCACCATTGATGTATTTTTGATAAAAAAATCCAGCGCAGGAAGACCCCAGATGAACGAACTTCATGTATTGATTGTCGATGATGTCGCCGAAAATATTCAGGTTGCGATGAGTATTTTGCAAGAGGATTCTTACGAATTTTCATTTGCCACTAGTGGTGAAGAGGCGTTGGAGTTGGTTGAAGAAAGTGAGTTTGATTTGATTTTACTCGACATCATGATGCCCGGCATGGATGGTTTTGAGGTGTGTAAACGGCTTAAAGCCAATGAAGAAACTCGGAATATTCCGATTATCTTTTTGACGGCTAAAGTGGATACCGAAGCGATTTCGCAAGGTTTTACTTTAGGTGCGGTCGATTTTGTTGCCAAACCTTTTCATTCAACGGAATTACTGGCTCGGGTAGCCAATCATATTGAATTAAATCACGCCAAAAATGATTTGCAGGCGAAAAATGACAAGCTTGAAAATAAATTGAGATTTCGTGAAGAGCGGTTACAGGCTGAGCTTGAAGCCAGTCAGAAAGAATTAATCAGTATTTTAACCGAATTACTCACCTCAACCTCAGATGAGAGTCATGATCATATTCGCCGAGTTGCCGAATATTCGCGGCTTTTCGCTTATCATCACCCCAGTTTAACCGAAGATGACGCAGAAACCATTTATCACGCCGCGCCAATGCACGACATCGGCAAGGTTAGCATTAGTCTCGAATTATTAAATAAACCGGGTCCATTGAGCGCAGATGAAATGACCTTGATCCAAACACATACCACCAATGCTCAGCAATTTTTAAATCAGGCCCATCGAAAAATTGTCAAAGCGGCGGGCATTATCGCTTATCAACATCATGAAAAATGGGATGGCAGTGGTTATCCTCAAGGTTTAAAGGGGGATGATATTCATATCTTTGGTCGTATAGTGGCGTTGGCTGATACGTTTGACGCCTTGACTCATGACCGACCGTATCGCAAAGAATGGACGGTTGACCAAGCGGTTGATTATGTCCGCGAACACAGTGGTAGCCATTTTGACCCGACCTTGGTGGTTATTTTTCAAGCCCATATCAATGACTTTGTTGATATTGCCTGTGGTTAATTGCCCGTGCATCTTCGTTTGGGTTGGTTGAAATGAGCCGTTTCTCTGGCCTGTTTTCTCAGGTATTTTTCCGCGCAGCTGTGTTACTCGTTTTGAGCTTTAACAGCTATGTTGTGGTTGCCGACGATAAAGTCGTGACTATTTCTTTTGGTATGGACCGTGCCCCTTATTTGTTTCCTCAAGGGTCCGAGCAGGGTTTAGAAATTGATATTGTTACCAAGGCATTAAAGCTTCAAGGTTATAAGGTACTGGTTGAACAATTGCCGCTGCGATTACTCAAAACCGCGCTGGTTGATAATCCTAACCTTAGTGCCAGTGCTGGGGTGCAGGCCGATGCGACCCCTGGGGTTTATTATTCCGATGTTTATATCAATTATGAAAATTATGCTGTTAGTCGGCGTGAAGACAACTTGCAAATCAAGCAGGTAGAGGATTTAGTTGGCAAGAAGATAGCCATTTGGAGTGATGGTTATAGTCAGCTAGGTGAGCGTTTTTATGATTTGTTTAATCCTGAGGTGAGGGCTAAACATACGCCATACTTTTATGAGGTGAATGATCAAACCAATCAAATGAAGTTGTTTTTTAACCAAGATGTTGATGTGGTGGTGGTCGATAAGCTGGTTTTTAACTGGTATAAAAATTTGGTGGCGGCACAATCAACCGCTGATGATGATTTTATTTATCACGATATTTTGCCTCAGGTGACCGGTTATAATCTGGCGTTTAGGGACCGTGAACTTAGGGATGCCTTTAATGGCGGGCTGCACGAAATGATCAACTCCGGGGTTTACCAGCAGTTGATTGATTATTACCTGACGTCCAAAGGGATCACCATTCAGCGTCAATTGGCACGAGACAGTGTGGTTAAATCTGATTTAACCCTGAGTGCGGCACAAAAACGTTGGTTGCGATTGAATCCGATGGTGTATTTTACCGGCGATCCCAATTGGCTGCCTTTCGAAGGGTTTAGCGACAGAGGTGAGTATCAGGGGATTGTGGCCGATTACATTAAACTGATTGAAGCCAAGTTGGGGGTTTATTTCAACAAAATACGTCCTGAACGTTGGAGTGATGCACTGGCAATGGCGGATGCCCACCAAATTGATATTATTTCTTCGGGTAGTGCCAGCCAAGTTTTGCAGAAAAATTATCAATCAGTACAACCTTATGTGACTAATCCAGTGGTTATTGTGAAAACTGAAAATGATGATTTTGTCGGTGATGTGGATGAATTAGTGGATGATAAAATTGCCATTATGGCCAATGCCAGTTATGCCAATTTGTTTTTTAGTCAATATCCCAATCATCAATTTGTCGGGGTGGAGAGTTTGGTTGAGGGACTGGAAGGCGTATCTTCGGGAAAATATGATACCATGCTGGCGACGATGGCGTTGGCGAATTATAACATTGGCGATTTAGGTTTATATAATCTGCGAATTGTCGGCAAAACCACCGAAGAGGTCGAATTGACTTTGTTTGTCAGTAAAGACAAACCGATATTGCACGGCATCATTAATAAAGCGCTACAAAGCGTCTCAACGGTTGAGCATCAGCAAATTTTGAATCGCTGGATCAAACAGCGTTATGTCGAAAGAACCAATTACCAACTGATTATTTTGATTATTGTTGTCGCTATGTTGATCGTGGGGATCTTTTTGTACTGGAACAGGCGGCTATCAGAAGAGGTGTTGCTGCGAACCAACACCGAAGCGGCATTAAAAGTGGCTAAAGAAAATGCCGAAAAAGCGACTTTGGCCAAGTCTTTGTTTTTATCCAATATGAGCCATGAGATCCGCACACCGATGAATGCGATCTTGGGTTTTACTGATTTATTAAGTGAAGGTATTGATAACAAACAGCAGCAGGCATTTATTAAAACTATTCAATCGGCGGGTAATAACCTGCTGACGCTGATCAACGATATTCTCGATTTATCAAAAATAGAAGCAGGCAAACTGGATATTCACAATGTGGCGACTAATCCACATGATTTGTTTAGTGATGTGGCTCAGTTATTTATGGTTGAGTTAAAGAAAAAGCAACTCGATTTTATCTTTGACGTCGATCAGGACATTCCCCACAGTTTGTTACTGGATACCGCGAGATTACGGCAGATTTTGTTTAACTTGATTGGTAATGCGGTTAAGTTTACCGATAGTGGCAGTATTAGACTCAAAGCCAGACAAGTGGAATTAGGTAGTGAACATGATTCGATTGATTTGATTATTGCGATTGAAGACACTGGGGTGGGGATTGCGGTGGATGAATTGGCTTATATTTTCGGTTCGTTTGCTCAATCTGCCAATCAGGATATGCAAAAATTTGGCGGTACTGGTTTGGGTTTGCCGATCAGTCAGCGTTTAGCCGAGTTAATGAATGGTCAGATCACTGTGGCCAGTATACTGGGGCAGGGCAGCGAGTTTATTGTGACGATGCGGGCGGTAGAGGTATCATCTCATCTTGCCAATCAGACCAAGGCGAAACAGCAGCAGGCCGAAAATCACATCATTTTGTTCAAACCTGCGGTGATTTTAATTGTTGATGACATTGAGATTAATCGTCAACTGGTGCAGGAATGTTTTGCCGGCTCGGTGCTGACTTTTTTCAGCGCGGCATCTGGACCCGAAGCGCTGGCTATTTTAAAACAGCACAAAATTGACCTGATTTTAATGGATATCAGAATGCCAGTGATGGATGGCTATGAAGCCGCCAAGCTGGCGAAAGCCATCACTAGTGTGCCAATTTTGGCATTAACAGCCACGGTATTGGATCCTCAGACTCAACCGTTTATCGATGGCCCATTTGATGGTTATATCAAAAAACCAGTTTTCAAAGCCGAATTATTCGAAGCCCTCAAGCCCTTTTTGCCTTACAAAGTTAAAGTCTTGGGCGAGCAGCAATTAACCCAACCCGAAGTGGTAACGCTCAGCGAACAAGCACTGGCTGATGGTGCGATAATATACGCTATATTGGACAAGCAATTGCTGCCCCAATGGCAAATCATCCGGGTTAATAACAAGATGTCAGAAATCAAGAAGTTCGCCGAAACCATAGATAAACTTGGCGAAACCTATCACATCACGGCCTGTCAAGATTATGCCCAAGCCTTGGTCGAAACCGTCAACGCTTGCGATATCGTTGGCATTAAAGCCTCGATTAAGCGCTTTCCGGTTTTGTCTGGGATGATTAAGAAGCAGTTGGAGAAGAAGTGAACTCCAGCTCACGATTAAATGGTGAGGTAATTGAACATTGGGTTATGGGGATTTTTCTGAGTCGACAGTAGTTGAAGGCTGCTTTCTGTGCTTTATTTCTTTCAACAAAACGCCGATAAGTGAACCAATCATTAACCCGATGGGCATTATAGATGCGTCTATAGGACTGACAAATATCAACAAAATTGATGTGCCAACACCAATTGCCGAGCCAATTGAAGCCCCCAGCAGATCTTCAACAATTCGGTTATCTAACTCAGATTTTGTTTGTTCGTTCATATCAAGGTCGCCTGTATTCGAAAGAAAAGTACCGAAGTGGTTGCAGAAACTGCGGTCACCATCGATATCCACCCATATCTTTTGTGATTAATGGCAGATGAATCATGGGCCGCAGCTGTAAACGCGATGCACGAAAAGATCAACAAAAATAAAAATCCCATTAGCCAAAGATCTAAGTGTTGGAATGTACTTGGTACTTTATCGAACTCGCCAAGTGCGACAGATATCAAGGCAGCGCAATAGAAAAAAACTTGTCCATCCTTAATGATAGAAAACATATTCCTGTCAGGACTGGTTGAAAGCCATGAAAGCAGCCAAACCACCAACACCGGACTCAGTGGTAGAAAGGAATTATAAAAAAGCCATTTTATCATTTTACATTTTTTCCATACTTCAAGAAGTGACATTTGTGCGATTAGGCTGGACTAATCCTTATAACTATAGCAGGTTTAATTATAATTACCATACAATAATGTCACTAATGTGTGTTGAAAATATAATCTGATTTATAAATATGTCTCATTTGTCTTAGGCGTGTTGTTAAATAGCATTTTTATTTTCTAAGGAACTTGAGCAAAAAAGATGAGGGATCACTCCGGCTTAAACACCCCAATCACTTGCTCAAACTGCCGGGTAGAGGCATTTACGCTATCTTCCGGTTGAGTCATGGTGTGGCCGCACTCGGCGCATTCGACTTTTTCAATATTATTTTCTCGGTATAACATAATGGTGTCGGTAGCTTGACATTTGGGACAGGTAGCTCCGGCGATAAAGCGTTTTTTGGCTTTCACTTGTGGCTTTCTCTTGTGTGTTGATGGGATTGGCAAGCCGATTTTACGCGGTTTGACGGACTAATTCCAATTTGCGATTAAATTAACGGTAGGACGTCGCCTTGACGAGGCTTTTTGCGTACAATAGCCGCCAGTTTATCCTAATGGTTAAGTTTTGATGATCCAACTGACTGAAATCCAACTTTTTCGTGGCACTAATGCCTTAATCGATCACTCCAGTGCAACGATTTATCCTAAACACAAAGTCGGCCTTGTCGGCTCTAACGGCTCCGGTAAGTCCACTTTGTTCGCGCTGCTAAACGGCGTGTTGACGCTAGATGCGGGTACAATGAGCATTCCCAAAGACTGGGTGATCGCCAATGTGGCGCAGGAAACGCCGGCACTAGATAAACCAGCGCTAGATTATGTGATTGACGGTGATTTCGAATATCGTCAAATTGAACGGGATTTGGTTGAGGCAGAGCGGGTTGAAGATGGCCATCAAATTGCCCATCAACATCATTTAATGGATGCGATTGAAGGTTACAGCGTCCATGCCAGAGCAGGAGAGTTGTTGCATGGTTTAGGCTTTACTCAAGATCAAGTTAGCGAACCGGTGAAGCACTTCTCTGGTGGTTGGCGAATGCGACTGAATCTAGCACAAGCACTGATTTGTCGCTCTGACTTGCTGTTACTCGATGAGCCCACCAATCACTTGGATTTGGATGCAGTACTTTGGTTAGAAAACTGGTTGAAACGTTATCCCGGCACCTTAATCTTGATCTCTCATGACCGGGACTTTCTCGACAATGTGATCAATCAAACTATTCATATCGAACACAAAAAACTTAATTGCTATAGCGGCAACTATACCGCGTTTGAACGCCAGCGCATTGAACAGTTGGCACAGCAACAAAGTATGTATGATAAGCAACAGAAACAAAAAGCCCACCTGCAACAATTTGTCGACCGTTTTAAAGCCAAGGCGAGTAAAGCTAAACAGGCACAAAGCCGGGTCAAAGCACTAGAGCGGATGGAACAATTGGCTCCCGCCCATGTGGATTCGCCATTTGACTTTAAGTTCTTTAAACCAGAGTCGCTGCCTAATCCGTTGATCACCATGGAAAATGTCCAGTTGAGCTATGGCGATACGGTGATTTTACAGCAAATTAAGTTGAACCTAGTACCTGGCAGCCGAATTGGTCTGTTGGGGCGTAATGGCGCGGGTAAATCGACCTTGATTAAGTTGCTATCGGGCGAGTTGGCACCAAGGTCTGGCATTTATGAATCAGGACAGGGCGTTAAGCTCGGTTATTTTGCTCAGCATCAGTTAGAAACGTTGGATGTAGAACACTCGCCATTAGATCACATGAGGCAGCTGGATAAACTGTCTTTAGAGCAAAAACTGCGTGATTTTCTCGGTCGTTTTGGCTTTCATGGTGATAAGGCATTAAGTGCGGTGGGGCCGTTTTCTGGTGGTGAAAAAGCGCGTCTGGTATTGGCGTTGATGGTGTATCAAAAACCGAATTTGCTGTTGCTCGATGAACCCACTAACCACTTGGACTTGGAAATGCGTCATGCCTTGGCAATGGCTCTAAATGAGTTTGCCGGGGCGATGGTGGTGGTTTCGCATGATCGTAACCTGTTGAAAACCACCACGGATGAATTTTATCTGGTGGATAGTCAACGGGTATTGCCCTTTGATGGCGATTTGGAAGACTATTATCAGTGGTTGATGGATACAGATAAAAAAGATGCCGCCGCCCAGAGTAAACCCGAGGTCGAAAATAGTGCGGGTAATCGTAAAGATCAGAAGCGTAAAGACGCCGAATTTAGACAAAAAACCAAACCCCTGCGACAAAAAATCGACAAGTGGGAAAAGCAAATGGATAAGCTTAATCAAGAAAAAACGCGGATTGAAGCCTTACTTGGCGATAGCTCAATTTATGAAGCACAAAACAAAAAGCAACTGGCTGATTTGCTGCACCAGCAGGCGACAAATACCAGTACGCTGAACCAGATTGAAGAAGATTGGATGATGGCTCAGGAAGAGTTGGAATCGTATCATTAACAATTTGGCTTAATCGGATAAAAGGGGTAGATATGAGCAATGATTGGGAATATAGAATTAATGAACTGGAAAGCAAAGTGGCTTTTCAGGATGACACCATTGAACAGCTAAATAGTGAACTTACCGGGCATCAAGAAGCGATTCAAAAGTTGCAAAACCAGATATTATTGCTGGGCAATCGTTTTAAAGAGATTAAAGAAGGCATGGATAGTCAAGATGAGGGTCAGGGGCAGATTGTGCATGAGTTGCCGCCACATTATTAAGCTCTCAGTTGTATTAAGGCATTAGCTGTCGTAAAACCGCAAAATCAGCGCCATCACAATACATCGTCAGATTATCTGCTTTTTTTACCGCGATTAATTCAAAGCGGTTAAACATTTCAAGTAGCAGCGATTGTTCAATTTTCTCAAGGGCTAGTTCAGCATCAAGCATGGCCCGCTTAGCCGCGCTGGTGGCTGCATCTTGCTGTGACATTTGCCGCCTTAATTGGCGTAATGGCTGAGTATAATCTTGATGCCAAGGACTAACAGCACTAATCAATGCATCAATTTGACTCTTAGATAGTTGTTGCTGGTTTTGTTCACACCAACACAATAACAACAGCAAATTGACATTCAATTGCTGATTATCCTGTAACGCAAGACAGCTTTCTTTTACCCCCGGTTGGATATAAAGCTCGCAGGCATATTGCCAAAAAGTGGATTCATCTAGGGATATTTTCAAAAAAAGGCTCTCCGGTCTTTTTGTTTTCGAATTATTAATTATTCGGCTCTGATCATATAGGACAAATTAAGGCTGCAATTATCTCTCAACATTAACGAGGTTGAAACCTCGTCTACGGTAGAGATGATGTGCCGTAGACGCGAATTCATTCGCGTTTTTTTAAACGATTAAATGTAGCCTCATTAATCAATATCCCACACTTCTGCCAGTCCGCTGGAGCTTTCTGTTAGCAGTTGAGTATCGTCGTTAATAAAGGCGACGCTGTGTACTACGGCTCCTTTAGGACGTGACTTTTTACGTGGTGCGACAGTCCAGTTTTGCAACTTATCACCTGTTTTTACGTCCCATAATACCAGTTTGCGCGATGGCGAGCCCGTTGCTAGTAATGTGCCGTCTTGGTTAAATCGCACTGTGCTGAAGACTTTTTGCCGCGAGAGGTAGTTTAAACGACTGATGGCTTTGCCTGTGAGTAGGTCCCAGATTTGCGCTTGTTTTTGACTGTCAGCGGTGAACGCATAACGACCTTTGGGGTCGAGGGCGACTTTGGTGACTCGGCTGGGGTGGTTAAAGCGGTGGATCACCTGACCGGTTTCAGTATTCCATAAATAAGCCACGTAATCATTGGAGCCGGTCAGGGCAAAACGACCGTTAGGCGACATATCGACGCTGTTGATTTTTTCTTGGTGACCTAAAAATTCTATTCTGCGACCACTTGATAAGGTGATATGCACTACGACACCATTGCTTTTACCCACTAATATATGTTTTGCGTCGTTGGATAGGGCGACATCACGAATATTGGATTCGCGGACTTTGAAAAAACCGCCTGATTCACCGGTGGCGATATCCCACAGTACAAAATTGTCTCTGTCTGCGGTGAGGGCGTGGCTATTATTGGCAGAGATGGCGCTGACCAGTACTAAATTGTTGTCACTGCCCTGATGACTCCATTGATATTTTAGTGCGTTTTTTTTGACGTCCCATAAGCTCAGGCCATGATGAACGCTAGAAACGACGCTATAACTACCGTCGATTGATAGCGTGGCGGCATAGGAACTGTCGGTTGCATGTTCATAATAGGAAACTGCCGGGCTTTGTTCGCTGCTACAGCCGCTGATGAGTAAGGTGATTGAAGTGAGCAATAGTGAGATAAGCGTTAATTTCGTAACTAAAAGTTTCATATTCACTTTTTGATGGAAAATTCCTTAACAGTTATCTTACAACAAGGTAGTATATGGGCCTAATTTTTAATTAATTATATTACTATTTTAATTACTATCAAAAGATGTTGGAGAAAGCATAATGGGTTCTATCTTTAAGGTGTCGTTATTGGCAGCAAGTATGGCGTTGGTTACAGGTTGTGGTGAGTCAAGCACCGATGCACCTGCGCCAGCTGCAAAAGAGGCTGCAAAAGTGGCTGCGGCACCAACCACTGAATTGGGCAAACAAAGTTACAGCTTGGGCGTGAGCTTCGGTGAGTACTTGAAACGCGCATTAGATGAAAACCAAAAAGTGGAAGTGACTTTAGACCGGGATGTGGTCATGCAAGGTGTTAGTGATGCTTTGTCTGGCGAGAAAAAATTGTCAGAAGACGAAATCAAAACCGTAATGCAAGCACTGGACAAGTTGACCCGTGAAAAGCAAGCGGAAATGGCTAAAGTATTGGCTGAAAAAGAGATTCAAGTGGGTAAAGACTTCCTCGCTGAACATGCTAAGAAAGAAGGCGTAAGCACTACTGAGTCTGGCCTACAATATTCTGTTATGGAAAAAGGCGAAGGCGTTAACCCTACCGCAGAAGACACGGTTAAAGTTCATTATAAAGGCACTTTGATTGACGGCACTGAATTTGACAGCTCTTACAAACGTAACGAGCCTGCGGTATTCCCACTGAAAAACGTCATCAAAGGTTGGACTGAAGGTCTGCAATTGATGCCTGTTGGCAGTAAATACAAATTCGCTATCCCATCAGAATTGGCCTACGGCGAACGTGCCACTGGTAAAATCAAAGCTAACTCAACCTTGTTGTTTGAAGTTGAATTGCTGGAAATTGTTGCCGCTGATAAAGAGAAAAAAGAAGGACATGGCCACAGCCATTAATTCGCTGGTTTAAGCGCAAAAAAAACCACCCAATTGGGTGGTTTTTTTTGTCAGC
>CBDIDQ010000141.1:0-16654 GCA_965277695.1 Alteromonadaceae bacterium
GCGAGGGGGCATAGTGCATGACTCTTTTGCCATTATGTTGAGCGCGAATACTATTTTGAAATTCGGTTAAATCAACTGACTGACTTTGGGCGGTATGGCTGAATAACAGTGCCACTGCAGCGGCTAATGTGGAGACTTTAAGTTGTTGTGCTTTCAATGAAAATATTCCTTGGTTTTTAGGGATTTAAGATTTTATGGCACCAATCAAACAGGGTAACAATTGATAATCAAAAAACGCGATGGTCCGACACTTCGGTGAATTCGCGTCTACGGCCTACCCGTTCTGCCGTAGACGAGGTTTCAACCTCGTGAATGTTGAGGATAACTGTAACCTTAATTTGCTCTATATGGTCGGAGCCGATTTTATATAAAGTATGGATTTTGCCTAGTCTCCATTAATACAAAACACGCTGCTGGTGTGGGTGCTGGTGTTGTCGGCTGTCCGGCGAGGATAATAAATTTTGCCGATGTACCAGTCAATAGCTGATGGCGTACAGCACCAAAACAACTTACAAGGGAACTAATGATAGTTGTAGGAGATCAACCTATTAGCTAAATAAAGCAGGTTTGTTTAATCGCTGTGCTATGCGCATCAGCCATCGCTTGGGTTTTAATCGCTGCTAACTCTTGTTGCCAGGCTTCCTCATCAGTTAAATCATCCAATGCGAGTAATTGTTGTTGGTAGAGGTATATTTTACCTTCTCTGGCATTCATCAAGGTCGTGGCTTTGAGGTTCAAAATCCGGATGGTTTCTGTGGCTCTGTTAAGCAATTGTTTCTCTAAACCTGTTTTAGCCTGAACTTCACCAGAGGGTAAAAACTGTAAAAAATCTTCCGGATTATCTACATCGGGTTTAATTAGGTTTGTTGCTTCGTACGCTCTGGGCTCACCGCCTGGTAAAATGCGATCTTTGAAGTGCCCACAATGTTCATTTGAGTCACAACAACCAAACAAGTTATTCCAATCAAAGGTTAGTTGTGCGTACGGTGCCGTTCCATCTGGTTTTTTTCCCTTGTGAAAAAAATGCTCTATATGCCCTAATGTTTGACCTTGTGACGCTGGCGATTCACAGTAGGCACAATATTGACCCTGAAATTTGTGTAATTCACGCCAGATCTGTCTTTTATTTTTTGTTGTCACCTTTTTCCAATCATGAGTGTGGTGCGATAAGCGTGTTAGACACTCGGGTTTATTTGCTAAAGTTCTATCCAACTTTTTCATGAGCGATCCTTAACCTGGCGCATTCGTGCCTTCATTTCAAATATTTTGATTTGATTGCGACAATTGTCAATAACGGGATGCGCTACCCCTTTATCTCCAGTAAAGTGGGATTGTAATTTCTCTAACAAAATATCTGCATCTGCTTTATTGCCGTCTTGTAACAGCGTAGCAAATTGATTTATCCACTGTGCTTGTGGGATTTGCGGTGTTGATTGTGTCGACATTATTCGTTCCAATATATCAGCACTCGCTACCCCTTTGGTTTGAAAGGCTGGTATTGTCACTATGTCCTTGCCGCTTTCATCTACAGTAAATTGCCGGATACAGCGTTTATCAACCGTCGATAACACCTGAGGGCTATGTGTGGTTACTATAAACTGAATATTGGTAAAGGTCTGTTGTAGCGATTGAATAATGCCTTGCTGCCATTTTGGGTGAAGATGCAGCTCGATTTCGTCGATTATTACCACCCCCTGACCCTGCATGGGATTTTCTAACCGGGGATTTAACAGCACCAGACGCCGGGCTAAATCGGCGACCATCGAGATTAATATTCGTTGCCCTTGAGATGTTTGAAAAACATTGATTTCACTACCATCATTGTTAATTTTAAGCTCTGCCCGACCTGACCGACTGCGATCCACGAATAATGCTGAAACACTGGGGACGATGGCTATAATGGTATTTTTAATTGCTTGATGTAGTTTTGTATACAGGTCTTTTCGTTTGTTCGTTTGCTTGTTTTGGCTAGCTTGATATTGTGCTTTTTTTTCTTCTAGCATCTTCCATAAAGGATGATCTTCCGTTTTTACTATCGCTTCAAGAGCGGTAATTTCACTTTTTAACTCTTCACTTTTGACGTCACTCTTGTGGTTTGATGGCACGCTGTTGATCAAGTTATCTAAGGTAACAAACCATTCAAGGCATTTTTCAAAATTGCCACTACCGCCAAGAGCGCTGCTGTCAAGCGCATCAAAACGAGAATTAGTCTCGACGTCTTGAAGCTTTTCGAGGTCAAAAGTTTGATTGGATTTGGCGTGTGAGCGTTCTACAGAATAATAGGCAAAAAGGGGGATGTTGATTTCGGTTTTTGCTTCAGCTCTGTGTTGCTTTCTTTGTTGATCGTTAATCACTCGGTATAGGTTTGACAAATGTCGCAAACTATCCAATTCACTGGTTTTTTCATTCTCTGCACCTTTAACTGATTTAGCCAGAACCCCTTCATAACGAGTGGCACCGAGGCTGATAGTTGATGAGACCTGGGCATAGTGCTGGCTGTTGACATTGATATCAGTTTCAGTTAATGGTTTGCTTAATTTGCCATTGGTTTCTATTCTTGCGTTGATCCAACTAAAGGTTTTGGCGATAGCATCGGCTATCGAGGTTTTCCCAGCCCCATTCCCACCGATAAAAACCGTTAAGTCTTTTTCAAAGTTGACCTCAAAAGCACTGAATTTACGAAAATCAACCAATTGTAGTTGGTCTAATGAGATCTTGTTTAGTGGTTGTTCGTGGCTGTCTGTTGCAGTTAAATAGGTCAAACAGTCAATAAAATAGTCGTTTGCTTTTTTTTTGTCTAAATCAACGTCTTGAGCCTTACTATAGCGAGTATAAAGTTCAAACATTGCATCAACATTGTTCTTTTTAGCCTTTTGTTGGAGAGCTGTGATTGCTTTACTTTGTTTTGTCATTTTTTTCCTCGTTGATCTGCTGGATCAGCGCCTCAGAGTATTTGTTTTTTAGTCCAAGAATAAAGGCCGATTCGATATGATTGGCGAAGGACAGTAGTCCTTGTAAATGGGTGATTTTATCCGCTGCCAATCTATCATATTTGTACTGATGAACTAGATGCTTGATATAACGCTTGCGCTCTCTACCTAATGATAAATGCCCTTCGTTGGTAATGGTTATACCTGTTACGTGGCGATTGTGGGCTTTAGAGGAGAATACTGTTTTACGCTGGTTGATCAAAAGCTTTTGCCCAAAGCGGCGAGTGAGTTGCTCTTGAATGGCTGCTGGCAGATCAAATAATACGTTTTCTTTATTGCTTGAAAACGTTAAATCATCGGCATAGCGGGTATAGTAAATGTTTTTTTCAGCGCAATAAGCCGTCATGTGTTCGTCTAGTGGATATAAGCAAAAATTGGAGATTAAAGGTGAACTTGGTGCACCAATGCTCAGCACTAGCTTTTCAATTGGCACTAATTTTTCTCCAGCTTTATTAGCTTTGTCCCAAAATAGTAATTTTTCAAGCCATTCCTGCTCATTAGGTGGTGGTAACACATTAAATTGCTGCCATGTTTGCCAAAATAATTCCGGGGTTATGCTATTGAAAAAATTTTCGAGGTCCATTTTTAACAAATATCGCTGTTGACTATGAACCTGTGCATTGTCTTTGATACTAAGGTTTTTTTTATAGGCCATCGCACTGTCATGAATAGGCAGTTGCGATTGGTGCAGTGCCAAAAATGCTCGTTGATAGTGTTTTAGTTGTTCAGATGGTTGGGCAATAGTACGATAACCGTGTGTGCGTTTGGGGATATTATAGACTCTGTATTTTCTGGGGGCGTAAAATAAAAATTTGGCCACCTCATTGGTTTTTTTATTTAATTTATTCGCTAATTGTTCAATGACATTCATTTTTTCTCAGTTTTTCTCAGCTACTGATTATTGAAAAAGCCCGATAATTATTAATTATTATCGGGCTTTTGCTCTTTACTATAGAGTGCGAGGTATCGCATCCCAAGCGAGGAACGAGGTTTGGATGCGATACCTCGCATCGTTATCCCCGTTCAATAAATTTGAGTCTGGCTAATCACCCGACTAGACGAAATCGTCCTGCGCTAAAGAGTGTTAATAGCTTATCTCAACTGATTGGCATTAAACAGGTTTTTATGCAGAAAGATTACGCTTAATTTTAAAATGCGTAGGCTGCCCTGATGTAATCGAAATCGCCTGATTTTATCATTTTGTTACCTTTATGGTTCTGCTGTTTTGTAAGATATGGCATTTTACTGGCTAGTTAATCGCATCGACTGCAAGACGTATCACCTTGACAATGAATTCGGCGATTGTTACAACTTTGGGCAAAATTCCCCTGAACAAAGTATTAAAAACCAAAGGACAGATTAACGATGATCACGACGGTAACAATCCGCGAGGCCACTGAACAAGATATTGATGTGGTTTATGATTTAATTATGGCCATTGCCGAGCATCATGATCAGGCGCAATACGTGATCACCGATAAAGCTGAGCTGGCCCAATCAATTGGTGGTTCAGCGGCAAAATTTGGCGTATTACTGGCTGAGGTCGATGGTAAAGTGGCCGGTTATGCGTCATATACCTGGAATTATTCGATTTGGCTGGGGGCAGAGGTGATGAATATTGATGATGTCTTTGTGTGGCCGCAATTCAGAGGGCAAAAAGCCGGTGAAGCCCTGATGCTTAAAGCCAGAGCAGTCTGTCAAGCCAAGGGTTGTCAGCGTATCCGCTGGGAAGTCGAGCAAGATAATCATCAGGCGATTAAGTTTTATCAGCGGCTCGGCGCACAAATTGATATTAAGGGCGTTTGCCGCTGGGGGGTCGGATAAAACGGTTAATTGATCAAAAACTCATCTGAATTAATTCTGATACTTCTAATGAGCCACCGACATCAAGAAATGGGCAGGCTTTGGCAATGGCCAATGCGGCATCCATCGAGTCGGCTTTAATAATGGTATAACCAGACATGGCGGTTGTGCCGCCTGCGGTGACGGTACCATCCGGGCTGATGGTGGAGGTATTTTTAAGTGGGTTGGCGGGGCTGACGGCATTGTCGCCCATTGAAGCCAGCCATTGTTTATATTTTGCCATGTGCTGCTGACCTTCTTCTGGGGTTGATGGTGGGTTACCGCCGAGATAAGTGATGATGTACTGGGTCATTGTTTTTTCCTTTTGGGTGGGCGTCAATATAACGCAGGCGACGTAAGATTTTCTTTTGCAGTTGACCGTCCAATCGTTTGACACTTTGACCATGAAAGATTTGTACGGTGGTTTTATCAGCAAAGTTCATAAAGGTAGCGTATTGAACTACATTTTGGAAGTCAATGGGTTATTGTTGTTTGAGTTTTGGCATGAGCGTAATCAATGACTCTGTGATCAAACGGCAAGCGCAGGCAAATCTGTATTATATTATTCGTTAACAAAAGCAACCGCGTTTTCGATGTCTTCACGTTGGGTGCGCGTGCTGTTGACTGGCGCATCTTGATCAGCATAACCAAACGACAGACCAAATAAAATACCTTGTTCGGCTGGCATAGCTAGGGCTGTTTTAATTGGGTCGGGAAACTGGCCTAAAGCCCCTTGCATACAACAGCCAATGCCATGCTCATTTAACAGCAATGACAAGCTTTGAGCATAGATGCCTAAATCAACGGCACCCATAATGTCTAGGTATTTATCCATGGTGAAAAATACCACATGGGGTGCATCAAAAAAATGCCAATTTCGCACCATCGCCAATTGGCGAGATTTTTTGTCTTCCCGGGTGATGCCCATTGAGGCATATAACGCGTTGGCAGAGCCAAATTGACGTTCACGATGGACACCCTGATATTGCGGTAACCAGTTAAAATCAGGATTCGGCGATGCGCCACTCATTACCGTTGTCACCAAAGCGTCTTTAAGTTGATCTTTTTTCTTGCCCGAAACAACATAGGTTTGCCAAGGTTGTACATTGCAATTTGAAGGGGCTTGTTGGGCCATGGCAAAAATGGATTTGATCAATTCGTCGGCTACCGGGGTGGCTAAAAATGCCCGTGTCGAGCTGCGTTGTTCAAGTTGTTGTTTTACTGTCATATTCTGCGTCTACTCTGGCGGGTAACCATTACATTGAAAAAAACCATGCTAAAGCTGAACCCTTTATAACACAAATGAATGATTGGAATAGTTATCTATTCGCTATTTGTATAGTTGTTTTTAGTCGTTATTTGTTTCATCACCTCACTGGCTATTTTACCGACTTTACTCTGGTTTGTCTTGGTGTTCAGGCTCAGCCAAAAGAACCATAGCTGGCATTTACATAATCCGTTATACTTACGAAAATGTCGGGAAAACCACAAGAAAATGATAAAACTTCCTCTAGGTATACACGTATTTTCTGAGTTATTCTACAAACAGTACATGTATATAGATAAAACGGCACTTTATCACTGGTGTGTCTAAGTTTGCCAAGGTTTCTGTTTTTTCGGGTATGAATAACCTTACCGACATTTCAATGAGCCAAGACTACACTACGCTTTGCGGTATCACTGAAGAGGAATTACAAAGTAACTTTAAACCGCTGATTGAGTCTTTAGCCCGTCAGTTGGGGCAAACGGAAGTCCAATTATGTGAAGAAATTAAACGTTGGTATAATGGTTATTATTTCCATCACAGCGCACCGAGTGTTTATAATCCTTATTCTGTACTTTCGTTGTTCCGTCACCGGGAGTTTAATAATTACTGGTTCGAAACTGGCACTCCAACGTTTTTATTAGATTTACTACAGGAAAAAAATACGATTTTAAAAATTTCACCCAATGCGAAATCGGTGCAAGTGCTTTTGCCGCTTCAGAGCCTGAAAACATCAACTTCCCTTCGCTGTTTTTCAGACTGGTTACCTAACCATCAAAGGGTTTAATAAACCGCTGTATACGCTGGACTTTCCAAACTATGAAGTTAAAAAATCATTCTACGATTCTGTTGCGACACAATATTCGCAAATAGACCCTAGCATGGGAGAGATTTACACCACTAGATTAATTTGACATCTGATTGCTGGGCAGCTGGATGACTTTTTTGAAACGCTAGCGGAATTTTTCACCAATATTCCTAACAACATAACCCTAAGAGACGAAAAATATTATCAATCCATTTTCTATGCGGTTATCACTTTGATCGGATTTGAAATCGAGGCTGAGGTCAACACCAATCAGGGTCGTATTGATTGCGTACTACAAACGGCTGACACTATTTACATTATCGGCAAGTATTTGCGGGCATAAATGCTCTAACGTCGGCATTTACTCAATCGACATCGCGAGTTTTTCAATGCCATGAGATGGCGTCCAGCGTTTAAATTCAACAAAACCATGTTTCTGGTATAAATTAATTGCGGGTGTATTGACCACGGCTGTTTCTACGGTTGCTGTTGAATAATCAAATGTCTCTAGCGCATAGTTTATTAATTGGCTGGCGATACCCTTTCTAAAATAACTTGGATCAACCGTTAAGCTATTGATATTTAAATGATTGTTATCTATAGCAAGCTCTATAATAGCAGCAAGGCATTGATTTTCACTAAAGCCATAAAATAGCGTTTTTGCATCGGCTATCGCTTTAGCGCTGCGCGATAGTGGTGGAAAGTTATCCACGCCTATCAGTTGCGCTTCAACTTGATAAGAATTTTGAAATATAGTGAAAATTTGCTTGGCGACTGCTTGATTAGAATGGTCCAGTTTTTTTATCATATTGCTCTTCTTTTTATTAGCCATGCATGTTATTCGCCATGCATGTTATTAGCCATGCATGTTATTCGCCATGCATGTTATTCGCCATGCATGTTATTCGCCGTGCATACATTTTTCGGCGATCTCTTGTGCCCTAAGAACACTAATACCTTGTTCAAAATCGCTGACTAATGGATGTTCTGATTGGTGAGGTACAAGTAACGGTCGGTTATTATTTTTTTGCGGGTAAACATCAAGTTTTAGTGCGTATGTATTATCGTAAAATGGCAAGTAATTGGATAGATAGCCAAAAAAATAATCTGTTGTATCCGGGTCATCGTACGTTGCTACATACCTGTCGTAGCTAGCTTTACTTAACGAACTCCAAATACCCCACATAAATGGCTCAGTAACACCATCTATTGGTATTTCCATCACTGCTCGTACAAAATAATGGGTCCCATCGCCATCGGTATAAAAGCAAAGGTCATCTGTTAATTTGCCCTCTTTTTGGATATCTTCGCTTTGCTCCAAGTAAGGGTCGGGCGCATTAAAGCCAAAACTCGGTGATCCTTGATGGATTTCGTCACACGAGGCGCATTTGAAACTAAATATTGCTGCCATGTCTTTTATCATCTATCACGATTAAAATTTTGGCTACAGTACAGTATTATGCTAAACCACTCAACAACCTTTGTTTAAATTCGGTCAATCTTCTCATGACAAGGTTTAAATGTTGCTAAGCAAACGGAGGTAAATTCGACATTTCGAATTTACCTCCGCCCATCTTTGCTCTGTTTGAAAGGATTAATTAACCGGGGTAAATTTAATCCAATTCAGATTCCAGCCACCGACAGGAGCGGCAATCCCGAAGTTTTGCGAACCGGCGTTGAGGTTAGTGGTGAAGCTGACTGTGGTCCATTGTTGCCAGCCGCCTGTCACTGGTACTGAGGCTGAGCCATAAACCACACCGCCACCCGCTTGTTCTAGTTGGATCACAGTGCCCGAATGGATACTGGCAACCCTGAATTCAACCAAATATTGGCCTGAGGTTGGGATATTGACATCGTGATATGCCATCCAATCACCAGTGTCAACATAACCGACATTTAAACCACCGCCAGTATCTGTGGTGTTTTCGGTTTGTATGCCGCCCATATAGCTGTAGTTTTCGGCTTCGATTTGCAGTCCGTTACCACAGTTGCTAGTACAGCTACCGCCGCCCCAACCACTGACGATTTCTTTAACAAAATTGCCCGAAGCGGTGAGATTATCCCAACCGCCGCCCGGATTGAATAATGAAGCCCCTTCGGCTTTATCATTAACCGACCAGTTGGCGTGGCTGATGTTGTTTTGTTTGAAAAAGCTCATCCAGGCATTGGTTTCATCATAATTGACCGCACCGTCACCATTGGCATTCACTGTGCCCCATTCGGTTGCCATTAAAGCAATGCCGTTATTCAGCGCGGTTTGAGCTTTGTCTCGCAACGATTGATGATGAGTACCGGCATAAAAATGCAGGGTATAGGCAATGTTAGCGCGATTAATTGGGTCGAAAGAGGCGGCATCGACATCTTGTGACCAGTTTGGTGTGCCGACAATGATCAGGTTATCTGGGTCGATGGCGCGAATTTTATCAATTACGTGCTCAGCATAAGGTTTAATGTCGCCCGACCAAGAAACTGACAACGGTTCGTTATAGATTTCGTAGATAACATTGTCATTGTTACCATATTTATGTGCCACGGCTTCAAAAAAGGCATCGGCTGCACCCCAGTTGGTGTGGGCGATATGGCTATGGTAATCAACAATGACATACATATCTTGGGCGATAGCTGCTTGTACCACGGTATCGAGCCGGGCCATATTGCTATCCCAGTCATAATCAATACCACCTTGTGCACCATGACCGATGGCGGCGCGAATAATTTTGGCACCAAATTGATTTTTCGCCGCGCTAACCGCTTCAGCAGTATAAAATTTGTCACCACCCCAATCATTATTACTCCAGAACAGGCTGAGTCCGGCGAAGCTGGTTTGTTGACCACCCGCCAGCACTTGATTGCCCTGAACTGATAGTTTTTCTACGGCCATGGCACTAGTCGAAGTCAATAAAAGTGGTGAAGTGAGTAGCAGTGTCGGTAGTAAAAAAGCGGCTTTGTTGTTTTTAAACATCTTTGTTAGTCCTATTATCAGTTTTTATTAATGATTAAATAATGTAAACGTTTACATTGTGGTTTATAAAAAATGCCATCATTGTGCTATTCAGATTTGAGCGGCAAATAAGTTGCTGTTGACCCGAATAGAACGATGAAAGCGGTTATATCGTATCCAAAGATAATTTTATTTGCAAGTCATTAACATAAAAATAATTTAAAAAACCATGATTACATATTTATCGAAACTAATAGAGGGCTTATTGAAACGCTGAGGTTTAAATAGCCAATAAAAAATCTTGAAAAGCGTACGAGAATGTAATATTTTACTGTTATTGCAATGTAAACGATTACATCAAGGCCGATGCCGATAAAAGGCCGATAAAAGCCAATAGAAACTCGATAAAAAGTGGACAAAAGATGAAAATAGCGCAAAAGACCGTAAAATTTAACCGTTCAGCGCTGGCAGTGAGTATTGCCAGCTGCTTATATGCCACCACTGTCGTCAGTGCAGCAAATGCTGCGACAAGCGATCCAGCAAAAATAGAAGTGATTGCCGTTAAGGGGATGCGCTCCAGTATCCAGGAGTCAACCCGTTTAAAGCGTGATAATACTGGTGTTGTTGATGCCATATCAGCAGAGGATATTGGCAAATTTCCTGATACTAATCTGGCAGAGTCACTTCAGCGCATCACCGGGGTTTCTATCAGCCGTGCTAATGGTGAAGGTAGTAAAGTGACTGTTCGGGGCTTTGGTCCTGACTTTAATATGGTGACGCTCAATGGCCGCACCATGCCAGCCTCATCCTTGCCCGCTGGTGGCGGTGTGGCTAATTCTCGGGCTTTTGATTTTGCCAACCTAGCATCTGATGCGGTTAAATCGGTGTCTGTTTATAAAACAGGCCGAGCCAGCATTGCTACCGGCGGCATTGGTGCCACCATTGATATTGTCACCGGCAAGCCATTGGACAATCCGGGTTTTAAAGCTAATTTTGGTGCTAAAGCGATTGCCGATACCACCAACCGCGTGGGTGATGATGTCACCCCTGAGTTTTCGGGTTTATTAAGCTGGACTGATAATGATGAGGTGTTTGGTGCCTCTATTACCGCTAATTTTCAGGAGCGCCACAGCTCTGCGACCGGGGCATTTGTCAATCAGTGGCGCACCAATGCTTATAATGGTGTTATTCCTCAGGCGGCAGATGATATTCAATTAACCAATGCCCCGGCTATTGGCCAGCTGTTTTCGATGCCCTCTGATTTGCGTTATTCGATTGCCGACCGCGAGCGAACTCGCGCCAACGCGCAAGTGACTTTTCAGTTTCGACCGGCAGAGGATTGGGTCGCCACACTGGATTATACCTATTCAGAACAAGACCTATTTGAATCCCGAGCCGAGCAATCGATTTGGGGCGACACTTATAAAACCGCGTTGGTTTTTGATGACAATGTGGTCAAAACCCCGGTGTTCTATCAAGAGCAGCGCCGCGACTTAAATCCGCGAGATTTGGGTTTGGCGTTGCAAGAACTCAATCAGAAGAATGAAAACAAGTCGATTGGTTTGAACTTGAGTTATAACGTCAACGACTATTTTAATTTGACCCTTGATGCCCATGATTCATCAGCCGACAGTACCCCGGATGCGGTTTATGGCAGCTGGACCAATGTCGGTTTAGGGGCCAATGTGGTTGCGGGCCAAAGTGTTGATTTTAGTCAGGAATTGCCAGTCATGACGATTGATTTTGATGATTGTCATGTCGGCCGAGGGTTGAATTGTAATGGCATTTTAGATCAAGATGACATTGGTACCTCGATTGCCGATATGAATTTTGCCTCGCAAAAAACCGATATTTCACAAGTCAGGTTGATTGGCGAGCTTGAATTTGATGAAAGTGGTATTGAGGGCGGTATTAACTTTGGTATTGAAGCCCGCTCGATGGAAAGCCATTCGGTGCAATCATTAACCCGCCATACCATGGGTAACTGGGGGGTTGATAATCCCGGCGAATTGCCTGAGGGTTTCCTCTCGCCGACCAATTTCACCAGTGAGTTTGATGATTTTGCCACTAACGGTGCCTTTAATCAGGGGATCACTGGTAACACCGCCGAAGTGGGGCGTTGGGCTGCCGAGCAATATGGTTTTGATTTTGCTGCCGATGGTGCTTTTGCCACTAATCGCACCATTAAAGAAGAGATTGAGGCGGCTTATGTGCAGCTCAATTTAACCGATGAAATCGGTGATATGACCTATCACTTGGTTGCTGGTATCAGATATGAAAATACCGACATCACCTCTACTGCTAATGTCACTTTACCCAGTGCCGTTGCTTGGGAGAGTAATGATGACTTTAATGTGCGCTTCAGCAATGGTGGCGGTACCGAGGACTTTTCAGCCACAGCCGATTATGATCACTGGCTGCCGAGCATCGATTTTGATATTGAACTAATGGAAAACGTCAAAACCCGTTTTTCTTACAGTACCACTATCGCCCGGCCGACTTATGATCAGTTAAGTTCAGCGGCGGCCAATGTCAGTGGCCCATCTGGCCCGACTAACTTGCCTGGGGTTCAACTGGGCACCGCCTCTAATGGTAACCCGGGTTTGGCACCACTCGAATCCGATAATATTGATGTGTCGCTTGAATGGTACTTTGACGATACCAGTTATGTCGCTATTGGTTATTATCAAAAACGGGTCGAGAACTTTGCCGGACGAGAGCCTGTTAGAGAAAATGTATATGGTCTACGTGATGTGACCGCTGGCCCTCGTGCGCAAGCGGCTGCGGCAGAATTGACCACCAGAGGCATTGCCGTCACCGCCACTTCGTTATTTTCAATGGTCGCGGCGATGGAAAATGGGGTTGATTACAACTTAATGACCAGTGATGAATTTGAGGCGGCTTATGATGTATTGCCTAATGGCGATGATCCATTGATGGAATTCACTGTCACCAAATTTGTTAACAACAAGGAGGCCAAAATTGACGGGGTTGAGTTTGCTTTGCAACACTTTATTGGCGACAGCGGATTTGGTTTTCAGGCCAACTATACCACGGTTAATGGCGATATCGGTTTTGATGTCAACGCCGATCCAACCATCACTCAGTTTGCTTTGGTCGGGTTAAGTGATACTGCTAATCTGGTGTTGATGTATGAAAAAGATGACTGGCAAATGCGTATTGCCTATAACTGGCGCGATAAGTTTTTAGACAATGCGGCCCGTTATATTAACGATCCGAGTTTCACCGAAAGCTATTCCCAGGTTGATTTTAATATTGCTTACCAAGTGAATGAGAATCTGTCGGTTTTTCTTGAAGGCATCAACATCACCGGGGAAGATAGTCGCTCACACGGTCGCACTCGGGTTCAATTATGGAATCTCGAAGAACAAAAAGCCCGTTATGCCTTGGGTGCGCGATATAGTTTTTAACAGGCTAAAAACGAGAATAAATTCTCGTCTACGTTGCGTTTTTTCTATCGTAGACGAGGTTTTAACCTCGTGAATGTTGGCGATAAAGATAATAGGTTATTAATGATGGCAATAAAAAATGCGGCAGTAAAAAACGTCGTCATTGTTGGCGGTGGCACGGCGGGCTGGATGGCTGCTGCTGCGCTATCGAAACTGCTGGGCAAAGGTTTGGCTATTACGCTGATTGAGTCTGATGAAATTGCCAGCGTAGGAGTGGGGGAGGCGACTATTCCACCGATCCGCACATTTCATCGGTTATTGGGCATTAATGAAGCCGAATTTATGGCGCAAACTCAGGCGAGTTTTAAACTCGGTATTGAGTTTGCGCATTGGAGCAATAGCGCAGCAGGTAATGACTGTTATATTCACTCATTTGGTCAAACTGGCAAGGAATGCTGGGCTGGTGAGTTTCAGCACTTTTGGTTACATGGTCGCGAGCAGGGTTTTGATGCTGATTTTGGTGAATATTGCTTTGAATTACAGGCCGCCAAAGCGGGTAAATTCGCGCTGTCGGCAGACCAGCCGATTAATTATGCCTATCACCTTGATGCCAGTTTATATGCCAAATACTTGCGGCGTTGGTGCGAAGCTAATGCACATAAATCGCAAGGGGTTAAACGTATTGAAGGTAAAGTGGTTAAGGTTAAAACTCACCCCGAATCCGGTTATATTCAATCGGTTAAACTGCAAAATGGTGAGGTGATAGAAGGGGATTTGTTTATCGATTGCAGTGGTTTTAAAGGGTTGCTGATTGAACAGGCGTTACATACCGGTTATGACGATTGGTCTCATTGGCTACCCTGTGATAGTGCGGTGGCAGTGCAAACCCGCTCGACCGATCCGCTGTTGCCTTATACCCGTGCTATTGCCCATGATAGTGGTTGGCAGTGGAGAATTCCGTTACAACATCGCACTGGTAACGGTTTGGTTTACTGTAGCCGTTACCTCTCAGATGAGCAGGCGACCGAGCAATTGCTTGATAATATTGAGGGTGAAGCGCTGAGCAAACCTAAGGTGATCAAGTTTCGCACCGGGAGGCGGCGCAAGGGTTGGAATAAAAACTGTATTGCTTTGGGTTTAGCCAGTGGTTTTATTGAGCCACTGGAATCTACCAGCATACACCTGATCATGACGGGCATTATTCGCTTGCTGCGGTTGTTTCCTTTTGATGGTATTACCGAGTCAGCAGTTAACGAATACAACAGTAAATTAACCAGTGAGCTTCAGAGTATTCGAGATTTTATCGTCTTACATTATAAGGTTACCTCACGACAGGGCAGTGATTTTTGGCAGCATTGTCAACAAATGGAGATCCCCGCTGGTTTAGCACATAAAATCAGCTTGTTTAAGCAAACGGGTCGCGTATTTTTAGATGATGGCGATATTTTTAGGGTGGACTCATGGGTCCAAGTGATGTTGGGGCAGGGCATTATGCCGCAACAATACCATCATATTGCGGCAACGATGAGCGATGAGGAGCTGGCGGGTTTTCTTAACGGGTTAAAAGCGCAAATCACCCAAGCGGTGGCAAAATTACCTTCACATCAAGGCTTTATCGCGCAATACTGTCAGGCGCAAACGAACCTCAACCCCAAATTCGGCTCCAGCCTCACCCCGGACGATAAAAGGACGTGTTAATGTCACAATCCACAGGTATCAAAGATATTGCCAAACGCGCAGGCGTTTCAACCGCCACGGTGTCGCGGACGTTACGAAACCCTGAATTGGTCTCTGATAATACCCGTGAAAAAGTGATGATTGCGGTAAAAGCCGGCAATTATCGTCCCAATCAGATGGGCAGCAATTTACGCACCAAACGCTCTGGCAATATTGTGGCGATTATTCCTGATATTACTAATCCATTTAATGCTGGTGTGATCAGAAGCATTGAGCAAGTGGCGCAAGCTAAGGGCTATTGTGTATTGTTAGGCGATACTCAAGGAGACGAAGATCGCATTCGTCACTATGCTGCCATGGTGGCTTCACGCCAGGCTGATGGGATTATTTTATTTTCGCAATTTATGCCTTTTGAGCAAGTTAACGGGCAGATCCCGCTGGAGAAATTGCCGCCGCTAGTCAATTCCTGTGAAGACTCAGGCATTGAAGGCATCAATAAAGTGATGATTGACAACAAAGCAGCAGCGGTGATGGCTGTTGAGCATCTGCTGGGTTTGGGTCACACTCGAATTGCTTGTATTACCGGTCCTGAGCATACCAATAGTACTGTTGAGCGTTTGGCGGGCTATAAGCAAGCGCTTAAAAATGCAGGTATTGCTTTTGATCAACAGTTGGTGCAAGTGGGCGATCACCAGGTGGGTGCAGGGATTGAAAAGTCACAGCAACTGTTATTGCTTAAAGACAGGCCAACGGCGATATTTTGTTTCAATGACGAAATGGCCATTGGTGCGATGTCAGCACTGCAACAACTGGGTTATCAGGTACCCAACGATATTTCTATTATGGGTTTTGATGATATCCGTTTTGCCCAGTTCACCAGCCCCTCGTTAACCACCATTCGCCAACCGGTCGAGCAAATTGGTCGCGAATGCATGAACATGCTGATCAAACAAATGGAGCAGCCGAATGGGGGGGTTGATAGTAAACAGCTGGGCAGTAAACAGCTGGGCAGTAAACAGGTGGATTATGTTGAGCTGCCGGTTACCTTGGTGGTTCGTGATAGCACTGCGGCGGTGAAGGGGTAATAAAAAAGGGAAAATAGAGCATTGTTTTTTTATTGTCGTGTGCACTCACCAAACCTGCCTGTTATCACTATCTTAAGGTCGTGCACATGCATCACGCGCTGTTTACTGCAAAGGGGTTGATAGTTGAGTAAATCAGGAGGCGCTATCCGGTATTTTCTCTTAATCATTAATTTCGCGAAGCCTAATGCCTCATCTGCAACTGCCAATTTCGACCTTTTTTTGTATCCAATTGATTAAATCACCGATCATATTTGAATGCCAAACGAAATATGTATTAACTTGTAGATATGTGTCTAATATGGTCATTTATTGCTTATAGAATAATGTCCTTTGATTTGCTAGAATCCTGCCACTGACTTGATAATCACCGATGTTATTTATCACCACAGTTTGCGTAAAGGAAAAAGCCATGGAAAACCAATCACAGTTTATTATTTACCAAACGGCAGACGGGCAGACAAAGCTGGATGTTCGCTTTGAAAATGAAACGGTTTGGTTGACACAAAAGCTGATGGCTGAGTTATTTCAAACCACGGCCAGTAACGTGGGTATGCACTTGACAAATATCTACAATGAAAGTGAACTTGATGAAATCTCAACCACCAAGGATTTCTTGGCAGTTCGACAAGAAGGCAAG
>CBDIDQ010000142.1:0-96967 GCA_965277695.1 Alteromonadaceae bacterium
TGTGGTATAAGCTGACGACTTGCATCGGGGTGGTTTTCGGGCGTGTTTATATCGAGCATTTCGAGCCCGTGCATTTCTTGTTTTAGCAATGATAAGCCATTTTGACTTACCCAACCAGACATTACCAGCCGAGTCTTCAATAATATCATTGATGTTATTAGAGCGAAGCGACGATTGTTGGTCGAGTATCGCCTGAAAAGTACTAAAGCGTTTGGCGTTGTTATCACCAATGCACAGCCCTTTTTGATAGGTCCCACCCACATTCTTTGCTGGGTATCGAACATGATTTTGTTTAATGAATTACCACATAAACTGTGTGGCTGGTCTTGACTACTGACGCTGGAGAATATCCCTGATTGCCTGTGGTATAGGGATAAACCGCCATTGGTTGCGATCCCAAGTTTTGTCAGCCGTCATTGTCAGGCCGTATACCATATCGTTAATCAAACTATTGGCATTATTTGAGTCATGTTTAAAGCGAGTGAATGTGGCTTGTTCTTTATTAAAATAAAGCAGGCCGTCGGTGTTCCCAACCAAAGATTATTGTTATCTGCACCAGTGAGAGAAGCAATATAATTGGGCCGCAACTCATCACCCGCCGCAGGGTCGAGTATTTGTTCAAATAGCTCAGTGTGCGGGTTGTAGCGATGAAGCCCTTTTCGGGTGCCAATCCAAACGGTATCTGACTCGTCAACATAGATGGCTCTGACGGTGGGCGATGCCAAGCCGCTTGCTGTTGCTCTTGAACAGTGTCGGCTTTATAGTGAATCCAGCGATTGGTTTTGGCGAAGTAATGAAAAATCCTCTTGGTATAAGTACCATCCAGATACTGCCATCTTGCTGTTGACCCAGCGCCATAACACTGACTGAGGCCAGAACACTGTCTGGGTCTGTCACTAGCGGGTGATGGTTTGGCCATCAAATAATGAGACCCCACTGTCGGTGCCAATCCATAAAATACCTTGTTTATCAAGCAGTAAGCGCTGATTTTATTGGATGTCAGACCGTCTTTAGTGGTGTAGTGAGCAAACGCTAGGGTGTTTGAATCAGCAATAAAGGGGGCTTTTAGTGTCGTGGTTGTTGGTGCCGTGGTTGATGGTGCAGTGGCCATAACGGCAGCACTGAAAGATAATAAAACAAAAATGGATAAGGGCCAAAAGCGCATTGATTGATTCTCTAGCATAAAAAGTGCTGTCATACCGCCAAGCATAGGGCTTGACGGGGAGCTAAAGGCAAATTGTAACACTGTTTGTTGGTTATCACTTTGCTCTTAATACCATTTACTTCAGCCCTTTGCTTTAACCCTTTGCTTTAACATAAGGCTCGATGGAACCGTTTGCCATAGCCTGCGCGAGATAATCTACCTGATGCTCGCTAATCCGGCAATATTAATACGGCCATCGGCAGGGTATAAATACCAAAGTCTTGCCGCAGTCGGACAAACTTGCGCGGCATCAAAACCAGTGATTGAAAACATACCTTGATGAGCATGAATAAAATCAAAATGGCGCCATTACCGTGTAGATCGCCGTGTAGATCGCCGTGTAGATCGCCGTATAGATCGCCGTGTTGACGCAACGAATCGGTTAACGCATAACGCAAGCCAATTAACCGAGTTCGCATAGCCGTTAGTTCATCCTGCCACAACTGGGTGAGGTTAGTATCACTGAGAATTGTGCTTACCAGTGCAGCACCATGATCCGGCGGCATTGAGTAGCTGGCGCGGGCCAATTGCAATAATTGACCTTTAGATTTGCTGGCCTCAGCGGCTGTTTTGCCGACAATCAAGGCAGCGCCGGTACGTTCGCGATACAAACCAAAGCTCTTGGAGCAAGACGTGGCGATCACCATTTGCTCTACCGAGTCGGCGAGAATGCGCAAACCCGCAGCATCTTCTTCGAGTCCTTGACCAAACCCCTGATAGGCGATGTCAACAAATGGCATGAAACCCGGCGATTAGCCAATGCTGCCAGCTGATGCCAATCTGCCAAGCTTAAATCTGCGCCAGTGGGGTTATGGCAGCAACCGTGCAATAACACCACATCATCAGGACCAGCGTTTTCGAGGGCTTTAAACATCGCTTCACTGTCGAGCTGATGAGTATCGCGATTGAAATAGGGATAAATCACCACTTCTAAACAGCCGCCTGCATTATAGGCTGATGATTGACATAACTCGGATCGCTCAGCCAGATACGGCAATTGGGATTAGCCAGTTTTAGCAAATCAGCCAATAGCCGTAATGCGCCGCTGGCACCAGGCGTTTGAATCGCTTCGGTACGTTGGCTGGCCTGACTGCCATCACCTCTATCACCGAGCAATAATTTAATCATATCCTGATTAAACCCGTCGTTACCGGCCAAATGCATATACGCTTTGCTGGTTTGAAATTGTGATTGCTGAAGCTGTGCCTGTCTTACCGCGGCCATAATGGGTGTTTCGCCCGCATCATCACGATATAAACCAATGCCCAAATCTAGCTTGGTCAAACGAAAGTCTTGACGAAATGCACTGCTGATTGACAAAATCGGATCTTGTCCTGCTTCACTTAATAAACTCAACATGGGTTTGCTCCTTATCTATGCTTGCTTGGTTTGAAAGAGGCTAATTTGCCATAAAAATTTGACTCGCCAACAAAGTACCGCTGGTGATGAATAACATGCCAAGACCAGAGCTTAAGTCGATGTTCTCAGCAAAAACTGGAATGGCAATTAATGACGCTAAAACCGGAGTAAAAGCGCCAATCGCAGCGGTTTTTTCTGCACCGAGTTTGGCAATAGCAAAGCCATAACAGAAACCCGCAATCAAACCGACCATTAATCCTTGAACAACCAATTGAAAAACGATTTGTTCAGCGGGGGCTTCAAGCAGATGGCTCTCGATTGAACCAGTTAATGCCAAGCCGCCGAGCAACACCATTGAACCTATAGAAAAAACACTAGCCCCTTCCAAAGCGGTCAATCCTGACATCCGCATAGAGATGGTGAAGTAAGCCCAAAACAAGCTAGCGCTGAGAAACAACAAATGTCCTTGCCAAAGTTCTTGTATTAGCTGTGAGTGTGTCATTGAACCACCAATGATTGTCGCGATGCCTGCAATGATTAAGGGTTAAGCCCCAAGCTCGGTGACGACTCAAGCTTTCTTTATAAAATAGTATGGCGATTGCGGTGACAAACAACGGCAGGGTGCCAGGAACCAAAGTGCTGCCATGAGCTACCGGGGCATATTGCATGGCGGTGGCACTGATAAAAAAGAACGGCAAACCGGCACCGCAAAGGATCCCCAGCAAATAACGTTTGGGCGTAGCGAGGATTTTATCTCGTCGTCGCCAAGCCAGCCCAGACAGAAACAATGCCGGGACGCCAAAACGAATAAGGGCCAAATCGGCACTGGTTAACACCGACTTAGCTCCTGCCCGCAAAGAGATAAAAAAGCCCGCCCAAATAAGTAAGGTGGTAAATACTGCAAAATACCCCGGGTTGATGCCACCAAAAGATGGGCTTGCAGTTGATTTCGGTATAGCTGTTACTATTGTCATGAAAAGCACCTTCTATTCGTTGTCGTAAATATTGCTGTGGTTGTTGCTGTGTATGTGTATAGAAGCGCTAGTATGGCCTAAAACCACGAGGTGGATCTCGGCAAGTTATGTTAACAAACTTGATTAATTGAGCTGAAACCACCAAAATAATATCAAATCTTAACAATATCCACTAAAATGAAATTATGGACCGATTAGACTGTAAAATTATCGCCTTGCTGCAACAAGATGGTCGCCTGACCACCGCTGAACTGGCCGACCAAATTGGCCTGTCGGCTTCACCCTGCGCCAGACGACTAAAAAGACTAGAATCCGACGGCATAATCACCGGCTATAAAGCCTCGGTAAACCGTAAAGCAGTAGGTTTAGGCATGACCATATTTGTCAATGTGCGGCTTAACAAACATAAAGAAGACGTGATTGATGAGTTTGAGCAGGCAATGATCAAACAGCCTGTGGTGCTCAGCTGTCATATCATTTCTGGTAGCTACGATTATTTGCTTGAAGTGGTGTGTCAGGATTTAAATGGCTATGAGCTGTTTATTCGCCAGCTGCAAAGCCACTCGGCGGTGCAAGATATCAATACCAACTTTGCTATTCGTAGGGTAAAGAGCCATACCCCGCTGCCGCTCGGTGATGATGCTTGTTGATTTAAAATTAGGGTAGGAGCGAGCTCCAGCTCGCGATAAGGTTTGTCATCAAACCTTTTAATCCTACAGGCAAAAATGCTACAGTGCGCGAGATAAAGCCTGTTAAAAGCACAATTAAAGGGATGAGCACAATCACTACACCAGCACGTAAAAAAGCTTTTAAGCTGACCAGTCACACTGACAAACCACTGGATTTAACCACCCATTTACCCTTTCGCATCGCTATTGTTAGCAACTTGTTGGCGCTTAACCGGGATTGGAAGGTTCGCTCATTGTGCGATCTCGAACCTCGTGAAATGCGGGTGCTGTTAAATATCGGCTCTTATATGCCAGTGAAGTCGGCAGACATCGCCTATCAGTCACGACTCGATTCTTACACGGTCAGCCGGGCGGTGAAAAAACTACAAGCCAAAGGATTGATAGATATCCAGCCCGACCCCATCAGCAAAAACATCAAAAACCTGAGCCTGAATGAACAAGGCAAAATCCTTTATCAACAACTCACCGAAGCCCTCGAAGCCCGCTCTGAACAACTAGAGAGTGTGTTATCTGACGGTGAAGAAGAGCAGTTATATCATCTGCTCGACAAAATCGAAGCCAAAGCCGAGCAGCTATTGGCGCAGCAAGCCCTTGAATTAATTGAACAAGGTAACGAACCACCAGCCGATCAAAAAGAGCTGATCCGCTGGTATCGCAAGGGATTGATGTAGCGCTTCGCGAAATGCACCCTACTCAATACTATTTAACCAAACCGTAGTGTGCACTCAGTGCACAATTTAGTACGCAAGTCAGCACACACTTCAGCACACAAGTCAGGTTAAAAAGCCCCTTAAGCCAGCTGTTGAGCAGGCTCCTCGCTAAAATAAAGCTCCATCTTATCAGCGACACCAACAAACTCATCGGCATCTTCTGGGGCGTCGCCTTTAACTTTAATCAACGGCCAAATTTCACTGAACTGACGGTTCAACTCTATCCATTCTGGGGCCATCTGCTCGGGCAAAATAGCGTCGGCAGGGCATTCGTCTTCGCATACGCCGCAGTCGATGCAATGCTCTGGGCTGATCACCAGCATGTTTTCGCCTTCGTAAAAGGCATCGACTGGGCATACTTCAACACAATCTTGAAATTTGCAACGAATACAATCTTCGGTTACCACATAAGTCATTTTCGGCTCCGGTGTTTTATCGGTTATTGATGTTATTAAATTACAAACGCGAATAAATTCGCGTCTACGGGGATTAACCCGTTAAAGATACGTAACAATATCATTTAATGATTTTTTCACCGTGGCGTGATGAGGAATGGTCGCCCCTGCTGCCGGGTAACCGGTAACCAACAAAATATACGGTTTGTCGGTGACGGGTCTGCCACAAATGTCGTTGAGAAAGTTCATTGGTTTGGGTGTATGGGTTAGCGTGACTAAACCAGCGTTATGTAAGGCGTTGATTAAAAAGCCGGTGGCAATGCCAACAGATTCAGGTACGTAGTAGTTTTTTCTGTCCATACCCGCTTCAATGCCGCCTCGACGTTCGGCAAAAATGGCGATTAACCACGGGGCGGTTTGTAAATACGGTTTGCTTGAATCGGTGCCTAATGGCGCGAGGGCGTCGAGCCATTCTTCGCCGGCTTTGCGCTGATCATAAAAGTTGCGCTCTTCAATTTCGGCTTTTTCTCGCACTTGAGCTTTAACTTCATCGCTACCAATCACACCAAAATGCCACGGCTGATGATTGGCACCACTAGGGGCGGTGCCAGCTGCACGGATACATTCGTCAATCACTTCACGGGGCACCGCTCGGTCAGAAAAATCTCTTACAGTATGACGACGGCTGATTTGTTGATAAAAATCCTTCGAGCGGCTAAGCATCTGCTCAAGCGAATATTCTTGATAATCTGGTAAAGGTAAACAATCGTGCTGCTGCATCAGCTGCTCCTAAAGTTTGCTAAAAGTAAACGACAACGACATTATTGCATATGCATGATAGATATTGCAAATGCAATATCTATCATGGATGACATTCCATCATCAATTGGCACTTATTGCCACTTTGCTTTTACCCGGGTTCAACCCTAGACTTTAACAGGTCAATCTGGTCGGAATAATGAGCTATTTATGTTAAATAAAACCAAGCAAATTGTTGGTGGGTGGTGTCTGTGGGGGATGTTGATGCTGATGTTATTGCTGTCAGGGTTACCTGCCTCAGCACAAGACGCTGATGGTGCCAATATTGTTGAGCTGACTGAAGAAGAGATCCAGTGGATCCAGCAATATCAGGTGAAAGTGGGGGTTGAGGAATGGACGCCGGTGATATTCAGCAAGGCCGACGGGACTGCCGGGGGCTTGGCAGGTGGTTATCTTGACTTAGTGGCTAAATATACGGGGTTGCAGTATGAGATGACCAGTGATCTATGGGATCCGCTGTTACAGCGTTTCAAAGCCGGTGAATTAGACGTGTTGCCAGCCACGCTACATACCGATGAACGTGCCACTTTTGGTTTGTTCTCTGACCCCTATTTTAAGATGCGTGAGTTTTTTTATATTCGTAATGATAATGACGCTATCAAGTCTGAACTGGATTTGGCTCATAGCAAGATTGTGGTGGTCAAGGGTTATGGCAGTATTGGTAAGTTAAAACGGCATTTTCCCGGGGCGACGATTGTTGAAGCTTTTGATTTACCCGCTGCAATTAACGCGGTATTAAATTCAGAAGTCGAAGCGCTGATTGATGCCCAAATGGTGGTGGGCAGCGCCATTGAAAGGGATGCCATTTTTGGTTTAAAAGGCGTCACACAAAATCTTTTTCCGCCCTCTCCGGTGCACTTTCTTTCTCGTATTGATGAGCCTTTGTTACAGTCGATTCTGCAAAAAGGCTTAAACGCGGTAACAGAAAAAGAACGCGAGGCACTAGTGAAACGCTGGTTGTTTGCCGCCGAGCCAATCGAAAAACCAGAAGCAAAACCGCCACAAAGCGGGCAAAAAAAACCAGAGTCGGTAGATGATAGTACAGTGACGATATGGTTGTTTGTGATTGCTGTGGTGGTATTTTTTCTATTAATGGGTTTGACCTATATTCTCCCGCAATATCTTTCTGACGATGCCTTAGCCAACCAGTTTGGTTCAGCTAAATTTCGCCTTGTAGCTATTCAGGTGACCAGTGTGATTGTGATTTTGGTGTTGGCTTTGGTGTGGTCTACGCTGGAGAAAAATCGCAAATCGAGCTTGTTGTCAGTCAAAGCTGAGTTAACTTTTGTATTACAAACCACTACGGAAATGCTGGAATACTGGGTTGAAGGCCGTCACAAGTTATTGGCGCAGGTGGCAAAAGATCCCAAGCTATTAGCATTAACTCAACAGCTGTTGTTGGTTCCTCAGCAGCAAGCGTCATTACAGCAATCGGCTGTTCAGTATCGCGCTCGGACTTTCTTTCGCCAGCAACAGGCAGACCTAGGCAGTGAAGGCTTTTTTATTATTGCACCGGGCAACATCAATATTGCTTCTCAGCGTAATTTCAATCTGGGGGCTGTCAACGTGATTGCCGAGCAAGCCCCGGAGTTGTTGGCACAGGCTTTTGCCGGACAAAGTGTCTTTATCACGCCTATGCCCACCGACTTAACCGCCGAGATTGATATGCAAGCCGACAATATTACCAATGCATTGACGATGTTTTTTCTTGCACCGATCAAAGGACCTGAGGGTGATATATTAGCGGTATTAGCCCAACGTTTATCGCCTGCTGCGCGGTTGTCGAAAATCTTGCAGCAAGGACGAATTAGTCAAACTGGCGAAAGTTATCTGGTTAACCCGACAGGCGGCATTCTTACAGAGAGTCGTTTTGCTGATCATTTGCGACAGACTGGGTTAATGAAAAGAGGCAGCAGGGTTTTGCTTCAAGCCAGAGATCCGGGGGTTAATTTGGTGCTGGGAGAACTGTCATTGTTGGCTAGAGCCGAGCAACCACTGACCACTATGGCAACTGATATCAAGCGTCAATCTGGTTTGCCATACAGTATGGATAAGGTGGTCAAAATCAATGTCAAAGGTTATCGTGATTACCGTGGCGTGCCGGTGTATGGCGCGTGGTGGTGGATCCCCGGGATTGGTGTCGGCATGACCACTGAAATTGATGTTGATGAGGCGCTGCTAGGTTATTACGAAATGCGCTTGAATCTGCTGGTGTTGATTTCATTGACCTTATTGTTGGCTATCGCTTCGACTTTGTTGACGGTGACCATTGGTCAGCGGGCAACGCGGGCGATGCAGCGATCTAAAAATGAGCTTGAAGGTAAGGTGTTGGTGAGAACCAAAAAGCTTAAAGAGCGTGAAGAAACGCTGTGGGATTTATATGAAAACGCGCCTGTTGCTTATGCGTCTATCGACCCACACAATTGGCATTTTTTGAAGCATAACAGTGCTTTTGCTCAATTGCTGAGTCAAACCCGTGAAGCTTTTGCGGTGATGAGCTGGCACGATTTGTTGGCCGACAACAGCGTTGACAGTAGAATTGAGCAGGCAGCCACGGGGCAGTTGATAAAAGACCATGAGTTGCAAGTGAAACGCAGTAATGGTGAGCATTTGTATGTGTTGTTGTCGGCGATACCGGCGTACACCAAAAGTGGTGAGATTAATGAAATTCGTCTGACCTTGATTGATGTTAGTGAGCGCAAAACGGGTGAAGAGCGCTTGGCGGCTTTGCTGGAGTCGGCACCGGATGCGATGTTGGTGGTTAATCGTCAGGGCGATTTAGTGCTGGTCAATTCCAAAGTCGAAAAACTGTTTGGTTATACCCGCAATGAATTGCTGGCAGGCAATGTGAGTATGTTATCGCCCAAAGATAGTCAGGAAGGTTTGCAGTCAATGCGCAAACGTTTCTTTGATAATCCGTCGGTGCGGATGATGGGCAAAACTGGTGGGTTTAAAGGCAAGCGCAAAAATGAAGAGACCTTTCCGATAGAAGTGGGCCTTAGTCCGCTGAAAACCAGTGAAGGGGAGTTGCTGGTGGCGGTGATCCGGGATATTACCGAACGCCATCAAGAGGAGCAGCGAATTGCCCAAACCAACCGGGATTTATCAACCTTGTCACTGATTAATGAGGCGGTGGCTCAAGCATTAACAGAAGAGCAATTACTCAATGATGTCTGTCGTATTATTGTTGAAGCCAACGAACAGCGGCTGGTGTGGATTGGTTATGAGCGTCGTGATGCGAAAAAACGTATTGAGGTGATGGCGAGTGCTGGGATTGAGCAGGGGTTTTTAGATCAGGTCGAATATTCTTGGGCTAAAGAGGCGCGAATACAAGGGCCGACCGGTCAGGTTATTCATAGTGCCAAGCCAGTCGTGGTGGCTGATGTGGCGCTAGATCCTCTTGCTGAGGGTTGGCGGGAAGCGGCACTGGAGCGGGAGTTTTATAGTGTGCTGGCGGTACCGTTGGCTGAATTTGGTGATGCCTTTGGCGCAATCACTATTTATAGCAAACAGACGGCGGCTTTTGATGAAAGTCGGATTTCAGCCATGGTTCGGGTGGCGAATACCGTGGCGCAGGGGATCCAGACGTTGCGTTCGGATTTGTTGCGTAAAAAGTCAGAGAGCGAACTCAAAGAGACAGAAGAGCGCAGTCGTTTATTACTGGAGTCGGTGAAAGAAGGCATTATTGGTTTGGATGATCGTTGCCGGGTGACATTTTCTAATACGGCGGGTGCGGTGATGTTGGGCTGGCAGCCGGATGATTTGATTGGTCGCAGTTTGCCCGGACTGATTTATCAGGGTTTGTCACTGGCAGACCGACCAGATGAAATGACCAGTCCGATTTACTTTTCTTGTGCCAGAGGCGAACAACATCAGGTTGATGATGATCAGTTTTACCGTCAGGACGGCAGCGCCTTTGATGTTGAATATCGTAGTGTGCCGATTATAAATGGCGATGAAATGAGCGGTGGGGTGCTGGTTTATCGGGATATCAGTGAGCGTAAACAATCAGAGCAGGCGTTGGCGGCGGCGATGGAAGTGGCGGAGCAGGCGAATAAAGCCAAAGGGGAGTTTTTGGCCAATATGTCCCATGAAATTCGTACTCCGATGAATGCGATTATTGGTATGTCGTCGCTGGCATTGGCGACGGGTTTAGATCGCAAGCAGCGTAATTACATTGATAAAGTGCATCGTTCGGCCCAGTCGTTGTTGGGGATCATCAACGATATTCTCGACTTTTCAAAAATTGAAGCGGGTAAAATGGATGTTGAATGTATTGATTTCCGGCTTGAAGCGGTGTTCGACGATTTGGCCAGTCTGTTGGGGTTTAAGGTCGCTGAAAAAGGCATTGAGTTATTATTTGATATGCCAGCGGATGTGCCGTTGGCGTTAAGAGGCGATCCGCTGCGGTTGGGGCAAATTTTAATTAATTTGGGCAATAATGCGATTAAATTTACCCAGTTTGGCGAGGTGGTGATCCGAGTGCGGGTGCGTGAGCGCTTTGATGGCTTGGATGTTAACTCGGCTTTTAATTCGGTATTGCTTCACTTTAGTGTTGAGGACTCAGGTATCGGCATGACACCGGAGCATCAGGCGAGATTGTTTAAGCCTTTTAGTCAGGCGGATTCTTCTACTACTCGCAAGTTTGGCGGTACCGGGTTGGGATTGGCTATTTCGAAAAAATTGATTGGCATGATGGGTGGCGAAGTGTGGTTGACCTCAGAGCTGGGCGTGGGTAGTCAATTTCAGTTCACTGCCCGGTTTGATTTGCAAGCTAAGGTGCCTCAGCCATTGGCGATTTCACCGTTGCTGGAGAAGTTACGGGTATTGGTGGTGGATGACAGTCCAATTGCGACAGAGATCATGATGTCGATGTTGCAAAGCATGAAAATTTATTGTGTGGCGGTGAGTAGTGGCAGTGAAGCGGTTGAGGCGATATCGCGGGCAGTTAGTGTGGCTCCTTATGACTTGGTGTTGATGGATTGGCATATGCCGGGCATCAATGGAGTTGAGGCGACGGGCATGATTGCCGGACAACTCGGATCGCGGGCACCGAAAGTGGTGTTGGTGACGGCTTATCGTTGGGAAGAAATTAGCGAAAGTGCCGAGGGTGTTGATTTTTCTAGTGTGTTGATTAAACCGGTGTCTTCATCGACTTTGCTGGATGCGATTTTGGTTTCTCAGGGTCAGGCGGTGACGACGCTTTCGCGGGTGGATCATAACGATAAAGTGGCCGCGCAAACTCGGGCCAAGTTACGTGGAGCGCGTTTGCTGTTGGTCGAAGATAACGAAATCAATCAGGAGTTGGCGCTGGAATTATTGCAAAGTGCGGGGATCACCGTCACTGTTGCTGACGATGGTGAGCAGGCGTTACTAGCGCTTGAAAACGCTGGCTTTGACGGGATTTTAATGGATTGCCAGATGCCGGTAATGGATGGTTATCAGGCTACGGCGATCATTCGTCAGCAAGCGGTGTATGCTGACTTGCCGATCATTGCGATGACGGCTAATGCCATGACCGGCGATAAAGAAAAAGTAATTAATGCTGGCATGAACGACCATATTGCCAAACCAATTGATGTGACGGCGATGTTTATGACGCTGGCTCGATGGATCAAACCGGCATTGAGTGCGGCTGAACTTGAGCCAGAAGCAATTCCCCAGACTGGCTTAAAAACCGCCTTGCCTGAGGCCGATTTACCGCCATTGACCGGGTTGACTGCCATCAACGTGACAAAAGGTTTGAAAACGGTGCAGGGAGATGAGGCTTTTTATCGGCGTTTGCTGATTAAGTTTGCCAAAAACCAGCGGGATTTCAGTGCTCGTTTTGTTGAGGCACAAGTTTCTGCCGAGGTTGATAATGCCACCCGGGTTGCGCATACGCTTAGAGGTTTAGCTGGCAGTATGGGGGCGTTGACATTGCAACAGGCGGCTTATGAATTAGAAACTGCCTGTGATAATGGCGAGGACGAAAGCCAAATTGTTGCCCTGTTTACTGCGGTCAATGAACTGCTCAATCAAGTGATTGCACAGGTTGATGGCATCACACCTGTCGAAGGAAATAGTAAAAGGGAGGCTGGACTGCCAGATACCGCTGGGCTAGATACTGCTGGGCTAGATACTGCTGGGCTAGGTACTGCTGGGCTAGATACTGCTGGGCTAGATACTGCTGGGCTAGATACTGCTGGGCTAGATACTGCTGGGCTAGATACTGCTGGGCTAGATACTGCTGGGCTAGGTACTGCTGGGCTAGATACTGCTGGGCTAGATACTGCTGGGCTAGGTACTGCTGGGCTAGATACCGCTGGGCTAGGTACTGCTGGGCTAGATACTGCTGGGCTAGATACCGCTGGGCTAGATACTGCTGGGCCAGAAAATGCCAAGCTTGAGCTGTTGGCTGAGTTGCTTGAGGCTAATGATGGCGATGCGGCGGATTTGATCACTGAGATCATGGCGATTAATCCAGCTGAGCCTTATCGGGGCTTGTTGCAGCAAATTGATGCGGCTATTGGTGAGTATGATTTTGACCAAGCATTGGTTCAATTGGCTGAGCTGGAGAAGTTGCAACAGATTAGTGTAGGTGAGTCATGAATCTGGCGATTAATTCAACCACTTTGCGCTTTCGTGATGACAAGGTTGAGGCGGCGTATCGCAGTCAAGCGTTGCCGATGACACGATTGTTAATGCGTATTGCCATTATGATGATTGTGGCGTTGTTTGTTGGTTTGGCATCGATTGGTGATCATTTGGCGCAACCGCCGACATTAGAAAACTTAAACAATATTCGTTTTGCTGTGGTGGCACCGATCACCTTAGGTTTGTTTTTATTGAGTTTTATGGTTCGCAGCCATCGGGCGGTGGTGTTTATCAGCTTTGCTGCGGCGATGACGGTGGGCGGTGGTCAGTTAGCGGTGACTTATTATAGTGGCGCGGAGCTGGCATTACTGTGGCATGGTATTTATGCGGCAATTTTTTTCGGCACTATCACCATGACCGGGTTGAATCATATCAGTGGTTCTATTGCCTGTTTATCAATACTATCGGTGCATAGCTTTATTGTGCTGACGATCCATAATTTGAGCTTAGCCCATTACACCATTGAAATGACTAATCTGCTGTCGACCATTCTGGTGGCAGTGGTTTCTAACTATCTTATCGGTTTGCAATCGCGCAGGCATTTTGTCAGCGAGCATAAACTCTCGATTGCCACTGAATCGTTAAAAACTCGCGAAAAACGGCTGTATACCTTATATGAGTATGCGCCGATTGCCTATGCCAGTTTAAATGTCACCGGCTGTCGTGTGGTGAGTTATAACGAAGCGTTCAAAAAACTATTAGGCTTTTCACAACAAGGTGAGGCTTTGGTGGGAACGCTTGAGGAGATATCATGGTCGCAATTTTTGCCTGAGGTGGTGGTGCCGAATGAGCAGAAAAGCTGTTTTGCTTCGTTGCTGAAAAGTGAAGGGGCGATTGTTGATTCAGAAGTGCAATTATTGCGTTCAGACGGCGGCCATTTAGACGTTTTATTGTCGGCGGTACCTGGGCTTGATGAACAGGGCGAAATGAATGAAATACGCCTGACATTAGTGGATATCAGTGCTCGCAAGGCGGCTGAGCAGCGTTTTTCTGCTTTGATGGAGTCTGCGCCTGATGCCATTATGGTGAGCAAAGAAGATGGTATTTTGGTGTTGATCAACTCTCGTGCTGAGCAGGTTTTTGGTTATCCTCACAATGAGTTATTGAGTACGCCGATTGAGCGCTTGTTGTCAGAGCCGTTAGTTTTTTCGCAGGCAGAGGGGCAAATTGACAGGCGGTTACAGGGTCGGCGTAAAAATGGCAGCTTGTTTGAAGCGGAGTTGAGTTGCAACCGGATCATTGATCATCAGGAGAGTTTGTTGGTGACGGTGATCCACGATATTACTCAGCGTCAGGCGGATGAAGATCGCTTGGCTCGTAACCATAGAGATATGATGGCGCAGACCTTAATTAACGATGCAGTAAAACAGGCGATGACTGAGGCGCAGTTGTTGGCAGATGTGTGTCGTATTTTGCTTGAAGTGCATCAAAAGCGTTTGGTGTGGATTGGTTATCGTCAAAGTGATAAACGTTGCAGCATATTGCCGATGGCGCGTTTTGGTTATGACAAGGGGTTTTTGGCTAAAGCGCATTATAGCTGGTCGGCGGGGTCTGAGAGTCAGGGACCGACCGGGCGGGCGATATTGCACAATGAAGTGGTGATTGTTGAGGATACGGTGAGGGATATCTCATTTGTGCCTTGGCGTGCTTATGCCATTGACCGGGGTTATGCCTGTGTTTTGGCGGTGCCGTTAGTGCTAAAAGGCGAAACTTTTGGTGCGATCACCTTGTACGGCGAAGAAGTGGGTGAGTTTGATCAAGGCAGCATTAAAAACCTGCAACGAATTGCTGATATGGTGGCCAACGCGGTGCAGAATCTGCGGACGAAAGAGGCGAGACAGGCGGCTGAAAAAGACTTAAAAGAGACTGAAGAGCGCGGTCGGTTATTGTTGCAATCGATTGATGAAGGCATTTTTGGTTTAGATATTGAGGGTCGAGTGACGTTTATGAATCCGGCGGGAGCACGGTTGTTGGGTTGGCGGGATTACGAGCTGATTGGGCGCAAGGTTCACGACCTGATCCATCACAGTTATGCCGATGGTGCGGAGTATCCGCTTGAGGCTTGTCCGATGCATAAAACCTGTTGTTTGGGTGAATCCCAATATATTGATGACGAGGTATTGTGGCGTCAGGATGGCAACTCGTTTGCGGCGGCTTATGCCAGTCGTCCAATCACTAAAGACGGTGAATTGGTTGGGGCGGTGATTAGTTTCAGAGATGTTTCTGAGCTTAAAGCAGTGACTGCTGATTTAGAGCAGGCGATGCATCGGGCGGAGGAGAGCACTCAAGCCAAGTCGGATTTTTTAGCTAATATGAGTCATGAAATTCGCACACCGATGAATGCCATTATTGGTTTGAGTCATTTGTTGTTGGGCACTGAACTGAACAATCAACAGCATAATTATTTAAGCAAAATCAACGGTTCGGCGACTAACTTATTGGGTTTGATCAACGACATTCTGGATTTTTCGGCAATGGAAGCGGGCGAGTTTATCATTGAGTCGACGGTTTTTGATTTGAATGAACAGGTGCTAGTGGGATTATCGGCGATGGCGGATAGCAAAGCTGAGCACAAAGGATTGGCGTGGTCATGTGAGTTGGCCGCTGATGTGCCGATGGGTTTGAATGGTGACGCCAAACGTTTGTCTCAGGTATTAAATCACCTGCTGGACAATGCGATTAAATTCACCGAATCAGGTGATGTGCAATTGCGCATTAGTTGCGAGCCAAAACAGCTTGAGTTAAAACAGCTTGAGCTAAAACAGCTTGAGCTAAAACAGCACGAGCAGCTGTTATTGCGATTTGAGCTTGAAGACAGTGGTATTGGCATGAGCGAAGACGAATGCAAACGGTTATTCCAGTCGTTCTCTCAAGCCGATAGTTCGGCAACCCGCAAATATGGCGGTGCCGGATTAGGGCTGACGATTTGCGCCGAACTGGTGGCCTTAATGCAAGGCGAAATGGGGGTTGATTCGACTCCGGGTGTTGGCTCCACCTTTTGGTTTACCGCCCGCTTGGGTTATCAGCTAGCAACAGCCGCTGTTAGCCAGCCACTGCTTCCTCCACCTGTCACCAGCGTAAGCGAAGAATTAAGTGAAGAGTTAAGCCTTGATGAAAAAGCCAAAATCCAACCCTTAATCGTTCGTCTGCGAAAATTATTGATAGCCAACGATGGTGACGCCATTGAGCTGTTGGATGAGCTGCTATTGCTGCTCGGTAATAGTGATGAAGCCGGGCAGTTTAAAGCCGTGAGCCGCAAAGTCGCAGCTTATGAGTTTGAGCAGGCGTTGGTTTTGCTGAATGAGGTGGTGTTGCGCAATTAACAGCAGAGCAGAAGCAGGCTCTGATCAGCTATTTTTCAACATTCACGAGGTTGAAACCTCGTCTACGTCGTAGACGCGAATTCATTCGCGTTTTTCAGATTAAAGCCATAATCGAAATAAAAACCTATTCAACCACAGACTTTATCTGTATCATCCGAAGCCAATTAAGCGACAAAATAAGTAATAAAGGGACTTTAGATGTTACGCGTTACCCCATTTCTGACAGCGATGCTGTTATTCACCTGGCTATTTTTATCCCCGCAATCCATCGCGACTGAGGTCGAATGGTCCATTGAGGCCCATCAACCCCATTTTGCTGATATCAATGGTGATGGCGTTCAAGATATGTTGCTGCAAGCCAATACGTCGGCACAAACCAGCTCATTGGTTTTAGGTGAGGGAGTCGCCGCAGGTGTTGGTTATACGGTTGATAATCAACGTCCATTGCCTGCTCAATTATCAACGGCTGTTGTTAATACCGCCAAACTGACACTGGCCGATTTTAATGGTGATGGGCTGGCTGATGTCCTTGTTTTTACCCCTGCTCAGCAAATACTCACGCTTTATTTCAGTCAACCAACGGGGTTTAGCCCGGGGATTGATTATACTGTTGCCGAATTGGAATGGTTGGCCGATGCAGTCAACTATGACTTGAAGGCAGGCGATTTTAACGGCGATGGTCACCAAGACTTGTTGGCGGTGGCAGCGAAAAAGCACTCGCATTATTTGATGCATAGTAATGCCGTTGGTCAGTTGGCGGTGGTGCAGGCGATTAAAAAGAACGTCAAATGGGGTCAAAATAAAGCCGAAAAGCTGCTTATCGCGGATTATAACGGGGATGGTCGGGCGGATGTCTTCGCTTTATCAAAAAAGAAACATAAAAAGCATCATGTGATTTACGCCGATGGTTCGGGTTTGTTAGACACTAAACACGCTGAAGCGCGGGACCTTGATGATTGGGATGCTGATACTCACAGTGTTATCGTGGCGGGTACTGTTGCTGGCACTGCTGACTTGCTGCGCTTGCATAACGCCACTGGCGGCGTCGATGAAAATGATATCGCGCTGGCGCAAGACGCCTGTGAACCCAATTGCAGTCATCAAGTTTATACGGTCAAAACCGCCACCACGGCGAGTTTTACTGCGCTCACCAGCGTCCCTTCAACACCCACGACAGCACCCGGTCCAATCGGTAGTAGCTATATTGCGATTAACAGCAGTTACGCTATCAATATGCCGAGTGTTCAAGGTGCGACTATTTATCAACTTTATGAATCGGCACATAACTCGACTTCATTACCTGCCGATAGCAGTTACCAGCGCATCAGTTTCGGTAGTTCAACCACTATTTTTCGCAGTACGCCGAGCGTCGGTTATCGTTGGTTTAAGTACCAAGCCTGTAATGCGGCGGGTTGCTCGGGTTTTAGTCCATTGCGACGCATTTACCTATATGGCACCCCGGGTATCCCCAACAATTTATCTATCTCAGCCACCAGTGTTAACGTCGGCACACCGTTTAGCGTCTCCTGGACACCTGCATCTGGTTCGGTTGATGGCACGGTTTATAGCGTTTATCAAGCGTATAACGGCAATGAAAGTGTGGTCTATTCCGTGACACGAAAGCATTGGAGTGAGAGCCGTTATAGTTACTCAACCGCGCAATATGTTGGTGGCAGCTTTCGTTATCGAGTGCAAGCCTGTAGTCCGGGGGTGGGCTGTGGTGGCTCGGTGGTGGTTAATCAAACCGTGATAGCGCCGAATACCGCGCCTGTGGCCAATACAGATTATGCCTCGGTCAATGAAGACAGTGTGGTTTATATCGATACCAAAGCCAATGACACTGATGCACAAGGCGACGCGCTTACCGTGGCAACCTATGGTGCGGCGGCTCACGGTAGTATCAGCGTGATTAACAATACCATTCGTTATGCCCCTGCGGCGAATTTCCACGGCAGTGATTCGTTTAGTTATCGGGCACGGGACACCTCTGGGTGGTATTCTCAACCTGCGGTGGTGTATGTCACGGTTAATGCTGTCAATGATGCGCCGACGGGCAGTGTGGTGATATCAGGTCAGGCTAGTGTCGGTCAAACCTTAACCGCCAGTGCGTCATTAAATGATGTTGATGGCATGGGCGCGTTGAGCTATCAATGGTATCGACAGGGCGCAGCTATTGCCGGGGCCACGGGCACCCGCTATTTAGTGAATGTTAATGATGCCGGGTCGACCTTGACCGTCAGTGCCCGTTATCGTGATGGTGGCGGCACCGATGAGCAGGTCAATAGTGCGGCCACCGCCGTGGTGATGAATGCGGTCAGTGATTGGCAGCAACTCGGTCCAGTGGTGGTGGCTGATTCGACGGTGACGGCACCAGTATTGGCGGCGGTCGATTTACGCGCGGCGACGGTGAAAGGCGGGGCGGGCGTGTCTGGCGGTCAAGCCCGTTATCAAATCCCGATTGATTTACCACCCGGGCGTAAAGGTATTCAACCGTCGGTGTCGGTGACTTACAGTTCACAAGGGGGCAATGGCATTGTCGGTCATGGCTGGTCACTCAATGCGGGTGGGGCGATTAGCCGCTGTGGCCCGACCTATGCGCAAGATGGCTTGAGCCAATCCGTGACGTTTACTGCCGATGACCGCTTTTGTTTGAATGGTCAACGGCTGATGGTGACCGCGCTCGGTTATGGCCAAGTGGGCGCGACTTATCGCACTGAGATGGATAGTTTTGTTGTTGTCACCCAAACGGCGGCAGGTTTCAGCGTGGCCCGTCCGGATGGCTCAACGGCGACGTATGAAACGCCTTTTTCACCGGAGGGTATCGCGGGTGTGTTGACGTGGAAGTTGACGTCTGAATCGTGGTCTGGTGGTAAAAATACCATTGATTATGTCTATAGTGAAACCACCGCTGGTGAGCATTTATTATCGACCATTTATTATACCGGTAGTGATGGTAGCCTGGGTGACCGCACGGTGCAATTCGAGTATGAAACCCGAACCGATGCCCGTGAAAGCTATCTGGCAGGCGGTAAAATCGTCAGTCGACAACGGTTAAAGGCGATTAACACCCTGGTTGGCGAGCGGACGATTAGCCGCTATAAACTCGCCTACAGTCAAAGTCAGGCGAGCCAACGCAGCTTGTTGGCCAGCGTACAGCGTTGTGGGAGCTATGATGCGGTGACGCAGTGTACCCCGTTGAGCACTTTTGAATGGTCTGACAGCCTCAATTACGCCGCCCCGGTGCCGTTAAGGTTTGGCGGTCAAGCGATTTATGATGGGGTGTTAGACATCAACGACATCACGCCCTATGGCGATGTTGACGGTGATGGTAGCGTCGACTTCCCGGGTTATATGGTCAATGCCGAGCAAGGTATTGTTGGCACCAATAGTTTGTCTGTCAATGACACCTGTCGGCGCACGGCGGCAGTGGCGAGGCGAGATTGTGCCCAAGCCGATATTGATTTGGATGGCAAAATCGACCCGTTCAATTATCACCATGACTATTTGCATATTGATTATTCCAGCGACAACGTAGCGGGTTACGTCAAAACCCATATTGCGATGGCCCCGCGCACCAGTACCACCGATATTGGCGACCGGGTGTTGGCGTTGCGGGATATTAATGGTGATGGTTGGCCGGATGTGATGGTGTATCGTCATCATCCGGGGCGCACCGCGCAGTTAGAAGCCTTTACCCATTCGGGTAATGTCAATACGCCGTATGCGGCGAGCGGGGTGATTATCCATTCGTATACCGACTTTAAAGATGGCAGCAATGCCCGCACGGTGACCGAAAACCTCTCATTTGCTGGCGACTTTGATGGCAATGGCTTGCCTGACTTATTGGTGACGTATCAGGGTGGCACCATTTTATCGGCGATGCCGATGGGCCAGCCACGGGCCTTGTTACTCAATCGCAGTACCCCCAGCGGTTTGGTCTTTGCCTCAGTGGATGCACCGACGAGCCCGGTGAGTAGCGGTAATAGCGGGTTTGCATTTTTCAGTTATTTCATCGACATCAATGGCGATGGCCTGACCGATGTACTGGGGCTGCAAGACGGTTTATTGTCAGTGCGGGTTAATCTCGGCAATGGGTCGTTTAAAGCCTGGCAAGTCTTATCGGGTGGGGTGACACTGGCGAGCTTAACGGTGCAAGTGGCGATTGGTGGTGATGGAGAAACGGAATCGTTCCAGTATCCGAAGTATCACCAGAGCCTGCACAATGTCGATATCAACCATGATGGCATTAATGAATTACTGGTGCCGGGCGAGCGGCTCATCACCGGTTGTACGGCGGGTTATCAGGGCAATGACCGCTGTGGCGACCGGATTTATACCGGCTCAACCCCGGTGGTGGATGCCCAATCGTATGATGATTCGGTGTATCGTTATGACGCGATTTATTTTGAGTTACAAGCTGATGGCACTTATGGCGCTCGACGCGCAGCGACCGACATTATCGCCTCAGCCACCCAATTGGCGTTTATCGATGCCTTTGGTGACGGTCATCTTGATGTGATTTTTAACTATGGGCCGCGCATTAACAACAGTATTGAAAATCCGCAAAGTGCAATGCTTGGCAGTCATTATGGTGCCTATATTGTGCGTAACTATGGTTCGGGTAGCGGTTCAGGGAGCGGCGATTATGCCGCCGTTGACTACCTGACAGGCGTGACCAATGGTATCGGTCATCGCAGCCAGTGGCGCTACAAACCCTTATCCAGCGCCACCAACAGTGCCGGACAGGCGTTTTATCAAACGGACCACGACTATCAGGGTGAGGGTTATATTCACTTTGCATCGAGCCTGTATGCGGTGCAAGCCTTTGGTCAAAGTGATGGCATCGGGGGGCTGAGCAACACGGAATATGCCTATGAAGGGGCGATGTATCATCTGCAAGGGCGGGGTTTCACAGGCTTCCGTACCTTGGTGCAAAAAGACACTGCCCGCAATAAAATCACCACAAGTGTGTTTGAACAAAAATTCCCTCGGGTCAGTCAACTGCTGAGCCAGTCGACCACGGTCGTCGATAGTACAGGGCAGGATAGAACAACCATCGCGACGTTGACCAATACTTGGGCTGATAATCCACAACATTCCATCAGCAATGTCGCACATTGGCTCAACAGCCAGTCGGTGCAAAGTCGTTTTGATTTGGCGGGTAACGCCTTGTCGCAAACCACGCAAACGGTGGCGTTAAGCCGCGTCGACACATGGGGCAATATCGGCAAAACCACCACCACGGTGACCGATTATCTTGGCGATGAGCAACAAAATCGCTATCAAACGGTGCGGGAAACAACGTTCATTCCGGATGTCGAAAAGGGTTGGGTCAACAAATTCAGCCAAGTGAAAACCACCACCTCGGTGTTGCAACGGGGGTGGATCGATGACCCTCGGCAAACCATCGGAGATAGCCAATGGCAGTTATTAACCGTCAACAAATGGCACACCAGCCATCAAGTGCCGAGCAAAACCACCCTGACCGCCAGCGGTAGCAGCTGTGCCCGAGTGGATGAAACCGTGTTTAATGACTATGGTTTGGCGACCTCAGTGAGTCAAACCGGACAAAGCCACACCTGTGCGGCATTAAGTGCGCGTACGACCCAGTTCAGTTATGCGACAGCGGGTTATTGGCCGACGACCGTGACCAACGCCAAAGCGCATGTCACCTCATTCAGTTACGACAGTGGATTTGGGGTCGCGACGCAAGTGACTGCCCCGAATAACCTCGTCACGCAAACCACCTTGGACGCCATCGGGCGACCGCTATCGGTGACATCAAGCGGTTTACCGACCCAATACAGTCGCTACTTATTGGCCAGTGACGGCAGTCACGCCCCCACTCATGCGGTGTTAATGACCCGGGCACAAAGTGCAGGCACACCGATACACGAAAGCTATAACGATAGTCTCGGTCGACCGTTACGCGGGGCCGTAGCAGGCTTTGATGGCAGCTATCAATATGCCGATAAAAGCTATGATAACTTGGGTCACCTGCTCAAAGCATCGCAACCGTATACCGCCGGATTAACCCCTTACACCACCACCTTTGGCGGTTTCGACAGTTTAGACAGACCGACATGGCGCACCTTACCCCATGGTTTACGTTCTGATTATGCCTATGATGGCCTGACCACGAACATCACCGTCGGCAGCGATGCCCGAGCGATGTCACGCACCTATTCAAGTGCCGGTTGGTTGTTAGCAACCAGCGATGCGCAGCAAGGCACCAACCGTTTCAGCTATGATGGCGCGGGTCGTCCGCTGATTATTGAGGACGCCAATGGCAACCAAATCGTGGCGAGCTACAATGGCTTTGGTCACAAAACCCAAGTGGACGACCCCAATCAAGGGCTTACCACCTTTGGTTATAGCACCTTGGGTGAATTAGTCAGCCAAACGGCTAATGGGGTGACGCAAACCTTTAGCCAAGATACTTTGGGCCGAACCACAACACGGACCACCACAGGCGGCCATGCCTCGGGCACCGCCACCTTCACTTGGGATACCGCCAAAACCGGGTTACTCAGCAGTGAAGCCGAAAACGGCATTACCCGCACCTACAGTTACACCAATCAACTGCAACTGAGTCAGTTATCGGTCAACGTCGATGGCACCACCCGCACCATTAAACACCAATATGACAGCGTATTAGGCCGACCGAAAGCGCTGGAATATCCGAATGGACTGACCCTTGAATATCGCTATAACGACCAAGGTTATCTGACCCACACCCGCAACGCCGTATCCCACTACACCTATCGTGAAGTGACGGCGATGGCTGATACCGGGCAAATCACCGGGGCCAAACTGGCCAATAACCTGATGGCACAGACCAGTCATTTTAATCGTAATGCTGGCACCATGAGTTATACCACGGTGGACAAGGGCGCAGCGACATTACATGGTCATCACTATAATTTGAGCGGTAGTTACGACGAATATTTAAACCTGCGTAAAGAAAGCAACAGCCTCACGGGTCTACAAAAAGCCTACGATTATGACAACCTCAACCGCCTCACACAGTATACGGTGAGCAATACGGCACCCGCTGTGAATTTATCGGTGAACTACGCCTATGATGCGGTGGGTAATTTACTCAAAAAGTCGGATTACAGTGCCAACCGCAGTGGGGCTTATCAGTACGGTGGGAGCGCCAATTGTCCGGCGGCAAACAAGGCCGGACCGAATGCCTTATGTCGGTTAGAGAAGCTAAACAGCACCATCGTTCAGTTCAGCTATGATGGCCGAGGGAACCTGATTAATGGCGATGGGCTCACGCTGACCTACAATGCGTTGGACAAACCGTTAACCATCATTGGCCGGGGTCCGGGCAACAATACCAACACCGCATTCACCTATGGCAGTGATGGCATGAGAGCCAAACAAACCCGGACAGTCAGTGGCAACACCACGACAACGTATTATGTCGATAAGCTGTTTGAAATGGACAATGACGGTAGTTGGCGGGCGTATATTGATGACATTGCGGTGCTCAGTTGGACCCCGGAACAGCAGCATAAATTGCTCTATACCTTGCGCGACAGACTGGGCAGCGCGACCACCTTGGTCAACCAAGATGGCCAAGTCACCAGCAGACGCTATTTCGACCCGTTTGGGCGGACGTCATCGGCCAGTGGTAGTGAGCACCTGAGCAACACCCAGTTCGGCGACTGGCTGGAGACTAACCGTTATCGCCGAGGGTTTACAGACCACGAACACTTGAATGAACAGCAATTGATCCATATGAATGGGCGGGTGTATGATTACAACCTTGGCCGCTTTATGAGTGTTGATCCGCTGATCCAAGCGCCGACCAGTACGCAGAGTATTAATCCTTATTCGTATATTATGAATAATCCGTTGGCGGGGACTGATCCGACGGGGTATTGTGCGACAACCGATAATGCACAAGATTGTGTCGGCGGCATTGAAGATGGAGAGAGTACGCCTGTTACCGATGAAGATGGTAAGACTGTTGGTCATATAGGGAAGGATGAAAATGGTAATATTTATCTGACTAGCAATGGGTCAGATGGTGGGCAATCTTCATTGAACAAATCGCTTCAGGACGGTTTTAGCCATTTTAAGATAGTGCCTATCAAAACGCGTGGCGGCAGCAAAGGGAGAAAGGCACCTTTTAGGTCGAAACAAAGTGATACACCACTTGAAAACGTTGGCATATCCCTTGATATGGCCGCAGATTTGACACCTATTGTTGGAGATGTAAAAGGTATAATAGAAGCCATAGACGACCCGACTATAGTTAATGTCACTGCTGCTACTATTGGTATGTTCCCTGTTGTTGGTGATTTTTCAGCTGCCACTTTAAAAGGCACTAAAAATATAAGAAACACAGTTGAAGGAGGAGGTAAAATACCATGGGGTTCATGGGGTGACTATAAAAAAGTCACAGTTAACGGGCAAGAGTATGCTGTTGTTGGTGATCGTTTATATAGTCGACATGCCGTTAACAGGATGCAGCCAGGGCGTAGAAGACATTCTTCAAGAGGTCAGACAGGTGGTAAGCCTGAAATATATCTAGCAGGGGCCAATGGCGATTTTGGTAGGGGTGTCGCTCCTCAATTTATTGAAAATGCAATAAGTTCAGCTAAGCCCATTACGCAACAAAATGGAAATATATCCTACAGTTCAGGATCACTACAAGTAATTACGAATCAGCAAGGCGCTGTTGTTACTGTTATTACACATTAGAGTTATTTATATGATTGATTTAAATAAAAAATTATTAAAACTAAAGAATACTGCAATAAATGAAAATATGCCGATTGATATCATTCAACAGGCATTATCTACATTGCTATTGTCAAGTGAAGGAATAGTGGAAATGGAACAAATCAGTAAGAAGCTAGACAACGACATGGAGTTAATCATTTATACTTTAAACTCGGAAAATCAACTAGATGCGGCGTTAAAAGTTATAGATGAAGCAATTGCTTTTAGTTATAGTGATTAGGGTTCAATAAAGTAACATTTCTATTTATGGGATGTGGGGTTGTTCAGGGAAAACCAGTGATGTCAGATAGGACAGCGGACTGTTCAGGGAAAATCAAAGACGTTAGGAAGGACAATGGATCCGGCGTGTTGACAGACCTAGCCAAGAGTAGAGTAGAGCAAAATCAAAGGCGATGCAGGGCTGTTGGTCTCGCCGATCTGCCCGGCGTCTTGCAGATTGCCATTGGCTTCGTTCAATATTGGCGTCGAAATTCATCCCTGAAGGGCTAACCCGGTTCAGCCATGCTTGGCTTCACTTCCATCCCTGAGAAAGATCCAAGTATTCGCTTCCTCCGAGCGGGATGAAACTGCGAGTGACGTTTAATCCAGGGCAGAGCAAGCCTTGGTCAGTGATATGCTCTAGAATCGTGGCTGTATTCGTCTATGACGGTGTGTTCCTTTGTCTATCTTATAGGAATTATCGCTGCGAGTTCTCACTTCCGTTCATCTTCGCCCTACAGTCCCTATAAAGGGGGGGGGCAGCCAAATGAACAAACAGCTCTACACCCTGCGCGACAGACTGGGCAGTGCAACGACGCTAGTCAACCATGATGGTCAAGTCACCAGCAGACGTTACTTCGACCCGTTTGGGCGCACCTCATCGGCCAGTGGTAGCGAACACCTGAGCAACACCCAGTTCGGCGACTTGCTGGAGACTAACCGTTATCGCCGTGGGTTTACTGACCATGAGCACTTGAACGAACAACAGTTGATCCACATGAACGGACGAAAGGGAACAAAAAGTGAGAGCTCGCAGTTTTTTGTTCCCTTGAGGTGAGTGCAAGGATGCACGAAGGGCGCACGCCATGGACGGTTAAATCACTACAGTTGCCTTTGCACTAAACCAAATTAGTGATAACTTGACTTTCGCTTGATTTCAACGTCGGGCGGTTTATGAGTGTCGATCCGCTGATCCAAGCGCCGACCAGTACGCAGAGTATTAATCCTTATAGTTATATTATGAATAATCCGTTGGCGGGGACTGATCCGACGGGGTATCGTGCCCAACTCGGAGATGATTTTATAGGAGATGTTGTTAGGTCATCCGGTGGTGTTTTCCAAACTACGTCACTTTCAACAGACGCTAATAATGGATCGTCTCCAAATAAAAACAACTCTTCATCAAATACGAACCCTGATACAAGTGCTGATATAGGTTCTCAGGCTGGTATTGCTGGAGACAATGGAGGAGTCGGAGGCTCAGGTGCCGGTCCGACTGGTTCTCATAACCTAGGAACCGAAACGGTTAATGGTCAACGTTTTTCAGTAACAGCAACATTTTGGGACAGTGGTGATGGCGGTGGGGCTGGGAGCGCAGATGTATTAACACTCGGTGGCGGTGCCTTGGTTGCTGGGGGCAAAAAACTTGGTGTCAAAACCCTTTTAAAAGGAGCTGCCGCATTACTTGGCGGGGCTGCTGCTATGGCTGTTATTGAAGGTCTTACACCTACGATGATGGGCAATGGCGAGTTTTCCGACGAAGAGCAAGCTGAACTTATTGCTCTTCGTGGTGCTTATGAGGCTGGGCTAGCAAGAAGTGGTGCTCAAGTTAAAGCTCATAGAGGTAATAAAGTCGCGGTTATTGGAGAGGATCAACAGAATAGAGTCATGCCTTATGCAGCGTATGTAAAAGGCATTTCATTCTCAATTCCTGCTAGATATTTATATGAAAGTGGTTACATGTCTCAATTTTCAGTTCAAATGAAACAATCTTTATCTCTTGAATTTAATCGAGGCTGGATAAATGGTGTAATGGATACGGGATTCCAGATCCATGACATTGGTCGGGTAACAGGGAACTCACCCTGGTATCAACTCGAATTAAGAGAAATTAACCGAAGGAATTATCCCAGAATTCCTATAAAAGTGAAGTAAATGATGGATATTTATTTAAAGAAATACCAACCACTAAAGCAATTGTTTTTGGAATCGTTTTATCCGCTATTTTTGGAAAGCGATTTTTTAATTACTCATATGTCATTAGAAGAACAATTATCATCTTTAAACGTTGGCTATAGGGCTGTCCTAATACTAGATGATTTTATTATTAGTATGGCAATTTCAAATATGAAACGAACTATTAATATATCGTTTTGTCGACGAGAATCGAATGTCAGTACTGACCTAAATATAATTAAATCTGCCAAACCGTTATGCGACTTAATAAATACATCTGACGAAAAATGCACTGAAATGCCATTATCAGATTCAGAAGAATATATTAGGCGTTTAGCAGGATATTTAGGACGTCACTTTGAGGAGTATGGACTAGACTCATTTGTTGATATTTTGAATGATAAATAGGGTTATATTAAAATAACTTATTGATTTAATTTATAGGATATTGAACTGTTCAGGGAAAACCAGAGACGTTAGACAGGACAATGGATCCGGCGGGTTGGCAGATTTGGCCAAGAGCAAAATCAAGGTCAAAAGCAGAGCAAGATCAAAAGCGATGCAGGGCCGCTGGTCTCGCCGATCTGTCCGGCGTCCCTGCCTACGCGATTTGCCTTGCGCAGGCGCAAACTCTTTACCTAACTCCTTCCCCGGCCCTGCTTGGGTGCGATTGCTCCTAAGTCGCTGACTTGCTATCGCTGGCGGCTCATGCTTCGCCTGTATCTATTCCCACCCACGTTGGCGCTTCGCTCGATCCAACTCCACCCTGACAGCGCCAATTCTGGCTATAAGGCTCCGCTTTTTAGCTGCTATCGCAGAGGTGGCTAGCGGCAGTGTGGCTCATGCTTCGCCATCGAATCCCACCCACGTTATCGCTTCGCTCAACTTCCACCCGACAGCGCCACAAGTGGCTATAAGGCTCCGCTTTAGCTGCTATCGCAGAGGTGGCTATCACCATTGGCTCATGCTTCGCCATCGAATCCCACCCACCGTTATCGTTTCGCTCAACTCCAAACCACAACAGTGCTTATCAGTACGGTGGGAGCGACAATTGTCCGGCGGCAAACAAGGCCGGACCGAACGCGCTGTGTCGGTTGGAGAAGCTAAACAGCACCATCGTTCAGTTCAGCTATGATGGCCGAGGAAACCTGATAAATGGCGATGGGCTCACGCTGACCTACAATGCGTTGGACAAGCCCTTAACCATCATTGGCCGGGGTCCGGGCAACAATACCAACACCGCATTCACCTATGGCAGTGATGGCATGAGAGCCAAACAAACCCGGCAAGTCAGTGGCCAAACGAGTACCACGTATTATGTCGATAAGCTGTTCGAAATGGAAAATGACGGCAGTTGGCGGGCGTATATCGACGATATCGCCGTATTGAGCTGGACGCCGGAACAAAAACATAAATTGCTCTATACCTTGCGTGACAGATTGGGCAGCGCGACCACCTTGGTCAACCAAGATGGCCAAGTCACCAGCAGACGCTATTTCGACCCGTTTGGGCGGACGTCATCGGCCAGTGGTAGTGAGCACCTGAGCAACACCCAGTTCTCGGATTTGCTGGCAACCAACCGTTATCGCCGAGGTTTTACTGATCACGAGCATTTGAACGAACAACAGTTGATCCACATGAATGGCCGCGTGTATGATTTCAACGTCGGGCGGTTTATGAGTGTTGATCCGCTGATCCAAGCGCCGACCAGTACGCAGAGTATTAATCCTTATTCGTATATTATGAATAATCCCTTGGCGGGGACTGATCCGACGGGGTATTGTTCTACCGGGTCACGGACAGGTCGGGACGTAGCTGGGTGTTCAACGGTGTCGGGGGTTGATGATACGCGTGGTGGCGGTAATGTTGCGTCAATAACCACCTATAAAGGCAAAGGTGGTAGTACTTTTAAAGTGGCTAAAACAACTAATGGTGCGCTTTACAAACTTGATGGGGCGAGTAGTAAAAAAGTTGATGGGATAACCGCTTCAGGATTGGGTGGTCTTAAAGAGTCTAGTGGTGGGAGTGGTCGAAATAAAGGAGGGTTTAGCATCAATGAACACGCCTTGCGTGAGATGATTGCGGACCCTGAGACTTACGCCGGGAGTTTGGCTAATGTTGCAGAGTCCCTTAGTGATGGTACTCTTCGTGACATTCTTGGTGATAGTTATGGCAGTTTCAAATCAGAATTAAGCGATGCATTCACAAGTGGTTGGAATAACTCTATTCTTGCAAACTCACTCGTTGCTCCCGGATTTTCCGCTGCAAGGGGAGCGAGGTTTTTATCAGGTATAACTCGATTCTTTAAAGGATCAGAGACCGCATCCACATTTATCCGCCATGGTCCTATGAATAAAGGACCACTGCCAAATTCAATTGCAAATACATTTAATGGCGGATCTTATTCGGCAGTGACATTAGGTAATCCAATGATTCTTTACAGGGTTTATGGTGGTACCGCAGGTAAGATAGGATCGTATTGGACAAGCGTGAAACCTCAAGGAGCACTACAGTCACAAATTGATTTAGCATTGAAACCACAGTGGGGAAATACGGCGTCACAAATGACATCAATAAGAGTACCAGCTGGCCAAACGATATACAGTGGAAGGGCTGCACAGCAGGGTGGCCTTGTTGGGGGCGGTGCTCAGGTATTCATTCCAAAAGTAAATTCATCTTGGGTAAGATAACTTAAAAATATTACAGAAGAGCCATGAATAAATTAATAAATACAAAGATAGATTCAAAACACAAATGTGAACACTTGTTATTATTGCTTCATAAATTGATTAATGATGGTGATATCAAACAAGTCTGGCCGAGTGATAGCCCGTTTGCATCCGAAGAAAGTGTTTTGTTGATATCTCCTGTTGGGCCGTGGCCTGACTATATGGAGATGTACTTCAAAGCACTGGAAACTAAAAAATCATATAAGTTGACGATAGAAACGTTTCACGGCACTGGTGGTGAATTGGTGGAATATTAAAGAATTAGGGTTGATTGTTTAATGAGACTTTTTTTAACCTATCGGACTGTTCAAGGAAAACCAGAGGCGTTAGATAGGAAATCGGACTGTTTAAGGAAAACCAGAGACGTTAGATAGGACGTTGGATCTGGCGGGTTGGCAGATTTGGCCAAGAGCAAAATCAAGGTCAAGATCAGAGCAAGATCAACGTCAGAAGCAAAGACAAGATCAAGGTCAAAAGCAGAGCAAGATCAAAGGCGATGCAGGGCCGCTGGTCTCGCCGATCTGTCCGGCGTCTTGCAGATTGCCCGGCATTAAACGTGCCGGCATCCATGCCGTGAGTCACGTTTAATGCAGGGCAAGCAAGCCTTGGCCAGCTCGTCAAGCCCAGCAACCCAGCTAAATCCTCCCCCTGTAATCCCCCGAGGGGGATAGCTCTGGCGTCCCTGCCTACGCGATTTGCCTTGCGCAGACGCAAAATCTTTACCTAACTCCTTCCCCGGCCCTGCTTGGGTGCGATTGCTCCTAAGTCGCTGACTTGCTATCGCTGGCGGCTCATGCTTCGCCTGTATCTATTCCCACCCACGTTGGCGCTTCGCTCGATCCAACTCCACCCTGACAGCGCCAATTCTGGCTATAAGGCTCCGCTTTTTAGCTGCTATCGCAGAGGTGGCTAGCGGCAGTGTGGCTCATGCTTCGCCATCGAATCCCACCCACGTTATCGCTTCGCTCAACTTCCACCCGACAGCGCCACAAGTGGCTATAAGGCTCCGCTTTAGCTGCTATCGCAGGTGTGGCTATCGCCATTGGCTCATGCTTCGCCATCTATTCCCACCCACCGTTATCGCTTCGCTCAACTCCAAACCACGACAGTGCTTATCAGTACGGCGGGAGCGCCAATTGTCCGGCGGCAAACAAGGCCGGACCGAATGCCTTATGTCGGTTAGAGAAGCTAAACAGCACCATCGTTCAGTTCAGCTATGATGGCCGAGGGAACCTGATAAATGGCGATGGGCTCACGCTGACCTACAATGCATTGGACAAACCGTTAACCATCATTGGCCGGGGTCCGGGCAACAATACCAACACCGCATTCACCTATGGCAGCGATGGCATGAGAGCCAAACAAACCCGGACAGTCAGTGGCAACACCACGACAACGTATTATGTCGATAAGCTGTTTGAAATGGACAATGACGGCAGTTGGCGGGCGTATATTGATGACATCGCGGTGCTCAGTTGGACCCCGGAACAGCAGCATAAATTGCTCTATACCCTGCGTGACAGACTGGGCAGCGCAACGACCCTAGTGAACCAAGATGGCCAAGTCACCAGCAGACGCTATTTCGACCCGTTTGGGCGCACCTCATCAGCCAGTGGTAGTGAGCACCTGAGCAACACCCAGTTCTCGGATTTGCTGGCAACCAACCGTTATCGCCGTGGGTTTACTGACCATGAGCACTTGAACGAACAACAGTTGATCCACATGAACGGACGAAAGGGGAACAAAAAGCGAGAGCTCGCAGTTTTTTGTTCCCTTGAGGTGAGTGCAAGGATGCACGAAGGGCGCACGCCATGGACGGTTAAATCACTACAGTTGCCTTTGCACTAAACCAAATTAGTGATAACTTGACTTTCGCTTGATTTCAACGCCGGGCGGTTTATGAGTGTCGATCCGCTGATCCAAGCGCCGACCAGTACGCAGAGTATTAATTCTTATTCGTATATTATGAATAATCCGTTGGCGGGGACTGATCCGACGGGGTATGCAGCTGACTGCGATTCAGAAGGGAATAACTGTAATGTTGGTGATATTCCTGTTGAAAAAGTTGAGAATATCCAACAGCACGAAGATGGTACGATTATCGTTAATACCACGGATGGTGAAAGCTATAAAGTCGATAATGGTACAAATTCGTCCGTAGATGTTGGTCTGGATTTAAGTGCGAATACGGCAACTGGGAAGAATAGTGATGGAGGTGATAAAGGAAAAAATCCGGTTCTAATCCACATGGAAGGATAGTCAAACAAACTGACGGTACTGTTTTTGTGCCGAGTGAGGAAGATGGTATTACTTCTGTTGATGATGATGGGGTTCCAACATTTGATGAGTCTCATGAAGATTTTCATACTTACTACCTTGAGAATTCTTGTAGTAAAGCCACTTCTGGATGTTCGTTGGAGAGGGTCCGTGGTGGATTGCTAAGACACCCAGCACCAGGCGCTACAGGCAGCTCTGTTTCTGATGAACAGACAGGTAATGCAATCATTGGACTGGTAAGGCATGAAGTATCAGCCGATGGTGGCACAGTTCTGAATATCACTTTACCGTCTGGGCAAAATCAGTTTTTCCCTAAACATTTGCTTGATCCTGGTATTGTGCTTTTGGGCAGCTTAACTCTGCGCTAAAGCACCAAGTATGGGATAGTTCAGATAATAAAGCCTTTGATTGGGCAACCGGAGCAAATTAATGACGAGACAACATATGAACCAAAGGTTATTTCAGCATCTATCAGAATTATTTATTTTGGTGATATTCGCTTTTAGTATTGTCTATGTATTAGATGATGTGATTCAAGTGCTTTCGTTAAAGGGTTTTCTTTCTGAACTCGCTTTTAACCTATTTTTTGCAGGTCCTTTGTTTGCTTTCTTTTTATCGCTATTTTGGTTGAGAAAAGCAGGTGTAAAAAGGTTCAAAATTTACATTGGATTATCAATTATTCAATTGTTAATGATTGTAATGTTTATCTTCATCGTCATGAATAGTCAAGTTTAGAGTGATTTGTTTCATGATACTAAGTTTAAGATCGCTAAAACGGATAATGGTGCGCTTTATAAGCTTGATGAAGCTAGTAGTAAAAAAGTCGATGGGATAACAGCTTCGGGGCTGGGTGGTCAGACGAAAGAGACCCCTGCTGAGAAGATTAATGTAGAAGTCGACGTTAATGATCCATTCTTAACGGCAGGGATTGCAGTGCCATTACCTGGTCTCCCTCCAATACCAATTAAGTCTCCTGAGCAACTGGAAGAGGATAGAAAGCTTACTAATCGCATAGTTGCTGGGTTAAAAGCTTTAATAAAAGAGAAAATAAGAAACGAAAAAACGCTCACAATATTTCGTGTCGAAAGTGCAGATAACCAAAGAATTAGTATTAATTCGAGTGGTGAAGTTACTGTTAAGGGCCATAAGATGTTGTTCTATCTTTAAGCCATTTTACCGCTTTGACAGTGAAGATAAAGAACGTCAGCATGGTGATATCAGAGAGTTATTATGGTTGCATGTTGCTGATGATTGGGAGTTGCGCACTGGTCTGGGTAAAGTCTTTTGGGGAGTGACAGAATCGCAACACCTTGTTGATGTCATTAATCAAACTGACCGAGTTGAGATGGTTGACGGCGAGCAAAAATTGGGTCAGCCGATGGTTCACCTTAGTGTGCTTAAGGACTGGGGCACCATTGATGCTTTTGTATTGCCGGGTTTTCGTCAGTCAAACTTCCCATCGGTCAAAGGCCGTTTTAACGCCCCGCTGCCAGTAGATGACAGCCACGCCGAATTTGAATCCTCAGCAGGTAGTGGTCATGTTGATTTTGCCTTACGCTGGAGTCACAGCATAGAGGATTGGGACGTTGGTTTATCTTACTTTCGCGGCACGAACCGTGATGCCGAATTAGTCCCGACGCAGCTTGAGGGTCAGTTACAGCTTACCCCTTATTATGCGCAAATGGACCAGTTTGGTCTTGATGCTCAGATGACCATTGAGTCGTGGTTATACAAGCTCGAAGCCACTTACCGTGATACTAAGCGGTTAAATGCCAATGCAAGAGCGTCTTTTGTTTCACTCACCGCTGGTTTTGAATATACCATGGTCGGGGTATGGGATTCTGTTATCGATTTGGGCTTATTAGCTGAATATCAATTCGACCAGAGGGACGAAGGGTTAGTGGTTCCCGGTCAAAACGACCTGTTTTTGGGTGGTCGTATTGGCTTTAACAATGAAGCGGGCAGCGAATTGTTGTTTGGGCTGGTGCAAGACCTTGATCACAGTCACAGCCGTAGCGGGTTACTTGAAGCGAGCAGTCGCATCAACGACAACTGGAAATGGCGCATCGATGCCTGGTTCTTTCAATCTGAGCAAGTTGATGAAGCAATTTATTCCATCCGCCAAGACGATTTTGTCCAGCTCAGCCTCGAATATTACTTTTAGTTTTTCGCTGTTTTAAATAACCTAATATTATTGCTATCTGTTTATTGGTGCGGTTATAGTTATGGGTGACAATAAAAAGTAAACCAGAACAACGACAACCTTGGATGGATTTATGAATAAACTGTGGTTAATTATTTTAGTTATTTTTTCAGCCTTATCAGGCGGTTATTTGGGATTTCAGTGGGCTTCGGGCAGTCATACTGAAAGCCAGAGGCTGCAATCCAAAGCTAAGGTAATAACAGCGACGCCTCAGTTATTACAGAGTCAACATGAAGCTGAAAATGCGCCCGGTGAAACGCGCACTGTTGAGTCAATACCAGCAAATAACGCCATCACTAACCTCCAAGCCATTGTCAAATTACCCAGCGAATTCGCCCAGTACAGCGCCACGTATGCGATTGCGCAAAACCTCAACGAAGCACAAGTCATGGCACGGTTGGGGCAAGCCCGGCAGTTGGCTGATACTCATGATGTGGTGGGCTTGAGCCGGATTTTTTTCAGTCGTTATGTCGAATTAAATGGCCAGCGAGCCAGTGATTATTTCTTCGAACATTTTGGCGCTCAAGAGCAATATAAATCGCTGCTATTGGAGATTTATCATGAATGGGCGTTTCTTGACCCCGAAGCCACTGCGGCTAATATTCGCAGGTTAACTCAGGCTGATTTTCAACAAGATATTATTTTGTCACTGGTCGGCGCTCCGGTTTTTTCTCACAGTAATGCGGTGCAATTACTGGCCAAATTATTACCGCCGAATTTACAACAATATGCCCAATATGCGGTGATACGCAATCAGGGTCATGAACAAGCCTTTCGTTATTTTCTCGCGCTGGATAAGAGTGATCCGCAACGTCGAGCGGGTTTGCGCCGAGCGTTTTATGATTTGGCTAAGCAAGATCCGGTGGCGGCATTGAGCTATTTACCAGAGCTGGATAATGCCGAAGATGTCAGAAATTATCAGGTGATGGTAATTTCAATGTTGGCAAAAACCGATGGCGAAATGGCAGTTGAGCAAGCAATTAAACTCGATGGCGACAGCCGCAATAAAAGCAATAAATTGTTGGTGACGGCACTGGAGCAAATTGCTGCCAGCGATGGTCAAAAAGCATTTGAATTGGCCCAGACTCATAAAGCCTTGCTGGATAATAAAATCAATATGCGGTTGTTATCTGGCTGGGCACGTAATGATCCCAGAGCCGCCGCTGGTTATTGGCAGCATAACTTGGGGTTGACCAATAAAGAAAACGTGCATGGACTGGCCAGTTCATACGCTGAAAAATATCCGCAAGAAGCCTATGAATGGGCGCAAGATCTTAAGTTGCCTAAACATATTTTAAGAATGATGGTGAATACTTTTGCCAGAAATGATTTGTCACAAGCACAAAGCTATTTGCAAAACTCATCAGCTGATAACCAATCAGTAGAGCAGCGAAGCCTGTTTATCAGCAGTATTGCTGAGCTTAAATCTCGGGATGATATTAAAGGTGCTCGACAATGGTTAGATCAGTTTGAAAACGAAAAAGGTTATCTGCAAGCCAAAGATCAGTTAATGAATAACTGGATCCATCAAGACCCGCAAGGGGCAGCTGGTGAAGTGTTATTCGACGAACAAAAAGAACGCTACATCGGCTCTTTGGTGCAATCATGGTACAGCTCAGATCCGCAAAGTACGCAGCAGTGGGTACTGTCAATTGAAGGCGATGTATTACGCGATCAGGCTTTGGCGATTTTAATTCCTAAAGTGGCTCAAAATGACGCCGCGTTAGCTGAGGATTTAATGCAAACAGTGGTTGATGAACAGGTGTTGAAAAACTTGCAACGTCGTCTGGTTAATCAATGAATGCTTAATCAATGGTAACTATTCAGCGCAATTGGTGACTCTGTGGATAAATGGTACCATACAATGTAGATACAAGGAGGGCCGTCGGAATGCCGCACCACTCGCGCGATTTGTGCCAAGCGGTCCGACGTCTCGGTGCAACGGTTTTTTGAAATGGCTACGCCGTTTATCGCGGCGAGACGCCCCTCCTACCACGAATTATCCACAAGCTGAATAGTTACAATCAATGACGAGAAACCAGTCTATGGGGTCTCTTCATTTTGGCGTTTAATCTCAAGAATATCGTCGATACGCTCATGAAATATCGGCACTATAGATGGGTCAAAGTGCACCCCTGAATGCTGTTCGATATAAGCAATGGCTTGTTCAATCGGCCAGGCTTTTTTGTAGGGTCGGGCAGTGGTTAAGGCATCAAAGACATCGGCGATGGCGACAATACGGCCAGAAACCGGAATTTCATTGCCTGCCAGATTATTGGGGTAACCCATACCATCATATTTTTCGTGGTGGGTTAGCGCCACTTCACGGGCCATTTTCAATAAATCACCATGGTTTTCACCGATGATCCCCGCGCCCATTGCAGGGTGAGTGCGCATCACTTGCCATTCTTCATCATTAAGTGGACCGGGTTTAAGCAAAATTGCATCAGGAATGCCTATTTTTCCGACATCATGCATCGGTGCGGCATTTAATAGCACTTCACAAAAATCCTCACTCAAACCCATACCTTGGGCAATTATTTTTGAATAATGACTCATACGAATAACATGTAATCCGGTTTCATTGTCTTTGTATTCTGCGGCACGTCCGAGACGCTGGATGATTTGCAAGCGGGTATCATTAAGCTCCTCGGTGCGCTCATCAACTAAGCGGGATAACATTCTGGTTTGGTCAAACAGTTCAATATGGGTGGCAACACGGGCTAGCACGAGGGCAGGGCTGACGGGTTTGGTAATATAATCGACGCCGCCAACAGCAAAACCTTTTTGCTCATCGGTTTCTTCGGCTTTGGCGGTGACAAAAATCACCGGAATTTTTTTACTGTGCAGACTGGCTTTGAGTTGTTCACAGACTTGATAGCCATTCATGCCGGGCATCATCACATCAAGTAAAATCATATCGGGCGGTGCGGAGGCATTGGCGATTTTGAGGGCTTTGTCGCCATTAGTCGCGACTTTAACATGGTAGAAAGGTTTGAGGATCCCTCGTAATACATCAATATTTTCAGGGGCGTCGTCGACCACCAGTACAGTCGCTTTTTGCGTCGAATCATCCATAAGTGTGAGCCTTGAAATCTAACCTGTGATGAATTGAATAGATGTTGTCTATTACCGATACCCATTGAGTATGAGAACAAAAACATTAATGATCAAGGCAAAATTAGCCGCATTTTCTTGACTGAATAATCGGCGTTGATCACATAACAGTATTAAGGATAACAATTATCTCGCCCCTAGCAACGTGCTACACTGACGGCCATTTTTGGTGTCGCCCCGATTGGCTTACAGGGATTAATGTGGCTGGTGCTGAATCTCTCAAGTCTCTGGTTCTTTGGAAAACAGATTCAATGATATGTCTTTTGGCTTTGTGTTCTGTTTTAGGGAATGCACTGGCGAGTAACCATTCAGCGTAATTGCTGATTTTGTGGATAAGTTTAAGTTTTGGATTTCTTATCAACAAAAGGTGGGCATCGCTGCGCTGTAGCGACAGCCCGGTCTATAAATCTCACTGCGTGACACCACCCTGACTACAAAAGCCTGTAATATCAAATGGTTGCGATAACCTTTGGGGGACAGTCTTTTGACAGGGTGTGACAGAGCGTCAGCGATGTCCACCGAAAGGATCATTTATCCACAAGCTCGGTCATCCTACGGCATCTATTGAATGTTGTGGGAAATTGTAACCTTAATTTGCTCCATCTGGTCAGAGCCGAAAAAAACGAATTTATTCAGCGTAATCGCTGATACTGTGGATAAGCATGGCGTAGGATGGGTTTCGCCTCTGGCTCACCCCATCGGCAATCTGAGCGTAAACACACTACCAACCCCCAGCTCAGATTCAACGAATAACTCACCTTGATGTTTTTGTACGATGCCAAATGAAATCGACAGCCCTAAACCGGTGCCTTCGCCGATATCTTTGGTGGTATAAAAGGGTTCAAATAGCTTGCTGAGGGTTTCTTTGGTCATACCGTAGCCATTGTCCTTAATGGTGACTTCCACCGCGTTATCAACCACGTTGCAAGCGATGATTATTTTGCCTAGTTGCTTGAGCTTTGGCGATTTTTGCTCGCGTTGTCGGTCACGTATGGCATCACAAGCATTAACAATTAGGTTCATAAACACTTGATTAAGCTGAGCCGGGTAACATTGTAGTTCTGGGTTGTCGGTGAACTCGGTGACAAATTCGGTGATTTCGAGGTATTTAGTCTGCACTAAATGGAGCGTAGAACGCAGTAGGTCGGTAATACAGGCGGTCTTTTTGTCTGCGGCATCCAGTTGACTAAAGGCGCGTAAATCTTGAACGATGGTGGCAATGCGACTAGAACCTTCTTTAATGGTTTGCAGATGATCATATAGCGGTTCAAATTGTTGACGAAAACTGTCGAGCACTTCTTCATCTGCATCGTCCCCGGCCAAATCAAACAAAAATTGCTGAAAACGCTTGAGGTCAACTTCAAGGTTTTGCGCACTAACATGAACAAAGTTGGTGGGGTTATTGATTTCGTGGGCTACCCCGGCGGTTAGTGTGCCTAACGAGGCCATTTTTTCTGATTGCACTAGCTGCTGTTGTGCCGCTACCAGCTCGTGATTTTTCTGTTTAACTTCATCCCTTTTTACCCCAACTTCGCGATGTTTTTCTTCGATTTGGCTATAGGCATTGGCATTGTCCAAGGCAATGGCCAGCGTTGATGCTAGGGTTTGTATAATGTTTTGTCGAGGCTCGTCATAGGCGTTTTTTTGATAGCTTTGTACACTCAGTATGCCAATCACGTGATCGCCAGCAATGAGTGGCCAGCACATCAATGAACCTGCCGGTCTAGCCGCTATTGGCGGGGCCACAGGTTGATCAGCAAAGTAGTGGTCGAAGTCTTGGTCAAAGTCATTGATCACCAGCGAACGCTTGTGCTTAATGCACCATACGGCCGGGCGATTATCCTCAGTCATGGTCAGCAGCGGCGCTGAAAAGTGACGATCACCTTCTATTGCCAACATAAATTCAACATGTTTTTTATCTGGGTGATATTGACCGATGTAAAAAATATCAATATGCATTAAATCCTTAATACATTGATAAGCTTTATTGAGCAGTTCAGTCAGGTCTAGCGTTGCGGTTATTTGCGAACAAATCTCAATCAGTGCCTTGAGCCGCTGGTTCGATTCAGCTAGCTCAGCGGTTCGCTCATCGACTTTGTGTTCAAGATTACGGTGAGCATCTAACAGCTTAAGATGAGTCGCCACTCGGGATAACAATTCATGTTTGGCCACCGGTTTGCTCAGGTAGTCATTGGCTCCTACGGCAAAGCTCTGTTGTATATCAAGTTGTTGGTTTTTGGCGGTTAAAAAAATCACTGGTAAATCATTGACCGAATAACGTTGACGAATCCTTTCGCACACATCATAACCGGAGATTTCCGGCATCATAATGTCGAGTAAAACTAAATCAAAAGGTCCATGTTGCTCGATGGCATCTAGTGCTTCCTGACCGCCAGTCGCTTCAAGCAACTGGTAGTTTTGGCGCAACAGATAATTACATAAAACCAGTCGGTTAATCGGTTCATCATCGACCACTAATAAACGAAATTGACTGCCGTCAGTGTTGACTAAATGAGCGGGTAAAGGTTCATCAGGCTCTTCTTCGTCTTGTGCTTCAACCCCGGGCTGGAGTAATTGTAGCCGGGCCAGAGCCTGATTGGTGCTGCTATTCGCTAGCTCAGTGGATTGGCTGACAGGTAAAGAAAAACTGAATGTTGAACCCTGACCCAAAGTCGAGGTGACTTTCAGCTGACTGCCATGTAATTCAACTAGTTGCCTGCTCACTGCCAGACCTAACCCGGTGCCGCCATAACGTCGAGTGGTGCTTTCTTGCACTTGTTCAAATGATTTGAAAATACTGTCAAACGCTTCCTCAGCAATACCAATACCGCTATCACTAACACTGATATGGAGCCATTCAGTTTGCTCTGTTGCTGTGACGCAGATTTCTCCGTGCTCAGTAAATTTAATCCCATTACCCACTAGGTTATAAAGGATCTGCTGTAATCGCTCTTCATCAGCTTCAACCGCAGGTAAGTCACTGCTGACATGGTTGATTAATTTGAGTTTTTTATCACCTGTCAGGTGTTCAGACAAGGCGAGGACCAAAGCGGTGAGATTATGCAGGTCAACCGGTTGGCGATGCAGCACCAAAGTATGATTTTCGAGTTTAGAAAAATCGAGAATATCATTGACCAGATTAGCAAGGCGTTTACCACTGGAAACCACCATCGCCAGCTGTTGTTTGGCTTTAATCGGGAGCTGCCCAGCCACGCCATCGATGAGTGATTCAGTCAAGCCGATAATGCCGTTTAACGGGGTGCGCAGTTCATGAGAAGTATTGGCCAAAAACGCATCTTTGAGTTTATCCACTTGCTGGAGCTGACGGTTGACTATTTTTTGATTAAACCCTTTGCGGCGTTCACTAAGGGTATAAATGGCTAGTGACATCAGCAGGATGATCAGTATGAAGTAAAGCGTATAAGCCCACCAAGTTTTCCAAGGGGGCGGCAAAATGGTGATGTTGAGTGATTTGCCGCTTGCGTTCCAGTAACCGTCTTTATTGCTGGCTTTGATCCGCAAGGTATAGTTGCCTGGCGGAATATTGGTATAAGTGGCCCGACGGTTTTTGGCGTCAGTGTTGATCCAGTCTTTATCCCAACCTTCAAGCTGGTAGGCATACTGGTTTTGCATCGGATTACTAAAGTGCAACGCAGCGAATTCAAATGACATTAGGTTTTGTTGATGAGTTAGGGTTAATTGGGTCAATGCATCAATGTCTGCTGACAAGGCAAAGGGCTGATTTGACGGTGATTTATCTGCCATGCTAGTGGCTTTATCCTTAATGCCAATCGGTTTGTTAAAGAGTAAAAAGTTGGTCAGCACCACCGACGGAATTTGCTTGTTGTCGATAATGTCTTCGGGATAAAAGCGGTTGAAACCATTGATGCCACCAAAAAACAGTTCGCCACTATTGCTTTGAAAATGCGCATTGGTATTAAATTCATTGCTTTGTAGGCCATCGTTGACGTCGTAATTTTTAAAGGTTTTATTTTGTCGGTTAAAACGAGAAAGACCATGGTTGGTGCTGAGCCACAAAAAGCCCGAATTATCTTCATGGATGCCATAGATGAAGTTGTTAGGTAACCCTTGTTTTTCTCGGTAATTAGTGAAGGTACCTGTTTGTCGGTTAAATTGGCTTAAACCATCAAATGTGCCAAACCATAAGGTGTTATCTTTGGTTTCAAAAATGCTCTTGATGGCACTATCACTGATACTCTGTGGATCGGCTTTAGCATGTTTAAAACGGGTAAATTGCTCGGTTTGTTGGTTGAATTGATTTAAGCCATCACTGGTGGCAACCCAAAGTTCCCCTCGACTGTCTTGATAAAGGGCCTGAACAGTATTATGACTTAAACTGTGAGGGTCGGATGGTTGGTGTAAAAACCGCTCAAATTGCCCGGTTTTTATTGCAAAGTGATTCAGCCCGCCGCCATTGGTACCAATCCAAAGATGATCCCTCGGAGCCGCGATAATGGCGCGAACTCTATCGTGACTCAAACTATAGGGGTTTGATGGGTCATGCCTGAAGTGTCGAAAGTGCCCAGTTTGTCGGTTAAACAGGTTGAGCCCGCCACCATTGGTACCGACCCACAATCCCCCTTTTTTGTCGCTGAGAAAAGCAGTGACGCCATCATGAGAAAGGCTCAGGGGGTTTGATGGCTGATGTTTGAAGTGGGTGAAGCGTTTGGTTTGCGAGTCGTATTGATTTAATCCGCCCTCCCAGTGCCCAACCCAAAGGGTGCCTTGGTCGTCCTGATATATAGATGAGACGCTTTTTCCCGCCAAACTGTGATTATCGGATAATTGCTGTTTAAAATGATTGAAATGTGCTGTTATCGTATTGTATTGAGAGACTCCACCACCAACAGTGCCGATCCAAAGAATGCCATTATCGTCCTCAAATAATGACGAGATAAAATTATGACTCAAGCTATGGATGTCTGTGCTGTCAAAGGTAAAATGCTCAAAACATTGGCAGTTGGCATCAAAGCGATTAAGGCCACTGCCGTAGCTACCGATCCAAAGCCGATCTTTTTTATCTTGATAAACAGAGAGCAAGCTGTCACCGCTGATGCCGTCAGGGTTGTTCGGGTCATGTCTGAAATGTTCAAACTGTTGGGTTTGCAGATTAAATCGATTTAACCCTCCTTGTGTCGCAATCCACAGATGTTCATCACTGGCATAAATAATCGCCGAAACCGCATTATGACTTAAGCTGTTGAGGTTGTTTGCTTGATGCTTAAAATGGATAAACTGTTGACCATCAAATTGATTCAGCCCAGCGTCTTGGGTGCCGATCCACAACTTACCTGAGTTATCCTGTGTAATGCTGCTAATTTTATTACTGCTTAAGCTATTGGCGTTTGCAGCGTTGTGCTCAAAGCGTTCAAAGTGCTGGTTTTGGCGGTGGTATTTGTTTAATCCATTGTCAGTGCCGACCCACAATGTACCCTTATTGTCTTCATAAATGCTTTTTACGTCATTATGACTGAGGCTAGTGAGATCTGCGCTTTGGTGTTGATAATGAATAAAGCTTTGGCTGTGGGGATCAAACTTGTCGAGTCCACCACCACGGGTGCCGATCCACAGGATGTTATTCGAGTCGTAGTAAAGGGTGTTGATATAGTTATTCGAAAGTGAGCTTGGATTTTGTCGCTCGTGGCGAAAAACCTTGAATTCATAACCATCAAAGCGATTTAGACCATCTTGGGTCGCAAACCAGATAAAACCTTGATTATCTTGTTGCACCGCATACACCGTGCTTTGTGATAATCCGTGTTCAATTGACAGCTGTTTAAAACGCACTGACGGACCGGACGCCTGAACAGTCAGCGAGAGCATCCAAAGATTAAAAAGACATAAAGTGAGCAACAGGCGCATAATAATCCGTTTGTTTTTGATTGGGTCCAACAATCAGCATAACCTAAAAAGGGGGGGCGGGATAGCCAGTGAGCTGTAAAGCTGATCGGTTGCAAAAAAATATCAATAAATGAACCTAGGTCATTGATTAAACTCGTCATATTCACCTTGTTTTTCAACGCAAACAATCATACACTGCCCGCCACTTGTCGGAGTGCCTCCTTTGGATCAAACCAGAGCTGGGCTGAGACTGCATTAGCAGAATTCGTGGAACCTGACCGGGCTAATACCTGCGTAGGAAACAAGCTAGCATTGATCACTGTACTTTCACCTTGCATTCTCACCTTGCACTTTGGAGTGCTAGACAGCTGATATGCCTTCTCTTCCACTTTTCTCTTTTGTTTTTCTTGGTTTTGTCCCGTAGTTAAAAGAGCGCCTCCGACCAAATCGATTTATTCATCGTTAGGAGCAAGCATGTCTTTAAAAACCACGACTTCAAGAAGGGCCAACCGGGCCGCAGCACAAGATTATATTACTCACCTAGACGGGCAAACTTACCCTAATTCCAGCAAAATTTATGTCAATGGACAGCTGCCCGGTGTACGGGTCGGGATGCGCGAAATTGCATTGAGTGACAGTTTGTTGGGCGGCTCTAAAGACCAACCGGTGTTAAAAGCCAATGATCCGGTTCAAGTCTATGATACCTCAGGCGTTTATACTGACCCGCAAGTGCCTATCAAGGTCCGCGAAGGTTTGCCGAAACTCAAACATCAATGGACCATTGGCCGTAATGATACCGAGCAATTGGCTTCGTTGACGTCACGATTCAGTCAAGAGCGAATGGCTGATGAGGGCCTAGATCATCTGCGTTTTGAACATTTATCAGCACCCCGGCGGGCAATTGCAGGCAAAAACGTCACCCAATTACATTATGCCAGACAGGGTATTATCACCCCAGAAATGGAATATATCGCCATCCGCGAAAATATGGGACGCACGCAAAATAGTGCTGAGAAAAATGCCCAGTTGTTGGCACCACAGCATCCGGGTCAGTCGTTTGGCGCGAATTTGCCTAAAGAAATCAGCGCTGAATTTGTTCGTAGTGAAGTGGCAGCTGGGCGAGCGGTTATTCCATCAAATATCAATCATCCAGAAGCTGAGCCGATGATCATCGGGCGTAATTTTTTGGTGAAAATCAATGCTAATATTGGTAATTCCTCAGTCGGTTCATCAATTGAAGAAGAAGTCGAAAAACTGGTTTGGTCCACCCGCTGGGGCGGCGACACTATCATGGATTTGTCTACCGGGCGTTATATTCATGAAACTCGCGAGTGGATCGTGCGCAACTCACCAGTCCCGGTGGGCACTGTGCCTATCTATCAGGCGTTGGAAAAGGTCAATGGTGTGGCTGAGGATTTAACTTGGGAAATATTCAGAGATACCTTGATTGAACAGGCAGAGCAGGGGGTTGATTACTTTACCATTCATGCTGGTGTGCTGCTGCGTTATGTGCCAATGACAGCCAAACGACTGACCGGGATAGTCTCTCGCGGCGGTTCTATTATGGCCAAATGGTGTTTGTCGCACCATCAAGAGAATTTTATTTACAGCCATTTTGAAGAAATCTGCCAGATCATGAAAGCTTACGATGTCACCTTTTCATTAGGCGATGGTTTGCGTCCGGGTAGCATTGCTGATGCCAATGATGAAGCGCAATTTAGCGAGCTTGAAACGCTTGGTGAATTGACAAAAGTTGCCTGGCAGCATGATGTTCAAGTGTTTATTGAAGGTCCGGGTCATGTGCCGATGCACCTGATTAAAGATAACATGGAGAAACAGCTGGAATGCTGTGATGAAGCGCCTTTTTATACTTTAGGTCCGCTAACCACTGATATTGCGCCGGGTTATGACCATATTACCTCGGGCATTGGTGCGGCGATGATTGGTTGGTATGGCTGTGCGATGTTGTGTTATGTCACCCCGAAAGAGCACTTAGGTTTACCAAATAAAGAAGACGTTAAAGAAGGGTTGATCACCTATAAAATCGCTGCTCATGCGGCAGATTTGGCCAAAGGTCATCCGGGCGCACAAATTCGTGATGATGCTTTATCTAAAGCCCGCTTCGAATTTCGCTGGATCGACCAATTTAATCTTGGTTTGGATCCAGAGCGAGCGCGAGAATATCACGACGAAACCTTACCGCAAGAATCCGGCAAAGTGGCTCATTTTTGTTCAATGTGCGGACCAAAGTTTTGCTCAATGAAAATCTCTCAAGAAGTACGAGATTACGCCAAAAATTTGGAGTCTATTGAAATTCGCGCTAACGGTGATGCGGGGATGGCTGAGAAAGCGCAGGAGTTTCGTCAGCGAGGCGGTGAGATTTATCATCCGGCGGTTTGAATAGTTGTAACTATTTAGTATAACTATCGATTTAATGTCTTTTTTAGCACTACCGTTATGCGGGTAACTGGACTGTTCAGGTATTTGGAGCGCTTTGTTCTTTACAAGCAAAAGCATTCACCACGGAGACACGGAAGCACGGAGAAGGTCAAAAGCAAAATAGTTAAAAAAATCTTTGGCTTTTGACTTTGTTTTTCTCCGTATCTCCGTGTCTCCGTGGTCAAAATATTTTTCTTTTTTAAGAACGAAGCACTCCAATGACTTGAAAAGCCCGTTAAGCCCTTAAGACATTCTCATTTTCAAGGTCTAGCTGATGGGCGCTGTAATGGCGCTTGTCAGCCGATAATGCCATGGCACTTGCCGATTGAGACTGGATTAGGGCTGATGGATCCGTATAATCTGCAAATTATCATTCGGATCAGGAAATAACTTAACATGGGTAAACCAATTATCTGGACTATTGCAGGTTCAGATTGTAGTGGTGGCGCGGGGATCCAGGCCGATATTCAGGCGATCCAAGGTTTAGGTGGTTATGCCTGTAGTATTATTACCGCCAATACCGCGCAAAACTCTCAAGATGTCATCGCAATCAACCCGGTCTCTAATAAAGTGCTGGGTTTACAACTCGATAGCCTAGCCGAAGATATGCCAGCCAGCGTGATTAAAATCGGCTTGCTGGTTAATCAAGAACAAGTGCAATTGGTGGCTGACAAAATTCATCAATACAAAGACTTGTGGCAACAAACCCCATTAGTTATCTACGATCCGGTTGCTATATCCTCAACCGGTCAACAGCTTACCGAACAAAATATCATTGATACGGTGAAAGAAAAGCTGTTTCCGCTGGTGGATGTGCTCACACCTAATACTCAAGAAGTGCAAAAGCTCACCGGGATTTATTTATTGTCAGCCGAATCGGTGAAACAAGCCGCCACCAAATTAATGCAAATGGGCGTCGGCTCGGTGATTATTAAAGGTGGTCATTGGGATTATCCGGCGGGTTATTGTGTTGATCACCTCAGCACTCAAACCGGGATTAATACCCAGTGCTATTGGCTGGCATCGAAAACGATTAAAACCCCTCATACTCATGGTGTCGGTTGTTCATATTCATCTGCCGTTGCCGCTGTACTGGCTCAGGGATATCCTATCAGAGACGCTTTTACTGTTGCTAAAGCTTATATTAATCAAGGGCTTAAAGCTGCGTTTAGAGTCGGTGAAGGGGTTGGTTCGGTCACTCACTTAGGCTGGCCTGAAAAGCTAGAAGATTTTCCACAAGTGGTTGAGATTGGTTCGACGCTAGCAGAAGCCCTTGAGCTGGATGTCGATCATCATCGTTCACTAACCAGTGGTTTTACGCCTTGTGGTGACACTGATTTAGGCTTGTATCCGCTAGTCGACTCGCCACAGTGGATTGAAAAGCTGTTAAAGCTGGGGGTTAAAACCATTCAGCTGAGAGTCAAAAATGCTTCATTCGGGGTGATTGAGCAGCAAATTATTCAGGCAATCGCCTTAGGCAGACAATATAAAGCCCGAGTGTTTATCAACGACCATTGGGCGTTGGCTGTCAAACATGGTGCTTACGGCGTTCATCTCGGTCAGAAAGATTTGGATGCGGCTAATCTCAAGACAATTAAGCAGGCCGGATTGCGCCTAGGTTTAAGCACCCAAGGTTACTATGAAATGCTCAGAGCCCACTGGTACAAACCAAGTTATTTGGCGTTTGGCGCGATATATCCGACTAAAACCAAACCGATGACAGCTTTGGCTCAAGGGGTTGAGCGGCTGCAAAAATACGTCGAATTATTTCCAAACACCGCAAAAGTCGCCATTGGTGGCATTTCTTTGGCCAAAGCGGCAAAAGTAGCAAATACTGGTGTTGGTAGTATTGCTGTGGTTTCGGCGATTACTGAGGCTGAAAATGTCGCTGAGGTATTGGCTCAATTCCAGCAGCACCTTGATAATGGCAATCGTAATAACCACCAGGACCTACAATCTGATGCTAACCAATAAAGAAACTACTCGTTATAGTCGACACCTGTTATTAAAAGATATTGGTGAGCAAGGCCAAGAAAAACTTAAACAAGCCACGGTGCTGATCATTGGCCTTGGCGGTTTAGGGTGTCCTGCGGCACTTTATTTGGCGGCTGCCGGTATCGGCAAATTGATATTAGTGGATGGCGATACCGTCGAGACATCTAACCTGCAACGACAAATCATGTATAAAGCCAATCACGTCGGTCAGGGAAAATCAGCCAGCGCAGAAAAATCTTTGTATGGTTTAAACTCGTTGGTTGATGTGCAAGCGATTAACCAAGATGTTAATGCATCCAATATTACCGCCTTAGTAGCCAAAGCCGATGTGGTGCTCGATTGCACCGATAACTTTGCTACTCGTCATTTGATTAATCAAAGTTGCTTTACTCAGGGCAAGACATTAATCAGTGGTGCGGCTATTCGCGGTGAAGGTCAGTTTATGGTTTTTGATTTTGCTAACGATAAAAGCTGTCCTTGCTACAATTGCGTTTTCCCTCAAAGCGCAGCAGAGCCAACACTTAATTGTCAAAACAGTGGGGTTTTTGGTCCGGTACTTGGCATCATCGGTAGTATGCAAGCATTAGAAACTATCAAATGGCTGATTGGTAAAGCACTCACTTCGGCTGGTAAACTGAAAATTTTTGATGGTTTGACCTTGCAGTGGATGGAGTTTGCCATGACCCAAAATCCGCAATGTGAGGTTTGTGCTGCTTTGTAACCCGCTGATTTAACCCCGCAAGGGGTTTTATTCTCATTTACGCATTTTTACCTGCAATAAGGTTTAAAAACTGAAAATAGCGCTAAAAACCGTCAAAATGTCTCATAACCTAATGTTTTTGTCTCCTGCGTGAATATTTCTGTCTCATAACCTAACATTTTCATCAGCATTATTGTAGATAATTGAGTTATTATCGGTATTTTCAGTGTTTTGTTGTTTCACTTAAAGTGTATTTAATGGGTGTTTTAAGTGGCTTAGGTTAATTTGCGGCTGATTTTGCAATATTTTTACTTTACATTAACTTTTAACGAACTATTTTTTCATTGTCACAGTTAAAAATGCGTATTGTTAACGTTTTATACCGTTTTTTTTGATGTTTTTTGACGAAAACATGCAAAATGTCCGGAATTCTAATGTTTTTGTCTCGTCGATGAAATCATTTTACTGAGAAGCTCAGTACAATAGCTTCATTCCTTGGTTAAGGGAGATACTTTAAATAAGCCGCTGTTAAGAACAACAATAAGCGTCGGCTAGTATCATAACCAAGACAAACAGTTTTTTTGGTAAGTGAATGGATTAATAGTTGAAATAAACATGCCTTCGATTTATTTCAACTGTTAAATACTAGGATGGTAGCCTAAGCTAGAGAAGAATAAGTTTATAGGAAATTGATAATTGAGCAGCAACCTGCCTTGCTCGTTATCGCCGACTAAGGAAGTCCAGGAAAAGGAATCCCTGCAAAGACCGATGTGTTTGAGTTCACAAAGGTCTGTTAATAAACTTATGGCTAATTGACTTACCAAATTTTATTCCCAAGGCGACTGGAAAGAATAATAAATCGCCACCTAGGTCCACCATTGCATGTGCGTTGCTTCGTGAATAATAATAATAAGGCGAAGCAACGTCCACCTGCATTTTCTATATCTCCTCATTGTTACTATCCCCAATTTTAACGTCACCGTAAACCGCTCATAATGCGAAGAATCGTTCGCTAATGCTTTGCCAATCGGCCAATTCAGTACATCCGGGCACCTGCTTTAATGGGTAACCGATATCACCACTATGTCTTAGCAATGAAATTACTAACAAATGTTGTTGAAAAGCCTGTCGCTCATCAACCGTCATGGTTAAACCGTAGCTATCGAGAAAGGCTTGGTTGATGGATTTGTTCGCTTGTCCTAAAAATAGCAATGGTGAGGTCAGTTCGAAATACGGATCGGTGCCGATGACCGCATCGCCAAAGTCAATGACACCAGATAACTGCCAGCTATCGCCAATTTTCTCTGCTAATAAATTTCCCGGGTGTAAATCACAGTGGATCAGGCAAGGTTTACCTTGATTGAACAGGTCAGATTTTGCTTGGTATTCGCAACTATCGATAAATGGCAGTAAGTCGGCTAATAAGGCAGCGGATAATCCCTGTTTTTTGCGGCTTTCGTAGACATTTTCTCTTTGCTTGAGCAAAAAATTGGGCCAGTCGAGTTTTAACGCTGAGTTTGCTGTTGTTAATTGGCGTGACGACAATGGATATTGATTGAGTTGACGAGCGAATTGGGCCACCTGTTTGGCGATTTGGATTTTATTTTCAACGGCTAGCTCAGGCCAGATATCATGCAAATTGGTGCCTGGCAACTTATCCATAACGATATAACGCCAACCATTAATATCACCAGTGGCTTTTATTCGCGGGATTGCAACCGGCAGGTTATAGTCTGTTAATAGGGTTAACGCTTCGATTTCACTGTTTGCTTGTGCTATCCAGTTAGGCGGAACAATTTTGATTAGTAATTGATTTTCCAGCATAAAAATCCCGTTGGCCCAGCCATTAATACAGCGAAACGGGGTTTCTTCAATATCATGTTGCTGGCAAATGTAGCTGACCACCGGTTGCCAAATGGTTTGGTCGTCGCTGTCGATCAGTTCACAGGCGCGATTAAAGTCGGGGTTTTTGGGTAAAATGGCGGTTGTCATTGCGCTGCTCTTTCCTTTTTTATTGCTTTTTATTGCTTTTTGTTTATTTGACGATGCTTCTTAACATGCCAATGTGGGGAATATCATCTTCGAGGTAGGGTTCGCCGACGGTTTCAAAGCCATGTTGGTGATAATATTTTTGCAAATGCTCTTGGGCTGACATATGGATAGCGTTGTCAGGCCAGCGGTTTTCACAGGCGATAATACCTTTTTGGATCAGTTCGTGGCCTAAATTTCTGCCCCTAGCTTCGGCGGCGATGACAACACGGCCAATTGCAGCGTCATTGTCGTAAGCCACGCCGGGAGCGAGGCAGCGTAAATAACCAATGAGGTGTTGGCCTTCGTAAGCAAAAACATGGAGGGTATCATCGTGCCGATCTAAATCATCGATTTCGGGGTAATAACAGGTTTGTTCTACCACAAAGACGTCAACTCTAAGCTTGAGGATTTCATAAAGTTGGTGGATATTGAGTTGGTTAAAGGTGCAGTTAAACCATTGCATTACAAGGTCTCTGAGTTATTAGTATTGCAGATATATTAGCAGTTGAATGGGGTGGGGCAAGTTTTTAATAACTATTTAGCTTGTAGATAATTGATCTTAAGGATGAACATTGCGAATGTCTTAAGGGTCTGACGGGCTTTTCAAGTCACTGGAGCGCTTCGCTCTTAAAAATAAAAAACATTTTGACCACGGAGGCACGGAGATACGGAGAAAACAAAGTCAAAAACCAAAGATTTTAACTGTTTTGTTTTTGACCTTCTCCGTGCCTCCGTGTCTCCGTGGTGAATGTTTTTGCTTGTAAAGAACAAAGCGCTCCAGATACCTGAACAGCCCAGCTGCCGCATAACGGTAGTGCTTAAAGAAATAGACTTTAAATCGGCAGTTATACTAATAATTACATTATTGATTGCACTGCCCCCCTGATTTAGTGAATAATTCGCCACACTCTTAAGCCACTATACTTTAATTATTGATGTCTGCATTTGAATATCAGCTTGCCCGTTCAGCCCGGCGTAAAACTTTGTCGATTGTTATTCGCCGGGGTCAAGTCAAGGTTATGGCTCCGTCATTTTTGCCCGCCGCCACCATCAGACAATTTGTTAATGACAAATCTGATTGGGTGCTACAAAAACTGCAAAATCAACAAGGTTGGGTAGAGCAGGATAAGCAGGCGCAAAAGCAGTTTGTTGATGGTGAAATCTTTTTATATCAAGGGTTTGAGTATCCTTTGTTGATCAGCAATGGGTCAAAAAGTGGTGTCGAATTGGTCAATGGGCGGATCTTCGTTTCACTCTCTAATCGAGTGAAAACTATCAATAAAACCACTTACGTACAAAAATTACTAGAAGACTGGTATAAACAACAGTTAAGTGACTATTTAAAGCACCGTCTTGTCACTTTGAGTCAGCAGATGGATGTAAAGTATACAGGGGTGAATATCCGCTTTTATAAGCGCCGTTGGGGTTCATGCAGTTCAAAAGGGTTGTTGAGTTTTAACTACCTGATCATGATGGCTCCAACTTGGGTGATTGACTATGTGATAGTGCATGAGCTGAGCCACCTGATCCATTTAAACCATTCGGCACAATTCTGGGCCGTAGTGAAGCGTTATTGTCCTGACTATAAATTAGCGACCGAGTGGTTGAAAGTGAATGGGGTGCGGTTAGTGGTTGCTGGGTGATCAGGCCCTGTAAATAAAATTAAAAACGCGATGGTCCAACACTTCGGTGAATTCGCGTTTACGCCGTAGACGAGGTTTCAACCTCGTGAATGTTGAGGGCAATTAAATAATATTCTTAATCACCGAATCAATTTTAGTGCGTTTAATGGTTTTGAGCAGTTTACGCACGGCGACCGGGTAATCGTTGATACTTTCAATTTCTTTAAAGTTATTAATGCGTTTGGTGTGCACCATTATTGTTCTGAGTTCTTCGGCAAACGGTTGCATGAGGTTCTTTTGCTGGTCTTGGATCAGTAAGCCGTTTTCTAAATCTAGCCGCCAAGCGCGAGGATTGAGGTTGTTGCCAGTTAACAGGTGCATTTTATCGTCGCTGTTGATGCCTTTGAGGTGAAAACTATTGTTTTCGTGGGACCACAAATGAATGTTCAACAGGCCCGAGTTGACAAATTTTTGATTGGTTTGCACGAAGCGGCGCAGGTTGCTTTCATACACATAAGGCAAACCGCCGATGGTGGTAAAAGGTTTGTCTGGTGGAATAAAAAAGTCGTTGGCAGTCTTATCACCTATCACTATGGTGACGGTACGGCCTTTTTTGAGTAGTTTTCTGATCTCGCGATTTAAGGTTGGCGGCAAGTTGAAATAAGGCGTCAACATCACCAGCTTTTCTTGGCTTGAGCGGATCATAAAACGGATGGTTTTATTGAGAATGTTGTGTCTGAAACCCAGTCCTGCCAGTGGGGTGATGGCGACACCGTTATGAGCCACAGGCAGTGGCTTTTCGACTTTGTATTCAGCAACGTTCAGGTGGCGTTTCAGTTGCAGAACTTGTTTTTTCAGTTGTTTAATTGACGGAATGGCGTCTTGAGTCAGGCTTTGTACGGCTTTTGACGAAATAAAAACCTGATGTAAAAACTTGATCATGCTGTCAGCCAGCGGCTGGTGCTGGATCACATGATAACGGTCATAACGGTAGCGGTCTTGTTGGTGCAAATAGATATCATTAATGCTGGCACCACTGAACAATACGGTATCGTCAAAGATAAAACCTTTTAAATGCAGTACACCTAATACTTCTTTTGATTTTACTGGTACGCCGTAGATATTGATCGGATGCTGATATTGCTGTTGGCATTGACGATAAAATTGCGCGTTGCCGGCATCTTTGGTTTTGCCGATTAGACCCCGCTGAGCGCGGTGAAAATCAACAAAAATACGGATGTCTAGTGAAGGGTTAGCTTGTTTGGCTTGATATATGGCGTGTAAAACTTCTTGCCCGGCGGCATCATTTTCTAAGTACAGCATCGACAAATAGATACGTTTAGTGGCACTGCGGATCAATTCAAGTAACTTGACTTTAAAGGCCCGGGTGTCTGATAAAATTTCAAAACCGTCAGTGGCCAAAGCAAACTTGGGCAACGACTGAAAAAATAATAAGTTGTCTTTTCTAAAGCGCATAAGCGAAAACAGTATCCTCAAAGCCAGCAACCATCTGCCGACAGAAGCCAAACAATTTACCATCCCGCAGGACAGCCATCATGCGCACAAATTACTGTTAATTCGTGTCTATGTCTATATTTTTTACGGCTTTGTTAATCAATTGAGATGAAATGGTGTAAATAGCCGCCATTACAGGGCATTTTAGATCAGGGCAGTGGAGAGCCGATTTGTTACTGGCTATTTTGGCGTTATCCATTCATGCTATAAATTGTATATTTAAACAGACAGAAGGAAGAAGCTGATGAAAACGATATTACTTCAAGTAGTGGTTTTTGCTGGGGCAGTATTTTTGACTGACCTGTCATCTGAGGAAACATGGCAGAATTTATATGCCCCTGTTATAGCCGGGTTTGCTGTGTTCTCTTTGCTGATCACCTTAAGTCTTAGAGCTAATGGCTTACATGGTGGCAGTGGCAGTGGCAGTGGGTCTGGCTATTTTGGTGACGGCGGCGGTGACGGCGGCGGTGGAGGTGGTGGCGGTGAATGAGGTGGTTATAGATGCAAATTAGCAAAATCATGAGCACTCGGCTGGTGAGTGTTGAAATGGACGACTCACTGAGCTTGGTGAAGGATCTGTTTGATCAAGGCCGCTTTCACCATCTCTTAGTTAATGGCCGCGACGGTCTGTGTGGGGTGATATCCGACAGGGACCTGCTCAAAGCGTTAAGCCCCAATATTGGCAAGGCTGCCGAAACCAGTAAAGACTTGGCTTGCCTGCACAAAAAAGCCCACCAAATATTAACGCGTAAACCGATCACCTTGCCTTCGACGGCCACGGTTTATGATGCTATTGATATTTTCAACGAGTCCGCCATATCTTGTATTCCCATTGTTAATCAACAGAATAAGGCCGTTGGTATTGTCAGTTGGCGAGACATTATTAAAATAATTAAGATGAAGTAATGGCTGATGTATAAACTATGCCTCACGCTAACGTTTGTCTTTTGCGCTTTTATTTTGTGGGTGATCTATATGGCCAATACTGGCCAATCCTTCCCTTTATTTAGTTGGGTCAGGTCGATCCCCTATGGCGATAAAATAGGACATGTGGTTATTTATGGATTAATGACACTGGGCGTTAATGGCGTGATGCGATTTCGCTTTGTTAAGTGGGGATCACTATTGGTCGCTTCATTCGCTTTGCTTGAGGAATTGAGCCAGTACTTTGTTGCCACTCGAATATTAGACATCGGCGATTTGCTCGCCGATGCATTGGGTATCACTGTGTTTACCTTAATCTCGTGGTATTTCAGCACCACAGGGGTGCTGAGAAAAAAGCATTGAGCCAAGATTAACGAGGTTGAAACCTCGTCTACGACGTAAACAGAATTTATTCCTGGACTTCAACTTCATAAGAACCAAATTTACGGATGTTAATCACTCCGGTATCAAATATCAGATATTGCCCTTTAATGCCGAGCAAAGTGCCTTCGACTTCGGGGGTTTTGTCGAAGTTGAATGAGGTGATTTTAGTCGGGTAGCTGAGCACCGGAAACTTGATGGTGGTGACATCTTCTGTCAACGCAGTAACTGAATCTTCACCAAATTTGAGTTTTATCTCGCCCAGACGGTCGCTGATTTGCGGAATTAATTCGCTGGCACGGGCGGCCAAATCAATATCTTCATTACTGCCTTTTAACATCGCTCGCCAATTGGTTTTGTCAGCAATGAACTCTGCTAATGCGGTTTCAACTAAGCCAGATTGTAAGCGAGTACTTACTGCAAATATTGGCAAGGCTTGTGTTGCGCCTTGGTCAATCCAGCGAGTCGGGGTTTGAGTATGGCGAGTGATGCCGACTTTTAAACCTGAGGTATTGGCCAAGTAAACAAAATGGGAGATCATACAGTTTTGCTCGCCCCATTGCGGCTCGCGACAAGTGCCTTGGGCATAATGACAGGTCTCTGGTTTGAGAATACACATGTCACAACTGGCGAGTTTGCTCATGCAAACATAACAATGACCTTGAGAATAACTTTTTTTGGTTTTTTTACCGCAGGACGAACAGAAAATGTTGCCAGTGTGAACCAACTTGAAGGTCTGACCAAGCAGTGGGTTTAATGGCATGAGTTCATCACCAACAGGTAATGCATATTCGATATTAGCTTGTTCAGGGTTCGCGTTGGCAATGAGTTGTGATTTCATCTTCTTTAACGTGCCGATCATCTTGTGTTCCTCATACTTTTCATCAGGGAATTCGCGAGGTCAGTTTATCAGTTATTGCCGCAGTGATAACCTATCTTTATGGAAAACTTGGGGGTTTTCAGCAAAATTGCATATATTTATTATTATTGATTGCCAAGCCGCCGGGGGAACTGACCAGCTGCCAAAATAAACAGCCAAATTACTAAGCTAAATTACTAGGCTAAATTACTAGGCTAAATTACTAGGCTAAGTTACTAGGCTAAGTTACTAGGCTAAAGCGCAGAGATTGGTCGCCTACCCGGATCATGAAAAAACCAGAAGATGTCAAACACATACTCGAAGTGATTGTTGCCGTTGCAGAATCCTTCCTTGATAACGAGATCGGCATTAAGGTCAAAAAAGAGGCCGCTTATGTTTTATGTAGCAGCCAGTTTGAGTTTAAACCAGTCACGGCGCTGATGAGCATTTCGGGATGTTTTAGACTGACTATCACCTTTAGCTTTGACAAAACCCTTATCGCTCAAATTTTCCAAGTTTATGCTCAAGGGTTGTCTTTTGAAGATAATGATTTGGCCTTACATATTGATGAAACCGCAGAAGATATGATTAATATTGTGATCGGCAATTCAACGGCAGAACTGGCAGAAGGAGGCACCACAGTGCACATATCTGTTCCTATCGTTATTCATGAAGCCGACGGTAATGCCATCGGCGCGATGGAGTTGTTAACCGCAACCCTGTTTACTGAGTTCGGCGACATGATGATCACTGCAATCCCCGCCGACAGCGACTATTGAATTATTTGGAGAAACTATGAAATCACTTAATATCCAGGTTGTTGATGACTCGCCATTAACGGTGAAAAAAATTAGCCAAATGCTCAATGATTTAGGCCATCAGGTGGTGAAAGTGTCTGCTACTGGCAAATCAGCGGTATTTGATTATCAATATTCTAAACCTGATTTGGTCACCATGGACATTACCATGCCAGACATGGACGGTATCACAGCCACCCGGCGGATCATGGAAATGGACAAAAATGCCAAAATTGTGATGATCACTTCTCACAGTCAAAAACAAATGGTGATGGACTCTATTGACGCTGGTGCACTCGGTTATGTGATGAAGCCAGTCGATATCGAAAAGCTGCAAGTGACCATTGAAAAAGCCTACGCCAGAACGGCAAAAAAGAAGTAACCTAAGCTTACAATTAGCAGGAGATATTTTTAGACAAAACCGCAGAGGCAGCGGTAAACTGGCGGGCATTATCGACCTTGTGAGTAAACCCGTGACTAAATCCATTGATTCTTTTTTGGCTCAGTGCCGCAGTTCGAGCAATGAAGCCTATCAGCAATTCAAGCAGTTGTTAGAACAGCTAGATAACCCTACCACCCGCCAAGCGGCTCGTCAGTTTTTGAGCCAACTTCACCATCAGGTTAAACAGCCAAGCGCAGGCGATCATTTTCAATTTCTCCAACAACCCATTCTCGCCGGGGCAGATCAAAAGCAAACCCTCACTTTATTACAATTCCCGAGCACTTTTGAACCGGAAGCCTGGTCATTTACTTTTTATGAAGGCTTGATCCGCTATCCTGCGGTTGAATATCAAGATTTAAAATTGATTGAGTTGGGTTGTGGTATTGGTTGGATCAGTATTGCGATTGCATTGCGTTACCTGCCAGAAAAGATTTATGGACTGGATATTAATCCCAAAGCGGTGACCTGTGCCCGTTTGAATTTATATCTTAATGGCTTGGATGATGACGGCGAATTGATACCGCTGGCTGGGGGTAAAAACCTGTTGCAGCTGGTTGAGTTTGAGCAATCAGACTTGTGTAATCATTTTGACGGTAAAGTCGATTACTTTGACAGGATTATTGGTTGTATCCCTCAAGTGCTCAATCCTGAGCCTGAAATTATGGATAACCTAGTGGCCGAATCAGCCAGTGATGAATATTTGCAGTCATTAAGCAACTACACCGCACAACAGGGTTATATCGAAGATCAGTTTGGTTTGGGTTTGATTGCTCGGGCGGTTGAACAGGCTATTCCGTTGATTAAAAGCAATGGCAAGTTGATTCTGAATCTTGGTGGTCGTCCGGGCCGCTCGGTACTTGAGCGGTTAATGCAACGACATGGTTTCAGGGTCAGGCGCATCTGGCAAACACTGGCAGAGCAAGCGGCTGATACCGATATTGAAGCCCTGGTGGCGATTGAAAAGTCCACCGGGCATCGTTTTGAATTTTATATGTCGGCTGAGGCGACAACGCCGATTGATGCCAGGGCGGCTTTGGCTTATTTGCAACGAGGCGGATTGATTTATCACTCAGTTGATGTTTATGAAGCGAAAATGACCGCGCCGCAGCAAATAAAAGCAATCTATCGGGAAATTCATCGTATTGGCAGCGACCGACTTAAAGGTGCGGTGGATTTAACTTATGACCGTTATGAAGATGCCGAAGAGCGTTATTCCTTTTTGGCGTTTTTGGCCCAATGGCTGAAAGATTTGGCCGCTTTTCCTTATGAGGATACTCGTGGGTTGCTCTATTTTCGCCAGCAAGTGGTGGAGTATTTACGTTATTATCATCAGGTTAAATATGATGAAACTCAGGTATTAATCACTCCCGGTCGGATGGAATTGCTGAGCAGCTTGTTGACTGCATATTCGCCAGAATTGACTTTAATTGATAAAGGGTTACGGCATCTAATCAAGGGTGAATTGGATACCGCTGAGAGTGAAGTTATTGAATTGCCTTCGAGCATTGAATATACCATTGAGCTGATTGAAAAGTTAAAGCCACAAGTGGTGATCACTCGGCTTAACGCACAGGAGATCCATTCTGCACAGTTGGTGAAGTCGTTGGTTGATTGTGCGCTCAATGCCAATGTCATTTTGGTGATTGATTTATCTGATCACATTGATTTGTCGAGCGATCCAAAAAGCCATGGGGTTTATCATTATTTACAGCGTCATGGTAAGCCGGACAATTTGATTTTGATGTCAGCGTTAATCAATAATCGGGTTTATGAGCAATATTCGTTGACTATTACTTTATTGACCAATCAAGCTATTCTGTCGAGTTTGGTGGATACGGCGGAATTAAGTTATTGCCGCACGCCGATATTAACCCAGTTGTATTATGCGCATTTATTGGAGGAGTTACTTTATTTTCAACGTACTCGGTCTTATAGCGCTGATGGGGTGCATAGTAGTGCCAAAACGACAATGAGCGGGGCGTTGGCTTTGTCTCGTACGGCTGAACAAGCGTTTGGGCTGCCAGCTATCGTCGGTAGTCATTTGCCGTTTAATGCTGAGTCGGTGCGACTGGATTATGGTGAAAATGAAATGCCAGCCCCGAGTTTTCTTAAAGATATGATTTTTGAAAGTTATTTGCTGCGTCACTTTAATGAGGGTGAAGCCTCACCAGATAAGCCGATCAGGCAACTGCTGGAAAATCGTTTGGGTTTGCCTCAGTCACTGTATGCCAAAATGGTGTTTTCTAGCGGGGTGACACCCTTGTTTCATGGTTTGTTAAAATTGTGTCGTGATGCGTCTCAGACCTTGATTATTCCGACCGGTAGCTATGGTTCTTTTACCGCTGCGATGACTTATCAGGGATTGACGGTTAAAACCTTACCCACCGATGAAAAAAATGATTTTAAAATGACGCCACAAGGACTTAAAGCAATATTAGCGGTTAATCCTGGCAGTTGGGTTTTTCTTAATGCGCCAGTGGTGAATCCTACTGGTGCACTTTATTCACAACAAGAGCTGGCGGGTTTATTGACCATTGCGGTGGATCATCAGGCGACTGTGGTGTTTGACAGTGTTTTTGCTGGGTTGGAATTTGATGCCGATTATCGCTTACAGTTGAGCGAGCAGATAGAAGCTTTCGCCAAATCTGGTCATGCCAAGTTTGTTTTGGTCAGCAGCTTGTCTAAAGAATATGCCGCCGGGGGATTACGCTTTGGTTATGCATGGTCAACCTCCAGCAGCTTGATTGCCCAACTGGCAAAAGAAGTGCCAAGAACACCGCATTTCACTTTAGGTTATGCCACCCGAGAGTTGTTTGAAGCCCATAATCAGGGCGAAAGCCAGTTAATGGCACATTTAGCTGAGCAACGTAAAACCTTGGCTGAGCGGGCTCAACGGCTAGGGGACTTACTCATTCGTCAGGGTTGGCTGGTGATGCCAGCAAAAGCGGGGTTGTTTTTGGTCGCCAAACCGCAAAAGTATATTGAAGCGCATCAGTTGTCTGCTCAAGAGGGGGCTGATCGGGTGGCACAACTGTTGTTTGAGCAAACCAATGTCTCGGTGAATAACTCAACTTGGACCGGATTACCCGGCTATTGTCGTTTTGTGTTGTCGGTTAAAGCGGATGATTTTGCCGAAGCGCTTAGGCGGATTGAGGGGTTTAAATGGTAGAAAAACGAGAATAAATTCTCGTTTACGGTGTACCAACTGGGCCGTAGACGAGGTTAATTATTTTAGGAAGATACTTCTCCCATTAAAAATATGTTATTGTATACAATCAATGTCTGAGGGTTTTCATCACAAAACATTCTATTACTGGCACCGATTGGTTACTATCAGCCATCGTCATGACAACCCATTCACGCCTTACCATCAGGATCACTATGTCAAAACCTTATTTACAACTTAATGCCGTCGGTAAAAAATCCTTACTAGCCGCAGTCGTTTGCGCCACGCTTGCCAGCTGTGGCAGCACTAGCCCAGATGTTTCTTCACCACAAGCTGCTCAAAGCCAATCGCAAACGATGACCCGAAGTCAAATCGACCAAATGATTGACCGTCATACTCGGGATTTTATGTTACTTGAACCAAACTTGGCAACTGCACTGAATTTGTCTGCTGCTGTGGGCGGCGATTATGCTCGCCGTTTGCCAGATTACTCGGTAGAGGGAATGAAGACGGTACAGCGAACCATGAAAAAAGCGGCAGCTGAGTTGGGGAGCATTGACCTTGAACAATTAAGTGATAAAGACCGTTTGCATGTGTCGGTGAATAAGGTGATTGATGAGTATTTTGCTGGTAGTGAGGACTTTACTGGTGGCTATATTGATACTTGGGGTGGTCATTTTCCTTATATTGTTAATCAAATTGCCGGTCCGCTGATTGATATTCCGACCGTATTGCAAGAGCAACATGGGGTGGCTAGTCGCAGTGATGCGGATAATTATCTTGTTCGCTTGCAAGCCTTTGCGCTGATGGTGGATCAGGTGTTGGACAAACTCAAAGCCGATGATAAAGCCGGGATCATCCTGCCGAAAAACCTGTTTGCCAAAACTTTGGGTTATTTGCATGGTTTTGTCGCAATAGCGGGCAATGAACATACCCTGGTCAGCAGCTTTGTGAAAAAGCTGGAGCAGGTCGATGCAATTGACGGCAAGATGCGTCAGCAATATGTCAACAAAGCGATTAAGTTGGTTGAAAGCCAAATTTACCCGGCTTATCGCCAGGTCTCAAGCTATATGGCGCAACAACAACATCGAGCCCCCGAAGGTGATGGTATTTGGGCGCAGCCCGGCGGTGATGCGTTTTATCGTCACGAAATTCTCAATTTTGCCGATTCGACCCTGAGCCCGGCAAAAATTCATCAAATTGGGCTAGACGAGGTGGCTCGGATCACCACTGAAATGGATCGCATACTAAAAGCCAATGGCAAACATCAGGGCACGGTGGGCGAGCGGGTGATCGCGCTGAATGATGACCCACAGTTTTTGTATGAAGACTCGGATGCAGGTAGGGCTGAATTGCTAGATTATTTACGTGAGCAGGTGGCATTGATCATGGTTAAAGCACCAGAGTTGTTTGCTACGTTACCAAAGCAAGATGTGGTGATTAAACGTGTGCCAATCAACCGTCAAGAGAGTGCATCGGGTGGGGCTTACACTCCACCATCACTGGATGGTTCACGCCCCGGTGTCTATGTGATTAATCTATTTGATATGAAATCGAACCCGCGTTTTGGTTTAAAAACCCTGACTTATCACGAAGCAGTACCAGGTCATCATTTTCAGGTAGCGTTGAATATGGAACAAACCGATTTGGGTATTATGCGTCAAAACGGCCAGTTCAATGCTTATGTCGAAGGTTGGGCACTGTACTCTGAATTACTGGCTAAAGAAATGGGCATGTATGAAGGCGATCCCTGGGGCGATTTAGGTCGTTTGCAAGGCGAGCTGTACCGTGCTGCGAGATTAGTAGTAGATACTGGTATACATTATAAAAAATGGTCGCGCGAAAAAACAGTGAAGTACTTTCAAGTTACCACGGGCACGTCAACGTATGATGCGAAAAACGAAATCAATCGTTACATGGCTTGGCCCGGTCAAGCGTTGGGTTATAAAATCGGCATGTTAAAAATGGTCGAATTACGCCAATACGCGCAGTCAAAACTGGGTGACAAGTTTGATATCAAAGCCTTTCATGATTTAGTTTTATTGCCCGGAGCACGACCATTGTCGATTCTACAGCAGGATGTTGAGCGCTGGGTTTTGGCAATTAACAACTAACAATTCTCGTCTACGGTACATAAATGCGACCGTAGACGAGGTTTCAACCTCGTTAATCTCAAATCGAACGGCATAAATTTCAATTGCCCTCAAGCCATATTACCGATACACTCAAGCCGCAAAAATAACAAGATATAAAAGAGACAAAAAATGAAGCTACGATCAGGGTTTGCGATTTTCGTTTTGCTGATGATATTCATCACAGCCCAAGCCAACGCGGCGACTTTTCCGTTATTAGCCGATGAAGAAGCGGCATTGAGGTCACTTTATAGTGCCACCGATGGGGCTAACTGGAATAACAATACAAACTGGCTAGATGACAACCCGTGCCACTGGCATGGCGTGATTTGTACTTATAAGCTAGATAATGATGGTCACACTGTCGCTCAGGTTAAACGTTTATCTTTAAACCTCAATAACATGATAGGCACTTTGCCAGCGGCTATTTTTTCGTTGTCGAGGTTAGAAGCGCTGGATTTATCCAACAATACCCTTGACGGTGAAATACCCGAATCCATTGGCCAGTTAAGCCAATTATCTATTTTAGTGCTGGCCACTAATCGACTGACGGGTCATTTACCCGACTCGATAGGCGGTCTGAGCGAGTTATTGTATTTGAACGTTGCTGGTAACCAATTGACAGGCGCTATTCCTGATAGCATTGGTGATCTCAACGCACTAATCCGTCTTTATTTAAGCTCGAATCACTTTGATGACCGCGAACCGATGTGAACGATATCAGCCGTTTTGAATACAACGCCCAAGGATTGAGAACCAAAACCACCAATGCATTGGGACACAGCACGACCATCACCACGTTTAATGCGACAGGTAAACCGACCGCAATCACCGACGCCAATGGCGACACCATCACGCTGACTTATGATGTGATGGGTCGATTGCTCAGTACGCAACAGGCCGGGCAAATCAAACACTTTGCTTATGACGCCAATGGTTTGTTAGTCCAATCTACACTGGCCAACGGCAGTACCATTGATTATGAATACGACACCGCCAGTCGATTAATCGCCATGGTTGATAGCTTGGGTAATCGCCTTGACTATCAATTGGATGCAGCAGGTAATCGATTACAGACACAAACCAAAGATAACAACGGCAGTTTGCAACAAACCCAGCAACAATTGTTTGATGAATTCAGCCGTTTATCCACTGTCATTAATGGCACCAGCGATAGTGTTAATCTGACGTATGCCGCCAATGGCAGTTTGACCGATACCACTGATGCATTGAGCAATAAAACCCACAACAGCTACGATGCATTGGGCCGTTTGGCGGCGATACATGACCCGAACAATGGCCAAACTCAATATGGTTATGATGCGGCGGGTCGCACCGATTCAATCACCGACGCCAGCGGGCTTAAAACGACTTATCGTTACAACGGCTTTGGTGAGAAGACCCAACAAATCAGCCCAGATACCGGCGAGACGCTGTATGGCTATGACAGTGCAGGCAACTTGACCAGCGAAACCGATGCCCGTGGCATTACAGTCAGTTATGACTATGATGCGCTCAATCGTCTGATTGCCACGCGTTACCCCGATAGCAGTGAAAACATTACGTTTACTTACGACAGTGTACTCAACAATAATAAAGGCGTTGGCCGCTTAACAGGCATAATCGACTCATCGGGTAACAGACAATTACGTTATGGCTCGCTAGGTCAATTAGTGTGATGAGCAATGCAGCCTATTTGCCATTCGGGCCAGTGCGGAGTTTCAAACAAGGCAATGGTTTGCTCAACACCCTCAACTATGACCGCAATTATCAACTCATCAGCCGGACACTCACGGGATTGAAAAATCAGCAGCTGATTTATTCTGCCACTGGCAATATCACCGCGATTAACCAGCCAAGCGGTAGCAATCAAACATTCGCTTATGACAAACTCTCGCGCCTAATCAGTGCTACAGGGGATTATGGCAGTTTGGCTTACAGTTATGATGCAATTGGAAACCGCCTCAGTAAAACCGATAACGTCAGCAGTAGTGCTGAAAAAGTGGCGAATTATCATTATCGCCAAGGCAGCCATTACCTAGGTAAAATCACCATCGGCGACGTTGAACAAATGAATTCGCTATTCAGCCAGTTTAATCAAGCCAGAAGAATGTCATCAGTCACTAATCGTCAAATGATAACTAACTATCAGTATGATTCACGCGGTTTACGGGTGAGTAAAACCACGCTCAATAGTCAGGGCAGTCAAACTCATTACCATTATGAACCCGATGGCTTGCTAATTGGTGAATCGAATGAAAAAGGTATTTGGCAAAAAGAATACCTCTATTTTAATGCCCGGTTAATCGCGATGATTGACTATAGTGGTGTAACGAATGGCGGTGCTGGTCAAATTTATTACGCGCATAATGACCACCTTGGCACACCAAAACTGCTCACTAACAGCGCCGGAAAGCCGGTTTGGCAAGCCAGCTATACACCGTTTGGATTGGCGACGATTAATGCTGATGTGGATAACAATGGTGTGGCGGTAACGCTGAATATCCGTTTCCCCGGACAGTATTATGATGCCGAAAGCGGATTGCATTATAACTGGTTTCGTTATTATGACCCGGCGATTGGACGCTATGTGACCAGTGATCCGATTGGTTTGGCTGGGGGGATGAATACTTATGGGTATGTTGGGGGAAATCCGGTTAATAGAATGGATTCAACTGGATTGCTTGAGGAGTTTTCTTATATGTTAAATTTCTCAAATACATCTACTTTAGAATGTGAGTGTGGTGTGTCCTTTCCTGCTTTTTCTGGTGCTGAAGGCGCATTTAATAATCCAACACTAACTGATAAAGAAGGCTACGGACCTATTCCCAGAGGAATATATTATATTGCTGAGCGTGAGTCTGGTGGCCGTTTGGGGTCTGTTTATGACTTCTTCTCTGGAGCAGATAGTTGGTTTGCGCTTTATAGAAATGATGGAGTTATTGATGATACAACGAAAGTAAATGAAGTGAGTCGAGGCCAATTTAGGATGCATCCTGGGGGACGAAGTGAGGGCTGCATAACATTAACAAGTAAAAATGACTTTGAGAAATTGAGCAATCTATTGAAAAATACGAAGACAGCTTTCATTCCTGGCACTCGTATAACTTACTTTGGTACGGTGAAGGTGTACTAATGAATAGAATAATTAAGTTGATAGTCCAATTTGTTATCGTTGTACTAGGCTCAATCGTTACTGGTGGTATTTGGTGGAAATTATGGATGGACTACAAATGGCCAGGTACGCCCAAATTAATTCACAAAATACTTGAAGTTGACGGAGAAGCTTCCTACCAAGCAACCATGATTGAGATGATGCTGATAAGTGGATTGATCTATTTCAGTATTTGGGTTATATATCGAATAATAAGACGTTAAGAGAAAAATAGCCTTAGGGGATTCGTTTAATAATACTTTTTAAACAGAGATATTGGACTGTTCAGGGAAAACCAGAGACGTTAGATAGGACAATAGATCCGGCGGGTTGGCAGATCTGGTCAAGAGCAAAATCGAGGTCAAAAGCGATGCAGGGCTGCTGGTCTCGCCGATCTGTCCGGCGTCTTGCAAAAGGCGTTTGGCAAAAGAATACCTCTATTTCAATGTCCAGTTAATCGCGATGATTGACTATAGTGGTGTAACGAATGGCGGTGCTGGTCAAATTTATTACGCGCATAATGACCACCTTGGCACACCAAAACTGCTCACTAACAGCGCCGGAAAGCCAGTATGGCAAGCCAGCTATACACCGTTTGGATTGGCGACGATCAATGCTGATGTCGATAACAATGGTGTGGCGGTAACGCTGAATATCCGTTTCCCCGGACAGTATTATGATGCCGAAAGCGGATTGCATTATAACTGGTTTCGTTATTACGACCCGGTGATTGGACGCTATGTGACTAGCGACCCGATTGGTTTGGCTGGGGGGATGAATACTTATGGGTATGTTGGGGGAAATCCTGTTGGGTTTGTTGATCCGAGAGGGTTGAAAGCATGGGTTAATGTTTTTCCCAGCAAAGCAGGTGGATATGTTTTTATCGCTCACGATGAGCATGGGAGCACGTTAATAACCGGAAGGTTCAATCGGGATACAATCAATTATAATCAAATTGGACCTGGAACATATAAGGTTGAGCCACGGCCAAGACTACCGAATACACTATCGAACTGGTTTTCCAATCGAAATGAGAATGCCGGAAATCCAACAATTTCAAATACTAATGATTGGAATAAAATTCAGTACTCCAATGGGAATGTTACAAGAGGGGCTCAATTTCACGAAGGCCGCGATGGAACATCGTCTGGTATTTCACAGGCTTGTATGGTGTCAGATTGTAAAACGAATGATGCATTGAATCAGTTATTTAAATTAAACCATGATAACGGCGGCACCGTACTCACTGTTTACCCAAAAGACTTTCAAGGATTGTAAATTGAAGACCATAATAAAGGTATTAGTTGCCACTATAATTGTTAGCATAATATTTTTCGTTTTCATAGGTGAAGATCAACGCTGGTTTATTATAAATAGGAATAGTGCAGAAAGTTACGCGATTGATTTACTCAAGGGTAATTCGAATGTTGAGACGCCAGATCAGTTTATCGATTATGTTGTGACTGCCAGCGACGGCTATGTAATATTTTCTCAGCATACAGAGCACGATGTTCTTTATGGCTATTTTCCTGACAAAACGCCGTCTGAAATTAGTGGGGTCATTGCTAGCTCTGTGTGGATTCCAATGGGAGAGGATTGGTTTGTTTCTCGCTTTTAAGTCTCTAATAAGTAAAATGATAGTTCATTATTATTCGAAAAAACTCACTAAAACTGAGGCGCAGTGTCAGGGTATTCGGGATGATTGGATTTTTTTCCTCAAAAATGCTGGCGACTTAGCCATGATCCCCGAGAACTTGCCGGAATCTGTGCAGTCGGCTTACGAAGCGTCAAATGAGGCTGGTATGAGTAAAGAAGAACTGGAGATGCAGTATAAACACAAAGAGTGGATCAGTATTCAAGTGAGTGCCTTATCGTTAGCTGAAAAAAAAGGTGAAGCCAGAGGTGAAGCCAGAGGTGAAGCCAGGGGGGAAGTCAAAGGCAAAACAGAGGGTATTGAGTTGGTTGCGCTTAACCTGCTACGGGCAGGCGCACTAACAGACAAGGAGGTAGCCGAGATGACTGGCTTAACAGCGGCACAAATCACCGCGTTAAAGTTAAAACTGTCAGATGAATAAAGCTATTTTATTTGCCAAGCTTACCCCGCCCGACAATAATGCTGAATAAAATCGAGATGATCTGGCCATTTAGCGACCTTAGTTTTAATCGTCGATTGAATGGTAGTTAAAAAGCTGGCCAATTCTTGATCACTCATCATGTCTACGATAGGGTGGTAGGACTGAGGTGTTAGCCCTTGTCCGAGCATCACCTGTATCCACGAACTTTCACCAAACAAATCTTCGTCTTTTTTAAATACCGCAGCTGATTGAGCAAACAATGCCATGCGATGACGTAAGCTGTCGGGAATGGGCATGGAGCGGCAATGACGCCAAAAAGGACTGTCTTGACGCTCTGTTAGGTGGTAATGCAGGATGATGAAATCCCTGATGTTATGGGCTTCATCACTGGCTTGACGGTTAAATTCATCAACCTCTGCTGAGTTAATACCATTGCTTGGAAACATTTGCATTAGGCGGATGATCGCCCGCTGAAATAGGTGAATACCGGTGGATTCCAGTGGCTCAATAAACCCCGCCGATAAGCCGATGGCAATACAGTTTTTATTCCACTGTTTGCGTCTGGTGCCCGTTTGATACTTGATCACCCGGGGCTGATTGAGTAGCTCGCCTTCGATATTATCCAGCAACTGTTGGGTCGCCTGTTCATCGCTGAGATATCGACTGCAAAAAACAAAACCATTGCCAGTGCGGTTTTGTAAAGGAATACGCCACTGCCAGCCAGACTCCCGCGCAATCGAACGGGTATAAGCCAGCGGTTTACCAGTGCTCTCGGTTTGCACCGCAATGGCACTGTCACAAGGCAGGTAATGGCTCCAATTGTCATAACCAGTATGCAGAGCACCTTCAATCAGTAACCCAGTGAAACCAGTACAATCAATAAACAAATCGCCTTCAATTATCTGACCATCAGCCAGTTTCAAGCTATTGATATGCCCTGAAACCTGACCCGGACCCTGATTGAGTATGACCTCGCTAATGGTGCCTTCAATGTGGCTGCAACCATGCTCAGTGGCAATGCCGCGTAAAAACTTGGCATACAAACCGGCATCCAAATGATAGGCATGATTGAGTTTTTGATTGGCCATCACTGCAAATCGCCCTTCACGGGCAGCTAAATGCTCAAGGCAATAATCGCCAATACCAACAGTTAACCCCTGTTGCTGAGCTTTAAGCCAAAAATGATGAAATCCGGCAGCCCAACAGCTTTGGCCCAAAACACCAAAAGAATGCAGATAATCATGTTTGACATCACGCCAGTTTTCAAATTCAATACCAAGCTTAAAAGTGGCATTGGTGGCAGCCATAAACGCTTGTTCATTAATGCCGAGTAATTTATGTAGAATATGCAAGGTCGGAATGGTGGCTTCACCGACTCCAACGGTGCCAATCCCCGCCGATTCAATCAAACAGATATCAAGATTCTTGCCCAGTAACTTGCTCAGTGCCGCCGCTGTCATCCAACCCGCAGTGCCACCACCGGCAATTACCACTTTTTTAATTTGATTGGTTTTCATTATTTACCTTTTTAGCTTGTCGATGATTTCAGCACGTAAGCGACGGGCAGATAACTCATCCAGCGGCTGGTTTAAAATGGTTCTGGCAGCGTCAGGAATATGATCTAAATCCTCTGGCTGATGGTCAAAAATATAATGGTCAAAAATATGTTTCCACGCCTGACGTTGTTCAGGCGGTAAACTCCTCAGACTCAATATCGCCAACGACAAGGCATTATTGGGCCTGCCCATAAACGCCGGACTGTCCCGCCACCAATGGCTAACCAATACATTAAATGGATCTAATGCCTCAACATGATGCCACCACATGCTCGGCAAAAACAGCGCATCACCCGCATCCAGTTCAGCCACTTGAGCCGCCGCTGCTGCGACTTTGAATTTAGGGTAACGTTGATAATCCGGGTTGTTAAAATCCACCAGACTGATCTCCTGACCACCCGGGGCAAAACCTATCGGTCCGACATAAAGATTTTTGATTTGTTCCGGTGGGAATAGGGTAAAACGTCGTCTGCCCACTGCTGCACAGGCAATATTATTGGGGAAGTCATAATGTGCGGCTATTCGAGTTTGATTACCAATCCAGATGCTGGCTAAGGGATTTAAGCCGTCCAGCGCAATCGGATTTTGCTGGCTAAAACCGGGGAACCACTGGTTGATTTCAGTAGAGCCGACATACATAGCTGGTGGATTATTGTCGGTCAGATGTTCGAGCAATTTGTCGAGCACTAGATTTAAATCCACTTTGGAACCAGTGAAATTAAACCCGTCCATGTTGCTGTTGTAGAATATCCGGCCATCAATCGACGGCTCGGCAAAACAGGCGTTCACTGGGATAGCGCTGTAAAACCCCCGAATATAGTCGGCGGCAGCTTGCGGCGATTGCTTACCCGCAATCACCAGCGGCCAGTCGGCGGCAAAGTCTTTGAGCACCAGCGGTTGGGTGGATGTCAGCACCGACTGGGGAATATTGTTGGCACGACACCCTTCAACAACCGTCACTTTTTGTTGGATATTTAACACCACCACTCCTAGTTTTATCGGTTTAAACAAGATGCGTACATAAATGCACCGCCTACGAATTATTCAGTGTGGCTATTAATTAAAGGTTATTTCCTTTTGCCACTACTGTCATGTGGGCCGCTGGGCTGTTCAGGTATTTGGAGCGCTTCGTTCTTTACAATCAAAAGCACTCACCACGGAGACACGGAAGCACGGAGAAGGTCAAAAGCAAACAGCTAAAATCTTTGTTTTTGACGTTGTTTTTCTCCGTATCTCCGTGCCTCCGTGGTTAAAATGTTTTTATTTTTTTAGCACGCAGCGCTCCAATGACTTGAAAAGCCCGTCAAACCCTTAAGACATCCATAAGCTGAATAGTTACAATTATCTAAAGCCCCAGCTGGGCGTTTTTACGGTTAAGTAAATCTCTGATATTCGATTGCGAGGCAATGCTCATATGAATCGCTGCCAAGTAACCGCTTTTATGTAACTGGAGAATGGCAGCGTCGCTTAAGTTGTCGAGCTTGTCTTCATTGATGGTGTAAAAACCGGCCATCTGATGTTTGCTATGGTCATTCAATTCGACATCAAGGGTAAAAGGTTCGAGCAATTCGAGCGTTAGCAAGGTGTCGATGAATTGTCCGGCGTCTGTAACACCATGATGCAACGCCTCCATCATGTCGGCAATACGGTCGAGATAAGGAGTGTTACTACCAAAGTCCAAAAACAACGGTTCTCCGCGCTCTTGGTTGACTCTGGGGTTATCTAAATCAATATGTAATACTCGCTGCTGAGTCTCAACCCCGCCTTCATTAACTGCTTGTGCACCAATCAAAAAAGGTTGGCGTTGAATGGTCAACGGAATATAAGCGGCATCCCAGCGATCATCTATAAGGAATAAGTTTTCTTGATGTTGAAAACCAAATATAGCCACCGCCATAAATTGGCCAGTATTACTGTCTTTATAAAAGAAAATTGGATAATAAGCCTGAACACTGCGAAATTCCTGCGGAAACGTCAGGGTATACCAAACATTATCACCATATTTGGCGGAACGTTCGGCGATCACCTTAAGGTCTTTGTGATCAATATTATTGACCAATACATTGTTAGCCATCATAGCTCCTTAGATTTTCGGCAAACCAAACTGGCTGATTTTGTTTAGTAACTGTCTGTTGCTTGGTAATGCCGCGCATAATTGCTGACTTTTGCGCACGTTATCATTAAACAGCTGCTCAGCTTGTTCTGCCTGTTGTTTGTTGCGACGGGTCATTCTCGGTTTGGTCTCAAACCCCATGCCATATAATATATATTGATAACTGGCGGCAGGGAACAGCGCTTCGGTATGAGTGGTATCAAATAAATACGGGGTTTGGCTTTGCCATAATTGCAATAAGGTTTGCAGGCTCTGCGGCACCGTCGATGACTCACGATTATCACGCCAGTAGTCTTCAGTTCTATCACTTAAGACATAATGCAGTTTTAAGAATTCAATAATATTGTCCCAGCGCTGCAGGAACTTTTGATTAAAGCGCTCAGCGACAATATCCATGGTCGCCCGGCTGACAGGTAGTTGTTCACTGACCATTTTCGCCGACAATTCAATCAAAGCCAGCGCCGATGCTTCCAATGGTTCGATAAAACCCGCTGACATGCCAATCGCGACACAGTTTCGGTGCCAAAAGTGCGCCCTGTGGCCGGGATCAAAGCTTAATTTGCGAATGTTTTGCTTATTAGTGTCATCAGCGATATAGCGTCTTAAAACTTGTTCCGCCTCGTCATCACTGCAATGTGCTGATGAATAAACATGACCAACCCCCCGGCGTGAAGACAAACCAATATCCCAAATCCAGCCACTATCTTGTGCCGTCGACACAGTACATGAAGCAATATCAGCATCCGGCTGGCCTTTTACCTTAGGGTAAGGCAGTTGAACCGCCAATGCCGAGTCATTAAACAGGTGGTGTTTTTGTGATTTAAATGGCACTTTAAAATGCTCGCCTAGCAGCAAGGATTTTGCCCCGGTGCAGTCAATAAATAGGTCGCCACTGATTTGGCCATGGTTTTTGGTCTCAACCGAGCTGATATCACCATCAACAGCAGAGTTGATGGCGCTGACGGTATCCGATATATGAGTAACATTTAAAGTGTCGATGCAATGTCTTTTGAGAAATTCGCTGAATTTGCCCGCATCTAAGTGGTAACCATAATTGGCATTAAAAGCAAACTCTGCGGTGGTGATTTGTTTCGGTGCCAGATTTAATCCCGACAAAGCGCCAGTGGCAGATACCGCATCGGCAAAACTGACCTGCTCGCGGTACTTTAGCCAATATCCGGCGAGGTTAATCTCTTGAAAATTTTGCGGCAAACTAAAAGGGTGGTAATAGTGGTCTTGGTTGTTTCTAGCGCTGCACCAGTTAACAAACTTCGAACCTTGTTTAAAACTGGCGTCGCATTCGAGCATAAAGCGGGTTTCACTGATGCCCATTTTTTGTAAAGTACTGCGCATCGAAGGCCAGGTGCCTTCACCGACACCAATAGGATTGATGTCTGGTGATTCGATTAGCTTCACTTCAACTGTGCTGCTGCCATGCTCCGCTGCAATCACACCAGCGGTGATCCAGCCAGCTGTACCACCGCCGATAATGGTGATGGTTTTTATTGAAGTGTTCATAGCACCTGCTTGATGGGGGAGTTTATTGTTGCTTAAACAATAGCGGATTTTAGGCTTCAATCAAATAGAAAAACGCGGTTAAAACCTCGTCTACGGCAGCATTAACATGACGTAGACGAGAATTTATTGTCGTTTTTTCAGCTGATCAAAAGGTATAACGTGCCCCAAAACCATAACGCGCACCGGTTTGGGTAACGTTGAGCACCTGACTACTGGTACGCCCATGTTCCCGGGTATATTCATTGGTCAGATTAATCCCTTCAAGAGAAACCGTTAAGCCTTTAATCATAGGTACTTCGTAACTGATACTAAAATCCAGTTGGCGATAAGCTTCGGTGTATTTGGGATTGGCACCGGTATCTTGACCATGAGAATTTAAAAACTCATCACGCCAGTTATAGGCGATACGGGTTTGAAAACCTTCATTTTCATAGAACACCACTAGGTTTGCGGTGTCACTGATATTAGTTTCGGCAATTTGACCGCCACCGAGTGCCAAGTCATCGTAGGTATTGTCGGTATCAACCATAGTGTAGTTGGCAAATAAACCGAAACCGCTGTCACTGAACATATGTTGCAAGGCTAATTCGATACCATCAAAGCTTTGCTCATTGCCATTGTTGCCGGGCACATCAATCAAAAATTCAATCACTGAATCGCCGGGTACCCCTTCGATGATGATTTTACCGTCTTGCATATAAACCGTTTCACCGTCTTGGTAGTTGTCGAAGATATATTGGCGAATATCACCGGCATCAGAGCCTACCGCTGCAATGGCTTCAAAGTATCTTGGACCATCAACTGGGTTAAAGATGTTATAAATATCCGAACGGGTTTGTGCGCCTTCAATAAAGTTAACCACATCTTTTTTGAAATAACCGATAGCGGCATAACTGCCTTCATCGTAATACCATTCTGCCGAGAAATCATAGTTGGTTGATTCAAGTGGTAACAGACCCGGATTACCGGACGAACCACTACCACCGGCACGACTGGTTGTTGACCCAACCGTTGTGCCACCTTTGAGGTCGCCATAAGCCGCACGGCCAATGGTTTCACTGTAGGCAAGACGTAATTTAACGTCTTCGGTGACTTCGAGATTAAAGTTAAAGTTGGGTAAGGTATGGTTGTAATCGCCCTTGCGAGTTTGGAATTCGCGATCACCAGTTGCCTGCAACACAATCTCTGTATCGCCTTCCCACTGTGCGCCGTTATAAGTCGGCACTGCCGAAGTGGCGGCGATGTCGGTTTTTTCATAACGAATGCCAACATGGAAGTCGTAGAGCATGTCGCCGAATTCACCATCATAATTATATTGTAAATAGACCGCTGTCATTTTTTCTTTAGTGAACTGATCGGTTGCCGCATCATACTGGGTTGATGGACAAAATAGTGTGCCGCAATCACCAATAATGGTGTTGTCAGCAAACGAATCCGGGGTATACAGCTGTTCGGCTCTGTCTCTTACGGCGTTAAAATCCCAGAAGTAAATGGTGTCGACAATTTCAAAATCGCCGTCGAAATCACTGAAATTACCGCCGGAAACGTCGTCAAACTGGCCGTGAACACTGCGCTCTGGGAAAAACGAATCGTCGAAATCGCCCGCTTCACCAACACCGCCCCAATCATTACGTTGAACGGTAATATTTTGTGAGTGATTGGTTGATTCGGTAAGTGATAAACCAAAATCAATACTACCGCTATCGCCTAAGAAATAACTGCCTTGCAGTTGGGTCTGGTCAATCTCTGCTTTAGAGCGGTCATTAGTAAATGTACTACCGGTTACGCGCATATCTGAAGGCTTAAGGTTTGAAGAGCCGCCGACCGCCAATACTGGCAGATCGCCAGTGAAATCTGTTGCTGCACTGGTTCTGATAAACGCTGCCATGCTTAAGCCGTTGGATGAACCATGGGGGCTGTCTGGCGATGATTCGGCAGTGGATGAATGATGATCCAGCGTCAGGGTCAGGTTGTCGTTGACCTCCCATTTAAGGTTTAAACCTATCGAGTCAGTTTCTGCTTTGGTGGCTGATGAACCGGCTCCCATAGATAAATCTTGCGGGCTGCCATAGGTTTCAGAATACAGTAAGGGTGAAGAGTTGGGGCCATCAGTCCAGACATTTTCAGACGGAGCAAAGGTAAACCAAGCCGACACATCATTGAATTGGGTCGCCACTTCTTGATTGATATAAGTGTAATCAAAGGTGCCAGTAATCGACTCGGTAGGTTGATATTGTAATACTAGCTGGGCATTGGTTCGTTTACGTTGCTGTTCTTCAAACCGATAGATGGTAGTTTGTGGCACCGCATAGATTTCACCGGCTTCGGTGGGGCGATTGATTTGGTTCTCTTGTGGCACACCGCCCCATTGGGCGTTGGGACCATCCCAATCCTGATCGGCAATGGCATCAAATGAACGCCAGCCGGTGCCAACATTAGCTTGCTGGTTGCCGCTGTCACGCTCCTGATAACTGCCAGACAGTGAGACACCAAAAGTGTCGTCAGAAAAGGTGTTGGAATATAACCCTGAAAACTCCGGTGTAGTGGATGAACCGGTTTCTGTGGAGGTGTCTTTAATGGTTTTCATACCAAAAGTGGCTTTTTCACCGGGATTGTTTAGCGGTCGGTGAGTTAGAATATTGATGGTTGCACCGATACCGCCAGTCGCCACGGTGGCATCACTGGTTTTATAGATTTCAACACCGCTGACGCCTTCGGAGGCGATATTGGCAAAATCAAATGAACGGCTGCCAGTGGTTGTCGGCAGTTGGCGACCATTAAGGGTGACCAGATTACGGTCTGCGCCGAAACCCCGGACGGTGACTTTTGAGCCTTCACCGTTTTGACGGTCAATGGAAACCCCAGGAATACGCTGTAATGATTCTGCTAGATTGGTATCGGGGAATTTACCGATGTCTTCGGCATTGATGGCTTCAACTACGCCACTGGAGGCGCGTTTAATATCCATGGCTTTCACCAGAGAGCCACGAATGCCTTTAACTTGAACGACTTCGACTTTATCGCCGGGTGCTGAATCGGCAATACTTGATGGTGAAAATACGCTGGCCCCTAAGATTAGCGACAAACTGGTTGCCAATCGGGTTTTATTAAATATGTGTTGTCTCATGAAATCCCCTGAATTCATATCTGTAAATAAGGTAGCGATTTATAATTGTATTTTGTAAGCGCTTACATAATTCTTCCATCAAAGGTAATTTAATTGACGGATTTGGTCAACCATAATTTGCATTTTGGTTAAAATAACTACAATCCGGCGGATCTCTGGTAGTCAATTTGCTGGCACACTACAATAAAAACGCGATCCAATTGTTACTGCCAAACTTCCCTGATGAGCGTCTGAGCCTTTTTATATAACTGCGAATTTTTTTCTTCATGAGTCATCAATATTGATAGCCCCGTCAGCACACCACTTTTTTGCTGTTTGTTCATGGTTTTGGTTGTTGCCGCCAGAGTTTGCAATAATTCGAAAGCATAAACGGGTCCACAGACTCTGGCAATAAAATCACAGCTCATGTCACATAACATGTCATCAGCATACAGAAGATAGTTTTCACCAAGCACAGCTGACAACTGCTCAAACTGCTGTTGGTCTAGGCACTCTGTCGTCAACATATGCAACACTTTCCATAAATTACGACTCTCGATGCTTTCTTTATTGGTGAATATGCTTTTCAAAAAGACCAGATAATCATCAGGTAATCGCTGATAATTCAAAAGATCGCGCTCAAAAAAATCAACTAATTTGGTTGCCATTACATGACCATCTGGGGCGATGAATTTTTTTGATAAATCAATGTTCATACCTTTGCCTCTGTTAAGGTGTTGCCAAGTTCGCCGGAATTGTTCCCCACAACGCAGGATATAGCGAAGGAATAAATCTTACACAGCGATAGACAACATAAACAGCACCGCCAAATACAACTACCTGAGCTGCTTTTTCACAATTCCCATTCCCGATAGTACATTCATTGGGATCTTCATTGTTAAGACTGCCTATTGGTATACCTGGGGGTCCACCGCCTCCACTACATTCATCATAGTATTCTTTTAAATTCTTTTTTAGTCGGCTATCAGTTTCATTTATTTTAGTTCGGTGGCCGCGTTTTGTATTTGCAAGTGCCTCTCCCGGACCTATTCTTTCTGGTAATCCTAAAGGATCAGCTTCTAACTCACTCCATCTTTTTTCAAGCTCTTTATCCAAATTGTTTATTCGTCTTTCAATACTTTTACAATATTCACTATTGGGATCTCTTTTACTTAATCCCAAGGGGTCTATATAAGATAATGGGTTATTTTCGACATAGGCATACGTACTTACCCCACCTCCCAGCCCCAGCGGATCACTACTCATATAACGTCCGGTAACAGGATCGTAATAGCGATGCCAGTTATAATGCAAACCTGTTTCACTGTCAAAGTATTGCCCGGGAAGCCTTGGGTTGAACGTGACGGCAATATTGTTGCCATCGACATCATCATTAATAGTGGCTGAGCCAAATGGGGTGTAATAAGCACGCCAGACGATTTGTGCGCTGGTGTCAGTCAGGCGGGTTGGGGTGCCTAAGTGGTTGTTGTGAATGTAAAATAACTGTTGTTCAAGTTGAGGTAAATCCGCCACTCTGACCAAGCGTACAGCATCGGCGCTGACTTTGCCGTTGCTGTCATTTAAAGTCACTGATTCATTGCCTAGACCACTAAAATCAAAGCTGCCTAACAGATTCCATTGATTGGCGTTGCCCGTTTGATCAACTTGCACCGTTTGAGTTTGACCTGCATGGGTAATGACATAAGCCGCTTGATTGCTGTATTTTCTGTTAGCAACCCAACGAGCATAAACCTGATAAGTTCCGCCGACGATATCTGGTGTCCAAGTCAGTGAGGCATTGCTGCCGCCAGCGGCTGTTTGGTGATAGCTGTTATAGGCTTTTCTCGATTTGTTTTGGCTCCAGTTACCAACAGTTGTTACCTTGCTATTTACATCATCAAAAGCCAAGTCTTCTGGCGGATAAGTGGTTACCAGCGGATTATGTACTACAGCCAATAATTGATTATTCAGATAGAGGTATTCGACTGATGATGTGCCACTGTCGTCAACCTCAGCCAGTAGTTGTCCGGCCAGATTGTAGATATAATAGGTCGTTTTTGTGCCACTGGTCTTGCTGATGCGCTGATTCAAATAGTTATATTGATAACTTGTTGTACTGCCATCGTTGGTTGCCGTCGCCATTGCACCAGCGGCATTATAAGTGAAACTCATCGCGTCTTTTTGTAACGTCTGTCCGATGGCATTATAGCTGTAATCAATGGTTTGTGTACCACTAACGGCTTGCAAATGATGCTTGTTGCTGACATAGCTGTAATGATCAGTCGCACCATTATCAGCACGGGTCAGGCGGTTACCAATGGCATCATAGCTGTAATTCAGCGCACCATAATCGCCATCGGCATCAATCAAACTTTGCACAGGCGAGTAGGCAAAGTTTTGACTGCTGCGACTGTCGAGCAAGTCGGTGATCGATTGAATATTGTTGCGTGGGGTAAAAACAAAGGTTTTGTCTTCAAGATTGTCGGTCGTTTGCCCAGTTAGGCGATAATCAAGATCATAACTGAGATTAAACACTAGGCCATTACCATAAGTGAAACCCTTCATTGGACCAAAAGGTAGGTAACTGATATCGCTGGCTAATGTGTCGGTCTGGCTATCAACCGTGGTGCTTAACCCGGATATCCGACCTTGGTTGTTTACACTGAAATCAACCCGTCGACCACTGGGGTAGGTCAACCCCACCCATTGATTAAGTACGTTGTAATGATACAAGGTTGTTTGGGTGTTTCCGCCGGTGATCCGGGTGTCACTGATGGTATTGCCGATGGCGTCATAAGCAAGCTGTTGAGCACCTGAATTTTCAACTACTGAGGTTAATCTACCGACGCCACTATTGCTATTTGAGGTGCTATTTGAGGTGCTGTTTGAGATGCCATCATAGGTGTAGATTGCCCCTGTTGCACTGTTTGATAACACTCGATTGAGCGCATCATATTGGTAGCTGGTGGTGCGTGAAGTATCCACCTCAATTTTTTGTTTCAGGTTACCGGCTTCATCATAACTAAATTGAGTGATCCCGGTGTCTGGGCTATTTTGTTCAATCACCTCACCAAAACTGTTGTAGCTGTAGGTTGTTTCTTTATTTTCAGCATCGGTGATTGAGGTGGTGTTACCCGCATTATCATATGAATAAGCCGTAGTGCCTGCCGCCGCATCACTGATTTGGCTTAATTGAGCCGCTGCATTGTAGGTATAATCGTCACTGTAATTAAGCTCGTCAGTGTCGCTTTCAAGCAGGCCGTTAGGCAGATATTTTTTGCGCTGTGTATTGTTATTGCCATCGACCAAGGTGGTAATACGACTGAATTCGTCGAACAATTGTTGTTGGCGAAAACGCAAGGTGCCGCTGGTATCTTTGATGTTGTTGCTCAGTCTATTACCCACGGCATCGAGGGTGTAATCAATACGATTGCCTAAGTTGTCCTGCATCGCCACCAAGCGATGAGCGCTGTCATATTCATAATTTAAGCTATTACCATCTGCTAACGTTGTACTGGTCAGTAAACCATTATCATCATAAGCAAAATTGGTGGTTAAACCCGCCGTTTGCTTGCTTAACATTCTGCCCAGTGGGTCATAGGTCAGCGTGGTGGTAATATTGTTGGCATCAATAATCGTTGTGGGTTTGCCATAAGCATTAAAAGCCGTCACGGTACTTTGATGACCCAGCGCATTGGTTTCTTTGTTGCGTAAACCTTCTGCATTGTATTCAAACTGGGTTATATCGTTGACATCTGTGCGGGGGCCGTCAATCTGACTCAAAAAGCCAGATTCGGTGTAACTAAACCGGGTAGTGCGTGTTATACCGCTGGTCAAGTCAGTCACCGCTTGTGAGGTTGGCAACAGACTGTCGCCAAAACTAATGTATTCGAATACGGTTTCTTGCTCCGGCGTGGTGACTTTTTGTCGCTTAGAGGTATTACCAACATAATTGGTGGTGATGGTGCGGGCTTGTGCCGTGGCAAAGTTTTCGGTGCGCGAAGTTTCACGCCCAGTATTATCCCGGGTAAATTGGGTCACTATGCCAGCTAAACTGGTTGAGGTCATCAGATAACCATTGTTATCATAGCTGAATAATTCAGTGCCTGTTAATATGCCAGGATCATCAAAATGTTCAATTTTTGCTGCTCTTAGGCCAAAGGGGGCGAGAAAGGTGGTGCGAGTGCGTTTACCTAAGGCATTGGTGTTATCTCGTACTCGCTGTAGCACAATCGGATTGCCTTGTTCATCAGTGCCGACATCCCCTTGTTCACTGACAAAGTTGATCGTGGTGACATCAATATTACTGCCATGTTCACTCTTGTATGCTCGGCGTTGATCATCGTAATACCAGCTGGCAAAGCGCTGCCCGTTGGCATCCAGTTTACCTGTCAGCAATCCAAGTGCTGGCCCTGCGGTACTATAATTTGCTTCATCATAAAGGTATTGAATGCGGGTGCCGTCAGGTCGAATCACTGAATTGAGAAAACCGTCATCACTGTAACCATAAATGAATACCCCTGCTGGTGTGCTGGCCTGAATTAATTGGTCCTCAACTTCCTCAGCATAAGTGAGTACTATTTGTTGGTTAAACTCATCACTGATTGTGGTTGTGTTTAACTCATAGCTGTAATTGAGCGTACGGCCCCGGGCGTTGCTGGTGGTCGTTAGTTGGCCAGTGACATTATATTGTTCGGTTGCGTCGGAGGGTAAAGTCAATAAATAGCCATCGACCAACTTGCGTAATGTGTAGCCACGGTATATTTGCGATTGGGTTTTAACCTGACTGTGACCACAATCTGACGGTGCAGTCGAGCTACAGCTGAACAGGTAATTATATTTTTTATCGCCGGTTAATTTAACGTATGAACCGCTAACAATCAGACTGTTGTTGTTCTTGCCAAAACTCCAGCGTCGTTTTGCCCTGACATCACTTGAATTGTAATTTCGTCGCAGCACCAGCGGTGACAAACCGCCAGCACTATAATCGGTGGTTCCTTGTTGTTTCATTCCGGTACGCAGGTTAATCGGATTACCAGCCATGCAATCAGGTCCGGTATTTTTCTCTGGGCAACTATTTTGTTCTGAGCTGCAACTGTCGAGTAGCCAGTTGGTGCCTGAAAAGGTGGTTTCAAATGCGTTGGAATCTGGATAACAGCTTAAATCACCCATTCTACCGATGCTGCTGGCGTTATTCTGCAATTGGCTAGTTAACCATGGGTGCGTGGTGATGAAATCATCTTTTAATGCGCTGCCAAGGGCGGGGTTATTGCCAAACTCAAATATGCGTTGGGCTGACTCCATTTTTGTTAATAGTGCGGTAGGCACAGAGCCTCTCAGTTGGTTGTCATTTAGCGCCAGATTATTTAACTTCGCAAGATTGCCCAGTGCAGGGAGCAAATCCCCTGTCAGCTGATTATTCTGCAATTTCACTGTACTTAACTCTGTCAAATTACCCAAGGTGTCAGGAATGCTGCCGCTCAATTGGTTAACTGCTAATGATAAATACTTCAGTAGCGGCAAGTTACCCAATGTCGCTGGAATTTTTCCAGTCAGTTGATTAGCGGTTATATCAAGGTGGGTCAACGATGCAAGATTGCCTAGAGTATCAGGTAATGGGCCACTCAATTGGTTATTGCTGAGGTTTAGAATGTTCAGTTGCGCCAGTGAGCCCAGTGATGGTGGAATACTGCCATTAAATTGATTGCCATACAGGATAAGAGTTTGTAGGGCTGTCAGCGATCCTGTCGTTTCGGGTATGTTTCCGGTTAATTGGTTTGAATTTAACATTAGCTGTAAAAGTTTGCTCATACCACCAAAAAGCTCAGGCACATTACCACTTAAGTTATTGCGCTCTAATATCAACTGTTTGAGTAGCGCCAAATTGCCTAAACTTGATGGAATGTTACCGCTGAGTTGGTTACGACCCAGTAGTAAGTCGGTTAGTCGAGAGAGTTGACCCAGACTGTCAGGAATGCTTTCAGTTAGGTTGTTTGAAGTCAATTCAAGCCTGTTTAAAAGCGTTAATTGACCCAGCGAAGCAGGTATGGCTCCGCTAAGCTGGTTGCTATAAAGCCGCAAATAGGTTAGTCGGCTGAGGTTGCCAATACTGGCAGGAATAGGACCGCTTAGTGTATTACTGCTTAAATCCAATAAGGTCAGGGACGACAAATTGCTAATTGATGTCGGTATCTGGCCAATTAACCCTCGGTTGGATAATCCCAACATGCTCACTTCGGGCTGTAAAATTTTGCCTTTAGAATCGTTAACACCAACTTGAATATAGATACAGTTAATCCCAGTCCAGGTGCAGGGGTCAGCTGGTCCAAACCAGTCGCTAGTCGATATCCATTGAGGTCCTTGAGTGGTGTTATATAAATCTCTTAGTGCTGAAAGTTCTGAATTTGCCAAAGGCAAATAGGTATCTTCAGCGTCAGCAGGGTTAACCAAAATAATGATAGATAAAATCAAAAATAGCAGATGACGTAACATAAGTCCCTCAACATAAAAACGCTCCTCCTTTGAGTACCCCATGGCAATCTGGAAGGTGTTTTTATTAAAATTGGGCCGCAGTCTAGCGCTAGTTGTTTATTATATCAACAGAAATGTTAATTTATTTTTGATTTTTTGTTTCTTAGTTCTAACTCTGAGGTGTTATTTCGAGGGATAAATAACGAGCTGAATAGTGACAAAATAATCAAATAGGTGATTTACGTAGTCAACCCACAATCGATAGGTTAGGCTTAATGAAAAATTCGGCTTTGGCCATATAGCGCAGATTGGAGCAGAAAAAATGTCTACAGACAGCCAGAATGAAGAACTCAATATTTTCAAAGAAATGGTGTTGCGATTTATCGAAAACGAGATCACACCATATTATGAACAATGGGAAAAAGACAAGCTGATCCCCAAAAGCTTTTGGCAAAAAATGGGTGAGAATGGTTTGCTGTGTTGCGATATTCCCGAGCAATATGGTGGCTTTGAGGTCGATTTTCGCTTCAATATGATCGTTGCCGAAGAAACCGCTAGGGCAGGGTTTATGGCGCTGTCGAGCAACTTGGTGGTGCACTCTGATATTTGCGCACATTACATTTTAAACATGGGTAGCGAAGAGCAGAAACAACAGTATCTGCCAAAAATGGTTTCGGGTGAATGCATCGGTGCCATTTGTATGACTGAGCCGGGTGCCGGCAGTGACTTGCAAGGGATGAAAACTAGTGCGGTTAAAGAAGATAAGGGAGCAGGGAGTCGTTGGGTCCTCAATGGTTCAAAAACCTTTATCACTAATGGTCAAAACGCCTCAATTTATATCGTCGCCGCACGTACTGACTTTGCTGTGAAAGCCGCTAGAGGTTTGACTTTGTTTATGGTTGACGGCGATGCGGTCGGTTTCAGCCGGGGTCAAAACCTCGATAAGATGGGTCTTCATGCTGCCGATACTTCTGAATTGTTTTTCACTGACGTTAAACTCACCGACGAGCAAATTCTCGGTGGTTTGAATCAGGGTTTCTTTGGTTTGATGAACGAATTGCCCAGAGAGCGGTTGTCATTGGCTTGCGGTGCAACGGCTCATGCTGAGGGGGCTTTGCAGTTGGCGGTTGATTACGTCAAAGAGCGTCAGGCGTTTGGTAGCCCATTGGCGACACTGCAAGATATTCGTTTCAAACTGGCTGAAATGTACAGCCAAACCGAAATGCACCGGATAATGGTTGAGCATTACAAAAACCTACTAGCAGAAAAACGCCTGACCGCAGACCAAGCGAGTATGGCGAAATACCTGACCAGCGAAATGGAAGATAAGGTGATTGATATGGCCTTGCAGATGTTTGGTGGTTACGGATATATGCAGGAATATCCGATTTCACGCTTTTATATCGATGCTAGAATTCAGCGTATTTACGGTGGTGCTAGCGAGATCATGAAAGAAATTGTCAGTCGCAAGGTACTGAAATAACAAATCGAATTAACTCAATTGCTTGGAGAAACGGAATTCTCCAGTCTTATCCGGTCCAATCAAGAGACTAAAAAGTAGCTATCGCCAGTTGCACAAAAAATAATCCCGTTTGCTCTGTTTTATTGTGGTCAATACATGTAGAATACGCGCCCTTTATATTAGCGTAATAAGTTTAGCTCAAGCGTCAGATTTAACGTCAATTCATTCAGAATGATCCCTATCTGCCAAATCTTGCTAGGTCCTTATACAGTCCATACAGAAACAGGAAAATAAATGAGCGATCTCAGTCATTTACGTAATATTGCTATCATAGCGCATGTTGACCACGGTAAAACTACATTGGTTGACAAACTACTCGAACAGTCAGGTACTCTGGGTGATCGTAGCGATGGCGAAGAGCGCATGATGGATTCCAACGACCTTGAAAAAGAGCGCGGCATTACCATCCTGGCGAAAAACACCGCCATTACCTGGAACGATTATCGTATCAATATTCTTGATACCCCAGGCCATGCCGACTTTGGTGGTGAGGTAGAGCGTGTACTTTCCATGGCTGATTCAGTATTGCTATTGGTTGATGCCGTTGATGGTCCTATGCCACAAACTCGTTTTGTTACGCAAAAAGCCTTTGAACATGGTTTGAACCCGATTGTTGTGGTCAACAAAATTGACCGTCCGGGCGCTCGTCCAGACTGGGTTATTGACCAAGTATTTGATTTATTTGATAATCTTGGTGCAAATGACGCACAGCTGGATTTCCCCATCGTTTATGCCTCTGCATTATTGGGTTGGGCCAGCAACGAAGAAGCCACCACTGGCGTAGATATGACGCCATTATTCGAAACTATCGTCGCAAAAGTTAAAGCACCAACCGGTGATGTCGACGGTGACTTGCAAATGCAAATCTCACAGCTGGACTATTCAAGCTATGTTGGTGTTATCGGCATCGGCCGGGTGACTCGTGGTACAGTGCAAACCAATCAGCAAGTAACAATTATTGGTGCTGACGGCAAAACCCGTAACGGTAAAGTCGGTCAGGTACTGGGTTATATGGGACTTGAACGCTTTGAAACTAAAGAAGGATCTGTGGGCGATATCGTCGCTGTCACCGGTCTGGGTGAGTTGAAAATCTCTGATACTATCTGTGTCCAAACTAATGTTGAAGCTTTGCCACCGTTGTCAGTTGATGAACCGACGGTTACCATGACTTTCCAAGTGAATACTTCTCCATTTGCTGGTCTTGAAGGTAAATATGTGACTTCACGTAATATCCTTGAGCGTTTGGAAAAAGAATTAGTGCACAACGTTGCATTACGAGTTGAAGCCACAGAAGATCCGGACAAATTCAAAGTGTCTGGTCGTGGTGAATTGCACTTGGGTATCTTGATTGAAAACATGCGTCGTGAAGGCTTTGAGTTAGCGGTATCACGTCCAGAAGTAATCATCAAAGAAGTTGACGGTCAGTTAATGGAACCGTTTGAAAATCTTACTGTTGATGTTGAAGAAGAAAACCAAGGCACCGTAATGGAGCGTTTGGGTACTCGTAAAGCTGAATTGAGCAATATGGTGCCAGATGGTAAAGGTCGTGTACGTTTAGACTTCACTATCCCAAGTCGTGGTTTGATTGGTTTCCAAACTGAATTTATGACCATCACCTCAGGTTCAGGTTTGTTGTACCATACCTTTGAATCATTTGGTCCACATAAAGGCGGCACTATTGGTCAGCGTAGCAACGGTGTATTGATTGCTATCGCAACGGGTAAAGCGTTGACTTATGCCTTGTTTAACTTGCAAGAGCGTGGCCGTTTGTTCACCAAACATGCTGACGAAGTGTATGAAGGCCAGGTTATCGGTATTCATAACCGTGCCAACGACTTAACGGTTAACTGTTTGAAAGGTAAGCAATTAACTAACGTTCGTGCTTCTGGTACTGATGAAGCGCAAGTGTTGTCACCGCCAATCGTTTACACTTTGGAGCAGGCGCTAGAATTCATTGATAATGATGAGCTGGTAGAAGTGACGCCAAAAAGCATCCGTATTCGTAAGAAGTTATTGACTGAAAACGAACGTAAACGTGCTAATCGCGCCCCTAAAGGTGAGTAAAGCTTCGCGAAATTAATAGTTAACATTTAACAGTTAACAATTAAGAGCAAAATCAAAAGCGTCTATATGGCGCTTTTTTTTCGAGCTGAACAAAATTAAGCTTGTAATAATCCCTCAACATTAACGAGGTTGAAACCTCGTCTACGATAGGGTTGGTGGCAAACGTAGACGCGAATTCATTCGCGTTTGTTATTGGTTGATGGTTTATATGACAGGTTAATCGACATAACCCATTTACCCTCATACCCTCACAAATAACTCAACACTGGATGATTGGAGCGGCGTTTAAGCACCGCAAACTGTTTACAGGGATAATAAAGCGCAGCAACGATAGCTATCCAAGCAATATAGGTGAGCAATAAACTCGGTTGGTAGCCCTCGGGTGCTCCACTGCCATAGACGAAGTTTATTGCCTCACCGTAGGTTAAGAAGGTATACAGATGAGCCGTTGCATTAATTATTGGCAGATGTATCAAGTAGAAAAACAGCGGTACCGAACCAAACACTTTTAACCAATGTAATGCTGGATAGATTTTATGTTGATCATCTATTTTGTCGAGTAGCGCCAACAAGATTAAACCCGGTCCGAGGGTCATGAGCAAAAACTGTAGTGATGCTGGATATTTGGTGGTATTGAGAAATGATAGTAAAGAAAACAGCGTGGTATCCTGACTTTGATAAATGCTCGGATCGCCATAGACGCCTGTTGCTCGTAACGCGATAAAGGCCAATACCATAGCGCCGCCAAGCATCAGCAGTTGCTTTTGTCGTTGGGGCTGGGGTTGCAAAAATAATTGGCCAACGACATATCCCAGTACCATCACTGAGAACCAAGGGAGTAGTGGGTAGATGACAATAATGCCATATTCCGTCCCTTCAAAACCTATCCAAGTTTGGATGTGCAATAGTTTCCATAACCAGTCGGCATTGCCGAGAAAGGTGGCCATAGCTTGATCATCAATCGCGTTATGTAGTAACAAAAATGGTAGCGTAATAGCCAATATCCAGCGGTTTGGCAGGTATATCAGCGCTGATAGGATGATCATCGACCAGCCTATCGCCCAAATTACTTGGATAAATGTCAGGTTATAACCGAATTGCCAACTCAGATTGACGACGGTTATTTCTAGTATGATCAGCCAGACGCCACGGCTTAACAGGTAGTTTCGCAGCTGGGCTTTTGATTCAAGTTTTTGACTATAAAGGATGGCGCTTACGCCGGTCAAAAAGACAAACAAGGGCGCACAAAAGTGAGTAACCCATCTGGTGAAAAACCACGAAGCAGATGTTTGGTTTAAATCGGTTGGATCGAATGCCGCCCAGCCCCAAAAGTCTCTAGTGTGGTCCAATGCCATCAACACGATAATCAAACCTCGTAAGATGTCGATGGCAACAAGACGATTTGTGGTACTTCTTTGTGCAGTAGGGGGCATGGCTATTCCTTTTTTAACTAAGTTGTTTGAGTCCAGCGTTCAGTATGCAGCTCAGCAGTTTGCGGTAAAACAATTGGATTGTCGATATTAAATGTTGCTAACTATCACAGGTTTGACGTTCATCGCCTGTCTACTTACAATAGCGCTTTGTAATAATCCTCCCGGATGACAGGTAAACCAAGGTAATGAATAAAAATGATAATGCCGATACGCATTTACGACATGTGAGGGTTAAAGGGTTTAAGTCGATTGAGTCTCTTAACTTGAACATTGGGGTGATTAATATCCTGATTGGTGCCAATGGTGCGGGCAAAACCAATTTTATTTCCCTGTTTGCTTTTTTACGTAATTTATCAATAGGGAAGCTGCAAACGTATGTTGAAAAACAAGGTTTTGCTGCCGCTTTCTTTCATTTTGGTGTCAAGCATACTGCAAAAATTGCTATTGATTTGGCCATTGCTGATAACACCTATCATGTTGAATTTACTCAGGGCAACGACGACAATCTAGTTTTTGAGCAAGAATTTTGCACTGATCCTGTTGCTTCACAACCAACCTTTATTAAAGGTAAGTCAGGCGAAAGCGGTCTGCTACAGCGGCGCGATACTTCATCAACAACATCCCCTGTTGCAATTACCCGCTATATGGCTGCTTGTCGGATCTATCATTTTCATGATACCGGACCAAGCGCTGGTTTTAAGCAAGCCACAAACCTAGATGCCGCAGATTACTTGTATGATGATGCGAGAAACATTGCGGCTTTTTTATATCGTTTAAAGCACGAATATTCAGCCAGCTATCAAGATATTATTTCAGCGGTGCAAACCGTTGCCCCTTTTTTTCACGATTTTCATTTCACGCCTAAAGGTCAGCCCGGTAATGAAAAACTGCTCTTGAAATGGACCCACCATGACCATGACGATCCGTTTTCAGCCAATCAGTTATCTGACGGAACGGCCCGTTTCATTTGTTTAGCAACGCTGTTTTTGCAGCCACAAGCATTAAAACCCAATACTATTATCATTGATGAGCCGGAGTTGGGATTGCATCCAGCGGCGTTGGATGTGTTGGCTGATATGGTTAAATCAGCGGCAAAGACCAGTCAGGTAATATGCTCTACTCAATCGGTAACTTTTGCCAACCAATTTGAACCCGAAGATTTTATTGTGGTTGACAGGCAAGCTGGTGCTTCGATGTTCAAGCGTTTAGAGCCAAAGGCGTTGGAACACTGGCTGGAGGACTATGGTATGGGTGATGTATGGAATAAAAACTTGGTTGGAGGTCGTCCACAATGGTAAGAGTGGTAATTTCGGTAGAGGGACCAACAGAAGAGCGTTTTGTTAAAGCTGTGCTTGCACCTTATCTGTTAGCTAAAGGATTATTCATTCAGCCCGTATCAATGGGTGGCAATGTTAGTGTTGACCGGATAAAGCATGAGATTGGCAAGTTGATCCACAGCTTTGATTATGTCACGACCTTATATGATTTTTACGGCTTTAAGAAAAAGGCAGCAGATGAAACCAAAGAAAGTCTGCAAAACAAGATTTCAGCCGGGCTGAGTCCTCAGCTGCGCGGTAAACTAATCCCCTATATTCAAATGTATGAGTTTGAAGCTTTGCTGTTTACTTCACCCGAGGCGATAGGTTTAGTGTTTAATCGTGATGATTTAGCCGACTGGGCACAAGCTATTTTAAATCAATTTAATGGTAACCCAGAGGCGGTGAATGACTCTGTACAAACCGCGCCATCCAAACGCTTTGAACGGCACACACCTTATCGTAAAACCATTCATGGGCCTGATATCGCCAGAGCGATCGGTATTGATAAAATACGTCAAAGCTGCGCTGGCTTTGACGGTTGGCTGACCCGGCTTGAAGCGTTGGCGGTGGGCTGACTGGGTTGAAGAAAAATATCTGCAATGGTTTTAATTAAGGTCCTTCTACTGGTTGCGTAAACAGCAAGGTTATTCCATTAATGACATAAGTTACAGTACGTTAGAATCCGGTTTGTCACTTGATTACGACGAAAGAGAAAAACAGCGATGTATTGCTAAATGTTGCTTAGACTCGATAAAGGGAAAATATACTGCTTATAATATTATGAAGGCTAATGAAGGGGTTTTCATTTGATGGCGGCAGGTGAAACAGAAGGATTGGAACACATTGAAGTTAAGATGCTGGGAGAGCATGTCGATTTGGTTTTTCAGTTGGTTGAGCAACGATATCAATATGTATAGCGAAATAATGGTGAGTTATTGCAGCATCGGTAATTATTAGAGTTCATGATTAGGCTCAGACCTGCTCAATCAAAACTGTATCGTTTTCTGGCTAGCTGTTGGAGAAATGAGTTTGGTTGGCAGGATAAAAGAGCTTTGAATAATTACAAAAAGGCGCTTGAGTTATTGCCTGAAAAACCGGAGAACTGGTCGAGTTATGGTAAAGCTTGTTTGGCACAAGATATACCAGAACAGTTTTTAATTGGGTTGGCGATTTACGAACAAACTTCGTTATCAAAATTTGGAATTAATGATTTTGTTTTATCGGTTAAGGCAGATTGTCTTAACGCTGTGAGTAGCACTGAGGAGTCAATGGCTTTACGTCAGTTGCAAATTGATGAGGGTACCAAAGAGCCGGAAGTTTATGTCGGTCAAACCCAAGCTTATCTGGCGCAAAATAATCCAGAGGATAAAAGCCAATGTGTTGTCATATCCTGAACAAGTTGAGCAAGTAAAAGCATGGCTGGACAAAGCGAAAGTATAAGAGATTATTCAGCGGGTACTAAGCAATCAACGTGTAGTTGATAGCTTTAAAATAATCTCCAATAGAATTGACAGAGCTATAGCGGATACAAGTTGATTTTTGTTCCGCTCAGCCATAACAAACTTTGTTTTAGTGATAAAAATATTACTCCCCCATCGCCTGAATAAACGCATCAGACTCGGCAATCGCTGCGTTCATATCCTTAATTAACACCCCGACATTAGCCTTAATTTTGGCGTATTCATTTTTGATCGCGCCAATGGCTTTGGCGTTGAGGTTGTGTTTTAAATACAGAGTGTTGTCTTTTAATGCGCTTAATACCGGTCCCATTTTGCTTTCTGCCTGATGCATTGAACGCAGCAGCTTGGCAAATTTACGTTGGGTCGCTTTGAGTTTTTTCTCGCTATCACGTTTGAGCTTGGGGCTGTCGTATTGTTCTAGTTCGTCTTGCCATTCGTCGAACAGGGCTTCGGCGACGGATTCTACTTTGGCTATTTTGGTAGAGACTTCGGTTGCTGCTGCAAGGCTGGTGTCGTATTCATCCTGTAGGGCTTCATAAGCTTGCTGGAGTTGGCCACCGTCAAAGGCGATTAGCTGACTGAGTTGGTCTAGCGCCGATTTAAATTGCTCCTGAGAGTCCTTTTGCGCATCACGGGTATCGGTGACTCGATCAATTAAAATATCACGTTTATGAATGCCGACTTTTTCCATCGCAGAATAATAGGCGGTTTGGCATCCCATCAAGCTGAATGTCAGGGTGATGATGCATAGTTGCTTTAATATTTTCACGGTTTGCCTGCTGTTGTTAATTCACATATGTTAATTCACACATTATTGGCATACACCCTAATGTCGGATAGCTGGTTTGTCAAATTTGCTGATGGCTTACAATGCTTTAGCAGGCGGTCAACGGCGTTTGCAATGGCTTAATGATGCGATATAGTTCGAAGTCAGTCTTTTAATCATGCAACCGTACCCAAGGAAACCCGATGGAAAAAGTCACACTACAAGGCAATAAAATCAGTCTCGAACCGCTGTCTATGGCCCATCATGACGGGTTGGTCGAGGCTATCACTGATGGCGAATTATGGCATGTACGCGAAACCATGGTGCCTTTTATTGCTGAACTGCCAGAATTTATTGCCGCTGCTGAAGCGGGTTTTGTCAATGGCACTGCTCAGGCATTTGCGATTGTTGATAATAATAGCGGTAAAGTAGTGGGATCAACCCGTTATATGAACATGGCATTGGCTCACCAACGAGTGGAAATTGGTTATACCTTCATTGCCAAAAGTTTTCAGCGGACTTATGTCAACACTCAAGCCAAGCTGTTGTTGCTAACTCATGCCTTTGAAGTGATGAAGCTCAATCGGGTTGAGTTTTTGACAGATAATCAAAACCATCAATCGAAACAGGCACTGACACGACTCGGTGCAGTGGCTGAGGGCGTACTGCGAATGCATATGGTACTGCGGGCAGGGCGATTACGAGATAGTGTTATTTATAGTATTATTGCGCCGGATTGGCCTGCGGTTAAAGCCGGGTTGCTGAGCAAGTAGCCATTTTCCTACATAACTTATTGTCGTGTCATAGTTTACTGTTCCCGGTGTGTGAGATGTCCCATTGACGAGAAAACAGCTTTGATTTACTATCCTGCCAAATTGGGTCTACCTACAATACTCCTCTTTTAAGGATCATCTGACAGCATGAATAAAAAGTTTAAAATACTGCCAATGTTTGAGCAGCAACAATTGGCCATCTTTGACCCGCTTTATAGTAATCTTGAAGTTGATCCCTACGTTGAAGAAGGTTATCGCTTCAAAAATATCATGCGGGTACGAACGGATACTATTAAGGTGGTGAAGGGCAGTCACGAGCCGTTATTCCAAAGCGGTAAATACAATCCGGTGCACGGTGATATTGTTAGGGCTTATCCGGAGATCCCGGCAGCGTTTCATAACCAAGTGTTGTTTGATGCGATTAAATCTTACGCCAAACTTTGCGGTATCAGTTACGACCAAGAGATTCTGGTTCAGGCTCAACGTATCAAGTGCAGTAAAACCCTTGAAGGCTTGCCTGCTGTAGAGGGTCATCATCGGGATGGTAAAACCTTTATTGCGATCTTCTGTGTCGGCAGACATAACGTTAACGGTGGTGAGACCCAAATCTCTTATGATAAGGGTGACAATATTGTTCACCGACAAACCTTGGCACCGGGTGAAATTCTGATTATGGATGATACGGAGTATTTTCACTACGCCACGCCAATTGAATGTATTGATGACCAACAAGACGGTTTCAGAGATATCTTTTTATTCTCAACGCCAAGCAGCCGGGCGTCGGAAGTGCTTTATTAGTGCTGGTGTACCGTAGACGCGAATTCATTCGCGTTTTGATTTTTTCCTACCCCGCCCGAAGCTTGCCAATCTGCTCTAGCATGTATTGTTAGGTGACTGTTAGCAACCATTTTGGGTTCGAGATGAAGAGCAATACTCCCGCTGAATTATCGAGTTTTTTAAAGCAAAAGCGTAAAAAAAGCAAATGTTCACAAGGTGACGTATCGGCCAAAATCGGTTTGCAACAGCAAACCATTTCAGCCTTTGAGCGCAATGCTACTCAGGCTAAAATTGAGACCCTGTTCAAAATAGTCAATGAACTGGGTCTTGGCTTATATCTCGAAGATAATACTCAAGCGCTAGCTGACAAGGTGCAGTGGGATGAGGAGTGGTAGTGATGAGACTTCATGTTAGCCTAAACGGGGTTATTGTCGGGCAGCTAAGCAAAGATAAAAATGCTGGCCTGCATTTTGTTTATGATAAAGCTTGGTTGAATCTGCCCGGTGCTCGTCCTATTTCACTGTCTTTACCTTTGGCGGGAGAGAAGTATTCGGGTGATAAGGTGTATAACTTCTTTGATAACTTGCCTGATACTTTCCCTGGGTATATCGCAGAGGCTATTTTTCAGGGGTTGCAAGGGCGAAAGAGAATGGCCTGTTTTTGAGGTTACGCAAAAGCGCAGCGTTGCCCCATGTAAGCCAACAGCCAACAAAGCCGCTTTTTTACCCAGATTGAACTAACCTTAACAATCGTAGTGAATCAATCTGCAATTAAGAGGATAACAGCATGACATTAGGTGCATTTTCAACCAGTTTAGCAGTTAAAGATATCGAACAATCCAAACAGTTTTATCAAACCATCGGCTTTAGTGTGTTTGGCGGTGATCAGGCGCAAAACTGGCTGATCATGAAAAATGGTGACACTGTGATTGGTTTGTTTCAGGGCATGTTCGAGGGTAATTTAATGACTTTTAATCCGGGTTGGGATCAGGATTGTAATACTCTTGAGTCCTTCACCGATGTCCGTCAACTACATGATAACTTTAAGTCGCAAGGGCTGGAGATTCAAAGCCCGTCGATGGACGGCGAAAGTGGACCGGGTAGTTTTAGCCTGGTCGATCCTGACGGTAATGTGATCTTTATTGACCAACATGTGTGAAAAGTAAGCGTTTACTTTAAGCCGATTTATAACCCAATTTTTAATCCTGCCTTTTATTCAACTTTAGCCTATTCATTAGCCAATATGTTTGTTATAGTACGCCGCCCTATTAAGGTAGGGCAATTTGTACAATAACGATTCACCTCTTGCTTGGCCCATCTATTAGTTGTTTATTTTATAAACAGTTGAAGGATGAGGTTTGGAATGTGAGTCTAATGCAACTTTAAACCGGAGCACTGAAATGATCCAAATGCAAACTAATCTGGACGTAGCTGATAACAGCGGCGCTCGCAGAGTACAGTGTATTAAGGTTCTAGGTGGCTCGCATCGACGTTATGCAGCAGTCGGCGACATCATTAAAGTTACTGTTAAGGAAGCAATTCCACGCGGTAAAGTTAAAAAAGGTGATGTTCTAACTGCGGTAGTGGTGCGCACTAAGAAAGGCGTTCGACGTCCAGACGGATCTTTGATTCGTTTTGATGACAACGCAGCTGTAATGTTAAATGCTAATAAGCAACCCATCGGTACTCGTATTTTCGGACCTGTGACTCGCGAACTTCGTAATGACAAGTTCATGAAAATCGTTTCACTGGCACCAGAAGTACTATAAAGGAGTCTGAAATGGCAGCTAAGATTCGTCGTAATGACGAAATTATTGTTTTAACCGGTAAAGATAAAGGTAAGCACGGTAAAGTGACTTCCGTTATCACCAGCAAAAACAAACTCATTGTTGAAAACATCAACATGGTGAAGAAACACACTAAACCTAACCCACAGCTCCAAGAGCCGGGCGGAATAGTGGAGAAAGAAGCACCTATTCATGTTTCAAACGTTGCGATCTACAACGCCGCTACTGGCAAAGCAGATCGTGTTGGCTTTAGATTCGAAGACGGCAAAAAAGTCCGTTTTTTCAAGTCTAATAACGAATTAGTTTAATAATTGGAGAATACGATGGCGAAACTGCATGAATTCTACAAAGAGACTGTAGTACCTGGCCTGATGAAGGACATGGGTTATAGCAGTGTCATGCAAGTCCCTCGGATTGAGAAAATCACTCTGAACATGGGTTTAGGTGAAGCTCTTGCAGACAAGAAAATTCTTGAGCACGCTACTAAAGATTTGGCCGCTATCACGGGTCAGAAACCTTTAATAACCGTTGCCCGGAAGTCTGTGGCTGGTTTCAAAATCCGCGAAGGCTACCCAATTGGTGCCAAAGTAACTTTACGTGGTGATCGTATGTGGGAATTCTTTGAGCGTTTAGTCTCAATTGCTATTCCTCGTATCCGTGACTTCCGTGGCTTGAATGAGAAATCATTCGACGGCCGTGGTAACTACAGCATGGGTGTGCGTGAACAAATTATCTTCCCGGAAATTGAATACGATAAAGTAGACAAAATCCGTGGTATGGATATTACAATCACTACTTCTGCTAAAACGAATGAAGAAGGCCACAAGCTGTTAACAGCCTTTGGCGTCCCATTCAAGAATAAGGCGTAAAGTTATGGCTAAAAATTCGATGAAGGCGCGTGAAGCTTCTCGTGCCAAATTAGTTGCTCAGTATGCTGAAAAGCGTGCCGCACTAAAAGAAACTATTAGCAGTGTTCATACCTCTGATGAAGAGCGTTGGGACGCAGTGCTTAAGTTACAATCACTACCGCGTGATTCCAGTTCATCTCGTCAACGTAATCGTTGTAATGTAACTGGTCGTCCGCACGGCTTCCTTCGCAAATTCGGCATGAGCCGTATTAAAGTTCGCGAAGCAGCAATGCGCGGTGAAATCCCTGGCCTTCGCAAGGCTAGCTGGTAATAATCTCGGGAGTATTGAACTATGAGCATGCAAGATCCAATCGCGGATATGTTTACTCGCATCCGTAACGGCCAGTCCGCTAATAAAGTGGCAGTCAGTATGCCTTCTTCAAAAATGAAAATTGCCCTAGCGCAACTTTTAAAAGATGAAGGTTATATCGCTGACTTTTCAAGTACTACTGATGTTAAGCCTGTGCTTGACGTTACTTTAAAGTATTTTGAGACTAAGCCGGTTATCGAAAGCATCAAACGCGTAAGTCGTCCAGGTTTACGTATATATAAAGGCAACAACGAACTTCCTAAAGTTATGGGCGGTTTGGGTATTGCTATCGTATCGACTTCGCAAGGCTTAATGTCTGATCGTGCTGCCCGCAAGGCTGGTATCGGCGGCGAAGTTATTTGTTTCGTATCGTAAGGGGTAGGTAAAATGTCTCGTGTTGCTAAGGCACCAGTTGCAATTCCTACCGGTGTAGAAATTACACAAATCGGTCAGGAAATAAAAGTTAAAGGTAAAGTCGGCGAGCTTACTTTGGATGTTAATTCAGCGGTTGCTTTGACTATCGCTGACAACCAAGTTGCTTTTGCTCCGGCAGAAGGTTCTGTTGACGGCTGGACACAAGCAGGTACTGCTCGTGCTCTGATCAATAACATGGTTCACGGTGTATCCGTAGGCTTTGAACGCAAGCTTAAGCTTGTGGGTATTGGTTATAAAGCAGCGGCCAAAGGCCAGGTTTTAAACCTGAATCTTGGTTTCTCTCACCCGATTGACCACGCTATTCCGGCAGGAGTTACTGCCCAAACGCCAAGTCAAACTGAAATCGTGCTGACAGGCGCTGATAAACAGTTAATCGGTCAAACTGCTGCCAACATTCGTGCATATCGTAAACCTGAGCCTTATAAAGGCAAAGGTGTTCGTTATAGTGATGAAGTTGTGCGTCGTAAAGAAGCCAAGAAAAAGTAAGGTATAACGATGGATAAGAAACAATCTCGTCTACGTCGTGCGCTTCGCACCCGTAGATTCTACATCGAAAGCGGTGTCAACCGCCTCGTTGTCAATCGTACGCCACGCCACATCTACGCTCAGATGATTAACGCCGAAGGTCAAGTGATTGCGGCCGCTTCAACAGTAGAGAAATCTATCCGTGAAGCAGTTGAAAAAACCGGCAACATCGATGCTGCCAAAGCGGTTGGTAAAGCCATCGCTGAACGTGCGAAAGAAAAGGGCATTGAAAAATGTTCTTACGATCGCAGTGGTTTTAAATATCACGGCCGTGTCCAGGCGCTTGCAGATGCAGCGCGTGAAGCCGGTCTACAATTCTAGGAGCTAAACATGGCTAATGTAGAAGCAAATCAACAACCAGAATTGTCAGAAAAACTTGTTACTGTAAATCGCGTATCAAAAGTTGTTAAAGGTGGTCGTATCTTTAGCTTCACAGCGTTAACAGTAGTAGGCGACGGTAATGGTCGTGTCGGTTTTGGTTATGGTAAAGCGCGTGAAGTTCCTGCTGCTATTCAAAAAGCAATGGAAAAAGCACGTCGCAACATGATCACTGTCAATTTAAACGAAAATACTCTTCAGTATCCTATTAAGGGTCGCCATTCAGGTTCTCGTGTCTTCATGATGCCAGCCTCTGAAGGTACGGGTATTATCGCCGGTGGTGCAATGCGTGCGGTTCTTGAAG
>CBDIDQ010000143.1:0-17093 GCA_965277695.1 Alteromonadaceae bacterium
GCCATTGATGTTTATGGACGACATGCTAATGGGACCTTCTTATGCGACACCAATCGCTTTAGACCGAGCAGGCATGAACCTCAACGATTTAGATCTGATTGAAATGCACGAAGCGTTTGCGGCGCAAACGTTAGCCAACATGAAAATGTGGTCGAGCGATAAATTTGCCAGAGAAAAACTCGGCAGAGACAAAGCCATTGGCGACATCGACATGGCCAAATTTAATGTGAACGGCGGTTCGCTTGCTTATGGTCACCCATTTGCAGCCACTGGTACCCGCTTAATTACCCAAAACCATTAATGAACTCAGACGCCGAGGCGGCGGCACCGGATTGACTACAGCTTGTGCGGCAGGCGGGTTAGGTGCGGCAATGATTGTGGAGGTTGAATAATGTCAGAACAACAGTCAGAACAACAGTCAGAACAACAACTAGAGCAGCAACTAGAGCAGCAAAATGTACAACAACAAAATATTTTTCAATTAGATATCCGTGATAAACGGTGTTGCCGTCGTCACCATGGATATTCCTGGCGAAGCAATGAACACCCTGCGAGCCGAGTTTGCCCCGGAAGTACGAGATGTGCTGGGCGAAATCAAAGCTAACAGTGCAGTTAAAGGCATTGTTTTCATCAGTGGCAAAAAAGACAACTTCATTGCTGGTGCTGATATCAGTATGCTCGATGCCTGTACCACCGCCGAAGAAGCCGAAGAATTGGGCCGTACTGGTCAACAATTATTTGATGAACTCGAAGCCCTCGACATCCCGGTTGTCGCTGCGATAAATGGTGCGGCATTGGGTGGCGGACTTGAATTCGCCTTAGCCTGTCATAGCCGAGTTTGTACAGATGACGCTAAAACCACTTTGGGTTTGCCCGAAGTGCAACTCGGTTTATTGCCAGGCAGTGGCGGTACTCAACGTTTGCCGCGTTTGGTCGGCTTGCAAAAAGCACTGGATATGATTTTAACCGGCAAGCAATTACGCCCTAAACAAGCGAAAAAAAATGGGCTTGGTGGATGACGTTGTACCTCAGTCGATTTTACTCGATGCGGCAATGAAAATTGCCCTTGATGGCAAACACAAAGCCAAACAAGCCCAACTAGATTTTATGGGTAAAGCGCTGGAAAAAACCGGCATGGGTCGCAAGGTATTGTTTGAACAGGCAGAAAAACAAACCTTAGCGAAAACCCGGGGTAATTATCCAGCCGCTGAAAAAATTCTTGAAGTGGTGAAAAAAGGCGCTGATGACGGTTTCGAAAAAGGTTTAGCGTTAGAAGCCAAACGTTTTGGTGAACTATGCATGACGTCAGAATCCAAAGCGTTACGCTCAATCTTTTTTGCCACCACCGAAATGAAAAAAGAAACTGCTGTTGATGGCGTTGAACCGAAAAAAATTAACAAGGCTGGCGTATTAGGCGGCGGATTAATGGGTGGCGGTATTGCCCATGTTATCACCAACAAAGCCAACGTCCCGGTTCGAATTAAAGACATCAACACTGACGGTATTGCCAACGCCATGCGTTACGGTTACGACATTCTCAACAAGAAAGTAAAACGTCGTTTTATGACTGATGCCGAGCTGCAAAACAAGATGAATATGCTAACGGGTACAATCAACTACGTCGGTTTTCAAACCGCTGATATTGTGGTTGAAGCGGTATTTGAAGACCTTGAAGTTAAACAAAACATGGTCGCGGATATTGAAGAACATTGCCGTGAAGATACCATTTTTGCCACTAACACTTCGTCACTGCCAATCGGTCAAATCGCGGCAAAAGCGGCGCGTCCTGAAAACGTTATCGGGCTGCATTACTTTTCTCCAGTAGAAAAAATGCCATTGGCTGAAGTGATTTCACACCAAACTACCTCGGCGCAAACCATTGCGACTACGGTGGCATTTGCCAAGAAACAAGGCAAAACGCCAATCGTGGTCAAAGATGGTGCGGGTTTCTACGTCAACCGTATTTTGGCGCTTTATATGAACGAAGCGGCCAATATCCTGCTCGATGGTGAGCCAATCGAACATATTGATGACGCCTTGATGGACTTCGGTTTCCCGGTCGGCCCAATCACTTTGTTGGATGAAGTGGGCATTGATGTCGGTGCAAAAATTTCACCAATACTTGAAGCGGAATTAGGTGAACGTTTTGTCGCACCTGGCGCATTTGACAAGTTATTGGCTGATGATCGCAAAGGTAAAAAGAACAAAAAGGGCTTTTACCTGTACAACAGCAAGCAGAAAAAAGGTGTGAAAAACGTCGACGAATCGGTTTATAAACTGTTGGGGCTTAATCCATTGCAGCGTTTAAACCGCGAAGAAGTGGCCGAACAATGCGTCATTCAAATGTTAAACGAAGCCGCCCGTTGTCTTGACGATGGTATTATCTCAAGTGCCAGAGACGGCGATATCGGTGCTATCTTTGGCATCGGCTTTGCCCCGTTCAGAGGCGGTCCATTCCGCTATATGGATAGCTTGGGCATTGACAATGTGGTTTCTAAGCTGAAGTCTTATCAGGCGCGTTTTGGTGACCGTTTTGAACCGTGTCGTTTGCTTGAGACGATGGCAGATGAGAGTAAGACGTTTTATTCGTAAGGCGCTTTTCGTAGGGAAGATATAAGAGGAAAAAGCGGAGAGTGATATGCACTCTCCGTTTGTCATACTTTAGCAAATATAACTGAAATTGCAGTTATTTGGTTGCTCGCTCCATGTCGTTAAACACGTATTAGAGGCATTACAGGTGTAGCCTGTATAATTACCGCCGGCAATTTTAGGCGTCATATCTGCTGGTAAAGCATTATTGTCTTTAGACAGGTTTTTTAGTTTTTTCTTGTTTAATTTAAGTTTCATTATTTATCCCGATTATTTTAATATATTGATAGCGTGTATTGATCAGTGGAGCGTTCCACTGCTTTAGAGCGATATCAGGATACAATAAAGTTATTTGAACTGGAAGATGGATTAAACATTTTAGTGTTAGTTATCAATGCTCTGACTGAGTTTTTGGTTTTGATAGCCATCAATAACGTTGTACTGCAATACAAATCAGTGAAAATCAGACCCCGCAATTAATATTTATAAAGAAAACCGCTTTTCAACATAATCGCCGATATTACGGGTTTGCTGATCAAACGCCACGCCCACCAGAGTGATGTTTTTATCGCTATGCAAATACTTTTGTGCGTATTGTTTTTCTTCGATTTGTTTCAATGCGGCATCGCAGCTGTCATTTAATTTGAATTCAATAATGTAGATGGTGCTATCGGTGTGTATTACGCAGTCAATCCTGCCTTTGTTGGTACTGACCTCAGCTTCGAGTTTATAGCCGATTAAGGTAAATATTGAATAGAACAGAGATTGATAATATTTCTCTTGTTTGATTGAAATTGTATTGGGGATATTGGCAAAGAAAACCTGCAAGATTTCAAAGAAATCGTCGAGGTTGGCTTTATTTAATGCCCGGCATAGTTTGCGAATATAACCGACATTAACCCCCGGCTCTGTATTGGACAGGTTCTCAACAATTGACTGATTAAACGCATATTTTACTTCATAATTCGGAAAGTCAAGACGATACCAACCATCATCAAAATCAGCTATGGTGAGATAGCCGGTTTGCAACAAAGCGATTAAAGGGCTGATTTGTTCTGGCTCTATTGACATAAAAGCGCTGCGGTCAATTTCAAAATCGCTGATCTCGGCTAAATTGAATTGTTTTGCTTTAATCAGTTCAATGAGAAATGTTGGTGTGCCAGTGGCGAACCAGTAATTGTCGAATTTTTGTTTAGCAAATAAAAAAATCAATGAATAGGGGTTGTATACGCTAATGGCATCTTCTTCAAACCGGTAACCGTTATACCAGTATTTGATTTTTGTCTTCAAGACATCAGTTGTCAAAGCCAGTTTACTGGCAAGGGCTTCTATTTGCTTCCCTAGACAGTCTTCCATTTCTGCCTGACTAATACCACACAGGGTCGCGTAACAACGGTCCATTGAAATATCGTCAAGGTTGTTCATGCCAGAAAAGACTGAAACCTTGGCGAATTTTGATACGCCGGTAATAAAGACAAATTTTAAATATTCATCAAGGGATTTAATCGACGAATAAAAGCCGTTTAGGCTTTCTTTGATATGCTCTAGTATTGGTTTGTTGAGATTGGATAGGATCGGCTTGTCATACTCATCAATTAGCAATACCACTTTTTGTTGATATTTTTGTTGGAGTTTGATCACCAGTTCAGCAAAGCGTTGTTCGTAACTGTCCAGCTCTAATTCAATATCGTGGGTTTTAGCTAAACTATTGGCGGTGTTGATAATGTAACTTTCTAGATCATGCACTTGTCTGACGTTGACTCGGGTAAACTCCATTTTGATCACCGGGTAAGTGGCAAAATCATAGTCGGTTTTGGCAATGGATAAACCGTCAAATAGCGCCCGGCGACCGAGGAAAACCGCTTCAAGGGTAGACAGCAATAACGATTTACCAAAACGTCTGGGGCGGGAAAGGAAGTAATTTTTGCCACAGGTGATTAATTGATGAACTAGTGCTGTTTTGTCTATATAGACATAGTTCTCTTCGCGGATCTCTGAAAAAGTTTGAATGCCAATGGGGTATTTCATAATTGCCTGTTGCCGTCTGACTAGCGTTGATAAGTGCCTGAACGGATTATAACTGAATCGCCGAGTATCACCGAATACAATCACAGTGCAATGTTAATATTGGTCACTGTTGTTTTTTCGCGGATAAATTCGCTAGCTACTGCTCAGCTAAAAACTCAACCATATCTTGATTCTTGACCCGATGATAAATCTCCTCAACTGACAGGGTTAAATCAATGGATTCAAAAGTGACTTCATCACCTAAAAAGTAATGTTTTGGTTGCCAGCCTTGGCTTTTTCGCACCACTTCAATATCAACAAAATCTTGCTCAATAAGGACATATTCTTGTAAATCGGGGATATTAATATAATTAAAGCGTTTGGTGGTCTCGTCGATTCGACGAGTTGATTTTGATAGCACTTCAACGATGATGGTGGGGGAGTTTGTGAAAGTGGGTTGTGATTCATCAAAGTCACAAACGACGATAACGTCTGGATAAAAGAAATTTGAGTTAACGTTAACCTTCATATCCGAACCAAAAGGTTCACAGCTTGAGTTTTTGAAGTGTGATCTGAATTCAGCCAAAATATTAACGGCTATTCTCTCATGGTTGGCACTAGCACCCGTCATGGCGTAAACTTGACCATCAATTAAGTGATGTTTGATTTCGCTGATTAACTCACCCGCCAAGTATTCTTCTGCGCTGATGAGCATTTTTTTCTGTGCATTAGCCATCAATATTATCCTCTATTCGACGTTTTTAGTGTTCATTTTGATGGAGATTATACTTGTTCAACCGAATTGGAGCATTGTTTATTTTTGGCCAGAAGATACGAGGTTAGAGGGGTTACGTTAATTTCTGATTAGGTATGTTGATTTAAGCGGGCTTTTCAATCATTAAACATCACACCAAATTAACGAAAATCAAACCATAGAATTTGACATTTATCATCGGTATAACCGATATATTAAACGATTGATTTTCAACATATCTTTATCTGTGAAAGTATCTGTAAAGGCGTTATTTATTGGACGATTTTTATACTGCTTGAGACAGAGGGTTACAAATGTGATGGAGTTCTGACAAACTCAATAGGGTTATAATTATCCTTGTCCATACATCTGTGTAATGGTGATCCTTACCTGTTGTGCATTATCATGATTCAAGTGATCAATTTTTTTTATTAAACGGTTTTTCGACAAAGTTCTGATTTGGTCGACGGCAATCTCAGCTGACTTTCCACTACATTGAATTTGTATTCTACTGCGCCATTGAGTGTGTATGGTCGTTGTAAGAGGACAGGCAACAATCGTATCAAGGTGCTTGTTCATTAGTTCATCACTGACAATCACGACTGGCCTCGTTTTATTGATTTCAGCGCCTAATGTGGGATCGAGGTTGGCAAGCCAGATGTCATATCGCTTGGGGTATCTAGATGTCATGATTGTCTTCAACTTGTTGCCAATCAGACCAATCTTCTTGCTCTTGAGCTATTGCTTTATAAGTGTCTTCCCAAGATAGCCTTTGATTGTCGCGAGCATGGATGAGTAAACCGCCATCCACTTCTTCGATAATGACTTGATCTTGTAATTGGTATTTTAATAACAGCGATTTGGGAATTCGAATACCTTTTGAATTGCCAATAGGAATGAGTTTCGCATCTATTTGCATGTCACTGATCTCTTAAATATCACCAAGCCAGTTTAGTAGATACGGTATATACATTCAATGAGTTTCGCTGATGGTTTTGTGAATGTTCGTTACCGTTTAATGTGGGCAGTAATGAGCTGGCTAGATAATTGAAGGTTAGTGCGGGTAATGTGAGACGTATGCTTAAAGGTAAAACTGATGTATCTCCAACCATGGCGCTGAGATTGTCTAAAGTCCTCGGCAGATCACCACAAAGCTGGCTGTTGATGCAAGATAATTATAACCTGTTCCAGGCTAGGTAAAACATCGATTTGGATAGTTACGATGCAATAGGGTTTGCCGTGTTAATTTTAGTGAAATGCAAACAAAAAAAGCCCGGAGCAGCGGGCTTTTTAACAACTCAACATCACGCCAAATTAACGAAAATCAAACCATACAATTTTACATTTATAATCGGTACGCTCTTGAAGATCGGTGCCATTCTCTTGGGCTTTTAACAACACATCAACCATAAACCCACTGGTGGTATAACCGACATATTGCGCGGTATTACCCGGCGTCAAATAGACTCGAAATACGGTTTCGCCACTGGCTTGTTGTTGTACTCTGATACGTTCAACAGAGCCATTCCAGACTTGATCACAAAGGTTTGCAGCTTGGCTTTGGGTCGCTGAGAAAAGGGTTAAGGCAACGGCCGCTCTGTAATTAAACGATTGATTTTCAACATATCTTTATCTTTGAAAATATCTGTAAGGCGTTATCTATTGGACGATTTTTATACTACTTAAGACTGTGGGTTGAAACTGTGATGAAGGTTTCACAATGAGAATGTGAGTCATTTTTATTTTATATTTTTTTATTGTGTGTATTGAAATAACCTAGACAGCGCTCAATTAAAAATATGAGTGAAAAAGCGATTGCTGAGCTGACAGACATCAATAACAAAGCGCCATTGGTTTTGTTGAACAATACCAACATGAACACAAAAGCGATTGGTGAATAAGTCGCCATACCTCGTAAAGCAGGTTTGATTGTCAGGCTTTCGATATCTTCTTGTTCGGTAAACTGTCGGTAGATTTGAAAAACTTGGATCCCAAGGCAAAAGCTGATAATCGCCAGTAATGCTTCAATATTGATAAAAGGGGCTAAAGATAAGGGTTCATGGTAAAAACACAAGAGAATGTAACAAACAGAGAATAATTCATTGCTCTTTGGCTGATAAATGCGGCTTAAGCGTATAAATAAAACCAATAAAATGGCATTGAGAATGAAGATGTTTATGATTTATTGTATTCCGCATTGTAGATTAAAATTGACACTCAACCTTGCCTACAAATCGTTGCTTCCATGTATGTGCTGTGGTCAGCATTATTTTGCTAACCCGATGAACCATAGCAGCTTAGCAGGGTTTGAATCAATAGCAGTCATTGCTGGAATGATTATGACCTGTGCTTTGCCAATATCTTCGTTAACTATTGCCTAGTCAACACTTCAGCCAATGGTTGTCCAGCATACGCCCGCAAGTTTTCAAAGCTGTCGTCGAGGGTTTGGATCACCACCCGGCGACCTTGCTCAAGGCTGATGATCGCGGCCAGTTGCATGGTCAAACTGAGCAATTCGCTATGCACCAACAAAACCTCAATGTTGTCATCATTGAGCATGGCGGCCAAATAAGAGACGGGCAGGGCGGGCTCTAATGGCAAACAGGTCGCTTGTGCTTTCATCACTCCAATGATACCGGCTGTTCTGGCCAATGAGTGCTCCGATAAAACACCAACCACTGTGCCAGCACCAATATCAGCATCCTGCAAGCGTCTGGCAATCTGATTACTGAAAGTGTCCAGCTGCTGATAACTCAATTTGGCCAGAGGATTATCATCCATTTGCACTGCAATCGCCTTGGGATGCTGACGACGCTGCTGGGCCAGATCGGCTAACAGATTGCTGTTGGGGGCGGTGGTATAAGGGGTTAGGTACTCTAATGATTCGACTTGCGTATCATTGATTTGGATCGGCTGAATATAAGCATTCATGATGGCTTCCTCGTCGCTGGCTCTAAATCTAAATAAGAATGATTTTCATTTGTATTAACATTAATGCAAATGATAGTCATTCTTATTTAGGCCGTCAAGGGGAAAATCTCTCAAGGGTGTTAAATTTTGAAGCGATTACGTAACCCAAGACCGATTAAAAATAAAAATAGACAAGAAAATAAACTTTGGATCACTACTATGCCGTAGAGCTGGTAAAGCTCATAGGATTGAGGGGGATAATTAAACAGTAATTGCAGCCCTTGTTGCCTGGTATCACTGGCAACCTGAATAAAGGGAATGCTGTTGGCTAGGGAAAACAGCGCAACGGCAGGTAAATCAGCGATAATGTGAGTATTTAGGTGACTATAAAAGGCGAAAAAAACGGTGCTAGTGAATAGCAACCACAGAAACGGGCGGATCACACTTTGGCCATAGTCACAAAATAGTGAAAACAGGCCGTCCAATAATGAGGCGGCAAAACTGCGCCGATTCCAGCGTTTGACCCTCAATTCTTCAGCATGAAAATATAACATGCCATCATGGTCTTTGTTGCTTTCAGCAATTTCCTTTAATCGTCGTAACCGATTGATATCTTCCATTTCAGTGGCATTTTTTAAAATCCATGGAAAGGTCAGTAAACGTTTACGTATTGGCGTACTTTGTACATCCTCTAAATCAACCCGACTCTCAATAGTGGTCGTCGAGGCTCGCAAATCAAGCACACAACCAAATTTTGAATTAGATAAATCAATCGGTTTGGTAAAATGTGAACCTTTAAATGAAAAGTGATTGATTTGCTGGCAGTTAATTTGCGATAGATCAACTCGCTGTAAGAAGTAGATGTTGTCAAATCGGCATTGTCCCCGATGCATTTTTATTTGTGAGAAAATCAAATAGGTATCTTGCAGCGATAAACCGTTAAAATCGATGATGCCATTACCAAAACAAGAACCGACAAAGTTCAATTCGCCCTTGCCAAACTGCGCCTGATGAAAAGAAATGTCTCCCTCACCAAAATAAATCTGAGAAAATGAGCTATCACCATCACCAAATCGCGCCTGTTCAAAATTGATATCGCCAAGGCCAAATTTGGCTTTATCAAAGTTAACCTTGCCATGATTAAAATTGACGGCGGCAAAGCTGACATCGCCGTTATCAAATTGAGTACCGCTAAAGTCAATCTGACCATGACCAAAGCGAGCGGTTTTAAAACTGATATTACCCTGTGCAAAACTGCTGTTGTTAAAACAAATATTGCCATCATCAAATTCGGTATTATCAAAATGAACATCACCTTTACCAAACATAACTCTGGAGAAGCGACACTCCCCCTTGCCAAACAGGGTGTTGGTGAAATTGACATCACCTTCATTAAAAACGCAGCCAGTAAAATTGACATTGCCATTGCCAAAATGGGTATCAACAAATTTGAATAAACCTTTGCCAAAGCGAGCATTTGAAAAATTAACATTACCTTGACCAAAGCGAATATTGCTAAAGTTAATTTTACCATCGCCGAATGAAGCACTGCTAAAACTGATATAACCATCATCAAAATGTGAACGAGAAAAATCAACATTGCCATCGCCAAATTTAGCTTGATCAAAACTGACATGACCATAACCAAAGTGAGTGGCAACAAAGCGGCAATCGCCGTGGCCAAAGTCAACGTTTGAGAAATCAATGTGACCCTGGCCAAAATTGGCATAATCAAAGCTGATGGGGCCTGCTTCAAACTCAGCTTGTTCGAAAGTGGTTAAGGTGCTGTTGAACACGGCATGATTAAAGTTGACACTACCTTGATTAAAGCGAGTTTGTTTAAAGCTGGTGTGCTCGCATGCAAACTGTACCCTGACAAATCGAATATCACCCAAGCCAAAGCGGGCATGATCAAAATTAACGCTGCCGGGACCAAATTTGGCCCCATCAAAATAAACGCAACCGTTGCCAAAGCGGCTTTGTTCAAAACTGATATCACCTTGATCAAGCTGAATTTGTGTAAAGCTGGTATTGCCATTGCCAAAATGAGCATGTTTGAAACTCACATTGCCCTGAGCAAATATATTGCCTTCAAAATTGATATTTCCGTTGCTAAAGTGGGCATTTTGAAAATTGACGTTACCTAAACCAAATTGATTGAGATAAAAGTACAGCTCGCCTTCGCCAAATTGCACCGTACCGAAGTCGACATCTCCGTCAGCAAAGCGGATCCGCCCAAATGAAACATTGCCGTGGCTGAAATTCACGTGGCGAAAACTGACTTTGCCATTCGAAAATTGCACACCCATGAAGCTGACTTCACCGCGCCCAAACACCGCATGGTCAAAATAAACATCGCCTTCATCAAAATAAGTGTTATCAAAGCTAACGTCATGATCACCAAAGCAGGCTTTTTTGAAGCTAATGGTGCCCTTGGGAAAGCGAAAACCGTCAAATACAATAGCATTACCGGTACATTCGGTACACAAGGCAGAAAAATCAACGTGATCAAAGTCCACATCGGCTAGCGGATGTTGTTCGACCCAATGATTCCATGCCTGTTTACCCAACAGCCATAAACGACAAGCATCCTGTCCTCGCAGTATTGATCGAGTGCCTTGAGAAGACGGTATTGGACAAATTGGGTTTAGATCGATTTGCATCATCGCATTGATTCTCTTGTGAAGTGTTTGTCCTAAAAGCGTAGGGACAATTGGAATAATAGCAGGGGGACAAACAAAAGGGGAGGTGAGTGGATAATGTTTACTAAAAATCGACAGTTTGGCTTGGGCGAGACCAGTGCTCGCCCAGATGATTAAAACAATTAAAGGCTGGCAGGCATATTCATGCAGCTGGCGTAATAACTCACCGTACCGGGCCAATCAGCAAAAACACCAATCACACCGACATCTTTGGCTAATACATCCAGCAGAGCAAATTGGTCGCCATCATTATTGATAGCATCAGCGATTGACTGATAATACCAACCACCACCTGAGGCTAGTGGACCTGAACGTTCCAAGGTCCAAGTCACGATATCTAATCCTGCGGCTTTGGCTTCGATGGCAAAAGCTGAGGGGACGATTTTGTTATCATCGTCCAGACCGACTAACACCCATAATGCCGGAGAAATGATTTTAACCCCGTCAGCCACTAATTCTGCCATTGAAGGGCTCCAAGTCGCTGAATTTTCTGGGTCAAAATCTGGGTTATTATATTGTTCATCTAGATAAACCGCTTGCTCACCAAAGGTTGGTTCGTTGGCGATCCAGTATTTGACATCAGACAGCAAAAAAGACTGTACAAAGACATCACTGGGTGGTACTTCTGCGGCTTTATATTCGTTGATCAGCTTCTGGGCAAAGTCTTCTTGTGTGAAGCCGTCATATGGCATGGTCACCGCTGGGACTTTCAGTTCAGGGGTCATTTTTGCGCCGAGACTTTTGAGCAAATCAATACTTTCAGCATGAGTCAACAGCGTGGCGTGACTGCTGTAGGCGTCTGTGCGAAAATCTGGTGTACCTTTTAAATACTGTTCAACAGTGGTCGCGGTTGGATCAGAAGCGTCCATTTTACCTTCAAGTAATCTGAATTCAGCCAAGGTAATATCGCTGGTACAACATTGTGCTTGGGCCAATGTGCCAGTAGCGGCATCTGCCGGGGTGAAAGGCGTGGTACATTTAGCTGCCAGCTCAGGGATGGCCAAAATATTGGTGGTGGTGTGCAAATCACATTGCGAATGACGGCAAACCAGTTCTTTGTCTTGAGTGAAGGTGACATCACATTCTACGATGCCAGCGCCCATGCGTACCGCTGCGGTATAGGATTCTTTGGTGTGCTCTGGGTATTGCATCGCGGCACCACGATGGCCGATAGAGAAGTCAGTTTTGTAAAATGGCCCCTCGCTACATTGTTGTAATGCGGTTTTTAGCGGACCCTGATCCATGTCTTCAATTAAAAAATAAGGTCGACTGCCCACTTGGGTATTGCTACCTGCACCGCCAACAACGGGCACAACTACTGGTACTTCGACCGTTTCGACGACGGTGACAACCTGTTCGACGATAACTTCGGTTTCAACAACTTTAACATCGTCATCATTACAACCCGCTAGGGCCAATGATGCTGATCCGAGCAGCAGTAGTTTGGTTATTTTGTTCATTTTTATCCTGTTTTTTCTGTTCTTTCTGTGTGAGTGTGCGTACGTAAGTGTTAAAAATTTGTTGTGGTTTTGGCTATTCTAAAAACGCGGGTCCAAACATACTGGTCGGATGTGACAGAAATATGACAAAGTGAAAATAAATGTTTTGCTGGCTATTCGGTTGACAGTTAGATAACTTTCCGAAGCGTGATAAAACAGCGTACATCTAAACGATAATCATTAGCATTTGCATCTTGGTTGGATTTGGTCAATAATAGCCGCCCTGAAATTAAGCTGATATTTTGTGGTGATCTGAATCAATGACCTCTAATAAAAAAACCGCTGCTGTTGCCCTGACGACGACTTTACTATGGGCCTCATCTTTTGCATCAAACGTTTTAGCCAATGAATTGCCGTTAAAGGCTCAACCGTTAAAGGTTGCGCTGGGCAAGATGATTTTTCACGATAAAAGTCTGTCTCATCCGGCAGGGCAATCGTGTCATTCGTGCCATCAGGCGGATGCGGGTTACAGTGATCCCGAGCAGGTGGTGAGTCCGGGGGCTACGCCTGTATTGTTTGGTAATCGTAATGCGCCGTCGATTGCTTATGCCAAATTTAATCCGGCATTATATTGGGATAAAACCGAAGCCCATTGGGTCGGTGGTTTCTTTCATGATGGTCGCGCTAAAACGCTACAACAACAGGCAGATAAACCCTTTACTAACCCGCTCGAAATGGGCAATCCTTCTGTCGCTGCGTTAATTAGCAAAGTCAAACAGGCACCCTATGCGGATACCTTAATGAAGCTTTATGGTAACAAGGTTTGGGATGATGAAACGGTGGCGATTAATGCCATTAGTGATGCCATTGCCGCTTATGAACAGGGTCCTGAATTTGCACCTTTTACCGCTAAATATGATTATTATTTGCAAGGTAAGGTGGCGTTAACCACGCTAGAAAAGCAGGGACTTGAGTTATTCGAAGCTGAGGATAAAGGTAATTGTGCCGCTTGTCATCCGAGTCAGCCGAGTGAAGATGCGACACCGCCATTGTTTACAGATTTTACTTATGACAATCTGGGGCTGGCAAAAAACCATAAACTGCCGTTTTTAACCATGGCAGCCAATTTTAATCCGGCAGGCAAAAACTATGTCGATTTGGGTTTGGCTGATAATCCTCATATAAATAGTGCTGATCGCAAAGCTCAATTGGGTAAGTTCAAGGTGCCGACCTTGCGTAATATCGCTAAAACAGGTCCTTATATGCATAACGGGATTTTCACCGGACTCGAAGAGGTGGTGGATTTTTATAATACCCGCGATGTAAAAGACAGCTGGGGTAAACCTGAGGTGAGTGAAAACGTCAATGATGAAGAGCTAGGAGACTTAAAATTGAGTAAAAAAGAGGTTAAGGCGCTGGTGGCGTTTATGGAAACTTTAAGTGATGGTTATAAATTGTAATTAACAAGCATGTAGACGAGGTTTTAAACCTCGTCAATATAAGGGCAAAATAATGAATGGGTCTAATCGAGCGGATATTAAACGTGGTGCACAGGTCAGTATTGTGCTTAAACAAGATCAGCGTACGGGCAATTTGACCGAAGGAGAGGTGAAGGATATTTTGACCAAATCGCCGAACCATCCTCATGGCATTAAGGTTCGTTTGACCTCGGGGGAAGTGGGGCGAGTTAAAAAAATCCATCAGTCGTAAGGTTTTTGTTACAGGATAAAACAATTATTGGTTGAAAAAAAATTCTGATTAAGGGATTATGCGCGGATAAATTTTTATCGTCGGGTGTAATAATTAATGGGAGAGTGGTTTGAAAAGGAGGTTAAAGAAGAGTTTTAAAGTTGCTTTATTAATCAGTCTGATGGTTTGTTCATCGGCCCAAGCTGGACATCAAACCATTAAAGCCTGGAGCTATTACACCATGGCACCCTACCAAACCCCTAATAATCAGGGATTTACCGCCGAATTTATTCAACTGCTTAATCGTCATACTCCCTATAGTTTTGAATTAGAACTGGTGACCAGAAAACACCTAGACAAGTTTTTGGCCGATGGTGAACAAGGCGCAGTCCTATTTGCTAACCCCTCGTGGTTTGGTAAGGGGGCCGAGAATAAGTATCACTGGACGCCAATGATTTTGACTGATCGCAACGAAGTCATCTCTAGTCGTCTGAAAAAAATTCAGTACGATGGTCTTGGCTCATTAAGTGGTTTGATGTTTGGTGGCGTATTGGGCAGAAAATATCACGACCTAGAAGAGGCTTTTGTCGCTGGGGACGTGTCACGCTATGACGTCGCCGATGAGAAAGAAGTGCTGAAGCTGATCCTCGGCGGTCGAGTTGATGTCACTAGTATTCCTCGTTCAATGGCACTTCAATTGGTGAAAACCGTGCCTAATGGTCAGCAGTTGTTTTTCTCTGACAAACCACTATTTAATTTCTCAAGACATATCATGCTCACTAATGAACTCGGTGATGTGCATGGTGAACTTGCTCGTTTTATCGCTACGCTGGCACATAACAGTGAGTGGCAAAATCTGCTGAAGAAATATCACTTAAGTAAAAATACCCAAATGTTACCAGGCCCACAATGGCATGGTGAACACCCACCGATGATTGAGTATCTCAATTAAGCTCATTCATCGGTAAAAAAGGATTTAACATAAATCCACAACAACCCGTAATATTCATGACTGGCTCTGTCGATCTTTTCGAGGTTGCTCATTGATGGCATCAGGTAGAGCAAATAAAACGATTGCGGCTGTGAGCGGGTTAAATAATCCGTTGGCGCAGCAGTGATATCAATGCCTTGTTGTTCAAACAATAACATTGCTCGGGACATATGAGCCGCCGAGGTGACCAGTACTGAGGGAGCATCGACAATCATTTGGCTGACATAACCGATCTCTTCTATGGTATCTGATGGCCGGGTTTCAATGATCATATCTTGCTTTTTAATGCCGACTTGTTCGCCAATCAGTGCCATGGTTTCGGCTAAGGTAAAGCCCGGCGCACCGCCTTTGCCAGTGAAGATCACTTTGGCACCCGGGTTGAGTCGATACAATCTTAACGCTTCTTGTAGCCTAGTTTGGGAGCAGCTATGTAAATATGAAGAGCTGGGTAAATAACCGCTGCGACTATGAGCACAACCTAGCACCACGATATAAGCAAGGCTAGGCTTGCCCGTTTGTTTGTACTCGACGTACTTAAATTCCAATGGGGCGATCACCCAATCACCGACATAGCTGGTGCCCATCGCATAGAGCATGAGTAGGCTCAAACCGATACCCGCTTTGGCCAAACGTAGCTTTTTACCTGTTAGCAATAAAATATAACTGCCAGCACACAATAACAGCATTAAGGTAAATGGGTTGATCAACCTGCCGATGATCATTTTGAAATAATAAATGTCCATGTCGGTGTTTGTTCCAGTGTTAGTAAACTTTACAAGCAAATCCCTTGAGATAAAACCCTTCCGGATAAAAACTGGCGACAGGGTGATCTTGCGCTTGACCTAAACGTTCAACAAAATAAACATCACGGTGGGCATCAAGCGCGGCATCAGCCACCACTTTTTGGAATAAGCTGGTTTCCATCAAACCTGAACAAGAGAAGGTCAGCAGATGTCCGCCGGGTTTGATGATCTGCATGGCGATCATGTTGATGTCTTTGTAACCCCGACAAGCAGCGGTAAGGTTGGCTTTGCTATCGACAAATTTAGGTGGGTCGAGCACGATCACATCGAACATTTTCCCTTCATCACGATATGTTCTCAGTAACTTGAACACGTCTTGCTGCTCAAAGTTGACCTTGCTTAAATCCAGTTGATTGAGTTCAATATTCTCCCGAGCAGTGTCAAGTGCAGGACCAGAGACATCGACATTAGTTACCGATTTAGCATTACCCCGTAAAGCATAAAGAGAAAAAGTGCCGGTATAACAGAAACAGTTGAGTACATCTTTGCCGTCGACATATTTTTCAAGCGCTGCGCGACTGTCTCGTTGATCAAGATAAAAACCGGTTTTATGGCCTTGTTTGATATCAACCAGGATTTTCAGCCCGTTTTCGTTGATTATTGTACGGTCGGAGGTTAGTTCACCGCTCAGTAAGCCGGTGGTGAGTGCCAAACCTTCTTTTTTACGTACCTCAACGTCAGAACGTTCATAGACGGTATGACCAGGAAAATGGCTAGCCAGTGCTGCTACCACGTTGCCTTTAAAACGTTCGGCCCCGGCACTTAAGAATTGGCAAACAATCAGTTGGTCGTATTTATCTATGGTGATCCCCGGTAAGCCATCGGATTCTCCAGCGACCAGTCGATAGCCAGTCAGTTGTTGCCGAGCAATCAGATCATCACGCACTGCTTGGGCTCTGGCGATACGACGGTCAAAAAAAGCTTGGTCGATTTGCTCTTTTTGGTTATAAGTCCAAATGCGAATACGGATTTGCGATTCGGGTGAGTACGATCCTCTAGCCAACCATTTGCCGTCAGCACTATAAACATCAACCAGATCGCCAAGTCCCACCGACCCTTTGATTTTTTTCACTGCTTTAGAGAAAATCCACGGATGTTTACGCAAGATGGATTTTTCTCGCTTGGGAATTAAGGTGACGATAGCGGTCATGGAGAGCCTCAGTGAGCTTTAAAAATAGAATTCGGGGGATTCTAGTCTTTGCAGCCTAG
>CBDIDQ010000144.1:0-14113 GCA_965277695.1 Alteromonadaceae bacterium
TGATGACGAAACTTTGTTTCATAATCGACTGGATTAAATAGGCTGCTATACTCGAAATATCACGCCTCTAACGCCTCATTAGGATAACCATAATGGACCTTTTTAAAACCGGACTAGGGCTCAATGCAGCGCAAACCCTACTCATCAACGGAGGTGACACACTACAACAGTCGCCCGATGCATTAGTCGGGCAAATGATTGACGATAAATACAAAATCGTCGCACACTTAGCCAGTGGTGGCACCGCCTCAGTGTTCAAAGCCACTAGGGTTGACCAAGAATTTGAAAAAGACGTAGCGGTTAAAATTCTCCACGATGAAAAACTAGTCGACTCTAGAGTCAGTCAATTCAATAACGAAAAACAGTTAATGGCAACGCTGCGTCATGACAATATTCTCAGTATTATCGACAGTGGTGTGCTGGCCGAGCGTTACCCCTACCTGATCATGGACTACTTAGACGGACGTACGCTGCTAGCCTATATCAAAGAAGAACAGCCATCAGCTGCACAAATTAATCAGTGGATCAAAGCCCTATTAGATGCGGTTGGTTTTTTGCACGATAACCAAATTATTCACCGCGATATCAAACCGGCCAACATCTTTATTGATGCCTCAAGCACGTTATCATACCGTCCATGCGTTGTTTGAAGACGTACAAAGACGTCTACAAAACCGCCCTATCAAGGCCATGCGTTACCCGCCTTTAAGACGGGCTAGAAAATTAATCGCCAGACACAAAGTACTGTCTGTGGTGGTATTTGCAGCCCTTGCCATCACCGGTGGGTCGAGTTATGCCTATCTTGACAATATTCAGCAAAAAAATATCGAGCTAAGCAAAGAAGTCGCCCGCTCAAAACGACTATTAGATTTTGTGCTGCAAACGTTTATGTCCGCCTCCCCGCTCAATCATGATGGTAAAGAACTGACCGTTTATGATGCCCTGCTACAAGCCAATGACGAAGCCGAAAAAGAATTTATCAACGATGCAGATTTTATGATCCAAATTAAAGATGCCATTGCATTATCGATGCAAGAGCGCGGTAAACAACAGCAAGTCATCGAAGTATTAACCCCATTAATTGACTATGATATCCATAAAGTCACTAACTTAAAGGGTTACGCCCAAGCACTGGACAGCCTCTGGTACAGCCACATGGTTATCGGTCAAACTGAACCAGCCAAACAATTGATCACCCGTGCCTTTAACGCCTTTAGCCAACGAAAAAACAACATCGGCTACGCCATTATCACCCTAGACTATACCGCCTCGCACAGCAGCGAACTTGACGAAAACAGATTAATCACTTTACTCGATGAAGCGATAGCCATTGCCACAGCAACCAGCGATGACGACACCATTCTCGGCAATTTATACCTCAATTATTGTGAAACGTTAAGGGAGAAATGGTATAGCAACAAAGCCAAAGTATTGCTAGATAAAGCACAAATAGCCATCCAAGCGGCCATTGAACATTACACTAAAGCAAAAGGCCCCATTCACCCTTTAGTGCTCAATGCTAAAAACACCCTATCGGTGATATACAAACTCAATAACAAGCTCAATGAAGCGCGAAGTGTCGTCGTCGCCATCGAACCCGCCTTTACTATCAAACTCAGAGAATCGCTATCGACCTATTCTAATTATCAGCTCAATTTTGCCGATATTCTGCTACAGCTAAACGAATTAGAAACCGCCGCAAAGAGAACAGAAAGTATTCATCAAAGGATCATCGAAGAGCTAGGTAAACAGTCTATGCGAGTATCATTTTCGCATGTCATGTTAGGCAAAATATATCGTCGAATGAAACAATGCGATAAGGCGAAACAACACATCAGCCAAGCACACCAAATACGCAGCAAACTAGTTGAACCAGACTCGATATTCATCAAAGAAACCCAAGAAATGCTCGATCAAGGCTGCGACTCAACATCATAGTAACCCGATGATAAACCAGCGGTTTGATTTAACATTTGCTTTCGCTAGTATATATACATACTATAAGTATATATATACTTTCAGGCGACATCGACATGCCACAAACCGCAAGCCAATTTTCAACCTCGCCATTTGATCAATTCAGCGCAGATATTCTGCGTGATAGCTCGATGCGAAAAAGCTATTCCGCCACTGCCATAAAAGCCTTTATTCGCATGATGGAACAGTGGGAATTACCTGTCATTGATCGCTGCGCCATTCTCGGTGATGTGGCCAAACAAACCTATTATAAGTGGGCGCGTGATGACGTTGGCACATTAAGCCGCGACCAGCTCGAAAGAATTGGTATCACGCTTGGCATCTATAAAGCACTTAAATTACTGTTTGCCGATGAAGGCGGACGCAAACGCTGGTTCACCAGCCCTAATCATGATTATGCGTTTAAAGGACAAAGCCCGGCTGAGCGAATGGCTCAAGGCGGCATGACCGACCTTTATGCCGTCAGGCAATATGTGGATGCCATGCGCGGTGGGCGCTGATGTCTGAGCTAACACCTAATCTAGACAAAGTATTTAAACCGATTAATGTTGATAGCAAAGTCCACCGCCTGATCAACAGCCGCTGGCCACCGATTGGTTTATTTGATGAACTGGCTGACTCAGAAGAAGAGATCAGGCTTTTATTCAATCTTGAAATGCTCACCAATGCACGATTAAACATCCCTATTGGTCGGCTGGCACTCATCCCCGAAGGCGGCATTGTTACAGGACCAACCGCTAACCAAATTATGGCGACTTTTGTCCATTGCCACGACGATGGTGGCCGTTTTAACGATACTCGACTAGGCGCATGGTACGCGTCATACCATGTCAACACCGCCATTGAAGAAACCCTTTATCACCTGACCAAACGCCTAGCTTTATCCGAAGGCGGATTTCCACAACAAATGCAAATGCGCCAGCTGATCACCACAATCAATCAGCCACTGCTAGATTTGCATGACAGCCAAACAACCCATCCGCAATTTTACGCCTCAGATGATTATTCTGGCTCACAACAATTTGCCAATAGTGTTAGGTGGCCTTTCTCTAAGGAAAATGCCGATAAAACCAAAGATGGTGAAGGCGGCGAAGCGGGTTTTAGTTACGACAGTATCAGAGATAAAGGTGGCATGAATGTTTGTGTTTTTATCCCCAAAGCACTCGACCGCCCAATCACCCAAGGCAGATATTATCAATATGACTGGAATGCCAAGGGCGAAGTGTATGTGACCAAATTGACTGCGGTTAAGACCCCTCAGACCAGGTAGATACATTGGTTTATTACGATTTTGAAGGTATGAGACAAGCAAAGTTTCTGCTTTTTTTTGCATTTACATTCGTACTCTCTGCCGTAGACTTTGATTTTTCGTTGATATGGAAACAATTTAATATTGCCTGCCTTGCCAGTACCGTGGACGGGGTTTGCTGCTTTCTTGTTCAGTTGACAATGAGGATGCGAATAAATTGGTGACGCCCGGTTCTGGACGTGTCATTGTTTGGTCAGTTATTTTGATCTTCCTCTGTAAGGTCGATTGGACTGATTAGCTGGCTTGAGCGGATTGCCATCCTTTCTTCTTTTTGTATGGCTGGTTTGGCGTTTTAAGGTTATTTCGCTTATAGACGATCTCTTTCTGGCTGAACTGTATTTTTATGTATTACTGTATAAAATCATAGGCTGCGATTGAAGTTTTGTCTAATTCTCGTACTAATAGTTGGAAGTTTTTTGAGTGATAATTGGGGTTATGGGTTTTTAACTATCAGGTTAAAAGTGGTTTATTGTTCAGTAACCTAACCCCTTTATAGAGTCTCTTTGTAATAAAGAGTTTTGGGTTATTTAGCCACTTTTTAGATTAGATGGTTGGAAATGGATTACGAATTTGATGTTTTTATAAGTTATAGCAGAGCCAAAATGTGGCCAAATTGGGTTGAGAAGATTTTCAAGCCACTATTTTTGCATTGGCTTGAAGCCGAGCTTGGTCGAGAGCCAAAAGTATTCTTTGATTTTGAGATTGAAACTGGTATCAAATGGCCTGAGTATTTGGCGCAAAGTATCTCCGGTTCAGCTGTAATTGTTCCCCTATGGACTAAAAATTATTTCAATAGCAAATGGTGTACAACTGAATTCTCTCATATGGTTGAGAGGCAAAAGCAAATAGAGGTATTAACTCAATTAATCCCAGAAGTTATAATTCCCTTGGTTATTCATGATGGGGATGATTTTCCTGAAGAAGTCTACTGCACGCAGAGATTAAACATCTCGAAATACACCAATGTCATAACCAAAGAGATGGGGGAAACTCATGAAAAACTATCCTTAGCGCTGTGTGAGTGGATGCCGGATCTTGCAAAGCGGATTGTTAATGCCCCTCCTCGTGATCCAAAATGGATTGAAATTGCTAACGAACAATTTGTAAAGGATTATTATAAGCCCTGTACCAAACAAACCAATGTGCCGAGAGCTTAAGTTATGGGGAATATTATAACGTTTTACTCGTTCAAAGGTGGTGTGGGTCGAACTATGGCATTGGCCAACATTGCAACCCTTTTGGCTATCCGGGGGCATAAAGTCTTGATGGTGGATTGGGATCTTGAAGCACCTGGACTAGAAAAATATTTCGCTGCCTATACAGAAACAAACCTTTCCAGTGAACTTGGTATTTTAGACATTCTTTTCGAAACTCAATCTGCATTCCCAGAAGCGCCAAAACATACATGGTCGGATGCCAAGCAAAGTATAAAATTTCACGAGGAGTATACCTTGGATCTCATTACTGCAGGGCAACAGGGTAATGCTTACAGGAATAAACTCATTGATTTCGATTTGCCATCATTTTTTGAAAGCCATGATGGCGGTGATTTTATCGAATCGTTACGGGATGATTGGAAACTAGCATATGACTTTGTATTGATTGATTCACGAACAGGTTTAACTGATTCTGGTGGCATTTGCACAATTCAACTGCCGGACATACTAGTGCCGGTTTTTACTGCCAACGAACAAAGTGTTTATGGCGTAAAAGATATTATTATCAGATCACAAGCAGCGCGACAAAAACTTGCGTATGACAGAATGCCACTAACAATTTTACCTTTGCCCAGCCGGTTTGATGGACGTGCTGAAAATATGGAATCTGCTAAATGGTTACAAATATTTGCTGACGAAATGCAAGAGTTTTATGCTGACTGGTTGCCGACAAATATCTCGCCGATAGAAATTTTGGAACGCACCAAGATCCCGCACATTGCCTTTTTTAGCTTTGGCGAAAAGCTCGCAGTTATTTCGCATGGTGTAACTGATCCTGAGGGGTTGGGATTTAAATATGATCTATCATCAAAGTTGATTGAAGGAAGCTTTCAGTCGGCACAAACACTTTTGTACTCAAAGCCTGATGAGGCTGATAAGAAAATCCGGTATTCCCGTTCTTCTTTTAGTAAGTCAACCATAGTTCGGTTAAGGGATAGTGTTGGTAGCATTTGCTCCAACCCTGACTGTCAAGTCGTTACCCAAGGACCAAGTACAGAAGATAATATAACATCTATTGGTGTGGCAGCACATATTACAGCGGCTGCTCCCAATGGTCCTCGCTATTACCCTGTACTAACCTCTGAGCAGCGAAATAGTTACGATAATGGTATTTGGCTATGTCAAAGCTGTTCTAGATTGATTGATGTCGATGTGGACAAATATACTGTTGAACTATTAAAGCAATGGAAGAAAGATGCAGTTGAGCGGGCCAGAGCACGTATTGGTAAAGCTCTCAATAAAAAATCGTTACATTTTACGTATAGCATTGGTGGCATTATTGCTGCCTGTACTTTTGTAGTTATTCTTTTCGTTACTTCGAATACGAAATCGACAGGACTTAAAATTATAGGAGACTCAGGACTTATAAAAGATTTTAATGAAAGTTCGGGCACTAATAATGTATTAGTTGGCTATACCATTGAACAGCACGAAAAAAGGCTCCAAATAGAAAAAGAACGGCTTAGGGGGGATCTTGCAAAAATTCTTGATGGTGAAAAACAAGTGGCAAAACTGGAAAAACAGCTGCTTGAAAATAAGATTTCCACCATAGACAATCAATTAATCAATTTGAAAGAGAGTTACCAGAAAAGAATTTATTTTTTGGAATCTACAATTAAAGAGTTACGTTTGATAGCTGATGGTGTTGACGGAAACTTATTGAGTGAGGCAGAAGAGCAGTTACGGCAGGGGAATTCAGCCAAAACTACTGAGCTATTTCAACAAATTGAAGAAGAATCCTCGGAAATAGTTGAACAAGTCGCTAAAGCCGCTTTTGAGCGAGGAAAGATAGCTAAAGCAAATTTGGATTATCATGCGGCATATAACCATTTTGAGCGCGCTGTAAGTTACATTTCTAATAACCCTGAGTATCTTCGTTTTGCAGGGGAAATTGCGAGTATTCTTGCCAAGCATCAGCAAGAAATAATTTGGAATAAAAAAGCTCTTGAAATATATTTGGAAAAAGAAGGTGAAGATTCACCTGAAGTCGCAACATCAAGAAACAATTTAGGTAAATCATATGAGACTATAGGTAAATACCAAGAAGCAATCGACTATTATCAACGGGCTTTGGCTTCCGATCTTAAAGGTTATGGCGAAGATCATCCTGCAACTGCAAGAGACCGTAATAGTTTGGGCGTGGCATATCAATCCTTGGGTCAGTATGAAAAGGCAATCGACTATTATCAAAAAGCTCTGGCTTCGGATCTCAAAACTTATGGCGAAGCTCATCCCAAAGTGGCAACCAGGCGTAATAATCTGGGGTTTGCATATCAGAGTTTGGGTCAATATCAAAAGGCAATCACCTATTATCAACAGGCTTTGGCTTCGGATCTTAAGACTTATGGTGAAGCTCATCCAAAAGTAGCAACCAGGCGTAATAATCTGGGGTTTGCATATCAGAGTTTGGGTCAATATCAAAAGGCAATTGGCTATCATCAACAGGCTTTGGCTTCGGACCTTAAAACTTACGGTGAAGACCACCCTACAGTTGCGGTCAGCCGGGATAACTTGGGTAAGGCATATCAGGATTTAGGGGATTACCAAAAAGCAATTGGCTATCATCAGCAGGCATTAGAATCGGATCTTCAAACTTATGGTGCAAATCATCCAAAAGTGGCAATAAGATATAATAATTTGGGACAGGTGTATTATTCTTTGGCTCAGTATGAAAAAGCAAGTGAGTATATTCAACAGGCGCTTAAGATATTCGAGAAAACCTTTGGCGCAGAACATCTTTATGTGAAAAATGCAATGGCTGATCTCGTTATTGTACAGACAAAACTTAAGCGTTTGAATCCCTAAATGACCACTTTCAGATGGCTTGGTTCATACCAGTCAGTTGCCTAATTAGAGTGTTAAGTGTTTCACTAAATACTGATCGTAACAGAGACTTGGGAGGTCACCCATACGATTCAAAACCCCCGAGTTGATTGATGGCTGACAATATTACGCTCAGCAAAGTCAATTTGCAGACCAACAAGGGTGACTTGATGGTTACCGTAGGCACCTGCATAGTTTTTCTCAATGATTTGTTCTATAGCTTTTTGCGGGGCAGCGGTTTTCAATTCAAAAATATAAACCTGCTGTTGGTCTTTGTATTTATATTCCAAAGACAAATCAAGTCGTCCTTTATTGCTCAACCGCTCAGGGGATGCATCAAATCCAGATGCTTGAAGGTACATAAGCAGTACGGCAGAATAGAAATGTTCTGTTTTGTTTGAATCAAAATGGACGTAGGGAACAGATGAATAAATGATTTTGAATTGTTCAACGATTTTGTCGACATCTTGCGCTTGCAGTGCTTGTCGGAGGCCGGATTTTACGGCTAAGATATCGGTGTCGGCCACAGCGTATTGTATGTTCAGTATCAATTCGCAAAATGATCGCCGCACCTCATTGTTGGGAAAGTCCAAGGTATAACTGTCAACGTCCTGATCTTTAATGCTGAGATATCCGGCTTGGGTTAAAAAGCTTTCCGGGGAAGCAGTATCCATTTCCTGTTTATTTAGAAAGTTTTTAGGGACTTTAAGTTGTTCGAAATCCGAAATATTAAACTGTTTATCTTGTGAATACTTTGCGATAAATGCGGGCGAACCAGTTTGCATCCAATACGGGACAAATTCGCCACCACTGTCCAAAAAGTTCAAAATTGACAAGGGGTTATAAACAAACTGCCTACCGTCCCAAGAGTAGCCGTTGTAATAATAGGCCAATTTCTTCCAGAACTCGTTGTCTGTTAAAGCAGTCTTTGTTTTTACCTGTTCTATTTGTTTGGGGAATGCGTGGCGAATTTCTTTTTCGGTGTATCCGACAACCTGGGCATAGTCACTGTTAAGCGTGATATCTTTGAGATTGTTCAGGGCACTGAAAACCCCGACATGGGTGAACTTTGAAATGCCGGTAATAAAAACAAAACGAATAAACTCTTCATTGGCTTTAATCGTTTTGTAAAAACCGCGTAGTACATTCTTTATCTCAACGAGTTCAGGGTTGTTCAGGTTTTCGAGCACAGGATTGTCATATTCATCAATGAGAATGACCACCGGCGTTGATTTTCCCGCCTCTTGAATTAGTCTGCGAAAGGCAATATCAGGGAATGTGGTTGGTTCAATTTCTACTGCCATCAGCTTTGCAATATCACTGACAAGCGCCAGCAGTTTTTGTGAAATGACTTGTGGCTGGTTGCCATTCACTTGACTTAAATCCAGTCGAATAACAGGATTTGTTTGGCTAAAATCCCAATTATCATAAGCATAGGTATCGGCAAACAGGGCTTTGTTACCCTTAAAAAGCTCTTTGAAAGTATTGACCATCAAGGATTTGCCAAACCTTCTTGGCCTTGAGAGAAAGATCGGTGCGGTTGACTCAATCAGTTTGAGCAAATAAGGTGTTTTATCCACATAAATGCAGCCAGCTTCTATCAGACCTTTAAATTCTTGTTTACCTATGGGGAGCTTTTTCATTGGCCTTTCTTGGTGATGTCATTTATCTGCTGGAATGTGTTCAAACATACCTTATAAACTGTATAACCTCAACCAGAGAACACTTTTCGTACTGATATTAAGGTCATTGTTAAATTGATTTAAGGAAGAGTTGCGGGGTCGTTTGATCGACAATCAAACACCTCAGCACCCAAATAAAGAACTTAATGGGTGAGCTAGGGATCGTTTTCCACAATCAACCCTATTTCGTAGCCAAGACACTTGACCCCTACCACCCCTATCGTTATAGTCACCCGTATTGAGTTTGGACTTCGGGGTGACACCCACTTAGGTTGGTTGTGTTGGGTGGCCATTAACTCACCGCGATTAGTGCTATTGAGCAGCCTTGATGGGATTTCGAGGCTCCGACCATATAGAGCAAATTAGGGTTACAGTTATCCTCAACATTCACGAGGTTGAAACCTCGTCTACGGCAGAGCTGGTAGGCCGTAGACGCGAATTCACCGAAGTGTCGGACCATCGCGTTTTTTTGATTATCAATTGTTACCCTGTTTGATTGGTGCCGATTTCGACATATCGAACAACCGGATTCTGCGGGGAATGATGTGGCAGGATCTGTGGAATTTAGGATTGACAAAAAATCGATTGAGCGTTTTTCAATTTATCTCGCTGAATAGTTACAATTAATTGTAAAATGGCCTTTGCTGGTGACAGTTGGCAATGGCATCAAGACTTTCCGTTCTGGAACAAAGAAGATGGTATGCCCAATCCTGATGCTGTCAGCATCATGATTTATCTCAGTGAGGCGACCGAGTTTAATGGTCCTTTAATGGTTATACCCGGTTCACACAAAGAAAATATCCCGGCCAGTGCTGAACCAACCACACGTCCATCTACAGGTGATTGGCGAGAAAATGTCAGTGTTGATTTAAAATACACGCTCAATAAAGCACATGTCAGCGCACAAGCGACTAAAAATGGTATCGTTTCTTGCAAGGGACAACAAGGCAGCATATTAATATTCCATCCTAATTTATTTCATGCTTCATATTCCAATCTCTCTCCTTGGGATCGCAATGCACTAATTGTCACTTACAATAGTACAGAAAATACACACCAAATTGACACAGATTCACGTCCTGAATTTTTGGTCAATCGTGATACCAGCCCGGCTGAAAAAATTGCTGATGATTTAATATAAATTGATGCTGTCATAGCTTCAATTTCATGCCTTCAACCGCAAAGCGAAATCCAGCTTTAGTCGCCTGTATTTGCGCCGAAGAGCCGTCCTGTAATAACGGATTACTGTGATTGAAATGAATAAAAATCACCTTGTTTTTATCGGCTGCACTCAAGCCTGAAAACAGTTTCATGCTCTCTTGTACAAACGGGTGTGGCACTTCGCTCATGTCACGATTAGGCAATTCATTGCTGGCAAAAAACGTCGCATCGAGCAAGGCATAATCCACCTGTTTGATTTTTTGCATAATATCCACCGACCGTTTCGGTATATTCATCCCGATGCGGCACTTGTAGCGGGGTTAATGTCAGGCGCTGATTGAGCTTGACGGGTTGGTTATTCTCAAGTCCTCGTAGGGCAATATTATTGAGCTTAACCAACTGACTCCAAGGGCCATTGGTCGACAAATATTGCTGCATTCGTGGCATCGCATATACCGGCACCGCCTTGTAACATAACTGCCCCGACAACCCACTTAAACCGATTCATATCCCCTTGCTTGCTCTTGTCTTTAATTGTTAATTAGACCACGGCCAAAGGTTTAAACACCATCAGCCAAAAAATCAGTAAAATGGCGGCAAACGCGGGGATCCCCAATAACGTCCAGCGTTTCATCAGTTGTTTAAATGCCTCGCTGACCACACCACTTTGGGCTGAATCGGCGGCCATTGTCCGCAAACGATATTGAATTCGCACCACCGGCAACCAGCATAAACCGATAAAAATAAACAAGCTGATCACCGTATAAAACCACGTCGAACTATAGGAATAACCCAGCTTATTCATCAACAATAAACCGCTGACAAATTGGGTGACCACCGCAGGTGTGGTGAATAACCAATCAGCCAATACCACATGACGAGCGGTAATATAAATCGCCTGTGCGTTGTTCGAGCGGTTTGCCATAAACATAAAAAAAGCGATACCCGCCCCGGTGCCCGTCAACACCACCGCTGACAAAATGTGAATAAGCTTTAACCACAAATAGCTATCCATTAACCTGCACCTTAAAGGTAATACCGTGCTGCTCGGCATAAGGTAAAAACTCTGCCAAGCTATACAAGCCCAAACATGGCGTGGCACCAATGTCTGTTAATTCGCCTGACAACAGCTTTTTCGCAATGATGATCGCCGATAAAGTCGGAATATAAGGCCCTACCCCATCCACTGCACACAACGACCAAACCACCGTTTTAGCTTTACCCTGCTGATTTAAACCGTTGATTTCAATCTGCATCGCACCTTTGTCGGTGCCAAAACCAATAAACCAATCGCTGACCTTGACGATGGGTGGCGTCAGCGGCGACCAGTTGTTGATCAAGCCCACTTTCGCCAGCTTTGCCATCGCCACCAGCGTTAAATGCAACCACGGCAGCTCTAATCCCGCCTGAAACTTCACCGTATTCTTGACCCTATAACGCCGAGGAAACAATGCCAAATCAGGCACATCGACATTAGCCAACCAACGCTTGCCAACAGGCTGACCGAAGTCTTTTTGCCGAGGTGTCATCCAACCAAAAGCATCAACCCATTGACCATGAGAAAAAACCGAAAACGGTTTGCCCGTATAAGAAAGAATAGCTCTGACGGTCGCCATGCCCCGCTCGGCTTTATTGCCCGGCGCAATAGCGATATCAATAGCATTAATAGTTGAAAAGTCGCTACGGTAATGGTCTATCACCGTTGAAGAAAGCCCAGGCACCGAACTTGCGCCACTCACCACTAATACCTTGTTTTTGCGGGCATTAACAGCCAACTTGTCGATATCACACACAAATGTGCGGTCATCAGCCAAATCAATATAATGTACACCCGCGTCAATACAGGCCAGTGGCACCCGATAATCTTGCCCCTGAAAAGGCCCGCTGGTGTGGATAACAATATCTGGAGAGAGTTCGTTGAGTGTAGTGCCAAAGTCGGCGCTATTGATATCAATGGCTAGCGGAATAAGCGTCGCAGCCGAAGTGTTTTGCAATTGGTCGACCAACAGGCTGGCCTTGTCGATGCTTCTGCCTGCGATTAATAATCGAAGGTCTTGCTCAGCAGCCAGCCCCTGCACAATACGTTTGCCAAAATTACCATAGCCGCCAAGCACAACTATGGTCTTTAATGGTGTTTGAGATGATGTCAATTAACAGTGTCCGCGACGATTTCTACTACCGCATCCGCGATAGCCTTGCCAAAAGCGCCATGTTGACACGGGTCCCAATGCACCCCATCAATAACACTGGTTTTAATCACTTGAGCGGCATCAAAAAAGTGCACATTTAAAGCATCAGCCACTGATTTATAATGCGTGGCAAACTGGCGGGATTTAGCAATAGCCCCAATAAATTCCTTATCATCTTCTGGCGGCATCTCTTCAACCAAAGACGGTGAAACCAACAAAATTTGCGGACACTGGCCCACGGTATAATGATGTTTGAGTATGGTTTCGCAGAGCATTTTCGCTCCCTGTGCAATCTCACTGACCGGCATATCAAAAAACGTCTTTAAGTCATTGGTACCCAACATAATAATCACCAAATCCAGCGGCGAATGACTTTCTAAAAAAGCCGGTAACAACGAAATACCATTACGATAATCCCGAGTTTCATCCTCAAATATCGTGGTGCGTCCATTAAGACCGCCTTCAATCACCCGATAACCAGTGTCCAACGAGTGTTGCAACACCCCGGTCCAACGGACGTCAAAAGCAAATCGCTGCCCAGTACCCGGTTCATAACCCCAGGTATTCGAATCGCCAAAACACAATATATTTTTCATCCGATATTTTTCACCCTATATTCTCGCCCGACGCCTTGTGAAACCGACCAATATCTCTATGCGGGTGTTTTTAACATAAATGGGCTGAGTTGACAATATGGTCAGGAAGTTGCTCTTATCCTCAACAACCGATTTATTCATGATCAGCCGAAATTAAGTATTTTTTAACCGTTCAATTAAAAACACAATTTCTGCGGCGGCGTCATATTCCAAATCCACATCATCCGCCAAAGCGATATCTTTGTTGCCCTGCACCTCTGCATTCACCACCAGCAACATTGTTGCCGCTGCTTTTTTATACCAATCGGGTATTTCTGTTGATTGAGATAATTCACCCAGCAGTGTAATGGCGTCATCCGCTTTATTTTGCTCAATCAAATCCAGCACCGCATCAGCCAATTTACCCGAATTAGTTTGCGCATAACCCCCTTGCTGGCGGTAGGCCAGATAAGCTATTTTGGCTTGTTGCCAAGCGGTTTTGGCGGCATCATGGTGGTTTGTTGCGGTTTCGATATTTTGCAGGATGGCAAAGGCTTTCCAAGGCTCGGCAGCATGACCAAAGTGACTAAAACACTCAATCGCCCGTTGGATTTCAGTTCGGGCTTCGTCGTAGCGTTTGAGTTTAACCAATGCGCTAGCGATATTATTGCGTCTCAACCCTTCCTTAGCCAAATCACCCAGTTCAACATCAATAGCCGCTGCCTGACGATAAAAAGTTACCGCCTCTGCCGGGCGATTTAAATTATTCTTATACAGTATACCCAACTGATTCAAACTATTAGCCTGCCCCGCCAGATTATTGTGTTGGGTGTTAATATCCAACGACTGGCGATAAGCCATTTCTGCCTGATTATCATTCCCAGCATCCTGATAAACCATGCCCATTTGGTGCCACATTCCGGCAACAACTATTGGTTCATTCTGTTGAGTGAAAATATCCTTAGCAGCTTGATACTCAGCGATGGCTTTTTGGTATTTTTTTTGCCTGAGGAAAACCCCAGCCAATTGACCTTTGCCAACCGCAACCTGCCTGTCGTCATTGCGTTGTTCACCCGCCTTTATACTTACTTCATACTTTTCAACAGCCTCATCTAGTTGTCCCAAATTAACTAGGCAGTCCGCCTGCTCTGTTAAACACGTAGAAGCCATACCCTCACCT
>CBDIDQ010000145.1:0-4397 GCA_965277695.1 Alteromonadaceae bacterium
AGCAGGAATTTTGTACTGATTCAGCTTCTCCCCAGCAATGGCAAATCAAGCAAACCTCAGGCGAAAGTGGTTTGGCACAACCCGTTAAACTCAAGAATGCATTATCAGCGGTTTTAACGAGTAAATATTTGAATAATTGCCGTGTCTACCATTTTCATGATACCGGGGCCAATGCCGGGTTTAAGAAAGCAATAGATTTGGATGCAGCTGATTATTTATACGATGATGCCAGCAATATCGCCGCTTTATTGTATCGCCTGAAAAATGAATACCCGAGGCACTATCAGAGAATACTCGCTACGATTCAAACCGTTACCCCTTTCTTTCATGATTTTTATCTTGAACCTAGAGGGGAAGCGGGCAATGAGAAATTAATATTAAAGTGGATCCATCGTGAGCATGATATGCCTTTTTCAGCCAATCAACTCTCTGATGGTACTGCCCGTTTCATTTGCATGGCGACCCTTTTTTTACAGCCACAACAATTGCAACCCAACACCATTATTATTGATGAACCTGAGCTTGGGTTACATCCGACAGCGCTGGAGGTATTAGCCGACATGGTTAAATTGGCGGCCAAATCCAGTCAGGTCATTTGTTCTACCCAATCAATCACTTTTGCCAATAAGTTCGAACCAGAGCACTTCATTGTTGTCGATCAGAAGGCAGGGGCTTCAGAGTTTAAACGACCAGATCTTGTCGATTTAGAGCATTGGCTCGACGATTTTTGCATGGGAGATATTTGGCATAAAGATTTGGTTGGCGGTGGTCCACAATGGTAAAACTTGGCATTTCAGTAGAAGGAGCAACCGAACTTGGCTTCGTCAAACAGGTTTTAATACCCTACTTATTGGAAAAAGGCATCTTAATGATACCCGTATCAATCGGAGGCAGAGTCAGTATTGATAGTATACATCCTGAAATAAACCGCATGGTCAATACATATGGCTATGCCACAACACTATATGATTTCTATGGATTCAGAAAAAAATCAGCGGATGACAACAAAAAAAGTTTGGAAGCAAAAATGTTAGCAGGCGTAAAGCCTGAGTTAAAGCACAGAGTTATTCCCTATGTGCAAATGTATGAATTTGAAGGTTTGTTATTTACTTCACCCGAAGCGATTGCCTCAGTATTGGAAAATGACAAGTTAGTCAAGTGGGCACAAGCGATATTAAAGCAATCTGGTCACAACCCTGAGGCCGTGAACGATTCAGCGCAAACCGCCCCCTCCAAACGTTTTGAACAACATACCGATTACAGCAAGGTAACCGACGGTCCCAGAATTGCCAAAGCCATCGGCATAGATACAATCCGTGAAAACTGTCAGGGCTTTAATGACTGGTTAACCAAAATTGAAGCTATAACGGAGTAAATTAGACCATGCCAGCTGCTTTTACCTTAATCACCTTCGCCAGTTATTGGGGCAGCAAATATGGTGGTATCAACGCCTTTAATGCTGATTTTCTTGAAGCTATGGGTATTGCTTATGATGGCCATGTCGATGTTATTTGTGTGGTCAATGACGCAAGCGATGAAGATATTCAGGATGCCAAAAACAAAAAAGTCACCCTAATTCCCCTACTCTATCCATCATTAGCTCCTCACTTGGGCCAAGCTCAGGCAACAGCGGCTATTGAAGAAATCACCGAGCAAGCAGCTTTAACCGCAGCTAAACAAGCGGGTGGACGCTCGGCATTAATCCATCATATGAGTTATGACCATTACGAAGCGTTTGCCGAAAATGCAGCTACCGCCAATGAAAAACGCACTCAGCAAGAAGCCCTGTTTAATGATGCTGATATTTTAATGACAGTAGGGCCAAAGTAGAAGGTTTATGTTGCACTGTGTGCAGCTGTTATATATTTAAAATTTAACTCACTAAAAAAACCGACTTGCCACTAATTCCAGTACAACATCAATAATAAAAGTCACAATCGGGATGGTATTTTTACCCAAACGTAAGCGTAAGCGTAAAGGGGAGTTGCTGTGGTATCTACCGTTATTGGATCACCTTCAACATCACGGTCATTGTGTAGCACATTAATAATCGAACTGCTGCCTTCGCTACCGTTACCGCCATCATTTAATGCCACGGGTGCACCATTCACCGAATTGATCGTCACATTGAGATAAGCGGGTTAGCTGCCATTGCCACCGACACCATTACTGATTCGATAAGCAACACTGGTAGAGCAGTAGTGATTAAGCTCTGGCAGGTAGGTCAATGTCTGATCGGAATTCACCGTCACCGAGCCGCGATAAGCAATCGCCTCGGCGATCACCTCGGCGATCACTAAGTTATCACCGCAATCAAGTTGGCATCAATAGGCACCACTGTCATCGCCACTATCAGTGTCATTACCTAATACATTGATTGTGTCACTAGTATTGACATCCAGCACCAGCGCATCATTCACCACCACTGGCGCATTATTGATAAATTGCGTGATCGTCTGAGTATCAACCGTGACATAAGCAGCGGTTGGTGAGGCAATATCCAACACTTGTAAGGACAATTCGATTGAGGCATTGAGGTCAACACCACTATTGCTCAACAGAGTACCAATATTGATATAGGTAAAGCCGTTATTGCTTTGATTGGCAACCAGGGTGCTATTGCTCACCTCAGTGCCATTGGCGATAAGCTTAACACTGGTTTGGCCATCAACCGCATCAAGGTCGCTGGCAACCCCGCTCAATTCAGTGCTGCCACTGACAAAGGCATTCAGTGTGCCAAAGGGAGTATGATCATTGATCAATACGTCAAATTCATTAGAGCTAATCGCCCAAACCATTTAAACTGATTGCCGCACTGCTACCATAAACGGTTGCATCAACAGTCGCACTGGTGAGACCAGGTTGAGGGACAAAAATGATGCTATCGAGTGTGCTGATAGGTACCCATGTTGATGCTTGGCCAGCCACGGAGCCCAGAAAAATGCCGAACAGGTGACGGACTAGTGCCGTGCACATAACTGTTGATGATTTAAATTGATGGGGTTATTACTGGTGTAACCTGCGAAAGGTGTACCTTTGAAGAAACCGCATCCTGTCTTACTCATTCCATATACATTTACTATTCGGGGTATCCGATGTCCACCCCGAAGCAATTTGAAGTCTAACGTTGATTCAATTTATTGTCTAATGAAGGGTTTTTAATCTACGCCACCGCAGGACATGTCTCAAAACCCAGTACCACAACGGCTTTATCCAGCAGGCCCTGATTATTTTCAGTCGCTGCTGGCTGTTCAAGCTCAGCCGTCGCTTCAACAGTCGGATTGCAAAGGCTGGCCGCGTGGCTGGCAAGACCGCTATAAAGCGCAAAGGAAAAAATCACGGCTAACAAAGCTTTATTGAGTAGGCGGGCGAGTTTTAACATCAGTTTATCTCCAAAAATATTAATCGTACTATAGGCATGATTTCAATATTAAAGTAGCTGATGCGGCAAAGCTGTGACCAAGCTCACACTTGATCAAGAATTTGACGAATAAGCAGTGCCAACTCCACCTGACTATAAGGTTTATCCAAAAAACTGACGTCCAGCGTTTTGTCACTAATCGTATGAGATTTTTCAGTAAATCCTGAGGTCAGCAATATTTTTAAATCGGCATTAGCGGCGCTGGCTTGAGTGGCCAGCTGATAACCATCAACACCACCGGGCATCACCACGTCACTAAATAATAATGACACCATCGCACCCTTTTGCAGTCGCTCCAGTGCCTCTTTTCCATTATTGGCAGTGATCACCTGATAACCGAGTTTTTTCAGATTATATTCGACCAAATCTAACAAACCTCGCTCATCATCAACCACCAGCAAGGTTTCATTACCATGAGGCAACTCAGTAGCCCTAAAAATGGACTGATGCTCTCGCTGTTTTTTGTCACTCGACGCACGTGGTAAATACAATCGAAAGGACGTACCTAAGCCGATTTCTGAATACACCTTAATATAACCCTTTGAGCGTTTGATAAAACCAAACACCATCGCCAAACCCAACCCAGTCCCCTTACCCTCCGCCTTAGTGGTAAAAAATGGTTCAAAAATATGTTGTTGGTGATCAGCTGACATCCCAACACCGCCATCAGCCACCATGATTTGTACGTAACTCCCCTCAGTCGCCTCAGGATTCAAGCGACAATAATCGGCATCCAGCGTTTGATTCGACGTCTGCAAAGTCAATTGACCGCCATCAGGCATGGCATCCCGGGCATTAATCATCAAGTTCAGCAAGGCATCCTGCAAATCTCCCGGATCAATATCAGTCAACCACAACAGCGGCTCCAACTGTTGGGAGACCTTCACCCGCTCACCCAATGAGTTATCAATTAATTCTCCCATGTCAGTAATGACATCATTCACATTAACCGTATCAACCGTGGTGGCTTCACGCC
>CBDIDQ010000146.1:0-19812 GCA_965277695.1 Alteromonadaceae bacterium
GCACGCCGGCTGAAAACTTTCACGGTACTTATTCTACTCCGGCGATTGATGGTGATTATGATCCCAGTATTTTTATCTGTTTGGGCGGGAATAATTATCACTATGTCGCACCGGGTAATGACTTTACGACCACCCCTTTTATGCGGGCGATGAGTTCGGCCGATGGACTGGTCGATGCTTGGCCAACAGAGCAGGCTTACGTTAACGATCCGGTCACCGGTCATCCACAAAGTTTTGTTCGTTATCGTTTAGATAATGTCACTATGAGCAGCTCAGCAGGGCCGATTGGCATGTATACCTCGATTCTGGATTCGGGGATTTCATCGCCAGTAGTGGTTAATGATTTAGTGTTTTGTGCCACTACCAAAGTGGCGCTGTATGCTTTTAGTCGTGACAAGGGCAAGTTGTTATGGAGTGATATTCTCGGCTCTCAGACGGGCGGTTATAACGGTGGTTATGGCTACTGTATGGGACCAGCCATTGTCGGCAATTATATGGTGGCTGGCGGGCTGATTTATGACAGTGACGGCGGTATTTTGAAAATCTATCGTCTCGATGAACCGCAAAGTCAGGGAGCAAACCAATGTTAACCTTAATCACAGTGTTATTAGTGGGGCTAGACAATTTTATTGTTTGTGCAGGCTTGGGCACCTTAAATCTGCCTGCTAAACGTCAGCAAATTTTGGTCGGGCTGTTTATGTTGGCTGAAATGGGGATGCCATTGGTGGGGTATAGTCTGGCGCTTGGTGAGAGTGGCGAGCTGGCGGGTTGGCTAGAATGGCTCGGGCCGATGGTGTATGTGCTGGTGGCTTTATTGGTCACGGCTGGTGCGGTAGCAGGGGCAAAAGTGTTGCCGTTGGTGCAATCAAGTCGGTTGATTTATTTGCTGCCGCTGTTGCTGGCAATGGACAACCTGCTGGCGGGTGCCAGTGCCAGTGCGGGTGGTATTGAGGGTAACGTTTATGTCATGGGGTTGATATCTGCTTTGGCATGTATCGGCGGATTATGGTTGGGCAAACAAGTCCGCAGCTTGGCGACGTCATAGGAAAAGACAATGACTGATAAAAAAACCTGTTTTGCCAAAAACGGCAATGTTACCTTCAATAACGATATTAAGCCGACTTTTGCACCTTATCGCGATCCAATGATGTGGCGCTTTGATTTGACCAACTATGAGGCGGTTAAGCACAACAGTAAGCAGATTTTGTATTACATTCGTACCAAACAAATGCCGCCACCACCTCGGGAGCCATTGAGCAAGTGCTTTGTGGATAACTTTAAACAGTGGATGGATGACGGTTACCCTGAATGACCAGTGCATTGCAGGCTTTTCACCTACCCACTAGTGTGGTGTTTGATCAGCAGGGCCATTTTTATGTTGCCGAAAGTGGTTTGCCACTAGGCGGTCAACCACCCGGTGGTAAGGTTTGGCGGTGTCAGCCAGATGGTCAGCGAACTTGTATTGCGACTGACTTGCGACCGCCGGTGAATGGTTTATCAATTCATCAGGGCTTGCTGTATGTTGCCGAAGGCGGCAATCCAGGGCGTATTTCGGTGATTGATTTGGCCACTGATTTGCGCCAAACCGTGCTCGATGATTTGCCTGGTGGCGGTAATTACCATACTAATATGGCGCTGATGGGCGATGACGGTTGGCTGTATTTTGGTCAAGGGGCGATGACCAACAGTGGTATTGTCGGTCCTGATGCCAATATGGTGAGCTGGTTACGCCAATGTCCTCATCCCAGTGATATTGTCGGTAGTGATGTGATCCTCAGTGGTTTTAATGCCGTGATCGCCGAGCCAAATGGAGCCGCGCCAAATGGAGCCGAGCCAAATGGAGCCGATGAAATGGTCAGCACTGGTGCTTTTGCTGATTTTGCGGTGCCAACTGAGTCGGGTCAGCAACTCAAAGCGCAACTTCCTTGTACCTCTGCGGTGATGCGCTGTTTGCCCGATGGCTCAGGGCTCGAATTAGTCGCTTGGGGTTTACGTAATCCTTATGGTTTGGGTTTTGACCGGGCGGGTCGGTTATTGGCGATTGATTTGGGCATGAACGACCGGGGTAGTCGACCAGTTGGTCAAGTGCCAGATTGTCTTTATCAGGTGCAGGCGGGTAAATGGTATGGCTGGCCTGATTATGCGGCGGGCAAGTCGGTCACTGATGAAGATTATCAACCGCTGCGTGGACATACGCCAGTGCCTTTGCTTGATAATGCGCAAACTCTCGGTGAACTCGCTCAACCGTTATTTTCTTTTGTTCAACATGCCGCTCCCACCAAGTTTTGTTTGGAGCCGGATAGTGATTGCCTAGTGATCGCGATGTTTGGCGATAAGCTGCCAATGACCGGCCCACCGGGACCTCGCGCCGGGCGTAATGTGGTTCGACTTAATCCTGATACTGGTTTGACCGAAGTGTTAACGGGTCATCATTTTCAGCGACCGATTGATGTTTGTTATGGTCCTGACGGCTGCCTTTATGTGGTCGATTTTGGCCACTTTGAAATGGGCGAGGGCGCGGCACTAGCATTAACCGCCAGCAGTGGTGAAGTGATCTGCATCGAGCACCCAGTGTTTGAACCCTTGCCATTGTCGTATACACCAGCGAGTGAGGCGATATGAATTCACCTAAAAAAAAGTGGGATGCCCGTGATATCGCCTATTGCAGTAATGTACATGCGGGTGAAAGTGCAGCACAGATTTGTGAAAATCTCAGACATTATATTGAGCCTGTGCGCCAGCAACGGGGTTTGGCATCGATGGCAACCGGGCTGTGGATCAGCGCCTCAGCCGCCAGAGAATTAAAAAGCCCACAGCTGTTGACGGAATTTCAGCAAGCGCTTGAGACCTCGGGTTTGCAGTTGACCTCAATCAATGGTTTTCCTTATGGCGGTTTTCATCAGCAAGAAGTCAAAGCCAAGGTGTATTTGCCCGATTGGTCTGATCAGGCGCGGTTGCGCTATACCAAAGATTTGGCTGATATTCTCGCGGCTTGTTTACCAGACGACTGTGATTGCGGGGCGATCTCAACCTTGCCGCTGGGTTACAAGCGTCATTGGAGTAGTGCCAAGCAACGCATGTCTATCGCCCATTTATCGATTTTGATGCAATATCTCGACAAGTTGTATCAGCGCACTGGCAAGAAAATTCTGGTTTGTTTAGAGATGGAGCCAGATTGTGTGCTGGAGTCGAGCGTCGAATTAGTTGATTTTTTTCAGAACCAAGTACAGCCGCATATCCTCAATCATCAGTATTTGGCGGTTTGTTACGATGTCTGCCATCAGGCGGTGATGCATGAAGATGCGAAGGCGTCATTGCAGCAAATCACCGATGCGGATATTCCCATCGGCAAAATTCAATTGTCGAGTGCTTTAAAAGCACAATTTGCCGGTGACGACAGTGATGGCAGGCTGTTGAGTTTGTTATCTCAATTTTGTGAACCCAAGTATCTTCATCAGGTGAAAAGTCGAACCGCCCAAGGCGAGTTGCTCGCTAGCAATGATTTGCTTGACGCTTTGACTGTGCTGAGCCAAGAAAACGCTTGGCGGGTGCATTTTCATGTGCCGATCCACGCTGAAACCCTGATGCATCCTCAATTACACACCACCCGAGACGATTTGCTGCGGGTGTTTGATTTTCTGGCTGAGCATCCAGATTTAAAACCCTGGCTCGAAGTTGAAACTTATTCATGGCAGGTCTTGCCTCAAGGCTTGTGTCCAGTCGATGATGCCGGGCTGATTGCTGGCATCGTCAACGAATTAAACTGGGTGGTGGCACAACTAGCCCAGCGGGAACTAATAAAAAAATGAACAAAACAAAGTCGGTTAAAAAATCGGTTAATAAACAGCTGGTAGTGATTGATATCGTCGGTCTGACCCCCTCAATGTTGGGTAAACATACCCCTAACCTCAATGCCTTGGTAGCAGATGGTTTTATGACCCCGATGAGCGGGGTTTTTCCGGCACTGACCACCACCGCTCAGGCCAGTATGTTAACCGGGTTAAGTCCGGCTGAGCATGGCATTGTCGGTAATGGTTGGTATTTTCGTGATCAGGCTGAGGTGCGCTTTTGGCTGCAATCTAATCGTCTGGTGCAAGGCGAAAAGGTGTGGCATAAACTGCAACAAAACAAACCGGAGTTCAGCTGCTCAAAGCTGTTTTGGTGGTACAACATGTATGCTGATGTTAATAATGCGATTACCCCAAGACCGCATTATCCTGCTGATGGTCGCAAGATCATGGGGTTATATTCTGAGCCTGCCAAGTTGCAAGAAACCATCGAAAACGAGATCGGCATTTTTCCATTTTTTAATTTTTGGGGGCCTAAGGCGGATATCCGCTCTAGTCGTTGGATTGTTGATTGTGCCATTGAAGAATTCAAAATGAATCGACCTGATTTGCAGTTGGTGTATTTGCCACATCTGGATTACAACCTGCAACGGTTAGGACCAAGTGATCCACGGGTTAATGATGATATTCGTGATATTGATTTTGAAGCCGGCAGGCTGATTGATTTTGCCCGGGGAGAGGGCGCAGACATTATGGTGGTCTCTGAGTATGGCATTACTGAGGTGAAACAGTCGGTATCGCTCAATCGTATATTTCGTGAAGCGGGTATGTTGAAGGTGCGTGAATCATTGAGTTGGGAGTTGCTTGATACTGGGGCGAGCCGGGCGTTTGCGGTGGCTGATCATCAGGTGGCGCATATTTATGTTAAAGACCCATTGGATGTGCCCAAGGTTAAACAGCTGCTGGCCAGTACCCAGGGGGTTGAGCAGGTACTTGATGCCGAAGGGCAAAAAAGCAGTGGTATTAATCATGCTCGCAGTGGTGAGTTGATTGCGGTGGCCGAGGCCGATTGTTGGTTTGATTATTACTATTGGCTGGACGACCGTAAAGCGCCGGATTTTGCTCGCACGGTAGATATTCACCGCAAGCCAGGCTATGACCCGGTGGAATTGTTTGTTGATCCACAAATTCGTTTTCCGTTATTGAAGGTGGCGAAAAATGTGGCGAAGAAAAAACTCGGGATGCGGATGTTGATGGATGTTATTCCATTAACCCCCGAACTGGTAAAAGGCAGTCATGGTCGTTTGGCCGACAAACCTGAAAACGGCCCATTGCTAATGGCCAGTAACCGCGATATGGCCACCGACAGCGTTTCGATGCAGGCGGTGTTTAGTTTGATCCAACAACATTTTAATTAATACTTTAAAAACTAACATTACAATTAATAGGAATAATAATATGGGTATTTTAACCGGTCACCGGATTAATTTCTGGGGTGGCACACAAACCGATGTCTGTACGGCAAACAATACACAAACCGTGGATGGCGAAGACATACTGGATTTAGTTAACGCCAAGGTTGTCAGTACAGATACTGACGCACAGTTGGTTGAGATGATGCGCACACCGACATCGCCGGGTGCTAGACCTGGTGGCGACTGGAATTATTATGGTAATCATCAGGTGCTTTTTGTTGACAGTAAAGTCAGTTCACAAGGGGCGGCGGGCAGTGTCAGTATTGGCGGTGATTTGGCCGATGATGCGGTGAAGTTATTGGGATCGTTGGATCCACAAACTGGTGATGGGCCATATTTTGGCCCGGTGATGGTGGATTTAGACCCGACCAGTAGTCAAACCACGCAGATTTTTGTCGGCGGGTTGCAGATTGGTCCCGACAGTGCGCCTAAGTTGCTGATTCGCCACGATACTGTGTGTTCAAACCAAGGGCAGGGCATGCGTATTCTTAATGGTGCAGATGATGCGCCGGGATCTTCTGTCGGTGCTGGTACCTTTCAGGTTTTCTTTCCCACTAGCAGTATTGTTAGTTATGACACCAGCTGTGCGGATTTGGTCGCTATTATTACCGATCCGAACAGTGATGGTATTGTGCTGCGCTTTTCGATGTTTGAAATGGCTCCATTGATGACCACTGCGCAACAGGTGGCTGATTATGAGGCTAATTTGAATAGTTCAAATCCTAGCTCGGGCAGCGTGATTGGGACCCTTGGCTCACATTACCCAGACGAGCCTGATACCACTTTGCCGGGACGATTGCTGGTGAATCAGCAATTTGGCGGCGCTGCTTATGCCAATGTTGATGAGACTGGCGGTTATCTGAGTATGGATATGGTCAGTACTATTCCCAAGGAGAATTTCAGGGCCGACAGAACCGACTTTACTGGTCCTATTGGTGCCAATATCGACTATGGTGATTTGACGGTGACAGCTGGCGGACAAACGATTGGCGTGGTTAATCCACAGCCCAGTGATTATTACTTATATGGCGGTATTGTTGATTTGGCGGTGGATGCTGGGCAAGTGAGCACCCTTAATGCTAATGCGATCAGTATGGCAGGAACAAACGGCGGCAATAGTATTGCGATTGCTGAGACGCCGCTGCGAATTTACAGCAATGATCGTAATGTTTATTTAGCTGGCTCTAGCAATATTTCGTGTGTTGTCAGTTATCTTGGTGGTGCGCTTAATGTCGACACCACCTTTACCATTGATTCGTCCAGCTCTGGTACCATACCCAATCCGAATTTCTTGGATTTTCCCGCCACGATTAACGCCAGTGCTGGTGCTACCACACTGTCTTTTAGTGTTAGTGATAATGGCAGTGCAGCAGGCTTTGAAGCCTTAACGGTCAATGCAGGCAACAGCAGTTATTTTGTTAATTTCCGCACTTACCCAGTAACTGATTTTGGTATTGCGCCAGGGTCAATAATCACTTGGGATCAGCTGTATGAAAACGCGTTGCGCTTCTTCTATGTGGTTTTCCCGGCGATGTCTAAGGTGTTTAATTTGAGCGATGAAGCGACGATACGCGGGCATAAGTTTGGCATTATTAAACGTACCGGTGATGCATATCGTGATACTACCTTGTATATGCCGATTGTCCGGTCGATGACGCCGAGCCAAGTTAAGTTGCTGAATGACTTTTTGAATGATGAGCCTTGGGCACCTTTGTCTTAAATAAATGGCTTAAATAAACGTCTTAAATAATGATCTTGATCAATAACAAAAGGGAACACTAATATGAGTTATCTTAATCATCCGGGCATATTTTTCTCCGGTAAATTTCATGCTGATCCGGCGACGATTAACAATACCCCGAACAACTATAATCCTAATGCTAATTTTCCGCCCTATCAGGGCAATGAAATGGGCAATAATATTCAGTTGTATTGGAACCCCAATGGCTCTGGCAAATTCGCCTTTGATTGCACCGTCACTCAAGTGAAAAACTTTGCGGGTGAGGTGATCGAAGACAGTGAATTGTTGGGGCAACCGCTGATTTCTGCTGGTGGCACCACGTTAGCAGGTGGCAAGCTGGTGGATTTGGATCCGATGCAGCAGAATGTCACCGAGTTGTGGGCCATGACGCTGGAGTTACCAGACTCTACCAGTATTGCGTTGGGTGATATGATCCCGTCGGCTTATTCAAATGCTTGGATCCAAGTGGTTGAGGGGCGGGGCGATTATGCTGGCAGTGTGCAGTATCAAACGGTGATTGAGCTGGATGATGCGACGATTGAAAACTCGCCAATGTTGCAACAGTTAGCTGGTGAAGGCGGGCTCAATGGCAATCAAAATAAGCTCTCAGTGGGTTTTGTGGTGCGGGCTTATAATTCTAGTTCATACAATTATCTGGTCAGTGAAGAAACCCGTTTTGCGATGAATAATGCCGGGGTACCGACAGATGTGACCGACAAGTTGATCCCGATAGAATCGTATTATCAGTATTCGATTGAAACTAGCCAAGCGGGACAAATTCCCACCACGGCTTATTTTGACAAGCTGCTGGTGAAATACCTGACGAAGGTGGAAGTGGCGCAATACTCGACGCTGATCAAGGCCAATGCTGTATTACCTTATACCCCAAGAACTGAGTTTGATTTCACCTATGGACAGGTGTTTGGCACTATTGGTTTGAATTTGCCGCAAGAGCCAGATTTCATGACTGCCAACCGGATGTTGACGCCAGAATCTGTTACCACCGCGACAGACCCATATGATGCGTTTTTTGCCCCATTTGCTTTGAGTGCGGCAGGTGATTGCGTTAGCGTTAATCTAGGTAATTCATTACCTTCTACCCAACCTGCTGCCGAGCAGAATTCTTATGTTGATACTGAGTCATTGGGTGAATTACAGCTGTGTTACTTTGATGGTCCAGTAGATGTTGCCAATGCCGTTATGCTCGGTAGCATTGATTATCAGAGCAATGATTTTTATCTGCAACAGGCGGGTTTGGCCACCGTGGCGATAGAAACACAAGATATCGAAGCGGTGAGAACTTGTCCGTTGGGGATCATCAGTACGACAACTGGGGTGCAGAGAATTCTGTTACAGGAAAACAGTGATGGTTTTTATTTACGCGCCAACCAATTTGTCTTTCGGATGAATCCAGGGCTTGATACCAGCGATGAAGAGCCTCGGGGCAGGACCCAAGAGGTGGAGATTTATGTGCGCCAATTTGGTGAGCCAGTCGCGGGCCAAGAGATTTCTATCGAGTTAATGCCGCCAGTGAGTTCATCGCTTTATACCGATAGCACATTGGGTACAGGTGGTTCCGCAGGGCTAGTTAATATGGGCACACCGGCATCGGCGTTGAGCTTTCCGTCTCAGGTGACTACCGATGCACAAGGCGTTGCCAAGTTTACGATCACCGCGACTGATCCGGGCAACCCTCGGGGTTATGTTGATGGTCAAATTTACTTTTTGCGTTATGGTTTGGCTGACGATGCGCTTGCAGAGGCTTATGTACAAGGCCCAGATACGCTTATTAGTATTCAGGTGTATACCCAACAGCCTGATTTTGCCGATATCACCTGGGAAAACTTTGTCGAAGAAACCCTCGGGTTATATGGCAAGTTGTATCCGATCATGGGCTTCCTCGACTTAGAGGATGAACAGACGGTGATTAATAACGCCGCCAATATTTATCAATATATCAACAAAGGTTTTCCTTCACCTGCGTTGATGCCCGTCACCCGGGATTTGTCTGCTAGCCGATTAGCCCTGCTCAACCGCTGGTTGTTGCAGTATATTCCAGCGGATAAAAAACAGGCTTTTGCTGGGGGTTAAGGGGGATTAGAATTGAATTAAAAGGGCACAGGGACGTGCCCTTTTTTGATTTTCATTTCTTACCATCTACACTAAATCTGAACGGGCGACTCTAGCTGGTCATGTTTTAAAACAGATTGCGGAGGCGATAGACAATGAGTGATCGTGATATAGGCGCTGAAATATTAGTGGGTATTAATGAAATCCGTGATTTTAAGCAAGGTCGTATTCTTTTAAAAACGACAGTGCTGAGCGAACCATCTGAAGCGAAAGTCATTCGCTCAAAGTTAAATCTTTCACAATCTTCTTTTGCTGGCTTATTAGATGTCAGTGTTCGTACATTACAAGACTGGGAACAAGGTCGAAGAAGCTCACAAGGTCCTGCTATTGCTTTACTTCGTATCGCAGAGCAGCATCTCGAAGTCTTTTCAAGTTTACGGTAAATCTTGGTTACTGAAAACATTGGCCAATAGAGAAATTTAGTTAGTGACGCAGCGTGTTAAGCGTGTCAGTATCAGCCAGCTTTTTGTTATAACTTATTGTAAGTCATCGCAAAGTAAGGTCAACAGTATGCTGAAAAAAATGATACACAACAAAGTGATTTAGGACGTCAATTGTCAGTTGAAGAGCTGATGGCTGTTAGTGGCGGTGTAAAGTATTATTGTGATGAACTGCCAGAGCAAGACCCTGAGCCAGTGCCTTGTGGTGGTGGCGGCCATTAAAAAATAGCTAAGGCCATTTGAAATGGCTACCCCTTTATTTTTCATCCCTCAAATCTCCCAAATCCCTCAAATCCAATTTAATCTACCTGTCCACATTTATTTTTGTCACGGTTTGTGCTTGAATTAGAGCTCACGGCGTAGGCACATGGCGTAAAAACAAATAACAGGAATAAAAATAAAATGACAAAAATACTTCATATTGACGGTACACTGCCGAATCATTGTCGAGAATCAAAAATCATTGCTAAAGGATTGATTAATCCACGCGGTTTAAAGGCTCTTGATGATGGTTCAATACTGGTGATTGAAGCGGGTAGCGGTGAGGCAAAACAACCAGACAGTGGGCGTTTGTTAAAGCTTGGTCAAGGTCAGCAAGAGAATAAGCAAGAGAATAAGCAAGAGTATAAAGCGGAGGATATTTTACTCGACCAACAACATTCAATGAACATGCTGGCGATGATGCAGCGCGATGAAATTATGGGTTTGTCTGATATTGCCCAAGGTGGCGATCAGATTTTAGTGAGTATGACCAACTATGTCGCCGGTTCCAAAGTGGTTCAGGTGTCTCCTCTACCCGTTAGCACTGTGTTCAACAGTCAGGGCAATCTCAATTCTATTACTTATCACCCCGAACTTAACAGCTGGTTTGGCATTAAACCCGACGCCAATGTGGTGGTTGAGTTTTCAGCTGCTGGTGATGAGCGAGTGGTGGCACAACTGGCTGATTTGGCCGATGGCCAAGACGCGGTGCCGGTTTGTGTCATTTATGAACCATTAACTGGCTGCTTGTTAGTATCGTTATTCTCTGGTGAATTGGGCCAAGACCCAGCTAAAAGAGGTATTGATTTTGATAAAACTGCCGGGCAAATCATTCGTGTTAATGCGACGACTGGTGAAGTCAGCACGGTGATCACCGGGTTAACCGCACCAACGGGTATTGCACTGGCAGGTGACAATCTATACGTGCTGGAACTGTGTGAAGACTTTCTGGAACCGCTGGTGGGCGACAATGCCGCCGAGCAGTGTCTACATGGCGGGTTTAAACGTTTTTCTGGCAAGTTGTTGCAGATTAACTTGGTTAACGGCGAGGCCAGTGTGGTGGCTGAGGCATTGGATACGCCGTCAAACCTTGAAATTCATCATGGTCAGATCTTGATCAGCGAAGGAATGGGAATGCCTGGTCGGCCAATCCCTGGGATCAACGGCAACAGTCAACCACTGAGCGGTTATATCCGCCAACTTTCACTTTCACTTTAACTTTACTTTTACATTATTTTGGGAATTTTTGCAGGTAAGTATAATGGATATTAAAACAATTATAGAAATTTTAGATAAACCGTTTTATCAGACTGTATTAAAGGAAGCTGACGGTCAGCTCGATGGCAATTTAGTACGAGACATCACTGACTTTTATGCTGCTAATAATGACTTTTTGGTGACCAAGTACGCAGGCAATATTATTTATTTTCCGGTTGATGACATTAATCAAACCTTGGCCAAAATCAGTTCTTCGGGCGGTAAGGTGACGATGTTAAAAATGCCAATGGCGTTGAGAGGGATTAAGTTTAGTGTCGCTCAGTTTATGGATGCTGATAATACGGTGCGGGGGCTGTTTAGTCGTGATTATATTCAACAGCCTGCGCCACGCCCGGTAATAACTTGGAACTTACCGGGTATGCTTGAGTTGTTAAAACCGCAAGAGCCAGCGTTTTTTGAACCTGTTTTGGCTAATCAACGCCGACCAGATCGGGTATTTGAACAAAGTCACAGAATGTGATCGTGTGGGAGGGCCGTCCCGGCGCGATAAATGGCGCAGCCATTTCAGAAAATAGTGGTTAATGCTGTTGTGCCGTTGGCACAAATCGCGGCGGGACGCCCCTCCTACAAGAGGAACAGTTACATCTCGCCATTTAACCAAACGGCATCCCAAAACGGATAGTCGCCTATTTTTTCTACTAATTTTGCACGCAGCGGGTTGGCGACAATATAGCGGCTCAACTTAACGAGATCTTGTGGTTTTCTGACGCTATGTTCGTAATAGCCATCTTGCCATAGTTGTTGACCAAATTTATGGGCGGTAAAGGATTTAACACCATGAAGAACCTGATCAAGTTGAGATTGATTTAATACAAATAACCAATGTACATGGTCTGGCATAACAACGTAAGCCAAGGTTTTGGTATTACCCTTTATATCCTGAAACTTTAAGGCGTTAACGACAATTCGGGCGAGTTGAAAATCAAGAAAATATTTCTGTCTGTGGTTTGTGCAGAAGGTTACAGCGTAAATTCTTTCATGTTGAGAATAACGGTGGGTTCTTAAACAGTGTCCTTGTCGCATCAATCTCGTCCTTAAGTGCTGCTATTTATATCCAGTCTAGGATCCATTGTTAAATGGTCAATATGGTCTGACCAGCTGCATTGCTAAATAACCAAGGAGGGCCGTCCCGGCGCGATTTATGCGAAGCCATTTATCGCGGCGGTGGTCCGACAGCCCCTCCTAAGTTTATCGCGGCGAGGGCACCTCCTACCGTGCAAATGCCATTTTTTTGTGACCGCCATTTTCTTTCAACCAATTGATAATCATCTCGATTTTATAGGGTGAAAGGTCACGGGTGACGGGCATAAAATTGGCATTAAACGGGTCGGCTGAAAAAACCTTGATCATCTGACTACTATTGGCTAATACGGTGTTTTCATTACCAATATCCAGTTTGCCGACCATGCCCGGATAGGTCTGGGCGTAAAAACCCAGTATCGGTTGCACGTCTGCTGTCCAGCTTAATTCACACGCTGGTGGGCTTTGATAATATTGCCATAACAATACCGCGACGGGGTAGTTGCCTTCATTATTGTCATCAATGTGCGGGCTGCCTGTTGCGCCAGTCACAAAGTTGAGAATACTGCCCAGTTCATCGCGGGTTTCGGGGATGGTGAATGCAGCTTGGTCTTTAAATCCGACGTTGATGGTATAGATACCGTTGGCGTCTGTGGTGCCTTGCGGGGCATCAATTGCGGTGGCGTAGTACTGACTTTCGCCGAGCTTGTTGGTGACGACTAATTTAACCCCATAATCACTGAGTTTTTTATTGGCAACGGGTTGACCAAAACTGCTGACCAGCATCTGAACTTGACCAGAATCAATCAGTTTGGCGGCTGGTAAATCGCTTAATGCGCCCGGGGTGTAGCCTTGTTGTAGTCGTACCACCCGGTCTAACATGCCGATATACAGAGCGTCTTGTTGTTCTTTCCAGCGGATTTTATTGTTAAAACGCACCGCTAACAGTTGGGTTTTGGCCATATCGGCTTCTGCTGGGGTCAGTTCAATGCTGTGAATACCGCCGCCGGGCAGGTACCAATAGAATTTTTGCGGGGTCGAGACATATTGTTGTGATAGCGGCGCAGGGGCCGCAGAGTCTACTTTGAATTGACCATGAGTCAGCGGCACAAAGTCGTTGCTGACACTATTGTTGCTCATCAGGCCGATTTCGTAATCGATGTCTTCGCGGAATTTGCCAGAATACGGCGGAGCTGCGAAGGTCTGAAACAGTGAGTTAGCAAAATCCATGGTGAGATAGCTGATGTTGTTACGTTGTTTGATTTGGGCATTGATATTGGCACCAGAGACCAACCCGCCAACTGCCGTTTGATTGTTGTAAAGATAACGTCCGGGCGGGAAGTATTCCGGTTCGTTTTCTAGCGCTGGGCCAATACTGCCACTGACTCGGCCATAAGCAAAGGTATCGCCTTGACCGACCGGGCTGCCTTGGTCGGTGTTATATAGGGTGACGACAAATTTAACCGATAAAGCCCCAGTGCTTCTGCCGCCATCAGGCAATATTGCCCCGGCTTGCCAATACTCTCTCATCTCAGTTAACAATTGCGAATCACAGCTGTTGCCGGTCCAAATGACTTCTTCGATGGTGCTTTGCCAGCAGCCGCCAGTGGCGAGATTATAGCGGTTAGGCACACTGACTTCATTAAGGCTGGTAGTGGCGACGTTATGCACATAAGGAATGCCGAGGCGACCAAAAAATCCGTTGGGTTTCTCGCCTGGTAGCACTTCGCCGGGCAGTTGCACAAAAATCCAGATACCGTACAAGGCCGAATCTTGTAATTGTAAATCGGTGTCAACGTCAGCCATTTTGGCCAGAGAGCCGCCAGCAGTACCGGCAAAAATTTTCATCACATCACTGCCGGGATTCAGCGTGTGCAGCTTGGCACCGAGCAGTGGATCGCCATCGAGATGGGTTTGTCCGTCTGGCGTGACGCAAGCACCGATAGCGCAGTCTTGAAAATAAAATTGGGCTACCCCGTCGGGGTTCCACGAAGGATTCCAAGTGCCATCGTGAGGATTGGCACCGGGTTCCATGTTGGTAATGCGATTGTTAATGGTACTGGGGTTAGTAAAAAAAGTGCCGTGAAAGTGTAGTCTTGGGGCATCAAGATAGCTCATGGTTGTCTTCCTGTATTGTTATTGGCTTGTCGAATAGATCATTGTCAAATGAGTTGTTGTTTGAAACACAAGGTACAGTGTAGACGGTTTGTAGGTAAAAGGTGGCTGGAATGGGTTTTTTATACAAAAGGCTCGTCTACGTCGCGTTAGCTTTACCGTAGACGAGGTTATAGACGAGGTTATAGACGAGGTTATAGACGAGGTTATAGACGAAGTTATAGACGAGTTTACAACGCCTTAAAACATTCTGCCGCTGCACCAATCGTGGTCTCAATATCGTCATCGCTATGAGCGGTAGAAACAAAACCGGTTTCGTAGGCTGACGGGGCGAGGTAAATGCCTTTGTCGAGCATTAGGTGGAAGAAGGTTTTGAAGCGCTCGGCGTTGCATTGGGTGGCTTGGGCGAAGCTGGTCACCTGTTGCTGATCAGTGAAGAAAAAGCCGAACATGCCGCCAACGTAATTGGTGGTCAGTGGAATACCTGCGGCTGTTGCTGCTGCGGTGAACCCTTCACATAAGCGTTTTGATTTGGCGGTTAGCGCCTCGTGAACACCGGGTTTAGCCACTTCTTGCAATGATGCCAAACCTGCCGCCATGGCGATGGGGTTGCCAGATAACGTACCTGCCTGATAAACACCGCCGTTAGGGGCAATGTGGTCCATGATGGCTTTTTTACCACCAAACGCGCCCACTGGCATTCCGCCGCCAAGGACTTTGCCTAATGTGGTCAAATCTGGGGTGATGCCGTAGTACTGTTGTGCGCCACCTAAGGCGACTCTGAATCCGGTCATGACTTCATCAAAAATTAGCACTGATTTATATTCATCACAAACGGCACGTAAACCTTCGAGAAAGCCTTCAACAGGTGGAATACAGTTCATGTTGCCAGCGACAGGTTCGACGATAATACAGGCGATCTCGTCGGCATATTCTTTGAAAATGGCCTTAACTTGCTTGATATCGTTAAAAGAGACGGTTAGGGTGTGTTTGGCGAAATCAGCCGGAATACCCGGTGAGTTTGGCACACCCATGGTGAGTGCACCTGAACCGGCTTTAACCAGTAATGAGTCGGCGTGACCGTGGTAACAGCCTTCGAATTTTAGGATTTTATCGCGCCCGGTATAACCACGAGCTAGACGAATGGCACTCATGGTGGCTTCGGTACCGGAGCTGACCATTCTGACCTGATCCATTGAAGGCATAAGTTCAATGACTTTTTCAGCCATAGCGACTTCGATTGCGGTGGGTGCGCCAAAACTTAAGCCATTTTCTACCGCTGCTAATACGGCGTTGCGGATAGATGGGTGATTGTGACCGAGGATCATCGGCCCCCATGAACCAACGTAATCAATATAGCTTTTGCCGTCGGCATCGGTGATGCTTGAACCTTGGGCTTTGTCGATGAATAGCGGGGTGCCGCCAACGCCGTTAAAAGCACGAACCGGTGAGTTAACACCGCCGGGAATAGTTTGTGTTGCCTGGTCAAATAGTTTCGCTGATTGTGACATGTTTTTTCTCTTTGCTATGATTTTTTATCGTTAATTGCCAACTCATGATGGGTTTCGCCTCTGGCTCACCACATCCTACAATTGTTAATTATTCATGTTTGCGGGTGAACCACGGTACTTCGGCTTCGTATTTCTTTAGCAGTCCATCAACTCCAAGGGTTAACGCAAACAACGCCATACGAACCAAGACACCATTATCGGCTTGTCTGAAAATCGCCAGATGGGGGTTGAGGTTCATATCGTTATCTAGTTCATTGGCATCCGAACGGGAATCCCGGGGTAGGGGATGCATGATCACCGTGTTGGATTTGCAATGCTCGGTGTAAATCTGCTGATTTAGCCGGAAGCGGCCGCGATATTGATTGGCTTCTTCTTTTGAGTTGAAACGCTCTTCTTGAATGCGAGTTTGATAAACGATATCCGATTGCAGGTTGCCTTCAAATTTGTCGCTGATTGACAACTTGTGTCCGGCATCGTCAATCATTGATAACAGGCTGTCGGGCATGGCGAGTTCTTGCGGTGCGATCAATGTAAAGTGGATGTCTTTGTAAAGGCTGAGTAATTTGGCTAATGAATGGACGGTTCGGCCATGTTTTAAATCACCCATCAAGGTGATATGCATTCCGTCGACGGTCAGCTCACTGTTGGCCAGCTCTTTTTCAATGGTAAATAAATCGAGCAGCGCCTGAGTGGGATGTTCGTTGGCTCCGTCGCCACCATTGAGTACTGGCACCCGACTGCCCTGAGCAAATTCGGCGGCGGACCCCGCTTGTGGATGACGCAGAGCAATAACATCGCTGTAGGAGCTGATCATGCGGGCGGTATCATAAAGTGATTCGCCCTTGGCGATGGCAGACGATGACATGCCGACGGTTTCGCGAACTTCACCGCCGAGTAGGTTAAAGGCGGTGCCGAAGCTGACGCGGGTACGAGTACTGGCTTCGAAAAACAGGTTGCCGAGGATCGCACCGTCAAGTACGGTGGTGCGTTTCTCGCGCAAGGCGTAGGGGACCATTTTTTCAGCAATGGAAAAAACCTGTTGGATGCTTTGGCGGTCAAACTGGTTGACCGACAAAATATGTTGCCCGGTAAATTGACTCATGAAATTGTCCTATAAAATGCACTGTAAATTAGCGGGGTTTGAGGCAGCTCAAGCTACCGTCAAAAAGACCGCGATAATATAGCAGAATAAGGTTGGTATACCTACTGGATTCAAATAAAATAGCGCCATTGAAGCGCGGTTGATTAACGCTTAAACATCCATAAAACTTAAGTTCAGCAGGTAAGCTCATGCAAAACGATAGCTCCAAAAATAGAAAAAAGTGTTATTACGGCGATTATTTACAACTGGATAAAATTCTCTCGGCCCAAGTGCCAGAAAGCCAACATTATGGCGAAGAAGCACACGATGAAACCTTGTTTATTGTGATTCATCAGGCTTATGAACTGTGGTTTAAACAGATTTTGCATGAAGTGAAATCAGTGCTGGATATCTTTTCAGAAGAAACCGTTAAAGACGAGCAGTTAACCACTGTGGTACATCGATTAAAGCGGGTTAACACTATTCAAGAGTTGTTGAACCAGCAAGTGGGTGTGATTGAAACCATGACGCCGCAGGACTTTATGGCATTCAGAGACTTTTTGGTACCAGCCTCGGGTTTTCAAAGTGTGCAATTTAAGATGATGGAGATCTCTTTAGGCTTAAAAAGTGAATACCGCATCGACTTTGATAAACAGTCGTTTTATTCGCGCCTTAGCGAACCTGATCAAAAATTCCTACTCGACCTTGAACAACAAACTAGCCTGTTTGAATTGGTTGATGATTGGCTGGCGAGAATGCCGTTTTTAGAATTTGGTGACTTCAAATTTTGGCAAATGTACAAAGATGCCACGGACGAAATGCTGGCCAGAGATATTGATATCGTGTCAAACATCGAAAGTCTCAGCGACAAAGATAAAGATGTACAGCTGGCGGCGATTGAAGTGACCCGCGAAAAATTCGCCGCCCTTATCGACGAAGATAAATATAAAGCATTGCAAGCCCAAGATACTTTCCGCTTGTCACAAAAAGCCATGCTCGGCGCGTTGTTCATCAATTTGTACCAAGATGAACCGGTGTTTAACTTACCCTTCCAGTTCTTGCGCTGCCTCACTGATGTTGATGAGTTACTGACGATTTGGCGTTACAAACACGCAATGATGGTGCAACGAATGCTAGGCAGCAAAATTGGCACCGGCGGCTCATCGGGCCATGATTACCTCAAACGTACCACTGAAAAGAACCGCATCTTTATGGACTTTTTCCATATGGCGACTTTTATGTTGCCGAAGAAAAACCTGCCACCGTTGCCAGCGGATTTGAAAAAGGCATTGGGGTTTTATTTTGCCGGGTAGGAGCTAGCGTATGTCTTTTTTCCAAAATCCTTCTAAGCTTAGTCTCAAACTGGAAACTAAAAGAGAATGGTTATGACGGCGTTATGTGATGAGGAGTTAAGGGAGCGTTTTGTTGGTGATGGATTCGTTGTTATTCCGGGGTTTTTGAGTGCTGATGAGGTGGTACAAATTACTGAAAACGCCGAGCGTTGTGTGAGGGAGCAGCAACGTGGGGCAGCAGATATGGTGGTTTACTATCACGATGAGGATGAGCCTCAGAGCCTTTATTATCTTCGACCGAACGGTGATCCGTTCTTCACCGCCTTCGGTCAAACACCACGAATAAAGCAGATTGCCGCAACGCTTCTCGGTGAGTCTGTTATTGCCGGAGCGCCTTCGTGGCTAGACAAGCCGCCTGGATACATCGACCCAACGTTGCCTCATCAGGACCTTTATTATCAGTGGCTTGTTCCTCCTTGTGGCGTGATGTTTTGGTTTGCTTTGGACGAGGTTGATGAACAAAACGCTTGCCTGCGTTACGTTCGGGGTTCGCACGAGCTAGGTGTACGACCGCACGGGGATACGGCTTTTCCCCTGGTTCCGTATGCGATCAGTGATTATGGCCCAGAAGACCGTGCTTTGGAGATCACCACACCGGTTCATTCGGGGGATTTGATTGCCCATGACTTTCGCACTATCCATCGTACTGATAGCAACCAATCAGCGACGCGGCATCGACGAGCCCTGATCCAAGGATTGTGGGGAAGCACTGCCGTTGAGGACCCGGAGGCTCTTAAGCGTTTTATTGCAAAAAACGGCCAACGTATTGCTGTTAAAACAGATTATTGACAATGATATCCTGCACTTAACGAGGTTAACATCTATAATAAGAAAAACTGTATTTGCCCCTTAAGACTGGAATTGATAATGAAATTATTCAACACTAAAATTACGGCACCGATGATATTCCCGCCGATATTTCTAGTGATTATTATTATTTCTATGTGGTTGTCTTTGTCTACAATAGAAACCAATTCGAAACAAAACTTGCATAAATCCCTCGATACTGTATTAACAATTACCCAAGAAGCCTTACATTTGTGGCTAGGTAATCGACTTGAAGAGCTTGATTACACGGTTAGTGACAAAGTGGTGATTGGTTTAACCGAAAAATTACTAGATGAATACGCTAATCAGCAAGATGTGATTAGTAGCCCGACATTGGCGAAACTCAGAAAGCTGATGGCAAAAAAAATCAGTCAGCGTAACGATAAGGGGTTCTTTGTGATTGCGCCAGACAGGGTGAGTATCGGCTCCATGCGTGATAGTAATATTGGTAAAGAAAACCTGATTAATCAGCAACGAAAACCTTATCTGGACCGGGTGTTTCGTGGCGAAAAACTGTTTATTCCCAGCATTTCCTCTGATGTTCCGCTAGTGACCAAATCCGGTTTATTACGCGACCATCAACCAACCATTTTTATTGCATCGCCAGTGATTAATGCTGATGGCAACGTTATTGCGGTATTTACTTTACGCTTAGATCCCACTGCCCATTTCACTCGTATTACTCAATTAGGCAGTATCGGTAGCAGTGGAGAAACCTATGCTTTTGATCGAAAAGGGGTGTTGGTAACCGAAAGCCGCTTTACTGAGCATCTCAGAGAAATAGGGGCTATC
>CBDIDQ010000147.1:0-71166 GCA_965277695.1 Alteromonadaceae bacterium
GCAACATGATCACTGTCAATTTAAACGAAAATACTCTTCAGTATCCTATTAAGGGTCGCCATTCAGGTTCTCGTGTCTTCATGATGCCAGCCTCTGAAGGTACGGGTATTATCGCCGGTGGTGCAATGCGTGCGGTTCTTGAAGTCGCGGGTGTACATAACGTATTGTCAAAATGTTATGGCTCAACTAACCCAATGAACGTTGTTCGTGCAACTGTTCAGGCGCTTGATGCGATGAAAGCACCAGAGCAAGTTGCAGCAAAACGCGGCCTTAGTGTCGACGAAATTTTGGGGTAAAAAGTCATGGCTAAATCGACTGTAAAAATTACACAGACTAAAAGCTCTATCGGACGTTTACCGAAGCATAAAGCTACACTTCGGGGCCTCGGCCTTCGTCGCATTCGTCATACAGTAGAGCTGGAAGATACACCTTCAGTTCGCGGTATGATCAATGCTGTTAGCTACATGGTAAAGGTGGAGGATTAATTATGCATCTTAATACTCTCTCTCCAGCACCTGGAGCAAAGAAAGATAAAAAACGCTGTGGACGTGGTATAGGTTCAGGCATCGGCAAAACTGGTGGTCGTGGTCACAAAGGTCAGAAATCTCGTTCTGGCGGTAGTGTGCGTCCGGGTTTTGAAGGTGGTCAAATGCCTATTCAACAACGTTTGCCTAAATTTGGTTTTACTTCTCGTAAAAGCCTTGTTACTGATGAAGTAACATTGTATGAGATTGCCAAAGTTGACGGTGACGTGGTTGATATCACGACTCTTAAAGCAGCAGGTCTTATCACTAAAAATATTTTACACGTTAAAGTGGTTAAATCTGGCGAGATCGGTCGTTCGGTTACTGTTAAAGGTATCCGTGTGACTAAAGGTGCTCGTGAGCTGATTGAAGCCGCTGGCGGAAAAATAGAAGACTAATAGGATAGTACCAATGGCAAAACCAGGAGTGGACACACAAAGTGCGCAACGAGGCTTATCTGAGCTGAAACAGCGTTTACTATTTGTATTCGGGGCGATCGTCATTTTTCGATTAGGCTCCTTCGTGCCAATTCCTGGAATTGACGGTACTGTGCTTGCAGAGTTTTATGAACAGCAAAAGAGCACTATCATTGGCATGTTTAACATGTTCAGTGGTGGTGCGCTGGAACGCGCATCTGTAATGGCGTTGGGCATCATGCCTTACATCTCGGCCTCGATCATCATGCAGCTGTTAACCGTGGTTCATCCCGGTATGGCTGAATTGAAGAAAGAGGGCGAAGCCGGTCGTAAGAAGATAAGCCAATATACCCGTTATGGTACATTGGTGCTTGCTACGACTCAGGCGATTGCGATCGCAACTGGCTTGCCGAGTATGGCACCAGGACTTGTGGTTAACCCGGGTTTTGGTTTCTACTTTACCGCTGTGGTTAGTTTGGTTACCGGTACCATGTTTTTGATGTGGTTAGGTGAGCAAATTACTGAACGTGGTATTGGTAATGGTATTTCTGTTCTGATATTCACAGGTATTGTGGCAGGCTTACCTGCTGCTATCGGTCAAACGGCCGAGCAGACCCGTCAAGGTGAATTGCATATTTTCCTGCTGTTATTAATCACTGCTATCGTTTTTGCGGTAACTTACTTTGTTGTTTTCGTTGAACGCGGACAACGGCGTATTGTTATCAACTATGCAAAACGTCAGCAAGGCCGTCGTGTATTTGCGGCGCAGAGTACGCATTTGCCGTTGAAAGTCAATATGGCAGGTGTTATACCGCCGATTTTTGCCAGTAGTATGATCCTGTTTCCTGGCACGATTGCCAGCTGGTTCGGACAAGGTGAAGGACAGGCAGCTGAGATGCTCCAGTCTGTGGCTCAGGCGTTATCGCCTGGTAATCCACTGTATATCATCATGTACACCGCTGTGATCATCTTCTTCTGTTTCTTCTATACTGCGTTGGTGTTTAACCCGCGTGAGACAGCAGATAACCTGAAGAAATCCGGTGCTTTTATTCCGGGTATTCGTCCTGGGGAACAAACGTCAAAATACATTGATAAAGTAATGACACGCCTGACATTAGCAGGTGCTTTGTATATTACTTTTATCTGTTTGGTGCCTGAGTTCATGACTATTGCGTGGAACGTGCCGTTTTACTTCGGTGGAACGTCATTGTTGATTATCGTGGTGGTTATTATGGATTTCATGGCTCAAGTACAAACTCACTTGATGTCTAATCAATATGAGTCGGTACTGAAAAAAGCAAACCTTAAGGGCTATGGTCGTTAAGACTGGGGCTGGGGTTTTCTACTACTACGGAGTTAAGTTATGAAAGTTCGTGCTTCCGTTAAAGCTATGTGTCGCAACTGTAAAGTTGTTAGACGTGCCGGTGTTGTTAGAGTGATCTGCTCTTCAGACCCGAAACATAAGCAAAGACAAGGCTAATTGCGGCATTTGCCTCAAATGGTCTAAAAACCACTGATGAGGGTAATAGCTAACGGATTAAATAAAGTTTGTTATTACTCTTGTTTTTTTATTTGCAAAACGGTGGGAGGTTGAGTATCCTTACGGGCTTTTCAATCCAAACCGTTAGATATTGTATAGGAGTTTAGTTAATGGCCCGTATAGCTGGCATTAACGTTCCTGATCATAAACATGCAGTTATTGCTTTAACTGCGATTTATGGCGTTGGTAGAACAACAGCGAAAGCTATCCTTGTTTCTGCTAATGTTACTGAATCAACCAAGATCAGTGAATTAAGTGAAGAAAAATTAGACGAACTTCGAAATGAAGTCGGCAAGTACACCGTTGAAGGTGATCTTCGTCGTGAAGTCTCAATGAACATCAAAAGATTGATGGATCTTGGTGCATACCGTGGTCTTCGTCACCGTCGCAGCTTGCCACTTCGTGGACAGCGTACTAAAACAAATGCACGTACCCGCAAGGGACCACGTAAAGCAGTTAAGAAGTAGGCGGAATAGACAATGGCTAAAACACCAACTCGCACCCGTAAAAAGGTCAAAAAGCAAGTTGCTGATGGTATGGCACACATCCACGCCTCTTTCAACAACACTATCGTTACTATTACTGATCGTCAGGGCAACGCTCTTTGCTGGGCAACAGCCGGTGGTTCAGGTTTCCGTGGTTCACGTAAATCGACTCCATTTGCTGCACAGGTTGCTGCTGAACGTTGTGGTACCATGGCGCAAGATTTCGGTATGAAGAATCTTGAAGTATTCGTGAACGGCCCAGGCCCAGGTCGCGAATCAGCTATCCGTGCATTAAATGCAGCGGGATACCGCATCACCAACATCACCGACGTTACGCCGATACCACATAATGGTTGTCGACCGCCTAAAAAACGTCGCGTTTAGTAATAGATAGACTGGAGAAAGAAAATGGCACGATATTTGGGTCCAAAACTCAAGCTCAGCCGTCGCGAAGGTACTGATCTATTCCTTAAGAGTGGCGTAAGAGCAATCGATTCTAAGTGTAAGTTAGAAACTACACCTGGACAACACGGCGCTGGCCGGGCACGAATCTCTGATTACGGCTTGCAGCTTCGTGAGAAACAAAAAGTTCGTCGTATTTATGGTGTGCTAGAAAAGCAATTCCGTAACTACTATGCCAAAGCGGCACGAATTAAAGGTAACACTGGTGAGAACCTGCTACAGTTGCTTGAACAGCGTTTAGATAATGTTGTTTATCGTATGGGCTATGCAAGTACTCGTGCGGAAGCACGTCAGTTAGTGAGCCATAAAGCGATTGTTGTCAACGGTGGTGTGGTTAATATCGCATCGTACAACGTATCTCCGGAAGATACGATTGCAGTTCGTGAAAAAGCCAAGAAACAAGCGCGTATTACTGCTGCTGTTGAGCTTTCTTCGCAACGCGAACAAGCCGGCTGGATTGAAGTAGATGGCAAGAAACTTGAAGGCGTATTTAAACGTCTACCAGAGCGTTCTGACTTGTCTGCTGAAATTAATGAACAACTAATCGTCGAGCTTTACTCTAAATAATCGCCAATAAAGCGGTTAATTAAAGCGTAAAGTCATAAATAAAGAGAGGGTAACCAATGCAGGGTTCTGTATCCGAGTTTCTAAAACCACAATCAGTCGACGTTGAAAATCTGGGTCCTACACATTCTGTAGTGACGTTAGAGCCTCTTGAACGTGGATTCGGTCATACACTAGGTAACGCACTTCGTCGCATCCTGCTTTCATCCATGGCGGGTGCAGCGGTTACTGAAGTCGAGATCGATGGTGTTGTGCATGAATACAGTGCTAAAGAAGGCGTTAAAGAAGATATCATCGAGATTTTATTGAACCTTAAAGGGTTGGCAATAAAACTTGAAGGTAAAACTGAAGCTATCTTGACGTTGACTAAATCAGGCGAAGGCCCTGTAACCGCAGACAGTATTCAGCATGATGGTGATGTCGAAATCATTAATCCTGAACACGTCATCTGTAACCTGGTCGGTGCTAAAAGTGATATCAGCATGCGGATCAAGGTTGAGAGTGGTCGTGGTTACGTGCCGGCAGCTGCTCGTATTCTCTCTGACGAAGAAGATCGTCCAATCGGCCGTCTGTTATTAGACGCATCATTTAGCCCGGTTGAGCGAATTGCTTACACTGTTGAATCTGCGCGTGTAGAACAACGAACTGACTTAGATAAATTAATTATCGATATGGAAACCAACGGTACACTTGATCCGAAAGAAGCGATTGAGCGTGCTGCTACTATTCTTGCCGACCAGCTGTCAAACTTCATGGAACTTAGAGAAGTGAGCGAAATCGAAGAGAAAGAAGAGAAGCCGGAGTTCGATCCTATCCTGCTTCGTCCTGTTGATGATTTAGAGTTGACCGTTCGTTCCGCTAACTGCTTAAAAGCAGAGCAGGTTCAGTACATTGGTGATCTGGTACAGCGAACAGAAGTTGAACTTCTGAAAACGCCTAATTTGGGCAAAAAGTCGCTGACTGAAATCAAAGACGTATTGGCGTCACGTGGTTTGTCTCTGGGTATGCGCCTAGAAAACTGGCCACCGGCGAGCATTGCGGACAAAGATTAATCAGATTGCCGTATAGAATAGAAGGATAAGGTCATGCGCCATCGTAAGAGTGGTCGCCAATTAAACCGCAATAGCAGTCATCGTCAAGCGATGTTCCGCAACATGGCGAGTTCATTGGTGAAACACGAACTGATAAAAACGACATTGCCGAAAGCCAAAGAGCTTCGTCGTGTAGTTGAGCCTCTTATCACCCTGGCAAAAACTGACAGCGTTGCTAACCGTCGTCTGGCTTTCGCCAGAACACGGGACAAAGAAGTTGTTGGTATTTTGTTTAATGAATTAGGTCCACGTTATGCAGAACGCCCAGGCGGTTATACTCGCATTTTAAAATGCGGTTTCCGTGCTGGTGATAATGCACCAATGTGTTACATTGAATTTGTTGACCGTCCTGTAGTTGAAGACGCTGAAGAAGTTCAAGAAGAAGAGTAACTAGGTCGCTGAGCTAACGCTCGGTTAATTAGAAACGATTCGATAGAAATGCCACCCCCAGGGGTGGCATTTTTTTTGATACAAGGATGTATCAATACAATTGTGCATGGATGCACAACAATTGTATACCCAGCCCTCCGGTCGATATCACTGCCTGCCGAAGCCAAGCACAACAATTGTATACCCAGCCCTCCGGTCGATATCACTGCCTCCCGAAGCCAAGCACCAGTCAATATCACTGCCTCCCGAAGCCAAGCACCAGTCAATATCACTGCCTCCCGAAGCCAAGCACCAGTCGATATCACTGCCTGCCGAAGCCAAGCACAACAATTGTATACCCAGCCCTCCGGTCAATATCACTGTATCCCGAAGCCAAGCACAACAATTGTATACCCAGCCCTCCGGTCGATATCACTGCCTCCCGAAGCCAAGCACAACAATTGTATACCCAGCCCTCCAGTCGATATCACACTATTTCAAAGCCAAGCACAACAATTGTATACCCAGCCCTCCGGTCGATATCACTGCCTCCCGAAACCAGGTACAACAATTGTATACCCGGCCCTCCGGTCGATATCACACTATTTCAAAGCCAAGCACAACAATTGTATACCCAGTGCCGTAGGGTGAGTTAGACATTTACGAGGGACGAGAAAATGACGTAACCCACCCTGAAGTCACGCAAATCAGTAGACCTGTTTTAGGCTTGAAGATATGTTGATTTCCATGCTGTTTCATTTAATTTTAATTTCCTCGAATTCGGGGGAATTAAAGGGCGTGGTGGTTTGTTGATTTTCTGATGCGTAGCAATTGAGGTATGGAGTATTTGAATAAATACACAAAGGACATAGAAGAAAAAAATAGGCCCATCCTTGCGCCCGTGGAGAGTTCTAGTTAATCGTCAATGGCTCTAATGAAATCTTGGCATTGGCACCAGCACCATAATAGTTGCTGTAGCTGCTGTCTTTGAGGATGGTATAAAATACATCAACAAAATCGTCATCATTGATGAACCAGTCATCAGGCATGGCTTTGATTAGACCTGCGGTGATTTGACCTAATACCGCCAGACCTTGAGTTGTTGGGTCAGGGATGACTGCCATGATGGCTCCTGCGGCTTCTGCAAGGGCTATAGCGAGGTCTTTGTAGTTGGTGTTGTCGTCATGTTCCATCAGGATCATGTCGGCAGCAGACCAGCGATAACGTGCCCAGAAGATCACGATTTGATTGGGTGAATAGGTGGTGTCTTCATCATCTAGATATGGCATATCAACCACATCGAGTATTGGCTCATCTCTGCTGGCGTCTACGCCGTTAACGATGCCATAGATTTCTGCATCACCGGAGATCCACGGTTCTTCATCATTTTTCAGTGAGATTTTTTTCAATACCGAAGTTTCGAGTACTTCGGCTTCGCCGCCATTTTCTATCGCGATAGCTGAACTGGGACTAGTGCCAGGTTTAGCTTTCATTTCACCATTTTTTACCGCGCCGTTTTGATAAGCAGCAAAAACCGAGCGCATTTGCGCCAGACCGGCTTTTAAATCAGATTTTGCATTGATATCAACGACGATCACCGGACGGCTTGGCAATTTATGGACATCGAGTAAATGGGTATTGCCATCGGCGTCAAAAGCTTCAATATACTGCCATTGGCTTTCGTCACCTGCGGGTTCAAAGGCAAACAGTGGGCTGATGCCGTTTTGCAAAGAATAGAACATGCTTTTGTCTGCCAAACGTAATTCTACTAAGTCAGCTGTTTTTGCCGAATAGCCTTTGGCGTTAATAACGGCTGTTTCAAAATGGTTAAACTCAGTCAGATCCAGTTTATTGCCGGACTGCTTAAGTGTTTGTAGTGACACCGAACGGTTTTCGACGGTGATTTCACTGGCCAGTAAAGGACGCAACTGTTGATATTGTTGCGCAATATTCAGTGCGGTATTTCTTTTATGTTGGCTAAAATCCATTTTTTGCTGTGATGCCAAACGACCTTGCTTTTGATCATCAGCGCTGACTGCTGAATCGACTGCTAAAGAGTGGTTAACAGACTCAGCGGCTAAGCTGTTGGCAGCAAGAGAACCGAGTAATAAACTACTGAGTAGGCCGATAGATTTTTTAATCGTGAACATATTTTATCTCTCTTTTGTAATGATTGTTGCTTGAATGCCCAGACTTCGTAAAATGATATTAACAATAAGTAAACATCTTTAGTGTAAATACTCTGGCATTTTTACAATCTCAATGTGAAAATTTGCTGTATAATATTTCTATTTAATATCAGTAAGATAGGTGTGTTTGGTAAACAAAGGTTACATTCTTTTATGATATAAAATGCCAATGTTACATCCGCTTTAACGCTGCATTTATCAGTGTTTAGCAACAAACCTGTTGATGATGTTGTAAAAACGTTACATTAGCTAAGCACTAGGTTTTTTGATGTCACCTTAGTAAAAAAGAGCTTGGTTAAGCTGGTTTTTTCGGCGGCTAAAAAAAGTGGCAAAAAATTGATAATAACTGTGATGGTTGACGTTAAATGGACTTTAAATCGGTTTGGGTGTTTTTTTTAATCCGTTTTGGCAGGTGCAAAGGACCCATCACAACGCTATATTAAAGTGGGGATCACAACAATGGCAACAACTGAATAAGGCTGATCATAACTGATGAAAGTATTGTCTGGCGAATTGCCCGAGCAATTGATAAGAACCGAATTGGATAAAGTGCTCACTAGTAAGCATTTTATTAAGTCCCAACGACTGAGTGAGTTTTTGTCATTTGTGGTCGAAACCACCCTTAGTGGTCAAAGTGGGACATTAAAAGGCTATACCATTGGAGTTGAAGTTTATGGGCGGCCGGTTTCATTCGATCCACAAAGCGACACGGTAGTTAGAGTCGGGGCATTAAGGCTGAGAAACAAACTCAAAGCTTTCTATGAGGCAGAAGGGCACAATGCATTAATTCAAATTAAATTACCTGACCGCTCTTACGCGCCGATTTTTCTTAGCTGTGAAATGGAGATCTCAAGCCCAACCTCAGCGCCTATAGAGACCCAATTACCTGTAAGCCCAGTGGATGAAATCCAAAACCCCAAGTTCCCGTTGCGGTTAAAGGCTTTGGCGCTGAGCGCTTTGGTGATCATTACTTCACTCGTTTTTTTGCTGATAAGTGGGGGGTTTATAAGTGACGAGCAAGCTGTGGATCAACTGCAAAATCAGGTGGCGCTGCAATCAGCGACGTTGGCGGCAAACTATGTTGAAAAAGAAGATTATGCCAATGCGGTGATCCAATATAAAAAGGCAGTGGTGTTAAACCCTAATAATACTGTTTACCTGCGTCAGCTGGGTGACAATCAGGCGATTTTAGCCCAATACCAGCAAGCCCAACAATCGTTTGAGTCTGCATTGGCTATTGACCGGGCTCAAGCTGCCAGCTCAATTGCAGTGGCCAAAGATTTACGCTGGTTGGCGAAGCTTGCTCTGAAAATGGGGCTATTTGATCAAGCATTGAATTATAGCGAACAGGCATTGGTAATGGCCAAACAGCATGTTGATGATGAGAGTCAATTAGTCAGTTATTACAATAGTTTGGCTAAATCTCATCTTAAGCTCACTAATTATTCATTAGCGAAAAAGAATATTGATAAGGCGTTTGAACTACTTGATGAGACGCTTAAACAGAACCAGCCCTTATTAGCCAAGCTGTATACCACTCGGGCGGTTTTGTATACTCGACAGCAACAATATCTTGAGGCGGTGCCTGACTACACCAAAGCATTAGCGTTAAATGTGCAAGTGTATGGCGAGCAGCATTCCAAAGTGGCGTTATCACAAGGCTATTTGGGCAGTATCTACAACATGGTAGGGCAGCAGAGTCAGGCATTACACTACTATAACAAGGCGATGACAGTTTACCGGGGGATCCTCGGTGACAATCATCCTCAGGTTGGGACCGCCTATAACAATATTGCCAATGTACTGGTCGATCAAGCAGAGTATGCTCAGGCGCAGGATTATTATCTTAAAGCATTGGCGATCACTCGCGAACATTTTGCAGCAGGGGGCTCCAAGGATTCGTTAGAGCTATATAACCTCGGTTTACTGAATATTCAAATGAAGCAACCGGTTATAGCATTGGATTATTTGCAACAATCACTAGTTTATTATCTCAAGGCTTATGGCGATGAACATCAGGAAGTTGCCATTATATGGGCAGATATGGGTGATACTTATATGTTGATGAATGATGTTGAGCAGGCCGAGCGGTTTTTTAGCCAAGCTTTACCCATTTATGTACGGACTTTTGGTGAAAAGCATCAACGTACGATTGGGTTGAAACAGCGGATCAGTGGGCTTCAAGCCCAGTAAGCTGGCAAATAAGGTTACAGCCAAGCGATTGTTGTCACGCTAAGGTGACATCATAAAATCTCCTTTTTAGTCAAGGTTACATCCTTAAAATAATCGAATATAATCAGTAGCTTAAATATAATGTTGCAACATTGTTACAATAATGTATTAAATTTATTGGCTGTTGATAACCACTTTTACCCCCTTGGTTGTCACCTGTTCCCGCTTTGTTATTAGTCTTTTCTCAAACATAATGGCTCCAGCAATAACGCTGTGTTATCAGAACGTTAGATTCTGATAAAGATTATTCACGATACAAAACAAAGCGAGTAAACCAATGAAATTTAAAAAGAGCCTGATAAATTTAGCGATATTATCTTCGAGTATGTTAATGCTTGGTAACGTCTATGCGGTTGATGAAAGCAGAACGCTGGTCCATGCAACATCAGATGTTAAACAAGGCGACCTAAGTAAGTCAGCGTCTCATGTTCAAGTGTTTGAATATGGTGATTACGTGGGAATTTCTTATGGTTTATTTTACCCTCATAATGGTGATATTTTTCTCAGTCAAGGATCAGGTGGAGATTTGGGTGACGTTATCTGTGCCCTGACACCATGGCTTTGTGGACCAGTAGATTGGGTTGCTGGAGATGAAGGAGTTCATGAAGGTGACTGGGAAAACGTCAAAGTGATTATCAATAAGAATAGTCAGTCGATTGAAGAAGTCTATATCAGTGCCCATGAAGGTGAAGGCGGCTGGTTCCCGTTGAGTAACTTTAGCATCGAGTCAAATCGTCCAGTGGTATATTCGGCGTTGCATTCTCATGCTAATTATCGAACCTCAGGACTGCAAGCCCGTATTGAAGAAACCTTTGGTGTTGCCAATGACCAGACTGACCGGGGCGAGTTATGGCAATTAAAAGATCATATTTCTCTTATTGGTAGTGATTATGCAACCAATAATCAATATGCCTGGGTGGAATATAACGGCCGCTGGGGAGCCACTTTTGATGAAGGTTTTAGCGGCACTAATAGCCCGGGTGGTAAAAAGTTCTCAAAAAACTGGTTTGTTAACTGGGTTGAAGATGAGGAAGGCATTAATATCTCCACTGGCAATCTGACTGACTTGGTGCAAGATAAATACGCTGACGCCAAACAGTTGGCTTATGACTATGCACCAAGAGTTTACTTGCATTCGGATGAGCAATATATGCCTTCATCGGTCCCTTGGTATCTCGATAGAGTGCAGTTGGAGGTTGATGATAATGTGACGCTGGATACCGGTGAAGTTAACCCATGGACTGTTGTTGGTAAGAACGCTCCTTTATTACCTGATTTGAGTTTGTTCAGTAAGAATAAAGGGCTGATTGAAGCGACCAATGAAAAATATAATGATCAGAATGTGTGGAAAGTGTCGACTGAAGGCGTTGATGGCTATCTACAAGGTATCAATGCCGGTGCGACTTTTACGCCGGACAATAAAGTGTATGAATTCAGCGTTGCGTTAAAAGCAGAGCCGGGCACTACCCAATTGGTGACTTTGCGGTTACGGGATAAAGAAAGCGAAAACATCAAAGAGCAGGACTTTACTGTTACTGATCAATGGCAGACTTATTCAGTTAACCAAGGATTTCCGGGGACTCATAGTGGGTTGTCGATGTTTATCTATCCGGCAGGCAAAGTCGCTGGCAACAATGGCTATGTTTATGCAGCTGATGCCAAGTTGGACCGTATTGTTACTTATACCAAAACGTTGGCTGGACTTAGATGGGGCAAAAACAATTCTAGAGTAGGTGAGGGGCGTTGTTCTTTGAATGGTCAGTTGTTGTCAACCGGGGTTATTAGTGAAGAGTGTGCTGAAAAAGGTCGCTACTACACTTGGCAAGAAGCACAGACAGCTTGTCCGGTTAACTACAGATTGCCAACGGTCAGTGAATACCTAGCGTTGTTTGATGCAACAGGTGGTGCCAATGACACGGCGGGTCGACAGCTTAAATCAGTCGGTTTTGGTAACGGTACCAATGAGCATAGCTTTAATGCGATAGCGACAGGTTGGGCCAATGCGGGTTCAACGACCTTGACCAATACCAATATTGAAACTGCGTTTTGGACAGCAGATGAAAATGCTGCCAACAATACTGAGGCTGCTCGGGTGTTTTTGCAAGAAAACAACAGCCAAATCCCTTGGTCACCGACCTTTTACGCCAACCGTGACAAAAACAAACGTTACAGCGTTCGTTGTGTGAAGTAGAGAGATAAAAATCTTGTTTACGGCATCGTTGCGGTGTCGTAGACGAGAATTTATTCTCGTTTTATCTGCATCAACCATCAACCATCAACTGTCACCCTTCACTAAAGCCACCGATAACACGACGGTAATTTTTCTTTGCTGAGCGTTATAAACATATCTGAAATGTTGCCCTTGTATTGGCAATGTCACTGCCTTTGGTCGAAAGGCGGCAATGCATTCACCTCCTTCAAAACGCACACTGCGATAAACCAAGCCATTACTCCCTTGGGCCTTTAATTGTTGGGCAAAGCTTTGTGACGCTGCGTATGAATTGGGATCATGTAATGCTGCATATTGACTACCTCGAATGTCATGCATTGGCAAAGCGACTCTGTTGATATATTCACGCATGGTCAATTCTGTGTCGGGCTCTTGTGTTTGCAACATGAATTGTTCCCGGTGGAACATGGTTTCAGCCAATGCAGTATCGAGCGAATTTGCTGCATAATAAACCCCATAATGATGGCCATCGGTGAAACGACTGGGTAAGGCGATATGAGTGAAGGCGGCCATTACCGGGGTTGAGCCGGGACCTGCGATCCTTTCTTGTGCTGGTACACGGTGAAGGTCGCCTACTTGTTCTTTTAGTCTGTCATTGGTCAGTGCTTCGATAGCAAAGGTGAGTTCCAACTCATGGGGGTCGGCAACAGATTCAAATAGATCGATGGGCGGAAAATGACTGGGGATCAAGCGGTGCAAAGACTGCCACTGTGGTTGTGTATGTGGTTGTGTATGTGGTTGTATAACAGCAGGCGGTTCCATCCCAGATCACCCCCGTACTGAATCAAGATAACGTCTGACATCTGACAGGTGGGTGACACTACCCTTAAGCATAAAGTCCAGTGCTGACTCACCGCCAAAATATTGGTTAGCTTTTTTCGGCCAGGCGTTTGATTGGGCTTCATTGGGAAATAGCAGCCGTAATGCTTTGTAAATGCCCATGATGTAGGAGATACGCTCTAGGGTGTCTTTACTGATGGTTGGACCTTCGTTTTTGCGCCATTTGAAAAAGGTCGACCGGGCGGGCTCGCCTAGCAATGCCATCTCTTCATGGGCGTTTAACTGCCAGCCCTTGGTGATATTGAAAAAAACTTTTAATGCGGTTTGAGAAACGATTTTGGCATCGGCTTGATCAAGAATATTGGTTTCGGCTAATAGTGTTTTGTTTAACATAATGAACTCACTTGCTCCAAATAGAGAGGCTAATGAATAGCCTAGTCTCCTTGGAGACAAAAAGCAACAAAAGTTTTTATGCAGACTATCGGATTTTTTGGAGTGCTTTTAGGCCACCGCCTTGACAAGCTTATGCGTGGCAGCTAGAACTTCTGTAAGCCTACTATCATTATCCACCTAACTATTTGGTAAACAACCCAAATATCGATTGAGTTCCCGGAGTACACCAAGATGAAAAAATTGATTAAAACGACACTGTTGACCGCTGCATCGGTCGTCATCAGTGGCACTTCTCTCGCCAGTACCATTGCCGTAACAGAGCAAACGCATTCAACCGAAGGTTTGGAGGGCGTTACCGCAGTCCAGGCTTCAAATAGCATTGTTGTTACGCTTGGGGCAGCTTATGCCGAAGGTGATACGATTTCGTTCCAATTCAATGCCGATGTGATGTCAAATACCACTTTTCCCTCGCAACTCAATGTACCAACTGTTGATAGTGCCACACCCAGCGAAGCAATTGCTGGGATGGCATTGGGTTTTTTGAGTAGTGATACCAGCAATGTGATTTATCGTGTGACGTCAGTCACCCAACCTGATGATACCCCGGGGGATGGCGGCACCAACTATTCTGCTCAAACGACACTGGGTGCTGTTATTACTTTGGGCTCGGTGGGTTATACCGCCACATCAGTGACGTCTGGCGACCTGACGATGACAGTTGCGTCAAGCACTAATAATGGGGGGTCGTTGGATACCAATAGCACAGCGACATTGGCGACAGCAAAAACCCAGTTTGGCTCGGCAACAATGAGCGCTGTTTTTGATAATGTGATTGATGTTTCTGATGGGCGTATCGCATTTACGCCAGCGGGTACTGATACGATGTCGTGGAGTATCACTAATCCGGCAACAACCGGCTGGATGAATTTAGCCACAGTTAACAGTAGTAATGGCACGGTCGCGACGATAAATGGTGAGTCGGGCAAAATGGCCAGTCTCAAAACCTCTGCTTTTGCGGTAGCCGGTGGAGGTACAGTGACATTTACCGAAGCCTCCGATCAGGTGGATGTTAGCTATGATGGTGATGTTACCAGCGACACACTGACGTTCACACCACCAGTTGCTCCTGATGCTGTTGCCCTAAACGTGCAATCTTTTACGGCGGGTATGAAATACAACTATACCTCAGCCGGTGGTACAGAAAATAGCAAGACCGTGGGTAGTGGCTTATCTGCCGGTGCATGGACACTTAATGGATCCATCGTGACTATTCCTTATATGCCTTACAGTGCCAATGCGTCGCAAATCATCTACTTAACCAATACAGGCACTCAAAGTGGAGATATTTTAGTAACGGCCTTTGATCTTGATGGCAATAAATATGATTTAGGTGTAGTGGCGTCTTCTGGTGCGGGCAAGTTGGTTAAACTGGCTAATGTCATTAGTACTGGGTTAGCAGCCAAAGGATTCACCGCAGGCAAGTTGACTATTACCATTACAGTCGAAGTGCCAAAAGCTGATATTATTGTTTATGCTTCTTATAATGTGGGCGGGTCAGATCGGGGTTTTGTTAATACTGATCAATATTTACCTGAGAAATAAGTCATGTAGAGATATTGAGAAGGGGCGTTCAGCCCCTTCTTATCACCGATTAACTTCCTCCTGAGTCACCACTCAAGTCACCTCTTTGGTGTAACCCGTCTCTAACTGATTTTTCTGCATCTTCGCGCATTTTTTTGCGTTGGGCGTTGGTTGTGCAAGAGCGTTTGCCAATGCGGCTGCCAGTAGGCACTACTTTCTCACAACGATAACCAGCTTCCTTTTTAGCGGCTGCCAGTGCCGCTTGATAGTCGGCTCGCTTGGCGATTTGTTCTGAGGTTAACTCAGCGTTATTACCGTTACTAGCTTGTGGGGCTTCAGTGCTGGCGCACCCAGTGATGGCGAGAACGACAATGCCATTTAATAAACTGCTTAATAAGATTTTCTTCATAACTTCGATTCCTGTCTTGATATCCTGAGAAACGAGAATAAATTCTCGTCTACGTCGCACCTGTTATAGCGTAAACCTAGACTAAGTATTAATCTCGTGAAGCAAAAGCATAAACGTCCCACTTACTATTATCAAGGGGCAAGTTATGAATAAAAATATCAAAATGTATCAGATTGTATTGGGGTTTTTGCTTACTTTGTTAATATAAATTAGCCCGGTACAACTGAGCCACACACCACAGGCCATGAAAAACAACACGCCACCATCAGTATTGCCAGCAGCATCAACAACTCGATCAACCCCCAGTGGGGTGCCAAGATGAAAGAAAATAGCCCCTGACATAACAGCTAAGCCAATGATCGCACCATAAACACGGGTGGTAGGATAAAGTACCAACCCGCTAGCAACCAGTTCAATCAAACCAATCGTGAGGCCGCCATAATTTTTGAAGCTATCGGCAATCCCAGCCAAAAACCCAATGCCCGCCATCCAGTCACCAATGGTATTGAAAATAATTACCGTTTCTTGCGAGCCGCTAAATTTAAACGCCAACGATTGTAAAAATACAAACGCGATATAAATAGCCAGTGCCCATGAGAGTTTATTTGTCATCCGTTTTTTCCTTTGTTTTGCTTTTATTTAAGCTTTTTCGCCCAATGTTTATCGGCTTTCTTAATCATCTCATCTCTTTCGTCTAGCCATTCTTCTTTGATATTACGATTGTAATTAAGGTAAAGCTTGCCATCAACGATGGTGAACTGTTCAGGCTCGATGCTAGCGGTGTCATTATGCGCCATGGCAAAAGCACAATAACCGCCATACTGTGGCGCATAACGTTGAGGTTCTTGTTTAAAGGCTGTGAGGTTCTTCTGATTGCTGAAACGCCAGTTGGCTCCTTGCCATTGAGTTTGAAACTTTTTACTGCCTTCAACCGCTTTGTTCTCGGTGAAATAGGCCACTGTGTCATAACCGTCAACCGCGAGATTGCCAAAATAGCTGGTATTAATTTTATCAAATGCGTGAGCGGGTAAGGTAAAGACGGTGAGAGTGAAAAGCATCACCATTAATCCTAAAGCTGAGCGGGTTGCCTTGTGAGTTAATTTCTTTAGTGGTGTCATTGTATTTCCTTTTGCTGCCGTTAATGGGGTGGTTGGCTAATGATGTTGACGGGCATTGTAAAGCGTTTTATTCGCCAAGTTATCACAATTTGTTCACGATTTGTGTGCAATTATCTGGCATTCATTTAAGGTGCCCGATTTAAACCGACTTTAAGCTTGTGTTGTGTCGCAGTCTAAGTATAATACCGCTCCTATTCTCAAGTCTTCATCTTTATAAGTGGTTATTTATTAAGCCGACTGATGAGTTTTTTTGAATACTGCAGGGGTGTAGTTCCAATTGGTAGAACAGCGGTCTCCAAAACCGATGGTTGGGAGTTCGAGTCTCTCCACCCCTGCCACTTTTTCCAGGTCTTTATGGCCATTAAATGATTGTGTGTCGCTTGTGCTCTTTTCGTAACAGGTGTCCGGTGTTAAATGAAAAACCTGACGTTAGATGTTGGTTTTTCATTTAAGACTAAGAATAAGCAGACTAAGCAGATAGGTAGTTATCATGAATGCAAAAGTGGAAAGCGAAGCGGGTAGTACTGCTTTAGATAAAGTAAAATGGACCGCTATCGTAGTGGTGTTAGGCGCGAGTGTTATCGCCAACAACATGTTCGACGAGATGTCTTTGCTGATTAGAGCCGGTGGTTTTGTTCTCGCCGTGGCTATTGCAGCCGGTATTGCGATGCAAACCGAAAAAGGTCGCCAGTTTATGGTTTTTGCCAAAGAATCAAGAATCGAAGTACGCAAAGTGGTTTGGCCTAATCGCCAAGAAGCCACGCATACGACGTTAATTATTGCCGCAGCCACCGTCGTTATGGCGTTGTTTATGTGGGGCCTTGATGCGGTTCTGCTGTGGGTTGTTGGTTTACTGACTGGATTGAGGTTTTAAGCATGTCTGACAATACGAATGATCAAACAACGGATGGTGTTGATGCTGTGCAAAGCAGTGTAGAAAGTGGTGTTGATGATCAAACGATTGATGATGGCGCTCAAGCCGAACCGGTTATCCCTGCCAAACCAGTCAACGAAAAGTTGAAATGGTATGTGGTTCAGGCATTCTCTGGTTATGAGCAACGCGTGAAAAAAGTGTTGACTGAGCATATCAAACAGCACGAAATGGAAGATAAATTCGGTGACGTTCTGGTCCCTACAGAAGAAGTTATCGAGATGCGAGCCGGACAGAAAAGACGCTCTGAGCGTAAGTTTTTCCCAGGTTATGTATTGGTTCAAATGGAAATGGGTGAAGATACTTGGCATTTGGTGAAAAGTGTACCTAGAGTGCTAGGTTTCATCGGTGGTAAATCTGATCATCCTGCGCCGATTTCACAACGTGAAGCCGATGCCATCTTGAATCGTCTGCAAGACTCTGTTGATAAGCCAAAACCAAAAACCTTGTTCGAACCGGGCGAAGTGGTGCGGGTTATCGATGGTCCATTTGCTGATTTCAGCGGTGTGGTTGAAGAAGTCGATTACGAAAAAAGCCGCGTAAAAGTCTCGGTGCTTATTTTTGGTCGCTCTACGCCAGTTGATTTGGACTTCGGACAAATCGAAAAAGACAAGTAAATTGACGCAAATAAATTAATGAGGCTGCTGATTAGTTTTTAATCCGCAGCCTTTTTGTACGACTGTTCATTACGCTTTTAAAGCGGACCTGAGCAGTGTTTACCACCAAGGGGAGTCGTTTGAGTAAGCATCCTCGTGCTTACGAGACTAAGACCCAACTTACATCATGTAAATAAGAGGCTAATATGGCTAAGAAAGTAGAAGCGCTAATTAAGTTGCAAGTTGCAGCTGGTATGGCGAACCCAAGTCCACCGGTAGGTCCTGCACTAGGTCAACACGGTGTTAACATCATGGAATTCTGTAAAGCGTTTAATGCTAAAACAGACAGTCTTGAAAAAGGTATGCCTGTTCCAGTTATTATTTCTGTTTACAGTGACCGTTCTTTCACTTTTGACACAAAAACGCCGCCAGCGTCGTTTTTGCTGAAAAAAGCTGCGGGCCTTAAAAAAGGTTCTGGCCGTCCAAATACTGAAAAAGTAGGCACAGTTACACGCGCTCAAATCGAAGAAATCGTTGAAATGAAACGTGCTGATTTGACTGCTGCTGACATGGACGCGGCTGTCCGTACTATTTCGGGTTCTGCCCGTGCAATGGGTTTGAACGTAGAGGGTTAAGAAATGGCTAAATTAACAAAACGTATGCGTAACGTTCGTGAGAAAGTTGACGCGACTAAAGAATATGACATCAATGATGCGGTTGCATTGCTTAAAGAACTGGCTGCTGCCAAATTCGTTGAAAGCTTTGATGTTGCGGTAAACCTTGGCGTTGATCCACGTAAATCTGATCAAAACGTTCGTGGTGCTACAGTACTTCCACACGGTACTGGCCGTGACGTTCGTGTTGCTGTGTTCACACAGGGCGCTAACGCTGAGAAAGCTAAAGAAGCGGGTGCTGATTTAGTTGGTATGGAAGATTTGGCTGAATTAGTCAAAAAAGGCGAAATGAACTTCGATGTGGTTGTTGCTTCTCCTGATGCAATGCGCGTTGTTGGTCAATTAGGTCAAATCCTTGGTCCACGTGGACTAATGCCTAATCCTAAAACTGGCACTGTTACCCCAGATGTTGCTACAGCGGTTAAAAACGCTAAAGCAGGTCAGGTACGCTATCGCAATGACAAAAACGGCATCATTCACTCTACTGTCGGTAAAGTGACCTTTGATGCAGATAAAGTCAAAGAAAACATCGAAGCTTTGTTGGTTGCACTGAAAAAAGGCAAGCCAGCTTCAGCTAAAGGTGTTTACGTTAAGAAAATTAGTATTTCTACGACTATGGGTGCAGGCATCAAGCTGAACCAAGCGTCAATGGAATTCTAAGCAAGATAAATTACGTAAATCAGTCAATTAATAAATTGAGTGATTTACAGGGCAACGGTTATTGTCTATAATCTGCGCCCTTGAATTTGGGTTGAAGACGTTAAGTCTCTCGTCCAAGACCGTAGGTGTTACTCTTGGTGAAAACCAAGATAACTTAATTTCCTACGTAGACGGTGCCCCAGAATTTTTTAAACTCTGGACCTCACCGTGGTTTACGCAGTCGGCAAATTGTTGGCTGTTCATTGAAACTCCAGATCTATTTAATCGCGTCGCCATAAAGGCATAAGTGGTTGAAATCTGGATAAACCAGGAGTTATAAGCCAATGGCATTAAATCTTGAAGGCAAAAAAGCGATTGTTGCACAAGTGCAAGACGCTGCCAAAAGTGCATTGTCTGCAGTTGTTGCTGATTCTCGTGGTGTGACTGTTTCTGATATAACTATTTTACGTAAAGAAGCCCGTGAAGCCGGCGTTTGGATGAAAGTGGTTCGTAACACTTTAGCTAAACGTGCTGTGCAAGGGTCTGATTTCGAATGTTTGTCAGATACTTTGGTTGGTCCAAGCTTAATCGCCTTTTCAGCAGAGCACCCGGGTGCTGCTGCGCGTATCTTCTCAGATTTCGCGAAAAAGAATGAAAAGTTCGAACTTAAAGCTGCTGCCTTCGAAGGTAATGTTGTAGATATTGAGATGCTGGCTAAGCTTCCAACCTACGACGAAGCAATCGCACGCTTGATGAGTACCATGAAAGAAGCCTCAGCTGGCAAGCTTTGCCGTACTATCGACGCTGTTCGTGCACAAAAAGAAGAGCAAGCTGCATAAGTTTAGCTTTACGCTATGCTTTATTCGGATTTGTTGCTATATACGTAGCGAACCGTTGCACTTGTTTTACCAAAGAGTTTAAAAATAAACGCCTTGTGCGTTTAATACTGTAGGAAATTTAAAAAATGTCTGTTTCTAAAGATGAAATCCTTGACGCAATTGCTGAAATGTCAGTAATGGACGTAGTTGCACTAGTTGAAGCTATGGAAGAAAAATTCGGCGTAACTGCTGCTGTTGGCGTAGCTGTTGCTGCTGACGCAGGCGGTCCTGCTGAAGAACAAACTGAGTTTGACGTTATCTTGACTAGCTTCGGTGGCAACAAAGTTGCTGTTATCAAAGCGACTCGTGCTGCGACTGGTCTTGGTCTTAAAGAAGCTAAGGGCCTTGTTGAAAGTGCACCTGCGGCGCTTAAAGAAGCTTGTTCTAAAGACGAAGCTGAAGAACTTAAGAAAACTTTCGAAGAAGCTGGTGCTTCTATTGAAATTAAATAATTTGTGCCTGTCGGAGGCTAACAAAGTCTCTTTTAAGGCGATTGCAAATTATTAACCTGAGCGATCAGGGTCAGGCTGGGGGCTAAATGTTCCCAGCCTTTTTGCGCTGTAGAAGTCGCATAAAAACTTCTGTCGATATCATCGAAATGATACAACCGGCGTTTACGCCGTTCAGGCCACCCAACCGGGTGGATAGGGTCACAATTGTGCAAGCAGAGGAACCCCATGGCTTACTCTTATTCTGAAAAGAAACGAATCCGCAAGGACTTTGGTAAACGTGCCAAGGTAATGGAAATTCCATTTCTATTACAGATTCAACTTGAATCGTTTAAAAGTTATATTGAAGCTGACGTCGAAGGCAATTGCGGGATGGAATCAGCGTTCCGTTCGGTATTTCCGATCAAAGCATACTCAGGTTATTCTGAGCTTCAATATGTATCATACCGTATAGGTGACCCGATTTTTGACGTGAAAGAATGTCAAATTCGTGGTGTCACATTTTCTGCTTCTCTGCGCGTAAAATTACGCTTGGTGATTTACGATCGTGAAGGTGCCCCGGGCACTGTTAAAGATATTCGCGAGCAAGAAGTTTATATGGGTGAGATCCCCTTAATGACCGACAATGGTACCTTTGTTATCAATGGTACTGAACGGGTCATCGTTTCCCAGTTACATCGTTCTCCGGGTGTTTTCTTTGATCATGATAAGGGCAAATCCCATTCATCAGGTAAAGTGTTGTATAACGCTCGTGTTATACCTTACCGTGGGTCCTGGTTAGATTTTGAATTTGATGTTAAAGATAATGCTTATGTCCGGATTGACCGTCGTCGTAAATTACCAGCGACGATCATTCTCAAAGCATTAGAATATACCACCGAACAAATCCTAGAGATGTTCTTTGAAAACGATACCTTCACTATCAGTGAAAAAACCGTATCGTTGGCGTTGATCCCTGCGCGTTTGCGTGGTGAGTCAGCCCATTTTGATATTAAAGATAATGACGGTAAAGTGATTGTTGAAGCGGGTCGTCGTATCACTGCTAGACATATCCGTCAGCTTGAAAAAGCCGGTATGACTGCCCTTGAAGTACCGCATGAATATTTGCTAGAAAAAGCCTTAGCGAAAAACTACATTGACCAAAGCACTGGTGAAGTGGTCGGTGAAGCCAACGCAGAGGTCACACTTGAGCTGTTAGCTGAGTTGATTAAAGCCGGTTACAGCACGATTGAAACCTTGTATACCAATGAGTTGGATAACGGTGCCTACATTTCTAATACCTTGCGTATTGATAGTTCAGTGAGTCGTCTTGATGCCTTGATTGAAATCTATCGGATGATGCGTCCAGGTGAGCCACCAACAAAAGATTCTGCTGAGGCATTGTTTAAAAACTTGTTCTTCTCGTCTGAGCGTTATGACTTGTCAGCGGTTGGTCGGATGAAGTTCAATCGTCGCGTTGGTCGTGAAGACTTGACAGGCGAAGGTACGCTAAGCAACGACGATATCATTGAAGTGATGAAAACCTTGATCAACATCCGTAATGGTTTAGGTGAAGTGGATGATATCGATCACTTAGGTAACCGACGTATTCGTTCTGTTGGTGAAATGGCTGAAAACCAATTCCGTGTTGGTTTGGTTCGTGTTGAAAGAGCCGTCAGAGAGCGTTTGAGCTTGGGCGACCTTGATGCGGTTATGCCTCAAGATTTGATTAACGCCAAGCCTATTTCGGCAGCGGTTAAAGAATTCTTTGGCTCAAGCCAGTTATCACAGTTTATGGATCAGAATAATCCATTATCAGAAATCACCCACAAACGTCGTATCTCAGCTTTAGGCCCCGGTGGTCTGACGCGTGAACGTGCGGGCTTTGAAGTGCGTGATGTTCATCCAACTCACTATGGTCGTGTTTGTCCTATCGAGACTCCTGAGGGGCCAAACATTGGTTTGATCAACTCATTGTCGATTTATGCCAAAACCAACTCCTACGGTTTCCTTGAAACCCCTTATCGTAAAGTGGTCAACAAAGTGGTCACCAATGACATCGAATATTTGTCAGCGATTGAGGAAGGCAACTTTGTTATCGCCCAGGCGAATGTCGCCATGGATGAGAACAATGTTTTGATTGGTGACCAATACGGTAACATTCAGTGTCGTTACAAAAACGAATTTGAATTAAAACTGATTGAAGACGTGCAGTTTATGGACGTTTCATCTCAGCAGATTGTCTCAGTAGCGGCGAATCTTATCCCGTTCCTTGAGCACGATGATGCTAACCGGGCCTTGATGGGATCGAACATGCAACGCCAGGCAGTACCAACGTTACGAGCGGACAAGCCGCTGGTTGGTACTGGCATGGAAAAAATCGTTGCCCGTGATTCTGGTGTAACCATCATGGCAAAACGTGCGGGTATCGTCAGCTATGCTGATGCTAGTCGTATCGTGGTTGATGTGAATAAATCAGACATGCTGGCGGGTGAAGCCGGTATTGATATTTATACCCTGACCAAATACACCCGTTCAAACCAAAATACCTGTATCAACCAAAAGCCAACAGTAAATGTGGGTGAGCCGGTGGTTAAAGGTGACATCTTAGCGGATGGTCCTTCAACGGATTTGGGTGAATTGGCTTTGGGTCAAAACCTGCGCGTGGCATTCATGCCATGGAATGGTTATAACTTTGAGGATTCGATCCTCCTTTCTGAGCGTGTTGTTGACGAAGATCGTTTGACCACCATTCACATTCAGGAATTAAGCTGTATTGCTCGTGATACCAAACTGGGCTCAGAAGATATTGTTGCTGATATCCCTAATGTTGGTGAATCCGCGCTGGCGAAACTGGATGAGTCCGGTATCGTTTATATCGGTGCCGAAGTGAAAGGTGGCGATATCTTAGTGGGTAAAGTAACCCCTAAAGGTGAAACTCAGCTGACGCCAGAAGAGAAGCTACTACGGGCTATCTTTGGTGAAAAAGCGGCAGATGTTAAAGACAGTTCTTTACGTGTGCCAAATAGTGTTTCAGGTACTATCATTGATGTTCAGGTATTCACTCGTGACGGCGTTGAGAAAGACAAACGTGCGGTTGAGATTGAAGAGATGCAGTTGCGCGAAGTGAAGAAAGATTTGAACGAAGAGTTCAAAATTCTTGAAGCCGGTATTCGTGGCCGTGGTATTAGCTTGCTTGAAGAAGCGGGTTTCTCACAAGACCGTATGAATGGTATGTCTACCATGGAATTGTTAGGCCAGAACTTGCCTGATGAAGAAAACCAAACCGCGCTGGAACAGTTATCTGATCAGCACGCTGACATCAAAGCCGAATACGACAACAAGTTTGAAGTTAAACGTCGTAAAATCACTCAAGGTGATGATTTAGCACCGGGCGTACTGAAAATTGTTAAGGTTTACTTAGCCGTTAAACGTCGCATTCAGCCGGGTGATAAAATGGCCGGACGTCATGGTAACAAAGGTGTTATCTCGACTATCCAGCCGATTGAAGATATGCCTTATGATGAAACTGGTAATCCGGTCGATATCGTACTGAACCCGTTAGGTGTACCTTCGCGGATGAACATCGGTCAGGTCCTTGAAACTCATATGGGATTGGCGGCACGGGGTATCGGTGAAAAAATCGACCGTATGCTTAAAGCCAAGCGCGAAATTGAAGATGTTCGTGGTTTCCTCAAGCAAGTATATGAATTAGGTGATGTTCGTCAGGTTGTTGATATTGACAGCTTTACCGACGATGAAGTGATTCGCTTAGCGGATAACTTGCGTGGTGGTTTGCCAACAGCAACCCCAGCGTTTGACGGTGCTTTGGAAACTGAAATCAAAGCCTTGCTTAAACTGGCTGATTTGCCAGAAAGCGGTCAGCTGAAATTGTTTGATGGGCGCTACTGGGGATAAATTCCAGCGACCTGTCACGGTAGGTTATATGTACATGTCTGAAACTAAATCACTTGGTTGATGACAAAATGCATGCACGTTCTACGGGTTCTTATAGTCTGGTTACGCAGCAGCCATTGGGTGGTAAAGCTCAGTTTGGTGGCCAGCGTTTCGGTGAGATGGAAGTATGGGCACTAGAAGCATATGGCGCCGCTTACACCTTGCAAGAAATGTTAACGGTTAAGTCAGATGACGTGAATGGTCGTACCAAGATGTATAAAAACATCGTTGATGGTGATCATCGTATGGAGCCGGGTATGCCTGAATCCTTTAATGTATTGGTTAAAGAGATTCGCTCTCTGGGTATTGATATCGGACTCGAGACAGGATTAAGAAAAGCGGATTATCTTTCGGTTGATATTTCCAACAATAATGGGGAGGGTGGGCCGATAGGTAAACTAAAGGCAAATCACCCGAGATTTTTTAACTCCACGCTAATAAGCGTTGGAGGAAAGGCCTTGAAAGACTTACTGAATATATTAAAGTCCCAGGGACAGACAGAAGAGTTTGATGCCATTCGTATCGGTTAGCGTCACCGGAAATGATTCGTTCGTGGTCATTTGGTGAAGTTAAAAAGCCAGAAACCATTAACTATCGTACGTTTCAAGCCTGAGCGTGATGGTTTGTTCTGTGCCAAAATTTTTGGCCCAATCAAAGATTACGAATGCTTGTGTGGTAAATACAAGCGCTTAAAGCACCGTGGTGTTATTTGTGAAAAGTGTGGCGTTGAAGTTGCGCTTGGCTAAAGTGCGTCGTGACCGTATGGGTCATATTGAGCTAGCTAGCCCTGTTGCGCATATCTGGTTTTTAAAATCATTACCGTCACGTATTGGTTTGATTGTTGGATATGACATTGCGTGATATTGAGCGTATTCTTTACTTTGAATCATATGTTGTTATTGATCCGGGCATGACCACGCTTGAGCAAAGTCAGTTGCTTAAATGACGAAGCAATACTACGAAGCTATGGAAGAGTTCGGTGACGAGTTTTAAGCCAAGATGGGTGCCGAAGCGTATTCAAGAGTTAATGCTTGATATCTAGACCTAGAAGAAGAAGTTGGTCAAAGACGCGTTTGCGTGAAGAGATTCCCAACGACATCAATTCAGAAACTAAAATCAAAAGCTCTCTAAGCGTTTGAAATTAATGGAAGCGTTTTTATCAGGTTCAGGTAATAAGCCTGAGTGGATGATCATGAATGTACTTGCCGGTTCTTACCGCCAGATCTTCGTCCATTAGTACCGCTTGGATGGTGGTCGTTTTGCGACCTCTGATCTGAATGACTTATACCGTCGTGTGATTAACCGTAATAACCGTCTTAAAGCGTCTGTTAGATTTATCCGCACCGGATATTATTGTTCGTAATGAAAAACGTATGTTGCAAGAAGTCTGTTGATGCCTTGTTGGATAATGGTCGTCGTGGTCGTGCCATTACAGGTTCTAACAAACGTCCATTGAAATCTTTGGCCGATATGATCAAAGGTAAGCAAGGTCGTTTCCGTCAAAACTTATTGGGTAAGCGTGTTGATTACTCAGGTCGTTCGGTTATCGTTGTTGGTCCTACGTTACGTTTACATCAGTGTGGTCTTCCTAAGAAGATGGCACTTGAACTCTTTAAGCCTTTCATTTTACGGCAAATTAGAAGCGCGTGGTTTAGCGACAACGATTAAAGCGGCTAAGAAAATGGTTGAGCGTGAGCCCGCTGAAGTATGGGATATTCTTGCATGAAGTTATCCGCGAGCATCCGGTTATGCTTAACCGTGCACCAACACTTGCATAGATTGGGTATTCAAGCGTTTGAGCCGGTACTCATCGAAGGTAAAGCGATTCAGTTACATCCATTGGTTTGTGCGGCATACAACGCCGATTTCGATGGTGACCAAATGGCTGTTCACGTACCGCTAACACTGGAAGCCCAGTTGGAAGCGCGTGCGTTGATGATGTCTACTAATAACATTCTTATCTCCAGCCAACGGTGATCCGATCATCGTACCTTCACAAGATGTTGTTTTGGGTTTGTATTGGATGACGCGTGATCGTGTGAATGCCACCGGGTGAAGGCATGTTTTTGCAGATGCAAAAGAAGTGAGTCGTGCTTATGCAACGGGTACTTTGGATCTTCAAGCGAAGATTAAAGTTCGCATTACTGAGAAGTTGAATTAGGCGAAGACGGTGAGAAAACAGTCAACTACCAGCATTAGTTGATACTACAACGTTGGGCGTGCTTTGTTGTGGCAAATTGTGCCTAAAGGATGGCCTATGCCATTTGCATTTTGTCAATAAGCCAATGGTTAAAAAGGCAAATCTCTAAGATTCTTGATGAGAGCTATCGTAACTGTGGTTTGAAATCGACGGTTATTTTTGCTGACCAGTTGATGTATACCGGTTTCCATTATGCGATGTTATCAGGTTGTTCTATTGGTATTGAATGATTTGGAAATTCCTGATGCTAAGAAGAAAATTATCACTGATGCTGATGCTGAAGTTAAAGAAATTCGAAGAGCAGTTTGCAGTCTGGTCTGGTAACCGCTGGTGAGAAATACAATAAAGTTATCGATATTTGGTCTACGTGCCAATGATCGTGTATCTAAAGCAATGATGGATAACTTATCTACTGAGAGACCGTGATTAACCGTGATGGTGAAGAAGAGAAGCAAGACCTCATTTAACTCAGTATTTATATGATGGCTGACTCCGGTGCTCGTGGTAGTGCAGCTCAGATTCGTCAGCTTGCTGGTATGCGTGGTTTGATGGCAAAACCAGATGGTTCTATCATCGAAACGCCAATCATTGCTAACTTCCGTGAAGGTTTGAACGTACTTCAGTACTTCATCTCAACTCATGGTGCGCGTAAAGGTTTGGCTGATACCGCACTGAAAACCGCGAACTCGGGTTATTTGACCCGTCGTTTGGTTGATGTTGCACAGGATTTAGTGGTTATCGAAGATGATTGTGGCACTCATGAAGGCGTGTTGATGAAACCGCTGATTGAAGGTGGTGATATCGTTGAGCCGTTGCGTGAGCGTGTACTTGGTCGTGTAACAGCGGTTGATTATTGCAAAGAAGGTAGCATTGATGTGCTGGTTCCGCGTAATACTTTGATTGATGAAGCTTGGTGTGACTTCTTGGAAGAGCACTCAGTTGATGAATTGCTGGTACGTTCTGTTATCACTTGTGATACCGACTTTGGCGTATGTAAATTCTGTTACGGTCGTGATTTGGCTCGTGGTCATTTGATTAACGAAGGTGAGTCTATTGGTGTTGCTGCGGCACAGTCAATCGGTGAGCCGGGTACTCAGTTAACCATGCGTACGTTCCATATCGGTGGTGCTGCTTCAAGGGCGACTGCTGAGAACAGTGTACAGGTGAAAACCAATGGTACATTGAAGTTCCATAACGAAAAATACGTTGTTAACACTGATGACAAGATCATCATCACTTCACGTTCATCAGAGATTGCGATCACCGATGAGCACGGTCGTGAGAAAGAGCGTTATAAACTGCCGTACGGTGCGATTTTATCGATTAAAGATAACGCTGCTGTTCGTGCTAACGATACTGTTGCGACATGGGATCCGCATTCACATCCTATCATCACTGAGCGGGTTGCGAAGATCAGCTTTAGTGATATTGATGATTCGAATACTGAGGTTCAGGTTGATGACTTAACGGGTTTGACTCGTACAGTGGTTAAAGACTTGGCGATCATGAATGCCAAAGAGCCTAAGTTGATTTTGGAATCGGATTCTGGTGCTTTGCAGGAAATCAGAATGCCGAGTTTTGCCACTATCGAAGCCAAAGATGGCAAGTTAGCGCAAGCCGGTGACATTCTTGCTCGTATTCCGCAGGAGAGTTCGAAGACTCGTGATATTACTGGTGGTCTGCCACGAGTAGCCGACTTGTTTGAAGCACGTAAACCGAAAGATCCAGCGATTTTGGCGGAGATTTCAGGTGTTGTTTCGTTTGGTAAAGAAACCAAAGGCAAGAAACGCTTGGTGATCACACCTGAGAAGGGTGACCACTACGAAGAGATGATCCCTAAGTGGCGTCAAATGAACGTGTTTGAGGGTGAAACGGTTGCCAAAGGTGAGGTACTTGCTGAGGGTGCTGAGTCTCCACATGATATCTTGCGTTTGCGTGGTGTTAATGCGGTGGCTAACTACATTACCAATGAAGTACAAGAAGTTTACCGTCTTCAAGGGGTTAAGATTAACGATAAGCACATCGAAGTTATCGTTCGTCAGATGTTGCGTAAAGCTATCATCACAGATGCTGGTGACAGTAGCTTGATTGTTGGTGAGCAAGCAGAGGTTGCGCGAGTGATCATTGCTAACCGTCATCTTGAAAAAGCGGGCAAAATCACTGCGAAGTACGAGCTGCAATTGTTAGGTATTACTAAAGCGTCATTGGCAACGGAGTCGTTCATTTCAGCGGCATCGTTCCAGGAAACAACGCGGGTACTTACCGAAGCGGCAGTCGCTGGTAAAGCGGATGAGCTACGTGGTCTGAAAGAAAACGTTATCGTGGGTCGTTTAATCCCTGCGGGCACCGGTTTCTCTCATCACAAAGAGCGTATTCGCAAACGTCGTGAGAAAGACATTCAAGAAGTGGCTGACACCTCAGTTAGTGCAATTGATGCCGAGAAGGCGTTGGTAGATGCATTGAATGCCGATTTATCCGGTGAGTAGTTAGTCGTTAACGATTGATAGTTAACAATTGACGGTTGATAATTGAAAGGCGTAGCGCAAGCTACGTCTTTTTTGTTTCTGGGTTATTCCATATATGTGGGTTGGTGATGTTATTGCGGTGAATTTGCTCTGTATGGTCGGCATGGGTTTTAAAGGCATTGGGGTTAAAGGCATTGGGGTTAAGTATCTTGTTCAATATACAACGTTTAAAACAATTGATTATTGAACAAGATGCTTGACCCCTCGACTTCAACATGACCCCTCGACTTCAACATGACAATGAACCTCGCAAAGTCGCCATGTATTTATGCCAAGAGTTGTCGGCAGCGCGGTTGGTGGAAATTGCCGATTATTTTAATTTAAACCATTATGGCTCCGTTGGTTTCACAACGCATCAAATCCGTCAACGCAAAAAGGTAGATTGTCAATTTGATAGTAAGCTCAGTGATTTGATAAAAGGGTTGATAAAATCGCATGGTTGAAGCCATAATCTACCAATGATTTTAGCTTTTTTGAATAGTTTCAATGGTAGACCCCTATGTTTCCTATGTTTTTTGAATTGCCCACCGGTAAAATACTCTGGCCCCTATTCTTTTTGTGGTTACCGCTTGTTCCTGCCTATACTTTAAATACTCTCAATCAATGTTGTCAAATTTCGACATGCGCTTAATCATCATTCTGTTGCTCTTGCTCCCCGGTTTTATCACTGTCGCATCCACCGTCACTCGCTTTGATCGCTTATCACTCGAACATGGCCTGTCACAAGCCTCTGTTTACAGCATTGTTCAGGACCACCAGGGTTTTTTATGGTTTGGTACTGAGGATGGCCTTAACCGTTATGATGGTTACCAGTTTAAAGTGTTTCGCCATAACCCTGACGATCCGCATTCCATTTCAAATAACTTCATTAATACCCTAATGATAGATTCTGTTGGCACACTGTGGATTGGCACTGATGTTGGTTTAAATCGTTATTATCCTGATACTGATGGATTTATTAGTTTTAGGCACGATAGTGCATCACCAAACAGCCTGAGCAATAACACTGTTACAGCCATTGTTGAAAATAGTCCGGGCGAATATTGGATTGGCACTGATGACGGCGGATTAAACCACTTTAATCAATCAACCGGACAATTTAAGCGATACCAACATAACACCACAATCCTGATAGTCTCAGCAGTAACTTTATCGGTTCATTGTACAAAGACAGCAAAGGCACACTCTGGGTTGGCACCGGGGATAGCGGCCTTAACCGTTTTAACCCACAACAACAAACCTTCAGCCGGTATCAACATAACCCGGCAGACCCCGGTAGCTTGAGTGCCAATTTGGTTAGCGACATCGTAGAAGATAACCAGGGTGTGCTTTGGATTGGCACTGATAAGGGTTTAAATCGCCTTGACCTCACGAAACCTGTCACCAAAAGCAGCTTCACCCACTTTAAACACAAAATTGGTGACTCCAATAGCCTGAGTGCTAATGATATCGAGCGTTTGTTTAAAGACAGCAATGGCACCCTGTGGATTGGCACCCTTGGTGGCGGGCTTAATCGCTATCATCCACAGCAGCAAAATTTTAGTCACTTTAAACATCAGCCTGAGGATAGCAATAGTCTGGGGGGTAACAGAGTCTTGTCAATCCAAGAGGATAATCAGGGCGGGTTATGGATTGGCAGCAGAACCGCAGGGCTGAGTAAAATTACCCCGCAAAGGCAAGTTTTTGGTCATGTCAAACATCACTCATCAGACCCCAACAGTTTAAGCAATAACGCCATCAGGGCCATCTATAAAGACGATTTGACGGGGTTATGGGTGGGCACAATTGATGGTTTAAATCACTCCTCAAACCAAGCCCCAAACCAAACCCCAAACCAAGCCGGCACACCCAGTTTTGTCCACTTTAAACATCAAGCATTAAAAAACAATAGCTTAAGTTTTGATTTTGTTTTGGCCATTATTAAAGACGCGCAACACCAGTTATGGATTGGCACTGATTACGGATTAAACCGCTATAACCCGGCCAGTGGGCAGTTTAGCCATTTTAAACACCAGCCGTCGAACCTAGCCAGTATCAGCGATAATACTGTTCTCTCGCTATTTGAGGACAGCGAAAAAAACCTCTGGATTGGCACTTGGAACGGCGGATTGAATCGTTATGACTCACAAACACAAACCTTTGAGCATTTTAAACACAACAGCGCAGACCCCAATAGTTTAAGTAGTAACACTATTAGGGCTATTGAACAAGATAGTCTGGGCAACTTGTGGATTGGCACGTTTACTGGCCTCAACCGCCTTCAATCCAATTTTGATGGCTCCAGTCGCTTTATCTCTTATCTCCACCAGCCATCAGACCCTTACAGCCTTAGTCATAATACTGTTTTATCTATTTATAACGATAGCAAAGGCACACTATGGATTGGCACGAGAGGTGGACTTAACAAGTTCAACCCGTTATCCAATCAATTCACCCATTACAGAGAAAAACATGGTCTACCCAACAATGTGGTTTATGACATTCTTGAAGATGAGCAGGGCTTATTATGGCTAAGTACCAATAAGGGCCTTTCGCGCTTTGATTCAACCACTGAAACCTTCCGCAATTATGATGTCAATGATGGCCTGCAAAGTAATGGATTTAGTCTGGGGGCGAGTTTTAAAGCCGCTGACGGCGAGCTGTTTTTTGGTGGTTTCAATGGTTTTAACCGTTTTTTCCCTGAGAATATTCAAGATGATACCGAGGTGCCCACCGTGGTATTCACCGATTTTTTACTGGCCAATCAACCCGTATCGATACTCAGGCAATCACCAACTGAACAAACTTCATCCACTCAAACCCAATTTAGTTTAAGCAAAGCGATTAACAAGCTCGACCATCTTATCCTCACCCATCAGCAAGACTTGGTCACCTTTGAATTTGCCGCATTGCATTTTATTAACCCGATGAAAAACCAATATGCTTATCGACTCGAAGGTCTGAACGAAGACTGGATTTATACCGATGCAAACAACCGCCGCGCCACCTATACCCAGCTACACGCAGGTGATTACACCTTACACATTAAAGCCAGCAACCATCACGGCTACTGGAATGAACAAGGCAGATCATTAAAAATCACCGTGTTGCCACCGCTGTGGCAAACTTGGTGGGCCTATACCCTTTATGCCCTACTGCTGCTTGCACTGGTACTGACGCTGCTTATGGCTTTTGTCCGAACCCAACGTAACAAAGTCCTTTATGAGCGTTCAGTCATCCAACGACTGACCGAAGTCGACAAACTTAAAGATGAGTTTTTGGCCAATACTTCCCATGAGTTACGCACCCCGCTTAACGGCATTATTGGCCTGGCCGAATCGCTGATGGATGGCATTGCTGGTCCTATGACCGACACCGCCAAACATAACCTTGCCATGGTGGTGAGCAGCGGCAGACGTCTGTCCAATCTGGTTAATGATATTCTCGACTTTTCAAAACTTAAAAACCGTCATCTGGTATTAACCCGCCAAGCCGTTGACCTGCACAGTCTTGTAGAGGTGGTGCTGGCGCTATCGAAACCCCTGGTCGGTAACAAGTCATTGGTGCTTATCAATGCCATTGACAAGGATTTTATTGCTGCCGATGCGGATGAAAATCGCTTGATGCAAATTTTGCATAACCTGGTCGGCAATGCGATTAAATTTACCGAGCAGGGGTCAATTACCCTGTGTGCTACCTTGTCTCCTTCTTTTGGGGCTGACCAAACAATCACCATCAGCGTTAGCGATACCGGCATTGGCATAGAACCGGCTCTGTTTGATAACATCTTTGACTCTTTTGAACAGCTCGACGGTCATACCGAGCGCAGTCAAAGCGGCACGGGTTTGGGGCTGGCGGTGAGCAAGCAACTGGTCGAATTGCATGGCGGCACCATTACGGTGCAATCAGTACAGGGTGAAGGTTCAACCTTTAGCTTTACCCTACTCACCTGCAGTCAGTTAGCTCACAGCGGCGAAAAATCTCACCGATCACAGGCTATTTCGCGCTTAAATACGATTGAAGCGGATATTCAGGTCACAGATATTCAGACCACAGCAGTAGAAGCACTTACGCCACCAAAAACCGATGGATTTCGTATCTTGGTGGTTGATGATGAGCCAATCAACCGTCAGGTCATCAATAACCTGTTATCGTTGCAAAATTACCAATTAACCGAAGCCTGCGGCGGCGAAGAGGCGTTGATTGCAATGCGCAACGATGGCCCCTTTGATTTGGTGTTATTGGACATTATGATGCCCAAAATCTCTGGTTATGACGTTTGCCAACAATTGCGTGAAATCTGGCCGGTTAACGACTTGCCGGTGATATTTCTCACCGCCAAAAATCAAGTGGCTGATTTGGTGCAAAGTTTTGCCATGGGTGGCAATGATTACCTCACCAAACCGGTGATTAAACACGAACTTTTGGCCAGAGTCGAAAATCAATTAAAAATGCTCGATATCAACCGAAACCTCGAACAAAAAGTGGCGCAACGAACCGAACAATTGCAGCAATCGCTCGAACAGTTAACAACCGCACAGCAACAGTTGCTTGAAGCCCAGAAAATGGCGTCAATGGGTAATTTGGTGGCGGGTGTGGCCCACGAAATCAACACACCATTAGGCACTTGTATCACCCTGGTGAGTCTTCATTTAGACCAATTAAAAATCTTCAATCAGCAAATGGCGGCGGGCAATGTGACTCGCAAGTTAATGGATTCCTATTTGGCTAAAACCGAGGAAAGTCAGGTTTTAGTACAAACAAATTTACACCGAGTCGATGAATTGATCCAAAGCTTTAAAAAAGTCGCAGTAGGACACTCTGATGATAATTGCGTTGACGTTGTTTTTCATGATCGCCTGACAGATATTATCAATAGCCTAAAACCAACGCTTAACCCCAAATATAGTGATGATGATATGAGTGTTGATAGCGGGATACAGATAACATTGGTATCCAGGGGACAGTGGTCACTCAATACTTATCCTGAGGCATGGTGGCAAATTTTGTCCATTCTGGTCGAAAACTCGCTGAATCATGGCTTTTTCAATAAAACGGCTGGCCAGATCACTATCAGTGCTGCACTTAAATCTGCACCTGGACCCGCTGATAAACCCGTTGAGGGTAAGATTAACAGTCAATATTTGGTATTGATATACCGTGACGATGGTCATGGCATGGACGACACCCAAAAAGACAATATATACGAACCCTTTTATACCACCACCCGTATTCGTGGCAATACGGGGTTGGGCATGCATATTGTGTATAACCTGGTGGTGCAAAAGCTGGGTGGGGAGATCCGTTGTCAAAGTGAGCTGACGCAAGGGGTTGAGTTTGTCATTGAGGTGCCGACAGGGAATTAAAATGGCAGGTTTGTCATTCAATAAGAGATTAGGGGTGTAGGTCTGGCTGTGATCATTAAGCTATTGATTGTAAAGATATATGGATTTTTCTTTCGACGGTTTTTGGCATAAATTCAATAAATTTTGCTGCCATTGATATTTTTGCTCAAAAACAGTGTTAAATCGACACTGTGTTTTATGTAAGCTATTGATTCTACAGGGTACTACAGGGTATTGGGGTCAAGTATCTTGTTCAATATACAACGTTTAAAACAATTGATTGTCGATCAAACGACCTCCGAGTTTTGCTTTAGCCCTAAATCTGCTTACTCATCATCAAACTCTTCAAGTAATAAGGACAATGCCTCTTTTCTCCATGTCGGCATTGGCATTGTTAAAGCCACGCTAATTTTTTGACAACAATTCTCTATAATATTTTCATCGACAGAACCATTTAAATTATCAATTGTATTCATCGCGTTACATAACACTTCGAAATTATCATTCACAACTAACTCAATCAGTTGCTCTAAATGGGCGATAGGGTTCATGTTTTCCATCGCATAAACTAAGCTACCCCTTTTGCCTTTGGTTGATTCATCCGCTATTAATCGCCAAATTAGTGGTAGGGATTCTTTATCGTTAAACTCCCTGAGCATTGCACAGCAAATACTCCGCTCATCTACATAAGCGTTATCAACTAACCTTTGACGAATTGACACCAAAATATCATCCCGATCTCCTTGATAATTCACGTTCTTTACGAATGTTTCAATATCCAGCTTTTCTGTTTGAATATCCTTTATCGCGCTTTGTAAATTAATTTGACTTGAGTTTATTATTTTCATAAATAGGAATTATAAAGTTATTCGTTGGCAATCTGATAGCAACATTTCAGGTTGAAACTCACTGCTTTGTGAGGGCAACTTTACGGTGACTGCTCCGGGTGCTGGAGCCGTTGCGACGACACATTCATCTCCCTTATCATTACAAAAAATGACGCCACATTCAGCGTAAACATTGTCATCGTCAAAAGTAATCAGAGAAATATGGGCAATACTAAAACAACCAATATTCCTTTTAACCAAAAGGCTTGAGTCTTGTTGTGAGGTTTGATCCTCATTGTGAAATATTATTTTAAGGCTGCCCATTTCCTGCCAGCCACCTATATTTGTGCACAAGGCAGAAATGTCTATTGAGGTGGCATTATCAAAATGAAACCTTAATACCCATGTACAATTTAGGGATTGTTTTGCTGGTATTTCGTATCCAGTAAAACTGGTGGATATGATTAAATCCTTAAACTTCTGCTCAGTTAGTCCCGTATACTGGACTGGAAGTCTGTATTTACCATTTACCAAAGCATTTTCAATATACGTTTTCATAAGGACTACTCTTGTCGGCTAAATTACTTGTCGTAATGTAATGTTTCGTGAGGCTTATCCCCATTTGCTGGTATATCAATACTAGCTCCTCCACTACTGTTATTTTCTCGTCCAAAAATACCATTTGCTTCTATTGCGCTACCCGGTGGTGCTGAATCCCCTGTACCGGCAAGTGTTGTGCCACCAGTTAATATTTCCAAATCTTCCGCATAGTTACCTGTTCCTCCATTTTCTGTTGTTAGTGGTCCCGATGTATGTCTATTACCACTTTTATTTGGACCTGCGCGTGAATCTCCTTGATCACCAACAAGATCGTCAGGTACATCTGGTGTTCCATCAGAACTTTGGCTGGATTCATTATATGCATTAATAGCCTCAGAGCCTGCATAACCCGCTACTGCTGCGCTACCAACAAATAATGTAGCATTACCCAGCGCCGCTATCTCTGGCACAAAAAGAGCTAAGAATGCAAACTCACCATCAGGATCAGTATATTTATACGGATTATTATTCACATACAAATAACGATTAAACGACATTACCGGATTTTCATCCGTGTAGCCAACCGGATCAGGCGAATAGAACACCCCAACCGCCGGATCATAATACCGTTGTTGCATGTAACTCAAGCCTAAATCCGTATCAAATTTGTGACCTGTGTAACCGACATCGTTTTTCGGGGTTTCTACCGTTTCACCAAAGGGCAAATTATGTTGACGGCTGCTGCCTGCGGTTTGTGGCGCAAAGGCGTCTTCTGAGCGGGCGATGAGTTTTTTGCCGAGGTAGATATAGTTGGTGTCAAATCCGTCTTTGTGTTTGAACAACAAGGTGCCGTCCTGGCTGTACATTGAGTAGCTGATGCCCGTGGCGTCGGTGGTTTTGACGCGGCGATTGAAACCATCGTAGATATAACGATTGGTGCCAGTGGCACAGGTGCTTTGGTGGGTCAGCGCCGAGCAACCGAGTTGGTTGGCGCGGTTGAAACTGAACGTGCGTAGCTTGTTGTTAGTGACATTGCCTCGGCTGTCGTAGCTGAAGTGGTAAACCTCGGTGTTTGCACTGTTTTTGATTTTATCGACGCGGTTGTTTGTGTGGGTATAGGTTAGGTTGGTTTTACCGACATTGTATGCGGTGATATTCCCGGTTTTATCATAGCTGATACTACCTACGTGGGCAATATTGGTGCCCCATCGGCTAGTGATGGCGGTGAGTCGGTCGAGGCCATCGTAGGTCATGCTGCTGAGGCTGAATGCACTGTTTTGCTTGTCTGTCAGGGCGCTGATGTTGCCTTGATTGTCGTAGCTGTAGGTTTGATCGATGGCTTTGACACCGCTGCGAATATCACTCATGGCTGAGGGCAGTTGGCGACTGTTTAATGTCATGTTGTGGACGAAACCATTGCCGTAGTTGAAGGACTTTAATTGACCTGCCGGGTGGTATTTGGCGGCGGTGGCGTAGGTGCCTGCGGTGGTCGGTTCACCAAAGGCATTCGGGGCGAAGGTGAGCTTTTCATCGCCGGGAAAGGTCAGGCTATCGAGTGCACCGGTGCTGGTGTAGCCGTAGGTAAGCTTGAAGTTTTTACCGTCAACCGCGAGGTTTTCAGTGGTGAGTAAATCCGCACTGTTATAAGTGTAGGTTTGGACGGTGTTGACCGCGTTGAGCGTTTTTAGGTTGCCTTGATTGTCATATGTGTAGGTTAAATCCGGGCTGGTGTCTGGGTAGTTGACGGTCTTTCTCGCGCCGAGGTTATCGTAGCTGTACAGGGTTTTGTCAGCCGCCGGGACTGTCGCTTCATCACAGGTGTCGACAGTGCCACTGGTGCCTTTGGCGACCCATGTTGTCTCACCGATGGCGTTTTTCTTCACGGCGGTGGTGCCTGTTTCTGGGCGGACAATTTTACATAGTTGTTGCTGGCTGTTGTAGAAGTGATTTTGGCTGATACCGCCTTGGCTGATGGCGGTGACGTTGCCAAATGGGTTGTACGTTTGGCTGGTCACCACACTTTCGGGTGAGTCAATTTGGGTCATCGCTTCGGTTTTGGGCTCGCCATAGGCCAAATAGGTGGTGGTGGTTTTGTGGCCTTTATAATTGGTGACCGCCACTTTATTGTCACTTAAATACGCGGTGGTTTCTGAGGCATTGGTGGCGGTTTGGCTGGTTTTGGTTTGTCGTTGTAAGCCGTCGAAAGTGTATCTGATGCCTTGGCTTTCAGTGGCTGAGGCTGACGGGTAGGCTTTAAATGTTGGTTTACCATAGGCGTTGAATTCGGTGCGTTGATAACGGTGGGTGGTGCCGTCGCTGGTGTTGATTAATAACGGCTGAAATAGGGTGTCGTAATAGGTTGTGGTGGTCAGGTTGCCTTGGGTTTGGCTGCGTTTGTACATGCCAGTGACGACTTTGCCGCCCAAGTCTTCGGTGCTGACGAGACCAAAGGTGTAGGTGGTGTCGAGCCAAGCGGTGTCTGTCGGGTCGACTTTGGTGACGCGGCCCATGGTGTCGTAACTGTAGCTGGTTTTATTACCGTTGAAGTTAGTCACTGCGGTGGTCCAGCCATTGGCATCAACCCCGAGGGTGGCGGTGATGTTTTTCGTCGCGTCATCGCGATTGGGCAGGGTAATCGTTTGGGCTTTGCCCCGGGTGTAGTTGCTGAATTTTTGCCAACGTGATGTGCCGTTGTTCATCGGGGTATTGAATTCAACTTCGGTCAGGTTGCCGTTGGCGTAGGTTTTGTGGCGTTTGACCCACACCCAATTGGTGGTGTCAGGGGTGATGGTGGTGCGGGTGTATTGGTTTAATTCGTTGGCATCATTGCTGCCGTGGGTTTTCGTTACTGGTCAAACCGACGGTGGCGTAACAGTGTTGGTACATTCTGTCACCAGTGGTTGACACATAAGTCCCCGGGACTTGGCTACGGCCATGAACAACGACATCCCAAACAAAGGTGCCTTTGACACCATTGGGATGAGTGATATGGCCAGTGTCCGCACTGGCGGTGTAATTGCTGGCGACACACAGGTCTTCTTTACCATCGGCAATGCGCGGTGAGTTTTGTGATACTGAACTTAAATCATATTGCCAGAAGGTCTCATCTGGGCGGATGACTTTGCTCAGGTGAGTGATGTGACCGCCGCTAGACGTGCCATATTCATAGGTCCATGTGCGTGCATTCGCGGTGACTGAATCAAGAGACCTGCATAAAGGCGTGGAATTTTTTGGTGATTTTACCGCGAACCAAGGGGATTGTTTGCACCAGCCGATAGCGGTCGAAGGTGTACATCACGCCTTCAGGTGAGGTGGCTTTGAAACCTTCAACATCAAAGCCTCCAACGTTGACGGTGATGCATTCCACTCGCCAGTTATCTTGGGTGACATAGCGGTATTGCTCACCTGTCCCCAACTGGGGTGAGGCGAGTAATTTACCACTGGTGACGCCGGGCACTGATAGCGTGGTGCCATTGTAATATTCATAATCTTTAAAGCCGCCATAAGTGCGGGGTGCATCCGTTTGCGTACAGGCTTTGCCAGAACCCCAACCACTGCTGTATTGGCTATTGGCCAGAATAAGGGTGGTTTGGATACTGGGGCGAATTGAGACCGAACCGAAGGTTCGCACCGGGCTGTCGCTACAGCTCAATGAGGTGGAGGCAGGATGCCGACAGGATCACCCTTCATGGATGAATTGCGACGACACACCTGTAACGCGGCTCACCGCATCTATATAGGCTCCCTTATGCGACTAAAGTCTGTCTCTTAGTCACATCTTTATTTGCATTTTTGGCTTGTGTCTGATTCAGCTTAAACTTGTGTCTTATTTAGTATCATTGAAATTAACTGTGATATTTCACTTGCTTTTTTTCACCATTGTGATCAAATACGCTTTTTTCACAGGGTGGTCAGTAGATGTTTGAATCCGATGCCGAAAGCTGGGCTGAAAAAACTTTCGGAAAAGCGCAGTTGAATGACAAAAGAAGAACAAAACGCTTGGTTAAGGTCGCCGCTGATATGGCCGACGGGGCGGGCAAGTCAGTAGTTAAAGCGAGTAAGGATTCTGCCAGTATTGAAGGGGCCTACCGTTTTATTGAAAATAATTATGTTGATGCGTCAGCCATCGCTCAGGCCGGTTTTGAAACAACGGCGGCAGAATGTGCTGAGCGCCGTCTTGTTCTTGCGCTCGAAGATACCACAGGGTTAAGTTATACACATGATGTGTGTGACGATCTTGGGAATAATCCGGCAGGCAAAAACCGCGATGTCAAAGGCCGCTCACTTTTCCAGCATTCTATTCTTGCGCTAGATGCAGACACGGAAACCGTGATTGGCTTGGCACATCAACAGAATTATATTCGTAGTGAATTACCAAAAGCGTTGAAAGGTTCCGGTTCAGCCCGGGCGCGGCGACCTAAAGAGGAGAAAGATAGTTATCGTTGGGAAGAATCTGCTGCCAAAATGGACGAAACCTTCATCCGAACTGATAATGTGATTCATGTGTGCGACAGAGAAGCTGACTCATATGAGTATATGGATCAACATTTAAATAACGATAGGCGATTTATTATCCGGTGTCAGCACAATCGAGCGCTTCAATTGCCCAATCATGATAAGACCGTCAAATTAAAGGATATGATAAACTTTCCGGTTGCGGCTGAACAATCCCTTAAAATTGAACAAAAAGGGAAAAGTAAAAACACCAAAAATAGACCCGCTCGGACGGCGAAAATGGGCATCAGTTACCATTCAGTTTCCTTCAAAAGAACACATGACGCCGATAAAAACACCCGAGATGAAATGTCGCTGAACTTAGTGATTTGCCGTGAGCTTGACTTACGCGGTGAAGCGTCTGATTTATGCTGGTTTTTATACACCAATGAACCAATCAACACGATAGAAGATGCGCAAAAAATTGTTCGCTACTATGAGTTACGTTGGCGGATAGAAGATTTCCACAAAGTTTGGAAATCAGAGGGTACTCAGGTTGAAAAACTGAGGCTGCAAACCCGTGCCAATACTGAACGCATGGGTACCATTTTAGCGTTTGTGGCAGTGCGGTTGATGCAATTAAAGGAGATGGCCGAAAATAAAGAAAAAGCCAAACAGCAATCCTGTGAGCTCATGTTCAGTGTGGTGGAATGGCAAATGCTGTGGTTGAAAATAGAGGAAAAGAAACTCCCGACAGAACCGCCTTCCATTTTTTGGGGTTATTATGCATTGGCGAAACTGGGCGGCTGGCACGATAGTAAAAGGACAGGACGAGTGAGTACGAAAACTATTTGGGAGGGTTGGGCGGCGTTAATGCTGATGCTTGATGGACACCGAACCATGACAGAAAACATTGCCCTATCAGGATGAACAACGGTCAAATATTAGAGGATGTTCCTCAAAATACACACAAAAAGTGGACAGTCTAGCAGCGACGGACTTGAACTGATGATTCTGCCTGTAATTAATTTAGCGCTGATCATATAACATCATCTGGCAATCATCGGCATTGAAACGGTTAAGTATGAAAAAGGAACTATCGCCAAAATTAAAATTGGAAATCCTCACCGACTTACTCGTATTGGTGTGCATCACTAAGGCTCTGCGCCACTGTACAAGAGCCTGCTCTCTAAAAGGTAATCACAATCATTTGATATTACCGCCTTTTTAGGGGGCGCGACGGCTCTATGTTTCGATAAAATGTAACAGCACGTAGCAACGCCCACCTTTTGTAGATAAAAAAGATAATGCCCAAATTTATTCGCAAAATCAGCAATTACGCTAAATAGTGACAATCAAATTTAGATAGTACCATTAAAGATGTGATCAAGAGACAGACTAAAGTCCCATCTACGCTGCCACTGTTTAAGTCAATTTGTTCACCCAACAAATCAGTGGTTTCCGCATTGATATCAAACTCAACATTAAGACGGTCGAGGATATCTGGGTTGACCACTGGCGGGGGTGTTTCTGGGCCGTCTGGTGGTGGCGGTGCAGCGGCTAAGTCGGCAGATTTATTGACGATAAATTTATCGAGCGTGGCGGCAAAAACCAACGGGTCTTGTGCGCTGGCGTGAAAAGACAGTGCTAATGTCAGGATAAGAAAAAAATGACGCATTATTGAATACTCCCTGTTTGAGTCGATTCGACACTGGGCAATCAGCAGCATAGCCGCTAGTGGCTTCGGTAAATCAAACATCAAACTTCCTCTATTATTGTTTATACATTCCAAAAGTCGGTGGCATAGTACAGCACTGGATTTGGCTGGTAAAATACAAAATGCGACGGTTTTATCACCGATTTAGCCATTAAATCACTAAGTTAATGAATTGATTCAATTTATTATCGAACGTTCGGAAAAAAGAGATTAATGATGAATGCATATTCTTTAAAGGGACTTCGGCGCATTTGGATCCCACTCGGTATCTGACGCTTATATGTACAATGATCAAATAAACATTGACAGCTTAATCGTTGGTCTTTAGAATTCCGCGACCCTTAATACCATGCTTGATTTCCAGTTGGTTTTCTAGCTGGCTTTTCAGTTGGCATAGGGGTTAAATTTTTCACGTTTATGAGGGTGTGACTTTCCGGATGGAATGAACATCTATTAGCAATCTAATCAGGAGCATTTAATGGCTACTATTAATCAATTGGTGCGCAAGCCTCGCGTCAAGCAAGTTGTCAAAAGCAACGTGCCTGCACTGCAAGCTTGTCCACAACGTCGTGGTGTATGTACTCGTGTATATACTACTACGCCTAAAAAACCTAACTCAGCCTTGCGTAAAGTGGCTCGTGTTCGTTTAACTAACGGCCATGAAGTAACTTCTTACATTGGCGGCGAAGGTCATAACCTGCAAGAGCATAGTGTTATCCTTATCCGTGGTGGTCGTGTTAAAGATTTACCAGGTGTGCGTTATCACACTGTTCGTGGTGCACTGGATTGTTCTGGTGTTAGCGATCGTCGTCAAGGCCGTTCTAAATACGGTGCTAAAAGGCCAAAATCTTAACGGTTCCCCGTTTAGTAAGGCCAAACATTTAACTATGTTGCGCGAATGACGTGTCAATGTAGTGCATTTAATATTGTTTTGGGATTAATCCTGAAGAAAACCGGAGAAATAAGATGCCTAGAAGAAGAGTTGTCGGACAACGCAAAATTCTTCCTGATCCAAAGTTCAAATCAGAACTTTTGGCGAAGTTTATCAATGTACTGATGTTGGATGGTAAAAAATCCACAGCAGAAAAAATTATTTACGGTGCGTTAGACACAGCAGCTGAAAAAACGGGCAAAGATCAATTAGTCGTTTTGGAAGAAGCTTTGGAAAACGTCCGTCCTAGCGTCGAGGTTAAATCTCGTCGTGTTGGTGGTTCAACTTACCAGGTTCCATGTGAAGTACGTCCAGTTCGTCGTAACGCACTGGGTATGCGCTGGTTAGTAGATGCTGCTCGTAAACGTGGTGAAAAATCAATGGCACTTCGTCTGGCACAGGAAATGGCTGACGCAGCTGCAAACAAAGGTTCTGCTGTTAAGAAACGTGAAGACGTTCATAAAATGGCTGAAGCTAACAAAGCATTCGCTCACTATCGCTGGTAAACACCCAACCGATAGTAAAGTAGCCGGCAATATCACCGGCTACGCAAACCGGATCTTTAAGAGGATACTATGGCCCGTACAACCCCTATTGAGCGCTACCGCAACATCGGTATAGTTGCTCATGTTGACGCTGGTAAAACAACGACCACAGAGCGTGTGTTATTTTACACTGGTCTTTCTCATAAGATTGGTGAAGTACACGACGGAGCTGCCACCATGGACTGGATGGAACAAGAGCAGGAGCGGGGTATTACTATCACGTCTGCTGCTACCACCTGTTTTTGGAAAGGGATGAACGCGCAATTTTCTGATCATCGCATAAACATCATCGACACCCCGGGACACGTCGACTTCACTATCGAAGTTGAGCGGTCTTTGCGGGTACTCGATGGGGCGGTGGTGGTGTTGTGTGGCTCATCAGGCGTTCAGCCACAAACCGAAACCGTGTGGCGTCAAGCTAACAAGTATGAAGTACCACGTATGGTATTCGTCAATAAGATGGATCGTACCGGTGCTGATTTCTTAAATGTTGTGCAACAACTTGAAGATCGTTTGGCTGCCGTGCCTGTGCCTATTCAATTGAGTATTGGTGCAGAAGATGAATTCAAAGGGGTCGTTGACCTCGTTAAAATGAAGGCTATCAACTGGAACGAAGCGGACCAGGGCATGACATTCGAATACAGCGATATTCCGGCTGATTTGCGTGACGAAGCAGACGTATGGCGCGAGAAGCTGCTCGATGCAGCGGCTGATGCTTCTGAGGAGCTGATGGATAAATACCTTGAAGAAGGCGATTTGTCTGAGGAAAACCTCAAAGCGGCTTTACGTCAATTGACGTTAGCTAACGAAATTTGTCTGGTCACTTGTGGCTCAGCCTTTAAAAATAAAGGTGTACAGGCAGTTTTGGATGCGGTTGTCGATTATTTACCTGCACCAACGGAAGTCAAGGCCATCACTGGTATTCTTGATGATGAGTCTGAGGGCGAGCGCCCGGCGGATGACAAAGCCCCTTTTGCGGCATTGGCATTTAAAATCGCTACAGACCCATTCGTTGGTACATTAACTTTCTTCCGGGCGTATTCCGGTGTCGTGAAAACGGGTGATTCAGTATTTAACCCGGTGAAAGGCAAAAAGGAGCGTTTTGGCCGTATCGTACAGATGCACGCCAATAACCGTGAAGAAATCAAAGAAGTTCGCGCTGGTGATATTGCCGCAGCCATTGGACTTAAACAGGTCACCACGGGTGATACTTTATGTGACGGTGATCATGTGATCACGCTGGAACGTATGGAATTCCCTGAGCCTGTTATTTCGATTGCGGTTGAGCCTCGGTCAAAACCTGATCAGGAAAAAATGGGTGTTGCGCTAGGTAAACTGGCCGCAGAAGACCCTTCTTTTCGGGTAGAGACTGACGAAGAGACCGGACAGACTATCATCTCTGGTATGGGTGAATTACACCTTGATATCATTGTTGACAGAATGCGCCGTGAATTCAGCGTTGAATGTAATGTAGGTAAACCAGAAGTGGCTTATCGTGAAACCATCCGTAGCTCGATTGAAGTCGAAGGTAAATTTGTACGTCAATCGGGTGGTCGTGGTCAGTATGGTCATGTCTGGGTTAAACTTGAGCCGTTGCCTGATGGTGACGGTTATGAGTTTGTCAACGAAATCGTTGGCGGTACGGTGCCAAAAGAATATATTGGTGCGGTAGATAAAGGTATTCAGGAGCAGATGAATAACGGTGTGTTGGCCGGTTATCCTGTCCTTGATGTTAGAGCAACCTTGTATGATGGTTCATACCATGATGTCGATTCCAATGAGATGGCGTTTAAAATTGCCGGTTCAATGGCTTTCAGAAAAGGCGCTTTAGAAGCATCCCCAGTACTTTTGGAGCCGATGATGGCTGTAGAAGTGATCACTCCAGAAGCAAATATGGGTGATGTGGTGGGTGATCTTAACCGTCGTCGTGGTTTGATTGAAGGTATGGATGAAGCCCCTGGCAATATGAAGCAGGTCAAAGCTCAGGTACCTTTATCAGAAATGTTTGGTTATGCGACAGACTTGCGTTCTGCTACGCAGGGTCGCGCATCCTACTCAATGGAGTTCTCGCAATATAGCGATGCACCGAGTATGGTTGCAGATGCGATCATCGCAAGTCGAAATTAAAATAGTTCGGTTCGGTCCGTGCTCAAGGTCTTATAGGCCGGGCCGGACTTTTAATTAATATTTAGGAATTTTTAAGATGGCTAAAGAAAAGTTTGAACGTAATAAACCCCATGTAAACGTTGGCACAATCGGCCACGTTGACCATGGTAAAACAACCCTGACTGCTGCAATCACTAACGTACTTGCCAAGCGTGGCGGTGGTGAAGCTCGTGCATTTGATCAAATCGATAACGCGCCAGAAGAAAGAGAACGTGGTATCACAATCTCAACTTCTCACGTTGAGTATGATACAGAAACTCGTCACTACGCACACGTAGATTGCCCGGGTCACGCGGATTACGTTAAAAACATGATCACTGGTGCTGCTCAAATGGATGGCGCTATCTTGGTTGTTGCTTCAACTGATGGCCCTATGCCACAGACTCGTGAGCACATCTTGTTATCACGTCAGGTTGGTGTACCTTTCATCATCGTATTCATGAACAAATGTGACATGGTTGATGACGAAGAGTTGCTTGAATTGGTTGAAATGGAAGTACGTGAATTGCTTTCAGAATATGACTTCCCAGGTGATGACTTACCAGTAATTCAAGGTTCTGCACTTAAAGCCCTTGAAGGCGAAACTGTATGGGAAGATAAAATCATCGAATTGGCTCAAGCCCTTGATGACTACATCCCACAACCAGAGCGTGACATCGACAAGCCTTTCTTGTTACCTATTGAAGATGTATTCTCAATTCAAGGCCGTGGTACTGTTGTAACCGGTCGTGTTGAGCGTGGTATCGTTAAAGTGGGTGAAGAAGTTGCCATCGTTGGTATCAAAGAAACTATCAACACCACTTGTACTGGTGTTGAAATGTTCCGTAAATTGCTTGACGAAGGTCGTGCTGGTGAGAATGTTGGTGTTCTTCTACGTGGTACTAAACGTGAAGAAGTTGAGCGTGGTCAAGTATTGGCGAAGCCTGGTACTATCAACCCGCACACTAAATTCACTTCAGAAGTTTACGTTCTGTCTAAAGATGAAGGTGGCCGTCATACGCCATTCTTTAAAGGCTATCGTCCACAGTTCTACTTCCGTACTACTGACGTAACTGGTGACATCCAGTTGCCAGACGGCGTAGAAATGGTCATGCCTGGTGACAACGTTCAAATGACTGTTGAACTGATTGCCCCTATCGCGATGGACGAAGGCTTGCGCTTCGCTATCCGTGAAGGTGGCCGTACTGTTGGTGCTGGTGTTGTTGCTTCAATTCTATAATTGAACTGACATAACCGATGCTAAAAAAGGTTGCCTGATGGCAGCCTTTTTTTTGGGATTTTTTGGGATGTGATGTAAATCGGCAACTGCTTGGTTATTGGCTTTTGTTGGCGGGAGGTTTGTGCGGTGGGCAACGCTGCGCTTTTGCGTAACCTTCTCTTCGGCTCATGCTTGGCATTGTTTTCGGTCTAACCTACGGGATATTGGTTGCCTTCGTTAAAGGATATGAAACTCCAATCCACAAACGAGGCCCTCCCGCGATGACAAACCCTCCTTAATACGTGACACCATATCATTGCTTTAACGTACTAAGCTTTGTACAATCTAAATACGATGTTAATTACGGGAGTTACTATGAACACATTAAGCATGAGTGAAGCTAGAGCGGGTTTTAAATCAACTTTTTTGAATGTGATTGATAACCATGAGCCGACCTTGATAACCAATCAACGGTTGGGCAATGTTGTGATGATGTCGCAAGAAGATTATGAATCGATGCAGGAAACCATGTACTTATTGAGTACGCCAGCCAATGCTCAGCGGTTGAATCGGGCTGTTGAGCAAATAAACGCGGGTTCTTTTAAAATTGTCGATATCTTCGAACAACAATAGGGCTGGTTATTTTGGCAAAAACAAAAGGATTGAATATAACCGCTATTGCATTTACCCCGGATGCTTGGGAAGACTATAGCTATTGGAAGTCACAGCCTGCTAAAAAGCTCAAGCGAGTGGATGACTTAATCAAAGCGGCAATGCGTTCTCCGATGGAAGGTGTGGGTAAATCTGAGCGGCTAACCTCAAATTATCAGGGTTATTATTCACGCCGCATTGATGACAAAAATAGACTGGTTTATACCTATAAAGATAATGTGTTGGTCATCGCCCAGTGTAGATTCCATTATCAGGATAAATAAGGGGGATTGTTTCATTCTGTCTAGGGCTTTTGTTGGCGGGAGGTTTATATGGTGGGCAACTTTAATTTCTCCGGCGAATAAAAATCAATAAAAAGGTGAATAACCTCTGTCTTACCCGAATGTGCCGTACCAACTCTGAGGCTTTGTTTTGTTGTATAGCTTTCTTTGTCATTAACAAAATCATCAAAACAGCTTTGGTATTGCTGCCACAGTGACTCAAAATCAGGTGACTTGGCATAAACCAAAATAAAATTGTGCCGATTGCCGCCGGTATCATATTTATTTACTAGCTTGTCGACGTGCTTTTTAATTACCGTACTATTCAAACCTTTCAACACAAAAGCTTCGATCACACTTTCAATCACGTCGCAATTCAATTAAAGAAATATTTTTAACAATCCCTTGAAAATCAATATTGCTATTGTCAGTGATAGACAGGTGGGTTAATGCATTATTTTCATTAAGGACAAAAGTATTAGAGGGACGAACAGAGCTGTTACCGTCGGCTATAAACGCTTCAACATTAACCTGTTTCAAACCTGCCAAAAATGCCTACACTGTAAACTCCTTAATTTTTTTCGGCTATAAACCGCACCATATCGTCATTTTTAACCCGATGATAAATATCGGCAACAGCCAAGGTAAAATCAATCGATTCAAAATAGATGTTTTCGCCGAGAAAATAATGGGTAGAACGCCAGTTATCTGATTTTCGATAGACAGTGATGTCGGCACAATATTGCTCGATAATCACATACTCCTGTAAAGTGGGTATATTGATATATTCCAACAGCTTGTCTTTTTCATCGATTTTTCGGGTGGAATGGGAGAGTACTTCGAACAGTATAGTGGGGGCTTGAGTAACGTAACCATTATCAATAAAACTCTCATCGCAGACAACCAGCACATCGGGGTAGCGATAGCTGCCAGTGGAGGTTTTAACTTTCACTCTTACCTTCATCTGGGCAATAAAAGGCTCACAAGATGAACCATCTAACTTGTCACCTAGTTTGCGATAAATGTTGCCGGCAATACGTCCATGGTCTGGGCTGGCACCCGCCATGGCGAAGACTTGACCGTCAACATATTCATGTTTTATCTCGCTGATGAGTTCGCCTTTCAGATAGTCTTGTGGCGAGATAAAATCAATTTGTTGTGTTTGAGGCATTCCAGCTTCCAAGCAATGATTGATGGGGTAATTGATTTTATAGTAAGGCTTTGGGTGAATAAACCTTTAATTAGCAATGTCGAACCACACCGCCTACAAGCTTACCCGCCCGGCAGCACAACGCTAAACACACTGCCTTGATCCACTTCACTTTCTACCGAAATACTACCATTCATTTGTTCGGTTAATAACTTGGCTAGCAATAATCCGGCACCGACACCTTCGATAGCGTTGGTGGTGGCATATTTTAACCGGGTGAAAGGTTCAAATATCTTGGTGATGTCCTCAGCAGCGATGCCTACGCCTGTGTCGCTGACGGTGATGGCTACCTGATTGCTGCCGTGAGGGCTGACTTGCAATTGCACGGTATCGCCTTGGTTACTGAATTTGATCGCGTTAGAGAGCAGGTGAACCAGCACTTGCTTTAATCGTACTGGGTCAGCCGTAACTGGCATGGCGTCTGCGGGCAACCGCAGTTGAATCGATAGTAGCTTGGCTTGCTGTTCTATGACCGTTAAGGTGTCTTTAATCACTGCATTGAGGTCACAGTGGGCCAGTACTAGGTGAAGTTGATCACCATCGGCTCTGCTGATATCCAATATATCATCAACCAATCGGGTCAAATACCAGCCTGCATCAATCACTTGCTGGACTGAGCTGCCCAACTTCTCCTGTTGTTCAGCATCGCGTTGTAACTTGAGTTTGATTATTTCAGAAAAGCCAATAATCGCATTTAGAGGCGTATGCAATTCATGGCTGACACAGCTGAGAAATTCGGATTTGGCTAAATTGGCTTCCTCTGCTCGGGCTGTTTGTTCGGCTAGCTCTTCGGTTCTGAGGATAACCCGTTGTTCTAATTCTTGGTTTAGAGTCTTGAAGGCCATTTGTAACTGACTTTTTTCTAATGCACTTTTTACCGCAAACATTAAGCGGGCGGTTTGGGTGATGGGTTTAGTCAGAAAGTCGGCGATTTGGTGTGCCGCTAATAAATCATAACTGTCGTTTAGGTCAGCATGACCTGTAAGCACAATCAATGGGACCATTTGGTTACTTTGGCGTATTTTACCCAGTAACGTTGTGCCGTCCATACGTGGCATTTTTAAATCGACAACCAGCAAATCAAAAGGGGTGGATGAAGCTTCGGCTTGCTGCCATTTTTCAAGTGCATCAACGCCGTCACTGGCTTGCTCGGTTTGGTAGTGCTCAGTGGCCAGTATTTCACACAGCAACATACGAATGTGAGGCTCGTCGTCAACCACTAAAATTTTGTAATTATCAGGTGTTGTGTTTACTTCAGTCGGGCTTATAGCATTTTGGCTCTGGTTCTGGTTCTGGTTGTCAGTAGGGCTCAATAGGGCTTGAGCTGATTGCTCAGCTGATAATTGGGTAAATATTTGATCAAGTTGTACCATTCTCAATGGTTTGGGCAGTAATGAATAGACCTCGGCAGCGATAGCCGGGTCGTCATTGATATCCCAATCTCCAGACATCATGATCACTGGCACTGTTGAGCCGCTGTCACGCAGGCTACGGATAAATTCCATACCATTCATGATCGGCATTTTCTGATCGGTTAAAACCACATCAATCGACACTGCGGATTGATGGAATGCTTGTAGTGCCTGCTGACCATTGGTGGCGGTTAATATGCTGTCACCTCGGTTTTGAAAATAACTTTTCAAGGCAGACAACCATTCAGGCTCATCATCAACAATTAATACATTCATATCAACACTCTCTTACTACCGGTAAAGTTATGGTAAACAAAGTACTGCCGGGAGTACTCTTAACTGACATATCACCACCATGGCTTTGAATAATACCGTAACTGATCGACAAACCCAATCCGGTTCCCTGACCCACATCTTTGGTGGTAAAGAATGGATCAAACACTTTTGACATAACATCTTTACTTATACCTGAACCGCTATCCTCTACGGTAATCATGATTTTGTCATTGACTTGATGGGAGCCAACGGTGATTTTTTTCAGCACCACCGCTGCTAATGCATCTTTTGCGTTCATAAACAGATTCAGTAATACCTGTTCGATTTGAATCGAATTACAGTGTACGGGCATTAAATTATCAGTCAACGCTGTAACCAGATTAATATTCTTTAATCTCAGTTCTTCATGAATCAAAATAAATGAATTTTCAATGACTTGATTAATACTCTGGGCGACCCTTGATTGTTTGTTCGATTCTCTGCCGAAAGTTCTCAGGTGATTGATGATCACTGTTGCCCGATCAACCTGCTTGAGGATTATTTGATAGGAGCTGCTGACCTCTGCAAAGTTTTCATTACGGCTCTCAGCCAACCTGAGGTCAGCGTACATGGCAATGATGCCTAATGGTTGATTGAGTTCATGGGCAACACCGGTGGCGAGTTCACCGACTGAGGCCAATTTGGCTGATTGAACCAATTGGCCTTGGGTATCCATCAGTTCATTATTTGTGTCTATCAAGCGTTCATTGGTTTGGAGAATTTTTGCCTCAGCAATTTTGCGTTCGGTTAAATCCCTAGCGACACAGACATAACCGAGCACTTTGTTGTCTTGGTTTTTCATGATGGCACCAGAGAACAACATTGGCAGCGGGCCTGCGTTTTTGGTTTGATAATGGGCTTCAAGTCCTTGCACACTTTGCAGGCTCAGGCGAGTAAAAACAGCGTCGACATCAACATCATCTTGCTGGCTTTGAATGATTTTTGCGATGGGCTGGTTAATCAGCTCGCTTTCGTCATAACCGAGCAATTCGAGGCCAGAACGATTGATCATCTGGATATCGCCAGTGGCAGATAAAACAATCAAGGTATCTTGCATTGATTGCACAATATTTTGATTATACTGAGCCGAATCTTTCAGCGACTGACTGGTTTTTTCTATCGCGATGGCCATTTTATTTAGGCTTTCAGCCAAATCGGCCATTTCATCTTGCCCTTGAATATTTGCTCTGCTGTTGAGGTGTCCTGCACCAATTTTTAACGCAGTTTCTTTGAGGTGGGCCAGTGGTCTTGAGATCAATTGGGCAATAAAAACGCCGAGCACAATAGCGGCAAAAAAACCGGATAAGGTGGCATAAATCATCAGTTGATTGGCACGGTCAATAGCATGGTCAATTTCTTGTGCTTCTTTTACCAATTCTCCGGCGGCATCTTCTTCAAACGCTCTTGTGAGCTGATAAACTTGTTGATAAAGCGGCATTAAATTGGTGTTCATCCAGTGATTGGCTGCGATTAAATCGGTTTGGGCCAATTGATGGGTTTTAATCAAAGCGGTGTTGTATTGGTTAAACGCTTCCTTTACTTGGTCAAGGACAAATAACTCTTCTTTTTCGTCTTCAATGTCGTCAGCTTCGCTTAGCGCAATGCCGTTATGGGTGGCTCTTACCGTGACTTTTAACCAATGATAAAATTGCGCTTTTTCGGTTTCAATAGTGTTGGTAAGTTGTCTTAATCGTGCTTGGTCTGCGGTGGTGTCGTTACCAGCTAATTGGCGGTATTTTATGGTGAGCAGCTGCAGAGTGTCCAATTGCAATGTTTGTAGAATAAAGCTCATTTTGGTTGCGCCGCCGACCTCTTCAATGGAGCTGTGGGTGAGTTGTTTGAAATCTCTCGTTACCTCATTATTGGTAAAAATGGCAATAGCGCCGACCAGTGATACCAGCAGTGCGACACAAATAAATCCTAATAATAATTTTTGATAAATTTTCACTAATCGTTTTTCACTTCATTATCAGGCGGTTGGCGTTGTTTTTGTTTAAGCTATTTTGGCTTAAAGGCGTATGTTATCTGACGACAGTCGAATTAAAGTGTAGTTGAAAAAACGGCTGGTGTAGATTTGGTATGTGCTGTTAAACTGGGCGCAAAGTCATTAACACTAAAATTTATCATGAGTTCTTCACTACAAGACCAATTACTCAAAGCCGGATTAGCAACTAAACAGGGTGCTCGTACCGCACAAACTGAAAAGCGTAAAAAGAATAAACAGAAAAAGAAAAAAGGTGCGGATACTCGCTCTGAGCTGACCAAAGAGCTGGAGCAGAGCAAGCTTGATAAGCAGCAAAAAGATCTCGAATTAAATCAGCAGATTAAGGCTGAGGCGGATGCTAAAGCGCAAAAAGCTCAAGTTATCCAGATGATCAAAGACCATGGTTTGACCGACTTTAAAGGTGATTTAACCTTTAACTTCACTTATCAAAACAAAATCAAAAAGCTTAATGTTGACGGCAAAGCCCGAGACGCGCTGGTCAGTGGCCGCTTGGGTGTTTGTGTGCTAGAAGGCGAAGACGATTTTTACCTGTTGGTTGAAAGCTCGGTGCGCAAACTCCTTACCATTGATGACACCGTAGTCGCTTACCTGTATGACAGAACCAAGGAAGAAGAAGCGGCTGTGGTAGAAGAGGAAGACCCGTATGCCGAGTATCAGATACCTGATGATCTAATTTGGTGAAAGCACGAGACCGGGATGTTGAACGGGTAACCCACACTAGGGATGAATAGGGCAGTGACAGGCCCCAGAAATAGGGGTTTATGGGACAGTGATAAACCCCAAAAGGAGTTGGTGGGACAGTTATAAACCTCAAAAAGAGGGAGCGGGTAGCGGCTGGTTTACGGTCGCTTTGGCTCGCTTACGCGACTAAAGTCGCGTCTACGATATGGTTAAAAATCCTTTATACCATGATACCGCAATTTTTTATTTTGGGTTTTTTGGATCGAATGATCAATAACTTAAAATATTCCTCACTATATGCCTGAAAATCCTTTATACTGTGGCGCAATTTTGACCCTTCTAGGTATTGAGTAAAGCAATGGCTGATTTAGACAAGTACAGAAACATAGGTATTTTTGCCCACGTTGACGCGGGTAAAACCACAACGACAGAACGTATTTTGAAACTCACTGGTAAAATCCATAAAACTGGTGAAGTACATGACGGTGCTGCAACAACAGACTTCATGGAACAAGAGCAAGAGCGTGGTATTACTATCCAGTCTGCTGCGACAACTTGTTTCTGGAAAGACCATCGCATGAACATCATTGATACTCCTGGTCACGTTGACTTCACTGTTGAAGTATATCGTTCACTGAAAGTACTTGATGGTGGTGTAGGTGTATTTTGTGGTTCTGGTGGTGTTGAGCCACAATCAGAAACTAACTGGCGTTATGCTAATGACTCAGAAGTTGCTCGTATTATCTTCGTCAACAAGTTGGACCGTATCGGTGCTGACTTCTTGCGTGTTGTTGGCCAAGTAGAAAACGTATTGGGTGCTAACCCAATGGTTATGGTTTTGCCAATCGGCACCGAAGAAAACTTCGTTGGTTTGGTTGACTTGTTATCACGTACTGCTTACGTATGGGATGAAACTGGCTTACCAGAAAACTTCGAAATCGTTGATATTCCAGCAGACATGGTTGACCAAGTTGAAGAATATCGCGAAAAATTGATTGAAATGGCCGTTGAACAAGACGACGACCTGATGGAAGCTTACCTTGACGGCACTGAGCCTGAAATGGCCGATATCAAGCGTTGTATCCGTAAAGGTACTCGCACCATGGACTTCTTCCCCACTTACTGTGGTTCAGCGTTTAAAAACAAAGGTGTTCAGTTGGTTCTTGACGCTGTTGTTGATTACTTGCCAAGCCCGACTGAGGTTGATCCTCAGCCATTGACGGATGACGAAGGTGAAGATACTGGCGAAGTTGCATTGGTTTCTGTTGATGAACCATTCCGTGCATTGGCCTTTAAAATCATGGATGACCGCTTCGGTGCATTAACCTTTATCCGTGTTTACTCGGGTGTGTTGAACAAAGGTCAAACAGTATTGAACACATTCACGGGTAAAACTGAACGTGTTGGCCGCATGGTTGAAATGCACGCAGATGACCGTAACGAAATTGATTCAGCACAAGCCGGTGATATCATCGCGGTTGTTGGTATGAAGAACGTTCAGACAGGTCACACCTTGTGCGACCCTAAATTCCCGGCCACACTTGAGCCAATGATCTTCCCAGAACCAGTTATCTCAATTGCTGTTGCGCCTAAAGATAAAGGTGGTTCAGAGAAAATGGGTATCGCTATCGGTAAGATGATTGCTGAAGATCCATCTTTCCGCGTAGAGTCTGACGAAGAAACTGGCGAAACTATCCTTAAAGGTATGGGTGAGCTTCACCTTGACATCAAAGTTGATATCTTGCGTCGTACATACGGTGTTGAATTAACTGTTGGTGCACCTCAGGTGGCTTACCGTGAAACTATCACTCAAGAAGTTGAAGATAGCTACACTCACAAGAAACAGTCTGGTGGTTCTGGTCAGTTCGGTAAAATTGATTACCGTGTTAAACCTGGTGAGCCGGGTACTGGTTTTGTCTTCAACTCGAAAGTGGTTGGTGGTAATGTACCTAAAGAATTCTGGCCTGCGGTAGAAAAAGGCTTTAGAGGCATGATGGGTGAAGGCGTTCTTGCTGGATTCCCAGTACTTGACGTTGAAGTAGAATTGTATGATGGTTCTTTCCACGCGGTCGATTCATCAGCAGTGGCTTTTGAAATCGCAGCAAAAGGCGCTTTCCGTCAGTCAATTCCAAAAGCGGGTCCTCAGTTAATTGAACCTATTATGCACGTTGACGTATTTACCCCTGAAGATCACGTTGGTGATGTTATTGGTGATTTGAATCGTCGTCGTGGCATGATCAAAGATCAGGTTGCTGGTGCATCAGGCGTACGTATCAAAGGTGACGTACCATTGTCAGAAATGTTCGGTTACATCGGTAGCCTACGTACAATGACATCAGGTCGTGGTCAGTTCTCTATGGAGTTCTCACACTACATGCCTTGTCCAAATACGGTATCAATAGAAGTTATCGAAGCAGAAAAGAAAAAGAAAGCTGAGAAAAAATAAGTTTTTTTAAGCTGACTTTATAAAGAGCCCGATGACAGTTGTCATCGGGCTCTTCTGATCTGGGCTAGGGTAAAGCGTCATTATCCTACCAACGACTCAATCATTTTGGCTAAAGCGGGCGTTGCTGACAATTTGTGCTATCTTGATAATTAACCTGCCGTTATTTCCTCCTATTCGCGCTAGCCTTAAAAAACTAATATTAAATTGAACTTTTTTCCTTTTGCATTGTCGTGCAAGCCCGCGTATAGCTTGGTTTTGCGGGGAATTAGCGCATTTGGTTGAGCGATTTTTTTTTACCCTTGTCTAAAATACATCAGTGTACTCAATGGCTTACGCCTGTTTTCAGGCAAAAAAATAATGTAAAATTATTTTGAAATATGCTGTGTTTAGTGAAAAAACTGGTCTATTCTTAATGAAACTTATCCTCCTGTCCTAAGGAATAATAATGCAAGCAACAATTGTTACATCAGAAAAAGTATCAAAAATCGCATCAAAAAAGGCCCAGTTAGGCAAAACGGCCGTGGTATTGTTGTCAGCGCTAGGTGTTATGTCTTCATCGGCACAAGCTGATATAACAGAGACTATTGCCAAGGGTGTTAAAGAAGGCAAAACGACGCTTAACTTGCGTTATCGCTATGAAAACGTCGATCAAGATAATATTCAAAAAACCGCTAATTCTTCTACCTTGAAAACTCGGCTGACTTGGCAAAGTGGCAAGATGGGTTATATTAACGTCAAACTTGAAGCTGACAACGTAACCGCTTTGGGCAATGACAGTTATAACAGTACAGAAAATGGCAAGAGTCAGTATCCGGTAGTGGCTGATCCGGAAGATACTGATGTCAATCAGGCGTATCTGCAATACAAAAACGAAAACTTCAAATTTACCGCAGGTCGTCAACGCATCGTGCATAATGACCAGCGTTTTATCGGTGGTGTGGCATGGCGTCAAAACGAACAGACTTATGATGGTTACCGAGCGCAGTTTAAAGTCAACAAAGACTTGTCGCTGGATTATACCTATGTGCATAACGTCAACCGAATTTTTGGACCTGATGGTCGAGTCGGTGGTCCAGCTCCAGATTTGAAGGGTAACATTCACATGTTCAACGCCAAATATGCGGTTAATAAAGCGCATAAGCTGGCACTCTTTGGTTACTCAATGGACTTTGATACCGCCCATGGTGCATCAAACGACACCATTGGTATTCGTTACACCGGCAAGTTCGATAATATTGGGGTGATTGCCAGTTATGCCAATCAAACTGACGGTGGCGACCACCCGGTCGATTTCAACACTAACTACTTGAACCTTGAGGTGAATGCCAAAATCTCTAAATTCAACCTAGGTATTGGTTATGAGCAGCTTGATGCCGACAATGGAGTGGGTTTTATGACGCCGCTGGCGACATTGCACAAATTCCAAGGTTTTGCTGATCAATTCCTCGGCACACCTGGTTCGGGCATGGAAGATCTTTATTTCAAATTTGCCACAAAAATTGGTCCTATCGGCTTTAAAGCGATTTGGCATGACCTATCAGCGTCTGAGGGCAGTGCAGACTACGGTGATGAAATCGATTTGATTGCCTCATACAAAGTCAACAAACGGGTGACCACCTTATTGAAGTACTCAGATTTCAGTGCTGATAATGGCAGTGGCAAAGTTGATGTACAAAAATTGTGGTTTATGGTTAACGCCAAATTCTGATAATTAACAATTAAGAGCAAAACAAAAACGTCTTACCTTTGCGGGTAAGGCGTTTTTTTTGGTTTCGATTAAATAAACTCATCAAAAACGCGAATGAATTCGCGTCTACGATCCTGCATTCGCTCTGCCGTAGACGAGGTTTTAACCTCGTGAATGTTGAGAATAATTGTTAACTTAATTTGTACTATATGACCCGAGTCGGTTTTTAGATCAGGCTAATACTATCGGGTGATATCATAATTAAAGTAATTGCTTTACAATAACGTCGAACTGAAACTCCGAGCGTTAATTTTCTAAACTTTTGGCTTCTCATCCAGCTTCTCTGATAAAGAGGGGCGAAGCAGTAAAAGCAAGATGTTTTCGCCGTGGCATACTGCCACCAGGGTTGATGGAGAAATCCTACAGCCTCCCGTATTTGGAAAGGTGTTAAAAATTATGTTAGAAGATACTTTCGGCAGACGCTTCCGATATTTGCGTCTGTCCATCACTGATGTGTGCAACTTTCGTTGCGTTTACTGCTTACCTGATGGTTACACTTGTGAAGAGCCCAGAGATTTTCTCCGGGTTGATGAAGTGACACGTCTGGTTAAGACTTTTGCCGAGCTGGGCACCACTAAAATCCGTCTGACTGGCGGTGAACCTTCATTACGTAAAGAACTGCCAGAGATGATCCGGGTGTGTAAACAAACCCCGGGTATCGAGAGCGTGGCGGTGACCACCAATGGTTATAAACTGACGACGCAAATTAAAGATTGGGTTGATGCGGGTCTTGATGCGCTTAATATCAGTATGGACAGTTTAGATCCCCGGATGTTTCAAAGCCTGACCGGGCATGACAAGTTTGAAGAGATCATGACCGGTATTGATATGGCCTTTGCATTGGGATTAAAAACCATCAAAATCAATGCAGTATTGTTGCGACAGCACAATGCCCATGAATTTCAATCTTTTCTTGATTGGGTTAAAGACAAGCCTATCACCTTGCGTTTTATCGAATTGATGAAAACCGGTGATAGTCCTAAATTCTTTGAAGATAACCATGTTTCTGGTGCTTTATTGAAAGAAAAAATCCTCGCACAGGGTTGGCAACGGATCATCCGTTCAAAAGATGCCGGTCCCGCGCAAGAATTCCAACATCCGGATCATCAGGGCCGCATCGGTCTTATCATGCCATACAGCAAAGATTTCTGTAGCACCTGTAATCGTCTGCGAATTTCAGCCCGAGGTAAACTGCATCTATGTCTGTTTTCTGAATATGGTTTGGACTTACGCGAGTTTTTACAAGAGGACGATTCAGATGCATTAGCCAATCAAATCCGCCACTTGCTGCAAGATAAAGAAGCAACGCATTATCTGCATGATGGGTTGACGGGTGGTACGAAACATCTTGCTATGTTAGGTGGATGAAGAGGCTTCGCGAAATTAATAATGAATAATTGTAACTATTCAGCTTGTGGATAACTTGTAGGAGCGGCAGCAGCGAAGCGTCCCTGCCGCGATTGGAATTGTGCAAAACCCCTGAAATGGCTTCGCCATTTATCGTAGCGAGACGCAACTCCTACCTTGTTGAGTGCAAAAAACAAACAGCAAAGTAGATTTATCCACAAATTATCAAATACGCTGAATAATTAACAATTAAAAGTTTGCATACTGGCGAGTAGGATTATTTGATGAATTATTATCTTACAATCCCTATATCAGGTTAAAAAATTTAATCATGAACACTGCACACAACAAATCTACCTGCCCACCCACCGGCGTGATCCTCGCTGGTGGTTTATCAAGCCGCATGGGCACTGATAAAGCCGAACTAAAACGCAATGGCATTACTATGCTTGAGCATTGTCAAAAACTGCTTGAGCAAGCGGGTATTGCACAAACCTTGATCAGCCGCAATAACGGTGAAGGTATCGCTGATATTATTGAGCGCAGTGGGCCATTGGGTGGCATTTATTCGGTGATCAAAACACTTCAGGCAAAAGCGGTATTAATTCTTCCTGTTGATATGCCGTTGTTACAGGCACAAGATTTGGCTATTTTGATTGAGGCTGGGCAACAGCAAAATCGTCCAGTATGTTTTGAAGACTGTTATTTACCGCTGTATATGCCGCTTAATGAAGCGGTTGTTGCTTATTTGCATCAGCAACTGTACAACGAGGGTGATCGGTCGGTTAAAGCTTTTATTAAACACTTTTCAGGATTGCAAATTGAGGTTGGACAAAGTGACAGCTTGATAAACTCTCGCCTGATAAACACCAATACGCCACAACAGTGGCAACAAACCATTATTTAATAGACAACATCATATAAAACACGAGGGTAACATGGGAAGCAAAGCCGTAGTTGAATTTCAACCTTTAAACATCGCCGTATTGACGGTATCTGATACTCGTGATGAGTCGACGGATACTTCAGGTCATAAACTGGTTGATGGTTTAAAAACTGCTGGTCATACATTGAGCGATAAAAAAATCGTCATTGATGATATATACAAAATCAGAGCCACTGTGGCGACTTGGGTTGCCTCAGATGATATTCAGGTGATTTTGGTTACAGGTGGTACTGGGTTTACTAGCCGGGATTCTACCCCAGAGGCATTATTGCCATTAATGGACAAAATGGTTGACGGATTTGGCGAACTATTCCGCCAGATATCCTACGATCAGATCGGCACCTCAACCATTCAATCTAGAGCCTTTGCCGGCATGTCTAACCGTACTATTATTTTTGGAATGCCCGGTTCAACCAATGCCTGTCAAACGGCTTGGGATGGGGTGATCAAAGAACAACTAGATGCCAGCCATCGACCTTGTAACTTTGTTGCTCAGCTGAAAAAAGTTGACCTTGAGCAGGCTGACTTAGAACAGTGCGGTACACGGGGATAAGCAAGCATGAATGATTTAACCCACCTAAATGCCAAAGGTGAAGCCAATATGGTTGATGTCACTGAAAAAGCAGTGACTTCACGTCAGGCATTAGCTGAGGCATTTATTCAGATGTCGCCAGAGACTCTGCAAAAAGTTATCGATGGCAAACATGCCAAAGGTGATGTGTTGGCTGTTGCTCGTATCGCCGGTATTCAGGCAGCGAAAAAGTGCAGTGACTTAATTCCTTTGTGTCATCCGTTGATGTTGACTAAAGTTAATATCGAGTTTGAAGCCGAGCCGGACAATAACCGTATTCGCATCATTGCCTTGTGTAAACTAGCCGGTCAAACCGGGGTTGAAATGGAAGCCTTAACAGCCGCTTCTGTTGCCGCTTTAACTTTGTTTGACATGTGTAAAGCCGTGGACAAAGCGATGGTGATCGGCGGGATTAAAGTGTTGGAAAAACAAGGTGGCAAAAGCGGCGATTGGACACGCAGTTAATAAGCCGTAGACGCGAATTTATTCGCGTGTTATCAGGCGATTAAAGGCAATCTTATTTAATTGGAGCAGCAGCATGATCAGCGTATTATTTTTCGCTCATTTAAAAGAAACATTAGACTGCGACAAACTGCAAGTCGATGCAGGCGAAGCGAGTAACATCGCCCAGTTACGTCAAATCTTGAGTCACAAGGGCCAAGATTGGGCGGATAACCTCGCAGCGGGTTCGACTTTGGTGGCAGTTAACCAAGCGATGGCGAATGAAGAAACGGCCATTAAATCGGGTGACGAAGTGGCGTTTTTCCCACCAGTTACAGGAGGTTAGGGCGATGATATCCGTACAGACTGAGGATTTCAGTTTAAATGATGAATATCAGGCATTGATTGCTGACAATATCAAAGATGGTGCGGTGGTCACTTTTGTGGGTTTGGTTCGTGATTTTAATGATGGTAACGACGTTAATGGACTGTTTTTAGAGCATTACCCCGGCATGACTGAAAAATGTCTAACCGACATTTGCCAACAGGCGAATGAGCGTTGGGCATTGGGTCGTATTCGGGTGATCCACCGTATTGGTCAACTGGATTTAGGCTCGCAAATCGTTTTTGTTGGTGTCACTAGTCAACATCGCCAATCGGCGTTTGAAGCGTGTGAATTCATTATGGATTATCTTAAAACCCAAGCGCCATTTTGGAAGAAAGAAACCACCACTAAAGGTCAACATTGGGTTGAAGCCAAACAATCCGATCAAAATAGGGCAGACAAATGGTAACCCGTCTGCTGATTAGCTTCGTTATATTATTAAACCTGATTGGCGTAGCTGATGCTGCGCCATTGAAGGTTGCGGTTGCTGCTAACTTCAAACCGGTGTTAAAACAGCTTACGCCGCAATTCGAACAGCAATATCAGACCAAAGTGAGTTTGTCTTCTGCTTCGACAGGTATGCTTTATGCGCAAATTCGCCATGGTGCGCCATTTGATATCTTGCTGGCTGCTGATGAAAAGCGGCCTGCGTTATTGGAAAAGGAGCAGCAAATAGTCGCGGGCTCTCGGCAAACCTATGCCATCGGTCAGCTGGTTTTGTGGCATAAAAATCAAGCAGCGCCAGACCAAGCCTTGTTAACGGGCTGGAACAAAAAAATTGCCATTGCCAATGCTAAAACTGCACCTTATGGCATGGCAGCAAAATCAGTATTACAGCACCTGAATTTATGGCAGCAAAAAAGACCTTTGTTGGTGACTGGCAGTAATATAGCGCAAACTCAGCAGTTTATTGAGTCGGGTAATGCTGTGTTAGGCTTTGTTGGGCTCAGTCAGGTAAAGGGCCAGGTAAAGAGCCGGGTAAAGGGTCAAGTGAAAGGTCAGTTACAAGCCCACGACAAATCTTATTGGGTTTTACCCGCTGATTGGTATCCTCAGTTAAATCAGCAGCTTGTGATTCTTAAGCGCAGCAAAAATCCAGCGGCAAAAACCTTTGTAAACTGGCTGTTGTCAGCTAAGATACAGCAACAACTTGTTGCGGCAGGTTACGGTTCCTCGCTCGCACATTAACTCTCTTGATTAATTTCTCCTTTGACTGAGGTGTTTTTGCTTTCTGTTATCGACCAGCAGGCGTTATGGGTCACCATCAAACTGGCCAGCGTCACCACTATTATCTTACTGTTACTTGGTACGCCACTGGCTTGGTGGTTGGCTAAATTTAACGGTCGTCTTAAACCCTTTATCGAAGCTCTCATTGCGCTGCCATTAATCTTGCCGCCTACGGTGCTGGGCTTTTATCTGCTGATTGCTTTTTCGCCAGACAATTTGCCGGGGCAATGGTGGTCTGCCCTGAGTGCTCAGCCGTTGGCATTTAGCTTTTATGGTATCCTGATTGGTTCGGTGATTTATTCTTTGCCGTTTGTGGTGCAACCGCTGCAAAACGCCTTTACCCAATTGGGCAGCGATTTGGAAGAGGCTGCTGCGGTGCTGGGGGCCGGGCCGCTGGATCGCTTCTTTAATCTGGTTTTACCGCTGACACAAAAAAGCTTTATTACCGCAGCCACTTTAGGCTTTGCCCATACGGTGGGGGAGTTTGGTGTGGTGTTGATGATTGGCGGTAACATTCCCGGTGAAACTCAAGTGTTGTCCATCGCCCTATTTGACCATGTTGAAGCGCTCGAATATAACCAAGCCCATACCTTAGCGATAGGTTTGGTGGTGTTTTCTGTGGTTGTGCTGACCCTAATTAACAGCATTAATCGTAAGGGGGCAAAAAGTGTTATCGGTTGAATTAAGTGATGGGCAACTAGTGCCGACGACGCTTAATTTGCGCGTTGATATTGTGCTTGATCAGGGGATCGTGGGTATCATGGGACCCTCCGGTTGCGGCAAAACCACCTTATTGCGGGTGTTGGCGGGATTAGAAAAGCGTTATCAGGGGGCAATTACCTTAGCTGACAAACTAGTGTGGTCGACCGCGAGCAAAGTTGATCTGTTGTCTGAAAAGCGCGATATCGGTTTGGTTTTTCAGGATGCCAGATTATTTGCTCACCTGAGTGTGGCAGGCAATCTGGCTTTTGCGTTCAAACGGGCGCGTGAGCCGTTGTTTACCATCGAACAAGTGGTGCAGTGGTTTGGTTTGAGTGAGTTGCTTAATGCCTCAGTTAGCACTTTGTCGGGAGGTGAGAAGCAGCGGGTTGCGGTGGCCAGAGCAGTGATCCATTCGCCAAAACTGTTATTGCTCGATGAACCCTTTGTCTCGCTGGATTTATCCAATCGAATGGTATTGCTCAATAGCTTAAAGCAGGTTTATCAGGAAACCCGCTTGCCGATGATTTTTGTCTCTCACGATATCAATGATATCCGCCAGTTGTGTCGGCAATTATTATTGATGGATCAAGGTCAAATTTTGCAACAAGGCGAAACATTCCATTTATTAAATCAGCTCGAAACCGGCTTAAAACTCGATCAGCCCATTGCGGCTACGGTGTCTTGTCAATTTGGTGAAAAAATTCCCGACTTACCGCTGAGTTACTTATTGTTGGAGAGCCAACAGTTGATCGTCAATCAACTGGTTGAGCCCAGCGAGCCTGATACCTCGTTCAACTGCTTGATTAATGCCACGGATGTCAGTATTAGTCTGACACCCATTACCGATTGCAGTATTGTCAATTGCTTGCAGACCCAAGTTGAGAATATTCGCTCACTGGATCCGCAAAACGTAGTGGTGACGCTTACCTTGTCGGGGCAGGTGTTATATGCCCAAATCACCGACTATTCGCGAACACGACTGGCACTAAAAGCGGACATGACAGTTTATGCTTTGTTTAAAGCCTCTGCGGTATCCGTTTTATCTTAATGCTTTTGTAAGCGATAAATAAAGGTACCACCTGCCAAACCGCCAGCACCGCTTGCAATCGGTCGGGTAAAATCGCTAATGTCATTAGTGATGCGAAAAACCGACTGATAATTGTTAACCAAAAAGTGGTCTGGACCATCTTGTACCATACCGGTTGGACCACCGATCTGCACCAGCGTCTCAATGAACTCACCACTGTTTGGATCAAACGCCATAATGGCATGACTACGCTCTGCGGTGACGGTTAACTGACCATCGCGTAAGACTATGGTTCGAGGGCCGTCTAAACCCGCAGTGCCTGAGGGAACCAGCGTCGTTGCTGTTCGACTTCTCAGGTGTAGCTTGATGATATTGTCGCTATCATAACCCGGGATAAACAAGTGCCCGTCATCGCTCAATGCCATGCCCGCATCAATGCCCTCGATAAGACCATTATCGGCGGGTAACACCTCATGCATAATTCGCCAAGCATGAGTGTTGATTTTAACCACTGAATTACGACTGTAGCTAGAGGCATACATAAAACCTTTATCGTCAATAACCGCACCGGATGGATTACTGATAAAAGTCTCCTCGACCTTTCTGGTGGCCGGATCATCGCCCATTATCACCGTGCCTTTTGATAGAGTTTCCCGGTCGAATTTCAACAAACGGCTATTGTTTTCGCTGACTACCAACAAATCACCATCCGGCGCTTCTAATATTCCCAGCGGTCCGTCTATCAGATTTTGACTGTCGAGATCGCGAATAAACTCGCCACTACAGCCATCGTATATGTTCACGTTGTTTTTGGCCCAACTACTGACTAATAATAGTGAGTCGCAACTGTCGTCGCCCAAATTAGGTGAAGAGCTAGGTGAAGAGCCAGCGGCGTTTGCAGCAAAGCCATAAGTGAGTAAAGCAGCCGTTTGTAATAGTGTTTTTAGTTTAAGCATGGTGTTTTTCCTGTTTGTGAATAAATTACCACACTGACAATAGGCTGATGTGTTTCTAAAACCCTGTGCATAAACGCTTTTTTAGATCCACAAAAGCTCCTTTTACCATTACAATGTCATTATCTCGCCGTTTTACTGTATAAAACCCTATATGAACACACCTTTTTCTGCTCCACATGCACAACCCTGCCAATTTGGTGAGTGGCACTTTGACCCCACTGATGGCCAGCTAAAAACACCAACAAAGCAGGTGCGACTACAACCTAGACTGTCCACTTTACTGGCATTGATGGTCGCTAATGTTGATGTGTTGCTGACCAGAGAGATGCTAATTGAGCAATTGTGGCCAGACAAAATCGTCAATGAAGATGCCCTTTCACGTTGTATTGCCCAACTCAGATCAACCCTTGGCGATGATAGTAAAGCGCCGATTTATATCGAAACCATTCCTAAAAAAGGCTATCGCTTTATTAAGCCGTTGGTGGTGGCACCAACCTCAGAGAAACCCCAACGCTTGGTTTTTGCCGCTGTCGCGTTTGTGCTTATCACTGTGTTTTTTATTTTCAATCTTCCGACTGATTCAGCACAATCAACCGCCGATTTAAAAACTGCCCTGCTCAGCGCTAAACGGGTGACAGCCGATACCGCACTTGAGCACCAACCTGAATTATCAAACCAAGGGGATAAAATCGCTTTTATGGTCAGACAAGGTGAGCGATTAGTAGTTAAAATCGTCAACCTTGAGGGGGAATTACTACATTTAATCGAAGACCCCGAGCAGCACTTGTATTCGCCCACCTTTGCTAATGACGACCAATCGTTATTAGTCGCTGGGCTGAATAAAGGTCAATGCACCATTTATCAAGTGCAATTACCCTCTTTGCAAAGGCAAGAAAGAGGGGCGTGTTTGGCAGTGAGTATTTCAGGGATTTTTGACTGGTCAATGGATGGCAGCAGCTTTGCTTATGTTGCAGCAGCTGTAGAAGACCAAGAAGAAGGCGAAAAAGAAGAAAGCACTGCAATTTGGACCTATCACATCAGCACCCAACAACATCAGCAAGTGACTCAGCCGAGCGGTGAAAACGAATATGACACCCGGCCAAAATACTCACCTGACGGCAAACAATTAGCGTTTACTCGCGGCACCGAATCCGTGCGTAATATCTACACTCTATCTTTAGAGGAAAGCGGCGAAGTCACAGCACTGACCCAAGCACGAGGTTTTATTTCTGGATTTGACTGGCTTAAAGACAGTCGCCAGCTGATATTTGACAGTAACGTTTCAGGTGAGCGAAATTTGTGGCTGGTGGATACAGCGCTTAATAAGCAAACGTTGTTGGGCGCAAGAGATGCGAGATACCCTTCGCTAAATCGAAATAACTCTCGACTGGTGTTTCAAGAGATACGTTACAACGCCAACATTTGGCAGGTTAACACCGCTAATGATAACAGTGAGCCAGCGCAGATTATCAAGTCAATCAAATACAATAACTTCCCGGCCTTTTCGCCTGATGGCCGACACATCGCCTTTATCAGCAATCGTCAGGGCAAATCGGCGTTGTGGCTGTATGAAGACAAAAGCCAACAGCAGCGCAAACTATTGGCGATCCCCGAGCTAGATTTATTCAGCCCAAGTTGGTCGGCTGACGGCAATCAACTATTAGTCAGTAGCAGGGGACCTGAGGGTTATCGTTGTTATCAAGTCAATGCAAATACTGGCGAATATCAAGCTATTTTAGCCATCACTGAGCCTCATAATAATTGCATTTATACCAAGGCGGGTGACATTTTAGCGGTAATCAAAGCGCCGTCTCAGCTTGCCATCATATTGAAATTAACTCACGACGGTAAAGTGCAACAGCTCTTAGAGCAGGCTGTTAGCCGTATTCAACTGACTGAAACTGGCAAGATCATTTATTCACTGGCTGATAAAGCAGGTTTGTACGCCATGGATATGCAAGGCGACAACAAGCAAATCATACTGGCTGATTTCAGTCACCATTTAGATGGCGATTGGACAGTGCAAGGTAACGCGCTTTATTATCCCAAAGTAGGTGAGGAGCAAGGTGAAGACCGAGGCGTGTGGCAGCGTGATTTAATCACTGGCAACGAGATAAAAGTGACCAGCCAATTACCCTCAGCAATCGGTTTAACCATTAGTGTCAGCCCAGATCATGGCCAGTTAGTGTTCAGTCAAACCGATAGCAGGCTGGCGGATATTTATTTGTCGGTTTGGTGATTGGTTGATAAACAAGGCTTTAAATAAAAGCCTTGTTGGCAGGCTGTGTTCGACATTTCGATTTATGCCCGCTTTTTTGAGTTTACAGCTGTCCGTATTACCGTACTGTTTTAACCAAACACCTCGTTGTTATATTTTGTTTGATTTAAATTGATGTATATTGTTATACTTGAAAGATGAGCAGAACACTAACCTACACGACAAAAGCCCTGAAAGGCTTAAAAAAGATGCCGCCGAAACAAGCTGTAAAGATGACGGATGCACTAAAGGCCATTGCGCAAGATCAAGATAAGGCTTTGGACATTAAAAAATTGCAAGGCATAGAAGGCTATCGGCTGCGTATTGGCCAGTACCGCGCAATTTACAGCCTTGATATGGTGGTTATGACCGTTGAAAATGTCGCTCCTCGGGGCGCGATCTATTAAAGGAAAGTTGATATGAACCCACAGTTTATAGAACAAAATGGCAAACCTGCTTTTGTTGTATTAAGTATTGATGATTACAACGCATTGATTTCAGATGAAGCCGTTGCTCAACAAGCCCGCGAAGATGACGATGGTACACGTTTGCCAGCAGATGTGGTAGATCGATTGCTTCAGGGCGAAAATGCCATTAAAGTCATTCGCGAGTGGAAGCGTTTAACTCAAGACGAGTTGGCACAAGTGGCTAAACTTTCCAAGAACTTTATTTCTATGTTAGAAACCGGCCGTCGCCCGCTTACCAGCAAAACAGCGCAACAATTGGCGGTGGTGTTAGAAGTCAATATGGATGTCTTAATGGATTAAAGCCCTAGCAGGTAATCCTTGCGGATGTCTTTAACATAGCGGGGTTGAACATTATTCGATGAATAGAGTTTGAATGCTCTGTGATTAACATAAGCGAGTTCACAATGAGTGGAGAAAACTATGGCAGCAACAGTGCGTATTGAAATACGGGTGAGTCCTGAGATTAAACGTGAAGCAGAGCGTGCCGCCGCTTTATTGGGAATAGAAAGCCTGACGGAATTTATCACTCAAGCAGTTCGCGAAAAGTCGCAGAAAGTTATTCAAACACAACAAGGACTAATTTTAAGCCATACTGTTTTTGATCCATTTTTTACCACTTGTCAGGCAGATATCAAACCGAGCCTTGCATTACAAGCATTAGCTGAAAAGGTTGATAAACAAGGCTTTAAATAAAACCCTTGTTGGCGGGATGGTTCGACATTTCGATTTATGCCCGCTTTTTTGAGTTTACAACCACCTGCATTACCGCTATTGTTTTAGCTAGACAAAAACCGGGGCATTACTTTCGATGGCGAATAACAGAGATGACTTTCTTAAACCAGTGATCAACCAATTAAGGGAGCTGGCAGGACACACTTGCTCAAACCCTGACTGCCGGGTGATCACCCAAGGCCCTAACGGTAGCCAAGACAAAACCATTAGCATCGGGGTTGCCGCCCATATTGTTGCAGCAGCGGCAAAAGGCCCTAGAGCAGACAGCGAATTAACCCCAGAGCAAAGAAGCCACTACGATAACGGCATTTGGTTATGTCAAAGTTGTTCAAGGTTAATTGATGTTGATGCTGAGCGTTATCCAGTTGAGTTGTTACAACAATGGAAAGTCGATGCGGTTGAACGCGCAAAACAACATATAGGCAAATCGGTAGTACTCAAAGAATCGGTGATAAACGGCTACACCATCAAACAACACGAAAGCAAACTCATCGCCGAAAAAGCCGCATTACGCCAAGACCTCGAAAAAATCCACAGTGGCGAAAAACAAGTACTAGCGCTAGAAAAGCAGCTGCTAGAAAGGCAAATCACCGACGTCGAAAACCAATTAACCCACTTGCACGACAGTTATCAAACACGCATCACCTTTTTAGAATCAACAATCAAAGAATTACGCACCCTCGCTGAAGACCTGCCCAATGATGAATTACTGGTCGAAGCAGAAGCCCAGTTACGTCAAGGCAATTCAGCAAAAGCCGATGAGTTATTCAAACAAATCGAAGCCCAACAACAAGCCATTATTGCTAAGGCTGAAAAAGCCAGTCAACGGGCTGCCAAAGCCGCTTTTGAACGGGGTAAAATTGCCCAAGCAAACCTCGATTACTATGCTGCCTACGACCATTTTGAGCGGGCTGTGGGTTATGCGCCTGAAAATGCCTTGTATCTTAATGAGGCTGGAACTCTTGCAAACATACTTGCCAAATATTCACAGCAATTGATATGGCAAGAAAAAGCGCTGGCGATTTATGTGCAGCAACAAGGTGAGGATTCATCAGAGGTGGCGACTTTAACAAATAATCTGGGCGCAACCTATAAAGATTTAGGCCAATATGACAAGGCGATTGAGTATTATCAACAAGCTTTGGAATCGGACCTTAACACTTATGGGCAAGAGCATCCCAATGTAGCAACGATGCGCAATAACTTGGGCATGGCATATCACGCTTTAGGTCAATATGACAAGGCGATTGCGTATTTTCAACAAGCTTTGGCATCGGACCTTAACACTTATGGGGATGACCATCCTGATGTTGCTATTGACCGGAATAACTTAGGCATGGCATATCACGCGCTAGGCCAATATGACAAGGCGATTGAGTATTATCAACAAGCTTTGGCATCGGACCTTAACACTTATGGGCAAGATCATCCTGATGTTGCGAGAGACCGCAATAACTTGGCAGGGGCATATAAAGCGCTAGGCCAATATGACAAGGCGATTGCGTATTTTCAACAAGCTTTGGCGATATTCGAAGGGACCTTTGATGCCGAGCATCCGTCGGTGAAAACGGTTAAAGACAACCTTGCCAGCGCACAGGCTGAATTTAAACAATCCTGATGATGGCGCTGAATAATACACCATCAATAGGTAGCCTATTCAAACCTCAGCTTTTTCAACTAGCTTTTCCACCAACTTAAAAACTTTGGTACTCGGTGCCGCTTGCAAATCCTTGCCTTGATCGAGAATTTTGGCATGTTTAATCGCCTGTTCAACTTGACCTGCAATCACATACAATGGTTTGGCACTCCAATGTGTTTTTTCTCGAACCAATTTTTTCTGTTTTCTAGCCATAATCGCTTACCTATTCAACCGCTTAAAATCACCAACAAAAGGGATCCCCCCATAACGTCCTAACAGGTAGTCCTTACGGATGTCTTTATCATAGCGGGGTTGAAAGTTATTCAGTGAATAGAGTTTGGACGCTCCCTGCTCGCTTTTTTGCATAAACCAGATTTCATCTCGGCGGATTAATGATACATCCAACAGCGAGGTTTCATGGGTGGTGACTATCAGCTGGGACTTGGCATTTTTTTCAGAGGTCAGATGCTCCCGCACCAATAGTCGGGTGAGGTGAGGGTGCAGACTGCGGTCGATTTCGTCAATGATATGCACACTCGCTTCATTCGAGTGCGCCATTTCATATAGAGCTGGCGTGAGTTCAATCAGTCTTCTGGTGCCGTCCGATTCCTCTTCCAAAGAAAACGAAATATCGTGCCCACCTTCTGCGCACTTGTGGGTGGTAGAAAGCTTATAAGCCTGCATTTCACCATCTTGTTTGCGTAAAACTAAACGCTTGCCACTGTCCGGATCGACAAATAGTGCGGCTTCATCATCCTCCAAATCGGCTTGTATTTTTTCTAATAGCCCAGTAGAAAAATCAGAAAGCTGATTAAGAGAAAATTGCTC
>CBDIDQ010000148.1:0-28921 GCA_965277695.1 Alteromonadaceae bacterium
AACGGTGAGACTCGATAGCGATAATGATGGTATTTATGACGATATGGACGCCTGTCCTAATACACCGATGACTGATGCGGTAGACAGTCAGGGTTGTAGTCGTTACACCACGGAAGATGAATCTATTCGTTTATCAATTAACTTCGCCAATAATGATGACAAAGTGGCTCAAAATTATTACAGTGAAATCAAACGGGTTGCCGATTTTATGGCAAAATACCCTAATAGCACTGTAGAAATTGAGGGACACACATCAGCCCAAGGTGGCGAGGCTTATAATCAGAAACTGTCTGAGCGACGAGCGAAAAAAGTCGCTGGTATCTTGACTAGTCAATTTAATGTACCAGCTAGTCGAGTTAGCCATGTCGGTTATGGCGAAAGTCGTTTACTCAATACCGGCACTGGTAAAGCAGCTGCTTACGAAAACCGTCGTATCGAAGCCCGTATAAGTGGTTCAAAACGGGTTAAAGTCAAACGTTAATTAGCAATTAGCAATTAGCAATTAAGAGCAGAGCAGAGCAGAGCAATCTTGCTCTTAATTGGTTTTTGATGAAAGCGCATCGACCGATAAATAAATTCAGCGAGGATTCAGTTTAAAAACAGTAGGGTATGCGTCGAGTTATAGTGAGACTGTGGTTAGCACTGGTGGAGCTGTAGCTAAACTGGCTATATGACCCTGATTTCAGTGTGTTCACCGCAACTGATGGTTATCAGTCACCTTTAACCTGTTATTATCGCGACCCCAGCGGCGCATCAACTAAAAAAGAGACACAAGTGACAGCTTCTTCGGCCACCCAAACTTATAAAAAATTCATCCTCGACTCTCCTCACCTTGTATTACTGATCATTGGTTTGATTGTGCTGTTTTTTGGCTTTAACGCTACTAAGTTTCGCCTCGATGCCTCTGCTGATTCACTGGTACTGGAAAATGATTCGGCGTTAAAATATTACCGTACCGTCAAGGCCAACTTTGGCTCCGAAGATATCCTGATTTTAACTTACACCCCTAAAGAAGACTTATTCTCTCAGCCTGTGCTGGATGATTTGGCCGTATTTGGCGATGAGTTAGGTAAACTCGATAATGTTGCCTCAGTCATGACTATTTTAACGGTGCCACTGATTGAAAGCCCGTTGGTGACTTTGGGCGAGTTGAGTGAGGGCATTCGTACTCTGACTTCTCCAGATACCGACAGAACTCTAGCACGTAATGAGCTATTAACTGGCCCCATCTACCAAGATTTGATTGTTAGCCGTGATGGCAAAACCACTTCTTTATTGGTTACTGTTAGCCGGGATGAGATTTTTCACCAATTGGTGACTGAGCGCAATGCCCTGCGGGCGAAGGCTTCAGAGGGCTTGCTTGATGCCTCTGAGCAACGCCAATTGGCAAGGGTGAGTCAGCAGTTTACCCATCGCTCCATCCAGTTGGCAGAAAAAGAGAAGCAGCTAGTGGCCAATATCCGTGGGCTGGTGGCCAAGCATAGCGATGTTGCGCAAATGCACTTGGGCGGAGTGCCGATGATCACCGCTGATTCAGTTGAATTTGTTCGTCATGATTTGGCTACTTTCAGTGTTGGTATCGTGGTGTTTATTATTTTGCTGTTGGTATTGGCGTTTAGGAAACCTCGTTGGGTGGTTTTGCCGATACTCACCTGCGTCGCCACTGGCATTATCATGGTGGGTTTTTTGGGTTTGATGGACTGGCCAGTGACGGTGGTGTCATCTAATTTTCTGTCATTGATGCTGATCATTACCTTATCACTGACTATTCATTTAATTGTGCGCTATCGTGAGTTGCAAACCGAACAACCTGAGCTTGACCGGGCAGGTTTGATACTTGAAACCGTCAGATTAAAATTTATCCCCTGCTTTTATACTGCATTTACCACCATTGTGGCTTTTGGCTCATTAATTATTAGTGAAATTCGGCCTATTATTGATTTCGGCTGGATGATGTGTATTGGTGTGACGGTGGCGTTTGTGGTGTCGTTCACTCTGTTTCCGGCATTATTGATGTTGTTAAAACCCAGTGAGGCAGTCGCTCACGGTAGTATGACCGAGACGATGAGTCACTATTTGGCGAAGCAAGTTGAAAGCCATCATGTATTGCTGATCTTCGTCTTTATCGTTTTGACCATTATCAGTGGGGTAGGGATCACTAAGCTGAGTGTTGAAAACCGCTTTATTGATTACTATAAAGAATCCACTGAAATCTATCAGGGTATGGCGTTGATTGACAGTAAGCTCGGTGGCACCACACCGCTGGATGTGATCATTGACGCGCCAAAATCATTCTTTGAAGAAGAGTTGGAAACTTATGACGAGGAAGCAGCCACTGCCGGTGATGACGAGATGTCTGATGAAGAAGATGACGAAGATATCTTTATGGAAGAGCTGCTTGGCGAAGAGGATGAAGCAGATATCACAGTAACCAGTTATTGGTTTAATACCACTGAGTTAAAACAGCTGGCTAAAATACATGATTACCTTGATAGCTTGCCTGAAACAGGCAAGGTGTTATCACTAGAAAATAGTATGGCGATGTTGCGCAAGATCAACGAGCAAGTCGCTGATGATAGCTTCTTGCTGGCGATTTTGTATAAGTCATTGCCTGCGGATATTAAGCAAGGGCTGTTTTCACCTTATATGATGGAAGATGGTAATAAAATCCGCTTTAGTATTCGTTTGTTTGAGTCTGATGCGTCATTAAAACGTAATGAGTTGGTTGATAAAATTCGTGGCCATTTGGTTAATGAATTGGGGCTCGAAGAAGATCAGGTGCATTTATCTGGTATGGCAGTGTTATATAACAATATGTTACAGAGCCTTTTCCGTTCGCAAATTCTGACCATTGGGGTGGTGTTTTTTGCTATCTTGCTGATGTTTATTGCGTTATTTCGCTCCTTTAAAGTCGCTTTAATTGCGTTGATCCCCAACATTGTGGCGGCGTCGTTTATTTTGGGTTTGATGGGGGGGTTAGGTATACCATTGGATTTGATGACTATCACTATTGCCGCGATAAGTATTGGTATTGCGGTGGATAATTCGATTCATTATACCCATCGCTTTATTGATGAATACGAAGTCAGAGGCGATTACTGGGCATCAATCAATGCGTGTCACGGCAGTATCGGTCAGGCAATGTATTTTACCTCTATGACGGTAACCTTAGGTTTTGGTTTACTGGTGATGTCGAACTTTATTCCGACCATTTATTTTGGCTTGCTGACGGGTTTTGCGATGTTGATTGCGCTGTTTGCTAACTTGACTTTGTTACCTATTCTGCTTGTTAAATTCAAAGCGGTAAATTGATTGAGGGCGGCGGTCTGAGATGATCGCCATAACACTCTCAATTTTACACTCTCAATTTTGATTAACGTGCTAGTGAGCTGCTCTGGGGATCTTCTGTAATGACTTTAGGCAATTCTAGCGTATAGTGAATGCCGCTGCCTGGGTTGCTGCTGACCTGCATTGTGCCCTGTAGTTGTTCTTCGACAATACACTTAAGCATTGCTGTCGTTAAATACTGCCTCGGTTTGGCGCTGGAATGCAGCGCTGAATCAATATTTTGCAAGCAAAAAATGTCAGCTTGTTGTTGATCATTCATGCCCTTGCCATCATCTATATAATTAATCGTGACTTTGTTACGGCCCGCCTCATCAACAGATTCAGCAGAACTGATAATGATAGTTCCCGGTATTTTATCGTCAAAACCATGAGTGACCGATTTATTGATCAAGCTGCTGATCACCTGCGAAAGTGCGCCGGGATAACTGGTTAATTCGATGCTTTCACCCACTACAATGTGAATTTCATGAGGGAGTTTTTTTAGCTTAGATTTTAAGGTCAGTACAATATCATCTATGTAGCGATGTAAATAAAATGGCGAGAGTTTCTTAAAACATTGGTGACTTGCGACGTTTCTAAAGCTGTTGATGATAGCGCCAGCGTTACCACAGTTTTTGGTGCACATTGAAAGCGCTTTATGTAAGCGTTGGAGGAATCTGTCCATTTCTTCGGCGGCGAGCTTTTTCTCATCGAAATGTTCGCGAACCTGTTCGGTGGATTCGAGTAAAAAGCTCACTGCGGTATTGATGTTACCTATTGGAGACGCCACTTCGTGACCCACCAAACCAACCAGCTCGCCCATTTCTTGCATTTTTAATTGCAGTCTGAATAGCTTTTGCTCTGTTCGGGTATTTTTAATTAATGCCAGTTGGGTTTTAATGCGATTGAATAGCAGGGTTTGATGTAAAGGTTTACTGATAATATCAATGGAGTTGTCAGTTGGGAAAAGCGCAATTAGGCGGTCGATATCGCTGGTATCAGTCAGACTGCTTAATAACAAAATGTTTGGGTTGCTGGCTAGTACACTCGCTTTAAGTGAGTCAAGCGCGGTAGATGAAGCTTGGTCGCAAAAAGCGTCATCGACTAATACCAAGTCTGGTTGGCATAAGTATTCAGGTGACGTGGGCGAGGTTGTTGACAAAGCAGTCGATGTCAGTGAAACCAACTCTAGCGGTAGTTCACATAATGACGCTTTAATAAGGGCCACGTCTGCGGGATTATCGTTGACCACCAATAACGTAAAGTTTTTTTTCATGGCATTTAAATCTTAAAGGTGCGTATCAGCGCTTGCAGACCATCAGACATCGCCATCAGCTGTTCGCCTGCTTCAACGGTACGCTCTGCTGCCCGGGCATTTTCGTTGGCGATATGGCGAATATTGGTGACATTTTCATTCAATTCTGTGGTCACCGAACTTTGTTCTTTGGCTGCATTAGCAATACTGAAATTCAATTCAGTGATATTGTTGATTTTGGTAATGATACGCTCTAGTGATTGCCCTGCATTTTCTGACTGTGATACAGCGGAGCTGGCTCGTTTAACCCCTTCATTCATTACGTTGACTGAACTGGTGGTGCCGGTTTGCAACTGCTCAATGGTTTTCTTGATTTCTTCTGTGGCTTCTCGGGTACGTTGGGCGAGGATTCTGACTTCATCAGCAACCACGGCAAAACCTCGTCCGGCTTCACCAGCCCGAGCAGCTTCGATAGCGGCGTTTAATGCCAGCAAATTGGTCTGATCTGAAATGCTGCCAATGACTTCAAGCACTTTACCGATATCGCCACTTAATTTGGCAACATCATTAATGACTTCTCTGGCTTCACTGACGTCTCTGGACAGACCGTTGATCGATGCCTGACTCTCTTGGTTGACTGTACGACTGGCACCGCTTTCGCTGTTGGCTTCGTCTGCGGCACTGGATGCTTCTTGGGCGTTACTGGCAACATGTTCAACTGTGGCGGTCATTTCGTTAATTGCAACCGCTACCTGGTCCGTTTCTAGTTGTTGTTTGACTATGCCTTTGGCGGCGGTATTCATAATATCACTGGTACGTTCTGAGGCGGTGCCGACGTCTTCAACCGATTTTGATATGGCGATAATGATTGAACGAAAACGTGCCATCATGTTGTTATAAGCTGTGGCCATTTCGGCGATTTCACCTTTACCAGAGACTTTAATTTGCACGGTTAAATCTGATGTGACTTCGGTTGCTACCATGTCGCGGCGAACGTTATCAATTGGGATAATGATTATCTTGACTAAAAGTACACAGAAGAAAGTTAAGACGGCTGCTACGGCAACTAAAATTGACCATGACAACATAGTCACAGTGCCCATATTTTTATTTACCGATATGGCAGCTGCGGTGACTTGGGTCATTTCTTTACTTTTTTGTGATACTTCACTGGCTTTGGCTTCAACGCTGGCAGCGGCTTTTGCCAATAAACCAGCAAAAATCTCGTCAATCTCTCTGGAAAACGCTCTGGCTTTACTGACTAGTGCATTACCTTTAACCCGATTATTGTCGGCATAGGAATCGACGGCTTCTATCATGGTAATAAATAATTCATCAACTTTAGGTTTTAAGCTGGCAACGGCGTCAGGCTCTTTGGCTGCTAGCAGTTCAAGCAAAGTTTCAAGCTCTTGCTGGGCGTTATCGGCATTTTCTTCTGATTCGATGAGCAAACTGACTTGCAGGTCATAAAGCCACGTTCTCATTGAAGTAAAAGCTTTATGGGCGAGGTTGAGTTGCTGTTGGTGTGCTAATTCTTGTTTCTGCTGCGCAATCAATGTCACCTGTTCTCTGGCTGAATTCTCTTGTTTATGTACCAGCTTTATTTGATCATTGGAAGCACTAAGATTGCTACTGATTTTAAGGCTTAGGGTTATTTGCATTATCGCTATTAGGCCACCGAAGAACGCTGCGCCTGCGATAACACGAAACTTCAAAGTATCTGTAAACTTCATATTTTATTATTACCTTTTTGTCCTACTGTCAGAATGTGCTGATTTGGCCAGTGGCCTAATTCGACAGTATCAGTGTTGTCCATTAAATTTTAAAGTATTACTATTTAAAACTGTTTTGCGGCTTAATTTGCTGCTCACTCAGGTACTTCACCAATAAGATATAGACCAGTAACTACAGAATAACAAACATAAATCTGTTCAGTTTAATGAAGTTTTTCTAATTTCCCTTTTCGCGACTAAATTGAAAGTAAGATTATGTAATAATGGAGATTTTTAATTCGCTATATGTAATAAACCTGCTATAAAATACCTAGACAAACAATAAAGTGTCTCGGTTGTAGTATACCCACTAATGCAAACAAAAGCGCAATTAGAGCAGCACAGGCGATAACACAGAATAACCTAACAGGAGTAGAACTATGGCAATCACGTCTATAGGACCAAATAACGATAAAGAATATGTCATTTCGATTAGTGGTGATTTTGACTTTAATCAGGTAAAGCCATTTCGTCAGTCGTACGAAGGAATTCCCCACACTGCTCACACCATAGTGATTGACTTTAGAAAGACTGATTACATGGACAGTTCGGGATTAGGCATGTTGATCAAACTACGTAAATATTTCGGTTCTGGCGCAGATATCAGATTGAGAACCGCCAATCCGCAAGTAATGAATATTCTCGAAATCGCCAGATTTGGTGAACAGTTTAAAATTGAATAATCTTTATGAAACAGGTGAGACCACTAACTCACCTGTTTCAGCTAATAAATCCGATAACAAATATCCACACTTGAACCGTTGTTACTATATTTCACCTCATCACAGATTGATTTGATCAGCTTCAAACCCCGACCAAAAGTATCTTCGTCGGTAGATTTACGTAAATTGTTAATATCAAATCCTTCACCACTGTCTTCAAAAGATATATTTAATCGACCAAGGCCATCTTCGGCGCTAAACTTAACTACAATCTTGACAAAGCCATCGTTTAGCTCAGCGAGTTTCTCTGCTCTTTGTTCATAATATTCAAGATAACCGTCTTCGGCTCTTTTTAATTCAGACGAAAGTCCTAAAACGCCGTGCTCCATCGCATTGGAGAACAGCTCAGTTAAAATGGTATGCAGGTTGTCTTTGTGATGGGACACACCTGGTGGCACACCAATCATATCGGTGAGTAAACCAATTGGAGGACGTCCCTTCAAGTCTTTTGCCTGTAAGTCCATGGTTAATGACCAAGGGATTTGATCCAGTGGTGAGGGTCTAAATTCAACGGAGTCAGCACCTACTGGTTTACAAGTGATCTCGACCAGCGAAATGTCGTCATCTTGCTTGAGTCCTTGACGAAAGGCGATACTGTCGGCAATCACTTCGGTGAAAATATCATCGCTTTCGCCATCAAATATCGAAAACAGCCGAGGATCGCCATAACGCTTACCCGCTAAGTTCATCGATTCGGTGATCCCGTCGGTATAAAAATATAAGCGGTCGCCGAGTTCAAACTGCCTAACAATGACATCTCGCTTAAAATCTTCATGGCTGTAGATACCCAGTGCCATGTGCTGTGACTTTATTGCTTCTTTGAGGTTGCCAGTAGCATCGGTGATCAACATGTCAGGTAAACCACCAGTCCAAATGGTGCACCGAGTACCGGAGGCATTTAATTCAACAATCGTCGCCGCTGCAAACATCTCTTCGGGTAAAAAGTTATCCAGCGTACTATTCATTTTTCGTGCGATTTCGCTGACCGAATCACCCACGGCGGTCGCTTCGAAAAATAACTGTGACATTGGCAGCGCCCCGATAGCAGCCGGTAAACCGTGACCAGTAATGTCGGCTAATAAGACGTAAAGGGAACCTGCTGGTGAAATTGAGGTAAGAAGAATATCGCCACAAAACGTGGCCGCTGGTGACATGTAACTGCGGGTATTATGACAATCTTTTAAACTGACGCCCATCGCCCGTTCAAATACGGTTTGGGCGATTTCATGTTCTCGCTCAGTTTGATCATTTAATCGCACTAGTTCTTCGTTTTGACGGTTTAATTGTTCGGTCATTTCACGAACCCGGCCATGGGATTTGATTTTAGCTCGCAACACCTGATTAGAAATCGGTTTATAAAGAAAATCGTCACCGCCTATGGTCAGGCACTTTGAGAGGGTTTCATCATCGGATAAGCCAGTGAGAAAAAGAATAGGCACGTAAATGTCGCCAAGATATTCCCTGATAGCGACGGTAGATTCAAAGCCATCCATAACCGGCATCAGTACATCCATTAAAATCAAATCTGGCAGATCCCGTTGTACCGCCTCAAGTCCTTCAAGACCGTTAAATGCTTCAATGACAACATGACCATCCATCTCAAGAATAAATGCCAACATTTCGCGGTTTTCTTCAGTATCATCTACAACCAGTATCTTCACATTTAGCCTTAGTATTGATTTTATATAATTGAAGGGTGGTAAAAGAGCCACAACGCACACAAACCTAACATATAGACCAGTAATGACAGAATGACAACCAGCGTCGCAATATCAGTATCTTTTTTCGGGTTATCGCTTGGATGTGAAGCGGGTTTGCAAATCGGTTCAATGTTGCTTTTCATCCAAAGTTGATAATACCGTTTGCTCAAAGGTTCCCCTGATATTACGTTTGGACACAAAATTTCCAAGACGTATTTACATTTGGAGGCTATTATAGCGGCCAATATTGATTCAAATGCATTGAGATCATTGAAGAGGCAAAGTAAATGCAAATTAAATTAAAGACGGATCGGCTAAAATTAGCGGTTGCTACAGGCTTATTGACTCTGGGGATGACCCAGATGGCAGTGGCACATGACCATTCAGATACAGTACAACAAAAGCATCATACACAGCTAAAGTCAGGCGTTGATTTAACAGCGGTTGATCGCTCAGCCCGGCCGCAAGACGATTTTTATTCTTTTGCCAACGGCAGCTGGTTGGCTAATACCAAGATCCCCGCCATTTATTCCGGTTATTCTATCTATACCCAAGTGTATGAAGATACTGAACGGGCATTGCAAAATATCATCAACAACGCCAGTAAAAGCCAGTCCAAAGCCGGCAGTGAAGCACAAAAAATCGGTGATTTTTATGCTAGCTGGATGGATTACAGCGGTATAGAAAACATTGGTTTAGCTGCTATCAAACCCGAGTTGGCGAAAATTAACCAAATTAAAGATGTTGCTTCACTGGTTGAGGTGATGACGACGCTGGCCAGCCATAATGTCACCATGCCGATCCAAATTTATGTTGAAGCGGATTTAAAAGACTCCGCACACTATATGGCTTACCTGGAGCAAAGTGGCTTGACCTTGCCTAATCGTGATTATTATTTGCAACAAGATAATCAAAACTTCGTCAAAGTACGCAAGGCCCTACCTTACTTTATCGCCCAAATGCTGACATTTACCGATGAGCCAATGGCAGATAAACAAGCTCGTGACGTATATGAGTTGGAGCGACAGTTGGCCGAACTGCAATGGCCAGCGGTGGATAACCGTAATGCCGAAAAAACCTATAACCCATTCGCAGTTAAAGAACTTAAGCAACTTAATAAAGACATCAACTGGACTGCGATGATGGCGGGGTTAGGTGTGCCATCAGACCAGCGTGTGGTGGTCAGGCAGCCTAGTTACCTTAAAGGTTTGAGTCAGTTGCTCGGTAGCGTCAGCTTGGATACTTGGAAATCTTATTTGACTTACCAACTGCTAGATAGCCGGGCGTCTCACCTGAACGCTGCCATCGACGAAACCAGCTTTGCTTTTCATGGCGCAGTATTGTCTGGCCGGACAGAGCAACGCCCTCGATCAAAACGTGGTGTGCGATTGTTAAACCGAGTGTTAGGAGAAGCGTTGGGCAAGTTATACGTTGCTGACTATTTTCCACCTGAGGCCAAATCACGAATGAAAGGTTTAGTGCAAAACGTGCTTGATACCTTTGATGGCAATATCGACAAACTGGATTGGATGAGTGCGACCACCCGCAAAGCGGCAAAAGCCAAGTTAGCTACCTTTACCGCCAAAATCGGTTATCCGGATGTGTGGCGTGATTATTCTCCGCTGGTGATAAAAAGAGGGGATCACATGGGTAACATGATGCGATCTTATGCTTTTGAACATCAAAAAGAGATGAATAAACTGGGTAAGAAAGTGGATCGCGACGAATGGTTTATGTCACCGCAAACGGTTAACGCCTATTATGATCCGACTAAAAATGAAATCGTTTTTCCGGCAGCCCGATTGCAACCGCCATTTTTTCAGTTAAACGCGGATGATGCGATTAACTATGGTGCGGTAGGTGGCGTTATTGGCCATGAAATTAGTCATGGCTTTGACGATGAAGGCAGCCGCTTTGATGGTGAGGGTAACCTGAAAAACTGGTGGGGTAAAAGCGACAGACAAGCGTTTGAACATAAAACGGCGATGTTGGTTGATCAATATAATCAATTTGAACCGGTTAAAGGCATGTTTATTAACGGCCAGTTAACGCTGGGAGAAAACATTGGTGATTTGTCAGGATTAACGATGGCTTATAAAGCCTATATCAAAAGCCTCAACGGCAAAAAACCACCAGTCATTGATGGTTTTACCGGACAGCAACGTTTCTTCATTGGTTATGCCATGTCACGCCGGGGTAAAGATACTGAGCAGCGGGCGGTCGCCAAATTAGCTTCTGATCCTCATGCGCCTTTACGTTACCGAGTCAATGGCGTAATGCAAAACATGCCTGAATTTTACGAAGCGTTCGGGGTCACTAAAGGTGACGGTCATTGGTTGCCTGAAGAAAAGCGGGTTAAGCTTTGGTAGAAGGCCGTTATTGAAAAATAGAAAATGGCCAATTACCCAGCAAACCGTTGATTAATCGGCCATTTAACCACTTAAAACCAGTTATTATAAAACTTTCTGATAAAAACCCTTGCAAAGCTAAACCAACCCCCTATAATGCGCCTCCACTGACAGAGCAACAGCAGATAGAACAAGGGATGTCAGCCAGTTCAAGGATTTAAGCAGCAACGAACAGACAGTCAAAATACTTTATAAATAAAGCCTTGACAGTCAAACGAAAGTGTATAAAATGGCGCTCCGCTTCAAGGATTAGAACGAAAGGCCAGTTTTAACAAGTTATCATCCAAGTGTTGGTGAAATGTTAAAACCAAGTAAAGGTTAAAAAGGAGAGGTTTAGCACTAAAAATTGATTTGAAAATAAATGATTTTTAGTGCTTGACTTTAAAACTAGGAAGCGTAACATACGCATCCCGCTACGGACACAACGACTGACCGAGCAAACGTTCTTTAACAATTAGTAATCAATCATCTGTGTGGACACTCACAGTTATTAACCTTCTAAAAAGCTTATTTAGCAACAAGAAGTCTTAATGACAATGTGAAGTTTCTGCATAGTAATATATATTATTTATACAGTAATAAAACAGAATTCATTGAGCACGGTTTTATTGGTTTCGGCTAATAAACCAAAATATGATTTAAATTGAAGAGTTTGATCATGGCTCAGATTGAACGCTGGCGGCAGGCTTAACACATGCAAGTCGAGCGGAAACGATAGAAGCTTGCTTCTAGGCGTCGAGCGGCGGACGGGTGAGTAATGCTTGGGTATCTGCCCTAACGTGGGGGACAACAGTTGGAAACGACTGCTAATACCGCATAACATTTTCCTGTAAAAAGGCGAATCAAAGGTGGCCTCTCCTTGGAAGCTATCGCGTTAGGATGAACCCAAGTGGGATTAGCTAGTTGGTGAGGTAATGGCTCACCAAGGCGACGATCCCTAGCTGGTCTGAGAGGATGATCAGCCACACTGGGACTGAGACACGGCCCAGACTCCTACGGGAGGCAGCAGTGGGGAATATTGCACAATGGGCGAAAGCCTGATGCAGCCATGCCGCGTGTGTGAAGAAGGCCTTCGGGTTGTAAAGCACTTTCAGTTGGGAGGAAAGGTTAACGGTTAATATCCGTTAGCTGTGACGTTACCAACAGAAGAAGCACCGGCTAACTTCGTGCCAGCAGCCGCGGTAATACGAGGGGTGCAAGCGTTAATCGGAATTACTGGGCGTAAAGCGTACGCAGGCGGTTGGTTAAGCGAGATGTGAAATCCCCGGGCTCAACCTGGGAACTGCATTTCGAACTGGCCAACTAGAGTATGAGAGAGGGTGGTAGAATTTCAGGTGTAGCGGTGAAATGCGTAGAGATCTGAAGGAATACCGATGGCGAAGGCAGCCACCTGGTTCAATACTGACGCTCATGTACGAAAGCGTGGGGAGCAAACAGGATTAGATACCCTGGTAGTCCACGCCGTAAACGATGTCTACTAGCAGCTCGGGTCGTAATGACTGGTTTTGCGCAGCTAACGCGTTAAGTAGACCGCCTGGGGAGTACGGCCGCAAGGTTAAAACTCAAATGAATTGACGGGGGCCCGCACAAGCGGTGGAGCATGTGGTTTAATTCGATGCAACGCGAAGAACCTTACCATCCCTTGACATCCAGAGGATTTGCTAGAGATAGCTTAGTGCCTTCGGGAACTCTGAGACAGGTGCTGCATGGCTGTCGTCAGCTCGTGTTGTGAGATGTTGGGTTAAGTCCCGCAACGAGCGCAACCCCTATCCTTATTTGCTAACGCTTCGGGCGAGAACTCTAAGGAGACTGCCGGTGACAAACCGGAGGAAGGTGGGGACGACGTCAAGTCATCATGGCCCTTACGGGATGGGCTACACACGTGCTACAATGGTCGGTACAAAGGGCAGCGAACTTGCGAGAGTAAGCGAATCCCACAAAGCCGATCGTAGTCCGGATTGGAGTCTGCAACTCGACTCCATGAAGTCGGAATCGCTAGTAATCGTGGATCAGAATGCCGCGGTGAATACGTTCCCGGGCCTTGTACACACCGCCCGTCACACCATGGGAGTGGGTTGCAAAAGAAGTAGCTAGTTTAACTCTTCGGAGAGGACGGTTACCACTTTGTGATTCATGACTGGGGTGAAGTCGTAACAAGGTAGCCCTAGGGGAACCTGGGGCTGGATCACCTCCTTACCTTAAAGAAGATTAATGCTGGTTTATGACCGTTTCACGACAAGATTAAACAGAGTGTTCACACAAATGATTGATTACCGATGACGAAACGTGCATAGAATGCACGCTACGATAACTCAAATGAAAGTATTCATTCGCTGAATACTTTCATTTGCGTTTATCGCAATCGTTCTTTAACAAATTGGAAAAGCTGATAGTAATATATTATTTCATGATGAAATGATTTTTTAAAAATATGGATATTTCTCTTAAGAATTAAATCTTCGAAAGAAGATGTCAAATAGACAAGCGTAAAAACTTGTATGTTTGGTCACTCTACACTTCCTTTTAAATAAGGAGGGGTAGAAACGTTATTCATGAAAGTGAGAACAGCAAACAATCAACTTTGAATGGGGAATATATAGGTCACTCTATATGTTCTTTTTGTGCTTCGCACAAAAAACCACTTCGGGTTGTATGGTTAAGTGACTAAGCGTGCACGGTGGATGCCTTGGCAATTGGAGGCGATGAAGGACGTACTAACTTGCGATAAGCTATGATGAGCCAGTAAGAGGCACTTGAGTCATAGATTTCCGAATGGGGAAACCCGACCACTCTTGTTTACAAGAACGGTCATCTACAACTGAATTCATAGGTTGCAGAAGCAAACGCGGAGAACTGAAACATCTAAGTACCCGTAGGAACAGAAATCAACCGAGATCCCCTGAGTAGCGGCGAGCGAAAGGGGGTTAGCCCTAAAGTGATTATTGAAGTAGTGGAAGGCTCTGGAAAGTGCCGCGATACAGGGTGATAGCCCCGTACACGACGTAGATATAGTGATGAATCGAGTAGGTCGGAACACGTGTTATTCTGACTGAACATGGGGGGACCATCCTCCAAGGCTAAATACTCCCAATTGACCGATAGTGAACCAGTACCGTGAGGGAAAGGCGAAAAGAACCCCTGTGAGGGGAGTGAAATAGAACCTGAAACTGTGCACGTACAAGCAGTGGAAGCCCCATCACTAAGTTTCTTTAGTGTGTGGCACTTTAACATCTCAGCTGATAGCACAGTTGCGCATCGTGTTTTTTATGCGCAAACTGCCAAAATCAAGCAGAGGGAATTTAGTGATGGGGTGACTGCGTACCTTTTGTATAATGGGTCAGCGACTTATATTTTGTAGCAAGGTTAACCGAATAGGGGAGCCGTAGGGAAACCGAGTCTTAACTGGGCGTCAAGTTGCAAGGTATAGACCCGAAACCCGGCGATCTACCCATGGGCAGGTTGAAGGTTGAGTAACATCAACTGGAGGACCGAACCGACTTATGTTGAAAAATGAGCGGATGACTTGTGGGTCGGAGTGAAAGGCTAATCAAGCCGGGAGATAGCTGGTTCTCCCTGAAAGCTATTTAGGTAGCGCCTCGCGTCTTACCCTCGGGGGTAGAGCACTGTTTGGGCTAGGGGGTCATCCCGACTTACCAACCCCATGCAAACTCCGAATACCGAGGAGTACAATCGCGGGAGACAGACGGCGGGTGCTAACGTCCGTCGTCAAGAGGGAAACAACCCAGACCGCCAGCTAAGGTCCCCAAGTACTAGTTAAGTGGGAAACGATGTGGAAAGGCTCAGACAGCCAGGAGGTTGGCTTAGAAGCAGCCATCCTTTAAAGAAAGCGTAATAGCTCACTGGTCGAGTCGGTCTGCGCGGAAGATTTAACGGGGCTAAACTAGTCACCGAAGCTGCGGATTGTGCACACCACCCAAGATATTTTAGCTAACATTCGGATTTATCGTCTGTCGAAGACAGATAAATCAATTGAATGTTCAAGCGACCCATCACTGACCGTTTCGGTCTGTGTGGAAGATGTTTTCGGGGTGTGCACAGTGGTAAGGGAGCGTTCTGTAAGCCGTTGAAGGTGAATCGTAAGGTTTGCTGGAGGTATCAGAAGTGCGAATGCTGACATGAGTAACGATAAGGGGGGTGAAAAACCTCCCCGCCGGAAGACCAAGGGTTCCTATCCCATGCTAATCAGGGTAGGGTGAGTCGGCCCCTAAGGCGAGGCGGAAACGCGTAGTCGATGGGAAACAGATTAATATTTCTGTACTTTTTATCATTGCGATGGGGAGACGGAGCAGGCTAGGTAAGCATGGCGTTGGTTGTCCATGTGAAAGTGTGTAGGTTGGTTGCTTAGGTAAATCCGGGCGGCCCCCTTTTATTAGGGAAAGCTGAGACACGAGACGATGCACTACGGTGCAGAAGTTATCGATGCCATACTTCCAGGAAAATCCTCTAAGCTTCAGATGATAAAGAACCGTACCCCAAACCGACACAGGTGGTCAAGTAGAGAATACTCAGGCGCTTGAGAGAACTCGGGTGAAGGAACTAGGCAAAATAGTGCCGTAACTTCGGGAGAAGGCACGCTATTGACGGTGATGAGACTTGCTCTCTAAGCTGTTGATAGTCGCAGAGACTAGGTGGCTGGAACTGTTTATTAAAAACACAGCACTGTGCAAAATCGAAAGATGACGTATACGGTGTGACGCCTGCCCGGTGCCGGAAGGTTAATTGATTGGGTTATCCATTTATTCGTAAGTGGAGAAGCTCATGATCGAAGCCCCGGTAAACGGCGGCCGTAACTATAACGGTCCTAAGGTAGCGAAATTCCTTGTCGGGTAAGTTCCGACCTGCACGAATGGCGTAATCATGGCCACGCTGTCTCCACCCGAGACTCAGTGAAATTGAAATCGCAGTGAAGATGCTGTGTACCCGCGGCTAGACGGAAAGACCCCGTGAACCTTTACTATAGCTTGGCAGTGAACTTGAAGCCTACATGTGTAGGATAGGTGGGAGACTTTGAAGCATGAACGCTAGTTTGTGTGGAGTCAACCTTGAAATACCACCCTTGTATGTTTTGAGTTCTAACGCAGGCCCCTCATCGGGGTCGCGGACAGTGCCTGGTGGGTAGTTTGACTGGGGCGGTCTCCTCCTAAAGCGTAACGGAGGAGCACGAAGGTTGGCTAAGTATGGTCGGACATCATACGGTTAGTGCAATGGCATAAGCCAGCTTAACTGCGAGACAGACACGTCGAGCAGATACGAAAGTAGGTCATAGTGATCCGGTGGTTCTGAATGGAAGGGCCATCGCTCAACGGATAAAAGGTACTCCGGGGATAACAGGCTGATACCGCCCAAGAGTTCATATCGACGGCGGTGTTTGGCACCTCGATGTCGGCTCATCACATCCTGGGGCTGAAGTCGGTCCCAAGGGTATGGCTGTTCGCCATTTAAAGTGGTACGCGAGCTGGGTTTAGAACGTCGTGAGACAGTTCGGTCCCTATCTGCCGTGGGCGTTAGATGATTGAAAGGGGCTGCTCCTAGTACGAGAGGACCGGAGTGGACGAACCGCTGGTGTTCGGGTTGTTATGCCAATAGCATTGCCCGGTAGCTACGTTCGGAATCGATAACCGCTGAAAGCATCTAAGCGGGAAGCGAGCCTTGAGATGAATCATCTCTGAGCTTTAAGCTCCTAAAGGGTTGTTGAAGACTACAACGTTGATAGGCAGGGTGTGGAAGTGCTGTGAGGCATGAAGCTAACCTGTACTAATTGCCCGTGAGGCTTAACCATACAACACCCAAGTGGTTTTGTTGTTTAAGTTGTACTTATTGAATGAATAACGTGATACAGAGTTAGAGTGACAGCGTTTTAAGAGAATCATCATCGGTTGGTTGTGCATAGAATGCACACTACGGTGATATATATCAGTTTTTTCCAAATTGTTAAACCAAATTCGCCTGGCAGCAATGGCAACATGGTACCACCTGATCCCATCCCGAACTCAGAAGTGAAACGTGTTAGCGCCGATGGTAGTGTGGGAGATCCCATGTGAGAGTAGGACACCGCCAGGCACCAAATAAACGATAAAGCCCAATGCATTTGCATTGGGCTTTTTTCGTATCCAAACAAAAAATAAACCCCACACAGAGCCAAATCAAATATCAGTAGCAGTACAGCTTATTTTCCGGTAGATTCTCGCATACTTTTCTGTTCTTTCTGATGAGGTTCTATTAATGAATTCCAAACGCTTGATGCTGACAACTCTTTGCTTATTTGTCACATCACTTTCCTTTGTCGCGTCCGCAGCGGATGTAGACCTGACTGATATAGAGCAGACCATCGAAAGGGCGATGACAACTTTTAATGTGCCCGGCGTGGCTGTCGCGATTGTTAAAGACGACAAAGTGGTGATGGCTAAAGGCTTTGGCCTGCGCAAACTGGGCGAAACGAATAAAGTGAATGCTGATACACTTTTTGGTATTGCCTCTAACACCAAAGCTTTTACAGCCGCTGCATTGGCAATCCTGGCTGATGAAGGCAAATTGGATTGGGATGATAAGGTAACCGATTATCTGCCGTCTTTTCAGTTGTACGATGCCTACGTCACTAGGCAATTCACTATTCGCGATATGTTATCTCATCGCAGCGGTTTAGGGCTTGGTGCCGGTGATTTGATGATTTGGCCGACTTCTACAATTACTAATGACGAAATTATCAAGCGTATGCGTTATTTAAAACCTGTGTCGAGCTTTCGCAGTGAATACGCTTATGACAACCTGATGTATGTAATGGCAGGTGATATTGTCGCTAAGGTGTCTGGAATGGCTTGGGAAGATTTCGTCAGCAAACGAATTTTAGCGCCGCTGAAAATGACCGATACCCGCATGAAGTTTTCTCTGATTGAAGCTGACAATGATAATGTAGCGACGCCTCACGCACCTGTTGATGGTGTGGTAGGCCCTGTCGGCGGTGATTTTCTGGAGAACTTTTTGTCGGCAGGCTCTATGGCCTCAAATGTCAATGAGATGAGCAGTTGGCTCAAAGTGCAGCTTAAAAGTGGTTTGATAGCGACAATCAACAGCGAGGAACAACGATTGTTCTCTGATGAGCAAAGTCAGCAAATGTGGTCTGCTAATACTTTACAAAAGGTCAGTCCATTCGCAGAGGAAATGGACCGAACTCATTTTAAAGCTTACGGTCTTGGCTGGGGATTAGCTGATTACCATGGTTATAAGATGGTTACTCATACTGGCGGTATCATGGGTATGGTATCTCGTGTTGCGATGATCCCTGAGAAAAACCTCGGTGTGGTCATTTTAACTAATCAACAATCAGGCTCTGCTTTTAATGCGATTGGTCATGACATTATCAATCGCTATTTGGCGGTTGAACATCAGGATTGGGTCAGCATTTATAATCAACGTCTGCAAAAAAAGGTCGGTGAAGCCAATACGGTTGTCGCTGACTTAATGAAAAACCGCAATGCTAAGTCAAAACCGTCGTTGGCACTGGTTGATTACGCGCAAACTTATAAAGATGATTGGTATGGTGATATCGATATTGTAATAGTCGGTGAAGGGAAGAAAAAGAAATTGGAAATGCGTTTTAGCCGAACGGCAACGCTGATCGGTGAGCTGGAACATTATCAATATAATACGTTCATTGTTCGCTGGTACGATCGCTCGACTAATGCTGATGCTTTTGTGAATTTTCAACTGACCCCTGAGGGGGAAATAGATGTAGCGACTATGAAGGCTGTTTCACCTTTAACTGATTTTAGCTTTGACTTTCAGGATTTATTGTTAAAACCAAAGCTAAAACCAAAGCTAAAACCAAAGAGTTGATAGATAGTTCCAAGGAATTTTTTATATATTGTTTTAAGGGATCATTATGATTGAATTTGCCAGCTTGGTTGTTTTTATTCCAACCTTCTTTTTAGTATCAGTCAGTCCGGGTTTGTGTATGACTCTGGCTTTGACTATGGGGATGACTGTTGGTATTCGCAAAACCCTGTGGATGATGCTCGGTGAGTTGGTAGGTGTAGCGCTTGTCGGGGTTTTTGCTGTCATTGGCGTGGCGACTATGATGCTTAATTACCCGACAGTATTTGTGGTGTTCAAATATGTCGGTGGTCTGTATCTCATGTATCTTGGTGTACAGATGTGGCGCTCAAAAGGCAAAATGGCATTGGACTTTAATGGTTCTGGTGCAACCGAGGATAAGACGCAATGGGCAGTTGCGATGCAAGGTTTTATCACCGCCATTGCCAACCCGAAAGGCTGGGCGTTCATGATCTCTTTATTACCTCCATTTATTAACGCTTCATTACCAATGGTTCCTCAGTTAGCCATTCTATTGACGACAGTATTGTTTATTGAGTTTATTTGTTTGATGCTTTATGCCACAGGTGGCAAACAATTAGGCCGTCTGTTACAACGTAATAACAACGTTGCTACACTTAATAAAATCACAGGAACCCTGATGATAGGCGTCGGTATTTGGCTGGCTACAGGCTGAAACCCAGTGTCCTGAACAAAAAATACCCGTTTGTCAAAAGCTTGCCTATAATTAGAGCATCTCAAACTACAGCAGGAGTTATTAACTTGGTATTGTTTAATTGGTTTTGATCAACCTTGAGCGAAGCTACAGAAGGGGTTATTGAAGTAATGAAGATATCAGAATTAAATTTTGCGACAGTGGTCGGTATTCAACTGCGAAGAAGCAGTATGAGAAATGTCGATCAGGAGTTTTATTATCAGTCCTTGGTGACAATGACTGAACCATTTAAGAATAGTCCGGTTGATAAGCTACCATTAGCCGATATCAATCAACATATTCGTTCACTAAAACTAGACCTAACTACACAAGATTGCTGTCTGTACGTCGCGCAGTTTTTTGACGACTGGCGTAACGGACTTAAGTCATCACCAAGCACTGGTGTTTACATGGCTTGCCCTTATTGTAACGGGCGAGCGCATCTGAAACATTCTTCAGCTGTATATGAAGACAGAGACTTTGGGATGCTGTACTTGTGTGACAACTATCCTCAGGCATGTGACGCTTACGTTGGTGTGCATCAGGGAGATTACTTACCATTGGGGCAATTATCGAATACCCAGCTCAGAGGCTTGCGTCGTTCGGTACATCGTTTAATTGATCCGCTGTGGCGAGAGCGAGCCTATTCACGTAATGTCGTTTATGGTTTTTTGGCGCAAGTGATGGACTTGCCAATATTAGAATGCCATGTAGCGATGTTTGATGATGAAGCTTGTAAAAAAGTGCTCGCAATGAGACCTAAACTACTCGAAGAGTTTGTTAATTAAGTCATATGCGGTGGCTTAGGCCACCGCCTGTTGTGTTAGACTTAAGTTAATCAATTTGTCAGAGTCATTGTAATGAAACCCACTAACCGCACTAGCTCCCTATCCTCACTGCTTTTTTTCTTGTTTATTTTTGTCGGTAGTTTTCAAACACTTGCTGATGATCATCAATCGACCAAAAAAATCTCCCCGTTGTTTTGGCAACTCGAATTTAATGGCGTTAAATCCTATGCGCTAGGTTCTATTCACTTGGGTAATCCTTCGATGTATCCGCTGCCAGCAGCGATTATGAGCGGTTTTAAGGCGAGTGAGGCATTGGCGGTAGAAGTTAATTTGAGCGATGACAGCAATGCGTTGATGACTCGTCTGAGTCAACAGTATGGAATGGATGCTAAACGTCCTCTGGTCAGTTGGCTAAGTCCATCAACAAAAAAACTTTATAACCAATACTGTCAAAAGCAAGGGCTACCTTGTCAGCAGTTTCGCCTGTTCAAACCTTGGTTGGTCAGCGTGACTTTTGCTTCTTTTGGCTTTATGAAGTCGGGTTATGATCCAGAGTTGGGCATTGATCGGTTTTTTATCAGCGAGGCAAGTAAAAGTAAAAAATCAGTGATATCGCTCGAAACTGCTGAGTCACAATTTAAGTTGTTTGCTGATTTGTCCGAGTCGTTGCAAGAAGAGTTGTTGCTGCAAAGCATGTCTGAAAATAGTGATGATTTAAAGTTGCTGATTGATAGCTGGTCACAGGGCGATGAAGATAAGTTGGTGAGTCTATTTGAAGAAGTTGAAAACCCTGCGCTGAAAAAGGTGTTTATTGAACAAATGCTGATTAAACGCAACCATAAAATGGCTGATGGTGTACAAGCACAGCTTAAGCTTGGTAAACGCGTTTTTGTCGTTGTCGGCACTGCACACTTGGTCGGTAAAGATAATGTATTAACACTACTGCAAAAACACGGCGTTAAAGTAACCAAGCAAGCGCTTTAACTACTCGTGGCTTGTGCACTTACTGGTTGATACACTTGATGATTCAGGTAGCAGTAAATGGCAGCTTCACTGGCATCAAAATGTGGCTGAGGGAGTTGCTGTGGATCCACCCAGAACCAACCCTCACATTTGTCAGGCTCCATCAGCCGGGGTTGTTCGTTACAGCCCTTTACCAACAGTATGATTGAAATGGTGTGATATCCCTCTTGTGAATAAGTCTTAAGGTTGTTGGTGACACTAATCACCTGAGGGTCGCTAATATTCAATCCGGTTTCTTCGGCTATTTCTCTGATCGCCCCTTGCTCAAACGATTCCCCCACTTCTAGATGCCCACCCGGAATAGAATAATAAGGGGCATGACTGCCTTTACGTTTGCCAATTAAAATTTGTTGTTGCTCGTTTTCAATGATAATGCCAATGCCGACAGCGGGTTTGCTCATGTATCCGATCCTATGTTTATAAGGTGATGTTTATTGGGCGATGTTTAAACGCTTTAGTTTACGCTAAGATAGCTGCACAATTCGATTAACAAGTATAAATAAAAGTCATGAAAAGACAGTATATTCATGGGATAAAATGGTTAGCGGCCAGTGTTGGCTACGGACTCGTTTTTTCAACCGTAGCCCATCAGGACGATCATCATCAATCAGCCCTCAGTCAACAAGAGCAGCAAGAGCAAAAACAGATGTTTGAATGTCATATTTCAACTCCAGCAAAAGTGAAGCTCGGTGAAGCCATACCAATGGCGTTTAAGTTAACTAATGTGAGTGAGCATTCATTGAATGTGCTTAAGTGGAATACGCCATTTGAAGGTTGGTTTAATGACTATTTAAACATTACAGTGGATGGTAAGAGAGTTAATTATAACGGCGCTATGGTGAAACGTTTTCGTCCCAGTGAAGATGATTATTCGATGATAAAACCCGGCCAATCAAAACACGCTACGGTAAATTTGGCCGAAGGCTATGATTTATCCAGCAAAGGAGTTTATTCGCTGAGCTATGGTGGTCGCCTTCACGATGTTAAAGTGATTAATGGGGATAAACCTGCTGGCAAAGCACCGATGCTCTATTCATTGCAGTGTAATGAATTGAGCTTTATTATCGAATAGTCGGTCATTGAATGACACTTTAACGTAAAGCTTTATTTACACTGACTCAATATCACGCTGTTATAGCTAAATCGGCTGGGCGCTTTAGTTGCGGCGGGATAATGCGTATTATTGCAGCACTAACGCTAAGTAAGCACAACAGCCAGCAGAGATAAAATTATGATCGACATCAAGCAAATCCACCATGTGGCCTATCGTTGTAATGACGCCAAAGAAACCGTTGAATTTTATCAGGATAAACTCAACATGGATTTTTTGGTGGCGATTGCCGAAGATAAAGTGCCATCAACGCAAGAACCTGATCCGTATATGCATTTATTTCTCGATGCTGGACAGGGCAATATCCTCGCATTTTTTGAATTACCAAACTCACCGCAAATGGGCAGAGATGAAAACACCCCTGAGTGGGTTCAACATATCGCTTTTAGAGTTGAAGACGAAGCGGCATTGTTGAGTGCCAAAGAAGAGTTGATTGGTAAAGGTGTTGATGTGCTTGGTCCAACGAATCACGGCATTATCAAATCGATTTATTTCTTCGATCCCAATGGTCATCGTCTAGAATTGACTTGCGTAGTTGGTACTGTGCCACAAATGGATGAGTTAAAAAGAGTTGCGCCATTGATGGTTGAAGAGTGGTCGAAGACTAAAAAAGCACCTAAACATGCGGCTTGGCTGCATGAAGGGGATTAATACTCTTTTATGACCATCTGGAGGTAGACGAGAATTTATTCTCGTTTTGGCAAGGCTTGGTGCAGACTGGCGGCTTTACGGTCGCTTCGGCTCCCTACGCGAATAAATTCGCGTCTACCATATGGGGTTTCGATAGAAGTTTGGTGTTGTCATTCATCCATGAAGGTTGGACCCGGCTCGACATCCATGTCTTGCGTAAAATTGTCGTAGACGAGAATTTATTCTCGTTTTGGGAGGGAGGTCGCTTTGGCTCCCTACGCGAATGAATTCGCGTCTACCATCCATGTCTCGCGTAAAATCCTTAAAAAGCTCCAGGTATTCGCTTTTTTAGGATTTTATCCACCCTTCTGTCGTTTCATTGCGTCAAAGAATTCGTTGTTGGTTTTGGTCATTGCTAGGCGGTCAATGATAAATTCGATGGCTTCGATTTCATTCATTGAATGGGTGATTTTGCGTAAGATCCACATTTTTTGCAGTTCATCCGCTTTAGTTAACAATTCTTCACGACGGGTACCTGAACGGTTAAAATCAATCGCTGGGAAGACGCGCTTTTCGGAGATTTTACGGCTGAGGTGTAATTCCATATTACCTGTGCCTTTAAACTCTTCGTAGATAACCTCATCCATTTTTGAGCCAGTATCAATCAGTGCGGTTGCAATGATTGTTAAGCTGCCACCTTCTTCGACGTTACGAGCGGCACCGAAGAAACGTTTTGGTTTGTGTAAGGCATTGGCATCAACACCACCGGTCAGTACTTTACCTGACGAGGGGATCACGGTGTTATAGGCGCGAGCTAAACGAGTGATGGAGTCGAGTAAAATGACCACGTCTTTTTTGTGCTCAACCAAACGCTTGGCTTTTTCAATCACCATCTCGGCGACTTGTACGTGACGACTGGCAGGTTCATCAAAGGTCGAAGCGATAACTTCACCCTTAACCATGCGCTGCATCTCTGTTACCTCTTCTGGACGCTCATCAATCAGCAATACCATTAACTGACAATCAGGATGGTTGGCGGCAATAGAAGTGGCGATATTTTGCATCAAAATGGTTTTACCCGCTTTTGGTGGTGCAACAATCAAACCACGCTGACCTCTACCAATAGGAGATGCCAAGTCCATGACTCGGGCTGTAATATCTTCACTACTGCCATTGCCACGTTCAAGCGTCATTCGACTATTGGCGTGTAATGGGGTGAGGTTTTCGAATAAAATTTTGTTGCGAGCATTTTCTGGACGGTCAAAGTTAACTTCACTGACCTTTAATAGCGCAAAATAACGCTCACTGTCTTTTGGCGGACGGATAATGCCGCTAATGGTGTCACCAGTGCGCATGTTGAAACGGCGAATTTGGCTTGGAGAGACATAAATGTCATCGGGACCGGCAAGGTATGAGGCATCTGAAGAACGTAAAAAGCCAAAGCCGTCCTGCAAAATTTCTAATACACCACCGCCGAAGATGTCTTCTCCGCTTTTAGCGTGTTTTTTCAGAATAGCGAAAATAATGTCTTGTTTGCGCAGGCGGGCTACATTTTCGAGGCCCATTGATTCGGCAAGATTGACAAGCTCATTAATAGACTGTTGTTTGAGTTCTTTAAGATGCATAACGGGGGGTTCTTTGTAATTAAAGTTAAAAAGGCGGAATGGTGAATATAGGGTTCAATATTGAGAATTTAATATGGTAGCCAGCGGATCATGCTGGTCGCGTTATAAGTTAGCAGTAAATTCCAAAGGCGTCTAGTTAAGAATGAGTTAAGAATGAAAAAAGGCGCGATTAAACGCCCTTTCGTGGCAAGTTATAGATGGTCTGCCAAGAATGCGTTCAGTTGACTTTGTGATAAAGCGCCGACTTTAGTTGCTGCGACTTCGCCGCCTTTGAATAACATCAAGGTAGGAATACCACGTACACCAAATTTTTGTGGTGTCGCTTGGTTGTCGTCAATATTCATTTTGGCAATGGTCAATTTACCGTCCAGATTTGGATCTTCTGATACGTTTTCAAGGATAGGGCCGATCATCTTGCATGGTCCACACCATTCTGCCCAAAAATCAACCAGTACGGGCGTGCCTGAATTGGTCACGTCAGCTTCAAAGCTGCCGTCAGTAATGTGGATTATTTTGTCGCTCATTGTTCATTCTCCGTAAGTTCAAGACTTAATTTTATAAAATACAGTACTATTTAATCATTGTTGTTTCTTATTGCAAGTTTAAACGTTATTCTACTTAGCTATGAATAAGACACATTTAACCGAAACAAAATTCTCGGAGCTTGGTTTACTTGCTCCGGTACTCCGTGGCATCGAGACCACCGGCTATACTCATTGCACTCCGATCCAGGCATTAACGCTGCCTGTATCGCTGTCTGATAAGGATATTGCCGGACAGGCTCAAACGGGCACGGGCAAAACGTTAGCTTTTTTAGCGGCGACTTTTCACCGCTTATTGCTTGTCAATAATCCCACCAATCAGGTTCGGTCGATCATTTTAGCACCGACCAGGGAACTTGCCATTCAAATCCATAAAGATGCTATGCCACTAGCCAAATCCACCGGATTAAAGCTTGGTTTAGTGTATGGGGGCGAAGGTTATGAAACTCAACGGCAGCAGTTTGAAAAAGGGGTCGATATTTTAATTGGCACCACTGGCCGTTTGATTGATTACCTTAAACAAGGCTGTTTTTCTGTGGCGAACATCGAGGTTGTAGTCCTTGATGAAGCCGACCGAATGTTTGATTTGGGTTTCATTAAAGATATTCGTTATTTATTCAATCAGATGCCTGCGGCCAAAGATCGCATGTGTATGCTGTTCTCTGCTACCTTATCATATCGGGTAAAAGAGCTGGCTTTTGATCTGATGAATGAACCGGTGCATTTGCAGGTAGAGCCTGAACAAATGACGGCAAAACGAATTGAAGAAGAATTATTTTATCCTTCCAAAGAAGATAAAATGCGTTTGTTATTAACCTTGGTAGAAGAAGAGTGGCCTGAAAAAGCCATTGTTTTTGCCAACACTAAACATTGTTGTGAAAACGTTTTTGCCTGGCTCCAGGCTGATGGTCATCGGGTCGGTATGCTGACTGGTGATGTACCTCAAAAAAGACGTTTAAAAATTCTCGAAGACTTTTCTAAAGGTCAGTTAGACCTATTAGTTGCCACCGATGTGGCCGCACGAGGTTTGCATATTCCTTTGGTCAGTCATGTGTTTAATTATGATTTACCTGATGATGCCGAGGATTATGTGCATCGTATTGGCCGTACCGGACGAGCAGGTGCCAGTGGTAAAGCGATTAGTTTTGCCTGTGAGAATTACGTTTACAATTTACCCGCTGTTGAAGAATACGTCTCTCATGAAATTCCGGTGAGTCATTTCGAACCGGATAATTTGTTGCAAGACCTAGTTAAGCCCCGAATGCACCATAAACGACGCACGAGTAATTTTAACAAAGGCGGCAAAGGTGGTAGTGGCGGTGGTCGCCGTAATGATCAGCATCAGCGCAGGCGATAGTGTTGTAAAGCAAGAGATAGCGTAGACTTATTAATGACAGAAAAAAAGCCACGGCGAGAAAAAAGTAACGGTATCGATAAATTTCATCACGATATTTATGCGATCATTGATATGGGCTCCAACAGTTTTCATATGTTGATGGTCAGAGAAGTGGCTGGCAGTGCTCAGGTCATTGCCCGGATTAAACGTAAAGTCAGATTGGCCTCCGGGCTTGATGAGGACTTTGTGCTTAATCAGGTAGCGATGGCCAGAGGTTGGGAATGTCTGGCTTTGTTTGCCGAGCGGTTACAAGATATTCCTGCACAAAACATTCGAGTCGTGGCCACCGCAACCTTGCGTTTGGCTATCAATGCGCAAGAATTTGTCACTCAAGCCCAGCAGATTTTAAATCATGACATCAGTATTATCAGTGGTGAAGAAGAAGCGGCGACCATTTATTTGGGCGTTGCTCACACTTCGAACAGTGATAGTAACCGTCTGGTGATAGACATTGGCGGTGCTAGTACCGAGGTTATCATTGGTAATGGGTTTAAATCACTAGTGCTCAATAGCCTGAATATTGGTTGTGTTACCTTCCTTGAACGTTATTTTGTCAATGACATCATCAATCAGGCTAATTTTGATGCCGCTATTGCGGCGGCTGAAAGCCAACTGGCTAATATCGCTGAGCAATACCTCAATATCGGTTGGCTCAACGCAGTTGGTGCTTCTGGTACGGTTCAGGCTATTCAAGAAATCTTGGTGAGCCAGGGTTATGCCGAAGAATTAACCCTGCCCAGATTAACGCAAATTCAACAACAGGCAATCGCCTGTCAAACCATTGATAAGCTTGATTTACCCGGGCTGGTTAAAGAGCGCCGACTGGTGTTTGTCAGTGGGCTGGCGATTTTAATGGCGATTTTTAACAGCTTAAAAGTCGAGCGCATGACGTTGGCGGGTGGCGCACTGCGAGAAGGTCTGCTGTATAACATGATGCAGAATATGCAACGCACAGATATTCGTGAGCGAACATTGACCAGTTTGCTGATCCGTTATCATATTGATAAGCGCCATAGTGAAATTGTCGCTGAGGTCGCGCTCAATTGTGCCAATCAACTCAAAGATTGTTGGCAGCTCGATGAGTTTGAAGGCATTGATATACTCAATAGTGCGGCTTTGTTGCATGAGTTGGGTTTGATTGTTGAGTATCGACATTACCATAGACATGGCGCTTATATTCTTAACGAGTCTGAGCTACCGGGTTTTTCTCGTGCTCAGCATCAACTACTGACTGCGCTGGTTAGTAATCATCGAGGTAATATTGATCAAGCGTTGATTGCCAAACAAACCATGACTTCGTGTCAGCTGGCGCAACGACTGACGCGGATATTACGGGTAGCGGTGATTTTGTCGATGCGTCGATTAGATGAGGTGCTGCCGGTGATTAAGGTTAGTGGTGGGGGTGATAAGTTATCATTGCAATTACCTGATGGCTGGTTGGCGGCTCATCCGTTAATGAGAGCGGAATTGGTCAGCGAAGTCGAAGAACAAAAGAGTGTCGGCTGGGATTTACAGATCGCCTGATTTATTGCCTCAACGATTGGCTTTTAATGAGATAAGATAATGTTCACAGAAACTATTCAACCCCGTTTTTCAGATACTGATGCTTTAGGGCATATTAATAATACAATGCTGCCTGTTTGGTTTGAAGGGGCGCGTGATCCGGTGTTTAGGCTTTTTAGTCCGGACTTGACACTTAGTGACTGGAAAGCTGATTTTGGCTAAAATTGACGTTGAGTTTCATGCGGAGTTATTTTATGCCCAGCCGATTGAATTGAGGACCTACATTAGTCGGGTAGGCAATTCGTCTTTTGATGTGTATCAGGAGGCTTGGCAAGATGGCAGTAAGCGGGCATCAGGAACCGCAGTGATGGTTCGTTTTGATCATGAGCAGAAAAAAGCCACGCCACTTTCTGAGCAAGCCAAAGCGCAGCTTGCTGCGCATTCGTTGTAATTGCTCTATTGTGAAAGCAACGGCTTAAGATAATGTGCGGTATGCGAAGTCGAATGTTGACAAACATCTTCCGGCGTACCAGAGACTAGAATTTCGCCACCACCAGAACCTCCCTCAGGACCC